>NZ_CP039695.1:987500-2187500 GCF_005145025.1 Novosphingobium sp. EMRT-2 | reverse complement strand
AAGGCGCCAAGGCGGGCGCGCCGGTAGACGTGGCGCAGGCCGCCGCGCCCGCGCCCGGAGCGCGGTGATGACGCGGCGGGCACCGGGCCTGGCCGTCGCGCTTGCGCTCGTTCTGGCCGCCTGCCAGCAGCCCGCGCAGGCCGAAGGCGTGGTCGCCACGCCCGAGGCGGCAGTGAAGGCCAGCGAGGCGCCTGGACGGCGCACGGCGGTGTTCGCCGGCGGTTGCTTCTGGGGCATGGAGGCGGTGTTCAGCCACGTGAAGGGCGTGACCAGCGTGGTATCGGGCTTCGAAGGCGGCGGCGCGCGCGACGCGCGCTACGAAACCGTCAGCACCGGGCGCACCGGCCATGCGGAATCGGTGCGGATCACTTACGATCCGGCGCGCATCCGCTATGACGAGCTGCTGCGGATATTCTTCGGCGTGGCCAGCGATCCCACCCAGCTCAACCGGCAGGGGCCGGACGTCGGCACGCAGTACCGCAACGCCATCGTGCCGCAGAGCCCGGAGCAGGCGCGCGTAGCCGCCGCCTATATCGCGCAGCTGCGGCGGGCGAACCTGTGGCGCGCGCCGATCGTCACCGCGATCGAGCCCAACCGCGGGTTTTACGCGGCGGAGGCCTATCACCAGGACTTCATGCTGCGGAACCCCGATCACGGCTATATCCGCCGCTGGGACGTGCCCAAGGTCGATGCGCTGAAGCGCACGTTCCCGCAGTTCTGGAAAGCTTCGTTCACGGTGAACTGAGGCCGGCTGGCGCAATGGCTCCGGAGCGATTGCACCGGGCGCATGGCGCTCCTATCTAGGGCACATGCCGGGGCATCATCATCACGAACACGTCGGAGACACGCTGGTCGGCGCCGCGCGCGACGTGCTCGTCGCCTCGGGCGAACAATGGACCGACATGCGCGCCGACGTGTTCGAAGCGCTGGCCGAACGGGAAAAGCCCGCCTCGGCCTATGACATCGCCGAAACCGTGGGCGCGCGGCGGGGCAAGCGCGTGGCCGCCAACAGCGTCTATCGCATCCTCGACCTGTTCGTGCGCACCAACCTGGCCCGGCGTGTGGAAAGCGCCAACGCCTATGTCGCCAACAGCCATCCCGGCTGCCGCCACGATTGCATCTTCCTGATCTGCGATTCGTGCGGGCATACGATCCATATCGATGACGATCGCCTGACCGGTGCCTTGCGCCAGGCGGCGCAGGATGCGGGCTTCGCCGATGTGCGGCCGGTGGTGGAAATCCGCGGCCGCTGCGGGGATTGCGGCCAAGCCCCTTCCTGATCGGCCGGGCACGCGCGCACAGCGCGGATCGCCGCGTCCCATTGGCCCCGTCGGTGGTTCGTTTGAGCGCGGCGCGGCCGGCCATGCCCGCGCCATTTATCGTATTTTCCGTCGGGCGTTGCCGGCTTGTCACAATCGACAGGCCGGGGGCAAGGGTGTAAGGCGCAGGGATGTCGTTAGAACGAGACCGTCCCTTGCTGGAGGGAGTAGAGACGCCGGTTGATTTTCGGGGCTGGCCGTTGCCGCGTTTGCGGGCATTGGCGGACGAGGTCCGGGCGGAGATGATCGCGGCGGTGGGGCAGACGGGCGGTCACCTGGGGTCTGGCCTTGGGGTGGTGGAGCTGACGGTGGCGCTGCACTACGTGTTCGACACGCCGCGTGACCGGCTGGTGTGGGACGTGGGGCACCAGGCCTATCCGCACAAGATCCTGACCGGCCGGCGCGAGCGGATGCGCACGCTGCGCCAGGGTGGTGGCCTTTCGGGCTTCACCAAGCGGTCGGAGAGCGAATACGACCCGTTCGGCACGGCGCATTCGTCGACGTCGATCTCGGCGGCGCTGGGCTTTGCCGTGGCCAACAAGCTGTCGGGCGCGCCGGGCAAGGGCATCGCGGTGATCGGCGATGGCGCGATGTCGGCGGGCATGGCCTACGAGGCGATGAACAACGCGCAGGCCGCCGGCAACCGGCTGGTGGTGATCCTCAACGACAACGACATGTCGATCGCGCCGCCGGTAGGCGGGCTTTCGGCCTATCTCGCGCGGCTGGTGTCGTCGCGCCCGTTCCTGGAGCTGCGCGAGCTGGCCAAGCGGCTGTCGCGCAAGCTGCCGCGCCCGCTGCACGAGGCCGCGCGCAAGACCGACGAGTTCGCGCGCGGCATGGCGATGGGCGGTACGCTGTTCGAGGAGCTGGGGTTCTACTACGTCGGCCCGATCGACGGGCACAATCTGGACCAGCTGATCCCGGTGCTGGAGAACGTGCGCGACGCGGCCGAGGGGCCGTGCCTGGTCCATGTCGTGACGCAGAAGGGCAAGGGCTATGCCCCGGCCGAGGCGGCGGCGGACAAGTACCACGGGGTGCAGAAGTTCAACGTCGTCACCGGCGAACAGGCCAAGGCCCCGCCGGGACCGCCGAGCTATACCGGCGTGTTCGCGCAGGCCCTGCTGGCCGAAGCGCGGCGCGATCCGGCGATCTGCGCGATCACCGCGGCGATGCCTTCGGGCACGGGGCTCGACAAGTTCCAGCAGGCGTTCCCCGAACGCAGCTTCGACGTCGGCATTGCCGAACAGCACGCGGTAACCTTCGCGGCGGGGCTTGCCGCGCAGGGGATGCGGCCGTTCTGCGCGATCTATTCCACGTTCCTGCAGCGCGCCTATGACCAGGTGGTGCACGACGTGGCGATCCAGAACCTGCCGGTGCGCTTCGCGATCGACCGTGCGGGTCTGGTGGGTGCCGACGGGGCGACGCATGCCGGCAGCTTCGACGTGACCTACCTCGCCACGCTGCCCAACATGGTGGTGATGGCGGCGGCGGACGAGGCGGAACTGGTGCACATGACGCACACCGCCGCGCTGCATGACACGGGTCCGATCGCGTTCCGCTATCCGCGCGGCAACGGCACCGGCGTGGCGCTGCCCGCGGTTCCGGAGCGGCTGGAGATCGGCAAGGGCCGGATCGTGCGCGGCGGTGACAAGCCGCACGGCAAGGTTGCTCTGCTCTCGCTGGGCACGCGCCTCGCTGAGGCGTTGAAGGCGGCGGACCAGCTCGAAGCCAAGGGCCTTGCCACCACGGTCGCCGACCTGCGCTTCGCCAAGCCGCTCGACGAGGACCTGATCCGGCGGCTGATGGCGAGCCACGAGGTCATCGTGACGATCGAGGAAGGCGCGATCGGCGGGTTCGGCGCGCACGTGCTGACCATGGCGAGCGACCAGGGGCTGACCGATGCGGGCCTCAAGATCCGCACCATGCGCCTGCCGGACGTGTTCCAGGACCAGGACAACCCCGACAAACAGTACGACGAAGCCGGCCTCAACGCCCCCCAGATCGTCGATACCGTCCTCACCGCCCTCCGACACAACTCTACAGGCGTCGAGCACGATACGCTCGAGGCTAGAGCCTGAGGAAACGGGGGAAATAGTGCGAGGGGCATACCCCTCGCGCTCCCCGTCCTTGTCTGGTTTCACCAATACCCGAGCTTGACCTGCTCGATGGCATCCCAGCGGCTCTCGGTTTTGCGAAAGACATAAGCGCCGATTTCACCGTTCGGCGAGGCGTAGGACACGAACGCGAAATTTTCCGAATAGGCCGGTCCGTTCACATGCATCGCGCAATCCTGACCGCGCGCAATGCCGTAGAGCTTGGCTGTTTCGGCTTGCATGTCGCGCCAGTTCATGGCGATGGCTTGGGCCGCACGGCGGGCATCTGGGTTCTTCACGGCTTGCGCGGTAAGCATGGCTGGTGGGCCAGCTTCTGCTACTGGCTTCATAATAGCCGTTGGGCCGCCAACGGCTACGCATGGACTTTCTGCCGTAAGCAATTGTCGCGCAACGACGGCGTCCACGAGTTCATCGCCCGTCTTGGGTGTGGCTGTGCAGGCCGTCAGGAGCCCAACGCAGAGAATGATCCACCGCATCGCGCGGGTATAGCATCCGGGCCGGCGTCCACAAATATGGTGCTTGCCAAGCTCAAGGCGGTCCGGGGGCCGATGGCCCCCGGGACCAGCCTCATTCCTACCGCAAATCGGGCGGCGTCGCTTCGCCCTTCAGCAGGGCGATGGCTTCCGCCAGCGGCATCACCTTCTGCTGCTGTTCGCCCAGCGTGCGGATGGCGACGGTGCCTTCCTCGGCCTCGCGCTTGCCCACGACGAGCAGGTACGGGACCTTCTGCAGCGAGTGTTCGCGCACCTTGTAGTTGATCTTCTCGTTGCGCAGGTCGATTTCGGCGCGGATGCCGGCTGCCTGCAACTGCGCCAGCGCATCGCGGGCATAGTCGTCGGCTTCCGAAACGATCGTGGCGACCACGGCCTGCACCGGGGCGAGCCATGCCGGCAGGCGGCCGGCGAAATGTTCGATCAGGATGCCGATGAAGCGCTCGTAGGAGCCGAAGATCGCGCGGTGCAGCATGACCGGGCGGTGCTTCTCGCCGTCCTCGGCGATGTAGCTCGCGTCCAGCCGTTCGGGCAGCACGCGGTCCGACTGGATCGTGCCGACCTGCCAGGTGCGGCCGATCGCGTCGGTCAGGTGCCATTCCAGCTTGGGCGCATAGAACGCGCCCTCGCCGGGCAGTTCCTCCCAGCCGTATTCCTCGGTGGCGAGGCCCGCGCGCACGACCGCGTCGCGCAGCTCGCTTTCGGCCTGGTCCCACATCGCCTCGGTGCCGAAGCGCTTTTCCGGGCGCAGCGCCAGCTTGATCGCATACGTGAAGCCGAAGTCCTTGTAGATGCGGTCGGCCAGCGCGCAGAACGCGCGAACTTCGTCGACGATCTGGTCTTCGCGGCAGAAGATGTGGGCATCGTCCTGCGTGAACTGGCGCACGCGCATCAGCCCGTGGAGCGCGCCGTGCGGCTCGTTGCGGTGGCAGCAGCCGTTCTCGTAGAGCCGCAGCGGCAGATCGCGGTAGGACTTGATGCCCTGGCGGAAGATCAGCACGTGCGCCGGGCAGTTCATCGGCTTGAGCGCCATCCAGTCGGCCTCGCCCGAGATCACCGGGCCGTCGTCCTCGGTGTTGGGCACCTCGTCGGGGATCACGAACATGTTTTCGCGATACTTGCCCCAGTGGCCGGACTGCTCCCACTGGCGCGCGTCCATCACCTGCGGGGTCTTGACCTCGCGATAGCCGGCGGCGTCGATCGCGCGGCGCATGTAGGCTTCAAGTTCGCGCCACACGCGGAAGCCCTTGGGGTGCCAGAACACGCTGCCGTGCGCTTCCTGCTGGAGATGGAACAGGTCCATTTCCCCGCCCAGCTTGCGGTGATCGCGCTTGGCGGCTTCCTCCAGCCGCGTCAGGTGGGCATCGAGCTGCTTCTTGTTCAGCCAGCCGGTGCCGTAGATGCGGCTCAGCATCGCGTTTTTCTGGTCGCCGCGCCAGTAGGCGCCGGACACGCGCGTCAGCTTGAAGGCCTGCGGATCAAGCTTGCCGGTGGAGGCGAGGTGCGGCCCCCGGCACATGTCGAGCCAGTCGTCGCCCGACCAGTAGACCGTCAGTGGCTCGTCGCCCGGCAGCTCGGCGGCCCATTCGGCCTTGAACGTCTCGCCCTGCTGCTTCCAGCGGCTGATCAGCTGTTCGCGGCTCCACACCTCGCGGCGCAGCGGCTTGTCGGCGGCGATCAGCGCGCGCATCTTCGCCTCGATCGCGGGCAGGTCCTCCTCGGTGAAGGGCCGATCCTTTGGCGCGAAGTCGTAGTAGAAACCGTCGTCGGTCGCCGGGCCGAAGGTGATCTGCGTGCCCGGGAACAGCGCCTGCACCGCTTCCGCCAGCAGGTGCGCGTAATCGTGCCGGACCAGTTCGAGCGCGTCCGCCTCGTCCCTCGCGGTGACGAGCGCGAGCTGCGCGTCGGCTTCCAGCGGGCGCGTGATGTCGCGCAGCTCGCCATCGACGCGCGCGGCGAGGGCCGCCTTGGCAAGGCCCGGCCCGATCGCGGCGGCGATGTCCGCCGGGGTGGTGCCCGGCGCCACTTCGCGCACGGAACCGTCGGGCAGGGTGATCTTCAGAAGCTCGGACATGGGCACTCTCTGGCTGTCAGCGTCTGGCGCTTTGGCACAAGGCCGCGCGCGCCGGAAGGGGCGGCGTCAGGAACTTTAGGCCGGTCCGGGAGGAGACGCCATCCGCCCGAACCGGGCGGCGGCATCGCTGCGGCGTCAGGCGCGCAGGCGAAACCGCCCCCGGTTGCCCGGGGTGGTGGTAGTCGTGGTGATGGCGCGAAGCGTCGTCATGCGCCGCTTCTTAGCGGGCCGCGGGCGCAAAGTCATGCGCGGAATTGACGGCGGGCGGATTGGCGCGGCGCTCAAACCAGCGGGCCAGCAGCCACCCGGCGGTGACGCAGACGAACGGCATCACAGGATAGTGGAAGCGCGATTGCCCCGAGAACACCATGGCGATCGCGCTGGGATAGAGCGCGATGCCATAGGGCAGCACCCACCAGTCGATCGGGCGCAGCCCGGCGCGCGCGCGCCGGCGCAGCTCGATCACGGCGGCGGCGGCGAACAGGCCGAGCAGGGCGAATTACCACAGCTGGTTGATGGCCCTGAGCGCGAGGAAGGCCAACGGCGCGCGCGCCCAGGCCTTCGATCCGGTCTCGTAGGCCCACAGCCCTTCGCCGTCCGGCCCCCACAGCTTTGCCAGCTTGCGCGGCATCAGCGTGACGAAGGCGCCGGGATGGGCCTTGATCCATGCCACGCCCAGCCGTTTGGCTTCGGCGTCATAGGCGGTTTCGGACAGGTCGGTGCGCGCGTCGAGCGCCTTCACCACCGGGTCTTCGGGCGTGAACCCGCCGCGCGCGCTATCGTTGTTGCCGGTCAGCAGGGTGATGCCGCCGTTGGTGGAGATCGCCACCCATTCGCCCAGCACGCGGTGGTTGCGCACCGTCCACGGCGCGACCACGGCGGCGGCCAGCGCGATAACCAGCGCGGCCTGGGCCATAGCGGCGGGCAGGCGCTTCCAGAAGCCCGGCGCGCGTCCCAGCGCGATGGCGAAGACCAGCGGCACGACCACCAGCGTCTGCGCCTTGACCAGCGTCGCCACGCCGAACACCAGCCCCGCCGCGATCAGCGCCAGCGGCGTCCGCGCGATCAGCAGGCGGCATCCCGCGAGCAGCAGCATGGTGTAGAACACCTCGGTGAGCGCCAGCGGCACGTAGAACGCGCTGTTTGGGTAGAGAGCCAGCAGCAGCAGCGCGGCGCGGCCCGCCAGCTCCGAACCCGAAAGGCGACGGCCAAGGTCGAGCGTGAGCCAGGCGGTGGCGGCGGCGCAGGCGAGATTGAACAGGCCGACCGTCCAGATCGAGGTGCCGAACGCGCGGAACGCCAGCGACAGCGTCAGCGGCCAGCCCACCGGCCAGTAGGCGGTCGGTTCGCCGTGATCGCCGAGGTAGCCGAGTCCGCGCGCCAGCATGTCGGCGCGCGAATAGTACCAGGCCGCGTCCGATGTCGGCTCCACCGCCAGCAGGATCAGCAGCGCGCGCGGCACCAGGAACAGCGCGAGGAGCAGCACCAGCGCCGCGCGGCTTTCCGCGAAGCGCCGCAGCGCGATGGTCCGGGATTCGGTCATGATCCGGCGCTAGCAGGGCCGGGTTAAGATGGCGTTGTGGGACCTTTCCGGCTAACCCTGCCGCCGATGACCGAGGATACCGCTCCGCTCGCCAGGGTCGATGGCCCGGAAGGCCGCCGCATCGCCTGTCGCTTCCTGCCCGGTGCCGAGCCGGCGCTGGTGTTCCTGCCGGGCTATATGTCGGACATGGCCGGCGGCAAGGCGCAGGCGGTGCTGGCTTGGGCGCGCGGGGCGGGGCGGGCCTGCCTGCTGCTCGACTATTCGGGTTGCGGGGAAAGCGAAGGCGATTTCGCCGATGGCACGCTGTCGCGCTGGCGGGACGAGGTGGTGGCGCTGATCCGCGCGCACGCGATCGGCCGCGCCGTGGTGATCGGGTCCAGCATGGGCGGTTGGCTGATGCTGCTGGTGGCCCAGGCGCTGCCCGGCATGGTCGAGGCGCTGATCGGCATCGCCGCCGCGCCGGACTTCACCGACTGGGGATACGATGCCGCGCAGAAGGCGGAACTGGCGGCGGGGCGGCCGGTGTTCGAGGACAATCCCTATGGCCCCGAACCCACGCCGACCCATCCCGCGTTCTGGGCCGACGGGCAGGCGCGGCGGATGCTGGACGGCCCCATCGCTTTCGACGGTGCGGTGCGCCTGCTGCACGGTCAGCGCGATCCCGACGTGCCGTGGGAGCTTTCGCTGAAGCTGGCGGCGGCCTTGCGTTCAGCCGACGTGCAGGTGCATCTTATCAAGGACGGAGACCACCGCCTGTCGCGCCCCGCCGATATCGCGATCCTGCTGGATACGCTGTCGGCGTTGGGGGCGGGCGTGGCGGAAGCCCCCTGAAGGAAGCGCGATGCTGGTCCTGCCGATCCTGATGCTCACTCCGCAGATTGTTCCCGCTTCTGCCGGGTTTCCTATGCCGGTCGCCGCGCTGATGCAGATCGGCCCCAACCCCTCGCCCCAGGAAGGCGCCGCCTTGCCGATTCCCCGCCGTCACCGCCCCGCCGATCCCGCGCCTTCGCCCGCGCCCGCCAGCCCGCCGCAGCCGCGCGCGCCAGACCGGCTTGCAGTGTGCCTTGCCAAGGCGCTGCACGATCCGGCGATGGGGCTGGCCGAGGCGCGCGGCTGGCTGGCGGAAGGGCAGAAGCCCGAACAGCGCGTGCGCGCCAACCAGTGCCTTGGCATCGTCCTGACCCAGCAGGGACAGTTCGACGAAGCGGAGCAGGCCTTCGCCGATGCCATCGCCGGCGTTCCCATGCTGCAGGAAGTGGCGGCGGTGCCGCTGATGGCGATGGCCGGCAACGCGGCGCTGGCGGGCGGGCATCCCGATCGCGCGCTGGTGTGGCTGGACAAGGCGGTGGCGGTGCGCGGCTATGCCGACAACGCCGCGCTGGGCGACATCCAGACCGATCGCGCGCGGGCGCTGGTGGCGCTCGACCGCCCGGCCGAAGCGGCGACCGCGCTGGACGAGGCGCACCGGCTCTCCCCCGATCTGGCCGAGGGCTGGCTGCTGTCCGCCACGCTTGCCCGCCGCAACAAGGACATGCCGCGCGCGCAGCGCGATATCGAGGTGGCGGCGCATCTCGACGCGACCGATCCGGCGATCGGGCTGGAGGCCGGCGTGATCGCGGTTCTGGATGGCCGCGACGAGGCCGCGCGCAAGAGCTGGGAATCGGTGGTGCGGACCGCGCCCGACAGCGACGAGGCGAAGACGGCCAAAAGTTACCTTGAACAACTGGGGCCAGCGCCCACATCAGGGGCCACGCCTTCCGCCAGCCCCTCTTCCGGGGCGACGCAGCCGGAGAAGAAACCGTCATGAAACTGTCCGTCCTCGATCTCGTGCCCGTGGTCGAGGGCGGAACGGTAGGCCAGGCGCTCGCCGAGGCGGCGCTGCTCGCGCAAGTGGCCGAGCGCTGCGGTTACCAGCGCTACTGGGTGGCCGAACACCACGGCATGGAAGGGATCGCCGGCGCGGCCGTGGCGGTCACGCTTGCCCATGTGGGCCACTATACCTCCACGATCCGGCTGGGCGCGGGCGGGATCATGCTGCCCAACCACAACCCGCTGGTGATCGCCGAACAGTTCGGCACGCTGGATGCGCTCTATCCGGGGCGGATCGATCTTGGCCTGGGGCGCGCGCCGGGGGCGGACCAGCGCATCGTGCGCGCCTTGCGCAAGGAAGTGAACCGCGCGGCGGAGGACTTCCCGCAGGACGTGGTGGAACTGCAGGCCCAGTTCGCCGGCGATCGCCAGGTGCCCTTGCAGGCGACGCCGGGCGCAGGCGCAAAGCCGCACCTGTGGATTCTGGGGTCCAGCCTGTTCGGCGCGCAGCTCGCGGCGGCGCTGGGGCTGCCCTATGCCTTCGCCTCGCACTTCGCGCCCGACCATCTCGACGCGGCCTTGTCGCTCTATCGCGATCGCTTCCAGCCGTCCGAAGCGCTCGACAAGCCGTATGTCATGGCCGCGATCAACGCGATCGCCGCCGATACCGACGAGGAGGCCGCGTTGCTGGCATCCTCCATGGACCAGTCGTTCGTGCGGCTGCGCAGCGGCAATCCGGGCAAGCTGCCGCCGCCCGTGCCCGGCTACCGCGATACGCTGCCTGCCCCCGCGCTCGCCATGCTGGAGCACATGCGGCAGGTCAGCGCGATCGGCAGTGTCGCCACCGTGCGCGAGAGGCTGGCCGCGTTCCAGCGGCGGACGCGGGCAGACGAACTGATCGTGTCCGGCTCCACCTTCGATCCGGCCTTGCGCCGCCGCTCGCTCGAGCTGACGATGCAGGCGGCCGAAAGTTTGGCAGAACCGGCCTGACCGGTATCAAGCGAAACCATCAGCCTTGCCCTGCGGCGTTGGCCGGAGTAGCATTGGTATTATTCGTTCAACGAACGGATATAAAATTATAATGCGGCAACATTATCAGACGCCGCCACTCGCGGGATGACAGCAATGGCCACCAAGTCCGCCCCTGACGCTTCTTCTCCTTCCGCCGCGACCGGCGGCCCGCTTGAAAGCGCGCTGGCCGCCCGCTTCATGGCTTCGCTGCTCCCCGGCGAGATCGGCGATTTCGACGGCGCGCGTCTGGCGGAAGCGGTCCGTTTCACGCTGGCGACGGCCAGCCGGCGGCCCGGCGCCGAACCGGCAGTCGCCATCGAAAGCGTCGGCGGCGCATCGGGCGAGCGCCACCTGCGGATTGCCGTGATCAACGATGACATGCCGTTCCTGGTCGATTCGATCAGCGCGACGATCACCGCGCAGGGGTTGACGATCGACCGGCTGGTCCATCCCGTCGTTGCGGTGCGCCGCGATCCCGAGGGCACGCTGTTGGCACTGCCCGAAGGCGAGGCGGTGGGCGAACGGCGCGAATCGGTGATCTACCTGGAAACCGAACGCGCCGACGCGCGCCAGCGCCGCGAACTGGCCGAAGCGCTGAAGGCGACGCTGGCCGATGTCCACGCCGCCGTGGCCGACTGGCCGCTGATGCAGGCGGCGATGCAGCGCGATGCGCGCGGGCTGCCCGATCAGGAAGGCGCGGCGCTGCTTCGCTGGCTGGCCGACGGGATGCTGACCCAGCTTGGGCATGTCGTGCGCCATCGCGATGGCAGCCAGACCGCGCCGCTCGGCATCTGCCGCGCCAGCGCCGCCAAGCTGCTGGCGGACGCTTCCTATGACCGCGCCTTTGCGTGGTTCGATCGCGCGGGCCGCAAGGACGAGGACGCGGTGCGCGCGCCGCTCGTGGTCAAGGCCAACCGCATCGCCAACGTGCACCGCCGCGTGCCGCTGGACTTGTTCATCGTGCCGGAGGTCGAGGACGGCAGGGTTGTCGCGCTGTCGATCCATGCCGGCGTCTGGACCAGCGCCGCGCTGGCGACTCCGCCCGATCGCGTGCCCCGGATGCGCAGCCAGCTGGCCGCGCTGACCGAGAAATTCGGCTTCGATCCCAGCGGCCATGCCGGCAAGTCGCTGGTCCATGCGCTGACGGCGCTGCCGCACGACCTGCTCATCAGCTTTTCCGATACCGACATCGAACGCATCGCCACCGCGATGATGAGCCTGGTCGATCGGCCGCGTCCGCGTCTCGCGCTGGTTCGCGCGCCGCTGGCCCGCCACCTCTACGCCTTCGTGTGGCTGCCGCGCGATGCGCAGTCGACCGCGATGCGGATGCAGGTGCAGGATCTGCTGGAAGCGGCCGCCGGCGCGCAAGTGCTGGACTGGAGCCTGCAGGTCGAGGGCAGCACGCTCGCGCTGATCCGTTTCGTGCTCGACATCCGCGATGGCGATGCCGATCCCGACGAGGCCGCGCTCGATGCCGCGGTGCAGGCGCTGGTGCGCGGGTGGGAAGGCGCGGTCGAGGCCGAGCTGGCCAAGGGCGAGGAGCCATCGCGCGCCGCGGCCATCGCCGCCCGCTTCGCCGATGCCTTTCCGGTCGGCTATCGCGGCGCCTATGGCGCGGGCGAGGCGGCGCGCGACATCCGCGTGCTGCGCACGCTGGGCGGCGAGAACGCGCCGCGCCGCGCCGCGCGCCTCTATCGCCAGCCGGGCGAAAGCGGGGTGCGGCTCAAGCTTTACCAGCGCGAGGGCGCGATCATCCTGTCGGATGCGGTGCCGGTGCTGGAGAACTTCGGATTCCGCGTGCTGGAGGAAGTGCCGACCCCGCTCGACAAGGGCCGGCTGGGCTACATCCACGATTTCCTGGTCGCGCACCCGGCGGACGTGACGCCCGAGGCGCTGCTGGAGCGGGCCGAGGCCATCGAGACGTCGCTGGCGGCCGTGCTCAACGGCGCGGCCGAGGACGATGCGTTCAACCGGCTGATCGTCGCCACCGGGCTGTCCGCGCGCGAGGCGAACTGGCTGCGCGCCTGGTTCCGCTATCTGCGGCAGGGCGGCATGACCTTCGGCATCGCCACCGTGGTCGATGCGCTGAAGAACGCGCCCGACGTGACGCACGGGCTAATCGCGGCGTTCGTCGCGCGGCACGATCCCGCCTTTGCCGGCGATCGCGCGGCGGCGGCGGATGCGGCGGCCGAGCGCATCCGCACCGGCCTGGCCGGCGTGGCCGCGATCAATGACGATCGCCTGCTGCGCCAGTTCCGCGCGCTGGTCGATGCCATGCTGCGGACCAACGCGTTCGCCCCGGCGGCCACCGAGGCGCTGGCGTTCAAGCTCGATTCGGCGCTGGTGCCGGGCCTGCCCCGGCCCGTGCCATGGCGCGAAATCTTCGTGTACAGCCCGCGCGTGGAAGGCATTCACTTGCGCGCCGGGCCGGTGGCGCGCGGCGGCCTGCGCTGGTCCGACCGGCGCGACGATTTCCGCACTGAAATCCTGGGGCTGATGAAGGCGCAGCGCGTGAAGAACGCGGTGATCGTGCCGACCGGCGCCAAGGGCGGGTTCTATCCCAAGCAGTTGCCCGATCCCGCGCGCGATCGCGATGGCTGGCTGGCCGAAGGCAAGGCCAGCTACCAGGTGTTCATCCGCACGCTGCTCTCGCTCACCGACAACATCGTCGGCGGCAAGGTGGTCCACCCCAAGGGCGTGGTGATCCTTGACGGCGAAGACCCGTACTTCGTGGTCGCGGCGGACAAGGGCACGGCCACGTTCTCCGACGTCGCCAACGCCATCGCCGAATCGAAGGACTTCTGGCTCGACGATGCCTTCGCCAGCGGCGGCTCCAAGGGTTATGACCACAAGGCGATGGGCATCACCGCGCGCGGGGCGTGGCTTTCGGTGCAGCGCCATTTCCTGGAAATGGGCGTGGACGTGCAGGCCGATCCGGTCCGCGTGGTCGGCTGCGGCGACATGTCGGGTGACGTGTTCGGCAACGGCATGCTGCTGTCGAAGGCGCTCAAGCTGGTGGCCGCGTTCGACCACCGCCACGTGTTCCTCGATCCCGATCCCGATCCCGCGGCAAGCTGGGCCGAGCGGTCGCGCCTGTTCGCGCTGCCCCGGTCGAGCTGGGCGGACTATGACTCCGCGTTGATCTCCGAAGGCGGTGGCGTGTTCCCGCGCACGATGAAGGCGATCCCGCTTTCGCCCCAGGTGCGCGCGGCGCTGGGCGTGGAGGCCGAGGAACTCGATCCCGAGGCGCTGATCGCCGCGATTCTCAAGGCGCCGGCCGATCTGCTGTGGTTCGGCGGCATCGGCACCTATGTGAAGGCGGCGACCGAAAACAACGCCGACGTGGGCGATCACGCCAACGACGCGTTGCGGGTGAACGGCGCGGACTTGCGCGTGAAGGTGGTGGGCGAAGGCGCCAACCTGGGCACCACGCAGGCCGGGCGCATCGAGTTCGCGCTTCAGGGTGGCCGCATCAATACCGACTTCATCGACAATTCGGCCGGCGTCGATTGTTCGGACAACGAGGTCAACATCAAGATCGCGCTGGCCTCCGCCAAGCGCGCCGCGCGGCTGACCGAGGAGGAGCGCGTTGCGCTGCTCTCCTCGATGACCGACGAGGTCGCGCATCTGGTGCTGGAGGACAACCGCCTGCAGGCGCTGGCGCTCTCGATCGCACAGCGCGCAGGCGCGTCGGCCGTGCCTTCGTTCGCGCGGCTGATGGACGTGCTGGAGGAAGCCGGCGACCTGGACCGCAAGACCGAAGGGCTGGCCAGCGCCGAGGACTTCGCGCGGCGCGCCACCGGCGGGCAGGGGCTGACCCGGCCCGAGCTCGCCGTGCTGCTGTCCAGCACCAAGCTCGTGCTCCAGCGCGCGCTGGAGGAAAGCACTGTGGTCGATGACCCGGCGCTTGAGGACCAGCTTCTCGCCGCGTTCCCCACGCCGATGCGCGAGCGCTTCCGCGAGGACATCACCGGCCACCGCCTGCGGCGCGAGATCATCGCCACCAAGCTGGCCAACCGGTTGGTCAACCGGCTGGGTCCGGTCAATCCGTTCGAGCTGGTCGAGGAGGAAGGCGTCACGCTGGCGCAGGTGGCCGCGGCTTTCGTCGCCGCCGAACGTCTGCTCGACCTGCCCGCGACTTGGGCACAGCTGGATAGCGCGCCGATGGCGGAAGACGTGCGGCTGATGCTGTTCGAACGCGTGGCGCGCGCGCTGCGCGGCCATGTCGCCGACCTGCTGCGCGCGGGCAAGGGCGAGGAACGGCCCGGCGTGCTGGTGGCGCGGCTTGCGGGCGGGGTCGAAGCCCTGACGCGCGATATCGCCGATCTGCTCCATGCCGAGGCGCGCGCGCAATCGCTGCGCATCGCGGCGGAACTGGCCGAGGCGGGCGCGCCCGCCGACGTGGCCGAGCGCGTGCGCTTTCTGGCCGACATGGACGGCGGGATCGGGCTTGCCGAACTGGCGGCGGACAGCGGGATCGACGCGGCCGCGCTGACCCGCGCCTTCACCGATCTGGGCGAACGGCTGGGGCTGGACTGGGCGCAGCAGGCGGCCAGCCGGCTCAATCCGTCCGATCCGTGGGAGCGCCTGCTCGCCGCCGGACTGGCGCGCGATTTCCAGCAGATGCGCCTCGATTTCCTGGCGCGCGCGGGGGCTGCCGCACCGGGGACAGCGGTTGCCGAATGGGCCGGGCGCAATGCCGCGCCGGTTGCCAGTTTCCGGGCGCTCGTCGCCCGTGCGCAGGCCGCTCCGCTGGTCGGCGCGGCCATGCTGGCGCAGATCGCGGGGCAGGCACGCGGGCTGCTCGCGCGATAGGCGTGAGAAGGGAGACTGCGACGAAGACTGCGCAAATGGGGCCAAGTTTGCGCCGGAGTGGTTGACGCGGTCGGTCTTTTCGCCAAATCCCCCCGGACAACCGGGAGGATTCGGATGGATCAGGCAGACGTCGTCATTGTGGGTGCGGGTCATGGCGGGGCGCAGGCCGCGATCGCGCTGCGCCAGCACGGGTTCGAAGGCACGATCCTGATGATCGGGCGCGAGCCCGAGCCGCCCTACGAGCGTCCGCCGCTGTCCAAGGAATACCTCGCCCGCGAAAAGACCTTCGAACGCCTCTACATCCGGCCGGCGCAGTTCTGGGACGACAAGGCCGTCACGCTGATGCTGGGCCACGAAGTGACGGCGGTCGATCCCGCCGCGAAAGTCCTCACGCTCGGCGATGGGGGCAAGGTCGGCTACGGCACGCTGATCTGGGCCGCCGGCGGCGATCCGCGCCGGCTGTCGTGCACTGGCGCCGATCTGGCGGGCGTCCACGCGGTCCGCACGCGCGAGGACGTGGACCGGCTGATGGGCGAACTCGATGCCGGCGCGCGCCGCGCGGTGGTGATCGGCGGCGGCTATATCGGGCTGGAAGCGGCGGCGGTGCTGACCAAGCTCGATTGCCATGTCACGCTGCTGGAAGCGCTGTCGCGCGTGCTGGCGCGCGTGGCGGGCGAGGCGCTTTCGGAATTCTACCAGAACGAACACCGCGCGCACGGTGTGGATCTGCGCACGGGCGTGGCTGTCGATTGCCTGGAAGGCGACGGGACCAAGGTGACCGGCGTGAAGCTGGCTGATGGCAGCGTGCTGCCGGCGGACCTCGTCATCGTCGGCATCGGCATCATCCCCTCGGTCGGTCCGCTGCTGGCGGCGGGCGCGGCCGGCGGCAACGGTGTGGACGTGGACGAATTCTGCCGCACCTCGCTGCCCGATGTCTATGCGATCGGCGATTGCGCGGCCCACGCCAACGGTTTCGCGGAAGGCGCGGTGATCCGCCTCGAATCCGTGCAGAACGCCAACGACATGGCGACGACGGCGGTGAAGTCGATCCTCGGCGATCCGCAACCTTACAAGGCGACGCCGTGGTTCTGGTCGAACCAGTACGACCTGCGGCTCCAGACCGTCGGCCTCTCCGCCGGGCACGACGCCACCGTGCTGCGTGGCGATCCGGCAACGCGCAGCTTCTCGGTGATCTACCTCAAGCAGGGCCGCATCGTCGCGCTCGATTGCGTGAACATGGTCAAGGACTACGTCCAGGGCCGCAAGCTGGTGGAAGCCCGCGCCGAAATCGCGCCCGAACGGCTCGCGGACGCCGGTACGCCGCTCAAGGAACTGGCATAACCGACACGAGGCGGTCGAGCGCCCAGCTCGCCGCCTCGGCCACCACCGGGTCGGGATCGTTGACCAGCGCGGCCACCGGGCCGAACAGGGCCACGTCGCCGCTGTTGCCCGCCGCGATCAGGCAATTGCGCACGAAGCGGTCGCGCCCGATCCGCTTGATCGGCGATCCCGCGAACAGGCGGCGGAATCCCGCATCGTCCAGCGCCAGCAGATCGGCGAGGCGCGGCGCGGCCAGCTCGGCGCGCGGCAGAAACGCGCGGTTGGCCGACGCGGCCTGCGCGAAGCTGTTCCACGGGCAGACGGCCAGGCAATCGTCGCAGCCGTAGATGCGGTTGCCGATGCCTGCGCGCAGATCGTGCGGGATCGGCCCCTTGTGCTCGATCGTCAGGTAGGACACGCAGCGCCGCGCATCGAGCCGGTAGGGCGCGGGGAAGGCTTGCGTCGGGCAGGCGTCCTGGCAGGCACGGCACGATCCGCAGCGGTCGGCGTGCGGCGCATCAGTCGGCAGGTCCAGCGTGGTGTAGATCGCGCCCAGGAACAGCCACGAACCATGGCGACGGCTGACGAGGTTGGTGTGCTTGCCCTGCCAGCCGATGCCGGCGGCCTGGCCCAGCGGCTTTTCCATCACCGGCGCGGTATCGACGAAGACTTTCACTTCCGCGCCGGGAGCTTCGGCCACCAGCCAGCGCGCCAACGCCTTCAGCGCCTTTTTCACCGTATCGTGATAGTCGCCGCCCTGCGCATAGACCGAGATGCGCGCGCGCTCCGGATGGTCCGCCAGCGCCAGCGGATCGGCCGCCGGGGCATAGCTCATCCCCAGCGCGATCACGCTGCGCGCCGCCGGCCACAGCGCCTGCGGGCCGCGCCGGTGATCGAGCCGGGTCTCCATCCACTCCATCGTGCCGTGGCAGCCATCGGCCAGCCATTGTTCCAGCCGGCGCGCGCGCAGCGGATCGTCCGTGGCCGGAGCGATGCCCGTGGCCGCGAAGCCGATGCGGGCGGCTTCGGCGCGCAGCCTTTGCGCCAGCAGGATTGCATCGGCGTTAACCATGCTTGCTGTCCCGCTCGTTCATCGCTTACCGTCTAGGCCGCGTCCCATGCGGATGGAGCTAGGCGAATGGCCCGTGGCGGGCAATGAGGTTGACGCCTCGGGCGTGGAACTGGCGATCGAGGCGCGCGGACTGGTCAAGCGGTTCGATGGCTTCACCGCCGTCGATGGCGTGGACATTTCCGTGCCGAAAGGCGCGATCTACGGCATTCTCGGGCCGAACGGCGCGGGCAAGACCACCACGCTGCGGATGCTGCTGGGCATCATCGATCCCGACGCCGGCCATCGCCGCGTGCTGGGCTGTGATCATCCCACCGACGCCGCGCGGCGAATCGGCTACCTGCCCGAGGAGCGCGGCCTCTATCCCGCGATGAAGGCGACCGAGGCGATCGCGTTCCTGGCCTCGCTGCGCGGCGTGCCGCTGAAGGAGGGGCGCCGGCGCGGCCGTGAATTGCTGGAGGCGCACGGGCTGGGCTATGCCGCCGATCGCCAGATCCGCCAGCTCTCCAAGGGCATGGCGCAGCAGGTGCAACTGCTCGGCACGCTCGTCCACGATCCCGATCTGGTGGTGTTCGACGAACCGTTTTCGGGCCTCGACGCGCTCAACCAGGGCAAGCTCGAACGCATGATGCGCGGGCTGGCGGAACGCGGCAAGACGGTGATTTTCTCCACCCACGTCATCGCCCATGCCGAACGCCTGTGCGATCAGGTGGCGATCATCGCCGGCGGCAAGGTGCCCTTCGCGGGGCCGGTGGACGTGGCGCGCGACCGGCTGGCGCCGCAGGTGCGGCTGGAAACCCGCGCGCAGGACGGGCCGTGGCGCGCCGCGCTGCCCGCCGATGCGCGCCACGAAGGCGCGTTCTGGTATTTCAACCTGCCGGCCAGCGGGGTCGAGCCGCTGCTGCGCGCGCTGATCGAGGGCGATGCGGGCATTCTCAGCCTGTCGATCGAGCGGGCGGGCCTGCACGATGCCTTTGTCGCCATTGCCGGCGAAGCCGCCGCGCGGGCGCTGGAACAGGACAAGGAAGAGGAACGCCGCCGATGATGGCAGAAAAGGTGCGCGCGGCCTTCGTCGTCGCCCGTCGCGATTTCACCGCGGTGATCTTCTCCAAGACGTTCCTGCTGTTCCTGCTGGGGCCGCTGTTCCCGATCGTGATCGGCGTGATGGCCGGCAGCATCGGCGCGCAAGTGCAGAAGGATCTCGATCGTCCCGAAATCGGCGTGGCGATGGAAGGCGTGCAGGGGCAGGCGCTGATCGCCGCGCGCAACGCGATGGCCGATCGCATGGCCGGCGGCGTGCCCGATTTCGTGGAGCTGAAGCGGCTTGTGCCCGGCGAGCGCTTCGATGGCCGCGCCGCGCTGCGCCAGGGGCCGGACCGGCTCGCGGCCGTGGTGACCGGCACGCTCGAACACCCTGTGCTGACCGGCACGCCCGAGCGGGTGGACATGTGGCAGGGCATTGTCTCCACCTTCGCCGCCCGCGCGCGAGAAGCCCATCCGGGCACGTTCCCGGCGGTGCAGGCCGAAGTCGTGGCCACCAGCGCCGACCAGACGCGCAACGGCCAGGTCGCGACCGCGCAGGCCGGGCAGACGCTGCTGTTCCTGCTGACGATGCTGCTGGCGGGCATGGTCCTGTCCAACCTCGTGGAGGAAAAGAGCAACAAGATCATCGAGGTGCTGGCGGCGGCGATCCCGATGGACGCGTTGTTCCTGGGCAAGCTGTTCGCCATGCTGGCGTTCAGCCTTGTCGGCATCGCGGTGTGGGGCATGGCCGGCGGCGTGCTGGTGCTGACCGGCGCGAAGCATCTGCCGCTGCTGGCGACGCCGGCGGTCGGCTGGGCGGTGTTCCTGCTGCTGGGCTTCCTCTGCTTCGCGATGGCCTACCTGCTCCTGGGATCGGTGTTCCTGACGATCGGCGGCATGGCCAGCACCGTGCGCGAAGTGCAGACGCTGTCGATGCCCGTCACGATGATGCAGCTGATGGTGTTCTTCTTCGCCAGCTACGCGCTGGCCCATCCCGGCAGCGCGATCGAATGGAGCGCGGTGGTCTTCCCGCTGAGTTCGCCCTTCGCCATGCTGGCGCGGGCGGCGCAGGGGCCGGCGCTGTGGCCGCATCTGGTGGCGCTCGCCTGGCAGGGCGCGTGGGTGCTGGCGATCGTGCGCATGGGGGCGCGGCTGTTCCGGCGCAACGTGATGAAATCGGGCGGCGCGCGCAAGGGCGGCGGCCTGGTTTCCAGGCTGTTCGCGCGGGTTGCGACGAAGCGTGAGGCGCCGGTGACGAACGCTTATTGACACAAGTGTAGGTTGCAGGGATAGTACCATTGCGCAGAGTCCCGTCCGCAAGGGACCGCAACGGAGGATTGCCATGGCTACCCAGCTCGCGCCCGAAGCGCCGTTCACCTACCGCCGCTCGCCCACCGTGGAGGAGGCGCACCGCGAATGGCAGCGTCAGCATCCGCTGGAACGGCCGGTGCATACCCACCCCTGGGACGTCAGCCGGTCCGACATCTATGCCGAGGACCGCTGGCAGCCGATCTTCGCGGAAATGCGCGCGCAAGCCCCGGTCAACAAGGTGACCGGCACGCCCTATGGCGATTACTGGAACGTGGTCTCGCACAAGGCGATCAGCCACGTCGAATCGCTGCCGGAACTGTTCTCCTCGTCGTGGCAGCACGGCGGCATCACCATCGGCGATCCGCCGGCCGACATCGATCCGGCGAAGCTCGCCGAACGGCAGATGCCGATGTTCATCGCCATGGACCGGCCCGAACACACCGGACAGCGCCGCACCGTCGCGCCCGCGTTCACGCCCGCGGAAATGGTGCGCATGGAAACCGAGATTCGCCAGCGCACCGCCAGCGTGCTCGATACGCTGCCGATCGGCGAGAAATTCGACTGGGTGGACAAGGTCTCGATCGAATTGACCACGGGCATGCTGGCGATTCTGTTCGGCTTCCCGTGGGACGACCGCCGCCTGCTGACGTTCTGGTCGGACTGGGCGGGCGATCTCGAGATCGCGCTGGCGAAGGGCATGGAAGACATGCGCTTCGACATCCTGCGCGAGATGGCGCACTACTTCCAGCGCCTGTGGATGGAGCGCGTCAACGCCGAGCCGACGCCCGACCTGATCTCGATGATGATCCATTCCGAGGCGATGAAGCACATGAGCCCGCAGGAGTTCATGGGCAATCTGGTGCTGCTGATTGTGGGCGGCAACGATACCACGCGCAACACCATGTCGGGCATCGTCCATGCGCTCGACCAGTTTCCCGATCAGCGCGATGTCCTGGAAAAGGACCCGTCGATCATCCCCAACGCGGTGCAGGAATGCATCCGCTTCGTCACCCCGCTGGCGCATATGCGCCGCACCGCCACCGCCGATGCCGAACTGTTCGGGCACGAGGTGAAGGCGGGTGACAAGGTGGTGATGTGGTACATCTCCGCCAACCGCGACGAGACGGTGTTCGAGAACCCGGACAAGCTGATCGTCACGCGCGAGAATGCCCGCCGCCACCTGGCGTTCGGCTACGGCATCCACCGCTGCGTCGGCGCGCGCCTGGCCGAACTGCAACTGCGCATCCTGCTGGAGGAAATGCACAAGCGCCGCCTGCGCGTTCATGTCACCGGCGCGGTCGAACGCGTCCGCGCGAACTTCGTCCATGGCTTCCGCCGCATGGAAGTGGAAGTCGAGCGCTGGTGAAAGTGTGATCGCGCTCACGCGCGGTTCATCTGGGGCGGGTTAGAAGGCGTGCGTTCCGCCGGGGTGCGCGCCTACCCTGCCCCCCCTCTGGCGCCCCCGGCGGAACGAGCTTTCCCAAAGCTGCGGAACCGAACCATGGCTGCCCCCTTCGCTGTTGCCCGTCGCCAGTTCCTGACCTTCCTGGGCGCGACGGCGGCGATGTCGGTCACCTCGGCGTGCAGCGCCGCCCCGGCGCGCTCCAAGGGCACCTTCCCGGTCCAGCATACCGAGGCCGAATGGCGCCGGCTGCTGACGCCCGCCCAGTTCTACATCCTGCGGCAGGAAGGGACGGAGCGTCCGTTCACCTCGGCACTGCTGGGCGAACACCGGCGCGGCACGTTCATCTGCGCGGCCGATGGTAACCCGCTGTTCGCCTCCACCACCAAGTTCGATAGCGGCACGGGCTGGCCCAGCTTCTGGCGCCCCCTGCCGCGCGCCGTCGGAACCTCGGTCGACCGGTCGTTCGGCACGGTGCGGACGGAAGTGCACTGCCTGCGCTGCGGCGGGCATCTCGGCCATGTGTTCGAGGATGGACCGCCGCCGACCGGCCTGCGCTACTGCATGAACGGCGACGCGCTGCAATTTCGCCCGGCCTGAAGCGCGCGTCTGAACGCGGCGCGGCCCACCCCCAACCCCTCCCGCAAGCGGGAGGGGAGCGAGACTTGCGCCGCCGCAGGCGGCGTTAGTCGCAGCGGGGTGGGCTTTGCACGCTCCGAGTTCGCAAAGACCGAAATCGCCTCGAAAAACAGGGCCGGAACATGGGATCGCCGCGTTAACCATGATAAGCTGTGCATGGTTCGGCGGCGTGGCCTGCCGTCCCTTTCGCGGCGCCGGCCGGTGTGGCAATCGCCGCTGCGATGCGCTTCCTCAAGCCTGCCCTGATCGCGTCCGTCCTGCTGGCATGCACACTGTTGCCGCTGACATGGCTTCGTGGCCCGGCGCCGGTCCCGAACAACGATCCAAGGATCGCGATCACCGATCTCATGCCATCGCTGCGGGCGGAGGACCGGGGGCGGATCGCGCGGGAGCTGGGGCCGTTCGCGCTGGCCGGCGCCTGGCAGCTCGCCAGCGACAACGCGCTGTTCGGCAATTATTCCGCGCTGGGCCAGTTCGCGGATGGCACGCTGATCGCCTTTGGCGACCGCAACGACGCGCTCTATTTTACGCCGCCCGACCGGCCCGGCCCGTGGCGGGCGGAAATGTACCGGCCGATCGAGGGCAGCTCGCGGCGCGGCTATATCGATGTCGATGCCGAATCGCTGTTCATCGATCCGGTGCGGCAGGACCTGTTCGTCGGCTACGAAGGGTCGCCCTATTACTATCACTTCAGCCGCACGCTTTCGTGGCGAGAGACAATTCCCGCGCCGGTGCTGGACCGGTGGAACGGGAATCAGGGGCCGGAAGCGATGGCGCGGCTTGCCGATGGGCGCGTGGTGGTGATCGGGGAGCTTTATGCGCGCTGGTTCGACCGGCGGCTGCATCCGGCGCTGCTCTATCCGGGCATGCCCCGACCCGGCGAAATGCCTGCTCTGTTCGAGGTGGAGATGCCCGAGGGCTTCCGGCCCACCGAACTGGCACTGTTGCCCGATGGCCGCCTGCTGGTGCTGGGGCGCAAGCTGACGCTGGCGGGCTTCCGCACGACAATCTCGATCGCCGATCCCGCCGCGATTCGTCCCGGTGGCGTGCTGCCGACGCGCGAACTGGCGCGAATCACCGATCCGCGCCTGCGCGAGAACTACGAAGGGATGACCGTGACGCGCGATGCCGATGGCGCGGTGACGGTCTGGCTGATCGCTGACAGCAACCTGATGGTCTGGGCGCAGCGCACGCTGCTGCTCAAGCTGCGGCTGCGGCCCGGCCAGCGCCTATCGGATTTGTGAGGGAAGCCGGACACGACAAGAGCCGGGCAAAAGCCCGGCTCGAGACGGAAGCATCGGCGGATTGCCCTTGCGGGCAGCCGTGATCAGGCGGCGACGGCCTTGACCAGCTCGCGCTTCACCTTGAGAGCGCGGGGGCTCAGCTTGGCGTCGGCCTGCTTCAGCAGCCAGTTGTCGAGGCCGCCGTTGTGCTCCACCGAACGCAGACCGTGCGTCGAGACGCGGAACTTGAAGCTGCGGTCCAGCTTCTCGCTCATCAGCGTCACGTTCTGCAGGTTGGGCAGGAACACGCGCTTGGTCTTGTTGTTGGCGTGGCTGACATTGTGGCCGATCTGGCGGCCCTTGCCGGTCAGTTCGCAGATACGCGACATGGATAAAACTCGCTTCAAAAGTCGATATGTCTATCGGGAAGGCGCGGCAATTATCCATTTGCGGCGCGAAGTCAAGGATTCGCACGGCGATTCGATTTGCGCGGCGTGTCGGGCCGGGTTAGCGCCGCCGGGATGACCCGCTGGCCGCTCCCTCCACCGATGCGCGAGGCGCTGGACGCCGCCCTGCGCGCGCGCGACGCGGGCGAGGTGCCGATTGGCGCGGTGGTCGTGCGCGATGGCGCGGTTATCGCCGCCGCGCACAACGCTCCGCGCACGCTGCACGATCCCACCGCCCATGCCGAAGTGCTGGCGATTCGCGAAGCGGCGCGCGTGCTGGGCCGCGAACGGCTCGATGGCTGCGACCTGTGGGTCACGCTGGAACCCTGCGCGATGTGCGCGGGCGCCATCGTTCACGCGCGAATCGACCGGGTCTATTACGCCGCGCCCGATCCCAAGGGCGGCGCGGTGGAACATGGCGCGCGCGTATTCGACCAACCCGGCTGCCTGCACCGGCCGGAGGTCTATTCGGGCATGGGGGAAAGCGAAGCGGCCGACCTGCTGCGGGCGTTCTTCCGAGAGCGGCGCTAGCTGCCGCCGCGCCAGATTTTCAGGGGAGCGCCGTCGGGCAGGCCGACATCGCGGCAGCGGACGGGGCGCAGCACGCGCGAATAGCAGATGCGCACTTCCTGCAGCCAGCCCGCCCGATTCGCCTCCACCCGGATCGCCTGCGGAAACAGGCCCGGGGAGCGGGCGGCCAGCGCGCTGCGCAGGTCACCGGCGTTGAGGCCGCCCCGGCGCGAGAGCGCCGCCATGTCGGGAAAGCGCACCGCGCCATAGAGCCGCTGGGCGCTGGCGTAATAGGCGTCGGGGTCTGGCCAGGCGCAGGTGCCGTGCTTGGCCCATTCGTGCGCCAGCAGATTGGGCGAGGGCGTCATGCACAGGTTGCGGCGGACGGTCTGCGCGGAAAGCGGCGCGGGCCGGGCGCTGCACCACTGCGGCGGCGTGGCGCCATCGCCTTCCGGCCACAGGCCATGCAGCACGAAGCCGAACCGGGCCAGTGACCCGTTCCCACGCCCGCACTGCATCGCATGGCGCAAATCGGACTGGCGGGTGCGGCAGAATTCGGGCGACCAGCTCAGCGCCAGCGAATAGCCGGTGACGGGCACGACATTGGCTGGCGCATCGGGTGTAGGTATCGGCGGCACGTCCACTTGCGCCGGCACGCTGCACTGGCCGGCCTGCGCGAACGCGGGCGCGGCGGTAAAAGTGACCAGCAGCGATACCAGCAGGGCGGGGTGGCGCGGCACGATCACCGGGTCAGTCCAGCTGCGTGAAATCGAGGCCGATGTCCGCCGCCGGCGCGCTCTGCGTCAGGCGGCCGACCGACACGTAATCCACGCCCGAAGCGGCGATGGCGGCGATGGTATCGAGCCGGACGCCGCCCGATGCTTCGGTGGGCACGCGCCCGTCCACCAGCGCCACGGCTTCGCGCAGCAGGTCCGGCCCCATGTTGTCCAACAGCAGGCGGGTGGCGCCGGCATCGAGCGCGGGGGCGATCTGGTCGAGGCGGTCGACCTCGCAGATCACGTCCTTCACCCCGGCGGCGAGCGCGCGGCGCACCGCTTCGCCCACGCCGCCGGCGACGAGGACGTGGTTGTCCTTGATCATCGCCGCGTCCCACAGGCCCATGCGGTGGTTGCTCCCCCCGCCGCAGCGCACCGCGTATTTTTCGAGGTGCCGCAGGCCGGGGATGGTCTTGCGCGTATCGAGCAGCACGGCGCGGGTATCGCCCATCGCGTCCACATACGTCCGCGTCAGCGTGGCGACGCCGGACAAGTGCTGCACGGTGTTGAGCGCGCTGCGCTCCGCCGTCAGCATCGCCCGGGCGTTGCCTTCCAGCCGCATCAGCGCGCTGCCGGGCGCGACGCGCGCGCCTTCCTCGACCAGGATCTCCACCGCCATCGCCGGATCGAGCGCGCGGAAGAACGCGGCGGCGATCGGCAGGCCGCACACGGTGATGGCATCACGGCTTTCCATCACGCCTGCAAAGCGCGCCGTGGCCGGGATCACGCTTTCGCTGGTTACGTCATGCCCGCCATCGGGCAGGCCGACGCCGAAATCCTCGTCCAGCGTGGCGGAAACGAAGGCGGAAAGGTCGAAACCGGGGAGGGCGAAGTCTGTCATGCCCTGTCCCTTACCACTGCGTGCGACCGTGTCGAGCGCGGGTATGGGTCAATGCACGAAGCGCGCCACCACGTTGCGGTAGGACCGGCTGACCTTCACTTCCGCGCCGCTTTCGAGCACCAGGAAGCATTCGCCGTTGGTGTGCGGGCGGACCTGCCGGACCTGATCGAGATTGACGATCTTGGAGCGGTGGACGCGCTGGAACACGCGCGGGTCCAGCCGGCGTTCGAGATCCTTCATCGTTTCGCGCAGGATCAGCGAATTGTCGCCGGTGTAGATGCACATGTAGTCGCCCGCCGCCTCGATCCGTTCGATCGTATCGACATCGACGCGGAAGATCTGGCCGCGATCCTTGATGTTGATCAGCTTCTCGAACCGGCCCGCCGTCGGCTCGGTTTCCTCGGGCATGTCCGGCATCGCATCGGGCGCGACTTCGGCAAGCACGTTCTTGAGCTTCTCGGCCTCTTCCAGCCCGCGCTTTTCGGCCAGGCGGGTGCGCGCGCGGTCCAGGGCGTCGGCCAGGCGGTCTTCCTCCACCGGCTTCAGCAGGTAATCGACCGCGTTGGCCTCGAACGCCCGGATCGCGTGTTCGGAATAGGCGGTCACGAACACGAACAGCGGCGGGTCGATCTCCATCACGCCCTGGACGACGCTGAACCCGTCGAAGCCGGGCATCTGGATGTCGCAGAACACCAGGTCCGGCTTCTCGGTCTTGATCTTGCGGATCGCCTCGCGGCCGTTGGAGCAGGTGTCGATCACTTCCACGTCGGGAAAGGCCTCCAGGCGCAGTTGCAGCCCCTGGATCGCCAGCTTTTCGTCATCGACGAGGATCGTGCGGATGGTCATGCGTAACCCTTGCTTGTCTTGGAGGAGCCGCGACAGGGGCGGTACGGCAGGGAGGGGATGTTCACCCGGCGGAAGCCAGGCTGGCGGCCAAACCCGTGCCTGAGCCGGCGATCGGGCGTGCCGGCCGCGCAGGCGTTTCCTTCGCCTCGTAGGGCAGCTCGATCACCACCGTCAGGCCGCCTTCGGGGCCGTTGGCGATATCGAACCGCTGGTTTTCGCCATAGGCCTGGGCAAGCCGGTCACGGATGTTGGCAAGGCCAACCCCCGTGGAAACGTGGCCGCCGTTCCATACCGATGTCGTGTCGCCGCTATCGCTTGTCACGCCGAACAATTTCGTGGGGTCGGTGCCCGGTTGCAAGCCCGGCCCGGTGTCCGACACGGTGACGCGAAGCGTGGGGCCGACGAGTTGCGCCGCGATGGTGATCTGCGCGCCTTCCTCCAGCGGGGAGACGGCATACTTGATCGCGTTTTCCACCAGCGGTTGCAGCAGCAGCGAAGGCAGCAGCGCATTGCGCGCCTCGTCCTCGATACGGAACTCGGTGCGCAGCCGTTCCTCGAACCGCATCCGTTCGATATCGAGGTAGAGCTTCAGCGTCTCCGCCTCCTGCGCCACGGTGACGCGGCCGGTCGGCTCGTTGACCAGGGTATAGCGCAGGAACGAGGACAGCCGGCTCAGCATCGCGTTGGCCGGCTCGGTCTGCTTGAGCAGGACCAGCGTGGAGATCGAATTCAGCGTGTTGAACAGGAAATGCGGGTTGAGCTGATAGCGCAGCATGGCGAGCTGCGCCGATGTCGCCTGGTTTTCCAGCCGCAGCAGCTGATCGTTCTGTTCCTCCACCTGAAGGAAGAAGTTGATCGCGTAATAGAGCGCCGACCAGGCCCCCAGCAGCGTGAGATCGAGGTAGAACACGCCCACGAAGCGCTGGGCGAAGCCGGCCTCGCTGTTCGGGCGGTAGAGGCTCAGCACCCACGAATCGATGAAGGCATAGATGCCCACGGCGATGGCCAGCACCACGGCCGTCACGCCCCAGGTGATGATCGGGCGCCGGTTGATCAGCGCGCGGTAGATCACCGACAGGATCAGCGAGATCGAAAAGCCCGTGATCGTCACGATCAGCAGGATGACGAGATTGGACCACGGCTGCGCGTTGGCGATGATCGACATCGCGCGCAGCAGCATCGCGCCGCCCCAGCCGAGGAATTGCAGGCGCCAGAAGGCGCGGTTCTTGTTGCCGAAGAACGGCGTCGGTTGAAACGGCAGCACGGCCATGACGGTACTCTAGCGCCAAGCGCGGTGTTGCGCAAAGCCGTGGGAAGCGTAAGCTGCGGAACGGGAGAAGATGCCATGACAGCCACGACCGATACCGCCGAACGCGCCCGTTTCCGCGCCATGCGCGAAGGCACCCAGGAGGACTGGGACATCATCGGGCGCGATTACTACGCCTTTGCCGATCACCTGCCCGACCGGGTGCTGACCCACCTCCGGCTGCTCGACGGCGATTTCGGTGGGTTCCCGATCGATCGCCTGCAGCACAGCCTGCAGACCGCGACCCGCGCGCATCGCGACGGGCGCGGCGAACGCTACGTCGTCATGGCCCTGCTGCACGACATCGGCGATACGCTGGGCACCTACAATCATCCTGAAGTCGCCGCGGCGATCCTCAAGCCCTTCGTGTCCGAGGAGGAGCACTGGATCTGCCAGAACCACGGCGCGTTCCAGGGCTATTACTACTTCCACTACCTGGGGCTGGACCGGAACCTGCGCGAACGGTTCCGCGATCATCCGTGGTTCGATGCCTGCGCGGAATTCTGCGAAAAGTACGATCAGGCCGCGTTCGATCCCGATTACGATACGCTGCCGCTGTCGTTCTTCGAGCCGATGCTGCGCCGGGTCATGGCGAAGCCGCTGGCGAGCATGTACAAGAAGCCCGACTGACGCCCGGTCGCGGGACGGGCAGGGGCGGAGGTCGTTCAGCCCTTGCGCGCGGCGTCGATCGCCTGTTGCAGCCGTTCCTTGCCGACCGCGCCCGAGAGCAGTTCATTGCCGATCACCCACGCCGGGGTGCCGTTGATGCCAAGCTGCCGGGCCAGACCCAGGTTGCGCTGGATTTCCTGATCGACACCGGCGTCGCGCGCGAAGCTGCGCGCGGTGGCCAGATCGACTCCGGCGGTGCCGGCGGCGGCGGCGATGCTGGCGTCGCCGGGGGCGTCGCCCGCGAACATCGCCTTGTGGAAGGCCGGGTACTTGCCCTGCGCGGCGGCGGCCAGCCCCATGCGCGCGGCCGGTTCGCTGGCCGGGGCGATGATCGGCAGTTCGCGCACCACCACCCTGAGGTCCGGGTTGGCGGCGATCAGCGCATCGACATCGCCCACGCTGCGCCGGCAATAGGTGCAGGCGAAATCGGTGAACTCGACCAGCGTCACCTTGCCGGCGGGATTGCCCATGACCGCGCCGGGGAACGGCGTTTCCAGCGCCCCGCGCATCGGCGCGATCCGGGCCTGCGCCTCGCGCTGCTGCAACCGGTCCATCGCTTCGGGCAGGATCTCGGGATGGTCGAGGATATAGGCGCGCACCAGCTCTTCCATGGCGGCGCGCTGCTTCGCGCTGATTCCGGCGCTGGCGAGCGTCTGTTCAAGCTGGGCGTCGCTGCCGGCCTCCGCTTCGCTCGCGGTGCGATGGCGCTCGTACCACCAGCCAAGGCCGGTGCCGGTCACGAGCAGGGCGATGGCGAGAAGCCAGAACGGGCGAATGCGGGATAAAGGGGAAGCCATGGACCTGCGCTACTTCTTCTTGCCCTGCCGCTCAATCATCGCCCGCGCCGAATAGGCGATATCCTGCGCGCGCAGCCAGTCGGCGGACCCCTTGGGCAGCGCCGCTTCGGCGGCTTCGGCATTGCGCATCGCCTCGGG
Organism: Novosphingobium sp. EMRT-2; assembly: GCF_005145025.1. Taxonomy (NCBI): domain Bacteria; kingdom Pseudomonadati; phylum Pseudomonadota; class Alphaproteobacteria; order Sphingomonadales; family Sphingomonadaceae; genus Novosphingobium; species Novosphingobium sp. EMRT-2. The sequence goes on along the minus strand of NZ_CP039695.1, from coordinate 2,158,008 downwards.
CAGCTCAAGGTACATCAATTGCTGTTCCGCGCTGGCCAGCCGGGCGCGGGCGGTATCGCCCTTGGCTTCATAGACCACGCCAAGCTGGTACCAGGCGAACGGGTTCTCGCGGTCGCGCGCGATCGACGTGCGCAGGATCTTCTCCGCCTCGTCGAAATTGGCCTTGTTCTCGGTGGCGAGCAGGGCGTGGCCGAACGTCGTGGCGATTAGCGGTTCGTTGTTGGTCAGCGCGGTGGCGCGGCGCAGCGGCTCCAGCGCGTCGGCCGGATGCCCGGATTCGAGCAGGATCTGTCCTTCCAGCTCCAGCGCGTAGGGATCGTTCGGCTGCTGTTTCAGGATCGCCTGGGTTTCGGCCAGCGCTTTGTCCATGAACGCCTCCTTGTGGTAGGCATAGGCGCGGGCATAGTGGGCGGGCACGTCGTTGAGGTATTCCGGATAGGCGTTGAGCGTCGCCTGCGGTTCCGCCAGATAGCCATAGAGCTTGGCCTTCACGCGCAGGAAGCGCGCCTGCAGCGCCGGGTCTTCGGGCTTGTTCCACGCTGGATCGCGTTCGTAGGTATCCTGCAGCGTGGTCAGGCGGTCCGCGGTCATCGGGTGCGAGGAATAGAACTCGCTGTCGGCGTTGCGGGTGAAGCCATAGCGGAACTCCTGGTTCTGCAGCTTCTTGAAGAAATCGATCGAGCCGCGCCCGGAAATGCCCGCTTTCGACAAGAACTGCGCGCCGGCCGCGTCGGCCGAGGATTCCTGCGCGCGGCTGAAGGCGAGGTACTTGCCCAACGCCGCCTGCTGCCCGGCCATGAACACGCCCATCGCCGCGTCGCCCGCGCCGGCGGCGGCGGCCGCCGCGCCCAGCAGCAGGCTGAGGATGGTGATTCCCGTGGCGGGCCGAGCGCCCTCGTCGTTGCGGATGATGTGGCCGCCGGTGATGTGGCCCAGTTCGTGCGCGATCACGCCCTGCACTTCGCTGACGTGGTCGGCCGCGCCGATCAGCCCGCTGTGGACATATACGGCCTGCCCGCCCGCGACGAAGGCGTTGATCGAGCCGTCGTTGAGCAGCACGATATCGACGTTGCGCGGTTCGAGACCGGCGGCCTTGATCAGCGGCGCGGAAAGGTCGCGGAACAGCGCTTCGGTTTCGGCATCGCGCAGCACCGATTGCGCCGCCGCCGGCTGCAGCGTGAGCGAAAGCGCGGCGAAAGCGGCTGCGATGCGCCCTGCGATCGAGGCCGCGCGCGACGCTATCGTGCGAGAGGGGGCCATGCGCATCGTCACCATGCCAGCCTATCGCGCCGCCGCCTGAACCGCGCCTGAAGCGGGCGCGGTCACGCGTGCCAGAAACGGCAGGATCGCGTCCAGCACGCGCCGGTCGCGGTCGAACGGGCGGGCCAGCATCTTGATCGTGTCCTCGTGGCTCGCGCCCTTCAACAGGATGGCGTGCAGCGGCGCGCCGGCGGCGGTCATGGCGCGGGCGAGCGTGATCGAATTGCGCGGCTTGACCACGGTATCGGCATCGCCCGTCACCACCAGCAGCGGCGGCGCGTCGCCACGGGCGTGGGCCACGGGCTGGGTATCCTGCGGGTCCGGCGCCTGCCCGAAGCTGTGAATCGCGGCGGGCGTATCGAACGGATAGAAGGCGTAGGGGCCGGAAACGCCGACCGCGCCGCGCAGCGCATCGGCGGACAGGCCGCGCGCCGCCAGCCAGCGCCGGTCCAGCGCCAGCATCAGCGCGTTGTAAGCGCCGGCCGAATGCCCCATCACCACCACGCGCGAGGAATCGCCGCCGTGGGCTGCGGCATGGTCTGCCACCCAGCGCAGGGCCAGCGCGCCGTCTTCCAGCATGCCGGGATAGCGGACCCGCGGGTAGAGCCGGTAGCCGGCGAGCACCACGGCGTAGCCCTGTGGTGCGAGCGCGCGGGCGACGAAGCGGTAGTTCTGCGGATCGCCGCTGGCCCAGCTGCCGCCGTGGATGAATACGATGACGGGAAGCGGCCCGCGCGCGCCGCGCGGCACGAACATTTCGAGTTTTTGCGCAGGGTCCGCGCCATAGCGTTCGCTGGCCGCCAGAACCACGTCGCCGCCGCCACGCAGCAGCCAGTCGGCATTATCCAGCACGGCAACGGCATTGGTGCGGAGCGCCAGGGCGAGTGCCGTGCCGCCGCCCGCGACGATCAACGCCAGCATGGCCAGGCTCCAGCCGAGCCAGCCCCATCCGGGAAATGCCACGCGCGTCCTTTCCTGCGTTCCACCCGCCATGGACGCGTGGCTAGGCGGCGTGGACAAATTCCGCAACACCACAGTTGCCCTGAAACAGGCCCTGGCAAGGCGCGAGGCCGCAGGAAGAGCGGGTCTCTTTCAAGGCCGAGCAACGCGGCCAGGGCCTGTTTCAGGGCAACCCCTTCGGCGCTGGACCAAAAGCCGCCATTTCAGCGTCGGCTCGGCTCGAAATATGGCCGATATTCCTTCGCCTCGCCTCCTCGAACTGGCGGCTTTTGCCTCCAGCTGTGGCGTTGCGGAATTTGTCCACGCCGCCTGGCAGGTCAAGGCGGCTTAACCAACCAGCCTGCGCGCGGCGCGTTCGAACAGAGGTTGGTCGCCGGTCACGTCGCCCAGCAGCGCCACGGTGCCATCGCCCTGGCGGCAGACCATGACCAGCGCGAATTCCGGGCCTTCGGCGGGGAGATCGGCCAGCGGCCGGGCCGGCAGCGCGCGCAGGCCTTGCGCCAGCACTTCGGCGGCATCGGGCACACGGGCCTTGCCGCTTTCCTCGCGCCGCAGCCGGCGTTCGGTGGACACCACGCCCTTCAGGCCGCCCGGCGCGCTGGCCAGGAAGCCGCCCAGTTCGCCGCGCTGCAGCCCGATGCGTTCGGCATGGCCCAGCACCGTCGCGTATTCGGTCAGGCGCGTCTTGTCGTATTCCGCGCCGAACACCAGCTTGACCAGCGGGATCAGCGGCGCGCGGGCCTGCATGGAAAGGCCGGCGTCGGCGATCATGTCGGCATAGTCTTCCGGCGCATCGCGCGTGGCCAGCGCGAAATCCCAGGCGCGGCCGATCGCGGCATAGAGCGCGCCGCGCGTGCGATCCTCGCTGGTGTGCGCGGCATGGGCGAGTTCGCGCGCCGAAGCCAGCCAGTCGGCCAGGCCGAAATCGTCGTTGATCGGGGTGGAGGGTGTGAGCACGGCCTCGTCGAGATCGGACGGCACTTCCTCCAGCCCGGCAAGGTCCATGACGTCATCGTCGCCGGGAACGCCATTGGCGCCGAAACCCGGCATCGGCAGGATGCCCGTCTCATCCTCGTCCAAGGAACCCGGGAACGACAGGATTTCCGCGCCGATCTCGGCAAGGTCGAGTTCCGGCTCGTCCGCGCCATATGGCAGCGCGCGCGGTCCATCGGCCCACACTCCGGCCCGGTCGGCCGGTTCCGGCGCATTCAGCGCGTCAAGCATGCCCATGCCGCTCGGCCTTTGCGCCGGCACCGCAGCCAGCGCCTGCCCGATCTGCAACAGGAGATCGTCGGTGGTCTGCTGGTCGGCCAGTTCCTTCCAGTTGATGACCCCGTAGATGTAATCGATCGTTTCGCCATCGGACGAGAACGGCAGCAGGATGCCGCGATAGAGGATGTTGCGGCCGTCCTGATTGACGAACTCGGCCTCGAAGCCGATCGGGGCCTCGTTGGCGATGATCTGCATGTAGTGGTCGGTGATGCGCGACAGCAGGGTGCGGCCCGGCACATCGCTGAGCCGTGCGGGCATCGGCCCGTCGCCGCATTCGCTGGCCAGCAGCGCGCCCAGCTGAACGATCGCGGGATCTTCGTAGCCTTCGTCGAAATGCAGCAGGACCGAGCGATCGGCGAAATCGGGCAGGTTGCCGGCAAGCAGCGGCGCGACCGGCGGGAATGGCCCGCCATCGAGCAGGCCGGTCCAGAAATTGTAGGCCCGCACCTGCAGGCGCCGTTCGTCCTGACCGACGACCGGCGGCGGCGCCTCGACGATCGCATCGTCGTCCAGAGAAATATAGTCAGGCGCGTTCATGCCGAAACCGTCGCCGCCCAACTCGTGCAATCCATCCATGAAAGGCGCCCTTGCCATCCGTTTGTGACCGTTCTGGCGCAACATGGTAAAGGTTTGTTTAAGTTGCGCCGGCGCGATTCCCGCACGGTCCCCGGCCGGAGGCGGGGCTGCCTTCAGCGCGCGGCGATGGCGGCGGCCTTTGCCAGCAGGCGTTCAGCCTGCGTCCGATGCAGCAATTCCGCCATTTTTCCGTTCACCCGCAGCGCGCCTTTGCCGGCGTTGGCGGGGTCGGCGAAGGCGGCGACGATGGCGCGCGCTTCGGCAACGGCGTCATCGTCGGGCGCGAACACGCGGTTGGCGATGTCAAGTTGCGCCGGGTGGATCAGAGTCTTGCCGTCGAATCCCCCGTCGCGCGCCTGCACGCATTCGGCTTCGAGCCGCGCTGAGTCGTCTATCGCGTTGCACACGCCGTCGAGAATGGCGAGGCCATGCGCGCGCGCTGCCAGCACGGCCAGCGTCAGCACCGGCAGGAACACCGCGCGGCCCGGCAGTTGCGCCATGCCGGTATCCTTGGCGAGATCGTTGAGCCCCAGCACGAAGGCGGCCAGCCGGGTGGTGGCGGCGCAGGCGGCGATGCGTTCGAGCGCCAGCACTGCGCGCGGCGTCTCGATCATCACCCACAGCTTCACGCCGGGCGCATAGCCGGCCGCGTCCATCGCGCGCGAAAGCGCGATCACGTCGTCCGCGTCGTCCACCTTGGGCACCAGCACCGCTTCCACCGGCGCGACGGCCAGCGTGACGAGATCGTCTTGCCCCCACGGCGTGTCCAGCGCGTTGATCCGCGCGATCAGGCGGCGATGGCCGAAGCCGCCCGCTGTCAGTTCCTCCAGCAGCGCGGCGCGCGCCTCGGCCTTCATCTCGGGCGCGACGGCGTCTTCGAGATCGAGCGCGACCGCATCGGTATCGAGGCCGCGTGCCTTGTCGATGGCGCGGCGGTTGCTGGCCGGCATGTAGAGCAATGAGCGCAGCGGACGGGCGTCGGGGGACGTTTCAGGGTTTGGCATTGGCGGGTTCCTGTACGATGTCGAGCCGTCCTTCCTCGCGCGTGGGCATCGGCGCCAGCACGCGCAGCACCAGCGAAGCGAGCAGCCACGCCGCCGCCGCGTGCAGCGCCGTCTGCAGGCCGCCGAGGTCGGCCACGCTGCCCCAGGCCCAGGCGCCCAGCGCCATGCCGCCGAATGTCACCGCCTGGTAGATCGACAGGCAGCGGCCGAGAATCGTTTCGGGCGAGCGGAGCTGCATGGCGACGTTGAGGCTGGTCATCGCGGCGACCCAGCCCGAGCCGCCGAGAAAGGCGGTGACCATCGCGTGCGGCACCGAGGCGGTGAACGAGAGCGAGGCAAGCGCGGCGGCGAAGGCGAGCGTCGCGGCGGAGACCACGGCTTCCGCGCCATAGCGCCGCCGGGCCTTGCCCACCCACAACGCGGTGACGATCGATCCCATGCCGAACGCGCCCAGCATCAGGCCATAGTCCAGCTCGGTGCCGCGCAGCAGATCGCGCGCCACGGTGGGCATCAGCGCGGAAAAGCCGGCCGCGCCGAAGCCGAAGGCGAAGCCGCGCAGCAGCACCTTGCGGATCGGCGCGGAACGCGCGCAGAAATCGATGCCGACCTTGATCGAGGCGAACATCGGCTGGCGCTGCGGGGTATGCGCGCGGTGCGGTCGCCACGTCCACAGCACCACGATCATGCCGACATAGCTGATCGCGTTGAGCGCGAAGGCCAGGTTCACGTTCCAGATCGAAATGAGCAACCCGCCCATCGCGGGACCGACGCTGCGTGCGAGATTGAACGATATGGCGTTGAGCGCGATCGCCTGCGGCAGATCGTCCTTGCCCACCTGGAGCCGCACCGATGCCTGCCACGCCGGGCCGTTGAGCGCGGTGCCCATGCCCACCATCAGCGTCAGCGCGAGCAGCGACCACGGGCCGACCATCCCGGCATAGCCCAGCGCGGCGAGCAGGGCGGACACCGCCAGCATCGCCGTCTGCGCCGCCAGCATCACGCGGCGGCGGTCGAAGTTGTCGGCGATGGCCCCGGCGATCATGCCCAGCAGCATGATCGGGATCGTAGCCGAAGCCTGCACCAGCGCGACCATCACGTGGCTGCTGGTCAGGTCGGTCATCAGCCAGGCGGCGGCGACCGACTGGATGGTGGAGCCGACGTTGGAAAAGAGGTTGGCGGTCCAGATCGATCGGAAAGCGGGATAGCGGAACGGTGCCAGCGCGCCGCCGCGGTGCATCGCTTTCAGCATCGACAGCTCTCCGTCACAGCATATAGCGCATGCGGATTTCCGTCCGCACCTCGCCTTCGCCAAGGGTCAGGGCTGCCGCCGCGAACCGGGGCGGGCCGAACCGCACCGGCGCATCGCGCGAGAAGCCGAAGCCTTCCTTAGGGACCATCAGCACCTTGTCCAGCCTGCCGTTGGCGTTTTCGTCATGGAACAGCGCCACCGCATAGCGGCCGGGCGCGACATTGGCGAACGTGATCGCGGGGTTGCGCGCCGGCACGGAAAGATGGCGCGCGTGCGGGTCTTTCTGGCAATCGGGAAATGTCGCCGGATCGGTGGTGATGCACACCTGCACCAGCCCCCGGACCGAGCGCAGCCCGGTGACGTCGACGGTGAGCGAGGCGTGCTCCGGCGCCACCGCACCGCCCAAGACCAGCGCGGCCGGCAGCAGGATCAGGGCGGATTTCACAGCGTGCCCAGCCCCTTGTCGGTGCCGCACAGCCTGTCCCAGAAGCGGAAGTAGAGTCCGTAGTTGCACCGGTATTGCTCGTGATGCCGTTGATGATGGCTTGCGGTTATCAGCCATTGGCCGACCCGGGAATGAACGAGCCGGCGCGGAAACATTTCCCAGCCCATGTGGTTGGTGACGCCCATCACCGTCATGACGAGCAGCACCAGGCCCAGCACGCCCGCGTGGATCGGGATCACGAAGACCAGCGCCGGGATCAGCAGGCCGACCAGCGCGGCTTCGGCCGGGTGGAAGTTCATCGCCGCCCAGGCGGTCGGCGGGCGGCTGGCGTGGTGGATCGCGTGCACCGCGCGGAACACGCGCGGGCGGTGCATCCAGCGGTGGGTCCAGTAGAACCAGGTATCGTGCAGGAACAGGTAGAGCAGCAGCGAGACCGGCATCCACCACAGCGGCCAGGCGCGCGGATCGGTGTAGATCCGCGTCCAGCCGTGCGCCTGCCAGCCCCAGGCGACGATCCCGGCGGGAATGCCGTAGATCGCCGACGAGGCGAGGCTCCAGGCGATTTCCTTGCGGATCTGCGGGGTCAGCCCCCGATAGAGGCCCGGGCGTTTCCGCCCGGTGAGCGCGGCGAACAGACCGCTGGTGAGGAGATAGCGCACCCCCACGATCAGCGTCATCGCCAGCGCGGAAAGCCCGATGCTGTTCATGAAGCTCCGCCTTTTGCGGACGAAGCCGGGACGATCCAGCGCGTTCCCTCGCGCACCGGCATTCCGTTCGCGGAAGGCACGGAAGCCATTTGGACGTCCCTGCGGGATTTGACCAAAATGGCCCGCTGCGGCGTCGAGAGGGCTTGAAATATCGACATATTCCCGCGCCCTCTCTCCTTGCAACAGGCCATTTTGCTTCAAACCTCGAGCGCGCCAGTAATGGGCCCTGACCCTAGTTCCGCAATGTGTCGCCGCTTACCCGGCGCGGCGCACCCGGTTGCGGTGCTGGCCGACATTGCCGGGGCCGCGCGGGCGGAACCGGCGCTGCTGGCCGTCGCGCTCCCCTGCGCGTTCGCCTTCGGGACGGTCTGCGCGCTCGGTATGCAGCGGATTGCGCACCGGACCCCGATCGTTCTGGCCGTCGCGGCGTTCCTGCCGCTGGCTCACGTCCCGCGGCTTGCCGTCGCGACCCTGCGCGCGGCCACCATGGGCCTGCTGGTCGCCGCGACCACCGCCAGTGCGCTGACCTCCGACGCCCTGCCCCGCGCTGCGCTGCCCCCCGTTGCGCTGGCCCCCGCTGCGCTGGCCACCATCGCGGCGATTGCCCTGCTGGTGGCGTGGAGCGTCGTCTTCCTGCGGCCTGCGCGCGGGCGCGGGCAGTCGGGCGGCTTCCTGCATGAAGTTCTCCGGCAGCGCCTGCGGCATCAGCTTAACACCGGTCAGCCGCTCGATATCGCGCAGATAGGGCTTCTCATCGGGCGCGCAGAAGCTGATCGCCACGCCATCGGCGCCGGCGCGCGCGGTGCGGCCGATGCGGTGGACGTACTGTTCGGGCACGTTGGGCAGCTCGAAGTTGAACACATGGCTCACCCCCGAAACGTCGATGCCGCGCGCCGCGATGTCGGTGGCGACGAGGATCGGGCATGAACCCTGGCGGAAGGCTTCGAGCGCGGCGGTGCGCTGCGCCTGCGACTTGTTGCCGTGGATCGCCCGCGCTTCCACGCCGGCGCCGGCAAGGTGCCGCGCGACGCGGTCCGCCCCGTGCTTGGTGCGGGTGAAGACCAGCGCGCGGTCGAGCGACTTGTCCGCCAGCATGGCGCGGATGCGCAGCGTCAGCAGCGCCTGCTTTTCCGCCTGGTTGATGAGCGTGATGAACTGGTCGACGCGTTCGGCGGTGGTCGATTGCGGCGCCACTTCCACGCGCACCGGATTGTTGATGAACTGCTTGCCCAGATCCTCGATCGACTTGGGCATCGTGGCCGAGAAGAACAGGCTCTGGCGCTGCTTGGGCAGCAGGTTGGCAACGCGGCGCAGCGCATGGATGAAGCCGAGGTCCATCATCTGGTCGGCTTCGTCGAGCACGAAGATCTCGACCCGGCCCAGCGTCAGCGCGCGGTTGTCGATCAGGTCGAGCAGGCGGCCCGGCGTGGCGACGAGGATGTCGATGCCCGGCACCAGACGGCGCGCCTGCTTGCCGATGGGCACGCCGCCGAACACGCAATCGACCGAGAGGTTCAGGTTCTTGGCGTAGCCCTTCATGTTGTCGGCAATTTGCGCGGCGAGTTCGCGGGTGGGCGAAAGCACCAGCATCCGGCACGAGGCGGGCTTGCGCGGCTTGGGGTCGGCGGCGAGGCGATGCAGCGAGGGCAGCGCGAACGCGGCGGTCTTGCCGGTGCCGGTCTGGGCGATGCCCAGCAGGTCGCGGCCTTCGAGCAGCGCCGGAATCGACTGGCGCTGGATGGGCGTGGGATCGTTGTAGCCTTTGCTTTCGAGCGCACGAAGAATGGGCTCGGCAAGGCCGAGATCGCTAAAATAGGACATGAAAAACAATGCTTTCGTTGGCGCTCCACGAAGAATCGCGGGCGCGGCAGGGGTCGTACCATGCGACCCATGCGTGAAAGGGGAAGCCGTGAAGGCAAGAGACCGTGGGGCCGGGCCGGATCGCGCCTTTCGCAAATGCCCTTGGCAAATGGAGGCGCAATCTCACGCTGACGCGGCTTGCGGCACGGGGGCCGCCGGTCTTGCTGCGGCGCACATAGGCGCGATTGCTCCGAAAAGCAAGGAAATTGCGCAAAGGGCCTTGCCCGGCCTCCGCGTGACCGGCAACGTACACCGTGTGACTGGACGGGGATTTCGATGCGGTATCATCAGTTTGCGGGCTCTATCATCGGTGCGGCGCTGCTCGCGGGCGGGCTGGGGAGCGGGGCTGTGCTCGCCGCGCCGGCCACGCCGGCGGAACAGCGGATGGTCGCCACCGTCGATGCCGAACAGGCGCGCACGCTGGCGCTGCTCGAACGGATGGTGAACCAGAATTCGGGCAGCCGGAACCTCGAAGGCGTGCGTAAGGTGCGCGATATCGTCGCGCCCGAATTCACCGCGCTGGGCTTTGCCGCGCGCTGGGTGCCGATGGAGCAGACCGGGCGCGCCGGGCACCTGATCCTGACGCACAGGGGCGCGAAGGGCATGAAGCGGCTGCTGCTGATCGGCCATCTCGATACCGTGTTCGAACCGGATTCGCCGTTCCAGACGTTCGCGCTGAAGGGCGACAAGGCCACCGGCCCGGGCGTGGCCGACGACAAGGGCGGCATGGCGGTGATGATCGCCGCGCTGCGTGCGATGCAGGCGGCGGGCACGCTCAGGGACGCCAACATCGAGGTGGTGCTGACCGGCGACGAGGAGGACGCGGGCGAGCCGACCGAGGTGGCGCGCGCCGATCTGGTCGCGGCCGGCCGGCGCGCTGACGCGGCGCTCGATTTCGAGGGGCTGTCGCAGGAAGACGGCAAGGACATGGGCTCGATCGCGCGGCGTTCGTCCAATTCGTGGACGCTCACCGTCACCGCGAAGTCGGGCCATTCGAGCGCGGTGTTCTCGCCCGCGATGGGCGATGGCGCGATCTATGCCGCCGCGCGCATCATCGCCGCGATCCGCGAGGAAGTGCCCGAGCCGAACCTGACGCTGAACGTCGGCCTGATCGCGGGCGGGGCGGAAGCCACGCTTGCGCCCGACGCGGCGCACGTTGCGGCGGCGGGCAAGACCAACATCGTGCCGGCCAAGGCGATCGCGCGTGGAGACCTGCGCTCGCTCAGCCCCGAGCAGGACCGGCGGGCGATGGAGCGGATGCGCGCGATCGTGGCGCGCACCTGGCCGGGCGCGCAGGCGGCCATCACGTTCGAGGAAGGCTATCCGCCGATGGCGCCGACGCCGGGCAACCAGGCGCTGCTGGCGCGGCTCAACGGCGTGAACGAAACGCTGGGTCTGCCGGCGATGGCTCCGCTCGATCCGCTGAAGCGCGGCGCGGGTGACATCTCGTTCGTGGCGGCCGATGTCGACGGGCTGGTCGGCCTCGGCCCCGCCAGCACCGGCGATCATTCGCCCGCCGAAACCACCGATGTGCCCAGCATCTGGCGGCAGGCCAAGCGCGCCGCGCTGCTGATGACGCGGCTTTCGCGCGAAAAGGCGGTGAAGCCCGTCGGGAAGAAGTGAGCGCGTTGGGGCTTGCGTCGGCCGCGCGCGGGGCGTAACCGGCTTGCGTTACTTGGGGAGTAGCCACCGCGCCCGTCCTGTCATCAGGGCATCGCGCGGTCCCTTGCCAGCTGGCCCATGCCGGTACGGCGCGTCAACATGCTTGGCCGAGAGGCCATGGCGCAGGCGGAGCGGCCCTTGCGGGGGCCTTCCGGGCGAGACCAATGGCATCATGCTTTCCGCTCAGGCCGGGCGGGAGGGTGTTGTGCCGTTGTCTCGATAAGCTGCCCGGCCCCGGAACCGTTCATGATCGAAGCCCTGACCACTTCCACCGCGATCGTCGCGCTCGCGGAAATCGGCGACAAGACCCAGCTTCTCGCCATCGTGCTCGCCACCCGCTTCCGCAAGCCCTGGCCGATCGTGCTGGGCATCCTCTGCGCCACGCTGGCCAACCACTTCCTCGCCGCGCTGGTCGGCGCCACGGCGGCCTCGCTGCTCGATGGCCTGTGGTTCCGCTATGCCGTGGCGGCGGGGTTCATCGCCATGGGCCTGTGGACGCTGATCCCCGACAAACTCGATGACGCGGAGGAGAAGCCCGGCCGCTTCGGCCCGTTCCTGACGACGCTGGTGGCGTTCTTCCTCGTCGAAATGGGCGACAAGACCCAGGTGGCGACGATCGCGCTGGGCGCGCGCTTCCACGATGCGCTGGCGGTGACGGCGGGCACTACGCTGGGGATGATGATCGCCAACGTGCCGGCGGTGTTCCTGGGCAGCGAACTGATCCGCCGCGTGCCGCTGGGCGTGGTGCGGATGGTGGCGGCGGTGCTGTTCATCGCCATCGGCGGCTGGCTGCTGGCGCAGACCGCCGGTCTGGTCTGATGGGCGGTCTGGTCTGAACGTATCGGTCGGGCGGGGTGGCGAAGCGGCTTAGCCTTCGCCCCAGCCGGCGCAGTGCGGGTCCAGTCCCACCACGTGCCGGCGCAGCGCCGCGCGGGCTAGCCGTTCGACTTCCGCCTTGCGCCGCGCCGCCGCCAGCGGATGCGAGGGCGCGGGGCGCAGGATCTCCGCGTCATAGCCATCGGCCACGATCACGCCGCAGCGTTCGGGCCGGAAATCCGGCCCTTCCAGGCAGGCGCGGTCGAGGTGCGGGGCCAGCCCCCAGTAGAACCGGTCGCAATGGTCGAGATAATCGGTCCACTTGCCGTCGCCCAGCAGGTCGGCGCGGCTGACCTTGATCTCCACGATCACCACATGGCCCTTCGCGTCGATCCCCATCAGGTCGGCGCGGCGGCCCGAGCGCAGCGGCATTTCCGGCAGGCACCAGATGCCGTTGCGGGCGAACAGCCGCGCGATGCCACGCGCCACGGCCTGCGCCTCGCGCGGGGTAGTCCGTGCGCTGTCCGGCAGATCGGCGAGCGGGACGACGGGCGAATCGATCATGCTCCGCACCGTAGGAACAAAAATGGAACAGGTAAAGTGGCCGCGCGGTCAGACCGGATGGCGGACCGGCGCGGGCGCCACCAGCGCGAGCAGGGCCGCACGCGCCGCGCGGAATTCGTCGTGCAAGGCCATGGCGGCATGGGCGGGCGAGCGACCCCGCGCGGAAACCCCGGTCTCCAGGATCGCAGCCAGATCGTCCATCCCCTGCTGCGCCAGCGCCAGGCGCCAGCCGCCGGCGTGGAGAATCGTCGCGGGAAAGGCTTCGATCGCCGCCGGCGAAGCACCGGCGTCCTCGGCAACGGACCGGCCGGCCAGCGCGCCGACGATCGCGGCGGCTTCGTGCAGGGCGTTCCACGTGTCGGTGAGGGAAGCGGCACCGGGCGGCGAATCCGCGATCGCCGCGCCCATCACCGGCGCGCCATCGGGCGCCGCTGCGCCGCTGGCGGAATCCCATGCCATGCCGCGCGGGATACATGTGCCGTCCCTACCAAATCGCTAAGGCCGCCCGGGACGGGAAATCCGGAGAGCAAACCGCAGGGCAAAAACCGCTGGCCAGCCGTGCGCCTCGCTGCTAGGCACCGCCGCCGTTGCACCCGTAGCTCAGCTGGATAGAGCGCTGCCCTCCGAAGGCAGAGGCCACAGGTTCGAATCCTGTCGGGTGCGCCATTTCGGTTCAAAGCTGCGAACGCCTAGAACCGCCGCCTCTACGCCAGAGGCGGCGGTTAGCGTTCGCAGGAGTTCGCTCCGCAGGCCGCGAATCCGAATCTCCTTTCGGCTGACCACTTCAACCCGCTGTGCGACCGCACGAACCTGGTCGCGCGCAAATGTGCCGTCGCCGTTCCTCAGCTTCTTTTTCAGGGCGGCGGCAAAGGCCCGCAGGCTCTCGGGCGTGATGGCCGGGCCGATCTTCACAATATGGGCCAACGCCCGCTCGGAATCGCCTTTGGCCTGATCGCGGGTTGCGGTCAGTTCGGCGATGCGGTCCTTGAGCGACGAATCATTCACGTCGATGACGCCGTTCTCGATCGCGTCATAGAGCCGCTTGAGCTTGGCTTCCGCCTCGGTCGCGCGCCGCTCAAGGTCGGCGACATGCTGGCGACGGTGATTTACCCATTCGTCGCGGCGTTCAAGGATCTGATCCATCAGAGCTTCGAGCCGTGCAGGGTCGAGCAGCCGCGCTTCGAGATGATCGACCACCGCCTCATTGAGCCGTTCCATAGGCACGGTGATGCCGGGACAGCCGGTGGAACCCTGCCGTGCCTTCGTCGAGCAGGTATAGTAACGATACTCCCGGCCCATGCTGCTTGTGCCCGTTCGTAGCGTCATCGCGCCGCCGCAGCACGCGCAGAAGCAGATGCCTGTAAGCAGCGTCGGCCCGCCCACCGCCATCGGCGGCATCATTTTTGGGCTACGCGCCTTGAGCGAGCGCTGGACCGCCTCGAACTCCGCTTCCGAGACGATCGGCGGCACTTCCATGACGGCGTGCTCGCTCTCCGGCTTCGGCGTCTTCGTTTTATGGTCACGAGTGTTGAAGCGGTGTTGCCCGATGTAGGTTGTGCGAGTGAGCACTTGATGCACCGCGCCCAAGCCCCAGCGCCCGCCATCGCGGGTGCGGATATTGTTCTCATTGAGCCAGGTGGCGATCGACTTGAGGCCCATCGGTCCCCGATTTTCGACGCCGTTGAGCGCCATTCGGTAGATGCGCCGCACCGTTTCCGCTTGAATCGGGTCAATCTCCAGCTTTTTCTTGATCTTCGCGCCACGCTCCCCGGCTGCAACCACGCGATAGCCGATGGGTGCTCTCGCCCCATTCCAAAAGCCTTGGCGGGCATTCTCCTTCATCGCGCGCAACGTGTGCTTGCCGTTCTCCTTCGACTGATACTCGTCGAACAGCGTCATGATCTGGCGCATCATCACGCTCATCGGATCATCGCCCAAATCCTGCGTGATCGAGACGAGCTTCACTCCATTCTTCGCCAGCTTGCGGACGTAAAACTCGAACTGGAACTGGTCGCGGAAGAACCGCGAAAAACTGTGGACGAGGATCACGTTGAAAAGCGATGGCTTTTGCATCGCCGCGTCGATCATGGCTTGAAAGGCAGGCCGGCGGTCGTCGGTCGCGGTGTTGCCCGGCTCGACGAACTCGGCCGCGACTTCCCAGCCGCGCGACAGACAATAGCCTTCGATCTGGCGGCGCTGATCGGGAATCGACAAGTCGCTATCGGCCTGACGGCCGGTCGAGACGCGCAGGTAGAGAGCGGCGCGCGCGGTCGCCACGACCGGCGCCTCATCTTTACCTCGTCGCAGGGCGGCGCTGGTCATGATACTTCACTCCTCACTTCACGGCAGCGGACCGAACAGCTTGTCCAGCTCCAGCCGCATATGGCCTTCGATCGCCCGCAGCTCGGTATCGCCGATCGGGACTTGGTCCGGCCAGTCGTCCGTGACGACGATCGGGCCGTCATCGCAGCGCACCCGGCGCGACACCCGCCGTGGCGCAACGCGGTTGGTGTAGTCGAAAAGGTCGTCAAGGTCTTCGGCCCAGCGGCGAGGCTGGCGGCGACGTAATTTGCGAGGAAGGGCCATCCCGCCAAGCTGCGTCGTGCCCGCGCTTCATGCAAAGCCTCTCTCGCGGCGAAGCGCAGATAGGGGCGAAGGGCGGTGCACTGCGTCCTAGTGCTTCGGGCGGCCAGTCTCATCGTCAATCGTCCGACTCGAAGCTGCGCTCCTCGCGGCAATGCCACAGGCGCAGGATGAAGATTGTCGCGTCCGCTATCTCGTAACGCAGCTCGTAGTTGCCTACGATGATGCGCCGGACTTCGCGCGGTTCGTAGGCGTCCAGCTTCTCGCCGATCCGGGGATAGTCGAGCAGCCGATCCGGTGCGCGCGCGAGCTGCTGTACGACCCGCGCCGCCGCCTCCGGAGCGACCGGGCGCAGATGCTCGTGCAGCCGGACCAGATCCGAGGACGCCTTGCCGGTCCACTTGATCCTCATGCCGAAGGCGGCGGCAGCGGGGCGTCGGTGCCGAGGCTGTCCGCCCATGCGCGCACGGCCTGATGGTCGATCACGCGCCCGGCATCGACATCATCCAGCGCTTCGAGCGTCATCCGGTGACGCTCTTCCTCCTGATCTACCCAGGCGGCGAGCGCTTGCTTCATCACCCAGCCGCGCGAGCGTTCAAGCCGGGAGGCCATCGCTTCCACCTTTTCCGCGAGATGCAGCGGGACGTGCGTAGTCAATACTTTTGTCTCGATCGCCATGTTCATCACCTTCTATCAACTCGATTAAAATATAATCAAAAATAATCTGGAAGCAAGGTTGATGCGGATTTGATGGGAGGGGAAAGTCTTCCCCTGAGCGGGCGCCCTTGCGGTCCCCCGCTACCCCTTCGAGCGGGCGGCTGCCGCCCCCGCAACGCCCCCGCTGAGAGTGAGAGCCCGGCCCGGTCGCCGTGACGGGCTCACGAGGCAGAGGGAGTAGCCCTTGCCGGTCCGTCGCGGAGAATCGCGATGGCGCTCACCACAACAGCCGCCCACGCATATTACGACCAAGCGGGCCTTATCACCCTCGGCCAGAACCCCTCTAGCGATCGGCTTCGGTTGCGCGTCCTCAGCCTCGGCGCGGGCGTCCAATCGACTACGCTGGCGCTGATGGCCGCGCATGGGGAGATCGGGCCGATGCCCGACTGCGCTATATTCGCCGACACAGGCTGGGAACCGCGCGCCGTGCGCGAGCATCTCGCCTGGCTCATGTCGCCGAACGTCCTGCCATTCCCGGTGCATATCGTCTCAGCCGGCGATATTCGTGCCGACCTGCTGCGCGCCGGCGCCGGCGAACGCTGGGCCTCGATCCCTGCCTTCACCCGCACGGTAAAGCGTCGCCATGTCGAGATCGGTATGATCCGGCGCCAATGCACCAAAGATTACAAGATCGTCCCCATTCGCCGGAAGGTGCGCGAGCTGATCGGCCTGACCCGCCGCCGCTCGCCCGATCATCCTGTCGTCGAACAGTGGATCGGCATCTCGCTCGACGAGCTGATACGGATGAAGCCCTCGTTCGAGGCGTGGCAGGTCAACCGCTGGCCGCTGATCGAGCAGCGCATGTCGCGACACGACTGCCTGCGGTGGCTCGAACGTCACGACTACCCGATCCCGCCAAAGAGCGCCTGCGTCGGCTGTCCTTTCCATTCCGACATGCGCTGGCGCGAGATCCGCGATCACGATCCCGAAGCCTGGGGCGAAGCAGTCGTGGTGGACCGCGCGATCCGCACCGGTCTGCGCGGCATCCGGGGCGAGGTGTATCTGCACCGCTCGGCCGTGCCGCTCGACCAAGCCGATCTCAGCACCCCGGCCGATCGCGGTCAGCTCGATCTCTGGGGCAATGAGTGCGAGGGCATGTGCGGCGTCTAGCGTCGGGCGTGGCGGCCCCGGCAGCGCAGGAGAGAGTGAGAGGGGGCCTTCGGTTTCGTGACGGGCTGGATAGCCGAGAGAGTGTCTCGCGGCGGCTCGTCATGGAGTAACCGACATGGCAAAAGCTGCCGCCAAGATCGTTCTCAGCCCGTCGCGGGATATTCCCTTCGACAAGCTGATCCTGTCCCAATCGAACGTCCGCCGGGTGAAGAACGGCGTGACGATCGAGAACCTTGCCGACAGCATCGCGCGCCGCAGCCTGCTGCACGGCCTCAATGTCCGCCCGCAGCTCGATGACGACGGCGCCGAAACCGGCTTCTTCGAGGTGCCCGCCGGCGGCCGCCGCTACAGCGCGCTGGCGATCCTCGTGAAGCGCAAGCGGATGGCCAAGGATGCGCTGGTGCCTTGCGTCGTCAAGGCGGCCAACGATCCGGTCCTGGCCGAGGAGGACTCGCTTGCGGAAAACAGCGAGCGCGAGCCGCTCCACCCGCTCGACGAGTTTCACGGCATGAAGGTGCTGATCGACAAGGGTGAGCGCGAGGAGGCCATCGCCGCGCACTTCCGCGTCACGCCGGCCGTGGTGCGTCAGCGGCTGAAGCTCGCCGCGGTCTCGCCGACGCTGCACGAGGTCTATGTCGCCGGCGACATGACTCTCGATCAGCTCATGGCCTTCACCGTCAGCGACGATCATGCCCGCCAGGAGCAGCTCTGGAAGCAGCTCGACCACAGCATCAACAAGTCGCCCAGCTTCATCCGCGACAAGCTGACCGAGGATATGGTGGAGATGTCCGATGCCCGCGTGCGGTTCGTCGGTCTCGACGCCTATCTCGCGGCGGGCGGCGTGGCGCCGACGCGCGACCTGTTCGAGCCCGATGACGGCGGCTGGCTGACCGATCCGGCCTTGCTCGACCGCCTGGTCGCCGAGAAGCTCGACGCCGAGGCCAACAGGATCAGGGCCGAAGGCTGGAAGTGGGTCGAGGCGCTGGTCGATCTGCCCTATGGTTACGACGCGGACTGCCGCGCGATCGAAGCCACCCGCGAGCCGCCGACCGAGGAAGACGAAGCCCGCATCGCCGAGCTTCGCGCCGAGGCCGATGCGCTGGAGGAACAGTGGGCGGGCAAGGGCGACGTCCCGGCCGAGGTCGATGCCCGCGTCACCGCCATCGATGTCGAGCTGGCCGCCTTGTCGCAGGGTCGCCGCACCTACGACGCGCAGGAGCAGGCTCGCGCCGGCGTGTTCGTCGGCCTCGAAGCTGACGGCACCCTCTACATCGACCGCGGCTATGTGCGGCCGGAGGATGAGCCGGAGGAGGAAGCCGTCGAAACCGACGACGAGGAGACCGATGAGGAGATCGAGGCGACCGGCGATGAACCGGCGGACATCGCCGTGCAGGCGGGTTCCGAGAGGCTTGGTGGCGCGGTCGCGCCCGTCGCCACCGACAGCGACGAAGACGACGATGAAGTCATCAAGCCGCTACCGGACAGGCTGGTGGCCGAACTGACCGCATCCCGCACGGTCGCGCTGCAGGACGCCTTCGCGCAGAACCCCTCGGTGGCCTTCGCCGCCGTGCTGCACGCGATGGTGCTCACCACCTTCTATCAGGTGCGGACGGAGACCTGCCTGGAGCTGTCGGTTTCCCGCGTCTATTTCCCGTTCCAGGCGCCGGGCCTGCGGGAAAGCGCGGCGGCGAAGGCGATGGAGGAACGCCACGCCGGTTGGAAGGCGCGGCTTCCCAAGTCCGACAAGGATGCATGGGACGCGATCCAGCAGCTCGACGGCGCCGACCAAGCGGCGCTGTTCGCCCATTGCGCGGCCTATGCGGTGAACGCGCAATGGGAGCCGGTCCCCAAGCATGGCGGTGGCCGCGTCTCGGCGCATGGCGTCGCGCGCCGGATCGAGCACGCCAATGTCCTGGCCCGCGCTATCGGGTTCGACATGGCGGTGACGGGCTGGCGGCCGACCTACGAGAATTATCTCGGCCGCATCACCAAGCCGCGCATCCTCGAAGCGGTCGCCGAAGGCACCGAGCCGCAGAAGGCCGGGCTGATCGACCACCTCAAGAAGGGCGACATGGCCCGCGAAGCCGAGCGGCTGCTGGCCGATTCCGGCTGGCTTCCCGAACCGCTGAGGATGCCGGAGGTCGATCCCGTCCTGCCGATCGCGGACACGGCCGCCGACGGCGAGGCGCTCCCGGCGTTCCTCGGCGAGGATGGCGACGACGGCGATGAGGACGAGCCCGGCTCGGCCTACGCCATCGCGGCGGAATAGCTGCATCGGGCGGGGCGGTTTCGGCCGCTCCGCCCCTTTTTTGCGCCCAATGGCCCGGCCGAGCGCCGGGCCTTTTCGCATGGCCGCCGGGCCACTTCCGGCCAGCGGCTTCCAATTCCAACATAGGAGAATCCCATGAAGATCGACGATATCGCCCTGGCGGACGCCGAGGCGCTCGCGCCCGTTCTGCTCGCCGCCATTCAGCGTCTCGGCCAGCTCGGCCGATCGGGCGCCGTCGCGCTGGCGCGGCAGGTCGACGACGGCGACGCCGATTTCGACGAGGCCGCCGAATGGATCGCCGACATCGCGGCCGGCAAGCTCACCGACTGAGCCGCGCGCCGCCGGTCCCATAACGGGGCCGGCGGCCAGAGCCCGAGGAAAGCCGGGGGCCGGGTGAGCCGGCCGGATGGAGAGAGAGCGCCGGACGGCTCGCTCCTTTCCCGCTCTCCCGGAGAACCGCCATGACATATTCCGCCACCGTTCCCGCCGCTCCGGCGGGCGCATCCGCTGCGCCCCCGCTTGACGGCAATGCCGTCTATGATCGCGTTCCGTTGGGCGCGACCCTGCGCTATTTCGACGGGACGCCAAGGCCGCCGGAACGCTTCACCCGCAAATTGCGGACCTGGCAACGCTTCAATGGCGTCGGCCGCCTCAACGCGAAGACCGCCCCCTGGTCGGGCAGTTTCCTCTATCCCGCAACGATCACGCTTCGCGACGGGGCCTATGGGTCCGAGGGCACGGTCATCCTCGTGGTCAACCATGTCTTCGATGTCACGACGTTCCTGCGCTTCGAGATCATCGACCTGCCGAAGCCTGGAATGGTCCGCGTTCTCTCGCGCCGCAAGGGCGGCGCCGAACTGCATCGCCTTGCGTCCGACATGGCCGAGGCGGAGGCTTGGATGGCAAAGAACCGCTATTGCGATCCCATCGCCGAGATCGTCGGCGACGATGAAGCCGGCGCCATCCCGGTCGGGAGGGCGGCATGAACGCCGCCGCTCCGATCGAAGCCGTCTATGGCCGCACCGCCGATCAGTATCTCGCGGCGCAGGTCGGCGACAACGCCTATCTCGCGCTGCCGGTCGACGATGGCTTCCGCCTCGCGAGCGCCTGGCGGATCAACCGGCCCATCGCCGAGTGGCGGCGGGCCGACTTCTCCGGCTTCGGCGACGCGATCGCCGACGAAGCGGAGTTTCGGGCGCTCGTCGCGGAGCAGGTCGAGCATCGGCGCGAGATGATCGCGCTCGACCGGCAGCACCGGGCATCCGATCGCTGGAGTCCCTGGGGCGCGTCGCAGGGCGGCTCGGTCTATGCCGAGGGCGTCGTCTTCCATGTCACCGCCAGCCATGGCGGCTTCAATCTCGATGACGCCCGCAACGCGGCGATGCCCGCCGCGCTTCGCATCGAGGGTGGCTGGTATGAGGAGGATTGCGATTGGGCGATGGTCGCGTGCGGCTTTCCCGAACTGTTCACCGCCTACGAGCGCCGCATCGCCGAGAAGACCCTGCGCGATACCTATCCCCAACGCTGGGAAGCCGTCCACGGCCGGCCCCTCGCGCCGGGCGAATCCTTCTCGAACGATCGTCGCCTGTTCGAGGAGGCCCACGCCCAGGACTGGATCGTCGTCTCGGCCAGCCGGTCGCAGACTTCGCCGGGGTTCGTGGAGTGCGTCGCGGCGCTCGGCGGCAAGCGTGAACGGAGGCCGTTGCGCGGCTTTCTCGTGCCCGCGGCGGAATATTCTCCCGGCCCGCATGGGTTCGTCATCGACGAAGCCCGGCACGAGACCTGGGCGCTGCCGATCGCTCCCGATACCTGACCTTCAGCATGGCCCGTCCCCGCTTCGGCCGGGGACGGGCTCTTTTTTTGTCCGGCGATTGGAGACCGGATTCGTCGCGGCGCGGTGATCGGCGTGTCCGATGTGTTCTGACCGCACGCGACTGCAAGAGAGTGAGAGGCGGACCGGGAACGGGCGGGTCGGCCGGATCGAGAGAGAGCGTCCGGTGGCCCATTCCCTCCCGGCTCTCCTCAAGGACATTCGCCATGACTCTTGCTGCTCCCGCTGCCCGTTCGGCGGCGCCGTTTCCCGTCGCGCCCGGTTTCGCCGCGACCGCCCGGTCCATCCTTGCCGCCGCCGCGCTCATCCTGCCCGACCTCGAACGGGGCCGCGCCATCGACGCGCGCGCCCTGCGCTCGGCGATGGAGACCGCTTTTGGCGGCTCGGACGCCGATGGCGCCTGGGACTGGAAGACCGCCTACGACGCCTGCGAAGCCGCGCAGGTTCTGTTCCTGCGTAAATATGGCGGCCCGGTCCTGCGTAAATCCGCCTCGCCGCTCGCCGCGCTGGCGATGATCGAGAAGGTGGCGGCGCTGCTCCCCACCCATACGCGCCGCTCCGAGACCAGCCAAGCGTACCAGCAATTCTCGACCCCGGCCGGGCTGGGCTTCGTCGCCACTGTCGCGGCCGCGATCGGGCCGGGCGATCTGGTGCTCGAACCCTCCGCCGGCACCGGGCTCCTCGCGGTCCAGGCTGAGACGCGCGGGGGCAGCCTCGTTCTCAACGAGCTGGCCGAGATCCGCGCCGAGATGCTCGCGGGGCTTTTCGCCGATTGCCCCGTCACCCGCCACGACGCCGCGCATATCCATGACTATCTGCGCGCCGACATCGTGCCGAGCGTGGTGGTGATGAACCCGCCTTTCTCGGCCGTCGCCCATGTCGATCGCACGATGAAGGACGCGGCGCTGCGCCATATCGGGTCGGCGCTGGCCCGGCTCGCCGAGGGCGGCCGCCTGATCGCGATCACCGGGGCGAGCTGCGCGCCCGACAATTCCACCTGGACCGACAGCTTCATCGGGCTTCAGGAGCGCGGGCGCGTCCTGTTTTCCGCTGCGATCGACGGCCGCGTCTATGCCAAGCACGGCACGACCATCGACACGCGCCTGACCGTCATCGAGCGCGTTCCCGCCGATGATCCTTCCGTCTTCCCGGCCTCGCCGGGTGTTGCGCCCGACACCGCGACCCTGCTCGGTTGGGTGCTCGACCATGTGCCTCCGCGTGGGTCCGGCCCCGACGCGCCGCCGCCCGCCATGCCGGTGGCGCTGCCCGTCGCCATGCGGGCGATGTCGGCGAAGCCCGCCGTCCGCCGCCATGCCAGGCCAGCCACGCCCGCGCCCATCGTACTGCCGGAGGCGGCGGAGCTGGCCTATGAGGCAATTGACTGGACGCCCGCCGAAGCCGGCCGTCTGACCGATGCGATCTACGAGCCCTATGCGCTCCAGTCGCTGCGCATCGACGGCGCCAAGCCTCATCCGACGCCGCTGGTCCAATCGGCGGCGATGGCGTCGGTCTCGCCGCCCAAGCCGAGCTATCGGCCGACCTTGCCGGCGAACCTCGTCACCGACAGCATCCTGTCGGACGCCCAGCTCGAATCCGTGATCCTCGCGGGCGAGGCGCATGGCGGCCATCTCGCCGGAGCGTGGACGGTCGATGATAGCTGGGATGGCGTCACCGCCGCGCCGGACGATGCTGAGAAAGCCGTGCGCTTCCGTAGGGGCTGGTTCCTCGGCGACGGCACCGGCGCGGGCAAGGGCCGCCAGGTCGCGGGCATCATCCTCGACAACTGGCTGAAAGGCCGCCGCCGCGCCGTCTGGATCAGCCGTTCCGAGACCCTGCATCAGGACGCCATGCGCGATTGGGAGGCGCTCGGCCAGGAGCGCCTGCTGGTGACGCCGCTCTCCCGCTTCCGGCAGGGCACGGCGATCACGCTGGATGAGGGCGTCCTGTTCGCCACTTACGCCACCCTGCGGTCGCAGGAACGCGGCGCGAAGGCGAGCCGCGTGCAGCAGATCGTCGACTGGCTGGGCGCGGACTTCGACGGCGTGATCGTCTTCGACGAGGCGCACGCGATGGCGAACGCGGCCGGCGGCACCAGCGATCGCGGCGAGCAGGCGCCCTCGCAGCAGGGCCGCGCCGGGCTTCGGCTCCAGCACGCGCTACCCGATGCCCGCGTCGTCTATGTCTCGGCCACCGGCGCGACCACCGTGCAGAATCTCGCTTATGCCCAGCGCCTCGGCCTGTGGGGCGGCGAGGATTTCCCCTTCGCCACGCGCAGCGAGTTCATCGCGGCGATCGAGGACGGCGGCGTCGCGGCGATGGAGGTGCTGGCCCGCGACCTCAAGGCGCTCGGCCTCTATTCCGCCCGCTCGCTGTCCTTCGACGGCGTTGAGTATGAGATGCTCGAACATGCGCTGACGCGAGCGCAGATCGGCATCTACGACGCCTATGCGGGCGCGTTCCAGATCATTCACAACAATCTGGACGCGGCGATGCAGGCCGCCAACATCACCGGCGCGACCCGCACGCTCAACGCCCAGGCCAAGTCGGCGGCACGCAGCGCCTTCGAATCGGCCAAGCAGCGCTTCTTCAATCACCTCATCACGGCGATGCAGACGCCTTCGCTGATCGCCAGCATCGAGCGTGACCTGGCGGCCGGCCACAGCGCCGTCGTCCAGATCGTCTCGACCGGCGAGGCATTGCAGGAACGCCGGCTGGCCGACATCCCGACCGAGGAATGGGACGACGTTCGCGTGGACGTGACACCCCGCGAATATGTCCTGTCCTACCTCGAACACAGCTTCCCGGTGCAGCTCTACGAGCCGTTCACCGACAGCGAGGGCAATCTGTCGTCCCGGCCCGTCACCGACCCGGATGGCAATCCGGTCGAGTCCCGCGAGGCGGCCGCCCGCCGGGACCGACTGATCGAGCATCTGGCTTCGCTGGCGCCGGTGCCGGCCGCGCTCGACCAGATTCTCCACCACTTCGGGACCGATATGGTTGCTGAGGTGACGGGCCGTTCGCGGCGGATCGTCAAGCGGCGCGGATCGGACGGGATCGACCGCTATGTCGTCGAGAGCCGGCCGGGTTCGGCCAATGTCGGCGAGACCGACGCCTTCCAGAGCGACGCCAAGCGCATCCTGATCTTCTCCGACGCGGGGGGAACTGGCCGCAGTTATCACGCCGACCTCGGCGCGAGGAACCAGCGGCTGCGTGTCCACTATCTTCTGGAAGCGGGCTGGAAGGCCGACAACGCCATCCAGGGCTTCGGCCGCACCAACCGCACCAATCAGAAGCAGCCGCCGCTGTTCCGGCCGGTTACGACCGACGTGAAGGCGCAAAAGCGCTTCATCTCGACCATCGCACGCCGGCTCGACACGCTGGGCGCGATCACGCGCGGCCAGCGCCAGACCGGCGGCCAGGGGCTGTTCCGGCCGGAGGATAATCTGGAATCGCAATATGCGCGCGATGCGCTGCGCCAGCTTTATCGCCTGCTCTATGCGGGCAAGGTCGAGGGATGTTCGCTGCTCGCCTTTGAGGAGGCGACGGGTCTCAGCCTGCGCGACGACACCGGCCTCAAGGACGAGCTGCCGCCGATCACCACTTTCCTCAACCGGATGCTGGCGCTCACCATCGACTTGCAGAATGTCCTGTTCACCGCGTTCGAGGACTTGCTGACCGCCCGCATCGAGGGCGCCGTCGCGTCGGGAACCTACGAGCTGGGACTGGAGACGCTCCAGGCCGAGAGCTTCACGATCGCCGAGCGGAGCACCATCTATACCCATCCGGGCACCACGGCGGAGACGAGGTTGCTGACGATGGAACGCAAAGACCGCAATCGGCCCCTCACACTGGACGACGCGCTCGACCGGCTGTCGGACCCGCGCGCGGTCCTGCTGGTCAACGCACAATCGGGCCGTGCGGCCGTGCAGATACCGACGAAGGGCGCTTTGCTCGACGACGGCAGCGTCGAACGCCGCGTGCGGCTGGTCCGGCCGATGGAATCGACGCCGATGCCGCTGGAGGCGATGGCGCAGACGCAATGGCGCGAGGCGAGCCGGGCGGACTTCGCCCGCGCCTGGGAGGCGGAACTGGCCGAGGTGCCGGAGTTCGCCACCAGCACCATGCACATCGTCACGGGCCTGCTGCTCCCGATCTGGAAGCGCCTGCCGAACGAATCCACGCGCGTCTATCGGCTCCAGACCGATGATGGCGAGCGGATCGTCGGCCGCCGGGTGTCGCCCGCCTGGGTGGCGACGGCGACCGCCAATGACGATGGGCCGAGCCTCGACCCGCAAGCCGCCTTCGCCGCGCTGATGGACGGGCGCACCGTGCTCGACCTCGCTGAAGGTCTCCAGCTTCGCCGCGTGCGCGTGATGAACGCCTACCGGATCGAGCTGACCGGCTTCACCGACGCCATGCGCGAGCGGCTGACCGCCTACGGCCTGTTCCATGAGATCATCTCCTGGTCGCTCAGGATGTTCGTCCCCGTCGATGCCGTCGGCGTGGCCGTGCTGAAGCGCCTGATGGATCGCTGGCCGCTCCAGCGCATCGCCGACCGGGCGGTCGCGTGATGGGCCGGCTGTCGGATCAGGCAGGCGAACTCGCAAACCGTCTCGGCGATCGGGCCGAGGCGGTTTGCCGTCATTACCTGTCGAAGGGGCATCGCGAAGGCCGCTATTGGCTGGTCGGCGATGCCCACAACACGCCGGGGCGCAGCCTCTATGTGCGGCTGTCCGGCTCGGAGGATGGCCGGGGCGCGGCCGGCAAATGGACCGATGCCGCGACCGGCGAGCATGGCGACCTGCTCGACATCATCGCGCTCGCCTGCGGCCATTCGCAGCTCCGCGACACGCTGGACGAGGCGCGCAGCTTCCTCAGCCTGCCGCATCCCGAGCCTTGCGCCGATGGTCCCGGCCATGCGCGTGAGCCGAACGCGCCCACCGGCTCGCCGCAGGCCGCCAAGCGCCTGTTCGCCGCGTCCGGGCCTGTCCGTGGATCGCTCGCTCAAGCCTATCTGCGGGGACGCGCGATCACGGCCCTGCGGGCAGACGATCCGCTCCGTTTCCACCCGCGCTGCTACTACACCCCGTCGCGGAAGGACTTGCCCGGAACCCGCCGCGCATGGCCTGCCATGATCGCCGCCGTCACCGATGAGGGCGGCGCGATCACCGGCGTTCATCGCACCTGGCTCGACCCTGCCACATCGACCAAGGCGCCGGTGGTCACGCCTCGGCGCGCGATGGGTTTCCTTCTTGGGCACGGTGTCCGCTTCGGCAGACCGGATGCGGTGATGGCGGCCGGCGAAGGCATCGAGACCATCCTGTCGCTGCGTCAGGTCATGCCCGCCATGCCCATGATCGCCGCGCTGTCCTCGCCCCACCTTGGAGCCATCCTGTTCCCGTCCGCGCTCCGACGCCTCTATGTCGGCCGCGACGACGATCCGGCCGGCGACGCTGCGTTGGCGAGGTTGACCGAGCGGGCTTCCGGGGCCGGGATCGAGGTCGTGCCGCTCTCGCCCATGCTCGGCGATTTCAACGAGGATCTGCGCCTGGTCGGGGCCGAGCGGATGGCGGCGGCGCTGGCGGGGCAGCTCGTCCCCGAGGATGCGGGCCGTTTCCTGGCCATGCCCGGCTGAGCCGGAAAGGCGGCGTGGGCTTCGGCTCGGGGTTCGGCAAGGTCCGGCCTGCCGGTTGCGGTGACGCTTGCGATCATCGGAGAGGCCCGCGCCCTTGCTGCCTTCTTGAGAGGCGTTCGGGACGACAGCCGCCCCGGCCCGGCAACGGCGTTCGGCGGCTAATTTCCGCCGCGGCCGCGAGCGGCCGCTTTGCATCGCGAAACAAATTAGCCGCCGCCCTGCCGTCCGGCGCTGCGCTTGGCCGCCACCCCGCGAGGGGCGGGGTTGGCGGTGCAGGCCCGGTTCGCCCGCCGTCTTTCGACGCCTGCGAAGGCCGCGGAGGGCGCGGTCAACCGATGAGAGGCGTCGCCATGACAACCGACAATCCGCTTCCCGACCATGAACCCGAGCACGAGGAATCCCCCACCGCGTACTTGCTTCAGGAGATGGCCCTTTACGGATACCGGCCCTTCGAGGACGAGCCCGACCAGCGCCCGCTCCCCGACTCCCGCTCGGCCGAGGGTGCAGTCGCCGACATCTTCGACGCGATGGTTTCGTGCCTGATCGACACGCGGCTCGAACCCGATCTTGAAGATCTGCTCTGGAACATCACCAACGTCTTCCAGCGCGCCGGCGAACGGATCGAGCGCGAGTTGGACGACAACGAGTTCGCCCAGAAGCGCAGCCAGCGCGAACAGGATGGCTCCGAGGTGAAGTCGGTCGAGCTGGAGCGGCTGCTGCGCGAGGGCGCGACCATGATCGAGCGCCGGGACGCGATGGAGTTCTTCCGCGACGCCTGCGCCGATCACTACCGCATCCATATCCGCAAAGCCTGGACGCCGCGCTCCGGCTCGAAGGTCAACCGCAAGGCGCTCACCTCGGCGGTTATCTCCAGCCGCGACTTCATCAATGCGCGCAAATGGGCCGACAAGCAGGTGCTCATGCCGCCCGGCACCCGCATTGCGGTCTCCTCGGGTCCGGCGTTCAACGATGTCAATTTCATCTTCGCGACGCTGGACCGGATCAAGGCGAAGTTCCCCGACATGGTGCTGCTGCATGGCGCGACCGGCACCGGCGGCGAGCACATCTCCGTCCTGTGGGCGGACAATCGCGGCGTCCCGAGCGTCCCCTTCGAGCCCGATTGGGACAAGCACAAGCGGGCCGCGCCGTTCAAGCGCAATGACGATGTGCTTGAAACGATGCCGAAGGGTCTCGTCGTCTTTCCCGGCACCGGCATTCAGGACAACATCCGCGACAAGGCCAAGGCTATGGGCATCAAGGTCTGGGACTTTCGGCAGCGTGGCGGCGCGTAAGCGCCGCCAAACCTGTCACCCGATGGGAGCGGCCTCCTGCCACCGGCGATTGCCCGACATGGACGTAGGTAAAGCCCGGCCGTTCTGGCATATCGCCCGTTGCGTGTGATCCCGTGTGCGAAGTGAAGAGGGGCTCCCCACATCCGTTCCCATTCCTGATTTGCTCGGCATGATTCCGCTATGGCCCCAGCCAAGGTGATCGCGATTGCCCAAAGCTAATGCCTTCTTCCTGGGTCGGCTGCTGATTTGCGCACTTGGCCCCGGCGGGCGCCTCATCCGGGAAGCACCAAGACGCCAAGCAGAAAACCGGCGCAGATCGCGCCTACGGTTTCCGCAAACGCAACCTCTTGGCCTCGTTCGACACAGTTGATCGCTGGTGAAGTCGCTATAGGTCTGAACAATCACCCTGTCGGGGCATCCAACTCCGTTCTCCGCGCGCACCACCCCGCTCTTTGAGTCGCTATCCTTGGTCGGACGGATGGCCTGTCGCCATCAACCCGTAAAGGGTCCGCTACGCGAGCGTGCGGCCTTCAGGCTTCGCCTGTGCGGTGATTGCGGCCGTCCGCCCGACACTTCGGGCGCCTGTCGAGCGGGGATGGTCCCCGCTCCCAAAGACAGGAGCCGGTTCAATGTCCCTTAAAATCGCTCAGTCCCATGCCTGGAATCTCGCACGGACTCTGATGACCTCCATAATCGTCTTTAAGATCAGCGACCGTATCTTCGGCGTCGTCGAAGCACGTGAGTTCGATGGGGATATGGCCAGCATCGTTCACGAATATGATCCCTTCACGGCTTAATCGAAACGCTTCATCCGCCTTCGGCGCTGAACCGCACCGAAGGCGTCGACTGCAAAAACTGGCCGATGACATGCGCCGAGCCGGCCTCGCATCTTTTTCATACAGCCTGCAACCGCAGTGGGCCCGGCTGGCGAAAGGACAGAGGCGGTTGCGTAGTGCATCCCTGCCTTGCGCGGTCGCTCGGTTTTATTGGTAGTGGGCCATGCCTGCCGTTCATATCCAGCGCCCTTAGACCGCGCTGGACTTATCGGTCATTCCGCATGAAACCGACGAAGACCGGGGCGCGCCTCCTCCGGGCTCGCGCAACTCGGATCGGCAATGACTACGATGCCAGTCATCGCCGCCGCCCGTCTGCGCGCCTCGCTAGGCGTCCATTCGGCGAAATCCCATCGCCGCTTTTGTTGCTCTGGGCCGGTCTCTCCGGGGGAATGCCGGCGACCAGCAAAGTTCCTTTCCGGCGCCTGACTGGTTTGTCTTGTCCTCGGCAGAAACACGGGATCGGCAAACCGCACGTGGCCATCTGTCCCGTCAAACGACCCCAGCCGACATGGCAGGGCGAAGGCGAGGAAGCGGCGAAGTAGCAGCGCCCAGATTCGGCTACCGGGTTGATCGTGCGTTCACCGCTGTGAGATCCTCTGTTTTTGCAAATCGCTCCGTGCCGCTTCGCCGAGCGAACAGCCTCTCCGACTGACTGATCCCCTAAGCCCGTTCGGTTATCGCCAGCAACCCCCGCGGCTTCCGAACCGTGTTGGCGCTGAAGCGCCTGCCCGCACCACTTCGGGCCTTGGGGGTCAGGTCTCCGCTGCGCGTCGATGCCTGCTCCTCCCGACGGTCTTGGCCGGGTCTCGTCGGAGGGACGGTCCCTCGGACTTGAAGCAACGGAAACTTAGATCATGCAGAACATCGTCATACTCGCCGGCAACATCGGCCAGAATCCGGAAAGCCGCACCACGCAGGGCGGCACCCATATCACCCACTTCACCCTCGCAACCTCGCGCCCCCGCTATTCGGAGGGCAAAGTCGTTCGGGATGACAACGGTTATCGCGTGCAGGACACTGAATGGCACCGGATCACCGCCTTTAACGGCCTAGGCAAGACCATTCAGGAGCATTGCGAGAAGGGCATGAAAGTGCTGGTCCGCGGCCGCATCCACTATACCAAGTGGACCGACCAACAGGGTGCTGACCGCTACGGCTGCGAGATCATCGCCGAGACGGTGGACTTCCTGAGCCGGTCAAAGCCCGCGCAGACAGGCGGCGGCTCCTCCGACGGCCTTGACGATGACATTCCGTTCTGACCAGGAGCAGGTGAAGCCCGGCGGCTCAAGCCGCCGGGCTTCCTCAGTATCTTGAACGAGTGGGTCTAAAAGTGCGCTCGCCGGGCTTGCTCCCGGCTCGCGCTTGGTAGTGGAATTCTCGTTGCCGCTGCCGTAGAAGGACAGAGGGCCGCTACGCGGCGGCCTGGGGCGTGGAAACCCCGGAATATCCGGTTGGGCGTCGGCCGTGACGACGCCGCCATCCTTGACCGCATGGTCGGGGAGCCTGTGGCGTATACAACAGGCTCTCGGGCTAAAGGTCATAGGGACCGAGATATTCCGGTTTTCCAACTCCCCGATCACGGGTCATAGGAGCTGTTTGCGGGGGCGCACCGCAAATCAGCAGCCCTTTGGAGTGTCGGCGAGCCATGCAAGATTCGCCGCCAATCATGCCTATTACGCACATAGAAAATGCAGTGACCTGATCTAGTTAGTTAAGGGCACGGATCGGCGAGAATGAGATGAACAACAAATTTTTCGATGATTGCGCGCCCAACTCTGCCGATCTTACGGCTTATGATGAAGGCCATCTCAGCGATTACTTGTGGTTGCTCGACGCTGATGCCGTCGGGGCGGATTGGCGTGAAACCGCTGGTTTGATCTTCGGTATCGACGTTGCACGTGAGCCGGATCGTGCAAAGCTCATGCACGAAAGCCACCTTGTCCGTGCGCGATGGATGACGGAAATCGGGTACGCCTATTTGCTAAGAACAGGGCGCGGCTAAATAGTTAATATTACTCTCCATTTCGGACCAATCGCCAGTTCACATTACTGCCTACACGGCATGGTTGTGAGCACACTTAGCGCTATCGCGCGTACTCTACATGACGATCTTGGACCTTTCATAGGCCGCGCTAAAAGCGTGATTGAGAGGATGCCATGCCGACGCCGCCAGCGCGTCGCCAGCGGCGCATCGGCAGACTGTCCGATGCGCTGGGGCGCGCCGACATAGCCGCCGAGTTTTTACGCCGAAATCGCACCTATCGCGCCGAATATGCGCAGATGCAGCAGCGCATCGCAGACGGCGCCGTCGCCAAGAACGCCGCCGAAACGGTGTTCGCGCGGCATTGGGGGTTATCCTTTCGCCACGGCGCCGGATGACCTGACCGACCCCATCATCTGGCGGCCAGAGCTGTCCGCCGTGACCGTCATCCTCGACGCCGCGCCGGATGGTTTCGCGACCGCCCAGCCGGTCGATCCACGCACGCTCGGTGCGCTGCTCGCGGACTTAGCGGGGATTGACGGGCGCCATGTCATTGTCGCTGACGCGGCCGGCGAGCACCGTCTGTGGCTGCGTAACTCGACACCCGGCCGGCCGCTCGCCGCCATCGTTCCGCTCGACCGGGACTTCGTTACCCGCATCGCCACCCTGTTGCGCTTCCATCGGCGGCTGCTCGGCCGGGAGGCCGGTCCGTTGCCGCGCGGTTGGCCGCTCACACCCTATCGTTTGGCCCGCCTAAACCTGATCCTCCGCGCCCTTGATTTGCGTGATGGCGGTGCAACCTATCGCCAGATCGCGGTCGAGCTGGGGCGCGAGGATGCGACCAAGCTCTCCGCTAGCGACTGGAAAATGTCAGCGACCCGGTCATTCGTGGTTCGCCTAGTCCGTGATGGCATCGCCATGATGAAAGGTGACTACCGCAAGCTGCTCCGCATCCGCTGAATCGCCCACTCCGGCCCGCTGTCGCGGGGGGGGGTCACATCCGCGCAGCCGCACATCTTCATACCCCACCCAGCCGCTTGCATTCTGACAATTACGCCTCCTGCCGCCACCACCCGCAGGAGCCGTCACTTGTCCGATACGCCCACCAACTTGCCGCCCCGCTTCCTGCGCACGCCGGAAGCCGCACGCTTCCTTGGCCTTTCCGGTCGCACGCTGGAGAAACACCGCTATTTCGGCACCGGCCCCGCTTACCGCCGAATCGGCGGTCGCGTCGTCTATTCGGTCGATGACCTGCGAGCATGGGCCGACATCGGTATCAAGCATTCGACGTCCGATCCGGGTCAGGACGACCTTATGCCGCGCAAGGATTCGGCCATCGCCCGGAGCCGGCGATGACCGTCCCGCCGTCACCCATGCGTCACCACCAGCCGTCCGACGACGGTATGACCCGCGTTGAACTGACCTGGATCGAGAAGCGGATCGAGCACTGGATCAGGTTTGGCCGCGTTACCGTGGACGAGATCGTCGATCGCCGCCGCCGCATCGTCCGCTTTCGGCCCGGCGCGATCTTCGCGTTCGTCCGCTGGGCGGCGAACGACTATGGCACGATCAATTCGCGCATCGACATCGTGCGCGCGGTCGGCAAGAGCGAGCCGTTCACCACGTTGCCGTTCGTGCGGCCGGGTGGCGACATCCTGCTCAAGGTCGAGGGCTGGCCCAAGGTCAGCCAAGTGCTCGTCGCGATCGACGCGACCGAGGCGGCCGGCGTCGATCCGTGCGACGCCGCGCCCGACCACTGGCGGCACGTTCATAACCGCATCGCCGCCGGACAAATCCCGCGTCCTTACACACAGGAGCGTCATCGCGCCTGGCTCAAGCGCCGGGAGATCGAGGGATGACGCGCCGTTTCTATTTTCGCGCGACCGCCGCCGCTGCGTCAGTGTTTGTCCTGTCATTTGCTGCCGTCGCGCTGACCGATCCGCTGCCGCGCATCATCTGGAACGCTAGCGCGAGCGCGCCCCTCGGCCTTTATCGCATACGGCCCGACAGCGATCCGCCCGTTGGCGCGCTTATCGCCGTCGCGCCGCCCGAACGGCTCGGCCATTGGATGGCTGAGCGCGGCTATCTCGGCCACGACGTGCCGCTGTTGAAGCATGTCGCCGCCAAGACGGGGCAGCGCGTTTGCCGGATCGGCGCCACAGTCAGCGTTGACGAGCGGGCGGTTGCCGTCGCCCTGATCCGGGACCGGGTCGGCCGTCCGCTGCCCGCGTGGCAAGG
Source organism: Novosphingobium sp. EMRT-2 (assembly GCF_005145025.1). Classification (NCBI taxonomy): domain Bacteria; kingdom Pseudomonadati; phylum Pseudomonadota; class Alphaproteobacteria; order Sphingomonadales; family Sphingomonadaceae; genus Novosphingobium; species Novosphingobium sp. EMRT-2. Next base: position 2,125,141 of record NZ_CP039695.1, on the reverse strand, counting down.
TTGCCGCACGCTCGCAGCCGGTGAGCTGCTGCTGCTCAACCCCGATCATCCCGACAGCTTGGACGGTCGCTATTTCGGGCCGCTGCCAGCCTCAACCGTACTCGGCCGCGCGATCCCGATCATCACCCGCGACACCCCCGAAGCGCCGCTGACGTGGCGTGCAGCTCGGCCTTGAATCCCCCTCCACCCACCAAACGAAAGGACATTCCCATGCAGATCGGCAGCTTTTTCCGCACCGAAAACGGCTATGAAGGCATCATCGAGACAGCGACGCTCGACATCCGTATCTCGATCGTTCCGGCCGAGCAGAGCGACGCCGACAAGGCGCCCGACTGGCGCGTCCACCGCGGCGACAGCGAAGGCCCGGAGATAGGCGCGGGCTGGAACGAGACCGGCGAGCGCGCGGGAGATTACGTCTCGGTGCGCATCGACGACCCCGCGTTCGCACAGCCGATCCGCGCCGCGCTGTTCCAGACCACGGGCGACAAATCGGCCTGGTCGCTGCGCTGGAATCGCCAGCCAAAGACGCGCGAGCAGGACTGAGCCGGTGCGATCCATCTTCATCCCTTTGTTCGCGGGAAAGCCGTCTCATCCCTTCGTCCCGCTCGGCCCAAGGCCGGCCAACGCGCGCAGCGGAGGTCAAGGGCGGCCGAAGGTCGGCGCTTCGCGCGAACCCTTTACCGCAGAGAGCACGGTGGCAGGCTGGCGGCGAAGCGGAGTCGGTTCGGCCATATTGATTGCCGCCGTTCTGCTGTCCAGTGGCGCTGCGCCGGGAACGGCTTGGGCGCAACAAGCGACCGTCGCCGTCCCGGTCGCAGCACATCCTTACGCCGGCGATGTCGCCGACGCCGCGCGGCGGTTCGGCATCCCCGAAGTGTGGATTTGGGCGGTCATGCGTGTCGAAAGCCGAGGCAATTCGCGCGCCGTCTCGCGGGCTGGCGCGATGGGGCTGATGCAGATCATGCCCGCGACCTGGGCAGGGCTGCGCGCCCGTTACGGTCTCGGAACCGACCCGTTCGACGTGCGCGACAACATCATGGCGGGTGCGGCTTATCTGCGCGAGATGCACGACCGCTACGGCAATCCTAGCGCGATGCTGGCGGCCTATAATGCGGGACCGGGGCGCTACGATGACTATGTATCGCGCGGCCGCCCGCTGCCCGCCGAGACGGTCGGCTATCTCGCGCAACTTACGGCCGTAGTTGGCGCACCGGGAGCGGTCGAAACGGCGGTGAGTGCGCCGCCGGATCGCTTCGCGTGGCGTCGTGCGGCGCTGTTCGTCCGCATCACAGGCAGCGGGTCCGTGTCGCCGGCCGCGCAATCGGACGACACATCCGATGCGCCGTCAACGATCGCGCCACGTCCTACCGAAGCGCAAGAAGGCGCTGTGCCTTCGTCACCGGAAACGCAGGCGGACACGTTGTTCGTTCCCCGCGCCCGCGCGGGCCGACCGCAATGACCGGTGCTCGCTCCCGATCGGCCACCGGATTCAACAAGGGAACCGGGAGGGCAGGAAACTGGGGGGAGGTGCGAGGGCAAGATATAAGCCGCACCCCGTTTCGCCGAAAAGCTCTGGCTTTTCCGTGGCTTCACATGGGGGCGTCGGTCGGCGCGCGTGCCGCACGGAAGAAAAAAGGCAGAGAAAACAACGCCTCGAATGGCACCGCAGGCCATTTTCGACCGAAAGCGGCCCGGCCATGACCGAGGACAGCGACTTTCGCGTCCGGCCGGGCAAGGCCAAGCGCAGCAAGGCGCAGGGGCGCAACGCACGCGGCCTTGTCGCCGAAGTGCTGCGCGTCGCGGCGATCCACAGCAGCGGCCGGCGCACCGCCGGCGGGCCGCGCCGTGGCGGCCACTCGCATTTCGGACAGGGCCGCACGGCCTTCGCCCGCAGTCGGCTGTTCGGATCGCAGCGCCGGGTGTTGGTCAAGATGCTGCCTGTCACCGCCCGCAGCCGGGGCGGGCGGCGCATGGCGCCGCTGTCCGCGCACATCGCCTATCTGAAACGCGACGGCGTGACCCGCGACGGCTCGCCGACGCGCATGTTCGACTCGGACGGGGACCGCGCCGACGATCGTGGCTTCGCCGAGCGATGCAAGGATGATCGGCACCATTTCCGCATCATCGTCTCGCCCGAGGATGCGGCCGAGTTGACCGACCTGCGCGAATACACCCGCGATCTCGTCCGGCAGATGGAAAGCGACCTCGGCACGCGGCTCGATTGGGTAGCGGTCGATCACTGGAATACCGACAACCCGCACGTCCATCTGCTGGTGCGCGGCGTCAACGATCAGGGCCAGGATCTCGTTATTGCCCGCGACTATATCGGCCACGGCCTGCGCTCGCGCGCCGAGGAACTGGCCTTCGCCGAGCTGGGGCCGAAGCCCGAGCATGAAGTGCAGCGCGCGCTCGACCGAGAGGTGACGGCCGAGCGCTGGACCCGGCTCGATGCAGAGATCGGGCGCGCCGCCGACGAACTGGGTGTGATCGACCTGCGCGCCGAGCGGCCTGGCCCGGACGATCCGCGTCTCCGCCGTTTGATGGTCGGGCGGTTGCAACATCTGAAGACGATGGGGCTCGCGGCCGAGGGCGATCCGGGCCGATGGGCGGTCGCCGAGGGGGCGCAGACGAAGTTGCGCGAGCTGGGCACGCGCGGCGACATCATCCGCACCATCGGCCAGGCACTGAAGGATCAGGGACAGCATCGCCCGCTCGATAGCTATGCGGTCGTCAGCGGTGCGCCCGAGAAGCCGATCGTCGGCCGGCTGATCGACAAGGGGCTGCACGACGAACTCTATGGAGCCGCCTATGCCGTGATCGACGGCACGGACGGGCGGACCCATCATGTCCGGCTACCCGGCATCGAGGCGCTGGAGCATAGCCCCAAGCTCGGCGGCATCGTCGAACTGCGTGGCGTTGGACGGCCCGGCGAGGAGAAGCCGACGCTCGTGCTGGCGACGCGATCGGACCTCGACCTTGCCGCACAGGTGAAAGCGCCCGGCGCGACCTGGCTCGACCATCGCCTTATCGAGCGCGGCGCGGGTGTGGCGGACGGCGGGTTCGGCGCGGAAGTACATCGAGCGATGGATTCGCGCACCGACCATCTCGTCAAGGAGGGGCTGGCGCGGCGCTTCGGCGAGCGCACGGTGTTCGAGCGCGGGATGCTCGACACGCTGCGCAAGCGTGAGCTGGATTCCGTCGGCGCAAAGATCGCGGGCGAAACCGGGCGGACCTACCGGCCCACCGCATCCGGCGAGAAGATCGCGGGCGTCGTCCGCCAGCGCCTCGCGCTGGCGTCGGGCCGCTTCGCCATGATCGACGATGGCCTTGGCTTCCGGCTCGTGCCCTGGGCCAGCCCCCTCGAACAGCAACTCGGCCGTCAGGTCTCCGGCGTCGTCCGGGCCGGTGGCGGCATCGACTGGGCGCTAGGCCGCAAGCGCGGCCTCGGCATCTGACTGAAGGAGAAAAGCCATGTCCGCGACGAAGATATTATGGGGCCAGGTCATCACGGTGTTCCTGATCGTGTTGGTCGGCGTGTGGGGCGCGACCCAATGGACCGCGGCGGCGCTCGCCTATCAGGCCGAGCTTGGTCCGCCGTGGTTCGTGGCGTTCGACTGGCCGATCTATCCGCCGCCGGCCTTCTTCTGGTGGTGGTTCTCGTTCGACGCCTATGCGCCGCAGATATTCCAGACCGGCGCGTTCATCGCCGTCTCGGGCGGGTTTGCCGCGATCGTCGTCGCGATCGGCATGTCGGTGTGGCGAGCGCGCGAACTGAAGAACGCCGAGACCTATGGCTCGGCGCGCTGGGCGAGTGTGCGGGAGGTGCGCGCCGCCGGGCTGCTCGGGCCAAACGGCGTCATGCTCGGCAAGCTCGCCCGCGACTATCTGCGCCACGACGGCCCCGAGCATGTGCTGTGCTTCGCGCCGACACGCAGCGGCAAGGGCGTCGGCCTGGTCGTGCCGTCATTGCTGACCTGGCCGGCATCGGCGATCGTCCACGACATCAAGGGCGAGAACTGGACCCTGACAGCCGGCTTCCGGTCTCGGCACGGCCGCGTGCTGCTGTTCGATCCGACCAATGCGCAGTCGGCCGCATATAACCCGTTGCTGGAAGTGCGGCGCGGCCAGTGGGAAGTGCGCGACGTGCAGAACGTCGCCGACGTGCTGGTGGACCCGGAAGGCTCGCTGGAGCGTCGGAACCATTGGGAGAAAACCTCCCACTCGCTGCTCGTCGGCGCCATCCTCCACGTCCTCTATGCGGAGACCGACAAAACCTTGGCCGGCGTCGCCGGATTTTTGTCGGACCCGGCGCGCACGATCGAGCAGACCCTGGCGGCGATGATGGCGACGCCGCATTTGGGCGAAGCCGGCGTGCATCCCGTCGTCGCTTCGGCCGCGCGCGAGCTGCTGAACAAGTCGGACAACGAACGCTCGGGTGTGCTCTCGACCGCCATGTCGTTCCTCGGCCTCTATCGTGATCCCGTGGTCGCGCAGGTCACGCGGGCGTGCCAGTGGCGCATATCGGATCTAGTGGAGGACGATCGGCCGGCCACGCTCTATCTGGTCGTGCCGCCCAGCGACATCTCGCGCACCAAGCCGCTGATCCGCCTCATCCTCAACCAGATCGGGCGCCGACTGACCGAGGAACTGACACCGAAGGGCAACCGCCATCGCGTGCTCTTAATGCTCGATGAGTTCCCCGCACTTGGCCGGCTCGATTTCTTCGAGTCCGCCCTGGCGTTCATGGCGGGCTACGGCCTCAAGGCGTTTCTGATCGCGCAGTCATTGAACCAAATCGAGAAGGCTTACGGCCCGAACAACGCGATCCTCGACAACTGCCATGTCCGTGTCAGCTTCGCCACAAACGACGAGCGCACCGCCAAGCGCGTGTCCGATGCGCTCGGCACCGCGACCGAGATGCGGGCGATGAAGAACTATGCCGGGCACCGGCTGTCGCCGTGGCTGGGTCATCTGATGGTGTCACGGTCCGAGACCGCCCGCCAGCTCCTCACGCCGGGCGAGGTGATGCAGCTCCCGCCCGACGACGAGATCGTCATGGTGGCGGGCGTGCATCCGATCCGGGCGAAGAAGGCGCGCTATTTCCAGGACAGCCGCTTGTCAGAGCGGATCGCGCCGCCGCCCACATCGATCGCTGCCGAGATCCGTCCCGACGATTGGACAGGGCGGCAGGCGGCGGCCGATCCCAGCCACATCGCGCGAATAGTTCGCGAGGCCGAGGATGCCGCCAACGGTGGGCTGCGCCGCGAACCGGAGCTGCCTGAGCATGTTGCCATTGTGCCCGAAACATCGCCGCCACCGGCGCAGGAGTTTTCGATCGTCGAAGACGATCAGGACGATGCGGCGCGGCAGGCCGCCGTGCGCCGCCGAATGCAGGGGATCGCGCGGCAGGCGTCACTCGACCCCGGCGACGGCATTGAACTGTAGGAGGCTGTGATGCGGACCCGTCTCAACGTCTATTTCCCGCCCGCGCTCGCCAAGCAGGTTGACGAGCTGGCGATACGGCGTCGCATCTCACGCTCGGCGATCGTAGAGGCGGCGGTGGCGTCCTACCTGTCGCCCGACGGCGCCGACCGGATGGAGGCAGCGTTCGCCCGTCGCCTCGACCGACTGTCGCGTCAGGTGCAGCGGCTTGAGCGTAATACGGGCCTTTCGACTGAGGCGCTGGCGCTGTTCGTCCGCTTCTGGCTGTCCGTGACCCCACCGCTGCCGGACGAGGATCAGGCGGCCGCCCAAGTGAAGGGGCGCAAACGCTACGAAGGCTTCATCGAAACGCTCGGCCGGCGCTTCGCCAGCGGCAAGAGCGTGCTCGACGAAATCCCCGAAGATGTATGGCCCAAAACGCCGAGCGATTCGGAATAAACTTCCCGAGATCGTCGGTTCGGCCGAGGATGTGATCCGCACTCGGTAAGTATGTGCCGCCGCCTCTACTACGCCTCTAACGAACTATTGCAGAAGCCGATTTTCTGGCTCTCTTGATGTGCTCCTGACGCCGGGCGGCGGTTCGCCCGGTCCATTGCAGGGGCCATGTCTTGACCGTCCAGCCAACCCAATCCGAGGCGAGATCACGCGGTGCGCGAATGCTGCGCACAGCTCTCGGATCATCAATCGCCGCGTGGCTGGACGACCCTGCCGTCATCGAAGTGATGCTGAACCCCGATGGTCGGCTGTGGCTCGATCGGCTCGGCGAAGGGATCAGCGACACCGGATTGTCGCTGACTGCGGCAGACGGCGAGCGCATCGTCCGCCTAGTCGCGCACCACGTCGGCGTCGAGGTTCATGCCCGATCTCCGCGCGTTTCGGCTGAGTTGCCCGAAGGGGGCGAGCGGTTCGAGGGGCTGCTGCCGCCTGTCGTCACCGCGCCGGCCTTCGCCATCCGTAAGCCCGCCGTCGCCGTCTTCACGCTCGATCACTATGCAGCGGCGGGCATCATGCGACCGGATGCGGCGATCGCGCTGCGTCAGGGTGTCGAAGCCCGCGCCAACATCCTCGTCGCTGGCGGGACCGGCAGTGGAAAGACCACGCTCGTCAATGCGCTTTTGGCCGAAGTCGCCAAGACGACCGACCGCATCGTCCTGATCGAGGACACGCGCGAACTGCAATGCTCCGCGCCCAACCTCGTCGCCATGCGGACCAAGGATGGCGTCGTTTCGCTGTCTGATCTTGTCCGGTCCTCGCTGCGGTTGCGTCCTGATCGCATCCCCATCGGCGAGGTGCGCGGCGCAGAGGCGCTCGACCTTCTCAAAGCCTGGGGCACCGGACATCCCGGTGGGATCGGCACGATCCACGCCGGAACCGCACTCGGCGCGCTACGCCGCATGGAGCAGCTCATTCAAGAGGCCGTTGTGACGGTCCCGCGCGCACTGCTGGCCGAGACTATCGACATCATCGCCGTCCTGGTCCGCGACGGACACGGCCGCCGCCTTGCCGAGCTGGCCCGCGTCGAGGGACTCGATCCCGCCACCGGCGACTACCGCCTCACGCCGCTGACCACCCCCCAACCCGGAGACCTGCCATGATCCATGCCCTTCGGCATGGCGCACGCCGCGCCATGCTTGCAACCACCGCCAGCGTGATCGCGCTGAGCATTTCCGTTCCGGCTCACGCGGGCGGTTCGTCGATGCCGTGGGAAGCCCCCCTGCAAAGCATCCTCGAATCCATCGAGGGGCCGGTGGCAAAAATCGTCGCGGTCATCATCATCATCGTGACCGGCCTGACCCTGGCGTTCGGCGATACGAGCGGCGGCTTCCGCCGTCTGATCCAGATCGTTTTTGGTCTGTCGATCGCGTTCGCGGCCAGCTCCTTCTTCCTGTCGTTCTTCAGCTTCGGCGGCGGGGCGCTGGTCTGATGGAGAGCGCCGAGCCGATCGCGGGCTTCTATGCCCCCGTCCACCGGGCGCTGACCGAGCCGATATTGCTCGGCGGCGCTCCGCGCGCGCTCGCCATCGTCAACGGGACGCTGGCGGGCGCGATCGGCCTCGGCCTGCGCCTCTGGATCGCCGGGCTGGTCATCTGGGCCATTGGCCATGCGCTGTCCGTCTGGGCCGCCCGCCGTGATCCGCAATTCGTGGACGTGGCCCGCCGCCACCTCCGTTACCCGAGCTGGATGCAGCCATGATGAGCCTCAGCGAATACCGCAACAAGGCGGCGCATCTCGCCGACTTCCTGCCCTGGGCCGCGCTGGTCGGGGAAGGCGTCGTGCTCAACAAGGACGGCTCATTCCAGCGCACCGCCCGGTTCCGCGGCCCTGATCTGGACAGCGCCACGCCGGCCGAGCTGGTGGCGACCACCTCGCGGCTCAACAATTCGCTTCGCCGGCTTGGTTCGGGCTGGGCGATCTTCGTAGAAGCGCAGCGGACACCCGCGCTCGACTATCCCGAGGATGATTTCCCCGATCCCGTGTCGGCGCTGGTCGATATGGAACGGCGTGAACAATTCCGCGAGGAAGGCGCGCATTTCGAGAGCGCCTATTATCTGACGCTCTTGTGGATGCCGCCCGCCGAGGAAGCCGCGCGGGCCGAAAGTTGGCTCTACGAGGGCCGGTCCACAGCCGGCGTCGATCCGTGGGAGTTGCTCAAGGGCTTCACCGATCGCAGCGACCGCGTGCTCAATCTTGTCGAAGGTTTCGTGCCCGAGGTCCGCTGGCTCGATGACGCCGAGACGCTGACTTACCTCCATTCGACAATTTCGACGCGACGCCAACGAGTGCGCGTGCCTGAGACGCCGATGCACCTCGACGCACTACTGGCCGACGAGCCGCTGACCGGCGGGCTGGAGCCGCGCCTGGGCGACCATCATCTACGGACGCTGACGATCACGGGATTCCCGAGCGTCACATTCCCCGGCCTGCTTGACGAGCTGAACCGGCTCGCCTTCGAGTATCGCTGGTCGACCCGCGCGATCATGCTCGACAAGACCGACGCGACCAAGCTGCTGACCCGCATCCGCCGCCAGTGGTTCGCCAAGCGCAAGAGCGTCGCCGCGATCCTCAAGGAAGTAATGACCAACGAGGCATCGACGCTGCTCGACAGCGACGCCTCGAACAAAGCGGCCGACGCCGACACCGCCTTGCAGGAGCTGGGAGCCGACTACGCCGGCATGGCCTATGTCACCGCCAGCGTAACGGTGTGGGACCGCGATCCCGCCGTAGCCGCCGAAAAGCTGCGGCTGGTCGAGAAGGTCATCCAGGGCCGCGATTTCACCGTCATTCCCGAGGGCATGAACGCGATCGAGGCATGGTTGGGAAGCCTTCCCGGCCACACCTATGCCAACGTCCGCCAGCCCCCGATCTCCACCATCAATCTCGCCCACCTGATCCCCCTGTCAGCGGTATGGGCGGGGCCGGAACGGGACGAGCATTTCGGTGCAGCCCCCTTGCTCTACGCAAGAACCGAAGGCTCGACCCCGTTCCGGTTTTCCCTTCACGTCGGCGATGTCGGCCACATGACTGTCGTTGGGCCGACCGGCTCCGGCAAATCGGTGTTGCTCGCGCTGATGGCGATGCAGTTCCGCCGCTACGAGAAGGCACAGGTCTTCGCCTTTGATTTCGGCGGAAGCATCCGTGCCGCCGCGGTCGGCATGGGCGGCGACTGGCAGGATCTCGGCGGGATGCTCGCGGACGAGGCCGGCGACGGCGTTCAGCTCCAGCCGCTCGCCCATATCGACTTGCCCGAAGAACGCGCCTGGGCCGCCGAATGGTTGGCGGCCATCCTCACATCCGAGAATGTGACCGTCGATCCGCAGGCCAAGGAGCATATCTGGTCGGCGCTGACCTCGCTCGCCACCGCGCCGATCGCGGAGCGCACCCTGACGGGTCTTGCAGTCTTGCTTCAGAGCCAGCAGCTCAAGCAGGCGCTCGCGCCCTGGTGTGTCGGCGGCGCATGGGGCCGGCTGCTCGATGCCGAAACCGAGCGGCTTGGCGAGACTGCCGTTCAGGTGTTCGAGACCGAAGGCTTGATGGAAAGCGGCGCGGCCCCCGCCGTGCTCTCCTATCTGTTTCACCGCATCGCAGGGCGGCTCGACGGCAGCCCGACGCTCATCATCATCGACGAGGGCTGGCTGGCGCTGGGATCGCCCGCGTTCGCCAAACAGCTTTCGGAATGGCTGGTGACGCTGCGTAAGAAGAACGCCAGCGTCATCTTCGCCACGCAATCGCTCGCGCAGATCGAGGGCAGCACGATCGCGCCCGCCATCGTCGAGAGCTGTCCGACGCGGATATTCCTGCCGAACGAACGCGCGGTCGAACCGCAGATCGCGGTGATCTACGAGCGGTTCGGGCTCAACGCCCGCCAGATCGAAATCCTGAGCCGGGCGACGCCCAAGCGCGACTACTACTGCCAGTCGCGGCGCGGCAACCGCCTGTTCGAGCTGGGGCTTGGTGAGGTCGCGCTGGCCTTCGCCGCCGCATCTTCCAAGACCGATCAGCGCCAGATCGCTGAGCTGGTGGAGGCGCACGGCGCATCCGCCTTCGCATCCGAGTGGCTGCGCCATCGCGGTTGCGCCTGGGCGGTCGAACTTCTTCCCGCACCCCAACCCGATCCGCTGGCCGGAGGCCGGGAAGATGCCGGCCAGCTCCCCCTTGCCTTGAAGGACACGATCCCATGAAAACCTCCCTACTGTGCCGTGCCGTGCTATCCGCTGCGCTCGCCGCGTCGAGCATGATCGGCATCACCGCCGCGACGCCCGCTCACGCCCAGTTCAGCGGCATAGTTTACGACCCGACCAACTACGCGCAGAACGTGCTGACGGCGGCCCGGTCGCTCCAGCAGATCAACAACCAGATCCAGCAAATTCAGCAGCAGGCGACGAGCCTCGTCAACGAGGCGCGTAATCTCACATCGCTCCCGTTCAGCTCGCTCCAGCAGTTGCAGCAACAGGTTCAGCGCACCCAGCAGCTTCTCGGCGAGGCGCAGCGGATTGCCTACGACGTGCAGAACGTCCAGCAGGCGTTCAACGGCCGCTACAAAGGTGCCGCGCTCACCGGCACCCACGCGCAGATGGTCGCCAACGCCAATGCGCGCTGGGAGGATAGCGTCGGCGCGTTCGAGGATGCGTTGCGCGTTCAGGCCGGCGTCGTCGGCAACATCGACGGCGCACGCACGACGATGGACAGTCTGGTCTCGTCCAGCCAGTCCGCGACCGGCGCGCTCCAGGCCGCGCAGGCTGGCAACCAGCTTCTCGCGCTGCAATCGCAGCAGATCGCCGATCTCACGGCTTTGCTCGCCGCGCAGGGTCGTGCGCAGGCGTTGGATTCGGCTCGCCATGCGGCGGCGGAAGAAGAAGGGCGTGAGCGGCGTCGGCGCTTCCTGACGCCATCCACCGGCTATCAGCCGGGAAATGCCCGCATGTTCCGCGACTAACGCCCGTGGACAGCAAGCTCCTCGCCCGGATCGGCGCCATCGTGTTCGTCGCCATCGCAATCACCATGACCGCGATCGAATTGGCGCGCGCGCCCGAACCGATGCGCGAGGCGGCAGCGCCCGTCGCTGAAACTCCAGCGACGGACCCGCTGCTGATCGAACTGCGTCGCTGCCAGTCACTCGGACAGGCCGGTGCGAGCGATCCCGCCTGCCTCCGCGCATGGGCAGAGAACCGCCGCCGCTTCCTCGCGCCTGGTGCGCGTCCCGCCGCCCGCATCGCCGATGGGGCAACCCCGCAGGAGAACTGACATGGGCGGCACTGGAGTCGTCGATCGCTTTCTGGATGTCTTCACCCGCTACATCGACAGCGGTTTCGGTCTGCTCGGCGGCGAAGTGGCGTTCATCGCCACGACGCTGATCGTCATCGACGTGACGCTCGCCGCGCTGTTCTGGACGTGGGGCGAAGGCGACGACATCCTTGCGCGGCTCATCAAGAAGACACTGTTCGTCGGCGTCTTCGCCTACATCATCGGCAACTGGAACAGCCTGGCGCGGATCGTCTTTGAGAGCTTCGCCGGCTTGGGCCTGAAAGCGTCCGGCACCGGCTTTACGGCCGCCGAACTGCTACAGCCGGGCCGGGTTGCTCAGGTCGGTCTTGAGGCCGGGCAGCCCATCCTCGAATCCATCTCCGACCTAATGGGCTGGATCGCCTTCTTCGAGAATTTCATCCAGATCGCGTGCCTGCTGTTCGCCTGGGTGCTGGTCATCCTCGCCTTCTTCATACTGGCGATCCAGCTTTTCATCACGCTGATCGAGTTCAAGCTGGCGACGCTGGCCGGCTTCGTGCTGATCCCGTTCGGCCTGTTCGGCAAGACCGCCTTCATGGCCGAGCGCGTGCTGGGGCTGGTCATCTCGTCGGGCGTCAAGGTGCTGGTGCTCGCCGTCATCGTCGGCATCGGCTCCACCCTGTTCGACGAGTTCCGCGCCGGCTTCGGCGGCGCTCAGCCAACCATCGAGGACGCGATGGCGGTCGCGCTTGCCTCACTCTGCCTGCTCGGCCTTGGCATCTTCGGCCCGTCGATCGCCAACGGCATCGTCTCCGGCGGTCCCGCGCTTGGTGCTGGCGCCGCGGCCGGAACCGTGCTCGCCGCCGGTGGCGCGCTGGTCGGCGGCGCTGCCGCCGCTCGCCTCGGCGCTGGCGCAGTCGCCGGTGCGGTTGGCGGCGCGGCCCGTGGTGCGGCGTTCACCTCCGGCGCAGCAAACAGCGCCTATGCGCTCGGCTCTGCCGGAAAGACCGGCGCAGCCGCCGCAGCGGGCGGCGCGGCCGGCGTCGGACGGGCCGCTGTGGGTGCCGCCACATCGCCCCTCCGTCGAGCCGCTGCCTCGCTCAAGGACAGCTACCGCTCCGGCGGCCGTGCCGCCGTCACCGCCACGGGCGGCACCATTTCGGGCGGCGGCGCTTCGCCCGCGCCGGAGGCGTCCAGCGGTCCGCCGTCCTGGGCCACCGCCATGAAGCGCCGCCAAACCATGACCCACGGCGCGACTGTCGCCGCCCATACGCTGCGCTCCGGCGACGGTGGCGGCAGCGGCGCATCGGTCGATGTTAGCCAGAAGGATTGATCCATGTTCAAACGCCCCAGCCTCCGCTACGGTCAGACGCCGGAACCGACGACCCCTTACCAACGCGCCGCGCAAGCCTGGGACGACCGGATCGGATCGTCCCGCGTGCAGGCGAAGAACTGGCGCGTCGCCTTTTTCGGCGCGTTAGCGCTTTCTGGCGGCCTGACCGCCGGCATCATCTGGCAATCGGCGCGCGGCCATATCGTTCCCTGGGTCGTGCAGGTCGATCGGCTCGGCGAAGCGCAGGCGGTCGCGCCGGCCGAGGCTGGCTATCGCCCGACCGATCCACAAATCGCGTTCCACCTCGCGCGCTTCATCGAGCAGGTTCGCTCGATTCCGGCCGACCCCGTGATCGTCCGCCAGAACTGGCTCCGCGCCTATGACTTCACCACCGATCGCGGCGCGGTGGCGCTCAACGACTATGCGCGCGCCAACGATCCCTTCGCCAATGTCGGGAGGGTGCAGGTCGCCGTGGACGTGTCGAGCGTGATCCGGGCATCACCCGATAGCTTCCGCGTCGCCTGGACCGAGCGCCGCTATCAGGACGGCAGCCTCACCACGACCGAACGCTGGTCCGCCATCCTCACCGTAGTCGTGCAGCCCCCGCGCACGCCCGACGCCCTGCGCAAGAATCCGCTCGGCGTCTTCGTCAACGCCCTCAACTGGTCAAAGGAGCTGTCGCAATGACCGTCAGTCCGTATCGCCGTGCCGCATCGGCGGCGCTGCTCGCTTCCGCCACCGCGCTCGCCGGATGCGCCACCACATCGGCGCGACCGCCGGCCATCGCCTATGACGATCCCCCGGCCGAGATCGTCGCGACGCTCGCCCCGGAGGCGCCCCGCGCAGTCGAAGTCGTAACGATCCCCGAACCGTTGCCGCTTCCGGGCCAGTTGATGCCCGTGCCCGACACAGGCCGCCCGCCAGAGCCGCCCGATCCTCGCCAGCGCGTCGGCGCGGCGAACGCGGCTGCTCGCGTCCAGCCGGTGCGCGACGGCTTCCTCAACGCGATCCAGCAGTATCCGTGGACCGATGGCGCGCTCTATCAAGTCTATACCGCGCCGGGTCAGGTGACGGACATCGCCTTGCAGGAAGGTGAGCAACTCGTAGGGCCAGGGCCGGTCGCGGCCGGCGATACGGTCAGGTGGATCATCGGCGACACCATCAGCGGCAGCGGTCCCACCGCGCGCGTCCACATCCTCGTCAAGCCAACCCGGCCTGATCTCACCACCAATCTCGTCATCAACACCGATCGGCGCACCTATCATCTGGAACTGCGCGCCGCGTCCTCGACCTACATGGCGTCGGTGAGCTGGACCTATCCACACGACGCCCTGATCGCCTTGCAGGGCCGCAACGCGGCGGCCGCAGCCGCCGCGCCGGTGGCGAGCGGCATCGACCTGTCCACGCTCAATTTTCGCTATCGCATCGACGGTGATCGCACGCCGTGGCGACCGGCGCGCGCGTTCGACGATGGACGGCAGGTATTCATCGAGTTTCCGGCCGGGATCTCGCAGGGCGAGATGCCGCCGCTATTCGTAAGTGGCGCATCTGGCGAAGCCGAGCTGGTCAATTACCGGGTGCAAGGCCGCTACATGGTCGTGGACCGCCTGTTTGCCGCCGCAGAACTGCGGCTGGGCGACCGACGCACCGCGCAGCGTGTCCGCATCGTCCGAACCGACGGACGGGAGCGGCGGCCGTGAGCGATCCTACTGTCACCGTACAACCCGTCGCATCGGCAGCGCAGCCCGATCCGAACGCATTCCAGCTACGCGGGCCGCAACCGCGCGTCATGCGCTTGTCGCGCAAGGCGCTCGCCGTTGTCGGTGTCGCCGCCGGCCTCGGCATTGGCGGCTCGCTGATCTATGCGCTACGACCGCCAAGCGATCGCCAGGCACAGGAACTCTACAACACCGACAGCCGGACCACGGCAGAGACCATCACCTCGGGACCGCGCGACTATGCTCAGGCGCCGCGCCTCGGTCCGCCGCTTCCCGGCGATCTCGGCGGCCCGATCGTGTCGGCGCAACAGCGTGGCGAGAATGTGCCGGTCCCGCCGATCGGCGCACAACCGGGGCCGCCCGATCCGCGCGCGCAGGCCGAGGAGGCCGCCCGCCAGCGCGCCGCTCAGGAGCGCGACGCTGCGCGCACCAGCTCGGTTTTTCTCGGCAGCAACGCAGGCGGCGCAGCATTACCATCACCAGCTCTGCCCGCTCTGGCCGTGCCAGCAACACAGACGTCGGCAGACACGGCCCCACAAGGGGATCAAGCGGGCCGGCGCGCCTTCATGGCGCAAGCGTCCAACCAGCGCACCGTCAGCGTCGAGCGACTGACGGCTCCGGCATCGGCGAACATTGTGCAGGCGGGCAGCGTTATCCCTGCCGCGCTCATCACCGGGATTCGCTCCGACCTGCCCGGACAGATCACTGCGCAGGTGACGGCCAATGTCTATGACAGCCCAACCGGACGCATCCTCCTCATTCCGCAGGGTTCGCGGCTGATCGGCGAATACGACAGCGAAGTCGCCGCAGGACAGACCCGCGTTCTGCTCGCCTGGGATCGGCTTATCTTGCCGGACGGCCGCTCGCTCGTTCTCGAGCGCCAGCCTGGTACGGACGGCGCTGGCTTCGCGGGGCTACAGGACCGGGTGAACCAGCATTGGGGCAATCTGTTCAAGGCCGCTGCGGTCTCGACGCTCCTCGGCGTTGGCGCAGAGCTGGGCGCGGACAGCGAGGATGACCTAACCCGCGCGCTGCGGCGTGGCTCGCAGGACACCATCAACCAGACCGGCCAGCAGATCGTGCGACGGCAGCTCAATGTGCCGCCGACGCTCACGGTCCGGCCGGGCCATCCATTGCGTGTCGTTCTGACCCGCGACTTGGTGCTGGAACCAATGGGAGCAACAAGATGACGAAGTTAAAGCTGGGGCCGCTCGCCGATGACCGGCCCGTGAAGCTGACGGTGGAGTTGCCTGCTTCAGTCCACCGCGATCTTTCGGCTTACGCGCTTGCGCTCGCGGCCGAGACGGGCGGTGACGCCATTCCTCCCGAAAAGCTCGTCTCGCCGATGCTGGCGAAGTTCATGGCGAGCGACCGGGGCTTTTCCCGCCGCGTGACGCGAAGGGCCGAGCCCACCGGCTAAGGTCAGTTGCCCAAGAAACGCCTCCGGCGCTCTTGGGCTTCGACCTTGATGATTGCTTCCTCGGCATTGGCGCATTCGTCTCCCCGCACCAAACCATCGCGACACCCGGCTACCACCCGCTGCGCTTCGTCGAGATGCGCCATGAAATACTGTGTCCCGCGCGCCTCGCCTGAGGTCGGCGAAATGGATATTGGCTTGCTGTCAGCGACGGCTTCCGGCGATGGTGTGATGACTGGCCGCAAGATGAATCCACCCGCGAATCCTATCACCAAAGTGACTATCGCAACAATCACTGTCTTGCCGTGCGACATGGCGTCAACTCCAAAAGCTATCGTCCATTTTTACTAGATTCTAGACTGAAAATCAAAAGACAGTGCGTATCGAGATTTGATAAAGCCTAGGAAACGGTGAAGCGCGGGATTGCCGTTATCATCCCGCCAATAACCCGAATAGCCGATCAAAGCTGGCCCCTGTTCGCCGTGAACAGGTCGATATACGACATCCGGATAGTGTGCTCCCGTCGACCCTTCGCATGCGATACTCACCCCTAGGCTTCCGCCTAAGATGCTTAGGACTGTTTCCCGACTCGACTTCACCATCCTTATGTCGGGTTTGGTGCCGGAAACTGACAGGCGACCAAGCAGCATGTCGCGCACGTGAGGGCCAGGGTCTGCGGCAGGTAATAGGAAGCACTCGCCCTTAAGATCCGTCCAGTGAACTACCTCGTGTTGTGACAAACGATGTGACGTGGGGAGTGCGGCAAGTATCCGTTCGCTCCACAATGGCTCACATCGAAGTCCGTCATGCCCGGCATCACCCATTAGGATCACCACGTCGACTTCGCCGCTATCAAGGCCCGCGATCAACTCGCTGCGATCGGCCTCGACAAATTCTGCTTCAACATCCGGATGCGCTTCATGCCAGCTCATCACGGTAGCTCGCAGATTGCCAGCGGAGACGGAGCTGTTATGACCCAGCCTCAGGCCGCCAGCTCGCCCTTGGCCCGCAGCCCGCATCATGGCTACAAGTCTGTCCGCATTGGCAACCATTGGCTTTGCGCCGCGAATGAAAGTGCTGCCTGCGTGTGTCATAGTCACACCGGAGCGAGAACGTTCAAAAATCGCCATCCCTATGGATCGCTCTAATTTGAGAATGTTCCGACTGAGGGTCGATTGCTCGATATCGAGGGCTCGGGCAGCCCGATAGAAGCTCCCGTGGTCGGCAGCCGCGATCGCATAGCGTAACTGGCAGATGTTAAATGGCATCTGCCGACCGGCCATTCTCCTGCCAGCCTCCGCCCAACGCCTTGTAGAGGTTGATTAGGTTGCTGAGTCGCAAGAGTTTTGAGCGGACCAGGTCTTGTTGTGATCTGTAAAGCGTGCGCTGAGCGTCAAGCAAAGCGAGATTGTCGTCTTCGCCTGTCGTAAAACGCTGCTCCGCGAGCGTGTAGGCATTACGGCTCGCTCCGACCCGCTGCATTTCCGATCGGATCTGAGCATCCAAGGTGCCTTTCCCGGCGAGGCCGTCAGCCACTTCGCGAAAAGCGGTCTGGATCGCTCCTTCATAATTGGCGATCTCGATCCTTTTCTGCACCTCCGCGCGATCGAGGTTTGCTCTGAGGGCGCCGCCACCAAAGATAGGAAGCGGCAGGGTGATGCGCGGCATAAAGCTCCATGCGCCCGACCCTGACGAGAAGAGATCGTCGAGGCTGGCGCTCGCCGTCCCTGCCGAGCCGGTCAGGCTGATCGTCGGAAAAAACGCCGCGCGGGCAGCGCCGATATTGGCGTTCGCAGCGCGCAAAGTATGTTCTGCCGCGCGAATATCGGGCCGGCGCGCGAGCAGGTCCGATGGCAAGCCGGCGGGCAGATCAGCGGGCATGATCCCGTCAGGCAGCGTGTCGGCCGCATCGAGCCGGGTGGCCAACTCCGCCGACAGAGGCTCGCCCAGCAACAGAACCAGCGCATTGCGATCCTGTGCGGCAAGGCGGGTATAGGTCGCACGATCCGATTCCGCCGTTCGTAGTGCTACCTCAGCGCGCTCCAGATCTAGCCGGGCAAGATTGCCCACGTCGGCTAGCTGCTTTGTGAGCGCATAGCTCCGCTCTTGGGTCACAAGCGTTTCGTTTGCGAGACGCAACAGCTCCTGATCGGCTCGCAAGGTCAGATAGGCGTTGGCGACCTCGGCGACGAGGCTCATCTGCGAAGCCTGCCGGGTGGCGTCGAGCGACAGATAGGATTCGAGCGCCTCATCGCTCAGGCTGCGGATGCGGCCCCAAAGGTCCAACTCCCAGGCTGAAGCGGTCGCTCCCACCTGATAGCTCCGGCGGTTATTGAAAAGCTCGGACGGCAACCGCTGCGCTGTTCCTTCCGCGCCGACTGCGATCGTGGGCAGTAACTCAGATCGCTGGATGCGATATTGGGCGCGCGCCGCTTCCACGTTCAGCGCCGTCACACGGAGGTCGCGGTTGCTCGCAAGCGCCTTTTCGATCAACTCGTGCAACAGGGGATCGTCGTAAAAGTCGCGCCATCCTATGTCGGCTCCCGCACCATCCTCCGAAAGCTGCACGCTCTCATAGGCCGCGCCGGTCGGGAAAGATGGGCTTACCGGCGCTGCCGGGCGCACATATTTCGGCGCCATCGAACAGCCTGCCAGCGCCGCCGATCCAAGCAGAAGTACGAGCTTGCCGCTCATGGCATTAAATCGAGCGTTCATACATTTTGCTCCGAAGCGGGGGTCGCTTGCTTCGACGCTTCGCGGCGGGCCGCGAAGCGTCGCACCGCGACGTAGAAGACAGGCGTGAGGATCAGGCCGAACAGCGTGACCCCAAGCATTCCGGCGAACACTGCGATGCCCATGGCGTGACGCATTTCCGCGCCAGCGCCGCTTGCAATCACCAGAGGAATGACGCCGGCAATGAACGCGATCGACGTCATCAGGATCGGGCGCAATCGAAGCTTCGCTGCTTCGAGCACCGCCGGCAGTGGCTCCATGCCGTCCTGTTCCTTCGCGCGGGCGAACTCCACGATCAGGATGGCGTTCTTGGCGGCCAGGCCGACCAGCACGACGAAGGCAATCTGCGTGAAGATGTTGTTGTCGCCGCCCGAGATCCACACGCCGCCAATGGCGGAAAGCAGGGCCATTGGAGCGATCAGCAGCACGGCGAACGGCAGCGACCAGCTATTATATTGGGCCGCGAGGATCAGGAAGGCGAGTAGCACCGACAGCGGGAACACGATGAGCGCGGTGTTGCCTGCGGCCTTCTCCTGATAGGTAAGATCGGTCCATTCATAGGTCATGCCGGGCGGCAGCGTTTCCTGGACGATTCGCTCGATCGCCGCCGTCGCCTGACCCGACGAAAAGCCCGGCGCGGGACCGCCGCTGATGTCGGCTGACGGATAGCCGTTATAGTGCATAACGCGATCCGGCCCCGTGCTGCGTGTGATTGTGACCAGCGACGACAAGGGGATCATCTCGCCCGCCGCGTTGCGGACCATAAGCTGACCGATACTTTCGGCCTGCTGGCGGAACGGCGCGTCGGCCTGGACCATCACCCGGTAGGTGCGGCCAAAGCGGTTGAAGTCATTGACGTAGAGCGAGCCGAGATTGACCTGCATCGTCTCGAAGATCGCGGTCAACGGCACGCCTTGCGCCTTGGCTTTCACCCGATCGACATCGACCTGGACCTGAGGCGCGTTGGGCTGGAAGCTCGCCAACATCCCGGCCAGCTCAGGCGTCTGCATGGCGCGCGCCATGATCTGCCCTTGCGCCTGCGCCAGCGCGTTGAAGCCAAGTCCGGCGCGATCCTCGATTTGCAGCTTGAATCCGCCCATTGCGCCAAGGCCCGGCACAGGAGGCGGAGGGAACACACCCACGAAGCCGTCGGGAATCTGGCTGAATTTGCCCATCAGCTTGCCGGCGATGGCATGAGCTGAGAGGTCCGCGCCTTTTCGGTCCTCGAAACTGTCGAGCATGATGAACATCACCGCCGAGTTGGGTAGATTGGCCGCGCCGTTCACATCGAGGCCGGGGAAGGCGACGACACTTTCGACGCCCGGCTCCGCAAGTGCGGTTTCGGACATCTGCTGCACCACGGCTTCGGTGCGGTCGAGCGAGGCTCCGGCAGGAAGCTGGGCGATGCTGAGCAGATAATATTTGTCCTGCATCGGCACAAAACCTGCGGGGACTTGGTGGAAGCCCAGCCAGGTCAGACCGAGGAAGCCGGCGTAGAGAAGACCGACGATGCCGCTTGCCCGCACCGCGCGCCGAACCCAACCGACATAGCGGTCGGATAGCTTGTCGAAGAAGCGGTTGAACCGGGCAAAGAAGCCCCCGAACACGCGGTCGATTCCGCGAGTGAGACGGTCGCGCGGCGTGTCGCCGTGGTGCGGCTTCAGCAGCATACCGGCGAGCGCGGGCGAGAGGGTCAGCGAGTTGATGGCCGACAGAATGGTCGAGATCGCGATGGTGAGCGCGAACTGGCGATAGAACTCGCCCTGCAATCCCGAAAGGAAAGCCGAGGGGATGAATACCGCCGCCAGCACCGAGGTAATCGCGAGGATCGGCCCCGTTACCTCGTCCATCGCCTTTCGAGCCGCTTCCTTGGGAGACTGACCGAGTGCGATGTGTCGCTCGACATTCTCCACCACCACGATCGCGTCGTCGACGACAATACCGATCGAGAGGACCAGGCCGAACAGCGACAACGTGTTTAGCGAGAAGCCGAACAGATACATGATGGCGAAGGTGCCGACGAGCGACACCGGCACGGCGATCAGGGGGATGATCGACGCACGCCAGCTCTGAAGGAAAATAATGACCACAAGCACGACGAGCAGAGTCGCTTCGAGCAACGTCACCGCCACCGACTTGAGCGAGGCGCGCACGAAGATCGTTGGATCGTAGGCGATCTCATAACCGATACCTTCGGGGAACTCGGTCTTAAGGCGTTCCATCGTGGCTCGCACTGCGCTCGACGTGTCGAGTGCGTTAGCGCCGGGGCTCATCAGGATTTGTAGGCCGACGGCAGGCTTGCCATTCAACATGCCGCGGAGTGTATAGTTGTCCGCGCCCATTTCGATCCGGGCCACGTCTCGCAGGCGGGTGATCTGGCCATCCTCGCCGCTCTTGACGACAATATCGCCGAACTGCTCCTCCGTGGTCAGTCTGCCCAGCGCATTGACGGAGACCTGATAGGCCGCCTTGGCATTGGGCTGCTGGCCGATCGAGCCAGCCGCGACCTGGATGTTCTGCTCGCGAATCGCTGCGACGACATCGCTCGCGGTCAGACCGCGCGCAGCGACTTTGGTCGGGTCGAGCCATGCGCGCATCGCATACTCGCCTTCGCCACCGATATTAACATTGGCGACACCCGGCAGACGCGCCAACTCATCCTTCACATGCAGCGACGCATAGTTCGAGACGTAGAGCGGATCATAGTGCTGGTTCGTGGCGCGCATATGCACGACCATCAGAATGTCGGGCGAGGTCTTGTCCGTCACCACGCCGATGCGCTGCACCTCTTCCGGCAACCGGGGCAGTGCGCGCGATACGCGGTTCTGCACCTGAATTTGCGCGACGTCGGGATCGGTCCCCTGCTTGAAGGAGATCGAGATCGTCATACGCCCGTCGGTCGCCGACTGCGAACTCATATAAAGCATGTTTTCGACGCCGTTGATCGCCTGTTCGAGCGGCGCGGCGACGGTCTCGGCCATCACTTCGGGACTAGCCCCCGGATAGGCGGCCGTTACCTGCACCGTCGGCGGCGTGACGGAGGGGTATTCGCTCAAGGGGAGCTGAAACAGAGTGATGCCCCCGGCGATCAGCATGAGCACCGACAGCACGACCGCGAAGATCGGGCGGTCGACGAAGAAGCGAGGGAATGTCATTGACCGGCCTCCGCGGGAGCCGCTTCGGCAGCGGGACGATTGCCCCCACCGGCACCGGGGCCTGAGCCTTGGACCATTGGCCCCCGACGCGGTGTGACCTGCATCCCTGGACGCACCAGACCCTTGATGATGATGATGTCGCCCGGCTTCAGCCCCGATTTGACGACGCGCAAGCCATCGACCACCGGACCAAGTTCGATCGGCCGAAACTCAGCCTTGTTGCCCTGGCCAACGACCAACACATAATTCTTACCCTGATCGTTCCCGACTGCCTGGTCATCGATAAGGATTGCCTGCTGCGGTGCGCCGAGAGTCAGCCTCACGCGCGCGAACAGCCCCGGCGCAAGATCGCCACCGGGATTAGCGATCACGGCGCGGGCACGGATGGTGCCCGCGCTGCGGTCAATACCGTTGCCAAGGAAATCAAGTGTGGCTCTGTGCGGATATCCCTGCTCGGTCATCAGGCCGATTTCGACCGGAAGCCGCGCAGTCGAACCGCCCCGGCGGGCCTGCTCTACGAAATTGAGATAGGTCGCCTCGTCGATGTCGAACAGGACATGAAGCGGGCTGACCGATTTGATTGTGGTAAGCGGAGCGGCGCCTGCGCCAGCGCCGACGACATTGCCCTCCGTAACCAGAACACGGTCGACGCGGCCGCTGATCGGTGCCGTGACCTGAGTGAAGGAAAGATCGAGCCGCGCGGCGGCGACGGCCGCGTTCCCGGCCTGTACTTGCGCGCGAGCGGCGTTTCGCTGCGCCACGGCGTCGTCATAGGCTTTGCGCGAGATCGCGCTAGTTGCGACGAGCTGTTCCGAGCGGCTGAAATTGCTTTCGGCAAGCGCCGCTGCGGCTTGGGCCTGGAGAAGCTCGGCCCGCGCCCGGTCAAGCGCAACCTGGAAAGGGCGCGGATCAATGCGGAACAGAAGCTGCCCCTTCCTGACCAATGCGCCTTCAGGGACGTGAACGGATACGATCGCACCGCTGACGCGAGGCCGCAGTTCGACGCTTTGGGGCGATGTCAGCGAGCCGTTGAACTCGGCCGTGGGCGCAAGTTCGCGCACCTCGACTTGCGCCACTGGCACTTGCGGCGCTGCTTGTGCCTGTGCGGCTTGACCGCCGCCCGATTCGCTACAGGCCGACGTAAGGCCACCTATAGCCAAGGCTACGGAGGCCAGGAGAAGTGCGTTTTTTACTCGCATCTTTT
The DNA here is from genome assembly GCF_005145025.1 of Novosphingobium sp. EMRT-2. Classification (NCBI taxonomy): domain Bacteria; kingdom Pseudomonadati; phylum Pseudomonadota; class Alphaproteobacteria; order Sphingomonadales; family Sphingomonadaceae; genus Novosphingobium; species Novosphingobium sp. EMRT-2. The sequence goes on along the minus strand of NZ_CP039695.1, from coordinate 2,102,418 downwards.
TGCCCTTCAACTTGCCACGTCTTCTGCATTCATTCCGCGGCGTCTGATTGATTCATGTTCGCTTTGCGGCTTCCAACGATGGTAAGGTCAAGGCTTGATCGCCATTCATATGAAAATATGTTCATGTGTGAGGGGTGGGGCGGCTTTTTCGGGATTCATCCCTTCGCAAGGCATCGCGCCGCGCGCCGATCGCTTACGGTTGAATTGGTAGCCCAAAACGAGTGCCGTCGACGTTCCAGCGGGATCGGTGCCGCATCACGGGCAACACCGATGGGATAATTCATTTAGGGGCAATCTAGAGCGACCTGGTCCGATCGACGTAAGACGTGGCAAATCTTCGCAATGGAAGAGACGGATCTGGTTAGTCCGTCCTGCGCCGTGTAGGAGGTTCCTGCCTGCTAACGAGCAATATGCCCGAAAATATCTTGATTATGCCGTGCCCGAGGCTGAGATTGAGCGTCTTCGTGGCGCAAGAGGACGAACGAATATCTTACGCAAGATGCAAATCCAAATGGATGCCGGTCTCGGGAGCGGCGGCAGCGCCGCCTGCTGCCCGCCCCAAGCCAATAAAGCGAAGTATTGGCATTTCATCTAACTAAGGACGGGATCACACCATCGCTACCCCCGACGGGCGACAGCGATATCTCTGCGAACAGGGCCAGCCCGACCTTAGTGGCGGTGTCTGAGGCGACCTATTCCGGCCGTGGTTAGGCTCGGCACGTCGTGATCGTCGCCGGGTTCTTCCAAATCGGCAAGGATCGGGCAGTCTGGTCGACCGTCGCCGGCGCAACAGTCCACCAATGTTCCCAAGGTCGCGGCCATCTGTTCGAGGTTTGCGATGCGTTGCTGAAGCTGGTCGATATGTGCCTGCGCGATCCGCTTCACGTCAGCACTCTGGCGGGCCTTGTCCCGCCAGAGGCTAAGCAGCTCGTTGATCTCCGCGACCGAGAAGCCGAGATCACGCGCGCGCCGGATAAAGCGCAGCATATGGACGTCCGACGGGGAATAATCGCGGTAGCCGGAATCCCTGCGATCGGCTTTCGGAATGAGGCCAGTCTGCTCATAGTAGCGGATCATTTTGGCAGATACGCCCGATGCCTTGGATGCTTGTCCGATATTCATGATGCTTCTCGTTTCTCAATTGTGCCGGACGATCGGCTTGCCGACTCGGGAGGCCGGAAACCGCGCAGACGCAGAGCGTTGCCCAGCACGAAGATGCTCGATAGCGCCATAGCACCCGCCGCGAATACCGGCGACAACAGGATGCCCGAGGCGGGATAGAGGACGCCCGCCGCGACCGGAATCAATGCAATGTTATAGGCGAAGGCCCAGAACAGGTTTTGCCGGATGTTGCCGATCGTGGCACGCGACAGTGCAATGGCCGTCGCTACCCCGTTTAGATGACCGGACATCAGCACGACGTCGGCCGCTTCGATCGCGATATCCGTGCCGGTGCCGACCGCAAGGCCGACATCGGCCGCCGCCAGGGCGGGGGCGTCATTGATCCCGTCGCCGACGAAGGCTACACGGCCATGCTCGGCCTTGAGCCGATTGATGGCTTCTACCTTTCCATCGGGCAGAACTTCGGCGATCACTTCGTCAATGCCAAGCTGACTGGCAATGGCTTGTGCGGTCATGCGGTTGTCGCCGGTTATCATCGCTACCTTCAGGCCGAGCGCGTGTAGAGCCGCAATCGCAGCAGGCGTCGTTTGCTTGATCGGATCGGCGACGGCGATGATCGCGGCCAAGCGACCGCCAATCGCGGCATAGAGCGGTGACTTGCCTTCCTGACCCAGCCGCTCGGCCGTCGCGGCGAACGCGGCAACGTCAAGGCCAAGTTCACTCATGTATCGGTCGGCGCCGATCTGAATCAGTTGGCCATCCGCCACCGCCTTGACCCCAAAGCCGGTGATGGAGTCAAAGTCCCCGATTGCGGGCAGCGTGATTCCCTCGGCGTTAGCCGCATCGACGATCGCGCGGGCGATCGGATGCTCCGACTTGTCCTCGACGGCGGCGATCAGGCCCAGCACCATCGCTCGGTCGAACCCTTCGGTCACATGAAGGTCGGTGAGTGCGGGCCGTCCATCGGTCAGCGTGCCGGTCTTGTCGACTGCTATGACCCGAGCGTCCTTCAAAAGCTGGAGGGCCTCGCCCTTGCGGAACAAGATGCCCATTTCCGCGCCGCGCCCGGTGCCAACCATGATCGCGGTCGGCGTAGCGAGCCCCATCGCGCAGGGGCAGGCAATGATGAGCACGGCCACGGCGTTGACCAACGCGAAGGTCAAGGCAGGTGACGGGCCAAACCACAGCCAGGCAGCGAAGGTAAGCGCCGCAACGCCGAACACGGCAGGGACGAACCACATCGTCACTTTGTCCACTAGTGCCTGGATCGGAAGCTTGGACCCCTGCGCCTGCTCGACCATGCGGATGATCTGCGCGAGCATGGTCGCACCGCCGACGGCGGTGGCGCGAAAGGCCAACGCGCCTTGCTGGTTGACCGTGCCGCCGACCAGCGTGGCGCCTTTCGCCTTGGCGACAGGGATCGGTTCGCCGGTAATCATCGACTCATCGACATAGCTCTCGCCTTCGATAACCTCGCCATCGACGGGAATGCGCTCGCCGGGGCGCACCTCAATGATATCGCCCGTTACAACCTCATCGATGGATACCTCGGCCAACGCGCCGCCACGGCGAACCCGGGCGGTCTTGGCCTGAAGTCCCACGAGCCGTTTGATCGCTTCGGACGTGCGGCCTTTGGCACGGGCTTCCAGATAGCGGCCGAGCAGGATCAGTGCGACAATAACCGCGGCCGCCTCGTAATAGACGTTCACCGTCCCCGCCGGCAGCAGGCCGGGCGCGAAGGTGGCGACGAGTGAATAGGCGTAAGCAGCAAGCGTCCCGACCGAGACGAGCGAGTTCATGTCCGGCGCAAGACGGCGCAGCGCAGGAATACCCTTCTGATAAAAGCGGATGCCGGGGAATGCGAGCACCAGCGTCGTCAAGACGAACTGGATATACCAGCTTGCCTGCATTCCGATCGTCCGGCCGATCAACTCATGGACGCCGGGAACGACGTGGCTGCCCATTTCCAGCAGAAACACTGGCAGCGCGAGCACAGTCGCTAGAACGAGATCACGCTTCAATTCGCGGCGCTCGGCGTCCTTGCGCTCGCTCGCCTCGTCGTCATTCGACGTGCTTGCCTCAATCGGATGGGCGGTATAGCCGGCCTCCGCTATGGCGGCGACGAGCGACTCAATGTCGGCTGCACCACGCACACTCGCACGCTCGGTTGCCAGGTTGACGGTAGCTTCGGTGACGCCGGGCACAGCCTTGAGAGCCCGTTCAACACGGCCGACACAGGATGCGCAGGTCATCCCCTCCACCGCCAGTTCGATGGCTCCCAACGGCACGCTGTAGCCGGCATCCTCGACGGCCTGCACCAGCGCCGTCCGATCGATGTTGCCGCTTGTGTGAATATCGGCGCGCTCGGTCGCTAGGTTCACGCTCACGGAGCGGACACCCTCAACCTTGCCCAGCGATCGTTCGACGCGTCCCACACACGAGGCGCAGGTCATGCCCTCTATTGGCAGAATGATCGTCGAATCGGCGAGATTAACCGGATTTTCTCGGATTTTGGCGGCTATCATTGCGCGATACCTCACAGGTCACGATAGGAGTTTTCATGAAAGTGAGGCTTCCCATCGTGGGAAGGTCAAGGGCGAAATGACAAACCTTCCAGTAAATGGGAGGGTTTTCGCGCGAGCGTGATTGCGTCGCCTCAGACGTCGAGAACAAGATCGCTGATCGGCACCTCAATGCAGGTGGGGCTGGTCGGTTAGTGGTCAAGCTCAACTTCGGTGAGGTGCAGCACGTGGTAGCTTAGAATGCGCAATAGGCTAGGCAGAAGGGCGTTCTGCAACCCGCTGGCCGCCCCTTATTGTCAGTCCCACGCCGATTGCGCAGATCAAGAGCAGAAATAGTACGAGAGGATTGGGCGCACTTGCCCAGCCCAACATCCACTCCCCGATACGAACCGAAAATGGAACCGCCAGCGACAGGGCTGCGGTAAACAGCGGCCCTTTACGCAGTATGAGTTCGTGCAGCAGGAGGAAAACCGGAGCGGTCAGGACCGTTCCGAGGGCGGCGATTCCAACCAGATCCATCACTGCGATGCCGTCTAACGGAACAAAGAGAATTACCGCGAGCATAAGCATGACCGTGCCAACACCCGTGATGGCAGGAAGCACGCCGAGTGAGGAAAGATCGGACAAGCGCTTCTGGTAGATATAGCCATATAGCGCATAGGCAAAAGTGCCGCCGAACCCGAGCATCCCCCCCCAAGCATGGTCGCACCACCGGGGCTCGAACCGCCTGAGGGCACCTCGCCCTCAGCAAGCACATATCCGATCGCGCCTGACACGGCGAGTAGCGTGCCGACTATCTTGCTGAGCGTGGAAGGTTCGCCAAATGCGATAACCCCGATCGCAAAAGTTATGCTGGGTAACAGGGACGTAATCAGCCCCACGCGTGAGGCTCCTATGAACCCGGTCCCGATCATCGTTCCAGCATAATAGGCGAAAAAGCCCAGGAAGCCGAGAAGGACGACGCTTCGGACCCGGCTTGCGGCAAAGCGCATGTCCCTACGGGAGCGCCGATACAGCAGAGCTACAAGAGTAAGCACGACGAAGCTGCCCCCGGTTCTTCCGGCGGCGACAAGCATGGGGGAAACACGGGTGACAAGATGGCCCGCAAGCAGCCAACTCGCCGCAAGCAGCACGACTAGCGTAATCGAGAAAGCGGCCTCTAGGGGGCTATTGCCGCGGGCCGACGATCGCCGGCCGCTGTCGTAGCGGGAGCGGTCATGGCCGCTCCCGCTTGCATCGGCTTCGGCCTTTTCGCTGCGTCTCAGCAGCATTGCTCGCTGTCTTCGTAGGCGCTCAGCCGGCAGAAGCATGACGCCTCGATCCTAACGTCGGCAGAAGCCACGGCTATGTTACGCTGGAGTTCAATCTCGTTGGCCTCGTCGTGCCTTCCAAGCAGCGTGAGACATTCGTGAAGGCCGTGCAGGCTCCAGACGTTGTTAGGCCGGATGCGCCGGCGCCCGAGCTTACGGGTCAGGCCAAGATCGATGCGGTACTCGACGACAGCTTCTTCCAACCGTCCCTGCTCGATCATGAGCGCGCAATAAGCGTGGCGAACAGGCTGGAGCCAGGCCGGCGGGTCACAGTAAGGAAGGGCGTCTTCCAGCGCGATGGCCTGACGGAGCAGGTCGAACGCCTCTTCGATATTGCCCTTGCGATATTCCAGTTCGCCATCGAGCATCTTCGCAGCGACCTTCTGAACCTCCACCTGACTTACCGGAAGGTTATTCAAGCGCGTTTCCGGCACGTGGGCCGCCGCAGCGATGAACTGTTCGCGGGCTGCTTCGGCTTCCGGAATACGACGCAGCGCGGAGAAAGCGATACCACGAGCATAATGGATCATCGCTGTTGTTGAGCAGCATAGCTTCTGGTCCTCGGGAAGCCCGAGTTCTATGATGTCATTCCAGCGACCGAACCGGATGAGGACATGCGGCACCATTACGCAGGCGCTTTCGCAAAAATTGACCATCGGCGGCACTGAGGTCCGGAGAAACTCCGGCGTAACGACCTGATTCACCCGTTGCGCCATATCCATGGCCTCTCGGAACCGACCGGCCATCATCGCACCATATGTCCCGACCATTAGATTGTGCGCGCGATAATAAGTGTACCAAGCACCAGCTTTCTCACGCGCAAAGTATCTGTCGTCCGCAGCGGCCGCATCGAGATTGGAATCGATGACCTTGCGCCAGTCACCGCAGGCATTGTCGATATGCGTCGACATATGTGCCAGGTGGGAGCCGTCGCGGCCTATTCTTCGCAAGTCGTCGGCGGCCCGCAAGGCCACCTCCGGGTAGGGCGACATTTCCATCAGGTGGATATAGAGGTGGTTGAGGACGGGATGCTTATGGGCGCCGGGTTGATCCAGCGCATCTTCGAGCACCTTGCGGGCTTCAACCGTGCCGTAGCCGACGGGTTCTCCAGTATCCAGATCCCATAGCGCTCGCGGGCTCACACACATGAGCGCGTCAGCAAAAAGCGCTGCCGCATCCATATCGTCCGAGTATTTTTGATAGAATGCCCGCATCGCGTGGGCATAGGCAAGGTTTCGCCCGTGGAACTCCTCCGGGTCTTGCGTGGCCGCCCTGGGATAGCGCGCGATGAGAGCTTCGATCAGATCGCGCTCGAACGGCGAAGCGTTCAACGACGACTCACGCGCCCTCTCCAGAGCCGCGCTGGCAATGCCGATCGCTATCTCCATATCGGCGAGATCAAACATCCGCCACGCCTTGTTGTAGTTCGGACCCCAAGCGAATGCCACGCCCCAATGCGCCATCGCACATTGCGGATCAAATTCGACAGCTTTCTCGAAGCAACGCACAGCTTCCTCGGGGTTGAAGCAGTATGTCCACAATAATCCCCGGTCGAACCATATCTGGGCATCAGATGAGGACGTCGTAACGTTTCGGCGATATTCACCGAGATCATAATAGGCATCTGACATATTGGAACTCCGTCTAGTTTTTAACTCGGGCGGTGCGACGCCTCGCAATTGGACGGGCTCCGCCCTAGGGGTTGCCATCGTTGGAAGGTCAAGCCGTGAAATTTCCGCAAAAATGTTCTTGACCTTCCAACGCTGGGAAGCCGCATCTCCTGCTTTGCAAAAGAAATTAAAGGAGTGTCCGATGCAGTTTCACATTGAGAAGATGACCTGCGGCGGCTGCGTGAAACACGTCACTCAGGCCGTCGCCACAGTCGATCCAAGCGCGAAGGTTGAGGCGGATACGGTTGCTCGCAAGATCACTGTGACGACCACGGCGAGCAGGGACGCCATCACGCAGGCCCTCGCTGCCGATGGCTATGAAGCAACGGCAATTTAAGGACGAACGGAAGGCGCCGGCCATGAACAAGCTCAGCCTGATTTTCATCGCCGGCGCGCTTCTGGCCGCTGGCTGCCTTAGCTGGACTCAATCGCAACTCAGCGAGCCGGCTTCCGGTTCGGGCTCGGAGGCGAACGTCGATCACTCGCAAATGCATTAGACCGCCCGCCCGTAGCTGATGCCCGCGCCGCCTGATCTCAGCCCCTCTGGCCGCAGCCAGATCACCTAGAGAATAACATGAAGCTTAGACCCATATTAGCCGTCCAGCCCCCAGGACGGCGGCAAGGCCGGGAAGAACAAGACAGCCCGGCCACGCAGCGCCTCGGTCTTTGCCCAAGACCGGGGCGCTGCTAATCTTTCGGGCGGCTGATGGCAGGTCTTTGAACTGTTCGTCATCAGTTTTGCGATAATATTCGGCAATGCTGTCCTGCCGCTTTAACTGGGCATGCCAAGCAAGGAGACAATTATGCGCTTCCGTAATTTCGCTCTCGTCATGGCCGCGCTGGGCGTGGCCGTCGCTAGCCCGGCACTGGCGCATCCTAGGCTCGTCGCAGCGACGCCTGCCGCCAATGCCACCGTCTCCCCGACGCGGACGGTGACGCTGATCTTCAGCGAGCGGCTGACCCCTAGGCTCTCCAGTGCAACGCTGGTGATGACCGGGATGCCGGGCATGGCCAACCATCCCGACATGCCGATGCAAGGCGTCACCAGCGCGGTGTCGCGCGACGGCAAAGGGCTGGTGCTGACCAGCGCCAAGCCGATACCGGCCGGCAGCTACCGGATCGATTGGGTGATCGTCGGCGCCGACACGCACCGCATCACGGGCACGCACGCCTTCTCGATTCGCTGAGCAGGTGGAAAGCGCGGCGGCGATCGGGCTGCGGTTTGTCCTCTACGCCGATCTGCTGATCCTGTTCGGGGTCGCGGCCTGGCCTTTCCACGCGCGCCCCGCTGCGCAGCTCGCGCCCCGTCGCGGCGTTGTCATCGCGCTCGCGCTGGTCGGTCTCGTCGTCTCGGCGGCGGCGCTCTGGATGACCGTTGCGGCGATGACGGGAGCTGGGCTGTTGGACCTTGACCGCGGCACGCTCTCATTCGTGCTGCGCGAGACGCCGATCGGAACAGCGTCCGCCGTGCGCGCCGTTGCCTTGCTGCTGGTCGCGACGCTCGTGCTGATGGGCCGCGGACGCCTTGTGGTCGTGGTCTCGGCCGCCGTGGCGGTCGCGACACTGGCCTGGTCCGGCCATGCCGCTGCGACGGAAGGCACGGCGGGCACGCTGCACCGCGCAGCCGACATCGCTCACCTGCTCGCTGCCGGCGTCTGGCTCGGCGCACTCGTCATCCTCGCCGCGTGCGTGTTCCGGCCGCTCCGCCGAGAGCGGGAGCGGGCGATGGCGGTGGCCGCGCTCGGTGGCTTCGCGCGCACGGGCTCGGTCGTGGTGGCAACAATGATCGCGAGCGGCGCGGTCAACCTCGTGTCGATCCTAGGCATCGCCGGCCTGCCAGCCATGCCGCAAACGACCTATGGCCGTTTGCTGCTCGCCAAGCTCGCGCTGTTCGGCGCGATGCTCGGCCTCGCCGCGATCAACCGCTGGCGGCTCACGCCCGCGCTCGCCGCAGCGGGCAGCGATGCTGGCGCATGGCCTGCCGAGCGACGCATCCGGCTGAGCATCATGCTCGAAACGACGGCGGCGATCCTAATCCTCGTACTGGTCGCCTGGCTTGGCACGCTCGACCCGGGCGAATTCTTGCGCTAATCAGAGAGCCGCTACACACATCTCTTTTCGTCCGAGCTGCAATTAAACCTTGACCTTGCCATACTGGGAAGGTTGATAAGTCATGTCTTTCCATCCCTTCGGGTTCGGGAGACGACATGGACTTAGTAATCGACCGCCGTGCCCTATTGCGCGGCACCGCCGCGATCGGTAGCACCGCCGCGCTCACCGCATGGCTTCCCGCTTGGGCGCAATCCGTGTCGCCGGGCATCATTCGCCCGCTGCCCACCGTTTCGGGCGAAAACATCCATTTGCGCATCGCGGAGCAGATGATGACGATCGACGGTCGCGAGAGTCATGCGATCGCGATCAACGGCACCGTGCCCGCACCGCTCATCCGGCTGCGCGAGGGGCAGACCGTGCGCCTTCACGTCGAAAACGCGCTGGACGAGGACAGCTCGATCCACTGGCACGGCCTGATCCTACCGTTCCACATGGACGGCGTGCCGGGCGTTAGCTTCCCCGGCATCAAGCCGCGCTCGACCTTCATTTACGAGTTTCCGGTGATCCAGTCCGGCACCTACTGGTATCACAGCCATTCGGGGTTACAGGAACAGCTCGGCCATTACGGGCCGATCGTCATCGACCCCAGGGGCGAAGATCCGATCGCGTCGGACCGCGAGCATGTGATCGTGCTCTCCGACCATAGTCCAATGCACCCGCACACCATCTTCACGAAGCTCAAGCAGCAGGGCGGCTATTTCAATTATCAGAAGCAGACGTTGGCCGGCCTGCTCTCAGGACGGGATCAATCGCTGGCAGACCGCCTCGCCTGGGGTGCGATGCGCATGGACCCGACCGACGTCTCGGACGTGACCGGGTCGACCTATACCTATCTCGTCAACGGTCACGGCCCGCGCGACAATTGGACCGGGCTGTTCAACCCCGGCGAGCGCGTGCGGCTGCGGTTCGTAAACGCCTCAGCGATGACCACGTTCAACGTGCGCATCCCCGGTCTCAAGCTGACGGTCGTCCAGGCCGACGGCCTGCCCGTGCGCCCCGTCACCGTCGACGAGTTCCAGATGGCCGTCGCCGAGACCTATGACGTCATCGTCCAGCCGACCGACGATCGTGCCTACACGTTGATCGGTGAAACGGTCGATCGCTCCGGCATGGCGCGCGCGACGCTCGCCCCGCGCGAGGGCATGGCGGCCGAAGTGCCGCCACTACGCCAGCGCCCGCTCGCCGACATGAAAGATATGGGCATGGGCGGCATGGACCACAGCGCGATGCCAGTGATGGACCATGGCGCGACCGACCAAGCCGCCCCGGCGGGCGATCCAGCCTGTCCGCCGGAACACGCTGCGATGGGCCATTGCACGCCCGCTGCTGCCGGCGGAGGCATGGATCACGGCGCGATGGGGCACGGGGCCGGTGGGATGAACCACTCGATGCGCGACCTGTCGGTGGCGCCGGAGGTCAAGGATACGCCGACCGTTCAGACGATTTCGCCGATGCCGGTCGACCGCACCGGCGAGCCGGGACAGGGGCTGCGCGATGTCGGCCACAAGGTGCTGGTCTATCGCGACCTGATGGCGGTCGACCGGAACCCAGATGTGCGCGCGCCCGATCGGTCGATGCGCATCCACCTGACCGGCAACATGGAACGCTATATGTGGGCGTTCGACGGCGTGAAGCTCAACGAGGTAAAGGCGCCGATCCCGTTCCTGAAGGACGAACGGGTGCGAATCACGCTCGTCAACGACACGATGATGGGCCACCCGATCCACCTCCACGGCCATTTCTTCGAGCTGGTGACGGGGCATGGCGATCATGCGCCGCGCAAGCATACGGTGCAGGTCCAGCCCGGCGGCACAGTGACGTTCGACTTTACTGCGGATGCTGTCGGCGACTGGGCGTTCCACTGCCACCTGCTCTACCACATGCATGCCGGCATGATGCAGGTCATCACGGTGCGACCGCGCGAAGGAGACGCGGCATGAACGGGTTTGCTCTCCTCACCGCCAGCTCGGCGCTGGCAATTGCCGCCCCCGCCACCGCGCAGCACATGGACCATTCGCCAGCCCAAGGTCAGGTCGTCGCACCGTCTGCACCGCCCTCCGCCGATCCATCTTGCCCGCCGGAACACGCGGCAATGGGCCATTGCGCGCCAACAAAGGGTAGCGCAGCGCCCGCTGGCCATGACATGTCGCAGATGGGCGGCGCAGTGCCTGCCGCAGCGGCGAGCGATCCGTCGTGCCCGCCCGAACATGCCGCGATGGGCCACTGCACACCCAAACCGGCCGCCCCGGCGGACCGATCACAAGACATGGACGTATTGGCGCCGAGCGGCACCGCGCTGCCCGCCGGCAACGCCCCGGCACCGGCGCCGGTGCCAGCCACCTATGCTGATCGCATATGGGGTGCCGACGCGATGGCGCCCGTCCGTTCGGGGCTGATGCGTGAGCATGGCGGCATGTCATACTCCCAGGTCATGCTCAACATCGCCGAAGCTCAGTTCCGCAACGGCCGCGATGGCTACCGCTGGGGCGGCGAGGCATGGTTCGGCGGCGACATCAACCGCTTGACCATCAAGTCCGAAGGCGAAGGCATCTTCCGCGAAGGTGTGGAGTCCGCGGAGGTGCAGGCGCTCTACAGCCGCGCGATCGGTCCCTATTTCAACTTTCAGGCGGGCGTGCGCCAGGACTTCCAGCCCAAGCCACGGCGCACGTATGCGACGGTCGGGTTCGAGGGGCTGGCGCCCTATTGGTTCGAGGTCGAGGGTGCCGTCTTCCTCTCCGACAAAGGCGACGTGCTCGGCCGGCTCGAAGGCTATTACGACCAGCGCATCACCCAGCGTCTAATCCTGCAACCGCGCGTCGAGCTGAACCTGTCCGCGCAGGATATGCCCGCCGAGCGGATTGGCTCGGGCTTGGTCGACGCCGAAGCCGGCCTGCGGCTGCGCTACGAGCTGAAGCGCGAGTTTGCGCCCTATGTCGGCGTCTCGTGGGAGCGCAAGTTCGGCGACACCGCGCGGTTCGCCCGCGCCGACGGCGAGGACACCGGCGGGTTCAGTTTCGTCGCCGGCGTCCGGGTCTGGTTCTGACGGAACAACGCTAAGGAGAGAAACGATGGTCGCAGCCGCCGAACATGCCGAAATCTACCGCATGGTCATGCCCCATCACACGTGCCCCTATGGGCTGAAGGCGCTCGATCTGTTGAAGCGCGAGGGCTACGCGGTCGACGACCATCATCTGACCACGCGCGAGGAAACCGACGCGTTCAAGGCCAAGCACCAGGTCGAGACGACGCCGCAGGTGTTCATCGACGGAAAGCGGGTCGGCGGCTACGACGATCTGCGCCGCTTCTTCGGCAAGACGGTCCGAGACAAGAACGCCGTCACCTATCGTCCCGTCATCGCGCTGTTCGCGATGGCCGCCGCGATGGCGCTGGCGGCGAGCTGGGCGGCCTATGGTGCACTCGCGACCGTCCAAGCGGCAGAATGGTTCATCGCCATCGCTATGTGTCTGCTGGCGCTCCAAAAGCTCAAGGACGTCGACGGGTTCGCGACGATGTTCCTCAACTACGATCTGCTCGCCAAGCGCTGGGTGCGTTACGCCTATATCTATCCGTTCGCGGAAGGGCTGGCGGGCGTGCTGATGGTGGCCGGCGCGCTCATGTGGCTGTCGGTCCCCGTGGCGCTGTTCATCGGCACTGTCGGCGCGGTCTCCGTCTATAAGGCCGTCTATATCGACAAGCGCGAGCTGAAATGCGCCTGCGTCGGCGGCGACAGCAACGTCCCGCTCGGCTTCGTATCGCTGACCGAGAACCTGATGATGGTGGCGATGGCGGTGTGGATGCTGGTCAAGCCGATGGGGGTCGGCCTCGGCCACTAATCGGGACACGACAACGGAGAGAGGATCGCATCATGGCGCAGAGTCATAGCGGGCACGAGTCAAGCCATAGCGGGCATGGCCGCCCCTATCTGATGTTCTGGCTCAACATGGGCCTCGGCCTTGTCGTCATGTACCTGGTCATGTTCTCGATGATCGACGGGTGGCGCGATTTTCGGAACAACCTCAATATGGCCTATATGGCAGTCACGATGTGGGCGCCGATGGGGGTCTTCATGCTCGCGACCATGCCGGGCATGTTCCCTAATCGAAAGATGAACCTGGCACTGTACGCGCTGTTCATCGTGCTGACGGCGGGTTCCTATTGGGCGACGCGGACGCAAACCGCAATCGACGACAGGCAGTTCGTCGCCTCGATGATCCCGCATCATTCCGGCGCAATCCTGATGTGCCGCGAGGCGAATCTTGCCGATCCTGAGCTGGTCGCGCTGTGTGGCGAAATCCGCAAGGCACAGCGCCGCGAAATCGAACAGATGGAACGGGTCGGAGCACGTTTGAGATAATCCTGTGACAGAGAAAAGCCGCCGCCGGTCAACCAGCGGCGGCTTTCCGAATTACGCAGCGGTCGCTCAGGCGCCGATCATGCGGCGGCATTCCTCGGCGCAGCGCCGGCAGGCCGCCGCGCAGTCCTGGCAGTGCTGGTGCTGATGCTTGCCGCACTCGGCTGCGCAGGCGTCGCAGACCGCCGCGCAAAGCTCGCACAGCGCCTTCGCATGGTCGCTGCCGCGTGCCAGGAAACTCGCCGCGAGCCGGCACAGCGCGGCGCAGTCGATCGTCATCTGAATGCAGCGGGCCATCGCGGTGCAGTTGGCCTCTTGCAGACAAGCAGAGGTGCAGTGATCGCAAGCATCGGCGCAGGCGTTGCAGGCGTCGATACAGGATTGATTCGCAGAATGAGACATGAATTACCTCCTCGGATCGATTCGCCGGACCACCCGACGAACATCCGTTCACGGCTGTGCACCTTGGACCATAGTCCAAGGTCAAGGGTCGCATTCGCTATTGGTCGTTATGACGACACAGGCCGCCGATCCTCCGCCTCGTCAAAAAAACAGCTTGACCTTGGACTATGGTCCAAGGTGCAGGGAAGCAGGCCATGACCAACGGCCTTACCATCGGCGCCTTTGCAAAATCTGTCGGCGTGCGAGCCGACACCATCCGCTATTACGAGCGGCATGGCCTGCTCGCCGATCCCGGCCGCACAGCGGCGGGCTATCGCATCTACGATGCGCGTGACGTTGAGCGGGTGCGCTTTATCCGCAAGGGCAAGCATCTTGGCTTCACGCTGAAGGAGATCGGCACGCTGTTGTCGCTGCACAGCTCCGATACCGCGCGCGCCGCAGACGTGCTCGACATAACCCAGCGCAAGATCGCCGAGTTCAAAAGCCAGATCTCTGACCTATCGCAGATCGAGGCGGCGCTACAGCGCCTAGCTGACGAGTGTCCCGTGAATGCGCCGGCGACCGATTGCCCGATTCTCGCACATCTCGCGGCGTTGCCCGAAAGGCAGGGCGAGCGCGAAGATTGACGTTTCTTCGACTTTAAACCGTCCACTGAAAGGGGATAATGCATGAGCCTACGCACCATCGCCGCTGTTGCCCTCCTGTGCGCCGCGCCTCTCGCCGCTCCGCCCGCAATCGCCCAGGGCATCGGCCATACGATCTTCATGCGTGGCCAGATCGTCTCGCTCGACGGGACGCAAGCCGTCCTCTGTATCGGCAAAGCTGATGGCGCAACAGCCGCCCAGGTGCTGGATGTCTATCGAATCAGCCAACGACCCGGCCCCTCGAAGGGAAGCCCCACGTTCACCCGCACCAAAGTCGCCCAGGTTACGATCGACGAGGTTTTCGATGAGCATTTCGCACGTGCGACGGTGACGCAAGGCACAGCCGCGCGTCACGATGTGGTCGAACTTCAGCGCAGGTAGTGATTGTTAGGCATGGGCGGGGTGACGGTGGTTGCTATGGCGATCGTCGGCGTGACGCTGAATTCCTGGACCATTACCATGTCTTGAAAGAGCCGACGCATCTCGGCGTGTTCAACGTGGCACCGCCCGCCGCTCCGCCAGTACCGGTCGAAGAGAAGCCGCCCGGCCAGAAGAGATTCAGCAGGATTAACCCAAGCCGATACCCGACAGGACTGTCATTCCGCCGCCGCATGTCTCGCTACCCAGCGCAAATCCCATGCCGGCTCCAACCGTGAAGGCGGTTGTCGGTCCCGACCAGCCGATCAAGGATACGACTGCGCCGGAAGGCACGCGGCCGATCCACGAACGCGCGATCAGTCGTCGCCGTGATCCTCAACAATATGGCTCGCCATATCGATGAGCATGGTGCTCACATGAGCATCGGCCACTTCATAGAATATCTGCTTGGCTTGCCGTTCGCTTCGGACCAAGCGCGCGCCGCGCAGGAGGCGCAAGTGATGGCTCACCAGCGTTTGAGACAAGTTAAGGCTTTTTGCGATGTCGCCGACCGATCGCGGACTTTGCAAGCAATAAAGCAGGATGCGCAGGCGAGAAGGATCACCCAGCAGCCTGAAGGTTTCAGTCAGGGTCGTTACACCTTGACCAGACAGCCCCAAGGAATGCTCGGGATTGTCGTGATCTACTGGGGCTGCGGTGTCGTTCATCATGGCTCTCGCATACATGAATACATGACGATGTGTACATGCGTAATGTACTGTCCCGCGACCGCGCGATAGCTAGTCTCCAACAATCACTCCTTAGCGTTCGCGGAGCCAGCTTGTCGAAGCAGTAGGGGAACAAGGCCCGCGACGATCACAGGGAAGATCAACCAGTTTATCGCGGCCCAACCGGAGCTGTGCAGGATCGAGCCAGCAAGGAAGGAAACGAGGGCAGTGGTCCCAAAGACCATGAAGTCGTTCGCGCCTTGCGCTTTCGCGCGCTCGGCTGGACTATGGCAATCTGTCACCATTGCGGTCGCACCGATAAAGCTGAAGTTCCAGCCGATCCCGAGCAGGGCTAGCGAGAACCAGAAGTTCGAGAGTTCCAAGCCGCCCAGCGCGACGACGCCCGAGGCAGCGAGCAGAATGAGGCCAATCGCCGTGACTCTCTCTTTGCCGAAGCGCGCCATCAGCCTGCCGGTGAAAAAGCTCGGCGCAAACATCGCAAGCAGGTGCCATTGGATACCAAGCGCGGCGTCGTCCACCGAATGCCCGTTGTTAACCATGGCAACCGGTGCGGCGGTCATGACGAAAGCCATGACGCCGTAGGAAACGACGCCTGTTGCCACCGCCAACATGTACCGCGGCATCAACAATATCTGAAGCAGCGACCGACCGCCGCTTTCAGAATCGCCGCCCGTATCCGCGCGCGGTGCGCGTAGCATGAGGAGGATCGGAATAGCGATCACTGGCAGCAGCGCCTGACTGAGAAAACTGCCGGCATAAGGAGCGCCGCCGAGCGCATCTCGCGTCCAGATGACGAGTTGAGGCCCCACGACAGCACCGGCAAGGCCACCCACCATCACCCACGAAATCGCCTTGGCTTTCCACGCGCCTTCTGCGGCATCCGCGGCCGCGAAACGATAGCTTTGGACGTAGGAGCTATAGAAGCCGGCAGCGAAGGTGCCGGCGCAAAATATCTCAAATGAACGGGAGAAGATCCCGAATGCGGCGATCAAGCCTCCGATAATCCCGATCAGAGCCCCGAATACATAGCCATTTCGCCGCCCCCAACGCCGCATGACGAAGGCGGCAGGTAGCGTTCCGATTGCAAGGCCGAGACCGAACAGGCTGACAGGGAAAGTCACCCATGCGGGATCGGGCGCAAGGTCTTGACCAACCAACCCACCGAGCGACATCACGATGGGCGGGCTGGCGCCGCCCAAGGCTTGCGCGGCCGTAAGGACGGCGACATTCCGGCGGGCATTTGGTTGGTCTGCCATTTTCAATAACCCCTAGTGGGAACAACCCGTTCCTGACGTGCCGTGGCCGTGAGCGGAATGGTCATGCTTCTCGTCGTGTCCATGCCCATTGTCCCGCTTGTTGCCCGGCGCCAGGCTGCACGTTTCGCCTTCCTCGTTCCAGTCGACCGCCACAGTAGCGTGCTCAATCTCGAATTGGTGCTCCAGCTCGCGCTCGACCGCACGCACGACCACGCGGGCCTCAGCGTCGCTCTTGGGACGAATGTGCATCGTCGCCAGCGTGCGGCCCGACGTGATCGACCACACATGGATATGACTGACTGCCGCAACGCCGGGCACCTGCTCCAGAAGATGACGCTCGATCTTCTCCGGTGCAGCACCGTCGGGTGCGCCTTCGAGCAGGATATGAAGCGACTTGGCGGCCAGTTTCCATGCACTACGCAAGACCAGGATGGAGACGACAACCGACAGGATCGGATCGATCGGCGTCCAGCCGGTCAAATAGATCACCACCGCAGCACCTACGGCACCAACCGAACCGAGCAGGTCGCCCATGACGTGCAGCGCCGCACCCTTGATGTTGACGTGCTCGCTATCGCCGCGCGTCAGAATCCAGAATACGAGGATATTGACCAGCAGCCCCGCGACCGCGACGGCGAACATAGGCCCCGCGAGGATCGGCTGCGGCTCCTGAAAGCGTTCCCAAGCTTCATAGACGATCCAGCCTACGATCGCGAACAAAGTGACGGCGTTGACGAAACCCGCAACCACCTCGAACCGCAGATAGCCGAAGGTGCGCTTGGAATCGGCTCCGCGCTGACCAAAACGAAAGGCCGCGTAAGCGAGCGCCAACGCGGCAGCGTCCGTCACCATATGCCCCGCATCCGCCAGCAGGGCGAGCGAACCAGAAAGCAGCCCGCCAACCACTTCGACCACCATGAAGGTGAAGATCAGACCGAACGACAAAAGTACCTTGCGTTCGTTGGCGCTGGTGATGGTCGGCGTATGCGAATGATCGTGATCGTGGCCATGACCATGATCTGCGTGCGAATGGGCCATTACAGAGCTTTCATAGAAAGTGAATGAACACATGAATATGTGTTCATATGATGTTTGTCAACTAGGCAATGTGTGGCGTCGTCTCGTGCGATTGCTCCCATGGCAAGGCAACCAACACGGTGACGCGGTTTCGCGAAGCGTAAGCCCGATTCCTAGCAGGAACCGCCAGCATCGCCTGCGTTCAGATCGCAATCACAAGGCCTGTTGCTCTAGGCGGCCGCTTTGGCCCTAACCTAGTCTGTAGCGCTGGCGGTTTGACGCGGCGGTAAAAGACGATGAACAGCGTCGCGCTGCGGCGCTATAGTAGTACGAACGGCGACACATATTCGTTATGTTTATCCAGCACGGGGCGCCAGTTTTTCAATAGCTTAGGCTGCCTCCAATCGTTCCGTATGGAATGAGTATGGAAAACAAGGGGGCACGATGGCCCGCTGGGGCGGCGCAGCTTCCCGGTTGCGGCATCGCTGATCCGGGCCGGAATGAATCGCGGAGCAGGCTACCGATTTCAGGCAAGGCACCCGTTCGCGGCTTGTGCAGTTCGATACACACCCTACGCGACAAATCGCGGCTGGAAATGGCAGAATAAAGGGCAATTCCCGCGATGGCAGCTTCTCAATCAGATTTGACCGGCCGCCGAATCTTCAATCAAATTCAAGTCAACGGTCATCGAGAACCGCAGAAATGCGCTATTCACAGACGGCACAACGCTTGCGTGACCGCGACCCGGATTTGACTAACTGGGATGCGCAACGGCAGCGAGGAAATTGCGGGTCCTACCGGTCGGCTTCATCACAGCTAAGCGCATTGAGACCGCATTTTGTCAGCCTGCCGATGTTGAAGGGTATTGGTGCAGTTAGAAGTTTCAGTTTGAGCAGTGGCAGCCGGAGTGCTTGCCTCTGCGTCAATCGTGGCAACTTTGAAAGCATTGCAGATGTCCGCCAGCCCCTTCCCCAACCAGTTCCCTTGATCCACCAGCCGAATCGTCCCATTCATCTCGAATGGCAGACAACCATTGGTACTTTCAAAGTCGTGCAGAGAACACGGGCGACAACGGCTGTAGCGCGACGATTACGGAGTCCGGTCGGCGTCAATTATGATGGCCGATAGGTGGCCGCGCCGGTTGGTGAATTCTGGCTACCATTTGCTGTTGCGGGGAGCAACCGTCGAGCGACAATTACGACGCTGGGTAATTGTCGCTGACGCTGGCCGGAAGCGAGGGTCTGAAGCGCATGGGATGGTTGGCATGTAATTGCCGCTGGCGACAATTACCCGTTGCCTCAGCAAGGGTGCTCCCGAGCGCGAAGCCAGCGACAATTATGATGGCCGGTCCGGGGCGCCATTCGGCGGGTCGTAATCGCCGGCGTTGATACGGGCGACGGCGGAACGTTTGCGGTAGCTTTCGCCGTTCATCTCGATGATGATCGAGTGGTGCACGAGGCGGTCGATCGCGGCGACAGTCATAGCGGGATCAGGGAAGACGTTGTCCCATGCCGAAAATGGCTGGTTGGCGGTAATGGCGAGCGAGTGGCGTTCGTAGCGGTGGGCGATGAGCTCGAACAAGGCGCTGGTCTCGACCTGGTCCTTGCGGACGTAGGACAGATCGTCGAGCACGATGAGATCGAACTTGTCGAGCTTGTCGAGCATGGCGGGTAGGCTGAGGTCGCGGCGCGCGGACTGGAGCTTCTGGACCATGTCGGTGGTGGAGCAGAACAGGACGCGCCGCCCCGTGTCGATGAGGGCATGACCAATGGCAGCAACTGCGTGCGTCTTGCCGGTCCCGCTCTGGCCGAACAGCAGCAGGTTGCCGCCGCTCTCGATCCAGTCGTCACCGGCGGCGAGGGACAAGAGGTGCGGTTTGCGGATGCCGGGGGCTGCGTCGAAATCGAAGGTGGCGAAGGTCTTGCCTGCGGGCAAGCCGGACTGGTCGCGATGGCGCTGGATGCGCCGGGAGGAGCGATCGGCCATCTCGATCTCGAGAAGCGAGGCCAGCAGGTTGGCGGCCGGCCAGCCATCGCGATCGGCGGTGTCGGTGAGGCGCTTCCAGTTGCGGTTGATACTCGGCAGGCGCAAGGCCTTGAGCAGGGTAGGCAGCACGGCGGCGGCCTGGTCCTTGGTGCGGGTCATCAGTACACCTCCCCGCTGGCGATCAAGCTGTTGTAGCTGTGCAGATCGGGAGGCGGGATAGTGACATCGCGCTGCGATCTTGCGGTTGGCAGGAACTCGTCCCTGAGCGCATCGACATCGGGCAAGCGCCCTCTGTCGAGTGCCTCATCGATCCGCCGGGCCAGCACGTCGACACAGTCGCCCCTGGCGGCGATATCGAGCAGCGCGACGGCATCGCGGCAGGCCTGCCGTCCATCGAGTTGGGCATCGAAGGCTTGCCAGGCCCGCCGGTAGGCGTGATCGGGGAACAGGGCTTCGCGGTAGACGAGGTTGCGCAGCGCACCAGGCTTGCGGCGCAGGTTACCGATCATGTGCCGGAAATCGATGCTGTGCCCCCGGTGGGGATGGCTGATCCGCACACGCGGCGTGGACATTACCCTGTCCGGACCGAGGAAGAGCTCAATGCGATCGTCAAAGAGATGCGCGTTGAGGCGCCGTCCGACGAGGCGGGAAGGCACCGAATAGGTAACCCGATCGATGGCGACGGTGCCGTTGCGGGTGACATCGACGGTGACCATGGCGAAATCGGTGGTTCGCCTTGCGGGCAGCGCCTTGAGTACCCT
Source organism: Novosphingobium sp. EMRT-2 (assembly GCF_005145025.1). NCBI lineage: Bacteria > Pseudomonadati > Pseudomonadota > Alphaproteobacteria > Sphingomonadales > Sphingomonadaceae > Novosphingobium > Novosphingobium sp. EMRT-2. The sequence continues at coordinate 2,082,159 of NZ_CP039695.1, read as the reverse complement.
GCGTTCTGCATCGATGTGCGCAGCATGCCGCCGGTTCTGTCTGGCGACCTGCGCCTCAACGAACTCGCGCCAGGCCTCGATGCTGACGAAATCGCGGCTTCCCCGCCGGCGTAAGGCCTGATCGAGCCGTCGCTTGAGATGGGCATGGGGACCTTCGATCGATCCGTTCTCGTGCGCCTCGCCGCGGTTGTTGCGGGTAGCGAGCATGCCGTAATGACGGCACAGCTCGTCATAGCTTCGGGTAAAATCCCGCTGCGCATCGGCGTCGAGGTTTTTGTAGGCGGCTGACAGGGAATCGCTGCGGTGTTCGGCCGGCGCGCCGCCCAGCTTCCACAAGGCATCCTGCAGGTGCTCCGAAAGGGCGGCAAAGCTCTCCCCGCCCAGCACGACAGCCGCATGCTCCCAGCCACTCGCCGCCAAGCGGAAGTGGTAAAGGCGATAGGCCAGGGTCTCGCCGGCAACGGTGACCTTGAGACTGTCGCATACCGTGAAATCCGACAGGCCCTGCCGACCGGGCTCATGATGCTGCGGGAAGAAGATCTCCTTCTCGCCGCCGTGCAGTGCCCGCCAGCGGGCGATCCGGCGTTCAAGTGTTCGTCGTATCGCATCGGGAACAGCATCCTCGCCGAACTCGTCCTGGAGCGTCTCGAAGACCGTGACGGCAATGATACCGTCGATCTGGAGCAACTCCTCGACGCGTGGCCAGAATGGCTCGAGCGGATCGGCGCGGGTGCGCCAGTGGCGCTCCTTCTTCTTCTGGGACGGAAGCTGCGGATCGTTCTCGATCCGGCGTGCGCTGCGCTCGCTGATACCGGCCTTGGCAGCCGCGACGGCCTGGGTGTGTTGGCGACGATGGGTCATGAAGAGAAATACCTGCTGATCGGAAATGTGGTGGCCCGGCATCGCAAACCCATCGCTCGTTGTTCGATGAGTGTTCCGATACCACCGCCCGCCACAGCCCCGATCAGCCCCCCCGAAAGAAGGGGAAAAAGATCGCCACCGGTTGTCTGGTCCGCTCTCCGGTCGGGGCTACGCCCCTCCCTACGATCAGCCCAGACAACCGATCCTACCGGCCATCATAGTTGCCGCTCAACCGGCCATCGTAGTTGTCGCCACGCAAACGGCCATGACTTCGAGCGTTTTGTGCTTGAATGCTTCCGTGTGGCCGCGGAAGAGGCGGGGTTCCTCTCAAGCCTGAGGTGTGGGCGCGATGGAGCGATCGACCTAATTGATCATTATAGTGATCCTGGATCGACCACTATTGCAGAATGCAAATACATTGGTGCTGGTGGCTTCAGTGAAGCAAAGGAACGCTGGAAGGAGGTCTATGGCCACCTAAAGAAGCACCTGCCAAAACTTGCAGCCGATCCTTCGGCAAGCCCCGATTCTCCATATCGAACCTGGCTTGATCCCGATAGACCGATCCGACGCTACAGATTTTGTTGCACGGTTAGCTTGACTAAGAAAGACGTTGCCAAACTTGAGAAGCTGATCGCGGCTGATTTTTCTGAACTTGTCGGTAATGGCGTTGAGGCGGTCCGTCATCTGGCTGAAACCGAAGGCGCAGTGCGCGTACTGCCCTGGGACTGGTTCCATTCGGAGTTGATCCTATGTCCATCCCTTGCTTTCCGATGGTTCCAAGGCTTGCCCGTGGGGGTGAGCCTATTCGATCGGTCCGGAAGGAGAGGACAATCCTTTCGCGGCTTCTTGGACGGAGGCGGACTTGCCTATTTTTCACGGGATAGGTTTGCTGCCCAACACGGCGTTCAAGTCAAGCGCGGCGAAGCCGATTTGTTGGATGGCATCACTACCGGCGAGCTAACTGCTCTCGTCCTTAGCGGGCCCGGAGGGGTCGGCAAGACCCGGCTTGCGCATGAACTTGCGGGCAAACTAACCGAGGAAATCAGAGGCTTTGATGGGTACTGGTTGGAACGAGGTGCCTCTGCCGACTCAGTCATCGCCTTGGCAAAAGCTTACCCAGCCAAGGCATCGATCCTTCTTTTGGTCGACTATGCAGAAGCTGCCCAAAGGTTGGCTGAAATCGCAGATGCAGTCGCAAATCTGATCGAACAGGCTGGCCACAACATTCGGCTCATTGCGACCGGGCGAGCCAGTGCAACCAACAGGATACGCGACGATCTCGAAGTTCTGAATCCCGACATCAATTCCCTCACTTCACAATCTGCGGGCGGAAGCGCCTATCTGGAATGGGTGGTCCATTCGATCATTGAACTCGAAGAATTCCCGGATGCAGATGCCTTGTCATCGGTCTGTCGAGGAATACCCGCCCTTGCCGCTTTTGCTGTTTATCTTTTTCGCGTTGATCGCCCACAGTTCGATGCACAGTTCGGTGCCTTGCTCGGCAATCAGGACTTCCACAGTTGGTCGAACAAGCGAATTTCCGCTCTTGTCAGCGTCAAGTCTGCAAGAGAGGAAGATTTGGCATCGTTGGCTTTGGCTTTGCCCATCCCAATTGAGCAACAAGCCCGGTTCAGAAAATCGCATGGCGCTCTCATCGATCTGCTTGTGACAGATCGTTGGGTCGAGAACATCGATGGGCAGCTCGTCGCTGCTCATGACATCTTGGCGGATGCACTTTTGGCAAGGTGGGTGTTCGAGGCCGAAACGGCAACGAATGTGCGGCTACAGAACTTATTGATGACCGCAGCAGACGCGCAAGATTTGCCACACGCTCTGACAGTTGTTGCTCGTCTACAAAGCCATCCTGGGTTCGCCGCGATTGATGGCGGACAAGTACTGAAGACATTGTCTGCGCTGCATCCCGAGCAGACCGCAGCGTCGGCAAGCCAATTGCTCGGCGGCCCAATACTGAAGATTCAGGGAAAATTGAGCCTTGTTGCTAATTCACCCAAGCTTGCTGAGACAATAAGGTTGGAGCCAACCCTGCATATCGGTCTTGCTCACATTGCAGATGAGGTAGTCAAAGCACGTGGGGAAGGCGTCGAACTAATTGTGCCGGGGGCAATCGGCGACCTTCTGGATGAGGTGTGCACGCAACAGAAATCCTCGAATTTCATTCTAAGTCGTGCCTATAGCTTCGATCACGCTCGTTTCCGGGATCGAGCGTTCGAAAACATCAAACTGTTTCCGACCAAAGAGCAAACGCATTTCCTACTAGTCCGGATGCTGAACTCGGGTGAAACGCCCGAGGCATTGCGTGAGGCAGTCTGCAATTGGCTCCATTTGAACGGCGGTCAAACCTGTGCAAGCTTCGTCTACAAGGCTTGGCTAGATGCTGGAGGCGACCGCGACGAGGTCAAGGACAAGCTTCTGGAGTGGGTCGGCGAGCATGGCGTCACGCCAAAGGCCAGCCACGTCTACAAGGCATGGCTAGATGCTGAAGGCGACCGCGACGAGGTCAAGGACAAGCTTCTGGAGTGGGTCGGCGAGCATGGCGTCACGCCAGAGGCGCAATTCGTCTATAAGGCATGGCTAGATGCTGAAGGCGACCGCGACGAGGTCAAGGACAAGCTTCTGGAGTGGGTCGGCGAGCATGGCGTCACGCCAAAGGCCAGCCACGTCTACAAGGCATGGCTAGATGCTGGAGGCGACCGCGACGAGGTCAAGGACAAGCTTCTGGAGTGGGTCGGCGAGCATGGCGTCACGCCAGAGGCGCAATTCGTCTACAACGCATGGCTAGATGCTGGAGGCGACCGCGACGAGGTCAAGGACAAGCTTCTGGAGTGGGTCGGCGAGCATGGCGTCACGCCAGAGGCCAGCCACGTCTACAGGGCATGGCTAGAAGCAGGCGGATCGTTTCCTGAAATCAAAGGGCATTGTGAAGATTGGCTCAAGAAGAATTGGCGCCGACACGATGCAGTATATCTAACAAAGAACCTTTCGATGGAGCGAGACGTAACATTTGGCACAGTCATGAGGATCGTGGCTTGGGCAGGAAGAAACTCGAAAGATGAAGATGCAATATATCGCTTAAGCAGGGTCAGCCGTTGGATAACTCGTCATCATATTACGCGGCGATCCAGCTGGATTATTAGCGAAGCAACAATGGCCGTTTTCATCGTACTTTTTGCAAGGATCCGTCTTTCTCACGGCGAACGTTTTGCATGCTCCATTTTGTTCGGAAACTTCGCGAAAAGATACTATCCTCGCGATGAGAATTGGCCAGCCATAATTCGCACCTTCTGTAGTTGCCTGAGGCACGGCGGTGTTTTTTGCCACGTCCAAGGGCTGCCATCGAGAACCTGGGCAATTTTGCTCGATGATGCCTTGCAACGTGGGCTACTCGATCCTGAGACAGACCGCGATGCGATTATTCATGCCCACGAATTGTGCCGAATGGCTATGGACTCCGATGAATATGCCAATCTGCTCGCAATGGGCTATCTTGCTGCCCATTCCTAGTCACCTTTCGACGGTGAAGTTTCATCAGTTGAGCGGCGACACAGCGCAGACATGACGACGATTGAGGGACTGTAAAAACGGATGGCTACGACACCTGCCCAGATTGATGTTTGGCGGTCTGCCCCGTCCGAAATCCAGCACCTTGAGTTCAAGGAGGCAAAGACAAGCTACGACCGCGAGAAGCTGGCACGATATTGCGTCGCCATTGCCAACGAAGGCGGGGGTATTCTCTTGCTCGGCATAGGCGACAATCTGCCCCGGCCGGTCATTGGCAGTTCAGCCTTTCCCAACTTGGTCGCGACCGCCGATGAGCTGTTCGTCAAGATTGGCTTTCGCGTGAATGTAGAGGAGGTGGTGCACCCCGATGGCCGGGTTGTGGTATTCCAGATTCCATCGCGGCCCAGGGGCACGGCCTATCATCTCGATGGGCAATATCTCATGCGATCCGGGGAATCCCTGCGGCCAATGTCGGAAGATCGGCTGCGCGCCATTTTTGCCGAAGGTGCCCCTGATTGGCTTGAGGAGCCAGCGCTCACAAACCTGGATGACCAAGCGGTTGTCGAACTGCTTGATACCCAGACATTCTTCGAACTGATGAAGTTGCCCTACCCCTCAGACCGAGCGGGTGTGCTGGACCGGCTTCGCACTGAACGACTGATCGACAAGATCGACGGTGGCTGGTCGATCCGGCGCCTTGGCGGCCTGCTTTTGGCCAAGAAGCTGGATTCTTTTCCCGACCTGTCCCGCAAGGCAGCACGTGTCATCGTCTATTCCGGCATCGGGAAAACGGAAACTCGCTTGGACCAGACCGGCGCACGCGGCTACGCGGTCGGCTTTCAGGGATTGGTGGATTTCGTCATGGCACAGTTGCCGCAGAACGAAGTCATCGAGAACGCCCTTCGCAAGCAAGTGAAATTGCTGCCGATGGAGAGCGTACGCGAACTTATTGCCAATGCATTGATCCATCAGGAAATGGCCATGCAGGGCGCTGGGCCAATGATCGAAATTTATGCCAACCGGCTTGAGATTTCGAATCCCGGCGAACCCATCGTGCCAGTCGCCCGCTTCATTGATGGGTATCAGTCCCGCAATGAACGATTGGCGGATTTCATGCGCCGTATGAGCATTTGCGAAGAGAAGAGCAGCGGCATTGACCGAGTTGTGGAGCAGGCCGAGCTTTTCCAGCTTCCCGCTCCCGAATTCAGAGCTGGACACAAGCGGACGGTGGTAATCGTGCATGGACCCCGCCCATTCTCGGACATGGACCGCAACGACAGGATTCGTGCCTGCTGGCAGCATTGCGACCTGCGCTATGTTATGTCGGAGAGGATGACAAACCAGAGCTTGCGGGAGCGTTTTGGATTGTCGGAGGGACAGTCTGCAACGGCAACCCAGATCATCAATGCGACCATTGAGGCAGGGTTGATCAAATCTGACGAGGCTGTTGGTGGGTCCAAAAAGTATGCCCGCTACCTGCCGAGTTGGGCTTGAGGGTATTTTATGGTTAAGCCCCTGTAGAGGACATGGGGCCGGGAAAATGGCAGAAATCCGGCGTTTTCTTTTTTTACCTCATTCCTGCGCCATCGGGTCCCGTCGTATTTTATCCACAAGCTGCCAACGGCAGGTCACCGCTCCAAAAAGTCCGGAAACCGGCCACTTTCTAATTTTATGCTTTTCCCAAACTGGAGAACAAACGGGAGCCGAGTGAAGGTCGCTTCAAACGGGCGTGAGCGGGCTCAAGCCATACGCTGAGCGTCGTCCCCGCTACCGTGCTCACCACCTGCAAGCTGGAGGGTTCGAAAAACTCTGGCGCTTGTCGGCCTGACCTGATTCACTGCCCTTGCGGATGAGCGGAGGCGATGATGGCGGGACAGCCCGGTTTCTTTGATCTTTCGAACCGGTACGAGGCCTTGAGCGCAGCGGGTGATCCGTTGGAGCGTCTGTCCGGGGTGGTCGACTTTGAGGTTTTCCGGGGGCCATTGATCGCCGCTCTGCGCCGCAGTGTTCGTGGCAAAGGCGGGCGGCCGCCGTTTGACCCGGTGATGATGTTCAAAATTCTGGTGCTGCAGGCGCTCTATTCGCTTTCGGACGAAGCGACGGAATTCCAGATCAAGGATCGCTTGTCGTTCCAGCGCTTCCTGGGCCTTGGGCTCGATGGCACGGTGCCGGATGCAACGACGGTGTGGCTGTTCCGCGAGCGCTTGGTGCAAGCCAAGGCAATCGACAAGCTCTTCGCCCGCTTCGATGCCGCACTGACCGACCGGGGCTATCTCGCCATGGGCGGCCAGATCATCGATGCTACCGTTGTGCCTGCCCCCAAGCAGCGGAACACCGACGAGGAGAAGGCAGCGATCAAGGACGGCCGGATCCCGGAGGCATGGAAGGCAAAGCCAGCCCGGCTCCGTCAGAAGGATCGCGATGCCCGCTGGAGCGTGAAGTACACCAAGGCCAAGGTGAAGGAGGGTGCCGATCCCAAGGCCTTCAAGCCGGTCGATCTCGCCATCCCGATGTTCGGCTACAAGAACCACATCGGCATCGACCGGGCTCACGGGTTGATCCGGACCTGGGATGCCAGTGCCGCCAATGCCCATGACGGCGCCCGGTTGCCTGACCTGATCAGCACGAACAACACCGGTTCGGGCGTCTGGGCTGATACCGCCTACCGGTCGAAGAAAAACGAAACCTTTCTCGAGAGGGGCATGTTCAAGAGCCACATCCACCAGCGCAAACCGAACCGCCGTGCCATGCCCGAGCGTGTCGCCAGAGCCAATGCGAAGCGATCGGCCATCCGCTCGGCAGTCGAACACGTCTTTGCCGGGCAAAAGCACCGCATGGGCCTGATCGTGCGCACCATCGGCATTGCCCGCGCCCGCATCAAGATCGGCATGGCCAACCTTGCCTATAACTTCCAGCGCCTCGCATGGCTTGAGGGGCGTACTGCGCCCGCGTGACCCAAAAACCGGCCCACGCAGCCGGCTCCGCCAAGAAAATAAGCAGATCAGCAACCCAAGCCTGGAGCTCGCCACCCGCTCCTGTGCCATCACATCGCAATTACGCCAAAATCAGACGGTTCTTCGAGGTGTCCAGCTTGGCTACCTATGGTAGCAGCTGAGTGTGCGTCGGAAACCAACACGATGCTGATTGGCTGAAATCTGCCATTTTCGACTTTCGGCGTGTCGGTTTCCAATACCGGGATTACCGACAGTTCTTTCAGTTTCCGGCCAGCGTATCGGAATCCAATACCGGCAATCGGCCTGAATCGCGGTCCTTCCGATATGCCTTCAGGGCACGCATTCCGCGCTCCATCCGCTTGTGGGCCTTGGTGTCCGGTTGCGGCTGGCGCTCCATGAACGTCATTGACGGACCTTTGCGACCGGGACCAGCCAGCCAGTTCAACCGCCAGCATCGGGCACGGGACTTCTCAGCGGCCTTGACGTGGAAGGAAGCATCCTCGGTCATTTCGATGAAGCCGAGTTCCTGTAATTCATCGAAGGCACTGCGAACGGCGGAAAGGTCGGCCATGCCAAGGCGGCCCGCTGCATCGCGAATGCTGAGATAGAGGCTCCCGTTGTTCTCGCCATTGTCGAGCATGGTCAGCTCGACCAGTAGGGCGCGGGCGGCGACGCTGAGCGCGCGATAGGCTGGCGAGTTCAACAGGCTATGGTCAAGCCGAGCAAAGCGCGTCGTGCGGTTGCGGCCTGTCTGGTTTGGCTTGTTCTTGTTCCGCTTGCGCAAGGCAAGTCACTCCCGGCAGCGGGATTGATCCGGTGAACGAAAAACGGGGCGACCGTCGCCAGCCGCCCCGCTTCGATCCCGTCTGTCAGTCCGAAATGATTTCGAGGATGGTCACGGTTGACGGCAGAACATAGCGCCCGTGCTTGCCGCCTTCGTGGGCTTCCCAAAGCATCGGGATTGCCAGCCGGTGCTTGCGGCGCAGGACCATGACGTAATGGGACAGGCGGAAGGCCCAAGAGGCAATTCCCAGCGCCGTCACGCCAGCCGCGCCGGCCTTGACCAGTGCAAGCAGCGTTCGGGCGGCTTGGCCCGTCACGGTGAACGGCTGGCCCTCCGGCCCGGTAGCCTTCACGACAAGCCGCTTGTGGGGCGGCTCAGGCGCATGATAGGGCGAACCCCGTCCATTGGCTCCCGAGCCATTGCCACCCGCCCCCAGGGCCGCTGCAACGGCGCTGGGGGCAACTTCGAACAGGTCAGCCATTGGACGCCTCCCCGCCTTGCGTCGGCAGGCTGGCAGCCCATGCTTCCGCATCGGCAAGCGCGATGCGCGTTGCCCGCCCGATTTTCCTGATAGAGATGCGGTGGGCGGCGACCTCGCGATAAAAGGCGCTGTGGCTGATTTTGTAGCGGTCCTTGAATTCCGCCACAGTCAACAGTTGGGTCATTGTCGGTTCCCATGCCGCTGTAGGGATCACGCGGAATTGCGCAGCGCCTCAGGGCATGGCTTGGGATTCCACGGAACGGGGCGGCAATTGGATCAATGAAGATACGAAAATTCCCGCGCTCGTTGCGGCAATCAGGGATAGCGTAGTATTCGTGCCACCTTTCCGCACAAATTCCTGACCCCCGTTGCAACGTTTTCGGGAGTGATTGCCGCCTCTGGATCATCGGAAGATGCCGTCGCAAATTCGGCAATCGCTTTCCATGGCAGCTTGGAAGACAGCACGGGCGCTCTTGGGAAGTGGATTCCGCCAGCTCGATGTTTGTCCTTGCGGAATCCTGTCGCGAAGTCTGCGAGCACCAGCGCAATGGCAATCTCACGTCCGGGAAGGCGCGCAGGGAACTTATCGTAAAGCAGCGGGCCGAATCGGACCGGGAAACAGTCGGGGCGCAATGACTGGCTTTCAAATTCCCGCAGAGCATTTGCGATGGCGTTGCAACCATCCCCGTATGTCATCTCAATCTTGGCGTCCGGGCACAACGCGGCGGCAATCGAAACGCCCAGGTCACGCTCTGCCTTTCTGAAGGCTGATCTGCCTATTGACTGCCGGAATGCGCGCGTAGTCTTTGCCAGCGTCTCCCGGTGCTTCTCGTTCCGCTTTCGGCTGGCAATCAGATCCTTATCGGCTTGCCAATCGTAGGCGTGCCAGCGCTTGGAAGCTCCCATGAGGTAATGGCGTAGAGACCAAAAGCCCGTCTCATCTGCCGACCAATCTTTGTCAGATTTGCGAGGTAGTTGGGAACTGGCCCAATCGGCAAGTGAGTAGCAAGCCGCGTGGAATCGCTCTTCAATCGGTGGATCAGCAGGGCGCACGTCTGGAATTGCAGGCCGAACCCAAAGCGGGGTAACGTCAGCAAAGTAGGCCGAGTTCACCGTATCTGGACGATTGCGAGGCTTCGCCATGGTTAGAGAACCGCAGCGGCGCTGCCACCGTCCATTCGCTCGGTAGGGTCATTGCCACGGTAGGGGCGCTGGCTCATAGGGCCAGTTCCCCGAGCGCCTTGACCGCTGCATCGCTGGCAAGGTGCCCATAGTGCCGTTCGATCATTTCGGCGCTGGTGCCTGAAATCTGCGCGATGGTGAGCAATGGCAAGCCCGCGCTCACAAGGTCGGTGATGGTGCTGTGCCGTAGGGTGTAGGCAGTCGTATTGGCTGGCAAATCAGCAGCGGCAACGGCGGCATTGATGGGTTTTTTCCAAGTGTTCTTGTCCCATGCCTTGCCATTGGCGCGCATGAACAGCGGAGCGGCTGGAAGCTTGCCCTTGGCCTGATTAGCAAGCAGCTGCGCAGCCTCTTGCGGTAACTGGATGCGCCGGGGCTTGCCGGTCTTGTCCTTGCCGATTGTCAGTTCCGCCGTGCGCTTGTCGAAGTTGCCAGCCGTCAACGCCGCCATCGCGCCCGGGCGAAGCGGCAAAAGGCAGAGGGCATGAACGAACGGCGCTGCCTCTGCATCGGTGTTGTCGATCAGCTTCCGGCGCTGTGTGCGGTCCAGATAGAGGGTGCGCCGCCCATCGGCGTTGGGAATGGCCTTCAAGGCTTCCTGCCATGCAGCTTCGCTGTTCGGAGCGCCGGGAGAGAGAACCTTGCTCAAGGCGGCTCGCAGTACGGCCATGTCGCGATTGACGGTGGATGGTGCCCGATCCCGCTTGACCGGATTGCCCTTCTTTCGGCGGCTCACCAGTGCGGGTTGCGCTTCCATCCGATCCCGCCATTCCCGCACATGACGACGGCGCAGCTTGTCCAGCTTCACCTTGGCGATTGCGTCGTCATATACGTAGCGCTGGAATCGCTTTGCTGCCTCCGGTCGATCATCGGCATATTCGCGGCAGGCATCGGCAACGGTTTCCATCTTGGCGCGGATTTTCCCGCCCGATTCCACCAACTCTGCCAGCTTCTCGGCTTCGCGCTTGGCTGCCGCAAACATCTCGTTTCCGGGTAGCGTGCCGAAGTCACCCAGCGACTTGACCTGATACTTGCCTGCATCCTCGTCATAGACGCGGGCAATCCACGTTCCCTTCCCTCCGCGCTTGGAAGGCCGGAAGCCAAGGAAGCAGCCTGCGCGCAGGCGCTGCCAATGCGGCTCACGCTGCGCTTTCAGCCGGTCACGGTTGCCAACTTTGCTCAGGTCCAACGCCATCGCCTGTTACCTCGCTCAATTCCGTATGGAATGAGTATGGAATACATATGGGGACGCATGGAAACAAGAAGGGATATAACCTCACGCTATTTCAGTAGTTTCATCGTCCTCATGCATCCTTGGAAGTCCAGGTTCTCTGCCCTCAGAAGGCAGAGGTCACAGGTTCGAATCCTGTCGGGTGCGCCACCTTCCCATCCCATAAGCGCCATCTCCATCCGGTTCGCCCCGGCTGCGGGAGTCTAGGCCATCTCCCAGTACGGCGGGTCGCCGAAGCTGCGGCGCAGGCTGTCGCCCAGGGCGCGGATCTTGGGGGCGGCGCCGTGATCGCGGGGGTAGGTCAGGAACAGTTCCGCGCCTTCCGCCGGCCAGCCGATGTCGACCTCCACCAGCGCGCCGCTGCGGATTTCGGCGTGGACGAAGAACGTCGGCAACAGGGCGAGGCCCAGCCCGGCCAGCGCGGCATCGCGCATCACCAGCCCGTTGTTGACGCGCAGCGCCGCGCGGGGCCGGACCACCGACCAGGCGGACCCCACGGCGAAGCGCCAGTCGCCCGAGCGGTTGGCGTAGAGCACGCCGCGATGGCGCTCGAGGTCGGTCAGCGAGGCGGGCGTGCCGTGCGCCGCAAGATAGGCGGGGGAGGCGACCAGCAGGCGGCGGCTGGTGGCGAGCCGGCGCGCGATCAGCCGCCCGTCGCCGATCGCGCCGTGCCGCAGCACGGCATCGAACCCGCCGGTGGCGGCATCGACGAAACCGTCGTCCAGTTCCAGCGCCATCTCGATGTCCGGATGGTCGCGCAGGAACCGCGCGATCGCCGGGCCGAGGTGCAGCACGCCGAACCCTACCGGCGCGGAGATCCGCAGCGGCCCCGCCAGCTTGCCGCTGCTGGCGTCGACCTCGGCGGCGGCTTCCTCCAGCTCGCGCAGGATGCGCCGCGCGCGCGGCAGCAGCGATTCCCCCGCGCTGGTCAGGGTGAGGCGGCGCGTGGAGCGCTGGAGCAGGGTGACGCCCAGCGCCCGCTCCAGTTCCGCCAGCCGTTCGCTGACCACGGACTTCGCCAGCCCCAGCCGCCGCGATGCCGCGCTGATCGAGGTTTCGTCCACCGTGGCGACAAAGGCGGCCAAGCCATCCAGCTTCATCATCGTTCGGATATTCCGTCAGCCAGTTCCGGAATCGGCTGGCTAGTGCGAACGATGCATCATCGGCATCTTCGGGTCCAGAGAGCGAGACGGATCGGCCACCTTCCCGGCCTGCCCCGCTGGCTCCGGACCCAGAGGAGACAGACCATGAATGACTTGGACACCTCGAAGAACCGTCTGATTTTGGCGTAATTGCGATGTGATGGCACAGGAGCGGGTGGCGAGCTCCAGGCTTGGGTTGCTGATCTGCTTATTTTCTTGGCGGAGCCGGCTGCGTGGGCCGGTTTTTGGGTCACGCGGGCGCAGTACGCCCCTCAAGCCATGCGAGGCGCTGGAAGTTATAGGCAAGGTTGGCCATGCCGATCTTGATGCGGGCGCGGGCAATGCCGATGGTGCGCACGATCAGGCCCATGCGGTGCTTTTGCCCGGCAAAGACGTGTTCGACTGCCGAGCGGATGGCCGATCGCTTCGCATTGGCTCTGGCGACACGCTCGGGCATGGCACGGCGGTTCGGTTTGCGCTGGTGGATGTGGCTCTTGAACATGCCCCTCTCGAGAAAGGTTTCGTTTTTCTTCGACCGGTAGGCGGTATCAGCCCAGACGCCCGAACCGGTGTTGTTCGTGCTGATCAGGTCAGGCAACCGGGCGCCGTCATGGGCATTGGCGGCACTGGCATCCCAGGTCCGGATCAACCCGTGAGCCCGGTCGATGCCGATGTGGTTCTTGTAGCCGAACATCGGGATGGCGAGATCGACCGGCTTGAAGGCCTTGGGATCGGCACCCTCCTTCACCTTGGCCTTGGTGTACTTCACGCTCCAGCGGGCATCGCGATCCTTCTGACGGAGCCGGGCTGGCTTTGCCTTCCATGCCTCCGGGATCCGGCCGTCCTTGATCGCTGCCTTCTCCTCGTCGGTGTTCCGCTGCTTGGGGGCAGGCACAACGGTAGCATCGATGATCTGGCCGCCCATGGCGAGATAGCCCCGGTCGGTCAGTGCGGCATCGAAGCGGGCGAAGAGCTTGTCGATTGCCTTGGCTTGCACCAAGCGCTCGCGGAACAGCCACACCGTCGTTGCATCCGGCACCGTGCCATCGAGCCCAAGGCCCAGGAAGCGCTGGAACGACAAGCGATCCTTGATCTGGAATTCCGTCGCTTCGTCCGAAAGCGAATAGAGCGCCTGCAGCACCAGAATTTTGAACATCATCACCGGGTCAAACGGCGGCCGCCCGCCTTTGCCACGAACACTGCGGCGCAGAGCGGCGATCAATGGCCCCCGGAAAACCTCAAAGTCGACCACCCCGGACAGACGCTCCAACGGATCACCCGCTGCGCTCAAGGCCTCGTACCGGTTCGAAAGATCAAAGAAACCGGGCTGTCCCGCCATCATCGCCTCCGCTCATCCGCAAGGGCAGTGAATCAGGTCAGGCCGACAAGCGCCAGAGTTTTTCGAACCCTCCACTTTACCGGAAAGAATGTGCTTGTCCTTGGCGGCAGCCGCGGCATCGGCGCCGCGATCGTCCGCCGCTTCCGCGCGGCGGGCGCGGCGGTGGCCTTCACCTATGCCGGATCGCGCGATGCCGCCGCCGCGCTGGCCGACGAAACCGGCGCGCAGGCGATCCAGGCGAACAGCGCGGACCGCGATGCGCTCACCTCCGTCGTCGCCGGCCGCGGCGCGCTGGACGTGATCGTCGTCAACGCGGGCACGCTGGCGATGGGCGATCCGCTGGAGCTCGATCCCGACGCGGTCGACCACATGATCGACGTGAACGTGCGCGCGCCCTATCACGCTTCGGTGGAGGCGGCGCGGCGGATGAACGCCGACGGCCGGATCATCGTGATCGGCTCGGTCAACGGCGATCGCATGCCGTTTGCCGGCGGCGCGGCCTATGCGCTGACCAAGTCCGCCGTGCAGGGCATGGTGCGCGGGCTGGCGCGCGATTTCGGGGATCGCGGGATCACCGTCAACGCCATCCAGCCGGGACCGACGGACAGCGACATGAACCCGGCCGAAGGCCCCATGGCCGCGACGATGCACAGCTGGAGGGTTCGAAAAACTCTGGCGCTTGTCGGCCTGACCTGATTCACTGCCCTTGCGGATGAGCGGAGGCGATGATGGCGGGACAGCCCGGTTTCTTTGATCTTTCGAACCGGTACGAGGCCTTGAGCGCAGCGGGTGATCCGTTGGAGCGTCTGTCCGGGGTGGTCGACTTTGAGGTTTTCCGGGGGCCATTGATCGCCGCTCTGCGCCGCAGTGTTCGTGGCAAAGGCGGGCGGCCGCCGTTTGACCCGGTGATGATGTTCAAAATTCTGGTGCTGCAGGCGCTCTATTCGCTTTCGGACGAAGCGACGGAATTCCAGATCAAGGATCGCTTGTCGTTCCAGCGCTTCCTGGGCCTTGGGCTCGATGGCACGGTGCCGGATGCAACGACGGTGTGGCTGTTCCGCGAGCGCTTGGTGCAAGCCAAGGCAATCGACAAGCTCTTCGCCCGCTTCGATGCCGCACTGACCGACCGGGGCTATCTCGCCATGGGCGGCCAGATCATCGATGCTACCGTTGTGCCTGCCCCCAAGCAGCGGAACACCGACGAGGAGAAGGCAGCGATCAAGGACGGCCGGATCCCGGAGGCATGGAAGGCAAAGCCAGCCCGGCTCCGTCAGAAGGATCGCGATGCCCGCTGGAGCGTGAAGTACACCAAGGCCAAGGTGAAGGAGGGTGCCGATCCCAAGGCCTTCAAGCCGGTCGATCTCGCCATCCCGATGTTCGGCTACAAGAACCACATCGGCATCGACCGGGCTCACGGGTTGATCCGGACCTGGGATGCCAGTGCCGCCAATGCCCATGACGGCGCCCGGTTGCCTGACCTGATCAGCACGAACAACACCGGTTCGGGCGTCTGGGCTGATACCGCCTACCGGTCGAAGAAAAACGAAACCTTTCTCGAGAGGGGCATGTTCAAGAGCCACATCCACCAGCGCAAACCGAACCGCCGTGCCATGCCCGAGCGTGTCGCCAGAGCCAATGCGAAGCGATCGGCCATCCGCTCGGCAGTCGAACACGTCTTTGCCGGGCAAAAGCACCGCATGGGCCTGATCGTGCGCACCATCGGCATTGCCCGCGCCCGCATCAAGATCGGCATGGCCAACCTTGCCTATAACTTCCAGCGCCTCGCATGGCTTGAGGGGCGTACTGCGCCCGCGTGACCCAAAAACCGGCCCACGCAGCCGGCTCCGCCAAGAAAATAAGCAGATCAGCAACCCAAGCCTGGAGCTCGCCACCCGCTCCTGTGCCATCACATCGCAATTACGCCAAAATCAGACGGTTCTTCGAGGTGTCCAGCTTCATGGCGATCAAGCGCCATGCCCGGCCCGAGGAAATCGCCGAACTCGCCGCCTATCTCGCCGGCCCGCACGCCGGCATGATCACCGGTTCGATGCAGACCATCGACGGCGGCTTCGGGGCTTAACCGGGGTTCAGGGCGAAAGCGGAAACGGCCGGGGCGCTCTTGGGTGCTTCGGTTGTTTCTTTGGGGACGTCAGGGACTGTCCGGATAAAGATCGCGAAGTTAGGAAGCTTCCCTTCATTGAGGTCAAGTCATTGCGATCAGGGCGTTGGACCTTGGGGATTGACTAAGCTCACAGCAGAGAGAAGGAAAGCGGCTCTCGTTCAGCGTGCATCCTTCGCGTCTTTAGAGCTTCACGCGATTGCGGCTTGGCCGATGGCGGAAGTCATTCCCTTTTAGCACCCTGCCAGCGCCTCCTGGTAATACGCTCCGAGCTTCGATTGGGGCGCGGCTGCGATATGTGCAGCAAAGTTCGCAATCGCACTAGATGTTACGGAGTCTTTTGTTAATTTTGCAGTATTGCTATAGATATTATGTAAATAAGTTATAATTTTGTAGCAGAAGCTTGCATATAGATGGCCTACGGAAAAATCCGGCAAGTGGCATTTTTTGTAAGGAATATTTCGAACGCGATCTCTAGGGGAGCCACTATTGGCTTTGTAGACGTCGATAGAAAGTGCTGACTTCGATAGCTTCGGTTTACACCCATAGATATTGTTCATCATATATTTCGGTGCATGGTCACGGTCTATGACCTTTCTGGCCACAATGCCCCCACATACATCGGCTAACTGAGCCCACCATGCATCTTTGCAGAATTCGTCTATCAATTCGTTAATGAGGTGCGAGAAATCGACAGTATCATCGCAAACTGGACAAAGATTTAGAAACAAGTCTTCGAGAGCTAAAGGTGTGAAAATGTCATTCTCAAAGCTGTATCCGTAAGTATATAATACAAACTTGCTATCTATAGTTCTTCTAAATATTCCATCATAGTCGCGATCCATTGCAACTATAACCTTTCCCTCGTCGCTACTGTCCATGCCTTTGGCTAAAGCTATGAGCTGATCCTTTCCGCCTCTTGGAAGTATGCGAAGTCGAAGCTCAGGCCGGACAACACCAAGGACGCGCCGCCAAAAAAGGCCATCAAAGGATTCCATCGCCCCTTTATCGTCGCGACCTCCTTCGACGTATACGATACGATCTACATTATAAAATAGTGCCCGATTTCTTCGACCAGATGCACTCCTATCGAACGCCTCGATCATCCTATCTTCTCTAGATCAATCGTGTTGTCACCATAAGCTCCTACAACATCAGGAGAATGTGTTGCAAATACAATCTGAGCGTTCGGGTTTATCTTCCTAAGGCTTGGGACAAGGCGCTCTTGCCAATCAATATGAAGAGATATTTCCGGCTCATCTGCCATAAATATACACGGTTGTTGCTTTTGAAGCAGTGTCTCGCCAAGAAGGATAAAGAGTTGCTTTTCCCCCGAGGAAAGCTGTTCAAGATTTAACTCTTCGCCACTTTCGGAATGAAATATAGGTTGATTTCCTGCGTTTATTGAGACTCTTTTCTTATAAAGCATTCCGTTGAGAATGGATACAAATGTATCTTTTGGGGCATAGATGCTAGCTCTTTTTTTGAGTAACTGATGCCATTCTTTGACGGAGTCATGAATTCTGATCGTATCCGTCAATACGAGAAAGTCATTTGCCTCTAATGGCCCTTTTGGGTCATAGTTGGCCAGCGCTTTCGCCATACGCTTTGAAAAACTTTCCAGTTTGCTGGCATATACGCTAGACTTGATGTTAAATTCTGCGAACATTCCCCTTATTGCGGACTTCTCGTCTTCTGGATTTACAGTTTCGAGGCTTGATAGAGCTTCAAAGCCTGATGGTGAAATAAGGGCGAGTAAGTATACTTGTTGAAATTTATCAGTTTCTTCTGCTGCTGCTTTATCGAGGACGGAAAAATAGACGCCGAAATCGCGTGCGACCTGATGTGCTTTCCGATCAACTGGCGACTCGAAGCGCTTTTCACGCTCTTCTGGCGCTTCCATGGCCGCGCGATGCACAGAAATCCAACTAAGCTGGATAAGCCTGTCGATTGATTGTTTGATGCGCGCGAGGTCTGACGGTTCGTCAGTGTGATAGTATCGTGTTTCGGTAAGCAATCGGTATTGTCGACGCATCCAGGGACCGCCAATATCGGACGCGCTTATGCGAAAGGTTTGTGGCTTCGCCTTTGAACTAGTTCCAAGCTCATAAGTAAGATCAATGTAGCCGTCTTCGTCAGTGCCCCTGGATATCCGGATAAATGGTCGAGCCCGATCGCGAGGACGGAACAATCGAAACAGCACAGACCGGAATTCAATCTGCATCAAATTTCGTACGTCTCCAGACAGAGCGAAGTTGAGCAGATTCATTAGGCGCGTTTTTCCGGTTCCATTTCGTCCGATGAAGAAATTGACGTCCGCATCCATTGGCAGGCGGAGCGTTCTGTCTGACCCTCGGAATCCAGCGATCTCGATTGACGCAATCTTGTACACCGCTGACTCCCAGCCCCATCGCGCACCAAGATTCGGCACGCACCCACTTAACATCTAGCGCGGCTGGTCGGACACGCCAACCATCTCCGCTCGGACAGTCTAAGCCTTACGTTGGAGGCCGAGTCTGTGCTAACCTGCGTGAGACCTTTGAGGGACGGCAGTCTATCGTTGCAAAGCACTTCAGAGACGGCAACATGGTGGACGAAGTGGTGGAGAACAAAGGCATCCTGTCGTCTGACCGCTTCTCGCCGTCGCTAATCTCTTCCAATGACTCTGTAGAGTGGTGACGTGCCATCGGTAGGCGGCGTGAATGAGTCGCGGAATATTCGGTGCTGTGTATGCGGCCGAAGCGGCCGTTTTTGCCGTACATTCCGCGACAACCATCGGCGTACCCCCAACGGGAGCGCGCCCATTGCGCTCCCGCCTGACGTCGCCCCGTCCAGCCCTGTCCCCCCTCACCGCCCCACCGGCGGCGCCACATCAGCCAGGTTGGCCTTGGTCCAGATCGAGCGGTCGATGACATAGGCGCGGATCGCCTCGATGTCGGCCGGGGTCAGCACGCGCCCGAAGCTGACCATGCCCCGATCCTTCAGCGCGCCGTCGGCGATCACCGATTTCCACGCGTCCGCATTGGCGAGCAGGGCCGAGACGCGCAGGTCCGGGGTGAAACCGTTGCCGATGGCGCTGTCGCCGTGGCAGACCTGGCAGTAGCGGCCGAAGTGCGCCTTGCCCGAGGCGACTTGCGCCGGGGTGCCGAACTGCGGCGGCGGGTTCCACGCGAGCGTGGTCGTGGCCGGGGGCGCGGGCAGCTTCACTGTGCCGCCGATTTTGAGCACGACGAGCCGGGGCAGGTTGGGCAGCTTGCGCGTGACCCCGCCCGCCACCCCGGCGACGAGCGGGAAGGCGCCGCCCTTGCCGGTCTGGAAAGCGATGTACTGCACCCCGCCGACGCGGAACGTGGCCGGGGCGCTGACGATGCCCGATTGCATGTCGAGATCGAGCAACTGCCGGCCGCTATCGGCGGCATAGGCGCGGAAGCGGCCGGTGCTGGTGCCCTGGAACACGAGGTTGCCGGCGGTCGTCATCGTGCCGCCGTTCCACGCGGCGGGATAGTCCACGCCCCACGCCACCTTGCCGGTGCGCGGATCGAAGGCGACGAGGCGGCCGGTGGTGGCGGCGATGGCGGCCTTGAACGCGGCCTTGTCATCGGGCAGCATCGTCTTGTCGAGCGAGGTGCCGATGTTGAAGCCCAGCACCTTGCGCCGGTCCAGCTCGTCCATGTCCTGCAGATAGCCCTGCGGGATCTGCTGCGCGGGGATATAGACGAGGCCGGTCGCCGGGTTGTAGCTCATCGGGTGCCAGTTGTGCGCGCCCAGCGCGCCGGGGATGGCGATGAACGGCTTGCCGGTCCTGTAGAAGCGCGCTTCCGGCTTCTCGATCGGGCGGCCGGTGGCAAGGTCGTACCCGCTCGCCCAGTTGATCCCGTCGACATAGGGCTTGGCATCGATCAGCTTGCCGGTGGTGCGGTCGATCGTGAAGAAGAAGCCGTTCTTCGGCGCATGGTACAGCACCTTGGTCGGCTTCCCGTTCACCGCCTGCTCGGCCAGGATGATCGGCTGGGTGGCGGTGTAGTCCCAGCTTTCCGCCGGGGTTTCCTGATAGTGCCACTTGTAGCGGCCGGTGGTGGCATCGAGCGCGACGACCGAGGAGAGGAACCAGTTGTCGCCTTCGCCGTTCGAGCGCAGCCCGTGGTTCCACGGATTGCCGTTGCCCACGCCGAGATAGATCTGGTCGAGATCCTTGTCATAGACGATCGCGTCCCACACTGTGCCGCCGCCGCCGGAGGTCTTCCATTCGCCCTTGTCGGACCAGGTGGCGTTGGCCTTGGTGGCGAAGATATCGTCCGAGACGGCGCCGTCCTTCGCCTTGTCCGGGTTGGGCGCGGTGTAGAAGCGCCAGCGCTGCTTGCCGGTATCGGCGTCATAGGCGGTGACATAGCCGCGCACGCCGAACTCCGCGCCGCCGTTGCCGATCAGCACCATGTCCTTCACCACGCGCGGCGCGCCGGTGATGGTATAGGGCTTGGTGGTGTCGAAGGTCTGGGTCGACCATAGCTGCTGGCCGGTCTTGCGGTCCAGCGCGATCAGGCGGCCGTCCAGCGTGCCGACGAAGACCTTGCCGCCCCACACCGCCACGCCGCGGTTGACCACGTCGCAACAGGCGCTGACGGCGCGTTCGCCGGACACTTTCGGATCGAACGACCACAGCTTCTTTCCGCTCGCGGCGTCCCACGCGTCCACCTTCGACCAGGCATGGCTGACATAGAGCACGCCGTCCACGATCACCGGCGTCGCTTCCTGCCCGCGCGCGTCGTCCAGATCGGCGTACCACGCGATGCCGAGTTCGCCCACGTTGCGGTCGTTGATGTCGGCCAGCGGGCTGTAGCGCTGCTCGTCATAGCCATAGCCGATGCCGGCCCAGTTATCGCCGTTGCCGCCGGTCTTGAGCAGCGCCTCGCTGGCCTTTTCGGCATCGTCGAGCGATCTGCCCGCGCTGCCGGCTCCGCCGCCCACGCCGCCCATCCCGCACGCCGCCAGCGCCAGCACCGCGCCGCCCGCCAGGAAGCCTCCAAGCCACCGTTTCATGCCCACTCTCCCGTGTTTTGTTTTTGCACGTTGCCTGCCGATACCGCATCCGGCGGGCGGGTGCCATCGTGCTGTTTGCAAACGCGGGCAGAGGGGCGCGAAGGCCCACCCCCAGCCCCTCCCGCCAGCGGGAGGGGAGAAGAAGGGGTAGCCCCTCCCGCTTGCGGGAGGGGAGCGAGGCTTGCGCCGCCGCAGGCGGCGTTAGCCGCAGCGGGGTGGGCCTTCCGATGTCCGTTTGCGGCCGCCGCGCCAATCTGGTAACACTCTGAAATCGCGGCTTGGGCCGCACAACCCGCAGGAGCATGAAATGGACCGGAAGACGCGCTGAAACCGCCCGTCCCTTCGTCAATTCCGGTGCCGTCATGTCTTCCTTCCTCACGCTCGATTCCGTGGCACTGGCCACGCCGTCCGGCCGGTCGCTGTTTTCCGGCCTTTCGCTGAACCTGGGGCGCGAATGCGTGGCCGTGGTCGGTCGCAACGGCGCGGGCAAGTCCACGCTGCTGCGCGCGGTGCTGGGCCAGATCGCGCCGCAGGCCGGCACGATCGCCGTCCACGGCACGGCCGGGATGCTCGAGCAAGTGGTGGAGCCGGGCGGGGAAACCGCCGCCGAAGCACTCGGCGTCGCCGCCGCGCTGGCCCGGCTGGACCGGATCGAGGCCGGCCTGGGCACCGAACGCGATTTCGCCGAGGCCGACTGGACGCTGCCGCACCGGCTGGAAGGCGCGCTGGCCGGGGCGGGCCTGCCGCCGCTCGATCTCGCCCGCCCGCTGGCCAGCTTCAGCGGCGGGGAGCGGACGCGGATCGCCATCGCCCGCCTGCTGATCGATCCGCCGGACCTGCTGCTGCTGGACGAGCCGACCAACAACCTGGATGACGCGGGCCGCGCGGCGATTGCCGGCCTGCTCGCGCAATGGCGCGGCGGCGTGCTGCTCGTCAGCCACGATCGCGCGCTGCTGGAGGGCGTGGACCGCATCGTCGCGCTGTCGCCCGCCGCGGTCACGGTCCACGGCGGCGGCTGGTCGTCGTGGGTGGCGGAGCGCGACGCGGCGCGGGCGCGGGCGCTGTCCGATGTGGAGGAGGCGCAGCGGCACGCGCGCGCGGCGCAGCGCGAGGCGCAGGCCGCGCGCGAACGGCAGGCGCGGCGTGATCGGGCGGGGCAGGCCCACGCCGCCAGCGGCAGCGCGCCGAAAATCCTGCTGGGCCGCCAGCGCGAACGCGCCGAGAACAGCGGCGGGCGCGGCCAGGCGCTGGGCGAACAGCGGATCGCGGCGCGGGTGGCGGCGCTCGACGCGGCGCGGGCGCAGGTGGAGGTGACCACCCCGCTCGCCATCGCGCTGCCGCCCTGCGGCCTGCCCCCGCACCGGCTGGCGCTGGCCTTTCACGCGGTGAACTGGCGCGCCGGGGAACGCGCGGTGGTCGAGGGCCTGTCCTTCGCGCTGCACGGGCCGGAGCGCGTGGCGCTGACCGGGCGCAACGGCGCGGGCAAGACCACGGTGCTGCGCCTCGCCGCCGGCCTCGCCGCGCCCACGGCGGGCCGCATCGAACGCCCGGTGCCGCTCGCCCTGCTGGACCAGACGGTCAGCCTGCTCGATCGCGGGGCGACGCTGGTGGACAACATGCGCCGGCGCAACCCGGAGCTGGACGAAAACGCCGCCCGCGCCGCGCTCGCCCGCTTCGCCTTCCGCAACGTGGAGGGCGACCGGCCGGTGCGCGATCTCAGCGGCGGCGAATGCCTGCGCGCCGGCCTCGCCTGCGTGCTATCCGGCGCGCACGTGCCGCAACTGCTGCTGCTCGACGAGCCGACCAACCATCTGGACATCGAATCCATCGAAGTGATCGAACAGGCCTTGCGCGGCTACGACGGCGCGCTGCTGCTGGTGAGCCATGATGCGGCGTTTCGCGAGGCGGTTGGGGTGGGGAGGGCGATTGGGTTGTGAGGGGTGTTGAGACCGAAGCCGTCCGGGCTAGCGAAGGGATCGAGGTGTCGAACGCGGGTGTTGGGCTAGGGGGGCTTCCGGGCGCTTACAGCCGGCGTAGCTGGCCTATGTTTACGAGCGTGCACATCCCAATCTTCTAATTGCCGACCGGACTCCCGTCAGGCGATCCACGGGTCAAACCTGTACGGATTGTCCCAAAAAATCGATCCCTGACTGTCACGGACAACCGGATGAAAGGGGGATCCGCCCAGTCGGTTGTCGACGAACGTTGTTTGCGTTTCGTCGTGGCTGATGACGAACTCCTCGGCTTGGAGACAGACGGCGTGGTTAACGCCGGCAATAAAGGCGTTCGGCTTCAAGAGCCGGAAAGCCTCAATCGTCTCCCTGCGTCGGGCTGCGATGAAGTAAAACTCCGGTGAGATCGGCAGCACGAGAAAACTCTCGCGGTGGCCGAGGCCGTTGCTCGTCATCAATGGACGGTCACTTGTCAGGAAGCGGAATCTGGTCCCCCGGGCTGCTCCCACACCCCAAGTCATTTCGAGAAGCGCATTGCCGACTTTTTGTGAGTCGACGATGCGGGGTAAGAGTAGTGCCAGCACATTCTCCTGAAGTCGTCCGCGCGAAGCCACGATGTACTCATCGAAACTCTCCGGGTCGTTCTCTCCTTTAAGGGACGGATATTGTTGGCGGACCCTTTCTAAGGTTTCCTCCATGTTGAGTTCGACGGCCCGGCGGAGTAGTGCCATCCTAGCGGGATGGCGGTGCAGCAGCGACATAAGGAACCTCGCCCATGCGCTCGCCCTCTGCTGGTCAATGGGAGGTGCTGCCGTCCTCAGCATCTCCGCCAGTGCTTCATAGGCGAGGCCATCGACCCGCTTCAAAAAGCCGCTTTCGACCCGTTGACGTAGTTCGGGGTCTGCTTCGCTTAGATCGGAGTAGAGTTCACTCTCCCAACCAACTGACTTCCGGGCTTTGCGCTGGATGTCGAGCTTCCCTGCGTGGCGTCGCCGGTAGACAGTGACCTTGTTGTCGTTGCCCATCCAAGCCTTTTGGTAGAATTCGGGCAAGTAGTGATGACGCTTCGGGTCGGACATTCCCGGATGATAGTGACGGGCTTGTGAGAGGCCAAGACTATCAGGATGTCTGCGTACTCACGCTAACCCCGCCTCCTAAATCATTGCTAACGTGACCTTTGAATAGATTCGCTTCGCTGCGAATCGCAGCGTTTCGGGCAAGATTGTTCGTGCGCCGAAATGCACCGAAACGGATATAGTCCGGCCTTTCCGGCACGCTTAGGCGCGCTTTGCCGCCAATGGGCGTCCCCAACCTGCGTCTAGCACCCATTCCCGCCCGCACGGGCAAGTTCCGGTTTTCGTTCGACGCCGACAGTTAATATCCGGTTGCCGGCCCTCTCCCGCCCGCCAGCGGTCAGTGCCAAGGCCCGGCCACCCGGCCCCAAGCCCGCCAACACACCGAAACACGCTGTTTTCCGGAGCGATTTGTGATACAATCCGCAATGGTGTTGTCCGGTCGACCTGTTCGGCACGGGGCATGTTCCGGGGCTGGCGGTGCGTCCGCCTTTCGCGGGCATGAGCCGGTCAGGAGCAACCGCAGGACTGAAAAGCTCCGGCCAGATGCCTTGGCGTCTGGCCGGGCGGTCCTTCCGCACCGCCCTTTCTTGCTGACAGTTATCTTGTCTCGTCATTGCGAGCGCAGCGAAGCAATCCAGGGCTCCGCGTGCCGCTCTGGTTTGCTTCGCTGCGCTCGCAAGGACGCAGGTGTGGCCTCAGTCTTCGGGCGCTTCGCTGTTGAGCTGGATGTAGTTCTGCAGGCCCATGCGCGCGATCATGTCGAACTGCTTTTCCAGCGTGTCGACATGCTCCTCCTCGCTTTCGAGGATGTGCTGGAACAGATCGCGGCTGACGTAATCGCGCACGCTTTCGCAATGGGCGATCGCGTCCTTGAGCAGCGGGATCGCCTCCATTTCCAGCGCGAGATCGGCCTTGAGGATTTCCTCCACGGATTCGCCCACGCGCAGCCGGCCCAGCGCCTGGAAATTGGGCAGGCCATCGAGAAACAGGATGCGGTCGGCCAGCTGGTCGGCGTGCTTCATCTCGTCGATGGATTCGTGCCGTTCGAAGTGGGCGAGCTTCTTGATGCCCCAGTTGTCGAGCAGGCGGTAATGCAGCCAGTACTGGTTGATGGCGGTCAGTTCGTTGAACAGCGCCTTGTTGAGAAATTCGATGACCTTGGCGTCGCCCTTCATGGCGCGGCTCCTTCAAACGTCCGGGGTGGGCAGCAGCCTATGCGGCCTGGGGCGATCGGCCAAGCGCGAACGATTCGCGCCGGGGTGGCGGTAATGACAGGCGGTTGCAGGAAGCGCGATCAGGCGAGTTTGGTCAGGCGCCGGTAGTTTACGCCAGGGCGCAGGCGCGTTCGTCCGCCACCACGTCCTCGGCATCGTCCAGGCACTGGCGGCACTGGGGTTGGCAGCCCAGCCGGCCGTAGAGTGTTTCGGCATCGCCGGAATGGCTCCGCGCGGCGCAGCGCAGGTCTTTCTCGCGAATGGCATTGCAGATGCAGACGTACATCAGGACACCCGATTCTCTCGACCGAATGTGTCTTTATTAATGCGAGGCAGTCTCAATAGCAAGGGCCGTTGACGGGGTGTGCTTCCCCGATTGCCAAGCGCCGCGTTCCGGGATAAAGCCGGCACCGCATCAAGAGTTGGGGTAGGCGCCCCGACGCCAACCTGCCGATCCGGGCAAGGTGGCGCTCCGCAAGGAGGATGTGGCCGATCCGGCAACCAAACGGACACGGACACGCGCGGCGTCTTTCCCCACGGGACGAGAAGAAAGACGCCAAGACAGTGCCGATCCGGATTGCCGACAACCTGCCCGCCCGCCGCACGCTGGAAT
Source organism: Novosphingobium sp. EMRT-2 (assembly GCF_005145025.1). Lineage (NCBI taxonomy): Bacteria > Pseudomonadati > Pseudomonadota > Alphaproteobacteria > Sphingomonadales > Sphingomonadaceae > Novosphingobium > Novosphingobium sp. EMRT-2. The sequence goes on along the minus strand of NZ_CP039695.1, from coordinate 2,056,655 downwards.
CCGAAGGCGTGATCGTGATGGGCGAAACCGAAGCCGCGCGGCAGGATATCCGCCCGCTGCGCATCGCGCTGCTGAACCTGATGCCCGACAAGATCACCACCGAAACCCAGATCGCGCGGGTGCTGGGGGCCACGCCGCTGCAGGTGGAACTGGAACTGCTGCGCATTTCCGACCACGTCAGCAAGAACACCTCCGCCGGGCACATCGCCGAATTCTATCGCCCCTGGGCGGATGTGCGGGAGGAACGCTTCGACGGGCTGATCGTGACCGGCGCGCCGGTGGAGCAGATCCCGTTCGAGGAAGTGACCTACTGGGACGAATTGCGGCGCATCTTCGACTGGTCGCAGGTCAACGTCCACCGCACGCTCAACGTGTGCTGGGGGGCGATGGCGGCGCTGCACCATTTCCACGGCGTGCCCAAGCACGCGCTGGCGTCCAAGGCCTCGGGCGTGTTCCGGCACGACAACCGCGCGCCGGCCAGCCCGTGGATGCGCGGGCTGCCCGACGTGTTCGACGTGCCCGTCTCGCGCTGGAGCGAGGTGCGCGCCGCCGACCTGCCCGAAGGGCGCGGACTGCGCGTGCTGGCCGACAGCGCCGAGACCGGGCTGTGCCTGATCGACGATCCCGCCCATCGCGCGCTGCACATGCTGAACCACCTGGAATACGATACGCTGACGCTGGCCGGCGAATATGCGCGGGACGAGGGCGGGTATCTGCCGCAGCACTATTTCCCCGGCGACGATCCGCAGGCCGCGCCCGCCAACACCTGGCGTGGCCACGGGCACCTGCTCTACGGCAACTGGATCAACGAGACCTACCAGACCACGCCGTTCGATCTGGCGGACGTGGGCGGGCGCTAAACAGGATCGCCTGGAAGGGGTAGGAGCGGCATCAAAGCCAGCGCCCGCTTGCCTTTCCGGGCGGACCTGACTATGGGCGCCACCTTCAACCGACACACCATTCGGGATTCGCCTGGCTGAAAGGGCTGCCACGGCGAATCTGGCGCGTCGAATCTAGGAGACGAAAATGCCCAAGCTCAAGACCAAGAGCGGCGTGAAGAAGCGGTTCAAGATCACCGCTTCCGGCAAGGTGAAGCACGGCGTTGCCGGCAAGCGCCACCGCCTGATCAGCCACAACGCCAAGTACATCCGCCAGAACCGCGGCACGGAAGTGATTTCCGACGCCGACGCGAAGGTGATCAAGAAGTGGGCGCCCTACGGGCTGAACTGAGGAGCGCTGACTTATGAGCCGTATCAAGCGTGGTGTTACCACCCGTGCCAAGCACAAGCGGATTCTGGACCAGGCCAAGGGTTACCGCGGCCGCCGCAAGAACACGATCCGCGTCGCCCGTCAGGCCGTCGAAAAGGCCGGCCAGTACGCCTATCGCGACCGCAAGGTTAAGAAGCGCACGTTCCGCGCCCTGTGGATCCAGCGCATCAACGCCGCGGTCCGCGCCGAAGGCCTCACCTATTCGCAGTTCATCCACGGTGTGAAGCTCGCCGGGATCGAACTCGATCGCAAGGCGATGGCCGATCTGGCGATGAACGAGGGCGGCGTGTTCAACGCCGTGATCGCGCAGGCCAAGGCAGCGCTTCCCGCCGCCTGAGCCGTTCGCACCGCGAACCGCATCAAAGGGCATTGGTCCGATCCGGACCAATGCCCTTTTTGCTGGAAAATCAGAAACTACCCCCACTTCTGCTAACCTGCGTGACGATATCGCCGATCTGGAGGCTTTTGCAGCGCGCAACAAACGATTATGGCGATTTGTAACGGATTGCTACTCAGCAACGATTCCGAAGGGTCGCGCGATTGCCAGCGGATTGCCGCGTAAAGGTTCGATTCCATCAGCCGCCCCTGGCGCTGCGCCCCTATTTCACGACGTTTTACCTCACCGAGATCGACATTCCCGAAGGGCAACGGGTGCAGGATCACCTGCATCCCGAATGGGCCAACCTGCGGCTGTTCCAGGGCGCGATGCCCGAAGCCGAAATCGCCGGAACGAAGGGGCCGCCCGGCATCGCCGCGATCGGCACCGGGCCGACGAGCACGACCATCCGCTTCACCGCCGGCCGCTGCCGCATATGGGGCATCGGCCTGTTGCCGCTGGGCTGGGCCAAGTTCGCACGGGCGCCGGCGCACCTCTGGGCCGATCGCATCTTCGATCCCTGCGCGGAGCCTGACTTCGCCCAGTTCGGTCCGCTGATCGAAGGCGTATTCGGCGCGTGTCCGGACGAAGCGGGCGAGCTGGAACGGATCACCGCCTTTTTCGCGGCGCGCGTGGACATGCCGGTGCCCGATGAAGACCGGATCGTAGCCATCCATGGCGCGATCGTCGATCCGGAAACGGGCTCCGTGGCGGACGTGGCCGCGGCGACGGGCCTGGCTTCGTACACCATCGAGCGCATCTGCCGCCGTTATTTCGGGTTCGCCCCGCGCCTGCTGCTGCGGCGGCAGCGCTTCATGCGCAGCCTGTCGCAATACATGCTCGATCCCGAACTCAAGTGGATCGGCGCGATCGACGGGCACTATCATGACCAGGCGCAGTTCGTTCGCGATTTCCGGCGGTTCATGGGGATGACGCCGCGCGCCTATGTGGCGCATCCGCGTCCGGTGCTGTCGGCCGTGATGCGCGCGCGCTTCGAGGCGGCCGGCGCGGCCGTGCAGGCGCTGCACCTGCCGGCGCGGACCGGGGACTGATGCGACGGGGGCGCTGCGTTTCGCCCTTTGATTCCGCACCGTTTGGCGCTAGCGGCACCGGCGATGGAACAGCTTGAACAACAGCAGGCCGAAACGCTGGGCGCGATCGCGGATGCCGCGACGCCCGAAGCGGTCGAGGCGATCCGCGTAGCCGCGCTTGGCAAGCAGGGCTGGGTCAGCGCCCTGCTCAAGACGCTGGGCGGCATGTCCCCGGAACAGCGCCAGAGCGAAGGCCCGAAGATCCACGCCGCGCGCGAGGCGGTGACCGCCGCGCTGGCCGCGCGCAAGGGCGCGCTCGAAGCGGCGGCGCTCGATGCCCGGCTGGCGGCCGAGACGGTGGACCTTTCGCTTCCCGCGCCCGAAGCGCCGAAGGGGTCGGTCCATCCGGTCAGCCAGGTGATGGACGAACTGGCCGAAATTTTCGCCGACATGGGCTTCGCCGTGGCGTCCGGCCCCGAGATCGAGGACGACTGGCACAACTTCACCGCGCTCAACATGCCCGAAACGCATCCGGCGCGGGCGATGCACGATACCTTCTATTTCCCCGACAAGGATGCGGAAGGGCGCGCCATGTTGCTGCGCACGCATACCTCGCCGGTGCAGATCCGCGCGATGCTGAAGCAGGGCGCGCCGCTGCGCGTGATCGCGCCCGGCCGCGTCTATCGCAGTGACAGCGATGCCACGCACACGCCGATGTTTCACCAGATCGAAGGCCTGGTGATCGACAAGGGCATCCACCTTGGTCACCTGAAGTGGACGCTGGAAACCTTTCTCAAGGCGTTCTTCGAGCGCGACGACATCGTGCTGCGCCTGCGCCCGAGCTATTTCCCGTTCACCGAACCGTCGGTGGAAGTCGACGTGGGCTACACGGTGGTCAACGGCAAGCGCGTGGTCGGCGGCGGCGGTGACGTCGAGAACGGCGGCTGGATGGAAGTGCTGGGCTCCGGCATGGTCAACCGCCGCGTCATCGAATTCGGCGGGCTCGATCCCGATCAATGGCAGGGCTTCGCCTTCGGCACCGGCGTCGACCGGCTGGCCATGCTCAAATACGGCATGGACGATCTGCGCGCGTTCTTCGACGGCGATGTGCGCTGGCTACAACATTATGGTTTCGGTGCGCTCGACGTGCCGACGCTTTCCGGCGGTGTGGGGGTGAAGGCATGAAGTTCTCGCTCTCGTGGCTGAAGGACCACCTCGATATTGGCACCGATACCGGGGCCAACGTCGATACCATCGCGCGCAAGCTGACCGCGCTGGGCCTTGAAATCGAAGGCGTGGCGGATGCCTCCGCCGCGCTCGGCGCGTTCCGCATCGCGCGCGTGCTGACGGCGGAAAAGCATCCCCAGGCGGACAAGCTGCAGGTGCTGTCGGTCGATGTGGGAGACGGCGCGCCGCTCCAGGTGGTCTGCGGCGCGCCCAATGCGCGCGCGGGGCTGGTCGGTGTGCTCGGCCTGCCCGGCGCGGTCGTGCCCGCGAACGGCATGGAACTGCGCAAGTCGGCCATCCGTGGTGTCGAATCCAACGGCATGATGTGTTCCACGCGCGAGCTGGGCCTGGGCGAGGAACACGATGGCATCATCGAACTGCCGGCCGATGCGCCGGTGGGCACGACCTTTGCCGACTACCTCGGTTCCGATCCGGTGTTCGACGTGGCGATCACGCCCAACCGGCCCGATTGCATGGGCGTGTACGGCATCGCGCGCGATCTGGCCGCCGCCGGGCTGGGCACGCTGAAGCCGGTGGACGCCGCGCCCGTTGCGGGCGCGTTCCCGTGCCCGGCGGACATCCGCATCGAGGACGCCGAAGGCTGCCCGGCGTTCTACGGCCGCGTGATCCGGGGCGTGAAGAATGGCCCCTCGCCGCAATGGCTGCAGGACCGGCTCAAGAGCGCGGGCCAGCGGCCGATCTCGGCGCTGGTGGACGTGACCAATTACGTCATGCTCGCCTATGGCCGTCCGGCGCACGCCTATGATCTGGCGAAGCTGAACGGTGCGGTCGTGGCGCGCCGCGCGAACGATGGCGAGAAGGTCGTCGCGCTCAACGCCAAGGAATACACGCTCGATTCGACGATGACCGTGATCGCCGACGCGGCGGGCGTGCACGACGTGGCCGGCATCATGGGCGGCGAGCATTCGGGCTGCTCCGAGGATACCGCCGATGTCCTGCTGGAAGTCGCCTATTTTGATCCGGCGCGCATCGCGCGCACCGGGCAGGCGCTGGCGCTGGCGAGCGATGCGCGCGGCCGGTTCGAGCGCGGGGTGGACCCGGCGTTCCTTGATGCCGGGATCGAGCTGCTGACGCGGCTGATCCTCGACCTCTGTGGTGGCGAAGCGTCCGAGGTGCTGCGCGTGGGCGCGCCGCCGCTGGCGCGCAAGACCGTGGCTTACGATCCTGCGCTGGCCGGCCGGCTGGGCGGCGTGGCGGTTGCCGAGGATGAACAGCGCCGCATTCTTGCCGCGCTGGGCTTCGAGGCGGCGGCGGGAGAAGGGTCCGGCTGGACGGTGACCGTGCCCACCTGGCGCCCCGACGTGGATGGCGCGGCCGACATCGTGGAGGAAGTGATCCGCGTGCACGGGCTGGACGCGGTGCCTTCCACGCCGCTGCCGCGCGAGGATGGCGTGGCGAAGCCCACGGCGACGCCGGCGCAGAGGATGGAGCGCCGCGTGCGCCGCGCCGCGGCCGCGCGCGGGCTGAACGAGGCGGTCACCTGGTCGTTCCTGCCCGAAGCCGAGGCGGAGCCTTTCACGGATGGCAACGGCGGGCTGTGGGTGCTGGCCAATCCGATTTCGGAAGACCTCAAGGCGATGCGCCCGTCGCTGCTGCCAGGCCTGCTTTCGGCGACCCGGCGCAATCTCGATCGTGGCGCGGCCTCGGTCCGCCTGTTCGAGATCGGCCGCCGCTATCTGCGCGGCGAGGCCGGGGCGAGCGACGAGAAGCTGAGCCTGGTGGTGGTGCTGGCGGGTGAAAAGAGGCCGCGCGGCTGGAAGACCGGCAAGGCGCAGGCGTTCGACGCCTTCGACGCCAAGGCCGAGGCGCTGGCGCTGCTGGCCGAAGCCGGCGCGCCGGTCGACAACCTGCAGGTGATGGGAGAAGCCGGGCCGCAGTTCCATCCGGGCCAGTCCGCCACGCTGCGGCTGGGGCCGAAGACGGTGCTGGCGCGCTTCGGCATGCTGCACCCGGCGACCGCCAAGGCCTTCGATCTCGACGGGCCGCTCGCCGCCGTGGAGCTGTTCCTCGATCGCATCCCGCCGAAGAAGGCCGCGCCCGGATTCGCCCGGCCGCACTATGCGCCGCCCGCGCTGCAGGCGGTGACGCGCGACTTCGCCTTCCTCGTCGATGCCGGGGTGCCGGCGGGCGATCTGGTCCGCGCGGTGAAGGGGGCTGACAAGGCCAACATCGTCGCCGCGCGGCTGTTCGATGATTTCCGGGGGCAGGGCGTGCCCGAGGGGCAGAGGTCGCTGGCGGTGGAAGTCACGCTCCAGCCGGGCGAGAAGAGCTACGACGACGCCGCGCTCAAGGCGATTGCCGACAAGGTGGTCGCGGCGGCGGGCAAACTGGGCGGCGTGCTGCGCGGATAGGTCGACAGATCACGCGCAAGCCGTCATGCTGCACCTGCGCAGCAGGACGGCTTGCCGTGAGGGATCATGCCTGAAACTCCCATGCCTGAAGACCTCGTCACCATCGCGTCCGGCGCGCTCACCGTGCGCGTCCACCCGCTTGGCGCGGAACTGTGGTCGCTGCGCGATGCCCAGGGCCGCGAGTTCATGACCGATGCCGATCCGGCGTTCTGGAGCGGCCACGCGCCGCTGCTGTTCCCGATCGTGGGGGCGCTGGCGGGGGACCGCTATCGCATCGATGGCGATACTTTCACGCTGCCGCGCCACGGCTTCGCGCGGAGAATGCCGTTCGAACTGGCGGCGCGGGACGACGATCGCGTCACCTTTCGCCTGACCGACAGCGCGGCGACTTGCGCGGTCTATCCCTTCGCCTTCGTGCTGGAGATGGCCTTCGTGGTGGACGGCGCGACACTGCGCATGACCGCCACCGTGTCCAACCCCGGCGCCCGGCCGCTGCCGTTCGCGTTCGGGTATCACCCCGCCTTCGCCTGGCCGCTGCCGGGCGGCGCGACGAAGGCGGCGCACCGCGTGGTGTTCGAACGGGACGAGCCGGCCGCCCTGCGCGTACTCGACGCGGCCAGTGGGCTGGTTGCCCCCGAACCGCGCGCCACCCCGGTAAAGGGCCGGGAGCTGGCGCTCTCGCCCGATCTGTTCGCCGCCGACGCGCTGATCTGGGACGATCTTGCCAGTCGGGCGCTATCCTATGGCGCGGACGGGGGATCGTGGCTGGACATCGCGTTTCCGGACACGCCGATGCTGGGGCTGTGGCAGAAGCCGGGCGCGGACTACCTATGCATCGAACCGTGGCAGGGCCATGCCGATGCGGTGGGCTTTGCCGGCGATTTCCGCGAGAGGCCGGGTGTGGTGCTGCTGCCGCCGGGCGAGCAGCGCCATTTCCGCATGGACGTGACGGTGCGGGCCGCGTGAGCGAGGCTCTTGCCCCGGCGCCGAAGCGGTCGGCCAGGCGGACGTGGACGCTGCTGCTGGGCGTGCTGGCGGTGCTGCTGGTCTTCGCCGCTACCTACGGCCGGCACCGGCAGGAGGTGGAAATTCGCAATGTCCTCTTCGCCAATTCGGCGCGGGCGGCGGCGCAACTCGAAGGCTGCATGATGCAGCGCGTGCCGCTGGCTGGCGGCTGGACCGAAGTGCCGGAGACGAAAGGGCATCGCCGCGCGTGGAACGCGGCGCGGACCCTGCGTGTGGACGTGATCGATCAAGGCGCGCGGAGGCGGCTCGAAATCGCGGCACAGGGCGGTCGCGCGCTTGAGGGCGGGGAAGCGGCGGCGTTGAAAGCCTGTCTGGGCGGAGAGCGTTAGGTTTAGACCCAGACCGTTCCCGCCCCGCTGGATGATGGACGCCGGCCGGCCCCTCGGCTAGGGGCGCATCCCATGTCCAATCGCCGCACCTTCGCCATCATCTCGCACCCCGACGCGGGCAAGACCACGCTGACCGAAAAGCTGCTGCTGCAAGGCGGCGCGATCCATCTCGCGGGCGAGGTCAAGGCGCGCGGGCAGGCGCGGCGCGCGCGGTCGGACTGGATGAAGATCGAGCAGCAGCGCGGCATCTCGGTCACCTCGTCGGTGATGACGTTCCAGAAGGACGGTATCGTCTTCAACCTGCTCGACACGCCGGGCCACGAGGACTTCTCGGAAGACACCTACCGCACGCTGACCGCGGTCGATTCGGCGATCATGGTGATCGACGCGGCCAAGGGCATCGAGCCGCAGACGCGCAAGCTGTTCGAAGTGTGCCGGATGCGTTCGGTGCCGATCATCACCTTCGTCAACAAGGTCGATCGCGAGGGCCGTTCGGTGTTCGAGACGCTGGACGAGGTGGCCGATGCGCTGGCGCTCGACGTGGTGCCGATGTCGTGGCCGGTCGGCATGGGCGGCATTTTCCAGGGCGTGCTGAACCTTGCCACCAACACGATCAGCCGGCCCGAGGGCGACAGCCGCGAGTTTCTGGGCAAGGTGGAGCCGGCGGCGGACATTCCCGAGGACATCGCCGAGGAGATCGAGCTGGCACAGGCGGGCTATCCCGAATTCGATCTCGAAGCCTATCGCCATGGCGACCTGACCCCGGTGTTTTTCGGATCGGCGCTCAAGAACTTCGGCGTGGCCGAACTGATCGACGCGATCGCGAAATATGCGCCGCCGCCGCGCCCGCAATCGTCGGAGCAGGGCACGATCGAGCCGGAGCGGCCCGACGTGACCGGCTTCGTGTTCAAGGTGCAGGCCAACATGGACCCGCAGCACCGCGACCGCATCGCGTTCATGCGCATGGTCTCGGGCACGTTCCGGCGGGGGATGAAGCTGACTCCGTCGGGCCTGGGCAAGCCGATCGCGGTGCATTCGCCGATCCTGTTCTTCGCGCAGGACCGCGAGATAGCCGATACGGCGGAAGCCGGAGACATCATCGGCATCCCCAATCACGGCACCCTGCGCGTGGGCGATACCCTGTCCGAACGCAATGACGTGCGCTTCACCGGCCTGCCCAACTTCGCGCCCGAAATCCTGCGCCGCGTGGCGCTGAAGGACCCGACCAAGACCAAGCAGTTGCGCAAGGCGCTGGACGATCTTTCGGAAGAGGGCGTGATCCAGGTGTTCTACCCGGAAATCGGCGCGCAGTGGATCGTCGGCGTGGTCGGCCAGCTCCAGCTCGACGTGCTGATTTCGCGGCTGGAGGCGGAATACAAGGTGGAGGCGGTGCTGGAACCATCGCCATTCGACACCGCCCGCTGGCTGAAGGGCACGCCCGAGGCGCTGAAGGCCTTCGCCGATTTCAACCTGTCGAATCTCGCCAAGGATCGCGATGGCGATCCGGTGTTCCTGGCGCGATCGGCCTGGGACGTCGGCTACCAGCAGGAACGCAACCCCGACCTCGCCTTTTCCGCGACCAAGGAAAGATAGCGGCCGGCACCGCCTATTTGGGTGGACTTCCGGCGCGTCTCCTGTTGCACTGCACCCAACGACAAGGCAGGAGGGAAGGATGGACTTGCTGGGACCCACTTCGCAGAGCTTCATCTCGCAGCGGCTGCGGCTGCACTACGTCGACTGGGGCAACACGGAAAAGCCGCCGCTGCTGCTGATCCACGGCGGGCGCGACCATTGCCGCAGCTGGGACTGGACGGCCGAGGCGCTGCGCGAGGACTGGCACGTCATCGCCATGGACCACCGCGGCCACGGCGACAGCGAATGGGTTTCCGACGGCAATTACCGCACCATGGACATGGTCTATGACGTGGCGCAGCTCGTCCACCAGCTCAACCTGGCGCCGGTGACGATCGTCTCGCATTCGTGGGGCGCCAACGTCTCGCTGCGCTATGCCGGGCTGTTCCCCGAGGATGTGCGCAAGCTGGTGGCGATCGAGGGCATCTTTCCCACGCCCGAATGGGAAATGCGGATGAAGGACGTGCCTTTCGCCCGGCGCATCCGCGAATATATCGCCGAAAAGCGCAAGGCCGCCGGCCGCCTGCCGCGCCGCTATCCCACGCTGGAAGACGCCTATGCGCGCATGAAGGCGGAGAACCCCTATCTGACGGACGAGCAGGCGCGGCACCTGACCAAGCACGGGATCAACCGCAACGAGGACGGGACGTTCACCTGGAAGTTCGATCCTTACGTCCATCTCGATCACCCGTTCGACATCACCAACGAGCGCAAGCACGAGTTGTGGGAAGCGATCACCTGCCCCACGCTGCTGCTCAACGGCGCGGATTCGTGGGCGGGCAATCCCGAGCGCGACGGGCGCATCCGGCATTTTCGCGACGCCACGGTGATCGAGTTCGAGAACGCTGGGCACTGGCTGCACCACGACCAGTTCGGCCGCTTCATGAAGACGCTGAAGGACTTCCTGTGATCGCCGGTCCGGTCGTGCCGGCGCTCAACGCCTTGCGCTGAATGCGGCCCCGGCGGTGCGGCTTACGTTCGCCAGCTACAACATCCACAAGGGCGTAGGGCTGGACCGGCGCCGCGATCCCGATCGCATCCTTGGCATCCTGCGCGAGATCGACGCCGACGTGATCGCGCTGCAGGAAGCCGATCGCCGGTTCGGCACGCGCGAGGCGGTGCTTTCGCGGCAGGCGATCCTGGAGCACAGCCCGTGGCGTCCGGTCGCCCCGAACGGCGCGATAACCGGACGCGGCGGTGGCGCCCGCCCGGCGAGCATCGGCTGGCATGGCAACGTGCTGCTGGTGCGCCGCGAGATCGCGGTGGAGGCGGTGGGCGCGGTGCCGTTGCCGACGCTGGAGCCACGCGGCGCGATCTGCGCGGACCTGCGCGTGGGCGAGGCCCGCCTGCGGGTGGTGGGAATGCATCTCGACCTGTCGGGGCTGCGCCGGCGGCACCAGTTGCAGGCGATCTGCGATCATGTGGGGCGCTGCGCCGGCGCAGCCCCGGCCGTGCTGATGGGCGACATGAACGAATGGTCGGCGGCGCGCGGCGCCTTTCGCGGGCTAGAGGAAGGCTGGCGCCTGCTGGCGCCGGGGCGCAGCTTTCCCGCGCGGCGGCCGGTCGCCCAGCTCGACCGGATCGTGGTGAGCGGCGAATGGCGGGTGGAAGACCTGGGCGTGCACCACAGCGCGCTGTCGGCGGTCGGTTCCGATCATCTGCCGGTGTGGGCGCGCCTGGCGCTCTGCTCTGCCTAAAAATTAGGCAAAAGGTCCACTTTGCACAAGATTCGGGCTGCGCGCGGCCGCCCCGAGCGCATTTGCCTCCAAAAATCCTCGAATTCCTGAACTTTCGGTAAATGGCACGCCCTTTGCTTAAAGTGTCTCGCCGGCGGGTCGCCCGGCGTAGAGGCCTGGAAAGGGGGGCGTGAATGAAGTTCATCATCGCCATCATCAAGCCGTTCAAGCTCGACGAAGTGCGTGAAGCACTGTCGGCTCTGGGCGTGGCAGGGATGACGGTGTCGGAAGTGAAAGGTTTCGGTCGGCAGAAGGGGCAAACCGAAATCTATCGCGGCGCCGAGTACTCCACCAACATGCTGCCCAAGGTGAAGATCGAGATTGCGGCCAGCGATGACCTCGCTCCGCAGATCGTCGAGACGATCCAGCAGACCGCTAGCACCGAAGCGATTGGCGACGGCAAGATCTTCGTTCTGGATCTCGCTTCCGCCACGCGCATCCGCACCGGTGAATCCGGGGACACCGCGCTTTGATTTCCGACACGAGGGGAACCCATATGATCCGTAAGATGATCAGTGGCGTTGCGGGCGTGGGCGTATCGCTCTTCGCTTCTACCGCCGCTTTCGCACAGGCCGGCCCGATCAAGGCGCCGACCGCCGAGCAGATGGCCACGATGGTCAACAAGGGTGACACCACCTGGATGCTGCTTTCGGCCACGCTCGTCCTCCTGATGAGCATTCCCGCACTCGCGCTGTTCTACGGCGGCCTTGTCCGCACCAAGAACATGCTCAGCGTGCTGATGCAGGTTTTCATGATCGTGTCGGTCGCCGCCCTGTGCTGGGTGAGCTGGGGCTATTCGATGGCCTTCACCGGCGGTTCGCCGTACTTCGGCGGCCTCTCCAAGATGTTCCTGGCCGGCGTTTCGGCCTCGACTTACGCCGCCACGTTCTCGAACAACGTCTATATTCCCGAATACGCCTACGTCATCTTCCAGATGACCTTCGCCTGCATCACGCCGGCGCTGATCGTCGGCGCCTTCGCGGAACGCGTGAAGTTCACGCCGCTGATGATCTTCACGGTCCTGTGGCTAACGCTGGTCTATTTCCCGATGGCCCACATGGTGTGGTACTTCGCCGGTCCTGACTTCCTGGCCGATGCGCCGACCGATGCCGGTCTGCTCTATGGCTGGGGCGCGCTGGACTTCGCGGGCGGCACCGTCGTTCACATCAACGCGGGCATCGCCGGCCTCGTCGGCTGCCTCGTGATCGGCAAGCGCGTGGGCTACGGCAAGGAAGCCACCCCGCCGCACTCGCTGACCATGACCATGATCGGCGCCTCGCTGCTGTGGGTGGGCTGGTTCGGCTTCAACGCCGGTTCGAACCTCGAAGCCAACGGCCTCGCCGCGCTCGCCTTCATCAACACCTTCGTTGCCACTGCCGCCGCCGCCGTTTCCTGGGCGATCGTCGAGCAGATCAAGCACGGCAAGCCCTCGATGCTGGGCGCCGCCTCGGGTGCCGTCGCCGGCCTCGTCGCGATCACCCCGGCCGCCGGCTTCGCGGCGCCGATGACCTCGATCATCCTGGGTCTCGTCGTCTCGCCGATCTGCTTCCTGTTCGTCTCGACCGTGAAGAACGCGCTCAAGTACGACGATACGCTCGACGTCTTCGGCGTGCACTGCATCGGCGGGATCGTCGGCGCGATCGGCACCGGCATCGTCGCCAACCCGGCGTTCGGCGGCCAGGGCTGGGTGGACTACACCGTGTTCCCCGCCGTTGCCGGCAAGTACGACATGGCGGCCCAGGTCTTCACCCAGATCAAGGCCGTGCTGCTGACGCTGGTCCTCTCGGGCGGTGTCTCCGCGATCCTCTTCTTCGCCCTCGACAAGACCATCGGTCTGCGTCCGAGCGAAGAGGCCGAACGCGAAGGCCTTGACATCACCGAGCACGGCGAACGCGCCTACAACTACTGAGTTACCGAGCTTGGCGGGGCGGGGGGCGTGATCCTCTCCCTCTCTCCCCCGACCCCGCCAGACGATGTTCCTCCTGCGAACAGACTAAGGCCGGAGTGCTAGCCCACTCCGGCCTCTTTTATTGTCTGGCGCAAAAGGAGGGCGCGACAGGCGCCCGGAAAGGTCCACCGTCGGAAAAATGCGCGGCGCTTAAGAGCTTTGCAACCGCTGGTCGATACTGAGGTCACTTCGGCTCAACACCCAGAGCATACGAAAGACTACGTAGTGGGCAGCAACAAGCTAAGAAGTCTGTTGGGGCGTCGGTCCGGTGCGGGGGAAGGAAACTCCCGGGCGCGGCGCATGTCGCAAGGGGATGCGGCGGCTCTCTGTTTCGCTTACGAGGATCTGGGCCTCGGCAGTTTCTGGACGACCGATGGCGAGGGGCGGCTGACCTACATGTCGCCCGCCGCGCAGGCCTTGCTCGGCGGCGGCGAGGACGGCCTCATTGGCCGGCCTTTCCTCGAGCTGTTCCTGCCGCCCGATCGCGAAGCCGAAGGAGACAGCCAGCGGGCGCTGTCCTTCGCGTTGGCCCGCCGGGGCCGCTTCGAGCGCGTGATCGCCCGGAGCGAAGCGGGTGGACGGGGCTGCTGGTGGTCGATCTCGGGCGAACCGCAGAGCGATGGCAACACCTTCACCGGCTTTCGCGGGCACTGCGCCGACATTACCGGCGAACGCGAATCCGCCGAGGAAAGCTCGCGGCTGGCCATGCACGATCCGCTGACCGGGCTGCTCAACCGCCGGCGCATGACGCAAGTGCTCGAACGCACGCTGACGGCCTATGCGCTGCAGCGCCGCTCGTGCGCGATCATGCTGATCGATCTCGACCGCTTCAAGCAGGTCAACGATACGCTGGGCCACGCCGCCGGCGACGCGCTGCTCAAGCAGGTGGCCGATCGTCTGGTGAAGATCGTGGGCGACAAGGAAAAGGTCTGCCGCCTGGGTGGCGACGAGTTCCAGGTCATCCTGCCCGATCAGGAAGATCGCGGCGTGCTGGGAGACATGGCCACCTCGATCATCAGCAGCATCTCGCAGCCCTATTCGATCGAAGGCAGCCGTTGCACCATCGGCGCGTCGGTGGGCGTGGCGGTCGCGCCGTTCGACGGGCAGGCCAGCGAGGAACTGGTGCGCAACGCCGATCTCGCGCTCTATGCCGCCAAGGGCAGCGGGCGCGGCCGGTTCCGCTTCTTTTCGAACGATCTGCTGAAGGCGGCCGAAGATCGCCGCGTGCTGGAGGAAGACCTCATCGACGCGCTGCCGAAAGGCCAGCTCGAACTGCACTACCAGCCGATCGTGAAAGCCACGTCAAACCAGATCGTCGGGATGGAGGCGCTGTTGCGCTGGAATCATCCTGAGCAGGGCTGGATTTCGCCCGCGCGGTTCATCCCGATCGCCGAAGAATCGCACCTGATCTGCCGCATCGGCGAATGGGTGCTGCGCAAGGCGTGTGAAGACGCGGCCTCATGGCCGGGCGACGCGCGCGTGGCGGTCAATGTCTCCCCCATCCAGTTCGCGGATTCGTCGCTGCCCGCGCTGGTGGCGAGTGCGCTGGCGTCGTCGGGGCTGGAGCCCGACCGGCTGGAACTGGAAATAACCGAAGGCGTGTTCCTGCAGGAAGGCGGGACCACCGACGCGATGTTCCGGGCGCTGAAGGATCTGGGCGTTCGCCTGGCGCTCGACGATTTCGGCACCGGCTATTCCTCGCTGGCCTATCTGAAGACCGCGCCGTTCGACAAGATCAAGATCGACCAGAGCTTCGTGCGCGGCGCGACGGGTTCGGGATCGCGCAACCGCGCGATCATCGCCGCGATCGTGGCGCTGGCCAAGGCGCTGGACATGGAAACGACGGCCGAAGGCGTCGAATCGTTCGACCAGTTCGATCTGATGAAAAGCCTGGAAGTCAGCCATGTGCAGGGCTTCATCTACAGCCCCGCGATCACCAACGACGATTTCCTGGCCCGGCTGGATGGCGATGGATGGATCATCGCCCCGTCTGGACCCGCGCGGCAGCGGCATGACCGGCAGGCGATGTTCCGCCGGATCGGCGCGATCCACGAAGATCACTACTATCCGATCGTGCTGCGCAACCTGTCGGTATCCGGCGCGCTGATCGAGGGCATGGTGGACGTGCCACTGGGCACGAAATTCGTGCTCGATCTGGGTGACGGCCAGCTGGTCATCGCCACGGTGCGCCGTTCGCGCAAGCACCAGCAGGGTGTTGAGTTCGAACAGGAAATGGTGGCGGACGGCAATGGCGGGCTGTGTACGCGCCATCGCGTTTCGCCCTATGCCCTGACGGCGGCGGGCCTGACCCAGACGCCGGGCCATGCCGGGCCAATGCTGATCACCCGCAGCGACGACGGCCGCGTCATGCTGCCCGCGTTCAGCCTGGCGAGCGAATGGAACGGAGCCGCCCTGCGCACCGAGGCGGCCTGAACGGCAGGCGCGGGCTACCCGTTGCGGAATTTGTCAACGCCGCCTAATGCCCGGCGCATCATGGCAGACGCGCAGACATCCCCGGACCGGCCGCAACCCAAGGAATGGATCAAGGCGATCCACGCCTATGTTCCCGGCAAGTCCACCGGGGCCGACGGGCGTCCACTGATCAAGCTTTCGGCGAACGAGAACCCGCTGGGTACCAGCGCGGCCGCGCTGGCGGCGCGCGGTGGGGCGGGGCACGGCGCGGGGGAGCCTTCGCGCTATCCCGATCCCGACAGCAAGGACCTGCGCGCCGCGCTGGGCGCGCTGCACGGCATTCCCGCCGACCGCATCGTCATGGGCACCGGTTCGGACGAACTGCTGCACATCGCGGCGCAGGCCTATGCCGGGCCGGGCGACGAGATCGTCTATGTCCGCTATGGCTTCTCGGTCTATGACATCGCCGCGCGCCGGTGCGGCGCGGTGCCGGTGGTGGCGCCGGACGCGGACTATGGCACCGATGTCGATGCGCTGCTGGCCTGCGTGACCGAGCGGACGCGGGTGGTGTTCCTCGCCAACCCCAACAACCCCACGGGCAGCTTCCTGCCGCGGGAAGGGATCGCCCGGCTCCACGCCGCGCTGCGCCCGGACGTGCTGCTGGTGATCGACCAGGCCTATGCCGAATACGTCGCGCCCGAGGACGAGGACGGCGCCCTTGCCCTCGCGGCGCGCGCGGCGAACGTGCTGGTCACGCGCACGTTCTCGAAGATCTATGGCCTCGCCGGCGAACGCATCGGCTGGGCGACGGGCGATGCCGCGATCGTCGACATGCTCAACCGCATTCGCGGCCCGTTCAACCTGTCGCTGACCGCGCAGGCGACCGGGCTGGCGGCGGTGGCGGACCAGGACTTCGTGGAGGCATCGCGCCGGCACAATGCCGCGCAGCGCGCGAAGTTCGTGGCGGCGCTCAACGCGCTGGGCAACCACGGCATCCGTCCGTTGCCGAGCGAGGCGAACTTCGTGCTGATCCTGTTCGAAGGCGCGCTGAGCGCCGAGGCGGCCTATCTGGGGCTGATGGAGCACGGCTATATCACGCGCTGGCTGCCGGGACAGGGGCTGCCGCAGGCGCTGCGCATCACCATCGGCACCGAAGCGCAGATGGACGAAATCGCGGCCGCGCTGCGGCAGATGTGCGAGACGGCGAAGTGACGACGCCCGCGTCCGCACCCGCGCCGTTCCGCCACGTTGCGGTGATCGGGCTGGGCCTGCTGGGCGGATCGGTCGCGCGCGCGGTGAAGGCCTACGCGCCCGATGCCACGGTAAGCGGCTTCGATGCCGATGCCACCGTGCGCCTGCGCGCGCGGGAGATCGCGCTGTGCGACACGATTGCCGAAAGCGCGGGCGAGGCGGTGCGCGAGGCGGACCTTGTCGTGCTGTGCGTGCCGGTGGGGGCGATGGGCGCGGCGGCGCAGGCGCTGGCGGCGGACCTGCCGCGCGGCGCACTGGTGACCGACGTCGGATCAAGCAAGGCCAGCGTGGCCCGCGCACTGGCGGAAGCGCTGCCGGGCCATGCGGTGATCCCCGCGCACCCGGTGGCCGGTACCGAGCAGAGCGGGCCGGACGCGGGCTTCGCCACGCTGTTCCGCAACCGCTGGTGCATCCTGACGCCGCCCGCCGATGCCGATCCGGCGCAGCTGGCGCGGCTGTCTGCGTTCTGGGAAATGCTGGGCGCGCGCGTCGACATCATGGACGCGGAGCATCACGATCTGGTGCTCGCCGTGACCAGCCACCTCCCGCACCTGATCGCCTACACCATCGTCGGCACCGCGTCGGATCTCGAGGCGGTGACGCAGAGCGAGGTCATCAAGTATTCGGCCGGCGGCTTCCGCGATTTCACCCGCATCGCCGCGTCGGACCCGACGATGTGGCGCGACGTGTTCCTGAACAACCGCGATGCCGTGCTCGACATGCTCCAGCGCTTCACCGAGGACCTGATGGGATTGCAGAAGGCGATCCGGGTGGGGGACGGCGCGGCGCTGTTCGACCACTTCTCCCACACCCGCGCGATCCGCCGCTCGATCATCGAACAGGGCCAGGACGATGCGCGCCCCGATTTCGGCCGCGTTCACGACGAGGGCGCGGACCGACGTTCAGGCCAGCAGGAATAGCAGGGCCACGGCCGCCATCACGGCGGTGGAAAGCCAGCCGCCGAGCGCCAGCGCCGGCGAGATGACGAAGGCGCCCATCACGCGCGGATTGCGCGCGATCAGCATCGTCACCACCATCAGCGGCGGCGCCAGCAGCCCGTTGACCACCGCCGCCCAGTATAGCGCGCGCATCGGATCGATCGCCAGCAGGTTGAGCGCGATGCCGGCCACCGTGGCCAGCGCGATCACGGCATAGAACGCCTTGGCTTCGCGCAGGCGCCGGTCCAGCCCCTCGCTCCAGTCGAAGGTTTCGGCGACAGCATAGGCGGCCGAGCCGGCCAGCACCGGGATGGCGAGCAAGCCGGTGCTGACAATGCCCAGCGCGAACAGCCCGAAGGCGAAGTCTCCGGCCAGCGGCCGCAGCGCCGAGGCCGCCTGCACCGCGCTGTCGATCTCGGTGATTCCCGCCCGGTGCAGCGTCGCCGCCGTGGCGATGACGATGAAGATCGCGGTCAGGTTGGAAAAGACCATGCCCACCAGCGTGTCGATGCGGATGCGGCGCAGCTCCGCCCCGGCGGTGCGCGGCGCGACGCAGAGCGGCTTGGTGTGGCGGCGGCGCTGTTCCTCCACTTCCTGCCCGGCCTGCCAGAAGAACAGGTAGGGGCTGATCGTGGTGCCGAGCACCGCCACCAGCGCCATCACGCTGGCCTTGTCGAAGGCGAGATGCGGGATCAGCACGCCCCGCACCGCATCGGCCCAGGAAACGTGCGCCACGGCCGCCACCGCGAAATACGACAGCAGCGACAGGGTGGTCCATTTGAGGATGCTGGCATAGCGGGCATAGCTGACGAACACTTCCAGCGCGATGCTGAGCAGCCCGAAGCCGATGATGAACGGCATGTCGCGGCCGGGCAGGACCAGGGCGAGCGCCGCCCCCATCGCGCCCAGGTCTGCACCCAGGTTGATGACGTTGGCGATCAGCAGGAGCATGACCACGCCGCGCAGCAGCGGCCGGGGGTAATGCGCGCGCAGGTTGTGCGCGATGCCCTGCCCCGATACCGCCCCGATCCTGCCGCAAATCTCCTGGATCGCGGTCATCAGCGGCAGGCTGAACAGCAGCGTCCACGCCATGCCATAGCCGAACTGCGCGCCGACCTGGCTGTACGTGCCGATGCCGCTGGGATCGTCGTCCGCTGCGCCGGTGACGAGGCCCGGCCCCAGCACCGCAAGAGGGGAGCGGCGGGGCGGCGCTTCTTCGCCGTCGTCCGCCAGCGGATCGGGGGCGTCAGTCATGCAGCACGTTGAGCGCCGCCAGAACCCGGGCCTCCACCTCTTCGCGGGGAAGCCCGGCGGGAATCTCCTCGCCGAAGTGATAGCGGACAGTGCCCGATCGCTTCCACAGGCGATGGTAGGGCGGGCCGCTGTTCACCGCGACCGGAATCACCGGCAGGTTCAGCAGCTTGTAGAGGCCCGCGAAGCCCGATTGCAGCGGCGCGACCGACCCGTGCGGCACGCGCGTTCCTTCGGGAAAGATCACCAGCGGGCGGCCGTTGGCGATCAACCGCCGCGCCTCGGTCAGCATCGTCCGCAAGGCCTTCGCGCCGGCATCGCGCTCCACGCCGATCAGGCCATAGCGGACCCCCGCCTTGCCCCACAGTGGCAGACGCATCAGCTCCATCTTGGCGAAGACCACGGGCGTATCGAACGTGGCGGGCAGCTCGATCGCCTCGTAGAACGATTCGTGCCGGATCGCATAGAGCACGCCGCCGCGCGGATGGGTGACGTTGCTCTCGCGCCGGATGCCCAGCAGGTAGCGGCAGCACGCGCGGTGATACTTGCCCCAGCTGCGGATGGCCGACCGGAAGCGGTGTTCGGAAACGGACATCATCAGCGCCACCCAGATCACCAGCAGCACCGTGCCCGTGTAGAACACGAGGTAGAACGCCAGGCTGCGCGGGATGTCGATGATGCTGCCGCGCGGCAGCGGCGGTGCTATCGGAGACGTCATGGTGGCGCTTGTCCTTGTTACCAGCCGGCGGCCCATGCGCCGATGCGGGCAAGCAGCTTGTTGTATTCGAGGAACAGGATGCGCAGCGACGGGCGCGAAGGCACCGCATCGCGCACGATCACGATATCGTCGGGCAGCGCCGCCGCGAGGTCGAACGCGGCGCGGCGCATGTGCCAATCGGTGGTGATGAGGCGGATCGAATGCAGGCGCTGCGCCGCCACCCAGCGCGCCGCTTCCAGGCCGTTGGAGCGGGTATCGACCGAATCGTAGCCCAGCGTGATGCAGCATTGCAGCAGGCGCGGCTCCACCCCGTATTCGGCCGCGAATTCGCCCGGCTTCACTTCGCGATCCACCCCGGCGATCAGCAGCTTGCGCGCGTGGCCGGCGCGCAGTTCCGTCAGCGCGCGCGGGATGCGGCCGCCGCCGCCCGTCACCACCACGATGCCGTCGGTGGTGCGGTCGTCGGCCGGTTGCGGCAGCAGCAGCGCGAACCACAGGAAGCCGAGCACCCAGGCGAGCATCGTCAGCGAGGCGATGCGCCGGAACAGGCCGGGGGGCTTGCGCAGCCGCCTCACAACATGCGCCTCAGGTTGCGCAGCACCGAAACGCGCGCCGTCACCACGGCCAGCGCCACGCCCGCCAGCGGGATCGCGGCGATCACGATCCAGTCGCTCCACAGCAGCCCGGCGGACGTGGTCATGCCCGAACCGAGCGCCGCGAACTGCCGGCCCAGCAGCACCACCACGATCAGGCCCACGAGCAGGCCGACAATGCCGCCTGCCGCCGCGTCCATCGCCATGCTGCGCTGGAAGATCCGCGCGATCTGGTTGTCGGTGCCGCCCAGCATGTGCACGATCTCTATCGTATCGCGATGGTTGCCAAGCGCATTGCGCGAGGCCAGCAGCACGGCGGCCACGGTGGCCAGCGCCAGCAGCGCGATCAGCCCGCCCGCCAGCCATTGCAGCGCGTGGATCGCGGAAAAGACCGGGGTCAGCCAGCCCGCCTGCGCATCGACCCGCGCGGCCGGGGCGTTGCGCGCCAGCCGCGCGCGCAACGCGGCGATCCGGTCGGGCGTGGCATGGCCGGCAAGACGCACGTCGAGCAGGGCGGGGATGGGCAGGGCTTCCACGTCGTCGCCGGGGCGGGTGCCCAGCCATGGTTCGACCAGCGCGTTCAGCTCCTCCTGGGGCACCACCCGCGCCGATACCACGCCCGGCGCGCCGCGCAGCGTGGCCAGCGCGGCCAGCGCCTGCCGGTTGCGCTCGGCCGGCGCGGCGGACACGACCTGGACCGTGACGCCGCCCTCGACGTCCGCGCTCGCGGTCTGCGCGGCGTTCCGCAGGGCCAGGCCGCTGGCCGCCGCCACCACCGTCAGCGCGATCATGATGGCGATCACCCAGGGCATCGGGCCGGACAGGCGCGCTTCGGGCAGCAGGCGCGCGTCGCTGTTGCCCGCGCGATCGCGCAGGCCATCGGCCATCGCCGCGCCAAGCCAGGAAAAGACGTTCATGGCGCGAAGCTCTCAGGCCCCGGCTGGCCCGGCGACGCCATTGCCGCCGCCCCCGCCGTGGCCGGCGCGGATCGCCGGGGGGGATAGCGCAGCGCGCCCGTCGGATCGTGGAGCTTGCCCTTATCGAGCCGCATGATCAGCGAATCCGGCACCTGGCGGATCAGTTGCGGATCGTGGGTGGCGACCACCACCGTCGTTCCCAGCCCGTTCAGCGACTGGAACAGGCCGATCAGCTTGAACGCCATGTCCGCATCGACGTTACCGGTCGGTTCGTCGGCGATGAGCAATTCGGGCCGGCCGATCACCGCGCGGGCGATCGCCACGCGCTGCTGCTCCCCGCCGGACAGCGCGGCGGGCTGGGCATGGCGCCGGTCGGCCAGCCCCACCCAGTCCAGCATGTCGTTCACCGGGCGGACGATGTCCTTCTCCACCATGCCCGCCACGCGCAGCGGCAGCGCCACGTTGTCGAAGGCGGACAGGTGCGGCACCAGCCGGAAATCCTGGAACACCACCCCCAGCCGGCGGCGGAAGCCGGGCAGCCGGTCGCGCGGCAGAGTGATCGCGTCGGTGCCGAACATGCGGATCAGCCCGCGCGAGGGGCGCTGGGCCAGGTAGAGCAGGCGGAGCAGGCTGGTCTTGCCCGCGCCGCTGGCGCCCGTGAGGAAATAGAAATTGCCGGAAAAAAGCGTGAAGCTGACATCGGTCAGCACTTCCTTGCCGGTGCCGTAGCGCAGCCCGACATTGTCGAACTGAACGATCTCGGCGTCTGGCTGGGTCATGATGAAGAAGGCGTCCCCGGGTTGCTGTCGTGCGCTCTTTTCGCAGCGTCAGCGGCTATACTCGTCAATCGATGTGGAAAAAAGGCTGTGGACGCGCATCTCTAGGGCGTCGGCCTATTGTTTCAATCCGCTTCGCCATGCTTAACCGCAAATATGATCATCGCCTGTCCAGCCTGTTCGACGCGCTATGTCGTTCCCGACAGCGCGATCGGTGCGGAAGGCCGCACCGTGCGGTGCGCCCGCTGCCGCCATAGCTGGTTCCAGGAGGGGCCGGAGCTTCCCCTGCGCGCGGATGCGCCGCTGGCCGAACCGGCACAGGCCCCCATGCCCCCGGTGCAGCAGCCGTCAGCCCCGGAAGCCGCACCCGCACCCGTGCCGGAAGCGCCGCCGCCATCCTCCGCCGGCGACGGTCCCGCCATGCCGGACGGCGCCGGCGATCAGCCCGCCGAACCGTCCATGGCGCGCATTCTGGCCGAAAAGACGGCGGCGCGGGCCGAAGACAGCGAGGCTGCTGCCCCGCCACCGGCCTTTGCCGCCCTGCCGGTCGAGCAGGACGTGGAAGAATTCGTGTCGATGCCATCGAGCTTCGACCACGAGCCGCCGTTCCGCCCGCGCCGCAACCCGGCCCGGTTGTGGACCGCCGCGGCCGTCACCTTCGCGCTGGCGGTGGCCGCGCTGATCGGGGCGGTGAGCTATTTCGGCATGCCGGACTGGCTGCCCGTGGCCCGCCCCACCTTCGGCGCCGCGCCATCGGACCTCGCGCTGTCGTTCCCGCCGGAGCGGCAGGACCGGCGCACGCTGCCCAACGGCACCGAATATTTCGGCGCGAGCGGGACGGTGACGAACGTCGGCAAGGAAGTGCGCACGGTGCCGCCGATCCTGATCGTGCTGCGCGATGGCAAGGACCGCATCGTCTATACCTGGAACGTCACCCCGCCCAAGGAAACGCTCGCGCCCGGGGAAAGCGTGACGATCAACGAAGCGGTGACCGACGTGCCCAAGGACGCCAAGATCGCGGAAATCGGCTGGAAGCCCGATTGATCCGCCGCACGGGCGCGGATCGGCGTGGATGGGAAGGCGATGGCCCGGAAGCTCCGGGAAAAAACCGCATCATGGCAGTTGCGCCCTGCAAACCCCTTTGCTAAGGGCCCGCTCCTACCCCCCACGGGACCCCCTCGCAGAGGACCGGTTCCGTTGATTTTGCGGTCGTGGCGGAATTGGTAGACGCGCAACGTTGAGGTCGTTGTGGGTGAAAACCCGTGGAAGTTCGAGTCTTCTCGACCGCACCAGTCATCCTGAAAATCGCGAGTGAAGGCGGTTCCCCTTTGGGGAAGCTGAGCGCTTGTTCTGCCGGTCTGCGCAGCACGAGGAATGTGCTAGTGTACCGACGTGATGTTCACGCGGTCAGAACTTGAAAAAGCAGGCTTTACCGGCTGGCTACCATTCGCAGCCATTCGAACGAGCGGCTGTCCCACTACCGGCGGCGTCTATGTCGTCACATACGATGCAGATCATCCGGTCATCTTTTCCGGGCGCAGTTGCGGCGGTTGGTTCAAAGGCAAAGACCCGACCGTCAAATTAGACGCCCTAACCGCCAACTGGGTTGATGGTGTAGAAGTGGTCTATATCGGGAAGGCCAACCAGCTTCGGCGTCGTCTCACACAATATGCTGATTTCGGGGCAGGAAAGCCCGTTGGGCATTGGGGCGGACGCCTAATCTGGCAGTTGCCCGCCACGGAACGGCTTATTGTGGGTTGGAAAGCGACGCCGGACCGCATCCCTATTGAAGTCGAGGCAGCGCTAATAGCGTCCTTCCGGCATATTCACGGCAAGCCACCATTCGCCAACGATCCGCACCGACTTGGGGCTTGATCGTGGCCGCCAATTGTCTCAACGGAAAATAGGCGGCAGTGGCTCGTCGAGGAGATTCCCTCGTTTTCTACTTCACCCAATGCCCTAAGACCCACTCCCACTGCCGACGATCATAGTCATAGCGCCAATGGGCGCGGACCCACTTCGTTTTACCAATGGGCCGGATGGTTTTCATGTTTTGCATACGGTCCATCGGCTTAGGCGGACGGGGTGGATGAATCTTTCGCGGTTTGTACATTCATTGCTCCTGTACCAAAGCCCCATCGATCTGCATTTAGTTCTCCATAAAAAAGGCCGCACCCGCCGAGCACAGCCCACTCGGATCATCCTTCCGGCGGGAAAGGGTCATTTCCGTAAGACCATGCCTCACGGAACTTGGCGTCGCTTCCCTGAATCCGAAGTTCCGAGCCTTGGTTGCGGGCGATCTCGCGCCCCCGCTCGATGGCTTCGCGCTGAGTATCGTATGAGGCAGTGAGGCGGCTGTTGCCTTCACCACGCACACCCCAACCGTCGCCTCTGCGGACCACATACTGATTCTTACCGGTCATAATCGCACCTTTCGTCTCGGAGTTCGCCAGAAAGGCTTGACTCAGCCCCTTGGAAATGATTCCCCGTCTCATAGGTAAGACAGTCTCATTCATGAGACGATTTGTCTTACATGTGCAACACTATGGACGTCGGTGCCGGGCGAGTCAACCCGTCAGCGCGTGGAGATTATATGGCGCTTCCTATCGAGGATCAGGGCCGCCTTCCCATTGAAGAATTAGGGCGCCTAATTAGTAGAAAGCGCGAAGGAAGAGGGATTCGAGCGGCTGCGTTGGAAGCCAACGTGAGCCCGGCCACTTTATCGCGCGTCGAAAATGGCAATGTGCCGGACCTCGCCACCTTTGCCAAAATCTGTCGATGGCTAGAGATCGATCCAGCCCAGTTCTTGGGGGTCGAAACTAGCACTGCACAGGAAGAGCGTCCTGCGGTCGTTCATTTCCGAAAGAAAAAAACGGTCTCGACGGATACGGCCACATCACTGGGAGCGCTCATATTGGCTGCTCAGGACGCTCTCCACGCCCATCTCAAAACTCTCCAGCAGCAGTAAATGCGTCGGGGCTTCAAAGCCGAATCGGAAAGGATTGCGGCTTCAGTCCGTGCCGAGCTTGGATTGGCAAAGATCGACGTTCTCGATCCTTGGAGGACGGCAGCCCATCGGGGCGTATTAGTGCGCGGAGCCGATGAACTCGGTCTAGCGGCTGAACACGTCGCTCAGCTTATGGTCAATGACCCAGACTCCTGGTCGGGAATGACCTTAGCCGAACGCGGCGTGAAGCTGATCGTATTAAATCCGATTCATAGCCGGGCACGGCAATGCGCTACACTCATGCACGAACTGGCTCATATAATGCTCGACCACGCTCCAGCCAGCGCGGTAACTTCGGTAAGCGGTATGGTGTTGCTTTCCGACTATTCCGACGATCAGGAGAGTGAAGCCGATTGGCTGGGAGCGGCGTTGCTGTTGCCAGAAGCTGCTTTGCTGCATCATCGAGGGGCCGGCAAAAGCGCGGCTCAGATCGCTCAGATGTTTGGAGTCAGCTTGGACCTATGCAACTGGCGCTGCCGAATGACAGGCGTTGAAAAGCGATTATCGTACCGCCGATCCGCCTAGAGGATAGATAGGGAATAGCTTGTCGCGTGGCGACACAGAGCGAAGACGCAATTCCGTCTCGCCCAAAGGGCGGTTATAGCACTGATTTATATGGAAAAACTGGAGCGGGCGAAGGGATTCGAACCCTCGACCCCAACCTTGGCAAGGTTGTGCTCTACCCCTGAGCTACGCCCGCTCGTGCGTTTCGGACCGGATTGGAAACCCCTTCCGGCCGGGGTGAGGCGCGCCGTTAGCATCGACTCGGGAGGGCCGCAACACCAAAAATGCACTTTCTCGCCGCTCGTCCGCCGATGGCCTGTGGAAAGGGGACAAACCCCTTGCCGAACGGCGCCGCATTCCCACATGGTGGTCGGCGCATCGCATTGTTCCCGCGCATCGGAGATCGACATTGGCAAGCCTTGGCCTGAACCTGGAAGAACAGAAGGCGGTGGACCGGTTCCGCAAGGACGTGGTCGAACCGTCGATGACCAAGCTGGTCATCCTCGATTTCTGGGCGGAATGGTGCGGGCCGTGCAAGCAGCTGACGCCGGTGCTGGAAAAGGTCGCGGCCGAATACGCGAACAAGGGCGTGGTGCTCGCCAAGGTCAACGTGGACGAGGAACAGTTCATCGCCGCGCAGTTCCAGGTGCGCTCGATCCCCACCGTCTATGCGATGTTCCAGGGCCAGCCCGTGGCCGACCTGACCGGCGCGCGCACCGAATCGCAGCTCAAGCAGTACCTCGACCAGATTCTCGCCAAGGTGCCGGTGCAGGCCGGTGACGAGCCGGCGCAGGACATCACCCCGCTGCTGGAGATGGGCGAGGAGGTGCTGGCGGGCGGTGACGGCGATCGCGCGGCGGACATCTTCGCCCAGATCATCGAGATCGCGCCCGACAGCGCGCCCGCGCACGCGGGGCTGATCCGCGCGCTGCTGCTGGCCGGCCGCAAAGAGGAAGCCGCCGAGGTGCTGGCCGCGCTCGATCCGAAGCTGGCGGACGACCCCGCGCTGGCGCAGGCGCGTTCGGCGCTGGCGTTGGCCGAGGACGCGCCCGAGGCCGGCGAGCTGGCCGGGCTGCGCGCCGCGGCGGAGGCCGATCCGGCGGACATGGACGCGCAACTCGCCTATGCCAACGCGCTTTATGCCAGCGGGGATCGCGATGCCGCCGCCGCCACGCTGCTGCGGATGATCGCCGCCGATCGCGAGTGGAACGAAGGCGCGGCGCGTGCCCGCCTGCTCCAGATCTTCGAGGCGATCGGGCTGGAAGACCCGTGGGTCGCGGCGACGCGGCGCAAGCTGTCGACCGTGCTGTTCGGCTGACCATGGGCGGAACGATCGACACCACGCGGCTTTCGATCTTCCCGCTCCCCGGCGCGACGCTGTTTCCGGGGCTGCAGCTGCCGTTGCACATCTTCGAGCCGCGCTATCGCGCGCTGGTCTCCGATGCGCTGGCGCGCGACCGGCGCATCGCGATGATTCAGCCGCAGGCCCCGGCCGAGGGCGCGCCGCTGTTCAGCGTGGGCTGCGTCGGCAAGATTGGCGAGGTCGAGGCGCTGGAGGACGGCCGCTACAACATCGTGCTGCAGGGCCTTTCGCGCTTCCGCGTGCTGCGCGAACTGGATGTGAGCACGCCGTTCCGGCAGGTCGAGGCCGAACTGATCGAGGACGATCCCGATGCGGTGCTGAGCGCGGTCGAGCGTGCCTCGTTCGAGCGCGAGGCGCGTATCTTCGCCGATGCGCAGGGCTATGCGGTGGACTGGGAATCGGTGACGCGGCTGGACGACATGGCGCTGATCAACGGCGTGTCGCAGATCGTGCCGTTCGATATCGCCGCCAAGCAGGCGCTGCTGGAAGCGCCCGATCTCGCCACGCGCTGCGAACTGCTGGTGCAGCTGCTACAATTCTTCGGCCGGCGCGACAGCGACGACAACCAGGTGACGCTGCAGTAAACGCGCTCAGAACTGCGCCTTGATCCCGTCGATCACGTATTGCGCGGCCAGCGCCGCGAGCAGCACGCCCAGCAGGCGCGTAACGACCGCTTCGGCCTGCTGGCCCACCAACCGCATCAGCGGGCCGGCTGCCAGCAGTGCGGCGAGGATCAACACCATCACGCAGGCCAGCGCGCCCAGCACGACCATGGTCTGTTCGTTGCCTTGCGCGCGGCTGGTCAGCAGCATGACCGTGGCGATCGAGCCCGGCCCGGCGATCATCGGCATGGCCATGGGGAAGACGGAGACGTCGTCCACCTCGGTATGGCGGACCTTTTCCGCGCGCTGTTCGCGCCGTTCGGTGCGCTTTTCGAACACCATGTCGAGCGCGATCACGAACAGCATGATGCCGCCGGCGATGCGGAAGCTGGCCAGCTCGATGTGCAGGCCCGACAGCAGCTTTTCCCCGAACAGCGCGAAGACCAGCAGGATGCCGGTGGCGATCAGCGTGGCGCGGATCGCCATGTTGCGCGCCTGCGCGGGGCTGGCCCCGGCGGTAAGCCCGGCATAGATCGGCGCGCAGCCGGGCGGATCGATCACCACGAACAGCGTGACGAAGGCGGAGACGAACAGTTCCCACATCGCGCGCTTATCCTTGTCCCGGAGCGGTGGCGGGTGTCGTGGCGGGTGTCGTGGCAGGGGCCACGAGAGCGGCTGCGGTTTCGTGCAGCACCTGGGTCATGTTGCCGTCCTTCCACATCCACACCGTGAATTCGCGCGCGCCATCGGGCAGCACGGTGCTGCGCCAGGCCAGCGTGCCATCGTCGGACTGGCCGTCCTTGCTGTCCGATCCGGCGGGCGCGGCCAGCGCTGGCAGCGGCCCGGCGAGCGGGCGCTGGACGGGCAGGTCCTTCGTCGCGGGCCGGTCGGCCGTACCAGGTGGCGGTGGCCCCCCTGGCGCCACGAAATGCGTCCGGCGCGCGGGGCAATCGGCGACCTTGCCCTCGATCCAGTCGGGCGCGGCGAGCGGCCGGGCCAGCGGCTCGCCCTGATCGAGCACCCACTTCAACGCGCCCTTCTTCTTCTGCCGCTGCCAAACCGTGCTGAACCAGCCGGCGTCCGCGCCGCCGGTCCAGCCGCCATAGGTCACGCCGAAGCTGCCGTCGCAACTGGCGTAGGCGCGGTGCGTTTCCCACTGCACCGCCTGCGCCGGATCCTTGCGGCCCTTGAGCCAGTCCTTCGCCACCACGCGCCGGGGCGTGAACATTTCCGCATCGTCAGCGGCGGTTTCGCGAAACGCGGTCCACTGGCCCTTTTCGCGCGCCAGCCGGGCAAAGGCGATTTCGGCGGCGATCAGCGCGCTGGGGTTCCCGGCCGGCGTCAGCCCGCCGCCCGGCATGCCACCACGCCCCGGGCGCTGGGCAAGCGCCGGCGCGGATAGCAGCGAGAACGTCAGGGCAAGGGCCAGGGCGGCACGTACGGGGCGCGACATGCCCTTGAACCTAAAGCAAAGCCGCGCCCGGTCAAACCCGCGATGGAGAAATCAGATCGCGCCGTCTGCCAGCGCAATGCCGGCGTTGCGATAGGCGGCGACCAGCGCGTTGCGCAGCAGCACCGCGATCGTCATCGGGCCGACGCCGCCCGGCACCGGGGTGATCGCGCCGGCCACTTCGGCCGCGCCGGCATAGTCCACGTCGCCCACCAGCCGGGTCTTGCCCTCGGCGGCGGGCACGCGGTTGATGCCCACGTCGATCACGGTCGCGCCGGGCTTGATCCATGCGCCCTTGACCATCTCCGGGCGGCCGACGGCGGCGACGACGATGTCCGCCCGCTTCACCACGTCCGGCAGGTTGCGCGTGCGGCTGTGCGCGACGGTGACGGTGCAGCTTTCGGCGATCAGCAGCTGCGCCATCGGCTTGCCGACGATGTTCGAACGGCCGATGACCACCGCATCCAGCCCGGAAAGATCGCCGAGCCGGTCCTTGAGCAGCATCAGGCAGCCCAGCGGGGTGCAGGGGACGAAGCCCGGCTGCCCCACCGCGAGCCGCCCGGCGTTGGTGACGTGGAAGCCGTCCACGTCCTTGTCCGGGTTGATCGTAGCAATCACCTTCTGCTCGTCGATATGGCCGGGCAGCGGCAACTGGACGAGAATGCCGTCGACGGCGGGATCGGCGTTGAGCCGTTCGACCACCGCCAGCAGATCCGCCTCGGCGGTATCGGCAGGCAGCTTGTGCTCGAAGCTCGCCATGCCGGCCTCGAGCGTCGATTTGCCCTTGGAGCGGACATAGACCTGGCTTGCCGGGTCTTCGCCCACCAGCACCACGGCCAGGCCCGCCTTGCGCCCGGCCTGTTGCTCGAACGCGGCGGCCAGCTTGCCCACTTCGCCGCGCAGGTTCGCGGCAAAGGCCTTTCCGTCGATCACGGCAGCAGTCATCTCTGCAATTCCTTCAAGCCATTCCGTCCGGTGGCGGCAGGTCAATATCCCGATGCGGCAAGGCCGCTCAGCAGGATCATCAGCAGGTTAAGGCCGATGATCAGCGCCATCGGCGACAGGTCGATCGATCCGGTCTCGGGCATGATCCGGCGGATGGGGTTGAGCAGCGGATCGAGAATGGCGTTCAGCGCCCGCCAGATCGCGGCGACGCCATTGTTGTGCATGTTGACGACGTTGAACGAAATCAACAGGCCCAGCACGAACTGGACGATCACCACCACGGTGATGATCTGCACCAGGTAGCTGATCATGGCGACGAGCGTGTACAGGAACATGGGCGCTTTCTTCTTGCGACGGTCTTTACGGCTGTTAGCCGAGAGACGGGCGCAAAGGCAACTGGAGGCTGCGTCGCCTAGGGCGCCAGGGTGGTGCTCTCGATATGCCAGCGCAATTGTTCCTCGGTCGCGCCGGGCACGTCGTTCACGCGGCGCAGCACGACATCGCCTTTCAGCACTCGCGTGCCGTCGGTGACGGTGACGGGGGCGGTGTAGTAAAGCGAGCCGGCCGCGCCCTCGCTTTCACCCTTGCCCATGGTCACGCGCGGGTCGAGCAGGGTGCTCCATTTCGCGGCGAAGGCGCGCTCGTCCATCCCGCTGCGCGCGCCCTTATCGCCCCAATAGGCGCGGACGGTCTCCCAGTCGCGCATTTCCACCGCCTTGCCCCAGGCCGCCAGCACCTCGGCGGGATCGCGCGAGGCCGATGGCACGCCTCGTTCGGTGATCTCGGCAGTCGGCGTCGGGGAAGGCACGGGCACCGCTTCCGAAGCCAGCGCGGCGATGGCATCGCTGTCGGCCTCGCTCGGTTCGGGCGCGGGCGGCGTGCCACCGCAGGCGGCCAGCAGCAGGGCGAGCGAGGGGGCTATGCGAGAGCGCATCATGCGCAAGGGACGCACGACCGCCGGTTCCGTTCCCGGCTTTCGCCGGATCACGCCCGGATCAGCGTGCCCGCGCCGCGCGAGGTGAAGATTTCCAGCAGCATCGCGTGCGGCACGCGCCCGTCGAGCACGACCACCGCCTCGCACCCGGCCTCGACCGCGTGGACGCAGGTTTCGAGCTTGGGGATCATGCCGCCGCTGATCGTGCCGTCCTGCGCCAGTTCCGCGATGTCGGCGGGCGTCAGGTCGGTCAGCAGGTTCTTCTGCTTGTCGAGTACGCCGGGCACGTCGGTCAGCAGGAACAGGCGCGATGCGCCCAGCGCCGCGGCGATGCAGCCGGCCATGGTATCGGCATTGATGTTGTAGGTCGCGCCGTCCTCGCCCACGCCGATCGGGGCGATCACCGGGATCATGCCGGCGGCGCAGATCGTGTCGATCACGGTGGTGTCGATCCGGTCCGGCTCGCCCACGAAGCCCAGGTCGACCACCAGCGGCTCACCGTCGTCCTCGCCAGAGTTGTTGATGACCTTGGGCGCCTTGGACTGGACCTTGCGGGCCACGACCATGCCGCCGTCCTTGCCGGAAATGCCGATGGCCTTGCCGCCGGCGCGGGCGATCCAGCCGACCAGTTCCTTGTTGATCGCGCCGGCCAGGACCATTTCAGCCACTTCGGCGGTCTGCTTGTCGGTGACGCGCAGGCCGTTGACGAACTGCGATTCGATGCCCAGCGCCTTCAGCATCCGTCCGATCTGCGGGCCGCCTCCGTGGACCACCACGGGGTTGATGCCCACTGCCTTCAGCAGCACGATGTCCTCGGCGAAATCGTGCGCCAGCTCCGGATCGCCCATGGCGTGTCCGCCATACTTCACCACGAAGGTCTTGCCGGCATAGCGCTGGAGATAGGGCAGCGCCTCGGTCAGCGTTTCCGCCTTGGCGAGCATCGCCGCGCGATAGGAATCGGAGATTTCGTGGTTCGTGGCCATAATGGCCGCGCCCTTACGCCCCTTGGCGCGAAATTAAAGCGTTTTCGTGCGCGCGCGGATCAGCGTGGCGCGTCCAGCCAGCGCCCCAGCCGCACGAACAGCCAGATGCCCGGCGGCACCATGATCGTCGACAGCACCAGCTTGGAGATGATCTGCCCTTCCATGATCGCGCCGATCGGCAGGTCCTGCCCGTAGAACGAGATGGTGATGAACAGCACCGTATCGACGATCTGCGACAGCATGCTGGCGATCCACGCGCGCAGCATCAGCAGCCGACCCCGCCCGCCGGCGATACGGGAAAACAGATAGACGTTGAGCGTCTGCGAGGTGCCGTAGGAAATCAGCCCGGCGAACTGCATCCGCGCGCCTTGCCCCAGCAGGCGGGCAAAAGCCTCCTGATCCGACCAGAACGGCGCGGGCGGCACCACATGGATGACCAGCGAAAGCAGCACCATCGACACGATCAGCGGCACGAAGCCGAAGCGCACCAGCCGGTTGGCCATGTCCTGCCCGAACAGTTCGGCCACGGCGCTGGCCAGGATCACCAGCAGCAGGAACGCGAAGATCCCGGATTCGACCGCCAGATCGCCCAGCAGCGGCCAGTGGCCCAGCGAGGCGAGCTTGGTCCCCAGCACGCCCGCCAGCACGGCCAGCCCGCCATAGAGCAGCGCGAAGGCGAACAGGGAGCGGGGGATCGCGGAGGAGGTCGATGCGGAGATCGGGGTCTGCGGCGCCGGTGCGGCCCGGTGCGGGGCGGTGTCTTGCATGGACGGGCGATAGCGGGATTTTGACCGGCCGCCAAATCCCGTTTAGGAGCAGGAGAAACCAGTTCGTCCTTCCCTTCTTCCTCGTCCGGAGCCGATAGCCCCCGATGCGCGTTGTCTTGAGCCTCGTCGGGATGGGCATCATCCTGCTGGTCGCCTTCCTGCTTTCCACCAACCGCCGCGCGATCCGCCCGCGCGTGGTGGGCGCAGCCTTCGCCCTGCAGGCAGGTTTCGCCGCGCTGGTGCTCTACCTGCCGTGGGGCAACGCCGCGCTACAGGCCGCGGCGCACGGCGTGGAGCGGCTGCTCGGCTTCGCCAAGGCCGGCGTGACGTTCCTGTTCGGCCCGCTCGCCAAGCCCGAGATCGGCGGGACCAGCTTCGCCATTTCGGCGCTGCCGGTGATCATCTTCTTCGCCGCTCTGATCTCGATCCTTTACTACCTCGGCGTGATGCAGCTGGTGATCCGCTGGATCGGCGGCGGGCTGGAAAAGATCACCGGCATCAGCAAGGTCGAATCGCTGTGCGCCGCGTCCAACATTTTCGTGGGGCAGAGCGAGGCGCCGCTGGTGATCCGCCCCTATCTCGCCGCGCTCAATCCCTCGCAGCTGTTCTGCGTGATGACGGTGGGCATGGCCGGCGTGGCGGGCACGATCCTGGCCGCCTATGCCAGCATGGGCATCCGCATCGACTATCTGGTCGCCGCCGCGTTCATGTCGGCGCCGGGCGGCATCCTGATGGCCAAGACGATGATGCCCGACGAGCCGCCGACACCGGCCGACGTCGCGGCCGATCCGCTGCCCAACCCGCACGATCCGCCGACGCTGGTGCCGCCCGCCGGCATGGCCGCGGCCGCGATGAACCGCGATGACGTGACCAGCCAGCCCGGCGTCGCCGCCAGCGGCGAACCGGTGGCGGAAGAACACGAGGAACGCCCCGCCAACCTGATCATGGCGGCGAGCCAGGGTGCGCAGACCGGGGTCAAGCTGGCCGTGGCGGTGGGCGCGATGGTGCTGGCCTTCGTCGCGCTGGTGGCGCTCGCCAACGGCATCCTCGGCTGGCTGGGCGGGCTGGCCGGCTATCCCGACCTCTCGTTCCAGCAGATCCTCGGCACGGTCTTCGCGCCGATGTTCTACCTGCTCGGCTCCCCCACCTGGGCGGAAGCGATGCAGGCGGGCGGCCTGTTCGGCACCAAGATCGTGCTCAACGAATTCGTCGCCTTCATCGAACTGGGGCAGGACGCCGGCCTGTCCAAGGTCAGCGTCGCGCTGGTGACGTTCGCGCTGTGCGGTTTCGCCAATTTCAGCTCGATCGCGATCCAGATGGCGGTGACCGGCGGCCTCGCCCCCAACCAGCGCCCGATGATCGCCAAACTCGGCATCCGCGCGCTGCTAGCCGGCGCGCTCAGCAACCTGATGAGCGCGGCGCTGGCGGGATTGTTCCTGTCGTTGTGATGTTTCGCGCGGGGGCCTGGGATGCCCCCGGTAGCCTGAGATGCCAGCGTGCGCTGGCATGACGGCTTTGGCTTCATCCTCGTCGTCCCGGCGAAGGCCGGGACCTCGGGCGGCTACAGAAGGACCGCGAAGAGATCGTCCCACGCCGGGTTGGCTTTCTCGATCAGGTCGATCTTCCAGTCCCGCTTCCACGCCTTGAGCGCCTTTTCGCGCCGGATCGCGTCCTCGATCGTCGCGTGTTCCTCGGCAAGCACCAGACGCTGAAGGTTGTAACGGCGGCAGAAGGATGATCCGTGTCCCTCGCGATGCTGGACGACGCGGGTCGCCAGATCGGCGGTGACGCCGACGTAGAGCACCCCGCGCGGCTTGTTCGCCATGATGTAGGTCCAGCCGCCCTTGCGCATGACGGGAGGGTACACCTGGTGGCTTGAGATGCCAGCCTGCGCTGGCATGACGGTCCTATTTTGTCTTCGTCATCCCGGCGAAAGCCGGGATCTCAGGCGGTTACGCGCCTACAGCCCGTGCAACAAGTCCACCGCCTTGGCCAGCTCCCCATCGAGGTAGCCCAGCAGCTTGTGCCAGTCGTGTGCGCCCGCCAGTTCGCCGGGGCCGTCGCTGACGCCGCGCAGGCCGATCAGCGGCACGCCGAAGGTGCGCGCGGCGCGGGCGACGGCGTAGGTTTCCATGTCGACCATGTCGGCCGAGACGTGGTCCCAGTGGTCGCCGCTGACCACGTCGCCCCCGCTGGATAGCGTGGCGACCGGCAGGTCCAGCGGGGTTTCCAGCGGAAGCTCTTTCGGCTCGTCGAGATAAGGCACCACGCCGGGTTCGATGCCGAGCGGCGAGGCGTCCATGTCGCGCCACGAGACGCTGGCGATCTGGTGGACCGAGCCCAGCGCGCAGCGGCGCGATCCGGCCGAGCCGAGGCAGACGATCAGGTCCGGCAATTGCCCCGCCGCGTCCAGCCGGGCCAGCGCCACGCCGGTGTGCAGCGCGGCCTCCACCGGGCCGATGCCGGTGATCAGCGGGGTGAAGCGCGCGCGCAAGTGCGGGCCGTATTCCGGTTCCGCCGCCATCACGAACAGCACGCGCCGGTTGCCGAGCGGGGTAAGTTCAACCATTCGCCTGCGCCTTCAGTTGGTAAAGCAGGTCCAAGGCCTCGCGCGGGGACAGCGCGTCGATGTCCAGCCCGTTGAGCCGGTCGCGCAAGGCATCGACCTTCTCCTCCACCGCCTCGATCGCGGCGGCGAACAGCGGCAGGTCGTCCAGCCCGGCGGCCAGGCCCCCGGTGGAGGCGCGGCCTTTCTCCAGCTTGTCGAGCACCGCCTTGGCGCGCTTGACCACCGGCGCGGGCACGCCGGCCAGCCGGGCGACGGCGAGGCCATAGCTCTTGTCCGCCGGCCCTTCGGCCAGTTCGTGCAGCAGTACCAAGTCGCCCTTCCATTCGCGCGCGCGGACATGGTGGAGCGACAGCGCGTCGCAGCTTTCGGCCAGCCGCGCGAGTTCGTGGTAATGCGTGGCGAACAGGCAACGGCAGCGGTTGACCTCGTGGACCGCCTCCACCACCGCCCAGGCGAGCGCGAGGCCGTCGTACGTCGAGGTGCCGCGCCCCACTTCGTCGAGGATGACGAAGCTGCGTTCGCTGGCCTGCGCGAGAATGGCGGCGGTCTCCACCATCTCGACCATGAAGGTCGATCGCCCGCGCGCGAGGTTGTCCGACGCGCCGACGCGGCTGAACAGCCGGTCGACCATGCCGATCGTCGCGGCGTCGGCGGGCACGAACCCGCCCGCTTGCGCCAGCAGCACGATCAGCGCGTTCTGGCGCAGGAAGGTGGACTTGCCGCCCATGTTGGGGCCGCCGACCAGCCACAGCCGGTCCTCGGGCGCGAGCCGGCAATCGTTGGCGACGAAGCGTTCGCCCTTGGCCGCGAGCGCCGCTTCCACCACCGGATGCCGTCCACCGGCGATGTCCAGCACGGGCTCGGCCACGACATGCGGCAGCGCCCAGCCGCCTTCGGCCGCGCGTTCGGCCTGCCCGCAGGCGACGTCGATCCGCGCCAGCGCGGCGGCGGTGGCGGCGATGCCTTCGCGCGCGGCGACGGCGGCGGCGACCAGCTCCTCGAAATGCGCTTCCTCGGCCGCCAGCGCATGCCCGCCCGCCTCGGCGATGCGGCTCGCCTCCTCGTGCAGCGCCAGCGCGTTGAAGCGCACCGCGCCGGCCATCGTCTGGCGGTGGGTGAAGCCGCTGTCGGGCAGCATCAGCTTGTCGGCGTGGCGCGCGGGCACTTCGATGAAATAGCCGAGCACGCCGTTGTGGCGGATCTTCAGCGCGGAAACGCCGGTCTCATCGCGGTACTTCGCTTCCAGCGCGGCGATGGCGCGGCGCGAATTGCCGGCGGCGCGGCGCAGTTCGTCGAGCGCCGCGTCATAGCCTTCCGCGATGAACCCGCCCTGCGCGCGTTCGGTCGGCGGCGCGGGCACCAGCGCGCGGACATAGAGATCGATCAGCGCGCCGTGCCCGCCCAGCGCCGGCAGCAGCGCCTCGGCCAGCGCCGGCCTTAGTGCGCTCGCGGTGAGCACCTCGCGCAGCCGCCAGGCTTCGGACAGGCCGTCGCGCAGCTGCCCCAGATCGCGCGGGCTGCCCCGCCCGGCGACGACCCGGCCCAGCGCGCGGCCGATGTCGGGCGCGGCCTTCAGGATCGCGCGCAGGTCGGCGCGCAGCAGCGGATCGTCGTGCAGCCAGCCGACCAGTTCCAGCCGTGCGCGAATCGCCGGCGCATCGGTCAGCGGCGCGGAGAGGTCCTCGGCCAGGAGCCGCGCGCCCGCGCCGGTCACGCAGCGGTCGATCGCTTCGCACAGGCTGCCCTTGCGCGTGCCGCCGGTGGAAACCAGGATTTCGAGGCTAGCGCGTGTCGCTTCGTCCATCGCCATGTGGCCGCCCGCGGTGCGCGCCACCGGGGGCAGCAGCAGCGGCAGGCGGCCGCGCCCGACATGGTCGAGGTAGTCGACCAGCCCGTTCGCCGCCGCCAGCATCGGCCGGGTGAACGCACCGAAACCGTCGAGCGTGGACACGCCGTGCAGATCCTTGAGCCGTGCCTCGCCGGCGTTGCTGTCAAAGCCACGCCCCGGCCGCCGCACCGCGTCGAACGGGGCATCGGCCCAGTCTTCGCTGGCGACGATCTCGCTCGCGCCCAGCCGGGCCAGCGCCGCGCCCATCGCCGCCGGCTCGCACTCCTCCAGCTCCATGCGGCCGGTGGAAATGTCGCAGGCGGCAATGCCCACCAGCCCGCGCACCTCGCACACCGCCGCCAGCACGTTGGCGCGGCGCGGTTCCAGCAGCGCTTCCTCGGTCAGCGTGCCGGCGGTGACGAAGCGGACGATGTCGCGCGCGACCAGCGCCTTCGAACCGCCGCGCTTCTTCGCTTCCTCGGGCGTTTCCACCTGCTCGGCAATGGCGACGCGGCAGCCCGCCTTGATCAGCCGGGCCAGGTACGATTCGGCCGCATGCACCGGCACCCCGCACATCGGGATCGGCGCGCCGCCGTGTTCGCCCCGGCTGGTCAGCGCGATGTCCAGCACGTGTGCGGCGATTTTCGCGTCGTCGAAGAAAAGTTCGAAGAAATCGCCCATCCGGTAGAATAGCAGGCAGTCTCCCGCCTGCTGTCTGAGCGCAAGATATTGCGCCATCATCGGAGTTGGGGCATTTGGCGTCACGGCGCGAGTGGCTAGACGAAGCGCGGGGTTTTCACAAACCATCGAAGCCGGATATCGACAGGGGCTCATGCAAAGCCAGCAAAGAGGCCGTCCCAAGGCCTGGTCGTTCGATTGGCATGCCGCGGCGCTCCCGTGGCTCTCCGCGCCGGGCATCGTGCTCACGGTCCTGTTGGTGTGCCTGCCGTTCGCGCTGGTGGAAGTGCCGCCGCTGATCGACGTGCCGGGCCACATGGGCGCCGCCGCGATCGAGGCCGCCGGCCCCGGCAACCCGCTGGAACGCTACTTCACCTGGAAATGGGTGTTCACCCTGAACATCGGCGGCGGTGTGCTGATGAAGCTGCTGGGCGCGCAGTTCGGCATTCTGGCCGCCGGGTGGTGGAGCACGGTGCTGGCGACCGGCCTGTTCGCCGGCGGCGGTCTGGCCACGGCGCGCGTGCTCAATCCGCGCGGCGGCCATGCCACCGCCTGGGCGCTGATGTTCGTGTTCAGCTTTCCGCTGCTGACGGGTTTCCTCAACTACATCCTCGCCACCGGGCTTTCGCTGTCGGCCTTCGCCGCTTCGGTCTGGCTCGAAAACCAGCCGAAGAAGCGCGCCGCGATGCTGATCGTGGCGCAGCCGGTCGCCATGCTGTGCCATGCCATCGGCGGCGTGCTGCTGGCGCTGCTGGTCGGCGGCGCGGCGCTGGGGCGCGAGATCGACCGGCTCCCCGCGGGAAGCTGGCGGCCTTCGCGCTGGCGCCCGCTGGCGCGCGAGCTGGACTGGAAGGCGATCGCCAAGCGCCTGTTCGTCACCTGCTGGCCGCTGTTGACGACTGTGCTGGTGGTGGTGCTGTGGAAGACGTTCTCGCCCGAACCGGTCGCCAGCATGAACCGCTGGCGCTGGGATCAGAAGGCTTGGTCGTTCGTGCTGACGCTGCGCGACCAGTCGCTCGTGCTCGACGCGGCGACGACGATCGCCTGCTTCGGCCTGATCCTGTGCGGCTGGCTGGCCGGCGCGCGGTGGAGCTGGCGGCAGGGCCTGCCCGGCCTGCTGGTGCTGCTGCTGTTCGTGGCCATTCCCAGCGACATCAACGGCAGCGCCTTCGTGGACATCCGCCTGCTGCCGGTGGCGGCGATGCTGCTGCTGGCGCTGCAGGACTGGAGCCAGGCGAAGCCTTCCTATGCCCGCGCGGTGGCCTATATCGGCATGGCGCTGCTGGGCGTGCGGCTGGTGGTGACCGGCGCCAGCTTCGCCGACTACGCGCAGGACTACAAGCGCCAGCTTGCGGCGCTGCACCACGTCCAGCCCGGCAGCCGCGTGCTGGCTTTCGTCGAACATACCTGCATCGAGGAAAGCTGGCGCAACACGCGGCGCGATCATCTCGCCAGCCTTGCCAGCCTCTATCGCCAGGCCTGGGTGAACGACAACTGGGCGGTGCCGGGGCTGCACATGGTGGTGCCGCGCTTCCGCCCCGGCCGCAACTTCACCGCCGACCCGTCCGAATTCGTGTGGTCGCCCAATTGCCAGAGTGGCCGCCTGCGCAGCGTGGATTCCGCACTGAAGTATGCGCCGATCGAGCGGGTGGACTATGTCTGGCTGATCGACACCGGCCTGCCGCGCCGCCCCGATCCGCGCCTCCAGCTCGTGTGGCAGGATGGGCGCAGTCTGCTTTTTGCCGTCAGACCCTTGGGTTTTCCGAACTGGAAGCCTAGGGACTTCTGACACCGCCCGGCCGGCCCTGTCCGGTCCACCCAGCGTGGGAGCATTTGCATGTCAGAGGAAAGCAACGTCCGTTTCACCGAACGCGAGGCGTTGTTCTACCACAACACGATCCGGCCCGGCAAAATCGAGATCATCGCCAGCAAGCCCATGGCGACGCAGCGCGATCTCAGCCTTGCCTATTCGCCCGGCGTGGCCGTGCCCGTGCGCGCCATCGCGGACGATCCGGCGACGGCCTATGACTATACCGCCAAGGGCAACCTGGTCGCGGTGATCTCCAACGGTACGGCCATCCTCGGCCTCGGCAATCTGGGGGCGCTCGCCTCGAAGCCGGTGATGGAAGGCAAGGCGGTGCTGTTCAAGCGCTTCGCCGACGTCGATTCGATCGACATCGAAGTCGCCACCGAAGACCCGGAAGCCTTCATCAACGCGGTGGCGCTGCTGGAGCCCAGCTTCGGCGGCATCAACCTGGAAGACATCAAGGCGCCCGAATGCTTCATCATCGAACAGGCGCTGCGCGAACGCCTGAAGATTCCGGTGATGCACGATGACCAGCACGGTACCGCGATCATCACCGCCGCCGGCCTCGTCAATGCCTGCCATCTGACTGGGCGCGATCTCAAGGACGTGAAAGTCGTGGTCAATGGCGCGGGCGCGGCGGCGATCGCCTGCACCGCGCTGATCAAGGCGATGGGCGTGCGCCACGACAACGTCATCATGTGCGACCGTTCGGGCACGATCTGGCGCGGCCGGTCCGACGGCATGGACCAGTGGAAAAGCGCGCACGCGGTTGATACGCCGGCGCGCACGCTGGAAGAGGCGCTGGTGGGCGCGGACATCTTCCTGGGCCTGTCCGCCGCCGGCGCGCTCAAGCCGGAATACGTCAAGGCCATGGCCCCGCAGCCGATCATCTTCGCGATGGCCAATCCCGATCCGGAAATCACGCCGCCCGAAGCCAAGGCGGCCCGGCCGGACTGCATCATCGCCACCGGCCGTTCGGACTATCCGAACCAGGTCAACAACGTGCTGGGCTTCCCCTTCATCTTCCGCGGCGCGCTGGACGTTCGGGCGACCGCGATCAACGAGGAGATGAAGATCGCCGCCGCCGAGGCGATCGCCGAACTGGCCCGTCGCCCGGTGCCGGAGGAAGTCGCCGCCGCCTATGGCGGGCAGTCGATGCAGTTCGGGCACGACTACATCATTCCCGCGCCGTTCGATCCGCGCCTGATGGAAGTGGTGTCCTCCGCCGTGGCCAAGGCGGCGATGGATTCGGGCGTGGCGATGAAGCCGATCGAGGATTTCGACGCCTATCGCCACGATCTGAAGGCGCGGCTCAACCCGACGACCTCGGTGCTGACCAACGTCTATGCCCAGGTGAAGCGCAACCCCAAGCGGGTGGTCTTCGCCGAGGCGGAGAACGAGGTGGTGCTGCGCGCCGCCGTGCAGTTCCGCGATTTCGGCTATGGCGAACCGGTGCTGGTGGGCCGCGATCAGCTGGTGCGCGACAAGCTCGTCGAACTCGGCATCGGTAATCCGGACAGCTTCGAGATCCACAATTCGGCGATCAGCCCGCACGTGCCGGCGATGGTCGAGATGCTCTATGAACGGCTCCAGCGGCGCGGCTTCCTGGAGCGCGACGTGCGCCGCATGGTCAACCAGGATCGCAACGTCTTCGCCTCGGCACTGGTCAAGCTCGGCCATGCCGATGCTCTGATCACCGGCATGACGCGCACCTTCTCGCAGACGCTGAAGGAAGTGCGGCAGGTGCTCGATCCCGCGCCGGGCAAGGTGCCCTTCGGGATTCACCTGATGGTCGCCAAGAACTACACCGTGTTCCTGGCCGATACGACCGTCAACGAGCGGCCGAGCGCGGAAGACCTGGCCCACATGGCGGTGGAAACGGCGGCCGTCGCCCGCCGCATGGGTCACGAACCGCGCGTGGCGTTCCTGTCGTTCTCCACCTTCGGCAATCCGATGGGGCGCTGGGTGGAGCCGATCCGCGGCGCGGTTTCGATCCTGGACGAGACGAACCCCGGCTTCGAATACGAAGGCGAAATGGCGCCCGATGCCGCGCTCAACCCCAAGGTCATGGCGAACTACCCGTTCAGCCGCCTGTCGGGGCCGGCCAACGTGCTCATCATGCCGGGGCTGCAATCGGCCAACATCTCGGCCAAGCTGCTGCGCGAACTGGCGGGCAACGCGGTGATCGGGCCGATGCTGCTGGGCATGGAAAAGCCCGTGCAGATCGCGCCGATGACCGCGATCGCGCCGGACATCCTCACCCTGGCCGTGCTCGCGGCGGCCGGTGTGGCGCAGTAACGCCCGGACGCGATCAAGACGACGCGGGGACGGCCTCGATGACGAGGCCGTCCACCAGCGCCTGCAGGCCGCGCTCGAAACTTTCCTCCAGATCGAACATCCCGGTCAGGAACGCGTGCATCGCGGCGTTCTCGCGATAGATCGACCAGCCCAGCGACAGCGACAGCACGGCGGCTTGCGCTTCCAGCGCCTGTTCGCGGCTAAACCCGCGCTTCACCAGCGGCGCGGCCATGCCCGCGGCCGTTTCGTCGCTGGCCTGCGCAAGCGGCCGCGCCGAAGCCAGCAACCGGGCGGCATCGCGATGGCGCGCCAGGCTGCGGCATAGCCCCCGGCCCAACGCCAGCAGCCATGCGCGCGCGTCGAGGCCGTCGTGCAGGCCGGCGCGCGCCTCGGCATAGAGCGCTTCGGCCATCAGCCCGACCAGCGCGGCCTTGTCGCGCACGTGCCAGTACAGCGCTGGTGCCTGCACCGACAGCCGCGCCGCCAGCGCCCGCATCGTCACGCCATCCAGCCCCGCTTCGTCGAGCAGGGCAAAGGCGGCGGCAACGATGCCGGAGCGATCGATCGCAATGTCGCGGTGGCGGGCCATCGTTCCCGTTTGACAATTTAACGACGTTAAGTAAACTCGGGTCGTCGGTTTTTGGGAGAGAAGCCCGATGATTCATGTGCGCAACGCCTGGCACGTGGCCTGCTGGTCGATGGACCTGGAAGCGGGCAAGCCCTTCGCGATAACCATGGCCAACGATCCCGTGGTGATCTTCCGCGCCGAAAGCGGGCGCGTCGTGGCGCTGGAGGACCGCTGCGTTCACCGGCTGGCGCCGCTGTCGCTGGGCCGGTGCGAGGGCGAGGCGCTGCGCTGCCTGTACCACGGCCTGAAGTTCGAGGCGGATGGCCGGTGCAGCGACATTCCGGGGCAGGAGACGATCCCGGCCACCGCCCGCGCGCGCAGCTATCCCGTGGTGGACCGGCACAGCTGGATATGGGTCTGGCTGGGCGATCCCGCGCGGGCCGATCCCGCGCTGATCCCGCCGGCGGTCGGGTTCGACGATCCGGACTACATTCTCGGCCGGGGCCAGCTCGATTATGCCGCTGAGGCCCGGCTGATCCACGACAATCTGTGCGATTTCACGCACCTGGCCTTCGTCCATGCCAACAGCTTCGGCGCGGACGAGGAATGGGCGCGCACGCGGCCCAAGGTCACGCAACTGCCGCGCGGCGTGCGGTTCGAACGCTGGGTCCGCGGGCAGAACCGCAGCACGATCAACGGTGGCCTGGAGCCGGTCGACCTGTGGAGCTGCTATGAATACCACGTGCCGGGCATCCTGCTGATGCCCAGCGCCAGCTATCCCGCCGGAACCGCCGACCGGCTGCGCGATGCGCCGCCGCCGCCCGATCTGCCCAGGACCGGGGTCACCTTTACCAGCCAGGCCGTGACCGCGCTGACCGACCGCACCAGCCGCTATTTCTTTAGCTGGGGGCCGCATCGCGACCATGGCGACGATGCGCTGCGCGATCGGCTGATGGGCGTGGCGGCCATGGCCTTTGCCGAGGACAAGACCATGATCGAGGCGCAGCAGAAAGTGATCGACCGCGATCCCGCCCACCCGGTCCTGCCGGTGACGTTCGACAAGGGCGTGGTGCTGTACAACCGCCTGGTCGAACGGCTGGCGCGCGAGGAGCGGGAAGGCGTTTCCGTCGCGGCCTGATCAGATCAGGCCGGCCAGCGGGCTGGAGGGATCGGCGTACTTCCGCGTTCCCATCCGGCCCGCGCGGTAGGCTTCGCGGCCGGCTTCGGTTGCCAGCTTCATCGCCCGCGCCATGCGCACCGGGTCCTTCGCCTCGGCGATCGCGGTGTTCATCAGCACGCCGTCGCAACCCAGTTCCATCGCCACCGCCGCGTCCGACGCGGTGCCCACGCCGGCATCGACCAGCACCGGCACGCTGGCGCCTTCCACGATCAGCCGGATCATCACCCGGTTCTGGATGCCAAGGCCCGAACCGATCGGTGCGCCCAGCGGCATGACCGCGACCGCGCCGGCGCTTTCCAGCTGCTTCGCCGCGATTGGATCGTCCGAACAATAGACCATCGGCAGGAAGCCTTCGTTGGCCAGGATTTCCGTGGCGCGCAGCGTTTCGCGCATGTCGGGATAGAGCGTCTTCGCCTCGCCCAGCACCTCCAGCTTGACCAGATCCCAGCCGCCCGCCTCGCGCGCCAGGCGCAGCGTGCGGATCGCGTCCTCGGCGGTGAAGCAGCCCGCGGTATTGGGCAGGTAGGTGATTTTCTTCGGATCGATGAAGTCCGTCAGCATCGGCGCCTTGGGATCGGAAATGTTCACGCGGCGCACGGCGACGGTGACGATCTCCGCGCCCGAGGCGGCGACGGCGGCGGCGTTCTGGGCAAAGTCCTTGTACTTGCCGGTGCCCACGATCAGGCGCGAGCGGAAGGTGCGGCCTGCCACGGTCCAGCTGTCATCGTCGTTCACGGCCCGCATTCCTTCTTCTTGTCCGCCGCCCACGAAGTGGACGATCTCCAGCACGTCGCCATCCGCCAGCGCCACGTTGGCCAGAGTCGAACGCGGCGCGATCTCGCCGTTGCGCTCGACCGCGACCTTGGCCGGATCGAGCCCGATGTCGCGCACCAGATCGGCGATCGAACCCGGCGCGGCGCGGCGCGGCTCGCCATTGACGGTGATCGAAAGCGAAGCGGGGGAAGGGCTGGCATTCATGCCCGCCGCTTTAGCGTGCGGGGCGCGGCGCGCAAGCGTGCGCTCAGGGGCAGGAACAGCAGTAGCCGCTCAGCAGCCGCGCCGCATGTTGAGGAGGTGCGCCGTTGCCACCAGCACCACGCCGCCGATGGTCAGCACCGCTTCCTGCGTGCCGTGCCCGGTCACGACCGCCGCCGCCATCAGCGCCAGGCCGGTTCCGCCCACGGCCAGCGGCAGCACATGGCCGTGCCGCAGCGCGCCCAGGCCGATTGTGGTGGCGCCGACCGTCAGGGCCAGCACCAGCC
Organism: Novosphingobium sp. EMRT-2; assembly: GCF_005145025.1. Taxonomy (NCBI): domain Bacteria; kingdom Pseudomonadati; phylum Pseudomonadota; class Alphaproteobacteria; order Sphingomonadales; family Sphingomonadaceae; genus Novosphingobium; species Novosphingobium sp. EMRT-2. The sequence goes on along the minus strand of NZ_CP039695.1, from coordinate 2,012,108 downwards.
CGATGCGATGGATCGCCGGGTCCAGCAGTACACCACCGCCCACGCCGAGCAGGCCGACCAGAAACACGCCGGCCAGGCAATGCAGCAGGCACAGCCCCGAAAGGAGCACGCCGAACCGGTCGAGCCGGGAACGCAGGGCCTGCAGCGCGTCATTCATGGCAGTGCATATATGTTACATTGTATCATTGCACAAGAGGGCATGACCGCCCCGGAGCAGGATTCGCGCTTGCGCTGGCGTGATGTCGGTGGGACAGGCTTCTGCCCATGGAATCCGCGATCCCCTCTCCGTTCGCCGCCCCCCGTGAAGTGCGCGCCGCACCGCTGGCCATTGCCCGCTGGCTGCTGATCGTGGCGGCGATGGTGGCGATGATCGTCGTGGTCGGCGGGGTGACGCGGCTGACCGAATCGGGGGTTTCGATCACCGAATGGAAGCCGGTAACCGGCGCCCTGCCGCCGCTGACCGACGCGCAGTGGCAGGCCGAGTTCGACGCCTATCGCCAGACGCCGCAATATCGGCTGGTCAACGGCCCGGCGGGCATGACGCTGGCGGACTACAAGTTCATCTTCTTCTGGGAATGGGTCCACCGCCTGCTGGCGCGCACGATCGGCATGGTCTTCGCGCTGCCGCTGGCGTGGTTCTGGGTGAAGGGGCGCATTCCGGCGGGCTACAAGCCGCGCCTGCTGGCGCTGCTGGCGCTGGGCGGGCTGCAGGGCGCGGTCGGCTGGTGGATGGTGCAGTCCGGCATCGTCCACGACGTCAAGGTCAGTCACTTCCGTCTGGCCGCGCACCTGCTGGTCGCGTTGGTGACGCTGGCCGGCCTCGTATGGACCGCGCTGGACCTGTGTGCGCTGGCGCGGGGCCGGGCGCGGTCGCGGCTGACCGGTTTTGCCGCGCTGGCACTGGCGATGCTGGTGCTGCAACTGTTCTATGGTGCGCTGCTGGCGGGCCTGCGCGCGGGCACGGCGGCCGGGGGCGGCTGGTTCAACTGGGATGCCTGGCCGCTAATGCAGGGGAGCCTGTTCCCCGCCGGGATCGACTGGTCGCACGGCGGGGCGCACGCCTTCCTGTCCGATCCGTTCCTCGTCCATTTCGTCCACCGCTGGTGGGCCTGGGCGGTGGTGGCGGTGCTGGTGGTGATGGGGCGCAAGCTGCGCAAGGCGCAGGCGCGGTCCGCCTCCGTCGCCATCCATAGCGCTTTCGGCACGCAGATCCTGCTCGGCATCGCCACGGTGATGAGCGGCGTGGCGATCTGGATCGCGGTGGCGCACCAGCTTGTCGGCGCGCTGCTGGTGGCCGCGACGACGTGGGGCGCGCACGCGCTCGGCCAGAAGCGCTGATTCGCGATGGCGGATGGCGTGGCGCTGATCTGGAGCCCGTTCGCCAGCAGCGCGGATGCGGAAGCCGCCGCCGGAACGCTGCTCGATGCCGGGCTGATCGCCTGCGCCAATATCCTGCCGGGCATGATCTCGCTCTATATCTGGCAGGGCGAGCGCGGGCGTGGCGAGGAAGTGGCGATGCTGTGCAAGACGACCGCTGCCGCGCTCGATGCCGCCGTGGCGAAACTGGCGGAAATCCATCCTTACGCTTGCCCCGCGATCCTCGGCTGGCGCGCCGATGCGGCGCCGCCAGCCACGCTCGCCTGGCTGGTCGCGGAGACCGGTAAAAACGCTTAAAACACCGCGCAAGAGCGGGGTTGAAGTGAGAAGGTATTATTTTACCTCCTCGAAAACCCGCGCGAATGCTTGACTCGGCAGGGCTCTTGCAACAAAGGCGCGCTTCCTCACTGCGATGCGGGCCTTTTGTCTGCGTGCGGTGCACAGATTAGGGAACCGTTCCAGCCATGAAGGCTCTCAGCAAGGTCACCCGGTCGATTAAGCCGGCCGAGGTTGAAAAGAAGTGGCATCTGATCGATGCCGATGGGTTGGTGCTTGGCCGTCTCGCCGTCATCATCGCCAACATCCTGCGCGGCAAGCACAAGCCGAGCTTCACCCCGCACGTCGATTGCGGCGATCACGTCGTCGTCATCAACGCGGACAAGGTGCGCCTCACGGGCAACAAGCTCAAGGCGAAGACCTATTACAAGCACACCGGCTATGCCGGCGGCATCAAGGCGGTTACCGCCGACAAGGTGCTGGGCGGCCGCTTCCCCGAGCGCGTGCTCGAAAAGGCGGTGGAACGCATGATCCCGCGCGGCCCGCTCGGCCGTGACCAGATGCGCGCGCTCCACCTCTATGCCGGTACCGAGCATCCGCACGGCGGCAACCAGCCCGAAGCGTTCGATGTCGCTTCGCTCAACCGCAAGAACAAGGTGGGCGCATAATGTCGGATACCCCCAACACCACCGATTCCGTTTCGAGCCTGGCGGATCTCAAGAACCTGACCGCCGCCGCTCCGGCTGCGGAGGCTCCGGCCGCTGCCGCTGGTGACGCCGCTCCGGTCGTCCCCGCCGCTCCCGCCGCGCCGCTGCGCGATCGCGAAGTGGACGCCTATGGCCGTTCCTATGCCACCGGCCGCCGCAAGGACGCCGTGGCCCGCGTGTGGCTGAAGCCCGGTTCGGGCAAGATCGTGGTCAACGGCCGCGATCAGGAAGTTTACTTCGCCCGCCCGACGCTGCGCCTCGTCATCAACCAGCCCTTCCAGGTCGCTGGTCGCGAAGGCCAGTACGATATCATCGCCACGGTCAAGGGCGGCGGTCTCTCGGGTCAGGCCGGCGCGGTGAAGCACGGCATCGCGCAGGCGCTGTCGAAGTTCGAGCCGGCGCTGCGTGGCGCCGTCAAGGCCGCTGGCTTCCTCACCCGCGACAGCCGCGTGGTCGAGCGCAAGAAGTACGGCCGGGCCAAGGCTCGCCGCAGCTTCCAGTTCTCGAAGCGCTAAGTCTTTCGGCCTCACGGTCGATTTCGAAAGAGGGGCTGGCGCTTGCCGGCCCCTTTTTTGTTGCCCTGTCTCAAGCGGAGTAACCCATGGCCTTCCTTCCCGCCGCCGGCGGCAGACTGGGCTGGGCGCGCGGCGCCTTGGGCGCGCTTATCGGGATCGCCGTGGCGGGCGTGCTGACGCGCTTTCTCGCGCAGGCGGGTCTGCCGGGGATGGCATCGCCTGGGCTGCCCTGGCTGGTCGCGCCGCTCGGTGCCGCCGCCGTGCTGGTCTTCGCGGTCCCGGCCAGCCCGCTGGCGCAACCCTGGCCCGTGATCGGCGGCAACCTCATTTCGGCCGCCGTGGGTCTTGCGGCCGGCCACTGGATCGCCGCGCCATGGCTCGCCGCTAGCCTGGGCGTGGGCTGCGCGATCGCGCTGATGGCAATGGCGCGCTGCCTGCACCCGCCCGGCGGAGCCTGCGCGCTGCTCTGCGCGCTGGGCGCTGGCGCGAACGGCTGGGGCTGGTCTTTCCTGCTGATGCCGCTGGCCCCGAACGTGCTGGCGCTGGCCGCTTCCGGGTGGCTCTACAACCGGCTGACCGGCCACCCCTGGCCGCACCATCCCGCGCCGCCGCCCGTGCTGCCACGGGATACCTGGGCCGGCACCTACGACATCGCCGATCTCGATGCGGTGCTGGCGGATTGGGACGAAGTGCTCGACATCGACCGCGAGGATCTCGACGCCCTGTTCCGCGCGCTGGAGCGGCGCGTGCAGGCGCGCTGGGAAAGCGCGCGCCAGTAACGGGTCTGGACGCTAGGCGGGGCAGGCCTGCAACAGCGCGACGGCGCGCACGGTGGCGTCGAACAGGCGATCGTGCCGGTCGCTTCGCACGAAGCCGGCGATCGTGGCGTCAAAACGCGCGCGATCGCCAAGGCAGGTCGAACGGACCAGTTCGGCCAGCGTCGCCTCGTCGGGCGACATGACAAGGCAGCACGGGCGATTGACCATGAAGGCCTCGGGCCAGGTGGTCACGATCGTGCGGACCAGATCGTGCACGCCGACGGCAGCCTCGACGCTGCGATAGCGCTGGGCCAGGTCCGGCACCGGATCGCGCGCGGCCCGTTCGAACAGCGCGCACAGCCGCATCGCCATCACCGTGTGCAGCCCGATCAGCGAGAGGGCGCGGATGTCCTGCGGGCGGGCCATCGCGCGCACGGTTTCGGCGAAGCGTCCGGGCGGCACGCCCGGCGCACCGGCGCTGTGAGTCTGGGCAGGCATCGGAACTCCCTTTCTTGCGATCAATTCGCAAGGAGATTATGCGCGCCGTTCCCGCCCGTCAATGCGAATCATTCGCAATAAGGGTCAGGCCGTGCGGAAGCCGTGCGAGATCGGATAGCGCCGGTCGCGCCCGAAGTTGCGCATTCCCAGCTTTACGCCGGGGGGCGCCTGGCGCCGCTTGTATTCGGCCACGTGCAGCAGCCGCTCGATCCGCACCACCACATCGCGGTCGAAACCCTCGGCAACCAGCTGCTCAACGCTCTTTTCGTGCTCCACCAGCCCGAACAGGATCGCGTCGAGCACGTCGTAGGGCGGCAGCGAATCCGAATCCTTCTGATCGGGCCGCAGTTCGGCGCTGGGCGGCTTGGTGATTACCCGATCGGGCATGACCGCGCCGTCCGGCCCCAGACCGATCTTGGGCTTGCGCGTGTTGCGCCAGCGCGAAACCGCGAAGACCGTGGTCTTGTAGGCATCCTTGAGCGGGTTGTAGCCGCCGTTCATGTCGCCGTAGATCGTGGCGTAGCCCACGCTCATCTCGCTCTTGTTGCCGGTCGTCACCAGCATCGGGCCGAACTTGTTCGACAGCGCCATCAGGGTAACGCCGCGAATGCGCGACTGGATGTTCTCCTCGGTCAGATCGGGCTTGCGGCCGGCGAAGGCCGGGGCCAGCATCTCGGCAAAGCCCGCCACCGCCGGTTCGATCGGGATCGTGTCGATCCGGCACCCCAGCAGCCGCGCGCATTCGGCCGCGTCCTCGAGACTTTCGGCGCTGGTATAGCGGCTGGGCAGCATCACGCACCACACCCGGTCCGCGCCCAGCGCATCGACCGCGATCGCCGCGCACAACGCCGAATCGATCCCGCCCGACAGCCCCAGCACCACGCCGGGGAAGCGGTTCTTCTCCACGTAGTCGCGCAGCGCCATCACCATCGCGCAATAGATGTCCTCGGGATGTTCGGTCGGTTCGTTCACCTCCGCCGGCTCGCACCGCCAGCGGTAACCCGCGCCCACCGGCACGCGGTTCCAGCGGGTGTGGACGATCGCCTCTTCCCAGTCGGGCAGCTGCGCCCACAGCGCGCCTTCGGGGCCGACCACGAAGCTCGCCCCGTCGAACACGATCTCATCCTGCCCGCCCACGCGGTTCAGGTAGGCCAGCGGAATGCCGGTATCGATCGCGCGGCGCTTGGCCACGCCATCGATGCGCAGCACGTCCTTGTCGATCTCGTAGGGGCTGCCGTTGACGCAGATGAAGATGTCCGCGCCAAGTTCGGCCAGGTGGCGGCAGACGTCGGGGTGCCAGATGTCCTCGCAGATCGGCAGACCCAGCATCGCGCCCTTGAACAGCACCGGCTCGGGCAGCGGCCCGGGCAGGAAATAGCGCTTTTCATCGAACGTGCCGTAGTTGGGCAGTTCGTACTTGAAGCGCGTGGCGACGACCTTGCCGCCATCGAGCAGCGCCACCCCGTTGTGCAGCGCGCCATCGCGCACGAAGACCGAGCCGACCAGCATGGCGGGGCCGCTGTCCGCCGTGGCTTCGGCCAGCCGGGTCAGCTCGCGCGCGGCGCGTTCGATCAGCGCCGGTTTCTGGATCAGATCCTCCGGCGGATAGCCGACAAGCTGCATTTCCGGGAACACGATCAGATCGCAGGCCCCGTCCGTCTCCGCGATGGCGCGGCGGCGCGCGGCCAGCATCGTGTCGGCATTGCCGGCAAGATCGCCAACGGTCTGGTTCAACTGGGCAAGGGTGATCGTGAGAGTATCGGCCATGCCCCGTTCCTAGGCGGCAACGCCCTGCGCGGGCAAGTCACCATGCGCCCGTTCGGGAGCAAAGCCCGGAATGACGCGGTAATGGTGGGCCGTTGGTGGGGGACGAATGTGTCTCTGCCGTTGCAAAGCTGTCATCTTGGGCTAAGGGCGCGGGAAAGACCATCAGTCCGTCTGGTTCATTCTGTCAGGTCCACGGTTTCAGGCTCATTGGGGAACGACGCATGAAGATCATGTCCGGCAACGGCAACCTGCCTTTGGCGCGCGCCATCGCGGCTTATCTCGAACTGCCGTTGACCGACGCTTCGGTGCGCCGTTTCGCCGACGAGGAAGTCTTCGTCGAAATCCACGAGAACGTGCGCGGCGAGGACGTGTTCATCGTCCAGTCGACCAGCTATCCCGCCAACGACAACCTGATGGAATTGCTGATCTGCATCGACGCGCTGCGCCGCGCCTCGGCCCGCCGGATCACCGCTGTTGTCCCCTATTTCGGCTATGCCCGCCAGGACCGCAAGCCGGGGCCGCGCACGCCGATCTCGGCCAAGCTCGTCGCCAACCTGATTACCGAGGCGGGCGCCGACCGCGTGCTGTCGGTCGATCTCCACGCCGGCCAGATCCAGGGCTTCTTCGACATCCCGACCGACAACCTCTATGCCGCCCCGGTGATGGCGGCGGACATCCAGACCCGCTACGGCGGGCAGCCGCTGATGGTCGTTTCGCCCGACGTGGGCGGCGTGGTGCGCGCCCGCGCGCTGGCCAAGCGGCTGGACAACGCGCCGCTCGCCATCGTCGACAAGCGGCGCGACCGCCCCGGCCAGTCCGAGGTGATGAACATCATCGGCGACGTGAAGGGGCGCATGTGCATCCTGATCGACGACATCATCGATTCGGGCGGCACGCTGTGCAACGCCGCGCAGGCGCTGATGGACGCCGGCGCCATCGGCGTTTCGGCCTATATCACCCATGGCGTGCTGTCGGGCGGCGCGGTGGCGCGCGTGGCCGGGTCCGCGCTCAAGGAACTGGTCATCACCGACACCATCCTGCCGACCGACGCGACCAAGGAATGCAACCGCATCCGCGTGCTGACCATCGCGCCGCTGATCGGCGAGGCGGTGCGCCGCATTGCCGATGAAAGCTCGGTCTCCAGCCTGTTCGACTGATCCGGCGCGGACCTACTGCCAGGGACGGATCTGCCCCGGCTGGATGCGTTCGATCATTTCCAGCCGGCGCGATTGCCGCGTTTCCAGCGCCAGGGTCATCAGCGGTTGCGGCCGCGCCACGAACTGGCGCGGCGACATGCCGAACAGGTCGGTGAACTCGCGGATGAGGTGGCTCTGGTCGTAGTAGCGCAGCGACAGCGCCTCGGCTTCGTCGTGGTCGGCCACGCCGCGCAAGTGGCTCGCCATGTCGAGCGCGCGGGCGCGGCGCAGCACCTGCTTGGGCGGCATGCCGAAATCGCGGCGCACGCACCGTTCCAGCCGGCGCTGCTCCACGCCCATCTCCCGCGCGAAGCGCGTGACCGTGATCGAGGGATCGACGAAAGCCTCGGCCTCGAAGCGCGCGGTCAGCGGTTCGGGAATCTCACTCCCCCGCGCCGCGATGATCTGGCGCATTTCGTCCTCCATCGCGCGGCACCAATCCTCGGGCGTGCCATCCGGATCGAACAGGTCCAGCCAGCGCTGGCCGGAAAGGCCGATGTCGTCCAGCGGGCAGATCCGGTCGAGATGATCGCGGGCCGCCGGGCCACGCAGCGCATGGCAGGCTCCCGGGCGCAGCGTGAGACCCACGCTGGTGAAGCTGCCCCGCACCGAAACCGGCATGCGCCGCGTGTGCGGGCCGAAGAACAACGCCTCGCCTTCGGAATGCAGGCGCCCGTCGGCGGTGTCAGCAGTCCATTGTCCGCGCAACTGGATACGGAAGAACGGGGTGTCGTTGAACAGGCCGCAATCGAGAAGATAATCGTCCGGCATTTCCACGACGGTCACATAGAGCCGCCCGATCCACGGGGCGAGATCCGCCGCCGGCGCGCGGTTGTAGGACAAGGGTTGGCCGTCGCGCGTCACCCCCGCCGCGGACGCGATCGACCGGTCGATCGCCGGCCTCGTATTGCGAGACATTGTTGCTCCCCGAATGACGAACAGCTTGCTGCTCGCCGTCTATCCCGACCCCTCCGGCGTGTCTGTGTCACCGGTCACGCCCATGGTGAAAATTTGCTTTCACTGTCAATAACTTCCATGCCGATAGCGAGTGATCTGGCGCACTGCCGACCGGTGCGTTTGCGCACAGGCCGATACCTCCTTTCCGTGACGCGACCCGCGTTGTCCTTGACCGGCATGCCGACAGCGGGCCAAAGCGGAAGCCATGAAACTGGACGACGATATCGCCCTCGCCCTGCGCCTTGCCGATGCCGCCGGCGCGGCCATACGCCCCTATTTCCGCGCTGTCGAAGCCGAACGCAAGGGGGATGCCACCCCGGTGACGCTGGCGGACCGCGCGGCGGAGGAAGCGATGCGTCGCATCCTGACCGCCGAAGTCCCGCGCGATGCCGTGATCGGCGAGGAGTTCGGGGCGACCACCGGATCTTCCGGCCGGAGCTGGGTGCTCGATCCGATCGATGGAACCGCTGGTTTTCTCGCCGGCCGCGCGCTGTTCGGCACGCTGATCGCGCTGGTGGTGGAAGGTTTTCCGGTGCTGGGCGTGATCGACCAGCCGATTTCCGGCGAACGCTGGGTGGGTGCGACGGGCCGCCCAACCACGCTCAACGGCCAGCCGGTGCGCACCCGCGCTTGCCGCAGCCTGGCCGACGCCACGCTGGCGACCACCGGCCCGCACTATTTCAACGACCACGATGGCGCGCACTTCATGGGCCTGGCGGCCAAGACCGACCACAAGCGCATGGTCATGGGCGGGGATTGCTACAACTACGCCATGCTCGCGACGGGGCAGCTCGATGTCGTCTGCGAAGCCAATCTCAAGCTGCACGACTGGGCCGCACTGGTCCCCGTGGTCGAAGGCGCGGGCGGCACTATGGCGGACTGGAACGGCAATCCGCTGCACGCCGGGTCCGACGGCTACGTCATCGCGCTGGGCGATCCGGCGCGGCTCGACGACGTGGTCGAGGCGCTGGCCTGCGGGCACTGAGCGCTGCCAGGAACCGGCGGGCGCGATGAAGAAACGGTTCTTCTTCTACGGCACGCTGACCCATGCCCACGACAATCCGGTGACGCGCGCCGTGCTGCCGCTGCTCGGCCCGGCGCGGCGGGGCTGGGTACGCGGCCGGCTGCACGCCGTGCGCCACGGCGAAGGCTGGTATCCGGTGCTGAAGCCCGTGAGCGCCGGCAGCGTATCCGGCCGCGCGTTCGGCTATGTCTATGACAGTGGGCCGCGCTTCACCCGCGCCACGCTGCGGCTGCTGGATTCCTACGAGAACTGCGATCCGCGCCGGCCCGCGCGGTCGGAATATCGCCGGCGCACGGTGACCGTTCATGTGCCGGGACAAGGCACCGTCCGCGCCGATGCCTATCTGTTCAACCGGCCGCTGCACCCGGGCCTTTGCCCCATACCGGGCGGGGATTTCGCCGCCTTCATCGCCGCCCGTGGCCTGTCCGCGCTGGGGTCGGGCCGCGCGGGCGCGCGTCGGAGGTAAGGCAGGGGCGCTGACGGCGGGTCTTTTCACCGTCACAGTCCTGTCGCATGGGCGGGTCGGGGATTCGCCGGCGGATAGCCACGGAAAAGGCGGTGCGGGATGCGCTTTCAGGAAACCTTTCATCTGGTGCCCTACCTCGATTCGCTGGTGAGCTACGCGGCGGCGCTGCTGTTCGGCGCGCTGATCGGGGCGGAACGGCAGTATCGCCAGCGCACGGCCGGCCTCCGGACCAATGCGCTGGTCGCGCTGGGCGCGGCGGCGTTCGTCGATCTGGGCCAGCGGCTGGCCGGCGATGCCGAAGCGGTGCGCGTGATTTCCTACGTCGTTTCGGGCGTCGGTTTTCTGGGCGCTGGGGTGATCATGAAGGAGGGCAAGAACGTGCGCGGCCTGAACACGGCCGCAACGCTCTGGTGCTCGGCCGCCGTGGGCACCTGCGCGGGTACGGACATGCTGGCCGAAGCCGTGACGCTGACCGTGTTCGTCGTGGCCGGCAACACGCTGCTCCGTTTTGTCGTGAACGCGATCAACCGCATCCCGCTGGCCGCCGCGTCGCTGGAAGCGACGTACTGGGTGACGGTCACCACCGACACGGCCAACGCCGACAGGCTGCGCGACCTGCTGGTCGATCACCTCGAACTGATGCGCTATCCGGTTGCCGATACAGAACTGGTCGAACGCGCCGAGGACACGGTCGAAGTCCGCGCCCGCCTGGTCAGCACGGCGGCGGCCGAGAAGGATCTCGATGCGATCGCCGCGCATCTGGAACGGACGCACGCAGTGGCCCACGCCACCTGGGAAGTGCAGACGCACGACTGAGCGCGCGCGTTACTTCGCGAACGGGTTCTTCGGGCTGCGCAGCGTCAGGCGGATCGGCACGGCATCGAACCCCAGCTCGCGCCGGATGCCGTTGATCAGGTAGCGCCGGTAGCTTTCGGGCAGCATGTCGAGCCGGGTGCCGAACAGCACGAAGCCGGGCGGGCGCGTCTTGGCCTGCGTGATGTAGCGCAGCTTGATCCGCTTGCCGCCCGGCGCCGGCGGCGGATTGGCGGACAGCGCATCGTCGAACCAGCGGTTGAGCGCGGCGGTGGGCACGCGGCAGCTCCACGCATCGCGAATGTCGAAGGCCACGGACAGCAAGGTGTCCAGCCCCTTGCCCGTGCGCGCCGATACGGCCACCAGCGGAACGCCGCGCACTTGCGCCAGCCCTTCGTCCAGCGCGGCGCGCACGCCGTTGAACAGGCCGCTGGCGTCCTCGGCCACGTCCCACTTGTTGATCGCGATGACGAGCGCGCGGCCTTCCTCCAGCACCATCGACGCGATCTTGAGGTCCTGATGCTCCAGCCCGCGCGTGGCATCGAGCAGCAGGACGACGACCTCGGCAAAATCGATCGCGCGGCGCGCATCGGCGACCGAAAGCTTCTCCAGCTTTTCGACGACCTGCGATTTCTTGCGCATCCCGGCCGTGTCGATCAGGCGAATCGGGCGGGTCTTGCCGCTCTTGGGATCGTTCCAGTCCCAATCGATCGCGATCGAATCGCGGGTGATTCCCGCCTCCGGGCCGGTCAGCAGGCGATCCTCGCCCAGCATGCGGTTGATCAGCGTGGACTTGCCCGCGTTGGGCCGTCCGACCACGGCCAGCTTGAGAATCGATTCGGGATCGTATTCCGCTTCCTCGCCGTCTTCCTCGCCGTCCTCGGCATCGGCTTCGCGTTCGCCGATCAGCGGGTACAGCGCCTCGAACAGGTCGCCCATGCCCTCGCCATGTTCGGCCGAAACGCCCACGGGATCGCCGAAACCCAGCGAATAGGCCTCAAGCAGCCCCGCTTCGCCCGCGCGCCCTTCGGCCTTGTTGGCGAGGAGAATCACCGGAAGGGTATGTTCGCGCAGATAGCGGCCGATCTCTTCGTCCAGCGGCGTGATGCCGGCGCGCGCGTCCACCACGAACAGCGCCACATCGGCGCCGGTTAACGATGCCTCGGTCTGCTGGCGCATCCGGCCGGGTAGGCTGGACGGGTCCTCGTCCTCCCATCCGGCGGTGTCGACGATGGTGAATTCGAGGCCGAGCAGCGTCGCCTCGCCGAAGCGGCGATCGCGCGTGACGCCCGGCTGATCGTCCACCAGCGCCAGCTTTTTCCCCACGAGGCGGTTGAAAAGCGTGGATTTGCCGACGTTGGGACGCCCTATGATGATGACTTGCGGATGCATCGCCCACCGTTGGCCCGCGCGCGCGGCGATGGCAAGGACGGTTTGGCGCGAATCGTCCGCAAACCGGCCTTTCCGCACCTCCGTAATCGCCGTTCGGCGCTTTAAATGCGTGTTAACTACATCGGTGAGGGTGATTCTTACCTTACCGGCAGAAAATTGCCGGCATGAAGGGATTGACCGGCAAAATCGCGGCGCTGGCCGTATCGGGAGCCGTATGGGGCTCGGCGAACGTGGCGCACGCCGCGCCCGCGACGTTGCAGGCAGCCGGCGCGGCCGCGATGACGCGTCAGCAGGATGCGGATGGCGATCCGGACGCGCTGCCCTATCTCCAGTGCGTGCCCTATGCGCGGCAGGTTTCGGGCATCGGTATCTATGGCGACGCGCTGACCTGGTGGGATCAGGCGGCGGGGCGCTATGCCCGCGGCCACCAGCCGCGCGTGGGCGCGGTGATGAGCTTCCGGCCCTATGGCGGCATGGAACTGGGCCATGTCGCTGCGGTCAGCCGCATTATCGATTCGCGCACGGTGCTGCTGCGCCATGCCAACTGGTCGCCGATCAACGGCCGGCGCGGGCAGATCGAGAAAGACGTGCGCGCGGTCGACGTCTCGCCCGAAAACGACTGGAGCGAAGTGCGCGTGTGGTACGCCCCGATCGCCGATCTCGGCACCACGCGCTGGCCGGTCAACGGCTTCATCTATAACGAGAAACCGCGCAAGAACGAACGCCTGACGGTATTGGCGTCGGCCAGCGCGGCCACTCCGGCGCGCGCGCCGCTAATGGCGCGCGCCGAACCCGCACGGAGCGCGACCGGCCGCGGCGCAGGCGGCATTGGCGCGGACTTCCTGAAGGGTATCGCGTCCGAATCGCGCGGCACGTCGGCTCCGGCGGCCCTGCGCCCGGCCCGGCAGACTCTTGCCGCCAATGCGCCCCGTACCCCGGCGGCCCGCACCAAGCCGGCACGCGCCGGGGCGATGGACAGCGACCCGATCGGTCGGATCATCGCCGCGCGGATGCGCTGATCCCGCCGGAATCAGAGCGTGCGGATGATCGCCGAGAAATCGAGGCCCCCGTTGCCGGCGGCGGCGAAGGCTTCGTAGAGTTCTTCCGCCCGCGTGCCCATCGGCACCTGCGATCCGGCATCGCGCGCGGCGGCAACCGCCAGCTTGAGGTCCTTGAGCATCAGCGCGGTGGCGAAACCGCCCTGGTAATCGTTGTCCGCCGGGCTCTGCGGCCCCACGCCGGGCAGCGGGCAATAGCTGGTCATCGACCACGACTGGCCGGAAGCCTTCGACGAGATGTCGTAGAACACCTGCGGATCGAGGCCGAGCTTCTGCGCCATGGCAAAGGCTTCGCAGGTGGCGATCATCGTCGCGCCCAGGATCATGTTGTTGCAGATCTTGGCCGCCTGTCCGGCGCCGCTGCCGCCGGCATGGATCACCGCCTTGCCCATCGCCGCCAGGATCGGCTCCGCCCGCGCGAAAGCCGCGTTATCGCCGCCCACCATGAACGTCAGCGTGCCGCCGTTCGCGGCGGCGATTCCGCCCGAAACGGGGGCGTCGACCATGGCATAGCCGGCGGTCGAGGCCGCTGCCGCGACCTTGCGCGCCGTGGCGACGTCGATCGTCGAGCAATCGAGCAGCAATGCTGTTTGCGGGGCCTGTCCGATCACGTCGGCGCCATAGACACTGTCCACGATCGCGCCGTTGGGCAGCATCGAGACCACGGCCTCCGCGCCCCGCACCGCCTCGCGCACCGAGGTATAGGTCGCGCAGCCGTTGCCCTTCGCCCGTGCCAGGGCATCGGGGGAAAGGTCGAAGGCATGAACCTCATGCCCGGCCTTGACCAGATTCGCGGCCATGCCGCCGCCCATGTTGCCGAGACCGATAAACGCGATTTTCATGCTGCTCCCCTCCCGCTGGCGGGAGGGGCCGGGGGTGGGCTCGCTCCCTTGCTCATGTGGGGCTGGCCCACTCCAACCCCTCCCGCCAGCGGGAGGGGCGATTCAAAGGTTACCGACCCGTCCAGACGCCGGGACGCTTCTCGATGAACGCGGCCATGCCTTCGGCCTTGTCCTCGGTGGCGGTCAGGATCTGGAACAGGCGGCGTTCGTAGAGCAGGCCCTGGTCGAGCGTGGTTTCGAACGCGGCGTTGACCATTTCCTTGTTGGCGATGGCCGCGACCGGCGGCATCGCGGCGATCGTCTCGGCCGTTTTCAGCGCGTCGGCCAGCAGGTCCGCAAGCGGCACGATCCGCGCGACCAGGCCCGAGCGTTCGGCTTCCTCGGCGCCCATCATCCGCCCGGTCAGGCACATTTCCATGGCCTTGGCCTTGCCCACCGCGCGCGTCAGGCGCTGCGAGCCGCCCATGCCCGGCGCAACGCCCAGCTTGATCTCCGGCTGGCCGAACTTCGCCGTGTCGGCAGCGATGATGAAGTCCGCCATCATCGCCAGTTCGCAGCCGCCGCCCAGCGCGAAGCCGTTCACCGCGGCGATCCACGGCTTGCGCGTGGTCTTGACCAGATGGCTGGTCCAGCGCGCGAAGAAATCCTGGTTGAAGAAATCGACCGCCGGCTTTTCCGCCATTTCCTTGATGTCCGCGCCGGCCGCAAAGGCCTTCTCGCCCGATCCGGTCAGCACCGCGCAGCGCTGCGCGGGATCGGCTTCGAACGCCGCGAAAGCGCCGATCAGGTCTTCCAGCACCTGCGAGTTCAGCGCGTTCAGCGCCTGCGGGCGGTTGAGCGTGATGAGCGTGACGGCGCCCTTCTGTTCGACCAGGATCGTTTCGTATTCGGCCATCTCAGCAGTCTCCAGATGTGTCGCCCGGGCGGGCAGCTACCCGCTCTCGCGGGAAGCGGCGCTCAAGGCAATGGCGTCCATTCCTCGTCCGCCGGCAGCGGGGCGAAGATCGCCTCGATCAGGTCGTCGGTCACGCCGTCGGGCGTGGCCGGATTCCAGCGCGGCGCGTGGTCCTTGTCGACGATCACCGCGCGCACGCCCTCGGCGAAATCGGGGCGGACCAGCACGCGGCTGGCCACGCGGTATTCCATCGCCATGTTGTCCGCGAAATCGGCGAGCGAAAGGCTGTCGTGCAATTGCCGCAGCGCCACCTTGCAGGTCTGCGGGCTCTTGTGCCCCAGCGTTTCCAGCGTCGCGCGCGCCCAGTCGCCGTCCTCGGCCGCCAGCGCGGCCAGGATGTCCTCGTAGCGGTCCGACGCAAACGTCCGCGCGATCGTTTCGGCCACGGCGGCGATCTTCGCTTCGGGCGGCACGGCGGCCAGCGCGTGGAGCGTGGCGGCGATAGCGGAAGGATCGGCGGCGATGCGCGCCTTGGCCTCCGCCGTGGCGGCGGACGGCAGATAGTGCGTGGCGAGACCGGCCCAGAGGCATTCCGCCCCGTCCAGCCGCGCTCCGGTCAGCGCCAGATACGGACCCAGCCGGTCGTGCAGCCGCGAAAGGTACCAGCCGCCGCCCACGTCCGGAAACAGGCCGATCCCGGTTTCGGGCATGGCGAGCCTGGTTGCCTCGGTCGCCACGCGGTATTGCGAAGGCCCGGCAAGACCCACGCCGCCGCCCATGGTGATCCCGTCCATGAACGCGACCACCGGCTTGGGATAGGTGAAGATCAGGTGGTTGAGCCGGTATTCGTCGAAGAAGAACTGGCGGCCCGATACGCCGCCATCGTTCAGCGCGGAGTTGCGCAGGAAGGCGATGTCGCCGCCCGCGCAGAACCCGCGCGACAGCTTGGGATCGCCGTCCGGCGAAACCGCGTGGTCGATCACCACCACCTGCACCGCCGGATCGTCGCGCCAGGCCAGCAACGCGTCAGTCATGGCGTGGACCATCGGCAGCGTCAGCGCGTGAATTGCCTTGGGGCGGTTGAGCGAAAGGAAGCCGGCGGCGCCTTCGGTGCGGATCAGAACGTCATCGGTCACTTCAACAGGTCCCTTCCCACGATCAGGCGCATCACCTCGTTGGTGCCTTCCAGGATGCGATGCACGCGCAGGTCGCGCCAGAAGCGTTCGATCGGGTAATCGCGCAGATAGCCATAGCCGCCGAACAGCTGGAGCGCGCGGTCGACCACCGAGGAGCCGTTGTCGGTCGCCAGCTTCTTGGCCATCGCCGAAAAGCGCGTGCGGTCGGGCGCGCCGGAAGTCACCTTGGCGGCGGCGAGGTAGAGCAGCGCGCGCGCCGCTTCCAGATCGGTCGCCATGTCGGCCAGCGTGAACTGGGTATTCTGGAACTCGGCGATCGCCTTGCCGAACTGCGCGCGGTCCTTGACGTAGCCGACCGCTTCATCGAGGCAGCGCTGCGCGCCGCCCAGCGAACAGGCGCCGATATTGAGCCGCCCGCCGTCCAGCCCGGCCATGGCGATGGCGAAGCCCTGTCCTTCCGCGCCGACGCGGTTGGCGACCGGCACTTTCACGTTGTCGAGGATGACCTGCGCGGTGGGTGAGGCGTTCCAGCCCAGCTTCTTCTCGGGCGCGCCGAAGCTGACGCCCGGCATGTCCTTCTCGATCACCAGGCAGGTGATGCCCTTCGGCCCATCGTCGCCGGTGCGCACCATCGTCACGTAGAGATCGTTCACCCCGCCGCCCGAGATGAACTGCTTTGTGCCGGTAACGACGTAGTGGTCGCCTTCGAGGCGGGCGGTGGTCTTGAGCGCCGCCGCGTCCGAACCGGAACCTGGTTCGGTCAGGCAATAGCTGGCCATCAGGTCCATGGTGACGAGGCCCGGCAGCGTGCGCGCCTTGATCGCGTCGCCACCGAACGTGTCGATCATCCACGCCGCCATGTTGTGGATCGAGATGAACGCGCTGGTCGCCGGGCAGCCATAGGCCATGGCTTCCATGATCAGCGCCGCTTCCAGCCGCCCGAGGCCGATGCCGCCCGCTTCCTCGCTGACATAGATCGCGCCGAAGCCGAGTTCGGCGGCGGCCTTGATCGTTTCGCGTGGAAACAGGTGTTCCTCGTCCCACTGCGCGGCGAAGGGCGTGATCGCGTCGGCGGTGAACCGCCGTGCCATCTCCTGAATCGCGAGCTGGTCCTCGGTAAGCTGGAACTGGTCGGTCATCTGGCGTCTTATCCCATCGTCGGAATGACGAAGGCGTTGCCCCCGTCCGGCGAACCGTCGGGCCAGCGCTGGGTCACGGTCTTCACCTTGGTCCAGAACTTCACGCCTTCCATGCCGTGCTGGTTGGTATCGCCGAATGCCGAACGCTTCCAGCCGCCAAAGGTGTGATAGGCCACCGGCACCGGGATCGGCACGTTGATGCCGACCATGCCGACATTGACCCGCGCCGCGAATTCACGCGCAGCATGGCCGTTGCGCGTGAACAGGGCGACGCCGTTGCCGTACTGGTGCTTGGAGGGAAGCGCGAGAGCTTCCTCGAAGTCCTTCGCGCGCACGATCTGGAGTACCGGGCCGAAGATCTCGTTGTGGTAGCTGTCCATGTCCGCGGTGACGTGGTCGATCAGCGTCGGGCCGACGAAGAAGCCGTTCTCGTGGCCCTGCAGCGTGAAGCCGCGCCCGTCGACGACGAGTTCGCCGCCTTCCTCGACGCACTTCGCGATCCAGCCCTCGATCTTCTCCTTGTGCGCCTGCGTCACCACCGGGCCGTAGTGCGCGTCGGGATCGGTCGAGACGCCGACCTTGAGCGCCTCGATCGCCGGAATTAGCTTGGCCTTCAGGCGCTCGGCGGTGTCTTCGCCCACCGGCACCACTACCGGCAGCGCCATGCAGCGCTCGCCCGCCGAACCGAAAGCGGCGCCGGCCAGGTCGTTCACCACCTGGTCGAGATCGGCGTCGGGCATGACGATGCCGTGGTTCTTGGCCCCGCCCATCGCCTGCACGCGCTTTCCGGCGGCCACGCCCCGGTTATAGACGTAATGCGCGATGTCCGACGAGCCGACGAAGCTGACCGCGCCGATCGCGGGATGATCGAGGATCGCATCGACCATTTCCTTGTCGCCCTGCACCACCTGGCAGATGCCTTCGGGCAGCCCGGCCTCGAGGAACAGTTCGGCCAGCCGCACCGGCACCGAGGGATCGCGTTCCGAAGGCTTGATGATGAAGGCGTTGCCGCAGGCGATGGCCACGGCCGACATCCACAGCGGGATCATCGCCGGGAAGTTGAACGGGGTGATGCCCGCGCCGATGCCGATCGGCTGGCGCATCGAATAGACATCGATGCCCGGTCCCGCGCCTTGGGTATATTCGCCCTTGAGCACGTGCGGGATGCCGCAGGCGAATTCCACCACTTCCAGGCCGCGCTGGATGTCGCCCTTCGAATCCGCGATGACCTTGCCGTGTTCGGACGAGAGCAGGCGGGCCAGCTCGTCCATGTTCGCTTCGACCAGCTCCTTGAAGCGGAACATCACGCGGGCGCGGCGCTGCGGGTTGGTGGCGGCCCAGGCGGGCTGCGCGGCCTGCGCGGCGGCAACCGCGCGATCGAGCACCGCCTGATCGCCCAGCGCGACCTGCGCCTGCACGCCGCCGCTGTTGGGATCGAAGACGTCGCTCTTGCGAGCGGGGGCGCCGCCGGGACCACCGACGATGAAATGATCGATCAGGCGCATTGCGCGAATCCTCTTCCTGACGGGATCGAAATGACCTCGGCGCTGTCCTGCACTCCGGACCAGTTGCAGGCAACCGGTGATTGTGCGAGTTCTACCTGCAATGATGCAGGCTCCCGACTGGAACGACTATCAGGCCTTCCTCGCCATCGCCCGCGCCGGGCAGCTGGCGCGCGCGGCATCTGCGATGGGGGTGGACGCCACCACCATGGGCCGCCGCCTGCGCCGGCTGGAAGCGCGCGTCGGCGCGACGCTGTTCGAACAGACGCGCGAAGGGCAGGTGCTGACCGAGGCGGGCGAGGCGATGCTCGTCGATGTCGAGGCGATGGAGCAGGCCGCCAGCCGCATCGCCGAAAGCGCGGCCGTATCGGGCGGGCTTTCGGGCCTGCTGCGGGTGAGCCTGTCCGAAGGCTTCGGCACCTGGTTCGTCGCGCCGCGCGTCCACGGATTCACCGAAGCGCACCCGCGCCTGATGGTGGACCTTGTCGCCTCCACCGGGTTCCTCAGCCCGTCCAAGCGCGAGGCGGACCTTGCCGTCACGCTTTCGCGCCCGCGCGCCGGGCCGGTGATCGCGGGCAAGCTATCGGACTATGCGCTGCGGCTCTATGCCTCGTCCACCTACCTTGCGGCGCACGGCGCGCCCGAACGCCCGGCGGACCTGACCGCGCGCCACAGGCTGGTCGGCTACGTGCCCGATCTGCTGTTCGCGCCCGAGCTGCGCTATCTGGCGGAGATCGAACCCGACTTGTCCGCCGCGTTGCGCAGCTCGTCGATCATCACGCAATACCGCATGATCGCGGCCGGGGCCGGCATCGGCGTGCTGCCCTGCTTCATTGGCGACGACGATACCGCGCTGGTGCCGATCCTGCCCGAACGGCGCATTACCCGCTCGTTCTGGGTCGTGACGCACAAGGACACGCACAACCTTGCCCGCGTGCGCGCGTTCAAGGACTGGCTGACCGGAATCGTGGTGGCGGAGCGGAGTCGGCTCCTGCCGGGGTAGGGGATGATCGGGTTCGCGCAGGCGAACCCGGAAATCAGGCTTTCGCGACCGGCGCGTCCTCGCCCAGATCCTCGTACCAGGCTTCGACCGGGCCGTTGAGCTTCAGCGTCAGCGGGTTGCCCTTGCGGTCCATGGTCTTGCCCGCCTGCACGCGCACCCAGCCTTCGGAAATGCAGTATTCCTCGACATTGGTGCGCACCGTGCCCTTGAAGCGGATGCCAACCCCGCGCCGCAGCTTGTCGGCATCGAAATGCGCGCTGCGCGGGTTGATGGCCAGCCGGTCCGGCGGCACGTCCGCGCCAGTGGTCGGGGTGCCGGTTGCGGTTTCGGGCGTCTGGTCGGAAGCGTGGTCGTTCATGGGAAAACGCCTCTATCCCGCTTTCCCCGCTTGTCAATTGACGCGCGGATGTCTAAGGGCGCGCTTCCGCAACGGAAGTGGGCGCGTAGCTCAGCGGTAGAGCACACCCTTCACACGGGTGGGGTCACAGGTTCAATCCCTGTCGCGCCCACCACTTCCCTGGTCCTCACGACATTTCGGCTTTGACGGGCATCAATGCCCGCGCTTCTCCTTGCGTCCAGAACGGCGCGGCAACTGGAGGAGAGGTTTCATGCTGAACTTCAACGTGGGCGGCATCGATCGCGTGCTGCGGATCGTGCTGGGGCTGGTGCTGATCGCGATGGTCTTCGTTGGGCCGAAAACGGGCTGGGGCTGGATCGGCCTTGTGCCGCTGCTGACCGGGCTGTTCCGCGTTTGCCCGCTCTATTCGCTGATCGGCGTGAACACCTGCCCCCGGCGATAGACGTCCCCGTTTCTCCGATCGGCCTTTTCCCGATCGGGTTGCAAGGGCCGCGCCGAGACGGCATAGCCCCGGACCATGCACGATATCCGCCTGATCCGCGAAAACCCCGCCGCTTTTGACGCCGCCCTTGCCCGCCGGGGCGTGGAGCCGGTGGCGCAGTCCATCCTCGCGCTCGACAGCGCGCGGCGCGATGTGGCGACGCGGATGCAGGAATCGCAGGCCCGCCGCAACGAGGCGTCGAAGGCGATCGGCGCGGCCATGGGCAAGGGCGACAAGGACACGGCCGAGGCGCTGAAGGCCGAAGTCGCCGCGCTGAAGACCGAACTGCCCGTGCTGGAGGACGAGGAGCGCCGGCTGACCGCGCAGCTCGCCGACGCGCTGGCGGCATGGCCCAACCGCCCGGCCGACGACGTGCCGCCGGGCGAGGACGAGGCGCAGAACGTCGAGGTCAGCCGCTGGGGCACGCCGCGCGCGTTCGATTTCACCCCGCTCGAACATGCCGATCTCGGCCCGGCGCTGGGGCTCGATTTCGAAACCGGCGCGCTGATTTCGGGCGCGCGCTTCACGTTCCTCAAGGGCGGGATGGCGCGGCTGCACCGCGCGCTGGCGCATTTCATGCTGGACCGGCAGACCGGCGAGAACGGCTATCTGGAATGCATCCCGCCGCTGCTGGTGAAGGACGAGGCGGTGTTCGGCACGGGCCAGTTGCCCAAGTTTGCCGAAGACCTGTTCCGCACCACCGACGGCCGCTGGCTTATTCCCACCGCTGAAGTCAGCCTGACCAACGCGGTGCGCGAGCAGATTCTGGCTGAGGCCGCGCTGCCGATCCGCATGACCGCGCTGACTCCGTGCTTCCGTTCGGAAGCCGGTGCGGCCGGGCGCGATACGCGCGGGTTCATCCGCCAGCACCAGTTCGAGAAAGTGGAGCTGGTCTCGATCACCCGGCCCGAGGATTCGGAGGCCGAGCACGAGCGCATGACCGCCTGCGCCGAAGGCGTGCTGCAGGCGCTGGAACTGCCCTATCGCAAGGTGCTGCTGTGCACCGGCGACATGGGCTTTACCGCGCGCAAGACCTATGACCTCGAAGTCTGGCTGCCGGGGCAGGGCGCCTACCGCGAGATTTCCTCGTGTTCCAACTGCGGCGATTTCCAGGCGCGGCGGATGAACGCGCGCTATCGCCCGGAAGGGCAGAAGGGCACCGAGTTCGTCCATACGCTCAACGGGTCGGGCCTCGCGGTCGGGCGCACGCTGGTGGCGGTGCTGGAGAACGGCCAGCAGGCCGATGGATCGGTGGACCTGCCCGCCGCGCTGCACCCCTACCTTGGCGGGCTGACGCGGCTGGTGCCGCAGGGCTGATGCGCGCGCGGCGAACGGCCGCCGGATTCGCGGCGCTGCTGCTGGCGGCGGCGCCGGCCGCGCCATCGTTCGCCCAGAACGCCGCCGGCTCCGGGGCTGGCGCGCCGATCATCGCCTGGACCTACGAAGTCCAGCCGGGCGATACCTTCCGCGCCATCGCGCAGCGCATGGGCGTGACCATGGAAGCGCTGGGGCGGGCCAACGGCATTCCTTCGCCCTATATCATCCGCGTGGGGCAGGTGCTGAAACGGCCCGATCCGATGCCGGTGCCCTGGCGCCCGGCCCCCGTGCCGACGCCGGCTCCGCAGACGTCGACGCCACCCAAGGCGACGCCCCGGCCCGCGCCAGCGCCGCGCCCGGCGCCGCCCTTGCGCCCCGCGCCGGCCCCGCATGTGCGCGAGGCGGGCGCGCCTGCGCTGTCCTGGCCGGTATCGGGCGCGGTGCTGAGCCGCTTCGGCACGCCGGTTCCATCGGGGTCGGTCGCTTCCGGCCAGCGCAACCGGGGCATCGATCTCGCCGCCTACGCCGGGCTGACGGTGCGCGCCGCCGGTGCCGGCACCGTGATCTTTGCCGGCAACGAGCCGGAGCGCTTCGGCCAGCTGATCGTCATCGATCACGGACAGGGCTGGGTCACCGCCTATGCCTATCTCGGGCAGGTGCGGGTGAAGGAGGGCGATGTTGTAAAGGCCCGGCAGGCGATCGCCAGCATCGGCAAGAGCGGGGAGGCGAAGCGGCCGACGCTGCACTTCGAACTGCGCCGCGACAACGATCCGCGCGATCCGGTCGTGTACCTGCCAGTCCGGCTGTGAGGCCGGTCGGGCACCAGGCACTGCGCCGGC
This sequence comes from Novosphingobium sp. EMRT-2, assembly GCF_005145025.1. Classification (NCBI taxonomy): domain Bacteria; kingdom Pseudomonadati; phylum Pseudomonadota; class Alphaproteobacteria; order Sphingomonadales; family Sphingomonadaceae; genus Novosphingobium; species Novosphingobium sp. EMRT-2. The sequence goes on along the minus strand of NZ_CP039695.1, from coordinate 1,989,792 downwards.
TGATCCGGGTTCCGGTGTGGGCCGACATCGCGTTGCGGCTATCGGCCGCCTTCGCGCTGCTGGCGCTGGTGGTGCTGATCCACTGGATCGACCGCGAAGGGCTGGCCGACAACCACGACGGGCACGTCAGTTTCCTCGACGTGGTCTATTTCACCATGATTTCCATCACCACGACCGGGTTCGGTGACATCGCGCCGGTCAGCGACCGGGCGCGGCTGATCGAAACGGTGATCGTCACGCCGATCCGCCTGGCGGTGATCTTCATCTTCGTGGGCACGGCCTACAACTTCATCATCAAGCGCAGCTGGGAGAGGTGGCGCATGGCGCAGATCCAGAATGCCCTGTCGGGTCACGTCGTGGTGCTGGGCTTTGGCATATCGGGTTCCGAAGCGGTCGCCGAACTGATCGCGCGCGGCACCGATCCCGCGACGATCGTGGTGGTCGACGGGGCGGAAGGGCGGCTGGCGGAAGCCGAGCGCATGGGGTGCAACGTGCTGCCCGGCGACGCCACGCGCGACACCACGCTGATCGACGTGCGCATCGCCAGGGCCAGCGCCATCCTGATTTCCGCGGGGCGCGACGACACCTCGATCCTCATCACGCTGACGGCGCGGCATCTGGCGCCCGGCGTGCCGATCAGCACCGTGGTTCGCGCCGCGGACAACGAAGTGCTGGCGCAGCAGGCGGGCGCCACCAACGTTATCAACCCGGTGCGCTTCACCGGGCAACTGCTGGCCGGCACCGCGCACGGGCAGCACACGGCCGGCTATCTTTCTGATCTCGCGTCCATTTCCGGGCGCGTCCACCTTGTCGAGCGACCGGTGCGCGACGAGGAAGTGGGCCGGCCGCTGACCCGCCTGGCATCCGGCGGGCAGGGCTTGCGCATCTATCGCGCGGGCAAGGCCTATGGCTTCTGGGAAGAAGAAAGCAGGCAACTGGCGCCTGGCGACATGATCGTGGAAATCGTGCCTACCGCGCCGACCGATGGCGCTGTCGGCGCGTCCATGGCCTAACCGTCGCCAGCGATCAGTGGATCAGGAAGAACACAAGCCCCATCGCCAGGTAGGCGACCATCCAGAATCCGGCGTCGATGAGCGCGAGGCGGGTGGAAATCCGCTGCTGGGTATAGCTGATCCACAGCGACGGGATCACGAAGGCACCGGCAAGGCCGCCCGACATCATGAAATAGAGCCAGGGCTTCACCGCCAGCGTTTCGGGGCCGACGCGCGCGAACATGTGCCCCATCATCGATGCCGTCACCAGCAGCAGCGCGGCCGTGATCGCCAGCGTGCGCGCGGGCGCGGTGCGGGTGCCGAGGCCACCGGGGCCGACCTCTTCCAGCTTGGCGCGGCCGAACAGCGGCCCATACCACACCGCGGTCACCGTCAGCGCGGCAAGCATAGCGAGAAACACCGCCAGCCAGTTCACCGGACCCATTCTGCTCTTTCCTCGCTTCCCGCCTCGCGAGACGGTAGCGAGATGACGTCACATTGGCAATTCGCGGGCGCTGCGATGATGGCTGATGACGCCGAATGATGATGCCGCATGATGACGGGCGGCGCGAATCCGCGTAAGGCGCGGTCGCCATGACATCCCAGAATTCCCCCATCACGCTTCCCGAAGCGCCGCGCGTCGGCATGGTCAGCCTTGGCTGCCCCAAGGCGCTGGTCGATTCCGAACGCATTCTCACGCGCCTGCGCGCCGATGGCTATGCCATGAGCGCGGACTATGCCGGGGCGGACGTGGTGCTGGTCAACACCTGCGGCTTCCTCGATTCGGCCAAGGAGGAAAGCCTGGCCGCGATCGGCGAGGCGATCGCCGAGAACGGCCGCGTGATCGTGACCGGGTGCATGGGCAACGAGGCCGAGCTGATCCGCGCGAAGTTCCCCGACGTGCTGGCGGTAACCGGCGCGCACCAGTACGAGGCGGTGGTGGAAGCGGTGCACGAAGCCGCGCCGCCCGGCATGGGGCCGTATATCGACCTGATCCCGCAGGCGCTGGACGACCAGGGCGGGATCAAGCTGACGCCGCGCCATTACAGCTACCTCAAGATTTCCGAAGGCTGCAACCACGCCTGCGCGTTCTGTATCATCCCCAGCCTGCGCGGAAAGCTGGCCAGCCGGCGCATCGACGCCGTGCTGCGCGAGGCGGAGAAGCTGGTGGCGGCGGGGACGAAGGAACTGCTGGTCATCAGCCAGGACACCTCGGCCTATGGCGTGGACGTGCGGCACGAGGAGCGCCAGTGGAAGGGGCATCCCGTGCGCACCCACATGACCGATCTGGCGCGCGAGCTGGGCCAGTTGCGCACCCCGCAGGGCGAAACGCCATGGGTGCGCCTCCATTACGTGTACCCTTACCCCCATGTCGACGCGGTGATCCCGCTGATGGCCGAAGGGCTGGTGACGCCCTATCTCGACATCCCGTTCCAGCACGCCAGCCCCAGCGTGCTGCGCGCGATGAAGCGGCCGGCGAATGAGGCCAAGGTGCTGGACAGGCTGAAGGCCTGGCGGGAAGTGTGCCCCGACATCGCCATCCGGTCGAGCTTCGTGGTCGGCTTCCCCGGCGAGACCGAGGCGGATTTCCAGTACCTGCTCGACTGGCTGGACGAGGCGCAGCTCGACCGTGTGGGCGGCTTCCGCTTCGAACCGGTGGACGGCGCGAGCGCCAACCACCTGCCCGATCCGGTGCCGGAGGAGGTCAAGGAGGAACGCTACGCCCGTCTGATGGAAAAGACCGAGGCGATCAGCGCGGCCAAGCTCGCCGCCAAGGTCGGCCGTACGATCCAGGTGATCGTGGACGAGGTGGGCGAGCCGGACGAGGACGGCGATCTGGGCGCGACCGCGCGCAGCCAGGCCGACGCCCCGGAAATCGACGGCGCGGTCTATCTGCGCAACGTGCCCGCTACGTTGAAGCCGGGCGATTTCGCGCAGGTGCGGATCGAGGACGCCGACGCGCACGACCTCTACGGCGTGATCGCCTGACGCGATCCATCGCGCTCTACTGGTTCGGGTCCGCCACCTTGAACGGGTCGGTCGGCGCGGGCTGCGTGGGCAGCGGGCTGCGCGGCAGTTCCTTGTCGCTGTTGGCGGCCTGCCACAGCATGCCCGCCAGGATCACCGAGGCCTGGCGCATGTCGTCCGCGCGCATGTGGTCCAGCGTGTCGATGCTGGAATGGTGGACGCGGCTGTCGTAATCGAGCGGGTCCTGGATGAACTGATAGCCGGGCAGGCCGATCGACTGGAGATAGACGTGGTCGGTGCCGCCGGTCTTCTCCGCGACGACGCGGCCCGCGCCCATCGATTTGAACGGGGCCAGCCAGTCGCTCAGGATTGCGCCCGCGCCCAGGTTGCCCTCGGCATAGATGCCGCGGAACCGGCCCGATCCGTTGTCCATGTTGAAATAGGCTTTCAGCGCCGCGTATTCGGCCTTCGGCGTGATCGGGAAGGCGTTGCGCCACGCCACATAGGATTCGATGCCCGTCAGCGCGGGATCGACCGGGCGCGAGGCAAGGTGCTGTTCGATATAGGCGCGCGAGCCGAGCAGGCCCTGTTCCTCGCCGCTCCACAGCGCGAAGCGGATAGTGCGCTTCGGCCGGACGCCCAGCTTGGCGATCAGCCGTGCGGCCTCGATCACGGCGACGCTGCCGGCACCGTTGTCGTTGGCGCCGTCGCCCGCGATCCAGCTGTCGAAATGCGCGCCGGCCATGACATAGCCCGCCTTGGGATCGGTGCCGGGGATTTCGGCGATGACGTTCTCCGCCATCAGGTTCTTGTCGTCGAAGCGCGCCTCGATGTTCAGTTCGATCTCGGGCGCGGCGCCGGTCTTCGCCAGGCGGACGAGGCGGCGGTAATCCTCCTGCGCCAGTTCCATCGCCGGCACGGCCAGCGTCTTGCCGGGCACGAAGTCATAGCCTTCGCCATGGACCAGCTTGCCGTCGCGATAGCTCATGCGCACCAGCGCGAGCGCGCCTTCGGCCTTGAGGAATTCGGTCAGCTTGCGCAGGAAACTGCGGTTGCGGATCTGCAGCGCGGCGGCTTCGGGATCGAAGCGCGGCTGGTCGAACTTGTCGAATTCGCCGATCTCGGCATCGGTATAGCGCTTGAACACCGGGTCCTTGGATTCGCTGGTCGCGCCCGGCAGCGAGACCAGCACGATGCGGCCGGCGAGCTTGCCTTTCCATTCGGCGAAGTTCTCTTCCCGGCTCATCGGCGCGACGATCACCGGCGCGCGCACCGCGCCCGTGGTCGGCGGCGACCACGCCACCGGAATTGCCGTCAGCGCAAGCGGGCGGGGCGAGACCATCGCGGCGGACCAGCCATCGGCGTTCCAGCCCAGCCCGAAGTTGAACGGTTCGGCGTGGATGTTGGCCAGGCCATAGCCGCGCAGCACGTCCATCGCCCAGCGTTCGGCCTTGCGGTGGTTTTCCGAATTGGTGAGGCGCGGGCCGATGCCGTCCATCAGCTGGCTGGCGGTGGTCATCACCGCGCTGCGGTTCATGCCTTCGTCGATGATCCGCGCGACGGCGGCGTCCTCGGCCGGCCCGGCCAGCGCGGGCGCTGGCAGCAGCGGCGCGAGCAGGACAGAGAGCGCGGCGGCGGCGCGAAGGGCGCCACGAAAGGCAGGACGGCTGGACATGGAAAAGGTTCTCCCCGGAAGGGTTCGGGCCGAAATGGACAAGGCTGCATCCTGCCATCGCCGCGCGCTTTGCCAAGGGGCAATGCCCGGAAATCCCACGCCCTTTTTGGCCACTTCCCGCGCGCGATCGCGTCGTCAGCGCCGCGCGGGGCGCAGGTCTTCCGGAAGATCGCGGCCCGCGCGATCATAGGCGGCGCGCAGATCGGCGTCGGCGTCCATGAGTTCGCGTGCGTGGGGCGCAGTGCTGGCGGAATCGCTGACGATGTCCACACCTTCTGGCTGGAGCAGCGCGAGCCCGTAGGAACGCATCTTCGCATCGGCGAGGCCGTCCTTCAGGAACTGCCGTCCCGCCGCATCATCGCCCAGGCACTGCGCAGCCTGTACCGCCGCATCAACCGAATCCCGCCAATGGGCATAGATCGCCTCGCGCAGCAGGCGCTGGTCCTGATCGGGTTGGGCGTGGTGCATCGCGCACAGGCGCTGCGCCGATGCGGACAGCCGGGCATAGGGCGAACCCTGCGCGTTGGCGACTTCGGTGGCGAGCGCGGCGGCCAGCACCGCCCGGTCCCACGCCCCGTGGCGCACCAGCCGTTCCGCGCGGTTGATGACGAAATTGACCATCCAGCCGCGCTCGCGCCAGGGCAGGGCGGTGAGCCGGTCGAACAGCGCGTCCGCCTCGGCCGTGCGGCCCAGCGCGTCGAGCGCGCGGACCTCGGCATTGATGATCCAGCCGTCGTACTCGCCCGCCTTGCGCAGCCCCTTGTCGGTGTGATCGATCCGCTGCGCCGCCGCGATCGCCTCGTCGAACCGTCCGGCATCGACCAGCGCATCCACCAGGCGCGACAGCACCGTGTGGTCTTCCGGCGCCTTGGCGAGATCGGCCGTGGCGGCTTCGACGCTTTGCAGCAGTATCGTTTGAGCATGGGGGCCGACGCGGCGGGCCAGCATGGGCCAGCCGTTTTCGTAGTCGCGGTCGACCAGCATATCGAGAGCAGTCTTCGGGAAGCGCAGCTCGCCCACCAGCATGTCTGCCACGGCGGTATCGCCCGCCGCCAGCGCCGGGCGCAGTGCCTTGGCCGCCACGGGGCCGCGCATATCGGGGGTGAGTGACGGAAACGCCGGCGACCGGGCAAGCGCCAGCACCGCGCGATCCTGGTTACCGATGGCGGCCGTGCGCAGGCCGACGAAGATGGCGGGCCGCTGCAGGCCGGCGAACTCCGCCGCGTTGCCGCGCGCCGCGACATGGCCAAGGTGCTCGGCATAGGCATCGCCGTTACCCGCGCGCAGGGCGGCCTGCATGGCGAGGAAATCGACCAGCACGCGCAGTTCGTCCCCGTCGCGGCCGAAACCCAACCCTTCGGCCTCCTCCCCCTCGCGCAGCGCATCGGGATAGCGGTCCTGGAACAGCGCGCAGTTGGAACGGAGCAGCGCGGCAATGGCCATCAGCCGCTGCGCCGGACGCCGCCGCGCCATCTCGTCGGTATAGGGCACGGCCTCGCAGACGGCGGGTTTGCCCAGCTTGACCACTTCTTTGCCGAACCGGTCGAACAGCGCGGCGTCGTCCATCGCCGCGATCTTTTCCGCCGGGGTCGCGGCGCGGGCGGGGGTGGCAAGCGGGACAAGGGGCAGGGCCGTGGCCGCCAGCCCCGCGCCTGCCATCAGCGCGCGAAAACCTGCGCGAACCGTCATATGCCCATGCCCCTGTTGCCGCGCGCCAAACCCCGCGCCGGCGCACAGTGTCGCGCGGGAAGCCGGCTGTCAAAGCCCGAACGGGCCTATGCTCAGGACAGCTCGGCGTTCAGAACAGGCGGGTGAGCAGGTAGAACGCGGCGCCCACGGCGGCGCTGGCGGGAATGGTGATGAACCACGCCACGACCACGCGCGTCGCCACGCCCCAGCGCACCGCGCTGGCGCGGCGGGCCGCGCCGGTGCCGACGACGGAGCCGGTGATGGCGTGCGTGGTCGAGACCGGAATGCCCATGGCACTGGCGCCGAACACCACGATCGAGCCGGCGGTGGAGGCGCAGAAGCCGGTGTGATGATTGAGCTGGGTCAGTTTGCTGCCCATCGTCTGGATGATCTTCCAGCCGCCCGAGAGCGTGCCCAGCGAAATTGCGGCGTAGCAGGCGATCACGACCCATTCGGGCACGTGGAATTCGCCTTTCAGCGTGCCCGTGGAATAGAGCAGCACCGCGATGATCCCCATCGTCTTCTGCGCGTCGTTGCCGCCGTGGCTGATCGAATAGGCCGCGCTGCTGACCAGGTGGAGCGACTTGAACACCCGCTCCGCCCGGCGTGGCTGGAAGCCGCGGAACAGCCAGCTGGTGATCAGCACCATCAGCATGGCCAGCGCGAAGCCGATCATCGGCGACAGGAAGATCGCGACGATCGTCTTGCTGGTGCCCGAGCTTTCCACTGCGCCGAACCCGCCGTGCATGATGCCCGCGCCCAGCAGGCCGCCGATCAGTGCGTGGCTGGACGAGGAGGGAATGCCCTTCACCCAGGTCAGTACGTTCCAGAACATCGCGCCGATCAGCGCGCCGAACACCACCGCCGGCGTCACCACGTCCTTGTCGATGATGCCCTTGCCCACCGTTTCGGCGACGTGCAGGCCCACCATCCAGTAGGCCACGAAATTGCCGACGGCGGCGAACAGCACCGCCTGTACCGGCGAAAGCAGCCGCGTGGAAACCACCGTGGCGATGGAGTTGGCCGCGTCATGCAACCCGTTGAGGAAATCGAAGGCCAGCGCCAGCGCGATGAGGCCGACCAGCAGCGGAAAGGCGATTTCGTGCATGGTGCGCGTTCCCGGCCGGCCGATCAGGCGTGGTCGATGACGAGGGCGTCGATCTCGTTCGCGACATCCTCGAACGCGTCGGCGATCTTTTCGAGGTGCTTGTAGATTTCGCGCGAGACGATGAAGGCGACCAGATCGCCATCGCCGCGCCGGGTGATGAAGTTGGCCTTCAGCCCCGCCTGGTGAACAAGGTCCACTGCGCCTTCCAGCTTGACGATGCGCTCCGTCAACTGGTGCAGGCGCGCGCCGTTGCGTTCCACGTCGCGCAGCAGCGGCATCGCTTCCGCGATGAGGTCGCAGGCTTCGACGATCTTGTCGGCCATGGCCTGCATTTCCGGCTCGAACTTCGCGACTTCGTAAAGCTCGATGGCCGATGCGGCGGCCTGCATTTCGTCGATCGTATCGTCCATGGCGGCGATCAGCGAGGTGATCGCGCCGCGATCGAACGGGGTCAGGAACGTGCGGCGCACGGTGTAGAGCACTTCGCGGATGATATCGTCCGCCTCGTGCTCGCGCTTGCGGATCGTGGCGATGTATTCCGCCGCGTTGCCTTCCGAACGGGTCAGGCGCGAGAGCGCCTCGGCGGCGGCCACGAGCGTTGCGGCGTGGCGTTCGAACATGTCGAAGAAATCGCCGGACTTGGGCAGGAGGCGCTGGAACCAGCCGAACATCGCTATCGCTTCCGTAAAAAGTTCTGTCCCTGGAGCGAATCGCGGTCTGCGCGCGGTGCTCGTCGCGCGCACTAGGAGAGTTGCCCGCCTCTCTCAATATGAACGTGCCATATTGTCCACCGGCGCGGCGGCGCGCGAGCCAGCAATGTTTCCTTACACAAAGGCAAAATGGGGGCAAAAATGGCTGCGTATCCCAACGGCTCCGGCGTGAAGCGGCCCCACACCAGACAGAGTGGCAGCGCGCGGCGGACGCAGGCGGAACGTTCCCAAGACAAGTCCAGGGAGGACGTTCCAATGTTCTATCGTGTCGCGGCGGCGGTTGCCGCGCTTGCTTTCTCGGTCCCCGCGCTGGCCCAGGAAGCCCCCAAGCCCATTACCGTTTCCGGGTCTGCCGCCATCGTTTCGGACTATCGCTTCCGTGGCGTGTCGCAGAGTGACCGCGCGCTGGCCGTGCAGGCCGGTCTGACCGTGTCGCACGAAAGCGGCCTCTATGTCGGCACCTGGGCTTCCAACCTTTCGGGCTGGGGCACCTTCGGCGGTTCCAACACCGAACTGGACATCTACGGCGGCTACAAGATGCCGATCGGTGGCGTCACGGTGGACGTGGGCCTGACCTGGTACATGTATCCGGGCGGCGCGGACAAGACCGACTTCGCCGAGCCCTACGTCAAGCTTTCGGGCACCGTCGGCCCGGTCAGCTTGCTGGCGGGCGTTGCCTATGCGCCCAAGCAGGAATCGCTGGGCCGCTGGTATCTGAGCGGGGCGTCCTACGCCACCGGCGTGCCCGATGCGCCGGGCGCCAAGTCGGACAACCTCTACGTCTGGACCGACGCCAGCGCGGCGATCCCCAACACCCCGGTCACGCTGAAGGCGCATGTCGGCTATTCGGACGGCAACGCCGGCCTTGGTCCCAACGGCACCTCGGTCGCGCCCACGGGCAAGTATGCCGACTGGATGCTGGGCGCCGACGTGGCCGTCGGCCCGGTGGTGCTGGGCGTGGCCTATGTCGATACCGACATCAGCAACAAGGAAGCGCTCTACCTCCAGCCGAACTTCTCGCAGACCAAGAACGGCTCCTCGATCGCCGGCGCGGCGGTGGTGGTTTCGGGCACCGTTGCCTTCTGATCGCCTGACGATCGGCCTTTTTCCGCATGCATGAGCCTGCCGCCTGCCCCCTCATCGGGGCGGGCGGCCTTTTTTATGGGCGACAGAACTGTTGGGGAAGGGTGGTACGCTGCCCACCCCCAGCCCCTCCCGCAAGCGGGAGGGGAGAATATGCGAGTCCCCTCCCGCTTGCGGGAGGGGCGCGAGACTTGCACCGCCGCAGGCGGCGTCAGTCGCAGCGGGGTGGGCTACCCACGCGCTGCGTTCTGCTGGCTGTGATTTTCACAATGCCGCATTCTTTTTCATCATTCTGAAAATCACAACCAGCCGATCCGCTTGAAACGATACCATAGCCCGCCGCAGACGGAGAGGATCACGCTCCACACCAGGAAATAGCCGAAGCGCCATTTCAGCTCGGGGATATATTCGAAGTTCATGCCATAGATGCCGGCAATCGCGGTGGGCACCGCCAGGATCGCGGCCCAGGCGGCGAGCTGGCGGGTCATCTCGCCCTGGCGGTGCTGTTCCAGCAGGCTGGCGGTTTCGACGATCGCCGCCAGCGTTTCCTTGACGCCGCGCACCCGCGTCATCGAGCGGCGCACGTGGTCCAGCACGTCGCGGAACCAGATGCGCGCGGCCGGGTCGATCGTCGGCAGGTCGGCCTCGACCAGCCGCTCGCACATTTCCTGCATCGGCCCGATCACCCGTTCGAACCGGCGCAACTGGCGGCGCAGGCGGAAGATGCGGCGGATCGTGGCCGGGCCGGGGAAGGATTCGATCGCCGCTTCCTCCATGTCCTGCGCCACGTCTTCCAGCCCATCGGTGATCGGCTGGTAGCCATCGACGATGAAATCGAGAATGGCGTGCAGTACGTAGTCCGGCCCTTCTGCGAGCCGTTCGGCGCTGGCCTCCAGTTCCTCGCGCAGCGTCAGATGCGCGCGCGTGCTGCCGAAGCGCACCGAGATGATGAAGTCGGCCCCCAGGAAGAACGCGGTCTGGCCATAGGAGATGATCTCGCCATCGTGCAGGCTGGCCGTGCGCGCCACCGCGAACAGCTGCTTTCCGTAGGCCTCCACCTTGGGCAGCTGGCGCGGATTGAGCGCATCTTCGACCGCCAGCGGATGCAGCCCGTATTGCCGGCGCACCCGCTCCATCTCCTCCACGGTCGGTTCGCACAGGCCGATCCAGTCGAACGTCTGGGGCGGCAGCGGCGCGCGCGGCACGCCATCGAGCACGATGTCGACTTCGTGGGCCTGGCCCTGGCTGTAGCGGCGGGACGCAATGATCGGCATGGGTCTGCTTGTGGCAAAGCCCGCAGTCGCGCGCAATCGCCCCTGGCTGGTCCATCGCGGCGGGCCGAGTCGGCAAGCCGCTGAAGGCGCGAATCGGGCTGGCAATTCGCGGGGATTGCGATAGGTTCGGTTGCAATCAGAAACTGGAGGGGTGTGAAATCATGGGTGCAGCCGCGTTGAAGCCGGAAGGGCAGTCGGTCAACGCCACGCCGGACGTTGACGTGGCGATCGTCGGTGCCGGCCTTTCGGGCATCGGCATGGCCGCGCACATGCAGATGCTATGCCCCGGCAGCAGCTATGCCATCCTCGAGCGACGCGAACAGATCGGCGGCACCTGGGACCTGTTCCGCTACCCCGGCATCCGTTCCGACAGCGACATGCACACGCTGGGCTTCATCTTCGAGCCGTGGAAGCACGAGAAATCGATCGCCGACGGCCCGGCGATCCTCGAATACCTGAACCGCATCGCCGACGAGCACGGCATCCGCCCGCATATCCGCTTCGGCACCAAGGTGCTGTCCGCCGACTGGGACAGCGCGCGGGCGCTGTGGACGGTGGTGACCGAGGACGAGGCGGGTGCGCGCCGGAGCGTGACCGCGCGCCTGCTTTACCTGGGCTCGGGCTATTACGATTACGACACGCCGCACGATGCGCAGTTCGCCGGGCGCGAGGATTTCCGCGGCAAGATCATCCATCCGCAGTTCTGGCCGCGCGATCTCGATTACGCGGGCAAGCGCGTGGTGGTGATCGGTTCGGGCGCGACGGCGGTGACGATCGTGCCGTCGATGACGCACAAGGCCGCGCACGTCACCATGCTGCAGCGCACGCCCACGTGGTACGCGATCCGCCCCGCGCGCGATGCCCTGGCCAACGCGTTGCGCCGCATCCTGCCGGAAAAGGTCGCCTATGCGATCACCCGCTTCAAGAACGTGCGGCTGCAGAACCTGGTGTTCAAGCGCGCCCGCAGCCAGCCGGAAAAGGTCAAGGATTACCTGACCAAGAAGATCAAGGCGGCGCTCGGCGACAAGTACGACGCCAAGACCTTCACCCCGCCCTACGATCCGTGGGATCAGCGTCTGTGCCTGGTGCCCGATGCCGACATGTTCGAGGCGATCAAGGCGGGCAAGGCCGATATCGTGACCGATCACATCGACCGCTTCGACGCCACCGGCATCCAGCTCAAGTCGGGCCGCCATCTCGATGCGGATGTGATCATCACCGCCACCGGCCTGCGCCTGACCATGGGCGGCAAGATCGCGCTGAGCCTCGATGGCGTGCCGCTGAACTTCGCCGACCATTTCTACTACAAGGGCTGCATGTTCTCGAACGTGCCCAACCTGGTGGCCGTGTTCGGCTATCTCAACGCCTCGTGGACGCTGCGCGCGGACCTCATTTCCGATTACACCTGCCGCCTGCTCAACACGATGAAGGCGAAGGGCGCGCACGTGGCGACACCTCTGCTGGCGGCCGACCACGGGCTGGTCGAGGACAACGTGTTCGATTTCTCGTCGGGCTATCTCCAGCGCGCGCTCAGCATCATGCCCAAGAGTGCCGCCGCGCTGCCGTGGCGGCTCAATCAGGATTACGTTTACGACAAGGCGTGGATGAAGGCCTCGCCGATCGAGGACGGCATCCTGGCGCTGGGCCACGCGCAGCCCGCGACGCAGGCGCAGCCCCAGCTCGAAGCGGCCGAATAGCGATCGTCTGTCCCCGCCCCGCGCGGCCTTTGGGGCATCGCGGCCGGGGCGCGCTTGCACTGGCGCGGGTTTGCGGTATCGGTTCTTCCCGATGACTAAAGAAACCCGCATCTGGACCGCCGCGCTGATCGTGATCGGCGACGAAATCCTGTCTGGCCGCACGCAGGACAAGAACATCGCGCAGATCGCCACCTGGCTGGGCGTGCAGGGCATCCGCCTGCGCGAAGTGCGCGTGGTGCCCGACGTGATGGATGCGATCGTCGAGGCGGTGAACACGCTGCGCGCGCGCAACGACTATCTGTTCACCACCGGCGGCATCGGCCCCACGCACGACGACATCACCGTGGACGCGGTGGCGCAGGCGCTGGGCGTGGGCGTGGAAATCCATCCCGATGCGCGCAAGGTGCTGGAGGATTACTACGCCTCGCGCGGCGGGCTGAACGAGGGTCGGCTGCGCATGGCGCGCGTGCCGGCGGGGGCGAGCCTGATCGAGAACCGCATGTCGGGCGCGCCGGGCATCCGCATTGGCAACGTGTTCCTGATGGCCGGCGTGCCGCACATCACCGCGCAGATGCTCGACGGGCTGACCGGCACGCTGGAAGGCGGGCTGCCGCTGCAATCGGCGACGATCGGCTGCTGGGTTCCTGAAAGCGAGATCGCCGAGCTTCTCAGCAAGACCGAGAAGACCTTCGACGGGTGCCAGATCGGCAGCTACCCGTTCTTCCGCGAAGGCCGGGTGGGCGCGAACTTCGTGATCCGGTCGACCGATACCGCGCAGCTTGAAGCGTGCGCGGCGGCGCTGATCGCCGGGCTGGAAGCGACCGGGCGCGAAGCGGTGGCGGGCGGCATTTGACCGTACACCGCGCGGGCGCCGTGGCCATGCTGGCGGTGTCGGCGACGTCGGTGGCGGGATGCTCCCCCACGCTACCCCGCTTCGAAGCCACGCTGGCCGCGCACGACAGCGCGACGCAGGCGCTGGGCGAATGGTGCGCGGCGCGGGGCATCGCCCGACCGGCGACGATCCGCGCCATGGCGGACCGGGACGCGCACGATGCGTCACCGCCCGCCGTGCGCAAGGCGCTGGGGGTGACGGCGGACGAGCCGGTCGCCTACCGCCATGTCCGGCTGGCGTGCGGCGGAACCGTGCTGTCCGACGCGCGCAACTGGTACGTGCCGGCGCGGCTGACCCCGGACATGAACCGCACGCTGGAGACGACCGACACGCCGTTCGGCAAAGTCGTCATGCCGCTCGGCTTCCGGCGCGAACGGCTGGAGGCGCGGCGTGGGCGGATGGCCGAATGCCCGGCGAGCACGGTCCTGTCGCACCGCGCGGTCTTGCGTCTGGTTGGGGGAACCGCGATCAGCCTGGTCGTGGAATGCTATACCCGTGCCAACCTGGCCCCGGTCAGAACAGCGCGCTGAGATTGAACGAGCCGTAGCGCGTGGTGCGCCCCGGCGGCGCGTTGGGCGCGTCGGTCAGGAAGCGGCCCTTGGCCAGCAGCACGCCACCGAGCTCCAGGCGCAGGCGGCGTGGCAGCAGCCAGTAGCGCAGCCGTAAGTCGAACTGGTGCCCGGCGAAAGAGCCGGACCGGCCGCTGGCGTCGCGCACGCCGGTGGTGGCGAAACTGTCGCGCGAATCGGCCAGCCACATCGGATGGTAGGTTGCCAGCAGGTCCATCCGCCGGTCGGGGGCGGTTTCCAGCCGGATTCCGGGCGTCATGATGTTGGCGCGGGTGACCGCGTTGTAGATGCCCGAAGGCGCCAGATCGCCGCGCCGCATCCCGAACAGCGTGTCGAAACGGCCAAAGCGGCTGCCACTGCCCGCGCCGCTGGCGTAGTCGAACTCGATCGACAGGCGCGGACGCCACGGACCGCCGAACGTGTAGCCGGCATCGGCATGGAAGAACGTGGCGCGCACCGGCAATTCGGGCGCGGCGGCGGCGAGCGAGGTGCGGGTGTGCCCCCACTGGACCATCGCCTCCGCCTCGCCATCGGCATGGCCGGGGCGCGGATCGGCGATCACGCGCACGGTTGCGGTGCTGAGCGACCGGTCGCGCGTGGGGCGGCCGGGGGCGTCGCGTTCGCCGAAATGGAAGAAGCCGAGTTCGGCCGTGACCGGCACCCCCGCGCCCGCGCGCGAGACGGTGCGGCTGACGATCCCGCCCCACAGCACCGCGTCGAAGCTCTCGCGGTCCAGTTCCACCTTGCCGCTGCGCAGCGATGCGGCATCGTCGGGCAGGCGCATCGCCGGCAGGACATAGATCAGCGTGGCCTGCAGGCCGCGCCGCCCGGCGATGTCCATGCGCAGGCCGGTATTGCTGTTGACCGTGTTGCGGTATTCGTCGGCCGCGATCAGCCGGCGCGATCCGAGCGCCACGGTGAAGCGCCCGCCCTGCACCGAAACCTTGGTGCCCGATCCCAGCATTGGCCCCAGGTCATAGCCGAGGAAGGCCTGGACCGGCTCCAGCGTGTTCACCTCGCTGGTGGTGACGGGCGTGCCGGGATCGGCGTTCCACACGCGGCTGTCGTGGACTTCGGCCACCACGCGAAACGGCCCGCTGCGGTATTGCGCCAGCACCTGCGTGCGCAGGTTGACCAGCGTATCGCTCCTGTCGAAGCCGGTGCGCGCCTGTCCATCGATCGACTCCACGCGCAAGCGCACGTTGCCGGTTACGCGCAGGCCGTCGTCCGCTTCTGTCGCGCGTGCGGGAGCCGCCGCCGCCGCTGTCATCGCGATAGCCATGAAGGCGGTGGACGCGCGCCGCCATCGCGGCCTGGCCCTTCCGGACGGTGTGATCCCCAACGCGCGGCCCCTTCCGCATCGCGCGATTCGCGATAGGGCGCGTTAGAGCGGGCGCGGTGAGGCGGTCAATCTGCCGAACGATCAATCGTCCCTGGCGAACGGCTCTTCCCCGGCGCCCGCGCCGGTCCAGACGCCCGCCTGCGCCTCGACATAGGCTTCCAGTTCGCGCCAGTGCCGGTCCCAGCCGGGGCCGCGCCGGGCCGGGGGGACTTCGGCTTCCACCATGGCACGGGCGCGCCGCACGGGATTGCCGGCCGGGTCGGAAGGCGGATTGCTGCGAAGCGGATCGTCGGCCATGCGCGCCTCCTGCACCAGCGCCGCCGGCAAGGATAGCGCGCTGACGAAAAAAGCCGTGGCATCGTTTGCCAATGCAAAGCGCAGACGGCCCACCCCGCTGCGACTAACGCCGCCGGCGGCGACGCAAGTCTCGCTCCCCTCCCGCTGGCGGGAGGGGTTGGGGTGGGCAGCGCGCCAGCGTTGGCGGATACTATGATGGCCACGAAAAAAGGCCGGGGAGACATGCCCCCCGGCCTTTTTCGCGTTGGGTCTGGATCAGCCGGAAATCAGCCGCCCTGCACCTGCGCAACGTCGATCTTCAGGCCCGGGCCCATCGACGAGGACAGGCCGACCTTGCGGACGTACTTGCCCTTGGCGCCCGCCGGCTTCGCCTTGACGATCGCATCGACGAACGCGTCGAAGTTGGCGCGCAGCGCTTCGTTCGAGAACGAGAGCTTGCCGATGCCGCCGTGGATGATGCCGGCCTTTTCGACGCGGAATTCGATCTGGCCGCCCTTGGCCGCCTTGACCGCTTCGGCGACGTTCGGCGTGACGGTGCCGAGCTTCGGGTTCGGCATCAGGCCCTTGGGGCCGAGCACCTTGCCGAGGCGGCCGACGATGCCCATCATGTCGGGCGCGGCGATGACGCGACCGTAATCGAGGTTGCCGGCCTGCATGTCTTCCAGCAGGTCTTCGGCGCCCACCTTGTCGGCACCGGCGGCGAGAGCGGCTTCGGCCTTGTCGCCACGGGCGAACACGGCGACCTTCACGTCCTTGCCGGTGCCCGAAGGCAGCGTGACCATGCCACGCACCATCTGGTCGGCATGACGCGGGTCGACGCCGAGGTTCAGCGCGACTTCAAGCGTCTGGTCGAACTTGGCGCTCTGCAGGTCCTTGAGAAGCTGGATCGCTTCGTCAACGCCATAGAGCTTCTGGTTGTCGCCCAGCTTTTCCGTGAGCGACTTCTGCTTCTTGGTCAGGTTCACCATCGGATCAGCCCTCCACAACCTGCAGGCCCATCGCGCGCGCGGAGCCTTCGATGATCTTCGTCGCCGCGTCGATGTCGTTCGCGTTCAGGTCCTGCATCTTGGCCTGGGCGATTTCGGCGAGCTGCGAGCGCTTGATCGTGCCGGCCGATTCCTTGCCCGGCGCCTTCGAGCCGGACTTGAGACCGATGGCCTTCTTGATCAGGTAGGTTGCCGGCGGCGTCTTGGTGACGAACGTGAACGAGCGATCCGCATAGACCGTGATGATGGTCGGAAGCGGCATGCCCTTTTCAAGTTCCTGCGTGGCAGCGTTGAACTGCTTGCAGAATTCCATGATGTTCACGCCGCGCTGGCCCAGGGCCGGACCGATCGGCGGTGCAGGCTTGGCATCGCCGGCGGCGACCTGCAGCTTGATGTAACCTTCGATTTTCTTGGCCATTGCTGGCCTCCTTTCTTCCTGTCGGAGACCGGAATTTCCGGCTCCTCAGAGTGAGCGGTCAGACGAGGGCGAACCCTCTTCCGCACGGATTCCCGATTGCCCGGAAGCGGGCGCACCTAGCGCAAATGGCGCGAAATGCAAGGGGTTTCGGGGTGGGGACGCGGCATGCCGCGCTTCACGGCAGCGCGTTGGCGGCCCCCAGCACCGTCGCCATGGCAGCCGCCGCGCCGCGCACGCTGGCGTCTTCGGCCACGTCGATCCATTCGCTCGGCGCGTGCGCACCGCCGCCATCACCGCCTGCGCCAATGGCGATGGCCGGAATCCCGAGGTTCATCGGCACGTTGGCATCGGTCGACAGGGGCTCGAAGTGCGGCGCGAACCCCGCCGCCCGCGCCGCCGTTGCCGCGATCACCGCAAGCGGCGCGGTTTCGGGCGTGGTGCCGGCGGGGCGATTGCCGATCGGCTTGAAGGTCACGGCGATCCGGCCGCCGTCGGTCGATCGGGCGCGGTTCTCCTCGTCCACTGCCGCCGTGGCGATGGCATGGAGCGCGGTATCGATGCGGTCGATTTCCGCCGGCGATTCGGAGCGGATGTCGACATCGAGGAAGACTTGCGCCGGGATCGTGTTGACCGAGGTGCCGCCACCCACCACGCTGGCGGAATAGGTGGTGCGCGGCTGCGCGGGCACGGGAATGCCGTAAAGCCCGGTCACGGTGCGCGCCAGCGCCGCCAGCGGGTTGACGATGCCGAACTTGTCGAAGCTGTGCCCGCCCGGTCCGTCGAACACCAGGCGCCAGCG
The DNA here is from genome assembly GCF_005145025.1 of Novosphingobium sp. EMRT-2. Lineage (NCBI taxonomy): Bacteria > Pseudomonadati > Pseudomonadota > Alphaproteobacteria > Sphingomonadales > Sphingomonadaceae > Novosphingobium > Novosphingobium sp. EMRT-2. The sequence continues at coordinate 1,972,293 of NZ_CP039695.1, read as the reverse complement.
CCGCGATCCCACTCCGCGCGTGGTGATCCAGCCCGAGCCCGCGCCATCGATGGTGATGAACCCGGCCGCCTGTTTTGCGCGCGGGTCCTGCGCGAAGAAATGGCGCATCCCGCGCAGATCGCCCGGCCCTTCCTCGCCCACGTTGGCGATGAACACGATATCGCGTTCGGTGCGGATGCCGGCCTTGTCCATGGCGCGGACCATCGCCAGCATCACCGCCAGGCCCAGAGTATCGTCGCCGATGCCGGGCGCCATCAGGCGGGTGCCTTCGCGGCGGACTTTCACGTCGGTGCCGGCCGGGAACACGGTATCGAGATGCGCGGCCACGATCAGTGGCGCAAGCGCGACCGTCGTGCCCCGGCGCGTGGCGATGACGTTGCCGATGCCGTCGATTGCCGCATCGGGCAGGCCGCCCGCGCGCATCATCGCGGTCATGGCGCGGCCGCGCGCTTCCTCGCCGAACGGCGGCGCGGGAATTTCGGTCAGGGCAATGATATCATCGACCAGCCGGGCATGATCCGCGCGCAACGCCTCCCGCGCGGCGGCGAACCGGGGCGAAACCAGCAGGCGTTCAAGTTCTCTGGCCAGTTCCCCGGGCGCTTTGGCGGCGGAAGCGGGAACGGGGGCAGGCGGGCGTGGCGCGGCGCTTTCCGCGACCGGCGCGGATGCTGCCGCCAGCGCGAGGATCAGGGTGGTCAGCAACGGACTCTCCGGTCAGCGGCCAGCGCGCGGCGAAAGCGCGCCGGTCCGGCCTGCCGGCGCGTCCGTGAAATTACTTGACCAGTTCGACTTCCTCGAACGCCAGTTCGACCGGCGTGGCGCGGCCGAAGATCGACACGGCGACCTTCACGCGCTGCTTTTCGAAATCGAGTTCTTCCACCGTGCCGTTGAACGAGGCGAACGGGCCGGCGTTGACCTTGACCGAATCGCCGATCTCGTAATCGACCGCCACGTTCTTGCGCGGTTCGGCGGCGGCCTGTTCGCGCGCGCCGAAGTAGCGGGCGGCTTCCTTGTCGGAAATCGGCTGCGGCTTGTTGTTGGTGCCGAGGAAACCGGTGACCTTGGGCGTGTTCTTGACGAGGTGGTAGATGTCGTCGTTCATCGCCAGCTTGGCCAGCACGTAGCCGGGCATGAACTTGCGTTCGACCTGCACCTTCTTGCCGCGCTTGACCTCGGTCACGGTTTCGGTCGGAACTTCCACCGCCTCGACCAGTTGCGACAGGCCGATCCGTTCCGCTTCGGCGAGGATCGAATCGCGCACCTTGTTTTCGAAACCGGAATAGGCGTGGATGATGTACCAGCGGGCCATGGAAAATCCTTGAAGTCTTGTCGGGTGCCGAAGGGAGCGGCGGGCGTCAGGCCTGGGCGAGCAGCCAGCGCACGACGAAGCCGAACAGGCTGTCGATGCCAAGGAAGAACACCGCCAGGATCAGCATCATGATGCCCACGAAGATCGCCGTGGTGGTGGTTTCCTGCCGCGTCGGCCAGACCACCTTGCGCGCTTCCGCGCGTACCTGGTTGATGAATTCGCCGGGGCTGGTCTTCGCCATGATCCTTGCCGCTTTCGCTACCTGATGAAATCCTGTCTTCCGCCTAGGGGACATCGCCGCCCCGGACAGGTCCGGGAGGGGCAGGCGATGATTCCGATGTCGGAAGATGGCCGATATCTAGGCGCAAGCCGGCGGATTGGCAAGAGCGGCGAGAGCGGTGGCGGATCGCGACGATTCGCGGGGCGGCAGGTGGCGGTTTGCCGGCGGCGCGATCGCGTCCGGTCCGGACCCTTCGCCGCCGTGCCGCGGGACCGGTCGGGCACGGCGCGCGCGCGTCGCCCATGCGGACGCACAAGCCTGAAAGGAAACGAAAACCTCTCTACGCCGCGGCGGAGAGGATGGCAGGAGTGGCAGGATTCGAACCCGCGGCCCTCGGTTTTGGAGACCGATGCTCTACCAACTGAGCTACACTCCTGTGCTCGGAAAAGCGCCCTTAGTGGGTTGACGGCGCGAGCGCAACCGACTCAAAGACATTTCGACGACGATGACGCCGCCCGACGAACCGATCATCCCGCCCGAGCTGCTGCTCAAGGCCTATCGCGCGGGAATTTTCCCGATGGCGGACAGTCGCGACGATCCCGAGGTGTTCTGGGTGGAGCCGCGCATGCGGGCGATCCTGCCGCTCGACGGGTTCCACCTGTCGCGCTCGCTGGCGCGCACGCTGCGGCGCGGGCGCTTCACGGTGACCTGTAACGCCGCGTTCGATTCGGTGATCGATGCCTGTGCCGCGCCGCGTCCGGAAGCGGAGGAAAGCTGGATCAGCCGGCGCATCCGCGAAAGCTACCGCAAGCTGCACGCGGTCGGACACGCCCATTCGATCGAGACCTGGGCCGACGGACAGCTGGTCGGCGGGCTCTATGGCGTGGGCTTCGCCCGCGTGTTCTGTGGCGAAAGCATGTTCAGCCGGATGAACGACGCGTCCAAGGTAGCGCTGGCCTGGCTGGTGGCGGCCCTGCGGCGATCGGGCGCGGAATTGCTCGATTGCCAGTTCACCACGCCGCACCTGGCCTCGCTGGGCGCGGTCGAAATTCCGCAGGAACGCTATCTCGATATGCTGCGCCACGCGCAGCGGCCTCACTCGTCGGTGCTGGCGCCAGACGGTTTCGGGGTGGCCGGTTTCGGTGCGACAGGCGTTGCGGCGGCGGCGGGCGCCGAAACCGGAGCGGTGCTCGGCTTGCCCGCAGGCTTCGCCGCCTTGCTGGCGGAGGCCGGATCGTCTTCCTCGCCGGGGAACTTCATCGCGCAGTCCTTGACCCACACGTCATAGACCGGGTGCTCGACGACGTTGAGCGAGGGCGAGTTCTTGAACAGCCAGCCCGAGAAGATCTTGTGCCACGCCAGCTTTTCCTGGGTGGTCGCGCGCTCTTCGACAAACAGCTGAACGAAGGCCCCGGTTTCCTGCGGGTCTTCCCACGGCGCGGTGCGCTCGCAGGTGGCCAGCTTGACGATCGCGTTGCCGATGCGGCGCGATTCGCCCGTCTTCATCACCAGCACCTGCGTGATGTTGTTACGCTTGTTGAGGAAGCCCAGCGTGGCGACGCGGTCCTTGACCGGCGTGCCGTATTCGCTTTCGACCACGCCGCCCGATCCCGCCGCCGCCGGCGCGCCGGTTTCGGTCGCCTCGGGCGGAGGCGCGGCTTCGGGCTGGCGCTGGCACCCGCCAAGACCCGCCAGCACCACGCAGGCGGCAAGCGGAAGCAGTGGCCGGGAAAGACGGTTCATCGGGGCCGGACGGCGCTTATTCCGGAGACCAGGCTTCGTAGTCGCCCGTCGCGGGCGCGCGCTTGCCGCCGCGTTCCAGCGCGCCCTGCGGGCGATAGGCCAGTGCGGTGCCGGTGGCGTTGGGCGTGTAGTCCGCTTCCCAGATGTGCGGCGGCGGCAGATTGCTTTCGGGCACGCCGTCAAAGCCGCCGTGGAGCCAGCCATGCCATTCGGCGGGCACGCGGCTGGCGTCGTTGGCGCCATCGTAGATCACCCAGCGGCGTTCCTCGCCCGCGCGCGGATGGCCGGCAGGATAGGGCTTGCGCGAGCGGTAGTACTTGTTGCCCTGCGCGTCGGTGCCCACCAGTTCGCCCTTCAGCGAACTGTCGAGCAGGGTGCCGATGGTGGCGCCGTCCCACCAGGTGAAGATCTTGCCGAGAAAGCTCATGATGCCGTCATCTTTCGCGAGGGTGGGGGCCGCTTAGCCCCTGAGGGGGGGATTCCGCAAGCCGGGATAGTCCCCTTTTAGTGGCTTGCCCCCACGGCAAATGGTCGAACCGCAGCGCTGGCCCGCTCCTACCACGCCACCTTGTCGCCGGGCTTGATCCCCAGTTCCGCCGCGCGGCCGCCGTTCAGTTCGAGCACGCCCGAAGCGACGCCGTCCGACGGCAGCGGGGTCAGGTCATAGGGCACCGCCCCGGCGGCGATGTTGAGAATGCGCCGGTCCGGGCCGATGAAGATGATGTCGAGCGGGATGACCGTGTTCTTCATCCAGAACGCGGCGTCGCGCGGCGGGTCCATCGGGAAGATCATGCCTTCGTCCGCGCCCATCGCGGTGCGGAACATGAGGCCCTGCGCCTGTTCCTCGCTGGTGCGGGCGACTTCGACGCGGAAGGCGTGCGGCCCCTTGGCCCCGGTGACCGTGAGCGTGACGACGGGCAGGCCGGAGACCGGATGCGTCGCCGGCGCGGCGGCGGCGGGCTGCGCGGCGCTTTTCCCGCCCGTATCGGCCGCGACGGGCGAGCAGCCGATCACGGCCACGGTGCATGCCAGTGCGGCGGTCTTAATCCAGAATTTCATCGACCCATTCTTCCGCTGCCTCGATGCTAGGCTCATCGACCAGTCGGCGCGCGTATGCAAGGGGGTGCCCCGCGCGCAGCAGCGCGGCGACCTGCCGTTCGCGCCGGGCCGGATCGATCTTCGGACCCTCCGCTTCGCGATCCCCGCCCCACGGGCCGAAGCGCCGCTTGCGCGCCATCACCAGCGCGGCGTGGCGGCGGTCGCGTTCCGATCCGCGCGCCTCCGCGCGCACGTCTTCGGCAATGCCCGCGTGCCCCAGCGCCTGCTCGATCCGCCGCGCGCCATAGCCGCGCCGCAGCAGGCCCTGCGCCTTCCCCCGCGCATAGCCGGCATCGTCGACATAGCCCGCGCGCACGAAGCGGGCGACCAGCCCGTCGACGTCGGGCGGGGCTGGCCCGTCCCAGCCCCGTTCGCGCAGCTTGCGCGCGAGATAGGCGGCGAGCTTGCCCGCGCTGGTGGCGAAGCGCGCGACATAGGCGAGCGCCATGTCCTCCATCCGGGCCGGATCGAGTGGTTTGGGCGGCCGTTTGCGCCGGTCTGGAACACCTTGCGGATTCATCGCGCCACATTCGTGCCACAGTCAGGATTAAATGAGAACGTCCGCACCCGTACCCCGCGCAGGGGAACCGGGACACAGTCATGGGCCGTTCACCTGCCGAAGCAGAAACGCCCGGCAGGAAAAAGACAGAGAAACCGGGGTATCGCATGACCGTTACGGACGCCGTTGTGGAGAAGGCGGCTCTCGTTCCCACGCCGAACGACGATGCATTGCCGCGTCGCTATTCCGATTTCGATACCTTCTGCGATGCGCTGGACTATGTCGCGCAGGGCGAGAAGGGCCTCAATTTCCACGATCCGCGTGGCACGCTGACCCGCCCCTACCCTTACGCCGAACTGCGCGCCGACGCGCTGGCGGCGGCCGGCCGGCTGCTGGCCATGGGCGTGCGGCCGGGCGACCGGATCGCGCTGGTCGCCGAAACCGGCCCCGATTTCGCGGCGCTGTTCTGCGGCACGATCTATGCCGGCGCCTGGCCGGTGCCGCTGCCGTTGCCGACCAGCTTCGGCGGCAAGGACAGCTACATTGACCAGCTTGCGGTCCAGCTCGCCAGCTCGGACCCGCTGATGCTGCTGTTCCCCGGCGAGATCGCGACCATGGCGGGCGAAGCCGCCGCGCGGCAGGGCTGCAAGGGCCTGTCGTGGGATGAATTCCACGCCGGCCCGGTTTCGGACCAGCCGCTGCCGCCGGCCGATCCCGACGCGATCTGCTATCTCCAGTATTCGAGCGGTTCGACGCGTTTCCCGCACGGCGTGGCGGTGACGCACCGCGCGCTGCTGGCGAACCTGGCGGGCCACGCGCACGGCATGGGCATCACCACGCCCGACCGCTGCATCTCCTGGCTGCCGTGGTATCACGACATGGGGCTGGTCGGCTGTTTCCTCTCGCCGATCGCCAACCAGGTTTCGGTGGACTACCTCAAGACCGAGGATTTTGCGCGGCGCCCGCTCGCCTGGCTCGATCTCATCAGCCGCAATCCGGGCACCACGCTCTCCTATTCGCCCACCTTCGGCTACGACATCTGCGCCCGCCGCATTTCCAGCCAGAGCCACGTTTCCGAACGCTTCGACCTGTCGCGCTGGCGCGTGGCGGGCAACGGCGCGGACATGATCCGGCCCGACGTGATGCAGAACTTCGTCAACGCTTTCGCCGAGGCCGGGTTCAAGGCGAGCGCCTTCCTGCCCAGCTACGGCCTGGCGGAAGCGACGCTGGCGGTGACGATCATGCCGCCGGGCGAAGGCATCCGCGTGGAACTGGTCGAGGAAGAGCGCCTGTCCGGCTGCCCGCGCGACCTCTCGCGCCCGGCGCGCTACCGCGCCATCGTCAACTGCGGCGTGCCGGTGAAGGGCATGGACATCGCGATTCGCGGCGAGAACGGCGGCGCGCTGGCGCATCATCACATCGGCAAGGTGTGGTGCCGCGGCTCGTCGGTGATGCACAGCTATTTCCGCGATCCCGAATCGACCGACGCCTGCATGGTCGATGGCTGGCTCGACACCGGCGACATGGGCTACCTCAACGCCGAGGGCTACCTGTTCATCGTCGGCCGCGCCAAGGACATGATCATCATCAACGGCAAGAACCACTGGCCGCAGGACATCGAATGGGCGGTGGAACAGTTGCCGGGCTTCCACCAGGGCGATATCGCCGCCTTCTCGGTGGAAACCGAGAACGGCGAGGAAGCGCCGGCGGTGCTGGTCCACTGCCGCGTTTCCGATCCGGTGGAGCGGGTGAAGCTGCGCGACCAGATCCGCGAGAAGGTCCGCTCGATCACCGGCATGAACTGCGTGGTCGAACTCGTCCCCCCGCGCACCCTGCCCCGCACCAGCTCGGGCAAGCTCAGCCGCGCCAAGGCCAAGAAGCTCTATCTGGCGGGCGAGATCGAGCCTTACCGGCTGGCGGCCTGACGGCGGGAGGCGAGGGGTTCCCACCCCCAACCCCTCCCGCTTGCGGGAGGGGAGCGAGGCTTATGCCGCCGCAGGCGGTGTTAGCCGCAGCGGGGTGGGCTTGCCACGCTCCGGGTCTGCAAGCGATACATCCCTACTCATCCACCCCGGCGAACCCCGGCAGATAAGCCGCCTCGTGCGAGCGCACCGCGTCCAGCGCCTTGGCCAGCGCGCGGGGGTAGTGACGGGCGATCTGCTTGGCCGACACGCGGCTGCGCAGGAAATCGGCCCACAGGAATTCGGCATAGGGCGTGGGCGACTTGGCGTAGCCGCCGGCGCGGCGGACCTCGCCGGCCAGCGAGCGGTAAGGATCGTCGGCCAGATCGTCGAGGTGCTTCGGCAGGTCCTTCAGCGGCCGCCGCTCCCCGTCCGCATCATAGGGATGCAGCCAGTTGCGGTTGTCGAGGAAGGTCAGGAACCGGTCGCGCGGGAGGTGATCGAGCTTGGCGACGACGCTGACCAGCACGTGCTCCACCCCTTCGCGCAGCAGCGCCAGCGCAAGGTGGTGGTGATCGATCAGCCAGGGCACCTGTTTCGGCCCGATCACCACCGGGATCATGTGCCGGCCGAGGTATTCGCCGCCCGCTTCCGCCACCTGCTGTCGCCAGGCGTGCTGCTTGCGTTCGACCTCGATGAAGCCGACCGTCATCTGCGTCGGCCGGAGCCGGCGCAGTTCGACCGGATGCAGCAGCGGTTCTATCCTCTGGGCCATCGCCATCGTCATTGCTCCCGCATTGCTTGCGCCACCGCATCGGCGACGCTGAACGTACCCGTGGCGGCCACGCCGTCCAGCCCGCTCGCCGCCAGCACCGCGCGGGCGCGATCGTGCAGGCGGGCGAGGATCACGCGGCGGCCGGCCTTGCCTTGGGCGCCCACGAATTCGCCCAGCGCCTCGGCGGCGGTGCTGTCGAGATCGGCGCTCTGCTCCAGGCTGAGCACCACGGTGCGCGCGCCGTCGCTTGCCGCCAGCCTCGCCACTTCCGCCAGTGCGCCTTCGGCGTTGGCGAAGATCAGCGGCGCGTTGGGACGGTAGATGCCCACGCCGGGCAGGCCACGCGCGTCGGGATGCTGGCGCATGTCGACGAAATCGTGCCCGTCGCCCACGCGCCCCAGCGCGCTGATGCGCGGCCGCGAATAGGTGTGGAGCAGCGCCGCGACCGAGAGCGCCACCGCCGCCAGCATTCCGTTGAGCACGCCCAGCGTCAGCACGCCCAGCGCCGCGCCCAGCGCGATCCACTGGTCGCGGTCCAGCCGGAACAGGCGCACGAGCGGCCCCGGTGACAGCGCGTGGGCCAGCGCTGCGATAACCACGGCGGCCAGCACCGGTTCGGGAATCGCCGCGATCAGGCCGGTGGCGAACAGCGCGAGCAGCAGCACCGCCAGCGCCGCCGTCAGCGCGGTGAGGCGCGAGTGTGCGCCCGCCGCCTCGCTGGCCGCGCCGGCGGAGAAACCCGCGCCCACGGGCATCCCGCGTACCAGCGCCGAGGCCATGTTGGCCACGCCCAGCGCGACGAGTTCGCGATTCGACTCGATCGCATCGCCGTGGCGCAGGGCCATGGTGCGGATCGTGCCCCAGCTTTCGGCGAAGAGGATCAGCGCGATCGGCACCGCGAGCTGCGCCATCCGCGCCCATTGGCCCGCCGCCAGCGTGGGCAGGTCGAACGTGGGCATGGCCAGCCGAATCTCGCCCGCCAGCGCCACGCCGTGCGCAGAGAGGTCCAGCGCCACGCTGGCGAGAATGCCCGCCGCCAGCACCGCGAGCGTGACCGGCACGCGCGGCCAGCGCGCCCGCACCAGGAGCAGCAGCGTCAGCGCGGCCAGGCCGATCAGCGCGCTGGCGGGATTGGCCGCGCGCAGCCCGCCCGCGATTTCCGCCGTCATGACCGCGATGTTGCCCGTGGCGATGCCGGCGATGCCCAGCAGCTTGGGCAATTGCCGGACGACGATGGTGATGGCGAGGCCGAAGGCGAAGCCGCGCAGCACCGGGCGCGAGACGAAGGCCGAGAGGCTGCCCAGCCGGAACAGCGCCGCGCCCAGGAAGATCAGCCCGGTCATGCCCACCAGCACCGTCGCCAGCACCGCCCGCGTCGCGGCGTCGCCCGGCAGGCTGGTCAGCGCGGCGGCCAGGATCGCGGCGGACGAGGACGTGGGCGAGACCACGGCGAAGCGGCTGCGCCCCACCAGCGCATAGGCGAATCCGCCCGCGATGCCGGCCGCCAGCGCCCGCGCCGGGTCCAGCCCGGCAATCCCGGCATAGGCCACGCCTTCGGGGATCATGAGGCCGGCGACGGCCAGCCCGGCCACGAGGTCTTTCGGCAGGTCTTTCGGATCGAACCTGATCGCTGTTCCCTCCTTGGCCCCCGGTGCGCTTCATCGCTACGCCCGTTCGGGCGCAAGGTCGATACGGCTTCGCAGCGGGTGAGGCTGTGTTATTTGCATAATACAGCTTGCGTGACGGAACGGCTTTCCCCATCTATCGTGGCATAACCGCCCTCAACGAGCGAAACGACCATGGCCACGACACCCACCGAAACCATCAGCCCGATCACCCTGACGCCGCCCGATCCGGTGCCGGTCGTCGCGCCCGCGCAGGCGGCGGGCCTGGTGCCCGTGTCCGACGAGAACCGGGGCAAGCTGGAAGCCAAGGTCGATGCCTTCGTCGCCGATCTGATCGCGCAGGACGCGGCCAGCCCGGAATTCGGCAAGCGGGTGGATCAGCTTACCAACATGGGCCGCAAGGAAATCGTGGCGGCCGCGGGCATGTCGAACCGCTTTCTCGACCGGCCGATCCGCGCGATGGACAAGGACAGCGGCGTCGGCGCCGATCTTGCCCAGTTGCGCCGCACGGTGGAAGACCTCGATCCCGGCCGGCAGGGCAATCTTTCCTCGCCGCGCAAGTTCCTTGGCATCATCCCGTTCGGCAACAAGCTGAAGAACTACTTCGACGGCTACACCTCCGCCCAGGGGCACATCAAGGCGATCCTCGACCGGCTTGCCTCGGGCAAGGACGAGCTGCTGATGGACAATGCCGCGATCGACGTGGAGCGGCAGAAGCTGTGGGAAGCCATGGGCAACCTGGAGCAGATGATCCACATCTCGAAGACGCTCGACCAGAAGCTGGAGGACGCCGCCAACGACCTCGACGCGACCGATCCGGCCAAGGCCAAGGCGATCCGCGAATCCGCGCTGTTCTATACCCGCCAGCGCACGCAGGACCTGCTGACGCAGATGGCGGTGACGGTGCAGGGCTATCTCGCGCTCGATCTGGTCAAGAAGAACAATGTCGAACTGGTCAAGGGCGTCGATCGCGCCAGCACCACCACCGTGGCCGCGCTGCGCACCGCCGTCACCGTGGCCCAGGCGATGACCAACCAGCGGCTGGTGCTGCAGCAGATCACCGCGCTGAACACGACGACCGCCAACATCATCGATTCGACCGGCAAGCTGCTGCGCGAGCAGACCGGCAAGATCCACGAGATGGCCGCTTCCAGCACGATCCCGCTGGAAACGTTGCAGCGCGCGTTCCAGAACATCTACGACACGATGGACACCATCGACACGTTCAAGCTGAAGGCGCTCGACGCGATGAAGCAGACGGTGACGACGCTTTCGGGCGAGGTCGAGAAATCCAAGGGCTATATCGCGCGGGCCGAAGGCGCTTCGCAGGCCAAGCTCGCCGGCCCCGAAACCTCGCCGCTGCTGAGCCTTGAAGGCTGATGGACCGGACGATGGCCGGCGAATCGCATGACAGTCAGCGCATCCTGACCGAAGCGCGCGCTTCGCTGGTCCGCCAGCAGGCCGGCGGGCGGCGCGTGGGCGGGCGCTCGATCGGGCAGCGTTCGGCCGAGATGAAGCGCCAGCATGTCGCGCGCAAGGCGGCGCGCATGGCCATGGCGGTGGGCGTGATCCTGGTCGCGGCGATGGGCGTGGGCCTGGCCATCGACGGGATCGGCGTGACCGGCCTGATGCTGATGGTGCTGACGATCGCGGCGGCGCTGTTCTTCTTCGGCCGCTATCCGCGCCTGAAAGTGCCCGATCTGGCCGCGCTGAACACCGGCAACGTCCGATCCATGGTAGGACGCACCGAACTGTGGCTGGAAGCGCAGCGCCCGGCGCTGCCTGCGCCCGCCGTGCAGCTTGTCGACCAGATCGGCGTGCAGCTGGACGGGCTGGGGGTGCAGCTCGAAGGGATCGATCCGGCCGAGCCCGCCGTCGCCGAAGTGCGCAAGCTGGTGGGCGAACACCTGCCCGGCATGGTCGAAAGCTATCGCCGCATCCCCGCGCACCTGAAGCGCGAGGAACGCGGCGGGCGCAACGCCGATCAGCAGCTGGCCGATGGCCTGGGCAAGATCAGCCGCGAGATCGACGAGATCACGCGCAAGCTGGCCGCCGGCGACATCGACGATCTGGCCGTGCGGGGGCGCTACCTCGACTATCGCTATGGCGAAGGGCTGGGGGAGGCCGAGGCGACTCCGCAACTGAACCCGCCACCCGCCGCCCCGCCGGAGAACACCTGATGCGCGTCGCCATTCCCCATTCGCTTGGCAAGGACGAGGTGCGCCGCCGGATGCAGGAGAAGGCCGGCAAGGCTTCAGCCAAGGCCAGCGACATGCTCGGCAGCCTCGCCTCGGTCGACATGACCTGGCGCGACGAGGATCATCTGGCCATGGACGTATCGGCGATGGGCTTCACCGTCCCCTGCGCGGTCACGCTGGAAGAGGCGGAACTGGTGATCGACGTGACGATGCCCGATGGCCTCGGCTTCGCGCGGCGGATGATCGAGGGCGTGATCCGCGAAAAGGGCGAGAAGCTGCTGGCCTGACCGTTTCGCCGGGGTCAGCCGCTCACAGGTCGCGGCGTTCCAGTTCCAGCAGTTCCTGCGGCAGCCGCAGCGTCTGCGCCACCAGCCGGGTTTCGAGCAGCAGGTAGATCAGCGCCACCATCAGCAGGGCGATGGCGAGGAAGAACGTGACGCTGGTGACGTGGCGCAGCTCGAACCCGTTGATATCGCCGATGAACAGCGTGCCGACGGTGACCCCAATGGCCAGCCCCGAGCAGACCAGCAGCAGCAGGGCGTGGCCGATCAGCTGGATGCGCCGGTCGACATAGCGCAGTTCCACCACCACGCGATCGTGCTCCGCCCCGTGCGTTTCGGCGTGCAGCTTCTGCAGCGCGCGCGAACGGTCGACGATCCGGCCCAGCCGCGTGGTCAGGATGTTCATGATGTTGCCGATCGCCACCAGCACGAAAACCGGGGCGAGCGCGAGCTGGATGGTCTGCGCGATCATGGCCCCAGTTTCGCGGCAAGCGCGCACGGCCGCAAGGGGCGGGGATACGAATTACCGGATGCCGCGCGGATAATCGGCGCATCAGGGCGCGAAGAAGCGCTGCTCCCAGCCATAGACCGATTCCAGCGGATCGCCGTTCTGGTCGAGCGCGGGGCGAAACCGGAAGCGGTCGATGGCAAGGCGGCAGGTGATGCCATCGGCCTCGGGATCGCCGCTGCGCTTGCGCACCGTGCAGCCCTTCACCCGGCCGTCGGTTCCGACCACCAGCGCGACGATCACGCTGGTACCCAGCCGGCTGGTGCGCGAGGTGGCCGGATAATCGCGGGCGGAGGTGATGTCGCCGGCGATCTTGACCGCCTTCTGCGCCACAAAGCGCCCGCCCGCGCCGTTGCCGTTGCCACCGTTGCCGGTGCCACCGCCCGCCGCTCCCCCGCCTGTGCCGGCGCCCGCCGCGGTGGCGCCGGAGCGGGTATCGTTGCCGGTCGACGCGGCCGGGGCGGCCGGTGGCGCCTTGTTGGGGATCCGGGCGGGCGCGGCCACGATTTCGCGCGGTTTCGCCTTGCGGCCCGATGCTCCTTCCGCGCCTTCGGGCTCGGTGGTCGTGGCGGTCGCCGACGGCGGCGGTTTGTCGAGAGGAACGTCGTAGGCGGCCACGACCGATTCGAGCCCCACCTCGCGCAGCACCGCGGGCAGGCCGCCGAACGCCCGCACCACCGCCCAGATCGCCAGCGCGTGCAGCACGGCCACGCCCAGCGCCACGCCCAGCCGCGCGCGGCGATCCAGCCCCGGCGCCGTGTCGAAACGGGCCGGAGCGGACGGGGCCGAGGGCATTGGCGGGGTCACCGGCGGACTCATGTTAACGCTGTGGACCCTCATATGTTAGTCACCCAATGGGATTGTATCCGTTTTCATCGCAATGCAGTATCCCACCGGAACGGGGACGCGGCGACGACCGCCAGGGGAACAGACATGCGCGTGCTGGTGGTCGAAGATGAGCCGTTGCTCGCCATGATGCTGGAGGAAAGCCTGGCCGATCTGGGGCATGAGGTGATCGGGCCGGCCGCCAGCGCCGAACACGCGCTGAGCCTGCTGACGGACAACCCGGTGGAAGCGGCGCTGCTGGACTTTTCGCTGGGCAGCGACGGCAATTCGGTTCCCGTCGCGCGGCAGTTGCGCGACGCCGGCATTCCGTTCTGCTATCTCAGCGGCCACGCCACGCTGGACGCCGGCACGGGCGCGCCCGATGCGCCGCTGCTGTCCAAGCCGGTTTCGATGGCGGCTCTGGAAGACGCGCTGGCGCGGATGGCCTGAAGACGCGGCCGGCCAAGATGTGGCCGGTCAGGACTCGAGCAGGCTGTCTCCGCGCGCAAGGCTGTACAGCCGCAGCCCGTGCGCGGCGGCGCGCTCCGTCGCCATGGTCGAGGCGGCCGAGACGGTGACCAGCAGCGGAAAGCCCGCGATCACCGCCTTCTGCACCAGTTCGTAGCTGCACCGCGCGGTCAGCACGACGAAGCCTGCGGCGGGCGACCATCCCTGGTGCGCCAGCGCGCCGACCAGCTTGTCGAAGGCGTTGTGGCGGCCGACATCCTCGCGCGCGGCCAGGATCGTGCCATCGGGCGCGCAGAACGCGGCGGCGTGGGCGGCGCGCGTCGCCTCGCCCAGCGGCTGATGGTCCGGCAGCGCGGCCAGCGCCGCGAACACGGCGGCATCCTCCACGGTTATGCGCGCCGTGACCTGCGGCAGCGGGCGCAGCACCTGTTCCAGGCTTTCGATCCCGCACAGCCCGCAACTGCCCTCGGCCAGCCGCAGCCGTGCGCGATCGAGCAGGGGCGCGGCGCGGGACGGCGCGATCTGCACGCGCAGCATCCAGCCGCCGCCGTCGATCGCGTGCGCGTCGGCCGAATGGAACTCGTCCGGCGCAGCGATGAGCTGTTCCGACAGGCAGAAGCCCAGCGCGTAGTCTTCAAGATCGGTGGGCGTCGCCATCATCACGGCATAGCCGATGCCGTTGATCTCGATCGCGACGGGCGCTTCCACCGCCAGCGCGCGGTCGATCGCGCGCGGCGGCCGGCCATCGGCGAAATGTTCGCGAAACGGAAACGCGCGCGCGCCGTCCGGGCTGGACATCAGGACGCGGCGGCGGCGCCGTACTGCCCGGCCAGCCGGGCGAGCGCTTCGCGGGCGACGGGGTCCAGCGCCGCGCCGTCGAGGGCGCAGGCCATGTGCTTCATGCGCGGGGTCCAGAAGTCCTGGATGTGCTGGGCGACCATGCCGACCGCATCGGGTTCGAGCGCGAGGTTTCGGGCGATCTGGTTGGCCATGTAGGCGAGCTTTTCGGGCGTGTGGCTGCTCATTCGGCGGCCTCCATCGCGCTGCCCTCGATCCGGCGCGAGCGGCGGGTGAGTTCCTCGTAGCCCTCCTGCCAGTCGGTCGGGCCGTTGCTGGGGGTGACCTGCACGGCGGTGACCTTGTATTCGGGGCAGTTGGTGGCCCAGTCGGAATAGTCGGTGGTGACGACGTTGGCCTGCGTCGCCGGGTGGTGGAAGGTGGTATAGACGACACCAGGCGCGACGCGGTCGGTCACGGTCACGCGCAGCGTGGTCTCGCCCGCGCGGCTGGCGAGGCGGACCCAGTCGCCAGACTTCACGCCCCGGTTTTCGGCGTCGGTCGGGTGCATTTCGAGCAGGTCCTCGGGATGCCACGCGACATTGGCGGTGCGCCGCGTCTGCGCGCCGACGTTGTAGTGCGAGAGGATGCGGCCGGTGGTCAGCAGCAGCGGGAAGCGCGGGCCGGTGCGCTCGTCGGTGGGCACGTAGTCGGTGACCACGAACTTGCCCTTGCCGCGCACGAAGCCATCAACGTGCATGATCGGCGAGCCATCGGGGGCGGCGGCGTTGACCGGCCATTGCAGCGATCCCTCGGCATCGAGCCGGGCATAGTTCACGCCGGAGAACGTCGGCGTCAGCCGCGCGATCTCGTCCATGATCTCGCTGGGATGGGTGTAGTTCCAGTCCAGCCCGATCGCGCGCGCCAGTTCCTGCGTGACCTGCCAGTCCTCGTACCCGTTCAGCGGTTCCATCACCTTGCGCACCGGCTGGATGCGGCGTTCGGCGTTGGTGAACGTGCCGTTCTTCTCGAGGAAGCTCGATCCCGGCAGGAACACGTGGGCGTAGTTGGCGGTCTCGTTGAGGAACAGGTCGTGGACGATCACGCATTCCATCGCGGCGAGGCCGGCCGAAACGTGCTTCGTATCCGGGTCCGACTGGAGGATGTCCTCGCCCTGGATGTAGAGCGCCTTGAACACGCCGTCGGTCGCGGCGTCGAGCATGTTGGGGATGCGCAGACCCGGCTCGGGATCGATCTTCACGCCCCATTCGGCCTCGAACAGCGCGCGCGCGCCGGCATCGGAGACATGGCGATAGCCCGACAGCTCGTGCGGGAAGCTGCCCATGTCGCAGGCGCCCTGCACGTTGTTCTGCCCGCGCAGGGGGTTCACGCCCACGCCGCGACGGCCGATGTTGCCCGTGGCCATGGCGAGGTTGGCGATGGCCATGACGGTGGACGAACCCTGCGAATGCTCGGTCACGCCCAGGCCGTAATAAATGGCCCCGTTGCCGCCCGTGGCGAAGAGCCGCGCCGCGCCGCGCAAGGCTTCGGCGGGAACGCCGGTGACAGGTTCGAGGAATTCTGGGCTGTGCCGCGCGTCGGACACGAAATCGGCCCAGTGGCGGTATTCGTCCCAGTCGCAGCGTTCGCGCACGAAGGCTTCGTCGGCGAGGCCTTCGGTGACGATCACGTGGGCGAGCGCGGTCAGCACCGCCACGTTGGTGCCGGGGCGCAGCGGCAGGTGGTAGTCCGCCGTGACATGGGGGCTGCGCACCAGATCGGTGCGGCGCGGATCGATCACGATCAGCTTGGCGCCCTGGCGCAGCCGCTTCTTCATGCGGCTGCCGAACACCGGGTGCCCATCGGTGGGGTTGGCGCCGATCACCAGGATCACGTCCGAATCCTCGACCGAATCGAAGTCCTGCGTGCCGGCCGAGGTGCCGAACGTGGTCTTCAGGCCATAGCCGGTGGGCGAATGGCAGACGCGCGCGCAGGTATCGACGTTGTTGTTGCCGAAGCCGGCGCGGATCAGCTTCTGGACGAGGAAGGTCTCCTCGTTGGTGCAGCGGCTGGAAGTGATGCCGCCCAGCGCCTGCCGGCCGTACTTTTCCTCAATCCGCTTCAGTTCGCGCGCGGTGTGTCCAAGCGCCTCTTCCCAGCTCACTTCCCGCCAGGGTTCGTCGATGCTCGCGCGGATCATCGGCTTGAGAATGCGGTCCTGGTGCTGGGCATAGCCCCAGGCGAAGCGGCCCTTGACGCAGGAGTGGCCGCGGTTGGCCTTGCCGTCCTTCCACGGCACCATGCGCACCAACTGTTCGCCGCGCATCTCGGCGCGGAAGGTGCAGCCCACCCCGCAATAGGCGCAGGTGGTGACGACGGCGCGTTCGGGCTTGCCGATCTCCTTGACTGCCTTTTCCTGCAAGGTCGCGGTCGGGCAGGCCTGCACGCAGGCTCCGCACGAGACGCATTCGGACGAGAGGAAGCTGTCCGAGGCGAGGCCGGCCGAGACTTTCGAGCCGAAGCCGCGCCCGTCGATGGTCAGCGCAAAGGTGCCCTGCACTTCCTCGCACGCGCGCACGCAGCGCGAACAGACGATGCACTTCGACGGATCGAAATCGAAATAGGGGTTGGAGGTATCGGCCGGCTGATCGAGGTGGTTCTCGCCCGCATAGCCATAGCGCACGTCGCGCAGGCCCACTTGCGCGGCGGTATCCTGCAACTCGCAATCGTTGTTGGCGCTGCAGGTCAGGCAATCGAGCGGGTGGTCGGAGATGTAGAGTTCCATCACCCCCTTGCGCAGCTTCTGCAGGCGCGGGGTCTGGGTGTGGACGGTCATCCCTTCGGCCACGGGCGTGGTGCAGGAGGCGGGCGTGCCGCGCATCCCGTCGATCTCGACAAGGCACATCCGGCACGAGCCGAACTGCTTGACGTTGTCGGTGGCGCAGAGCTTGGGGATGGCCCCGCCGGTCAGCGCCGCCGCGCGCATCACGGTGGTGCCGGCGGGCACCGTTACCGCGCGCCCGTCGATCGTGCAGGTGACCTGCGTGTCGGAACGGACTTCCGGAGTGCCGAAATCGGCCTGACGCTCATAACCCATGGGATCGCCTCTCCGCGGACTCGAGGTCCGCCGGTGTATTGATATTAGCAGGAAGGACAGGAAGTTGCACAGCCCGCGCGCCGATCAGCCCGGCAAAGGCGCGCATCGAATGCTTGCCGTTGCCCGCCAGCATCGCGTCGAGCGGCGCGCGGGCGCTGACCGGCCACAGGCCGATCACCGGCTGGTCCGCGCAATAGGCGGGCGAAGGGGCGAGGTCGGCGGCCACGGTGCCGGCCAGCCCCGCCGCATCGACCGGGCAGGTCAGCACGGCGTCGTAGCCCGCGTCCGCCGCGTGGTGCAGCGCCGCCGCGATGCCGCCCAGCGGCCCCATGCCAGGGCGCGGGCGGTCGGGCAGGGTCGGTACCGGGGCATCCTTTCGCCCCACCACCACCACCGCGTCGCACTGCGCCTGCAGCGCTTCCACCGCGCGGGCCAGCAGGGTGCGGCCAGCGAGTTCGGCCAGCGCCTTGTCACTGCCGAAGCGCGAGGATTGCCCGCCGGCCAGGACCGCGCCGAGGATCATGGCGTGCGCGGCCGGCGTTGGCGCGCGTGCTTCGACAAGCTCAGGTCGCGCGCGACACGGCCGCTCATTCCGCCGCTTCCGCCGGAAGCGCCGCCCCGAAGTCTTCTGGCCAGTGCCTGAGCGCGGACAGCACGGGATAGGGCGTGAACCCGCCCAGCGCGCAGAGCGAGCCGAACTTCATCGTTTCGCACAGGTCTTCGAGCAGGGTGATTTCCTCGGCCAGCGTGCGCGCGCCCTTGCGCGCATTGTGCGTCTGGGGCAGCCGCTCCACCGCGTCGGCGGCGCGCGGGGCGCGGGCGCGGATGCGGTCGATCAGTTCCACCCCGCGCGTGCTGCCGATGCGGCAGGGCGTGCACTTGCCGCAGCTTTCCGCCGCGCAGAACTCCATGGCGAAGCGGGCCTGCGCACTCATGTCGGCGGTATCGTCGAACACGGTGAGGCCGGCGTGGCCGATCAGCCCGTCGGCGGCGGCGAAGCTCTCGTAATCGAACGGCAGGTGGAAGTCGGAAGGCGGGTGGTAGGCGCCCAGCGGCCCGCCGACCTGCACCGCGCGCACCGGCCGGCCGCTGGCCGTGCCACCGCCGATTTCGTTGACCAGTTCGCCCAGCGTGATGCCGAAGCCGACTTCGAACAGGCCGCCGTGCTTCACGTTGCCGGCCAGCTGGATCGGCATCGTGCCTTTCGACCGGCCGAAGCCGACTGCCGCATAGGCCGTGCCGCCGTGCGCCAGAATCCATGGCACCGCCGCCAGCGTCAGCACGTTGTTGACCACGGTGGGCTTGCCGAACAGCCCTTCCAGCGCGGGCAGCGGCGGCTTGGCGCGCACTTCGCCGCGCTTGCCTTCCAGGCTGTTGAGCAGCGAGGTCTCCTCGCCGCAGACATAGGCGCCGGCCCCCGTGCGCACTTCCAGCACGAACGGCGCGATGATGTGCGCGCAGGCGCGCACCGCCGCTTCCATCTTGGCGATCGCGTGCGGATATTCGCTGCGGATATAGACGTAGCCCCGGGTCGCGCCGACGGCATAGGCGGCGATCGCCATGCCCTCGATCAGCATGAAGGGATCGCCTTCCATCACCATGCGGTCGGCAAAGGTGGCGCTGTCGCCCTCGTCGGCGTTGCAGACCACGTACTTCTGCGCCGCTTTCGCCTTGGCCACGGTGGTCCACTTGATCCCCGCCGGAAAGCCCGCGCCGCCGCGCCCGCGCAGGCCCGATGCGGTGACTTCGGCGATCGTCGCCTCGGCGCCGATGTCGTGCGCCTTGCGCAGGCCCGCCCAGCCGCCGCTGGCGGCGTAGTCGCCCAGGTTCAGCGGCCTGGTCTTGCCGGCGCGCGCGAACGTGAAGCGCTGCTGGCGGGCGATGAAGGGGTGTTCGGCGATCGGGCCGATGCCGAGCGGGCTCGTGCCGGCGAGCACGGCGGGCACGTCGTCCGCCGTCAGCGGGCCATATCCCGCGCCGTCGATCTCGGCCAGCGGCTCCAGCCAGTGCATCCCCCAGCTCGACACCCGTTCGACCGTGCAGCCGGCCTTCGCGAACGCGGCGGCGACCTCGTCGGCCCCGCAGGCCAGCGCCAGCGCGTCATCGGAAATGCGGACCGTCACCGTCATGCCAGCGACTCCACCAGCGCGGCGAGCTTCGCGCCATCGAGCCGCGCGTGAACCTTGCCGCCCACCATCGCGTTCGGCCCCACGCTGCACAGGCCCAGGCAATAGACCGTTTCGACTTTCACGCGGTTCTGCTCGGGCAGCGTCGCCGCCAGCGCGTCCACCCCGCGCGCCTGGCAGGCTTCGGCCCGGCACAGCTTCAGCACCGGCCGCGCGTCGGCCTCGGCATGGAAATCGTGGTAGAAGCTCACCACCCCGTGCACTTCGGCGCGGCTCAGGTTCAGCGCCGCCGCGATCGCGCGCTCCGCTTCTTCCGGAACGTGCCCGAACGCGGCCTGCACATCGTGCAATATCGGGAGCAACGCCCCCTCGCGCCCCGCGTGCGCCGCGATGATTTCTGCGAACCTCTCCATGCGTCGTACCCTAATACGCGGCGGTATTGTATGCAACACATACAAATGGAGGCGAGCCTGTCGCCCGCCAGCCGAGGCTTTAGCGCCATCTCGGCCATTTTGCACAGCCGGTTGGAACGATACAATCATCGAGCCATTTTGGGATAATAGCCGGTCTGCGGCATTGCGATACCCGGCGAGCCGGTCCATGCCGACCTCCCGCCAGTCCTTCTTTCCAGTATCAGGGCACGATGAACCAGCCAGCATCCCCTTCCGTCCAGGATCTCATGACGCAATCGGGCGTCGCCTTCGGCACCAGCGGCGCGCGCGGGCTGGTGTCCGCGATGACCGACCGGGTCTGCTACGGCTATACCCAGGGCTTCCTGCTCTATCTGGCCGGGCTGGGCGAATTCGCGCCCGGCACGCAAGTGGCGCTGGCGGGCGATCTGCGCCCCAGTACGCCGCGCATCCTCGCCGCCTGCGCCGAAGCGGTGCGCGATCTGGGGGCGGAGCCGGTGTTCTGCGGCTATGTGCCCACGCCCGCGCTGGCGCTCCACGCCTTTGCCCAGGGCATCCCCTCGCTGATGGTGACGGGCAGCCACATCCCGGCCGACCGCAACGGCATCAAGTTCTACCGTCCCGCCGGCGAAGTGCTGAAGGACGACGAGGCCGGGATGAAAGAGCAGGCGGTGACGCTGCCCGAAGGCAAGTTCACCGACGAGGGGATGCTGGCCATTCCCGCGCCATTGCCCGAGCCGATCGACGTCGAGACCGCTTATTGCGCGCGCTATCGCGATTTCTTCGGCGCCGACGCGCTCGCCGGCCTGCGCATCGGGGTCTATCAGCATTCCGCCGTGGGGCGCGACATCGTGACCCGGATCGTCGAGGCGCTGGGCGCGGAGGCGGTGCCGCTGGGCCGGGCCGACAGCTTCATCCCGGTCGATACCGAGGCCGTGCGCCCCGAGGACATCGCGCTGGCGAAGGCCTGGGCCGCCGAACAGCCGCTGGACGCGATCGTTTCCACCGATGGCGATTCGGACCGGCCGCTGCTGGCCGACCACACCGGCACCTGGATGCGCGGCGACGTGCTGGGCGTGCTCTGCGCGCGGGCGCTGGGCGCGGACCGCGTGGTCACTCCGGTCAGCAGCAACACCGTGCTGGAACGGTCGGGCAGCTTCGCCCACACGCTGCGCACGCGCATCGGTTCGCCCTATGTGATCGCGGCGATGAATGAGGCGCGCGCGGAGGGCGGCACGCGCGTCTGCGGGTACGAGGCGAACGGCGGCTTCCTGCTGGGCGACGCCATCGTGAAGGACGGCGCGACGCTGACCGAACTGCCGACGCGCGACGCGGTGCTGCCGATGCTGGCGGTGATACACGCGGCGCGGCCGGGAAAGCTGACCGACCTGCTCGCCACCCTGCCGCCGCGCGTGACCTATTCGGACCGGTTGCAGGAATTCCCGGTCGAAAACAGCAAGGCGCTGATCGCCGTGCTGACCGCGGGCGACGCCGCCGCGCAGAAGGCACGGGCCGAAGCGCTGTTCGCCCCCATTGCCGGCCCGATCGCCACGATCGACCGGACCGACGGGTTCCGCATGACTTTCGCCGGCGGCGCGGTGATCCACCTGCGCCCTTCGGGCAACGCGCCGGAGCTGCGCTGCTATACCGAGGCTGACAGCGAGGCGGAGGCGATGGCACTCAACCGCGACGCGCTGGCGCTCCTGCTCGAACGGCGGCCCTGGGAGACGACAGGAGCGCCGGCAGGGGCGTGAAAATCCGCGCGCTTTCCACGCTGGACAACGCATCGCTTTTTTTGAGGGCACCCCGGCCGCTTTTGGGTTAAGGGCGCGGGACTCAAACGCGTAAGGGAACCGCACCATGCAGGACACCGCCATTCGCCCCGCAACCCGGCCGGCACCGCGCACGGACTGGACGCGCGACGAGATCGCGGCGCTGTTCGACCTGCCGTTCACCGACCTGCTGTTCCGCGCGGCGGAAGTCCACCGTGCGCACCACCGGGCGGACGAGGTGCAGCTGTGCACCCTGCTCTCGATCAAGACCGGCGGCTGCCCCGAGGACTGCGGCTACTGTTCGCAATCGGCCTCCGCCGACAGCGGCGTGAAGGCGACCAAGCTGATGGACGTGCAGGCCGTGCTGCAATCGGCGGCGCAGGCCAAGGACGCGGGATCGCAGCGCTTCTGCATGGGCGCGGCCTGGCGCAACCCCAAGGACCGCGACATGCCGGCGATCATCGAGATGATCAAGGGCGTGCGCCAGATGGGCATGGAAACCTGCATGACGCTGGGCATGCTCACGCCCGCGCAGACCGCGCAGCTCGCCGAGGCGGGCCTCGATTACTACAACCACAACATCGATACCTCGCCCGAACGGTACGAGGAGATCACCACCACCCGCACCTTCGCCGACCGCATCGATACGCTGGCAAACGTGCGCAACGCCGGGATCAACGTCTGTTCGGGCGGGATCGTGGGCATGGGCGAGACCCGCGCCGACCGCGTGGGCTTCATCCACGCGCTGGCCACGCTGCCCGCGCATCCCGAAAGCGTGCCGGTCAACGCGCTGGTGCCGATCAAGGGCACCGTGCTGGGCGACATGCTGGCCGATACGCCGCTGGCCAAGATCGACGACATCGAGTTCGTGCGCACCGTGGCGGTGGCGCGGATCACCATGCCGCTGAGCATGGTGCGCCTGTCCGCCGGGCGTGAGAGCATGTCGGACGCGACGCAGGCGCTGTGCTTCCTGGCCGGGGCCAATTCTATCTTCACCGGCGACCGCCTGCTGACCGCCGCCAACGCCGGCGACGATGCCGACGCGGCGCTGTTCGCCCGCCTGGGCCTCAAGCCGATGGAAGGCGAGGAACCGGCGCGCGCCGCCAAAGCCGAACGCCCCTGCGCGGGAGCCTGCGCGGCCTGAACCGGAGCGCGGAATGGAGAGCGGAACCGGGATCGATACGGAGAGCGCCGGCACGCTGAGCGCCGCCGCGCTGTGGCGCGTGCATTCGGCGGACCTTGCCGCGCTGGGCGAACGGGCGCGGTTGCGCGCGCTGGCGCCGCGCCGGGGCGTGGACTTTGCCTCGAACGATTACCTCGGCATGGCCCGCGCGCCGCGCCTGGCGCAGGCGGTGGAACGCGCCGTGGCGCGCGGGGTGCCGCTGGGATCGGGCGGATCGCGCCTGCTGCGCGGCAACGACCCGGAGCACGAGGCGCTGGAGGCCGAAGCCGCCGCCTTCTTCGGCAGCGAAGCCGCGCTGTTCTTCTCCGCCGGCTATGCCGCCAATGCCGCGCTGCTTTCCACGCTGCCCCAGCGCGGCGACCTGATCGTGCATGACGAACTCGTCCACGCCTCGATGCACGAAGGGCTGCGGCTGACGCGCGCGACGGCGGTGGCGGCGGCGCACAACGATCCGCAGGCGTTCGACGACGCGGCGCGCGAATGGCGCGCGCGGGGCCATACCGGGCGCATCTGGCTCGCCTTCGAAACGCTCTATTCGATGGACGGTGATATCGCCCCGGTCGATGCCTTCGCCGAGGTGGCGCGGCGGCACGAGGCGATCATGTTCATCGACGAGGCCCACGCCACCGGCGTGTTCGGCCCCGACGGGCGCGGGCTGGCCGCCCATCTCGAAGGCCGGCCCGATACGATCGTGCTGCGCACCTGCGGCAAGGCGATGGGTTGCGAGGGCGCGCTGGTGCTGGGGCCGCGGATCGTTCGCGAATTCCTGGTCAACCGGGGCCGCGCCTTCATCTTCTCCACCGCGCCATCGCCGCTGGTCTGCGCCGCCGCGCGCGAGGCGATCCGGATGCTGGCGGACGAACCGCGCCGGCGCGACGACCTGACCGCGCTGGTCCGCCATGCCGAGCGCGCGCTGGCGCCGTTCGGCGTGGAACCCACCGGATCGCAGATCCTGCCGCTGATCCTGCACGAGGATGCGCGAACCATGCGCGTGGCGGAAGCGCTTCAGCAGGCCGGGTTCGACGTGCGCGGCATCCGCCCGCCAACGGTGCCGCAGGGCACCAGCCGCCTGCGCATCTCGCTGACGCTCAACGTCACCCGCGCGGACATCGACGCGCTCGCCGCAACGCTGGGGGGCGTATTGGCATGACCCGAATCGTCGTCACCGGCACCGATACCGGCATCGGCAAGACGGTGTTTTCCGCCGCGCTCGCCGGGGCGCTGGGCGCGCATTACTGGAAGCCGGTTCAGTCCGGGCTGGAGGATGGCGCCGACCGTGATCACGTCGCCCGGCTGGGCGGGTTGCCCGCCGACCGGGTTCTGCCCGAGGCCTATCGTCTGACCACGCCCTGTTCCCCCCACCGCGCCGCCGAGATCGACGGAGTGGTGATCGATCCGGCGCGGCTGGCGGTGCCCGCCGTGGACCCGCTGGTGATCGAGGGCGCGGGCGGCGCGCTGGTGCCGGTCACGCGCGGCACGACTTATGCCGACGTGTTCGCCTGGTGGAACCTGCCGACGGTGATCGTCGCGCGGACCGAACTGGGCACGATCAACCACAGCCTGATGACGATCGAGGTGCTGCGCGCGCGCGGCGTGCCGGTGCTGGGCGTGGCCTTCGTGGGCGATGGCAACGAGGACAGCGAGGCGACCATCGCGGCGATGGGGCAGGTCCACCGGCTGGGACGGTTGCCGCGCCTGGCCGAACTGACGGCGCAGACGGTCGCCGCTGCCTTCGCCACGCATTTCCGCATCGAGGACTTCCGGTGAGCGAATCGCCCGTCTGGCATCCGTTCTGGCAGCACGGGCTGGGCGATCCGGTCATCCGCGTCACCCGCGCGGAAGGCGCGGCGCTGTTCACCGCCGAGGGCCGCCGCGTGATCGACGCGGTATCGAGCTGGTGGGTGACCACCCACGGCCACTGCCACCCGCGCATCGTCGAGGCGATCCGCGAACAGGCGGGGCAGATCGACCAACTGATCTTCGCCGGCTGGACCCACGATCCGGCGGAAGACGTGGCGCGCGGCCTCACCGAAATCCTGCCGCCCGAGCTGACCCGCGTGTTCTTTTCCGACAGCGGTTCCACCTCCGTCGAAGTCGCGCTCAAGATGGCGCT
The DNA here is from genome assembly GCF_005145025.1 of Novosphingobium sp. EMRT-2. Lineage (NCBI taxonomy): Bacteria > Pseudomonadati > Pseudomonadota > Alphaproteobacteria > Sphingomonadales > Sphingomonadaceae > Novosphingobium > Novosphingobium sp. EMRT-2. The sequence continues at coordinate 1,947,365 of NZ_CP039695.1, read as the reverse complement.
GGGCTTCTGGGCGCACAGCGGCGAACCGCGCCACCGCATCCTGGTGATGGAGCACAGCTACCACGGCGATACCATCGGCGCGATGTCGGTGGGAGAGCGCGGGGTCTATAACGCGCCCTACGATCCGCTGCTGTTCGATGTCGGCCGCATTCCGTTCCCGGTGGGCGACGGGGCCAACACGATCGCGGCGCTCGAAGCGGCCTGCCGCGAAAGCCCCGCCGCCTTCATCGTCGAACCGCTGGTGCTCGGCGCCGGGGGCATGATGATGTACGACGCCGGCGTGCTGGCGGCGATGGCCGAAGTCTGCCGCCGCCATGGCGTGCTGTTCATCGCCGACGAGGTGATGACCGGCTGGGGCCGCACCGGCACGCTGCTGGCCTGCGAACAGGCGGGCGTGGTGCCCGACATCCTGTGCCTGGCCAAGGGCCTCACCGGCGGGTCGATGCCGCTGGCGGTGACGCTGGCGCGCGAGCCGATCTTCCAGGCGCACTTGTCCACCGACCGCGCCAGGACGTTCTACCATTCGTCGAGCTATACCGCGAACCCGATCGCCTGCGCCGCCGCGCGCGCCAACCTGGCGATCTGGCGCGAGGAGCCGGTGCTGGAGCGCATCGCCACGCTGGGCGCGCGCCAGCAAGCGGGGCTGGACCGGCTGGCCGCGCTGCCCGGCATCCGCAACCCCCGCCGCTGCGGCACGATCATCGCGCTGGAGGTGGAAGACCCCGCCGGCGGCTATCTCTCCGCGCTGGCGCCGCGCCTGATGGCGCTGTTCCGCGACGCCGGCGTGCTGCTGCGCCCGCTGGGCAACACGATCTACGTGATGCCGCCCTACTGCATCTCCGCCGAAGACCTGACGCGGGTCCACGATGCGATCGCCGATGCGGTGGCGGTGGTGCTGAAGGGCTGAGCGGTTCCGCGCCGCCGAGCGTGGCAGGCCCACCCCGCTGCGACTAACGCCGCCGGCGGCGGCGAAGTCTCGCTCCCCTCCCGCAGGCGGGAGGGGCCGGGGGTGGGCGGTGCGTTACATCGCCGCAAACAAGGCCATTGCATTGCGCGCCGCACACGGCACTCTGGCACCACCAGCCACGGGGCCACAGGGGAAAGCCATGACCGACGATCTTGCAGGCACCGTTTCGCGCCGCATGCTGATGCGCGGCGCGCTGGGCGCGGCCGCCGCGCTGCCGCTTTCGGCGCGCCTTTCCCCCGCGCAGGCGCAACCGGCGATGCCGCTGCCGCCGCAGGACCCGGCGGGCATGATCGCCTCGCTGACCGACGGGGTGTTCATCAACGCCAACGAGAACCCGCTCGGCCCCGGCGAAAGCGCGTTGCGGGCGCTGGCCGGGCTGGAAAAGCTGGGCGGGCGCTATGGCTTTCCGCTGTCCGCGCGGCTGGCCACGCTGTTCGCCGGACAGAACGGGCTGAAGGCGGAGAATATCGCCGTTCATCCCGGCTCGTTCGCGCCGCTGCGCAACGCGATGTTGGCCTTTTCCAGCAAGGAACGGCCGATCGCCTATGCCGAACCGACCTTTTCGGACGGCTTCTACGGCGCCAATGGCCAGCCGGTGACGCGCGCCGTCACCGTGCCGCTGGCCGGCGATTTCGCGCTCGACGTGCGCGCGCTGCTGGCCGCCGCGCCCGATGCCGGCTTGTTCTACATCTGCAATCCCAACAACCCCACCGGCCTCGTCACCCCGCGCGCGGATATCGAATGGCTGCTGGCCCACAAGCCCGCCGGATCGCTGCTGCTGATCGACGAGGCCTATATCCATTACAGCGATAGCGCCCAGTCGTGCCTCGATCTGGTGGCCAAGGGCGCGGACGTGCTGGTGCTGCGCACGTTCTCGAAGATCTACGGCCTCGCCGGCCTGCGCCTGGGCCTCGTCGCCGCGCGGCGCGACCTGCTCGACCGGCTGATGGATTATGGCGTGAACATCCCGCCGATGCCGGCCGTGGTCGCGGCGGAAGCGAGCCTGCTCGATCCCGCGCTGGTTCCCGCGCGCAAGGCCTATACCGCCGCCGTGCGCAACGATGTGTTCGCCTGGCTGAAGGAACGCGGCATCCGCACCCTGCCGTCGGAAACCAGCTTTGCCATGCTCCACGTCGGCCGGCCGGGCGAGGAGGTGCAGGCGCCGCTGGCGCGCGAGCGCGTGTTCACCTCGGGATCGCGCAAGCACATGCCCGACTGGATGCGGATCAGCTTCGGCACGCCGGCGGAAATGGCGGCGTTCAAGACGGCCTTCGCCAAGGTGATGGGGTTGAAGGCGTAGGGAGAAGTATTCGCTTTCGACGCCTTTGCGCTCAAACCGGCCTTTCCGGACGTGGCGCGATCGCGGACATGCCGAAAGTTAAGCAGACAGCAATCCATAGCTGCGATGGTTGGCGACGATGATCGACGTGCGAAATTTTCTGCTTACGGCAACACGCCATCTGTCACGGCCAGCACGGTCGTCCCTTTCCGAACACTGCAATGGAAACGCGCCGCACAGAATGCGGTCATGGAGTTGCTGGACGACTTTCGGTAGGCTGGAATGCGATACGGTTTACTGGTCCGCTGAACTGCCTTGGGAGTCAGAGCTACATGAAACATCGGTTGCTGACGGAAGCTGTTGGGGCCAGCCATTCCGCTACCGAGAAATTGCGCATGTCATTATTCCGCGCACCTTTCTTGAGGAGCCTTGGTCGGCCGACGGCACCTTTACGCAATGGGAACATGAGCAGGATATCGAAGGTCTGTCCAAGGCTCTGGATTTGGAAGGCATCAATCACAACCTGCTGCAATTCTGTCTCGAGTTGAAGCTGTACTAGCCCTCTCCGGTGCGATGGCGGCCTTGACCACAAGGAGCCCCGTTCGTCCTGAGCCTGTCGAAGGACGCGCGATACGGTTGGGCCTTGAAGCGGTTGCCCACGCGAAGGCGAGCATCGCGCGCGTCCTTCGACAGGCTCAGGACGAACGGATGGGGAGTGGGTGCTACTGCGCCGGGACCGCCGGCGGCGCCACCGCCGGCAACGGCACACGCCGCACGGTGAGGATCTTCACCGGCTTTTCCAGCATCTGCCCGCGCATCGCGCCTTCGCCCAGCGTTTGCGACAGTGGCGAATCCCAGATCTTGCGCACCACGTCCATGCCCGAAACGACGTTGCCGAACGCGGCATAGCCCGCCTGCGCTTCGGGGTTGACGGAGGCGGGATCGGCGTCCAGCCCGGCGATGTCGGACAGCATGATCGAGAAATCGCCCGTCGCCGTGCCCGGCGCGCCGCGCGCCATCGAGATCGCGCCGGCCTTGTGCAGGATGCCGGTGACGTTCGTCGGCTCGTGCGCGATCGGCTTGAGCACGCGTTTGGGATCGCCGCGCACGCCGGCCTGGATCAGCCCGTTGGGTTGTTCACCCCAGGCAAGGTGCATCGCGCGGTAGAACACCACGCCATCGAACCGCTTCTGATCGACATAGCGCAGGAAATTGGCGGTGGTGATGGGTGCGTGCTTGCCATCGAGATCGAGCACGATCGCGCCCAGTTCGGTGTTGATCGCCACGCGCACAGTATCGCCCAGGGGGATTTCCGCCGGCGGGCGGGCTGGGCGCGCGGGCGCTTTGGCGCGGTACGGCGCGGCGGCGGTGAGCGCGAGGAACACGGGCAGGGCGGCAAGCACGAATCGGCGGTTCATGGTCCGAACCTAACGCCATGGCGGGCAGCGACGCCAGTCTCCCCGTTGCCTGCACCGCCCGTCTGGCGCTAGGAAGGGTCCATGGTGCCAGACGCGATGATAGAGAACAGTGCGACCGCCGCGGTGCTGACCGATCCACGCCAGCCGGACAACCCGATCGTTTCCTGCAACGCGGCGTTCATCCGCCTGACGGGCTATGCGCGCGAGGAGATCATCGGCCGCAACTGCCGCTTCCTGCGCGGGGCGGGGACCGAGGTGGAACTGACCGACACGCTGCGCGCGGCGGTCGTCGCCCGCCAGCCCGCGCTCGTGGAAATCCGCAACTACCGCAAGGACGGCACGCCGTTCCGCAACGCCGTGATGATCGCGCCGATCTTCAACGCGGATGGCGAGGTCGAATACTTCCTCGGTTCGCAGATGGAAGTGCCGGACGAAGGCGCGAAGGCCGCTCCCGGCGAGGGCACGCATGCCGCCGCGCGCCAGCGGATCGACGCGCTGACCGATCGCCAGCGCGAAATCCTGCTGGAAATGGCGCGGGGCAAGCTGAACAAGCAGATCGCCTGGGACCTGGGCCTGTCGGAACGCACGATCAAGATGCACCGCGCCGCGATGTTCCGCGCGCTGGGCGTGAAGACCAGCGCCGACGCCATCCGCGTGGCGGTGGAGGCGGGGTTCTAGGCAGCGCTCGCGTCGCCTGGAGCGGGAACACATCGCCCTCCCTCGTCATTGCGAGGGGCACAGCCCCGAAGCAATCCAGAGCGGCTCGCGAGGCTCTGGATTGCTTCGCTGCGCTCGCAATGACGAAAGCGGGTCAAACGGAAGTCGGGTTACCTTCCTGGCCCGCGTCCTTCTCCGCGGCGGCGGCAAGGCGCGGGGCGATCATGGCGCAGGCGATCAGCTGGAACTGGTGGAACAGCATCACCGGCAGCAGCACGATGCCGACTTGCGCCGGCGCGAACAGCACGCCCGCCATCGGCACGCCGCTGGCGAGGCTTTTCTTGGAGCCGCAGAACAGCAGCACCGCCGCGTCCGCGCGCGGCAGCTTCATCGCGCGGCCGAGCAGCGTGGTGAGCAGCAGCGCGATCCCCAGCAGCACGACGCACAGCACCGAGAGCACGACGAGGCTTTCCGGCGAGACGCGCTGCCACAGCCCTTCGACCACCGCCGCGCCGAACGCCGAATAGACCACCAGCAGGATCGAGCCGCGATCGACCCGGCCGACCAGCGCCTTGTGCCGCGCGACGAAGGCGCCGACCCACGGGCGCAGCAGGTGCCCGACCACGAAGGGCAGCAGCAGTTGCAGCAGGATCGTTTCGACCGACTGCCACGAAATGCCGCCGGTGGTCCCCCCCATCAGCAGCGCGACCAGCGCCGGGGTGGCGAAGATGCCCACGAAGTTCGAAAACGAGGCGGCGCAGACCGCCGCCGCCACGTTGCCGCGCGCGATCGCGGTGAAGGCGATCGAGGACTGCACCGTGGAGGGCAGCAGCGTCAGGAACAGCAGGCCCGTGGCAAAGGCGGGCGGCACGAAGGGTAGCTTGCCGAAGGCCAGCCCCAGCGCGGGAAACAGCGCGAACGTTACCCCCAGCGTGGCGAGGTGCAGCTTCCAGTTGCGCATCCCGTCCCAGATCGCCTCGCGCGAGAGCTTGGCCCCGTGGAGGAAGAACAGCAGGACGATGCCGGCATCGGCTGCCCTTTCCGCGACCGCGGCCCATTGCCCCCGCGCTGGCAGCACGCTGGCGAGAAGCACGGTGCCAAGAAGCGCGAGGATGAACGGTTCGACAAGGGCGGCGAGCTTGCGGATCATGGCGGCCAGATGCGCGCGGGCGCGGTTTCTGTCCAGTGCCAACCGGCGGCCAGTCCGTGCCTGCTTGCTGTCACGCCCGTTTCAAACTTCGCGCCTAGCGCGGCATTCCGGCGTAGCATGCGAATCGGGACTGGAGACAAGGCATGAAAATCAACCGTCGTTCCGCGCTGGGCATGTTTGGGTCCGGCGCAATTCTGCCCGCGTTCGCCGCCGAAGCCGCCGCGCCGAAAGCGGCGTTCCTGCACGGCGTGGCCAGCGGCGATCCCACGACCACGGGCGCGATCCTGTGGACGCGCGTCACTCCGGACGATGCCGCCGCCACCGCGCCCATCCCGGTGCGTTGGCACGTGGCGGCGAGCGAGAACGGCAAGCCGGTGGAAAGCGGCGCGGCCCTGGCGCGTGCGGCGCGTGATTTCACGGTGAAGGTGGAGCCGGCCACGCTGCAGGCGGGCACTGATTACTGGTACTGGTTCGAGCTGACCGACGGCACCCGGTCCCCCACCGGCCGCTTCCGCACGCTGCCCCGGGGCGCGACGGCGGACGTGGTCTTCGCGGTGGTGACCTGCCAGCTCTATCCGGGCGGGTTTTTCAACGCCTATGACGCGCTGGCCAAGCGCGACCGGCTCGACGCGGTGATCCACCTGGGCGACTACATCTACGAATATGGCGCGGACGGCTATGGCGCGGCGATCGGGCAGAAGATCGGCCGCACCGTGGAGCCGGCGCACGAAGTGGTGACGCTGGCCGACTATCGCGCCCGCCATGCGTTCTACAAGCGCGATCCGATGCTGCAGGCGGCGCACGCCCGCGCCGCGTTCATCTGCGTGTGGGACGATCACGAGACCGCGAACGACAGCTGGATCGGCGGCGCCGAAAACCACCAGCCGGCCACCGAGGGCGACTGGGGCAAGCGCAAGGCGGCGGCGATGCAGGCCTATTTCGAATGGCTGCCGATCCGCGATCCCCGGCCGGGCCAGCCATGGGAAGCGATCAACCGCAGCTTCGCCTTCGGTGATCTGGCCACGCTGCTGATGGTGGAAACGCGGCTGCTGGCGCGCAGCCATCAGGCGGAACACAAGGACGGGGTGCCGGCCGCCGAGGACATCGCCGCCGTGCTGGCAGAGCGCAACCGCCCGGACCGCGAGATGCTGGGCGAACCGCAGCGTGCGTGGGTGGAGCGCGAACTGGCCGGTTCGGTCACGGCGGGCACGCCCTGGCAGGTGATCGGCAACCAGGTGAACATGGGCCGGATCAACGGCCCCGATCTGGACAAGCAGTTCGGGCCGGTCAAGGCGGCGGCGATGCTGGCGGCGATGTCGCCCCGCGCGCGGCGGCGGGCGGAAGCCGCGCAGGCGGGCTATCGCGCCGGGGTGCCGTTCAACCTCGATGCGTGGGACGGCTATCCGGCGGCGCGCGAGCGGCTCTATGCCAGCTTCCGCCGCGCCGGCAGCGAACCGCTGGTGCTGGCGGGCGACAGCCATGCCTTCTGGGCCACCAACCTGGCGGACGACGCCGGCAACGCCGTGGCCGTGGAATTCGGCACCTCGTCGATCACCAGCCCCTCGATCGGCGACGAAATGCCGGCGGTGCCGCTGGCCGAGATGCTGCGCGAAGCCAGCCCCGAAGTGGTGTTCTGCGACCAGCGCGCCAAGGGCTATGTCCTGCTGACGTTGACGCCAGCGCAGGCCGTGGCCGACTACATGGCCGTCTCCACGGTGATGGAGCCGCGTTACAGCGAAAGCCGCCTCGCGCGCTTCACCGTGGCGGCCGGGGCGAAAGGCCGCAAGCTGGCGGCGGGATAGGGGCGGCGGACGGCATCGCCTTGAATCGTCATTGCGAGGGGCGAAGCCCCGCGGCAATCCAGAGTGGTACGCGGACCGGAGCCTCACGTGGCGCCCTGGATTGCTTCGCTTGCGCTCGCAATGACGAAAGAAGGGGGCGGAAGGCGGGGCGAAACGCAGGGTGAGCCGACGTCAGGGCGAGCCGACGTCAGGCCACGCGCATTCACGCCAGCCGCGTGTCGATCGCGATGCCGCCTTTCAGCGTGAGCGTCACGGGGGTGCGTTCGGCGACGTCGGCGAGGCGCGCCTGCTGGTCCGCGTCCAGCCCGGCGATGGTCAGGGTGCGTTCGATCCGGCGATCGTCCTTGCCGCCGCTGAGGCGCAGCGCCACGTCGAGCGATTCGAGTGACCACTGCTTGCGATCGGCATACATGCGCAGCGTGATCGCGGTGCAGGCGCCCAGCCCGGCCAGAATCAGGTCATAGGGCGCCGGGCCGGCGTTGGCGCCGCCGAGCGCGGGCGGTTCGTCGGCCACGATGCGGTGCCCGTCGACCTCGATCTCGGTGCGGTAGCGGTCCTTGCCGATATGGGCGGTGCCGTGAACCATGGGATTTCTCCTGAAAACGGGCGGGCGGTCAGGCCGGCAGCGGGATGAATTCGCTTTCGCCGGGCACGCGGGCGAAGCGGCCGGCCTTCCAGTCTTCCTTGGCCTGCTCGATCCGTTCGGCCGAGGACGAGACGAAGTTCCAGAAGATGTTGCGCTTTTCGGGCAGCGGTTCGCCGCCCAGCAGCATGAGGCGGGTCTGCCCCCGGGCGCGCAGGATCACTTCGGCACCGGGCTTGAACACCACCAGCTCGTCCTTGGCGAACGTGCCGGTCTGGCCGACCACTTCCACTTCGCCGCCGACCACGTAGATCGCGCGCTCGATGTGTTCGGCCTTCACCTGATAGCGCGCGCCATCGGCCATCGCGATATCGGCATAGACCATGTCGGAGAACGTCTTCACCGGCGAGACCAGCCCGTCCGACGTGCCGGCGATCAGCGTCAGGCGCGTGCCGGCGTCCTCGATCACCGGGATTTCCCCGGCCTTGTGGTGGACGAAGGCGGGATCGACTTCCTCGGCCTGGGTGGGCAGCGCCACCCAGGTCTGCAGGCCGAACAGCGCGTTGGCGTGGCTGCGCTGCTCCTGCGCGGTGCGTTCGGAATGGACGATGCCGCTGCCGGCGGTCATCCAGTTGACCTCGCCGGGGCGGATCGGCTGGACCGAGCCCAGCGAATCCCGATGCAGGATCTCGCCTTCGAGCAGGTAGGTGATCGTGGCGAGGCCGATGTGCGGGTGCGGGCGCACGTCCAGCCCTTCGCCCGCATCGAACGTGGCCGGCCCCATCTCATCGAAGAAGATGAACGGGCCGACCATGCGGCGGTGCGCCGAAGGCAGCGCGCGGCGGACCTGGAAGCCGTCTCCCAGATCGCGGACGGGCGGAAGGATGACGAGATCGACGCCGTCGACGGTGGAAGTGCGGGTGGTCATGGCGGGATTCCTTGTTGGGAGGAGGAGCGGTGTGCGGGGAAATCAGGCGCCGAGCAGCGCCATCGCTTCGATCTGGGCCGGCGAATAGCCCTGCGCGGCGAGCGCGGGGATGTGCTGGCGGGCCAGGGCGCGGGTGCGGTGGCTTTCGCACAGGAAATCGCGCACCGGGCGCAGATGGGCGGGAATGGTGTCGGCCGCGGCGCGCGAACGTGGCTTGACGACGTGACCAGTGATCGCGCCAACTGCACGGCCCACGCGGTCGCGCAGCGATCCGGCGAGCGGGGGCTGGCCGCAGGGGCAATCGGCCACGGCGTTGAGCGCGGCCTTCACATCCTGCCATTCGGCCGGGCTGAGGCGCGGGGCGGCGGTGTCGAGCAGGGCTTTGAGCATGGCGTCGTCTCCATCGTGCGATGTGGTGACTATGCCGCAAAGCCTGAGTCGGAATGATCCGGATAATGTGGGTCAAAGCATTCGAGATTATCGAAAGGTCACGCGGGGCCTTCCTTACCGGACCTTAATTTGACGGTCACTTTGCAGTCGATAGGTCGCATCTATTGCTGGAAAATCGCGGATTGTATCGGCATGGCGCGCGGCTTCGGCAAAGCGGAACCATGCGGGGGCAACCCGCGGGCCGCTTCGGGCCGGAAGCAGGGGACCCTATGAATTTCGAGGACAGCGCAATTCTGGCGCGCGGGACGGCGGACGATCATGGCCGCCTGCTGCACGCCTTTCTGGCGGATACCGTCGCGCGCGTGCCGGGGCAGGTGGCGCTGGACATTCCGCCGGGCCGCGACCGCGCCGTGCGCGCGACCCTGACCTATGCCGAACTGGCGGACGCTTCGGACCGGCTGGCGCGTCACCTTGCGCCGATGATCGCCGGGGAAGCGATCGTCGCGCTGCTGCTGCCGCGCACCTCGCCGCTGCTCTATGTCGCGCAACTGGCGGTGCTGAAGGCCGGGGCGGCGTTCACCTGCCTGGACCCGTCGTTCCCCGAGGAACGGATGCGCGAGATCCTGGAGGATGCCGAACCCGTCGCCGTGCTGGCCGACGCGGCCGGCATGGCCCGGCTGGCGCCGCTGGTGGCCGATCCCGCGCGGCTGTTCGATGCGGAAGCGCTGCTGGCGCGCAACCCCCCGGCAGGCGACCTGCCGGAGGGCTTCTCCGCCGACCGGCTGGCCTATGTGATCTACACTTCGGGCACCACGGGCCGCCCCAAGGGGGTGATGATCGAGCATCGCAACATCGCCAGTCTCGTCGCCTCCGACATCGCCGAATTCGGCCTGACCACGGCGGACCGCGTGGTGCAGGGATCGTCTTCCGCCTACGATTCCTCGCTGGAGGAGACCTGGCTCGCCTTCGCCACCGGCGCGACGCTGCTGGTGATGGACGACGCGGCGGCGCGGCTGGGGCCGGACATCGTCGGCTGGCTGCGCGACGAGCGCGCCACCGTGTTCTGCCCGCCGCCCACGCTGCTGCGCTCCAGCGGCTGCGCCGATCCCGAACGCGCGCTGCCCGACCTGAAGCTGCTCTACGTGGGCGGCGAGGCGCTGCCGCGCGACATCGCCGACCTGTGGCAGAAGGGCCGCCGGCTGGTGAACGGCTATGGCCCCACCGAATGCGCGGTGACGTGCCTGCGCGGCGATATCGTGCCGGGCAAGCCGATCACCATCGGCGCGCCGGTGCCGGGCATGCACGCCTGGGTGCTGGATGAAGCGCTGGATGAAGTGGCCGAGGGAATGCGCGGGGAACTGTGCATGGGCGGCGCGGGCGTGGCGCGCGGATACCGCAACCGGCCGGACCTGACCGCCGAGAAGTTCTGCGATCATCCGGTGCTGGGCCGCATCTATCGCACCGGTGACCTCGTGCACCGCGAGGCGGACGGGAATTTCTATTACCACGGGCGGATCGACGCGCAGGTCAAGCTGCGCGGATACCGCGTGGAACTGGGCGAGATCGAGGCGCGGCTGGCTGAACTGCCGGGCGTGCGCGCGGCGGGCTGCCGGATGCAGGACCATCGCGGCGTGCCCGAACTCGTCGCCTTCGTGGTGGCCGACGATCCGCGCCGGCCGCCCGACCTCGACGCGCTGCGCGGCGATCTGCTCGCCACCCTGCCGCGCTACATGGTCCCGCGCGAGATTGCGCTGATCGATGACCTGCCGACGACGGTGGGCGGCAAGCTCAACCGTGCGGCGCTGCCGCTGATCGACATCGCCGCGCCCGCCACCGGCGCCGCCACGGGCAGCGGGCGCCGGGCGGAACCCGCCAGCGAGATGGAGCGCCTGCTCGCCGCCGGGATGGCCGACATCCTCAAGCGCGGCGACGGCGTTTCGGTGGAGGACGATTTCTTCGAGGATCTGGGCGGCGATTCGCTGAGCGCGGCGCTGCTGGTGACGCTGCTGCGCGACGATCCGCGCACCGACTGGATCACCGTGTCCGACATCTACGAGGCGCGGACGGTGCGCGCTCTGGCGCGGCTGGCCGACCGGGCGATGCCGGCGGCGGACGCGGCCGACGAAGCGCCGCTGGTGCGCGAAGGCGTGGCGCGGCCGCGGCTGGCGCAAGCGGTGCAGACCGGCTGGCTGCTGGGCGAACTGGCGGCGGGCGGCTGGCTGACGTGGTTCGCGGCGTTCCAGGTCATCCCCCGCCTGTTCGGGCACATGAGCATGACCGCGTTCGTCCTGCTCGCCCCGCTGGCGGCGGTGGGCGCGCTGGCGCTCTATGTGCCGGCGGCGATCCTGTTCGCGGTGCTGGTCAAGCGGCTGGCGGTGGGCCGCTATCGCGCGGTGCGCGCGCCGGTGTGGAGCACGCTCTACCTGCGGCACTGGGTGGTGTTCCAGGTGGTGCGGCTGATCCCCTGGCCGCTGATCCAGGGCACGGTGGTGCAACAGGCGGCGCTGCGCGCGCTGGGCGCGCGGATCGGCCGCAACGTCCACATCGCGCGCGGGGTGGACCTGCGGCGCGGCGGGTGGGACCTGCTGACGATCGGCGACAACGCCTCCTTGGGGCAGGACGCGCATATCGGCCTGTCCGAACTCGACCGGGGCGACATCGTGTTCGGCGTGGTGACGATCGGCGAAGGCGCGACGCTGGGCGTGCGCGCGGGGCTTGAAGGCGATTGCCACGTGGGCGCGGGCAGCGTGCTGACGGCGCTGTCGATCCTCAACGCCGGGGGCACGATCCCGCCGGGCGAGTTGTGGGACGGCGTGCCCGCCAGCAGCGTCGGCCCCGCGCCGGACGCGCCGGCACCAGCCGAAGGCACGGCGCTTTCGCCCGCGCTGCACAGCGCGCTGCTGCTGGCGGCCGAAGGGCTGGCCGCGCTGGTCGCGGCGCTGCCCGCCGAACTGCTGTCGCTGGCGGTGATGTGGCGGGCTGGCGTGACCTATGACGCGATGTGGGCGTGGATGGCGCACCCTTCGCTCCTGTCGCGCACCGGGCTGGTGCTGATCGGCCTGACCGTGGCGGCGGTGCCGATGACGCTGGTGTGGAGCGCGCTGATGCTGCGCGCGATGGGGCGCGTGCGGCCGGGCACGATCGGGCGGTTCAGCCCGGCCTATGTGCGGGTGTGGATCAAGACCGGGATGCTCCACGCCGCCGGCGAATGGCTGAGCGGCACGGTGTTCTGGTCCAAGTGGCTGCGCCTCGCCGGGATGCGCGTGGGCGCAAGCTGCGAGATCAGCACGATCATCGACGTGGTGCCCGAACTGGTGGAGATCGGAGCGGAAACGTTCTTCGCCGATGGCATCTACCTCGGCGGCGCGGACGTGCGCGCGGGCACGGTCACGCTCGGCACGGTGGAGCTGGGGCGCAACACGTTCCTGGGCAACCACGCGGTGATCCCGGCGAACACGCGCTTGCCCGACGACATCCTGATCGGCATCGCCACCGTGGCGCGGCCCGACCGGATCGCCGCCGGCCAATCGCGCTTCGGCCACCCCTGCTTCGATCTGCCCCGGCGCGAGGTGGTGGACATGGACCGCAGCCTCACGCACGATCCCTCGCCGGTCCGCTACTGGAACCGCGTGTTCTGGGAAGTGGCGCGCTTCGCCCTGCCGGTGCTGCCGCTGCTGCTTTCCGCGCTGTGGTACGCGATGGTGGCGCGCGGCCGGGGCGTGACGGGCGATGCCGCCTTCGCGCTGCTGGTGCTGCCGGGGGCCATGCTCGCCCCGGTCGTGGCGCTGCTCGCGGCGGTGTGGGCGCTGAAGTGGACGCTGATCGGGCGGGTGAAGCCGGGCCAGCACGCGCTGTGGTCATGCTGGTGCAGCCGCTGGGACTATGTCTATGTCGCCTGGGCCAAGTACGCCAACCTGATCCTGCAGCGGCTGGAAGGCACGTTCCTGCTGCTCGGCTTCCTGCGCGCGATGGGCCTCACCATCGGCAAGCGCGCGGTGCTGGGGCCGCAGTTCGCGCAAGTGGTGGACCCGGACATGATCCACATCGGCGATGGCGCGACGGTGACCGCGATGTTCCAGGCGCACACCTTCGAGGATCGCGTGCTGAAAGTGGACAAGGTGTTCATCGGCAAGGGCGCGACGATCGGCGCGGGCACCGTGCCGCTCTATGGCGCGGACGTGGGCGATGGCGCGTGCGTGGGCGGGCACAGCGTGATCATGAAGCAGGAACGCCTGCTGCCGGGCCTGCGCTACCAGGGCGTGCCGACGCGGGTGATGGGGCGCGAGCGGGGCTGAACCGCAGACAAGCGCCCGCATCCGGCGGCGAACCCGGACCCTGGCCTGAAAGGACGATACGGAAACGCGCGACCGGTGCGGCACCCGGAAGGTGCGCGGGAAGGGCGTGTCGAAGGCTGCGGTCGCGAACGGCCGGCGGGGCAGCAGGCCCGGTCCGGCTCGGCCTTGGGGGAAGGGGCTTCGGCAGGGGCGGCGGCTCGCAGGTACGGCCCCGTGCCGGCAGCGGCTGAACCACCGCGCCACATCCACGCTTCCCGTCCGGTGCTGGTGTGCCTGGGCCAGGGACTTGGCAAACGCCCCGCCTTGAACCCGCGCCCCGCACCGGTCGCGCCGGGCCGGAACGCGCGTGGCGCCCGGCCCGAAGGAGCGTGGGCAAGGCCGGCCAAGCCCTGCTCCCGATCCGTGGGGAGGGTGACTAACCTATATGGTTCGTTTTGTCAAGGGGGGAGGGCGAGTGAACGAGACAGCTACTGTCGTTGCATTGCCGATAACTAATTCAATAGAAACTTGCTCTGAGTGCTAGCGTGAAGAGAAACGAATTTTTCCTCGCGCTTCGTTGGCAACGGTTCGGCTAGCTTAGATAAATCGGTAATTAGGCGATTTCTATCATCAAGGCTCGACCAATTAATAAGATCGGCACCCTGATGTGCAACCGCCTCTAACGACGGAATTGTTAACTTTTCCATAGAAGAAGACGTATTATATACAAGCCTGCCTTTTGTCTCTATAGAACCAAAAATCATTCTTGCTTGTTCTAGAACTAGTGCTGATACTGCAATATTTGCTATGACTTTTTTTAACGAAATATCTTCTGAGCTTGCGTCTACCGTCTCAATTACATGCATGGCACCATTTTTAAGAACAAAATCCGCCGATAAACCTTCCGCGATTTGAACATTTGAAACTACTCTGTGTGCGGAGAGACCCTCGCCCTTGCGGGCAAGAACGCGTTCTCCGCGAAGGGCTGCTTTCAAGGCAGATGAAAGGTGGGTTCGTTTCTGAGTCATCCGAACGGGAGGCAGTTCCGGCTCAACGAGTATTCGAATTAGCCGAGATATGCCGGACTCATAAGTAGCTGTATTATGGGCAATAAATGATCCGATCGGAGAAAATGAGAACGCGGTCAAGGATCCGATCAGGTCCAACCGCTGTTCAACGTCGCTCCCCGCTGTCGCCCGAGCGAAGTCATCCAGATCGCTTAGTTTCTCAAGATTCGCGCGCACATTGCCTATGTCGAGTGCGCCAGAAAGCGCACGTAACCTTTCGAGCCGACGAGGGAGGCGTATATCAAGACCATCGGGTTTCAGTATCGCTATGCCGGCATTGAGGCGTTCGCCGCGATGGCGATCTTCAACCCGCACAACGGTATAGTCAAACTTCCCAACCATGCTCAATCAGAGCCTTGATCCGAAGAGCGCGCGCCTTGTGTTGACCATTAGACCAAACCTCAAAAAAACCTCCCATTTGGTCTCTGGGAAGCCAATCGGAGGGCATCTCGTGTATGATACCTTCGATAACGCCCAGCGGTATGGCCCCAATCCGATCAAGCAACTCAAATGCGGCCTCGTGATGGCCACCGTGCCGTTGCCTGAGGTATTTTCCTACATGGGTCGTGTTGGAAGAGGCAATCGGGAAGTTTGCATCAAACTCGATTAAAAATCTTGATGACGCAAAATCGATTGCTCGAAGCCGTGATATGCGCCCGTCATTGTCGAGAATGAAGTTACGCAAATTCCGGTCGGGATTTTCGAGAAAAATGTCTAAAGCTGCAACTCGCGCAAGATATTGCCCGAGCCAAGGTATGGGCCGTCCGATTTCGTCCTTCGCCTGTCCATGCAAGATAGCGTTCAGGCGGTGCTCATCACCCAATGATAGCGGATTCCTGGAGCCAAAATATGTCTGTCCCGCGTCATTCTCAAGAATCGCACACTCTGCGACAGAAACGCCTAAATGATCGGCTAGCCGCGTCGCAACCCACTCGGTTGCTCTAATGGGTAACGGGCCATCATCGTCTTTGCAGTGATAATCTCTACCGTCATCTCCCGTGCATACAAAAGCTATATGTTTCCCAATTGGATAGGGCGGGTATACGGTACTGACACGAACGTTGAGCAATGAAGGTTGCAACGCTTGCCTTGCTTCTTCAGGCCCAGTCCTAATGGGCCTGAAGAAGTTTTCTGAGGAGGAAAAAGGGTCAGGCATTGCGTTGCTTCGCGCTTACTCCGCCGCGATTCCCGCCGCCTTGAACATGTCTTCCTCGCTTTCCGCGCCCACGTCGGCGTTGGCGGCCGACTTGGCCTTGCGGCGGGCGTCGAAGCTGGACCAGACGTCGTTCCAGTTGCCGCGCGTGGCGGCCTTGGAATATTCGGTGGCGCGCGCTTCGAAGAAGTTGGCGTGTTCCACGCCGTTGAGCAGTGGGGCGAGCCAGGGCAGCGGGTGATCGTCGATCATGTAGATTGGCTGGAAGCCGAGCTGGCCCAGCCGCCAGTCCGCGATGTAGCGGATGTACTTCTTGATTTCCTTGGCGCTCATGCCCGGCACCGGGCCTTGTTCGAAGGCCAGGTCGATGAAGGCGTCTTCCAGCCGCACCGTCTTCTGGCAGCAATCGATGATGTCTTCCTTCACCGCCTTGGTCAGGCAGCCGCGCTCGGCGACGAAGGCGTGGAACAGGCGGGTGATGCCTTCGCAGTGCAGGCTTTCGTCGCGCACCGACCAGCTCACGATCTGGCCCATGCCCTTCATCTTGTTGAAGCGCGGGAAGTTCATCAGCATGGCGAAGCTGGCGAAAAGCTGCAGCCCTTCGGTGAAGCCGCCGAACATGGCGAGCGTGCGCGCGATGTCCTCGTCCGTCTCCACGCCGAAGGTCGAGAGGTAATCGTGCTTGGCCTTCATTTCCTCGTATTCGAGGAACATGCCGTATTCGGTCTCGGGCATGCCGATGGTGTCGAGCAGGTGCGAATAGGCGGCGATGTGGATCGTCTCCATGTTGGAGAACGCGGCCAGCATCATCTTGACCTCGGTGGGCTTGAACACGCGGCCGTACTTTTCGTGGTAGCAATCCTGCACTTCCACGTCGGCCTGGGTGAAGAAGCGGAAGATCTGCGTGAGCAGGTTGCGCTCGTGCTCGCTGATCTTCTGCGCCCAATCGCGGCAGTCCTCGCCCAGCGGCACTTCCTCGGGCAGCCAGTGGACCTGCTGCTGGCGCTTCCAGTATTCGTAGGCCCACGGATACTCGAAGGGCTTGTAGGTCTTGCGGGCTTCAAGAAGCGGCATGGGCGTGAGTCCTGTCAGTGAGTCTGCGAGAGATAGGCACGATAAGGCGCGCGCGGAAGCGAGGCCGCCGCGCGCGCCGGGAAGGAAGGGCGGTTATCCACCGCCGGAAGCGTTACTCCCAGAACCAGCCCGGCTTGAGGCTGCGCTGCTTCCGGTTGCGCCACATCTGGAGGTACATCCACAGGCCCGAGACGCTGAAGAACAGCAGCGCGCAGCCGGTCAGCAGCGAGATCACGGTGCCGAGCGGCCCGAACGTCTCGCCCGAATGCAGGTGATGGAACATGCCCACCCAGGCGCGCATCCCGCCCTTGGGGGCCTTGGGCTTGCACGTCATGGTTTCGGGGCAATGGAAGCCGGGCGGCACGGCCGGCGCTGCCGAAGCGGCCGGCGCTTCGCCCGCCGGCCACAGCGCGGTGACGTGGCTGGCGATGCCCGTCACGGCCATCCACAGCATGAAAATCCCGAAGAACACCGTGGTCCAGCGGTGCCACTTGCGCATTGCCCGATACTCCCGAATGCAAACGATCCGGGGCTTCCAGACACGCCGCGGCGCTTGCGGGCAAGCCGCAAAATGTCGCGGAATGTAAGGAGGATGGGGCGGTCATCGATCCGGTGCTGGCGGGAGGAGAAACGGGGCCGCCCGGCACGGCCGGAGCCATGCGCCCCGCCGCGCCCCGAGGGGCGGGAAGCGTGGCGATGGCAGGTCCGGTGCCCATGGCGGCGGTTTCCTGAAATGCGGGGGCCTGTTTAGCGCAAGGCCCCTATTGGCAGGCCCTTATTGGCAGGCGAGGCATTCCTCGTAGTCGGTCTGGTCGCCGGCGCTGAGTTCGATCTTCGGCGCTTCGGCGGTGTTGTCCGCCTCCACCCCGCCGGCGAACCCGGCGCGCTGCACCGACTTCGAACGCAGGTAGTAGAGCGACTTGATGCCCTTTTCCCACGCCTGGAAGTGGAGCATCATCAGGTCCCACTTGTCGACGTCGGCCGGGATATAAAGGTTGAGCGACTGCGCCTGGTCGATGAACGGGGTGCGGTCCGCCGCGAATTCGAGCAGCCAGCGCTGGTCGATCTCGAAGCTGGTCTTGTACACCGCCTTTTCCTCGGGGCTGAGGAAATCGAGGTGCTGGACCGATCCGCCGTTCTCGAGGATCGAATTCCACACGTTGGCGGAATCCTTGCTCTTCTGCTGGAGCAGCGCCTTGAGATAGGGGTTTTCGACCACGAACGAGCCGGACAGCGTCTTGTGCGTGTAGATGTTGGCCGGGATCGGCTCGATGCAGGCGGAGGTGCCGCCGCAGATGATCGAGATCGACGCGGTGGGCGCGATCGCCATCTTGCACGAGAAGCGCTGCATCACGCCCATGTCCGCCGCATCCGGGCAGGGGCCGCGTTCCTGCGCCAGCAGCAGGCTGGCCTCGTCCGCCTTGGCGGCGATGTGGCGGAACATCTTGAGGTTCCACGCCTTGGCCATCGCGGATTCGAAGGCGATGCCCTTCTGCTGCAGGAACGAGTGGAAGCCCATCACGCCCATGCCGACCGAGCGTTCGCGCATCGCCGAATACTTGGCGCGGGCCATTTCGGTGGGGGCGCGGTCGATATAGTCCTGCAGCACGTTGTCGAGGAAGCGCAGCACGTCTTCGACGAAGTGCTTGTCGCCGTGCCACTGGTCCCAGGTTTCGAGGTTGAGCGAGGACAGGCAGCAGACCGCGGTGCGATCGTTGCCGAGGTGATCGCGCCCCGTGGGCAGCGTGATTTCCGAGCAGAGGTTCGAGGTCGAGACCTTGAGGCCGAGATCGCGGTGATGCTTGGGCATCATGCGGTTCACGGTGTCGGAGAACACGAGATAGGGCTCGCCCGTGGCGAGGCGCACCTCGACCAGCTTCTGGAACAGGCTGCGCGCGTCCACCTTGCCGCGCACCGAGCCGTCCTTGGGGCTGCGCAGCGCGAATTCGGCGCCATCGCGCACCGCTTCCATGAACTCGTCGGTCAGCAGCACGCCGTGGTGCAGGTTCAGCGCCTTGCGGTTGAAATCGCCGCTGGTCTTGCGGATTTCGAGAAACTCCTCGATTTCCGGGTGCGAGACGTCGAGATAGGCGGCGGCCGAACCGCGCCGCAGCGACCCCTGCGAGATCGCGAGCGTGAGGCTGTCCATCACGCGCACGAACGGAATGATGCCGCTGGTCTTGCCGTTCAGGCCCACGCTTTCGCCGATGCCGCGCACCTGGCCCCAGTAGGTGCCGATGCCGCCGCCCCGGCTGGCCAGCCAGACGTTCTCGTTCCAGGTGGCGACGATGCCTTCCAGGCTGTCGTCAACCGAATTGAGGTAGCACGAGATCGGCAACCCGCGCCCGGTGCCGCCGTTGGACAGAACCGGCGTGGCGGGCATGAACCACAGCTTCGAGATGTAGTCGTAGAGCCGCTGGGCGTGCGCCTCGTCATCGGCATAGGCATCGGCCACGCGGGCGAACAGGTCCTGATACTTCTCGCCGGGCAGCAGGTAGCGGTCGTCGAGCGTATCCTTGCCGAACGCCGTGAGCAGCGCATCGCGCGATTCATCGGTGACGATGCCGAAGCGGCGGGCGCGGACGGTGCGCGAGTTTTCCTTCTCGGGCGCGGGCGCGCTGGCGGCCGCGCCCGCCGCCACGGCGGCGACCAGCGCCTCGGTTCCGGAATCCTGCGTATTCAAAGTCATCGCCGTTCTGCCTTCTGCCGGCGGCGCGCCTTCGAGAGTCACGCCATCAAGGCCCAATTCGTCCTGCGCCGCCACGGAGCCGTCCCCAGTCCTGAAATCCACGTCTAACCCCCGGTTTCACCACCGCCCGATCGAAACCCGGCCGGTCGTCCAAATCTGCTGGCCGGACATCCCGCCGGCCTGTTCCGGCCGGTCCGATGTTCCGCTTCCGTTCGAATCGGGAGCAAGACCCCGATCTTACCACAAGATGGCCCGCGCGGGGGATGAAATCGGGTCTCGCGCCCCTTGCGCAGGCACGGAAGCGGGCGCCGGCACAAGGCCGGCAGCCGCCGCACGCGCCAAGGCGCGCTTCCGTTCTCAACAAGGTCTAGAGGCCCCCACACGGTCCGACCACTATCCATAGTGCCTCAACGGGATTCAGACACAAGAGGGTAAACCATGAGTTGACGATTCGGTTCGTCGTAATCCCGATTCGCTTCGTCGCAGCGAATGCCA
Organism: Novosphingobium sp. EMRT-2; assembly: GCF_005145025.1. Classification (NCBI taxonomy): domain Bacteria; kingdom Pseudomonadati; phylum Pseudomonadota; class Alphaproteobacteria; order Sphingomonadales; family Sphingomonadaceae; genus Novosphingobium; species Novosphingobium sp. EMRT-2. Next base: position 1,927,439 of record NZ_CP039695.1, on the reverse strand, counting down.
TTGTGCAGTGCAGCGACGCGCGGGGGAAACGGCACTTCAAGACCAAATCGTGACGGGTCCAAAATTTTTCGATCCAAACCACCATCCTGTGGACAATCGCGCCGGATCGGGCACACCCCGCGGAGCAGGAAAAAAGCTGTGGAAGGCGGAGGCGAAAACCGTGTTCAACCTCATCTCGATCGTGATCACCGGCTTCTTCGTGGGGCTGCTGGCCGAAATCCTCTATCCCGGCCCGGTGGACCTGGGTTTCGTGAAAACGGTGCTGCTGGGAATCGGCGGATCGATCGTGGCCGGGGTGTTCGCCAGCTGGCGTTCGGGCAGCACCTTCGGCGAAGGCGTGAATCGCGCCGGCTGCCTGGCCTCGGTGCTGGGCGCGCTGCTGCTGATCTGGCTGGGGCGGCACTGGTAGGGCGGGGGAAGCGATTGCCCTCAATGCGCGCGCTTTTGCAAACGCCGAGTGCGGCAAGCCCACCCCGCTGCGACTAGCGCCGCCTGCGGCGACGCAAGTCTCGCTCCCCTCCCGCTTGCGGGAGGGGCTGCCCCTTATTCTCCCCTCCCGCTTGCGGGAGGGGCTGGGGGTGGGAAGCGCCCCAAAAGATGCAACCACCAAAAAAAGAGGCCACGGCGCTCGGGGGGGAGGCACCGTGGCCTGGACGGCCCGGTCGTCGACGTGAGGCGCCGCGGGGGCGCGGGACGGGCCTTCGGGTATCGGGCGAAGCCCCGGGGCGGTCCGCGTGCAATCCGCGCCCGGAGACCGTTTTCGCCGGTTCCGTCGGGGCACTATCGCCGCTGTCCGCGCTGGCGCAAAGCGGGGAACGGCCCGTTCCGGACTGTCCCGCCGCGCGCGCCTGATTCCGCTAGAGAAAGTTGTTGGGCCAGATCATCGTGCGCCACATGTGCGCGGTGGGGCTGGCGTCGAAGCCGAGTCCTTCCTCCGGTTCGCGGAAATGGCGGCCGATCACGTCGGTCAGTTCGTCGGGATCGACCGGCGGGAAATCGTCGAAGAAATAGGTGTCGTAGAGCGTGACCTGCCGCGCGGTGCCGTACCATGTGTGGCCGCGCGCGTAGTCGGCATCGCGCTGGAGGTATTCGGGCATCGCGTAGTCCGGGCCGAAGAAGCGGTCGTAGCTTTCGGGGTAGCTATAGCCCACGCTTTCGTCCGACACGTAGCGCAGCGCCTGATGGTACTTCACCGCGAAGGCCACTTCCTCGCTGACATAGGGCGCGACGAGCTGCGCGCTCCAGTAGCCGTGATCCGCGCGGATCAGGCAGCCGTTGGAAATGTCGTGCAGCAGGCAGGCGATCACGACCTTTTCGTCCTGCCCGTCGTCCAGCGCGCGCTTGGCGCTGACCAGCAGGTGCCGCACGGTGATGTCGCCGAAGCGGCAGCGGAAGAAATCGAGCAGGCGCGGCCGTTCGGGCATCCGCGGCAGCGCGGGGTTGTCGCCCATCATGAACACCGTCTTCGGGTTGAGCCGCTTGAGCAGCTCGGCCTCGTTGTCGACGAAGTCGGTGCCTTTCCAGCCCACCGGCGAGGGATAGATCATCCGTTCGCGCCCTTCCTGCGGCCAGGGACGGGGATCGGTGAAATCGGCATCGGCCATCGCGGCAATCTCCTGCTGGAACTCGGGCGCTTGGTTCCTCTATGCTGGCCTCTAAGCTGGTTCGCCATCCATGGCGATGCCGAAGGACACGCGATGCTGACGATCATCCCCCACGTTCTGCCCCGTGACGAGGCGCTGGCGCTGGGCCGGACGATCGCCGCGGCCGACTGGGTGGACGGCAGCGTGACCAGCGGCCCGGCGGCGGCGCGGGTCAAGCGCAACCGCCAGTTGCCCGAGGACGGCGAGGCGGCCCGAACCGCGCGCCAGCGCGTGCAGCAGGCGCTGTCGGCCTCCGCGCTGTTCCTGTCGGCGGCGTTGCCCAGGGCGATCTACCCGCCGCTGTTCAACCGCTATGGCCCCGGCGAACACTATGGCGACCACGTCGACAACGCGCTGCGGATCGATCCCGCCACTGGCGCGCGGCTGCGCACCGACCTTTCGGCGACGCTGTTCCTGTCCGAGGATTACGACGGCGGGGAGCTGACCATCGCTGGCGATTTCGGCCGCATGGCCTACAAGCTCGCCGCCGGCGACATGGTGCTATACCCCGCGACCAGCCTGCACCGGGTGAACGAAGTGACGCGGGGAGAGCGCATCTGCGCCTTCTTCTGGGTGGAATCGCTGGTGCGCGATGGCGCCGCGCGCGAGGTGCTGTTCGATCTCGACCAGACCATCCAGGCGCTCAACGCGCGGCAGGGCGGGAGTGGGGGAGGCGGCGGCGATCCGCAGGCGCTGCGGCTGACCAGGGTCTATCACAACCTCGTGCGCCGCTGGGCGGGGTAGGAAGTCCTAAAGCCCCGCCTTGATCAGCCAATCGTGGAACAGCCGCACGGGCCGCGATTGCAGCGCGCGGGGCCGGCAGACGAACCAGTAGCTGTAGGGGCTGTCCACCTCGATGTTGTAGAGCTGGGCGAGGCGCGGATCGTGCGACCGGTTGTAGTGGTCGTCGTGCATGATCGCGATGCCGAGGCCCTGCGCGGCGGCTTCGAGGATCAGCTGGCCCGAATCGAAGTGATCGACTGCCGCCGGCTCCAGCCGTTCGAGATGGAGCGCGCGCTTCCACGCCTCGAAGCTGGCGGGCAGATCGTTGTGGACCAGGAAGGTCTGCTTCGAAAGCTTGGCGATGTCGGGCCGTTCGCCCAGCTCCGCCGCCAGTTCCTTCGAGGTGATGGCATGGACGCGGTTGTGATCGAGCCGTACGGAATGCAGCGTGCCGTCCGGTCCTTCGCTCAGCACGATCGCCGCGTCGATGGTATCGCCCAGCTTGGTTTCGGCGGCGTGCGAACTGTCGATGTCGATATGCAGCTGCGGGTGCAGCTTGCGCAATTCGCCCAGGCGCGGGAACAGGCGCTGGCTGCCGAACAGCGGCAGCACGCCCAGCCGCAGGCGCATGACCTTGCCGGTATCGACCAGCCGGTCGATGCGGTCGGTCATCTCGTCCATCAGCGGGGCGACCGCGTCGTAGAGCTGCTGGCCTTCCTCGGTCAGCTTGAGCATCTGGTGCTTGCGTTCGAACAGCGCCTTGCCGACGAAATCCTCCAGCGCGCCCAGCCGGCGCGAGAGGGCCGACGGGCTGAGCGCCAGTTCGGCGGCGGCGGTCTTGGCCGAGCCGGCGCGCACGACGCGAATGAACGCTTCGAGCGAACGCAGCGGAGGCAGGCGGCGGATCATCGGTGTCTTCGTTCCCGGACTTCAGTTGCGTTGCATTCCGTGCGGGCCGGACGCGATCCGCATCCTCCCACAGTGCCATTCCCGTCAGAGCGGAGCAATCCGCCGGGTGGCGTATTCCCTTCCGGACAGGTGGCGGACCGTGCGCAGCCCGGCCCGGCCCGACCTAGTCCTCTTCCCCGTCCTCCTGCGCGCGCGGCGCGTGGAGCCGCAGGCGCGTGAGGCGGCGCTCGTCTCCGCCGGTCACCTCGATCCGCCAGCCGCTGCCGTGTTCCAGCACGCGCCCGACGGGCGGGACTTCCCCGGCGAGGACGACCGCGAGGCCGCCCAGCGTATCAACGTCTTCTTCCACTTCGGCAAGCCGGGGATCGACGATTTCCGCTACGTCATCCAGTTCCGCGCGGGCATCGGCGTCCCAGGTATCGGGATCGAGCCGCTTGAGCAGTTCCTCCGGCGCATCGTCGTGCTCGTCCTCGATCTCGCCGACGATTTCCTCGACCAGATCCTCGATCGTGATGATCCCGTCGGTGCCCGAATATTCGTCGATCACCACGGCCAGGTGCGTGCGGCTGGCGCGCATGTCGGCCAGCACGTCGAGCGCGCCGCGCGCTTGGGGCACGAACAGCGGTTGGCGCATCAGGCCGGCCCAGTCCTTGGGCGCGGGCTTGCCGGAAAGGGCGATGCCGGCGACGATCCCGAACACGTCCTTCACGTGGACCATGCCCACGATCTCGTCGAGCGAATCGCCATAGACCGGCAGGCGGCTGTGGCCGTGTTCGGCGAAGGCACCGACCAGTTCCTCGAACGTGGCGGCGGCGGGCACGGCGATGATCTGGCCGCGCGGAATGGCGACGTCATCGGCATCGTGTTCGCTGAAATGGAGCAGGTTCTTCAGCATCTGGCGTTCGAGCGCCACCAGATCGCCGTCCGAACCGCCGGGCGAGCCATGTTCGCCCTCGTGCTCCTCGATCGCTTCCTCGATCTGCGCACGCAGCGACTGGTCCTGGTCCGGCCCCTTGAAGAAAGCCCTGATCGCGCGCCACAGCGCGCCGTTACTGTCCCCTTCGCCCGAGCGACTGTCGCCGCCGGACCCGTTGCCCTCGGGCACTGGTCTGCACTCCCCTGTTACGCGAACCGTTCGCTGTCAGCGGTCCGCATATGGGTCCGCGATACCCAGCATGGCAAGCGCCTTCCGTTCCAGATGCTCCATTTCCTCCGCCTCGTCCTCGCCCAGCTCGTGATCGTGGCCCGCCAGATGGAGCAGGCCGTGGATGACGAGGTGGGTGGCGTGGTGCTCCACCGGCACGCCCTTTTCCGCCGCTTCGCGCCGGCACACGCCATGCGCCAGGATCAGGTCGCCCAGCATTTCGGGCGCGTTGGCACTGGCCGCGAGCACTTCGGCGCGGGAAAGCATGGGGAACGACAGGACGTTGGTGGGCTTGTCCTTGGCGCGCCATTGCTTGTTGAGCGCATGAACCTCGTCGTCGTCGGCCAGGACCAGGCTGACGATCAGGTTGTCGCGCGCGAGCTCCGGCGCGGCGCGCGCCGCGGCCTCGGCCGCGCGGTTGGCCAGCGCTTCCCAGTCGGTGTCCTGCCCCCAGACCGGATCGATGTCGATTTCGAGCGTGGGCGCGCTCACGAATCCTTTCCTTCGTAGGCCTCGACGATGCGGCCCACGATCGGGTGGCGGACCACGTCGGCGCTGCTGAAGCGGACCACGCCGATGCCGTCCACGCCTTCCAGCCGTTGCACCGCGTCGGCCAGGCCGCTGGCGCTGGTGCCGCCGGGCAGGTCGACCTGCTTCGGATCGCCGCAGATCACCATGCGGCTGTTCTGGCCGAAGCGGGTGAGGAACATCTTCATCTGCGCCGGCGTGGTATTCTGCGCCTCGTCGAGAATGACGAAGGCATCGGCCAGCGTGCGGCCGCGCATGAACGCGATCGGCGCGATCTCGATCTCGCCCGAGGCCATGCGGCGTTCGACCTGTTCGGGCGGCATGCAGTCATAGAGCGCGTCGTAGAGCGGGCGGAGATAGGGATCGACCTTCTCCTTCATGTCGCCGGGCAGGAAGCCCAGCCGCTCGCCGGCCTCGACCGCCGGGCGCGACAGGATCAGCCGCTGGACGCTGCCCGAAATGAGCTGCGCCACCGCCTGCGCCACCGCGAGGTAGGTCTTGCCCGTGCCCGCCGGGCCGAGCGCGAAGATCACGTCGTCGCGCACCAGCGCCTTCATGTATTCGATCTGGGTGACCGAGCGCGGCGCGATGGTTTTCTTGCGGGTGCGGATCAGGATCGGCGGCGGCGCGCCGGGCGTGCCGGTGATGATCCCGTCGAGCGTCGGCTCGTTGCTCATCGCGATCAGCGCCTCCACCGCGCCGGCGTCCATGTCCTGCCCGGTGAGCAGGCGCTGGTGCATCGCCTTCAGCACATCGCGCGCGCGGGCCACCGCGTCTTCCGGCCCTTCGATCAGCACGCGGTTGCCGCGCGCCGAGATATAGACGCCGAGCCGGTTTTCGATCTGGACGAGATTGGTGTCGAACTGGCCGAACAGGGCGCCGAGCACGGTCTGTTCATCGAATTCGACTTCCACCCGGGCGCGCCTGTGATGGTCGGGCCGGCTGGTTTCGGGGCGATGCTGCGCCTCATCATGGGCACGATGCAGTTTGCGGGCCATGCGCTCCTTTCATGCGGGCCGCGACCGCGGCCGTACCTTCAAGATAGATCGGCCGGGGCGCGGCGCAAGCGGGACGGGGCGCTATCACACGGCTTTTGTCGGGGAAAACCCGGCGCTCGTCGCAGGGTGCTGAAACAAAGGGATTCCTTTCGCGTTGCTGACAGCAGGGTTCCGCGCCGGTTCACCCGAATCGGACAATAACCGGGGCAGATGTCCGGCCCCGGTATCCGACACGGGAAACCAGCCGGACCATCCGTTGAAGGAGACGAACGATGCGCAAGATCATGATGGCCGCGCTGGCCGCCAGCGCACTGGCTTCCGCCGTGGCCCCCACCGCCGCCAGCGCGCAGAGCGCGCGCGAACTGCATCACGATCGCCGCGAAATGCAGCGCGATCGCGCCGAGATCCGCCACGACATGCGCCGGGGCGATTACCGCGAGGCGCGCGAGGATCGCCGCGAGTACCGTGAAGACCGTCGCGAATACCGCGAGGACTGGCGCGATTATCGCCGCGCCCATGGCGACGTCTATCGCCGGGGCGGGTACTATGGCCCGCGCGGCTATGCCTACCGCCCGGTGCGCGTGGGCTACCGCTTCGCCCCGCCCTATTACGCGCAGCGCTACTGGATCAACGATCCCTGGGCCTATCGCCTGACGCCGCCGCGCTACGGCTACCAGCGCTGGGTGCGTTACGGTAACGACGTGGTGCTGATCGACACGCGCAGCGGCGTAACGTTACAGGTGATCGGCAGCTGGACACCTCGAAGAACCGTCTGATTTTGGCGTAATTGCGATGTGATGGCACAGGAGCGGGTGGCGAGCTCCAGGCTTGGGTTGCTGATCTGCTTATTTTCTTGGCGGAGCCGGCTGCGTGGGCCGGTTTTTGGGTCACGCGGGCGCAGTACGCCCCTCAAGCCATGCGAGGCGCTGGAAGTTATAGGCAAGGTTGGCCATGCCGATCTTGATGCGGGCGCGGGCAATGCCGATGGTGCGCACGATCAGGCCCATGCGGTGCTTTTGCCCGGCAAAGACGTGTTCGACTGCCGAGCGGATGGCCGATCGCTTCGCATTGGCTCTGGCGACACGCTCGGGCATGGCACGGCGGTTCGGTTTGCGCTGGTGGATGTGGCTCTTGAACATGCCCCTCTCGAGAAAGGTTTCGTTTTTCTTCGACCGGTAGGCGGTATCAGCCCAGACGCCCGAACCGGTGTTGTTCGTGCTGATCAGGTCAGGCAACCGGGCGCCGTCATGGGCATTGGCGGCACTGGCATCCCAGGTCCGGATCAACCCGTGAGCCCGGTCGATGCCGATGTGGTTCTTGTAGCCGAACATCGGGATGGCGAGATCGACCGGCTTGAAGGCCTTGGGATCGGCACCCTCCTTCACCTTGGCCTTGGTGTACTTCACGCTCCAGCGGGCATCGCGATCCTTCTGACGGAGCCGGGCTGGCTTTGCCTTCCATGCCTCCGGGATCCGGCCGTCCTTGATCGCTGCCTTCTCCTCGTCGGTGTTCCGCTGCTTGGGGGCAGGCACAACGGTAGCATCGATGATCTGGCCGCCCATGGCGAGATAGCCCCGGTCGGTCAGTGCGGCATCGAAGCGGGCGAAGAGCTTGTCGATTGCCTTGGCTTGCACCAAGCGCTCGCGGAACAGCCACACCGTCGTTGCATCCGGCACCGTGCCATCGAGCCCAAGGCCCAGGAAGCGCTGGAACGACAAGCGATCCTTGATCTGGAATTCCGTCGCTTCGTCCGAAAGCGAATAGAGCGCCTGCAGCACCAGAATTTTGAACATCATCACCGGGTCAAACGGCGGCCGCCCGCCTTTGCCACGAACACTGCGGCGCAGAGCGGCGATCAATGGCCCCCGGAAAACCTCAAAGTCGACCACCCCGGACAGACGCTCCAACGGATCACCCGCTGCGCTCAAGGCCTCGTACCGGTTCGAAAGATCAAAGAAACCGGGCTGTCCCGCCATCATCGCCTCCGCTCATCCGCAAGGGCAGTGAATCAGGTCAGGCCGACAAGCGCCAGAGTTTTTCGAACCCTCCAGCTTCTTCCTGTAAGGAAAACAGTGGTTTCCGGGGGTTTGTCCTGTGGAGGGCGGCCCCCGGATTTCCTGTACTTTCCCGGGCTCGAGCCCGGGAACGAGGCGGTTGTCCGCAATTTCAGGTCTAGAGGAGGCTCTCCGGAAACGCCCCGTTAGCGGAAGTATTCCAGTAGCCACAACGCTACGCCGCAGACCGTCAAAAAGGCGCCCTTGATACGCCATCTGCTGTCAGTGGGAGGCAAGGGATAGGCATCTATTGATCTTCCCTCTTCGAAATATCGCTCGGGAGCCCCTGCCGCGAGTTCCTGCTTTCTTAATCTGATTTTAGCTGCGGCAGCCAAGCGCTTCTTTCGAGGGAAGAGGAACATCCCTAGCCCGGAGAACAGGCAAACGCCGCCGACAATCAGAAATTGCAAATGCACAGCTTCCTCCGCCTCTGAAGAGTAGCTTAGCACGCGGCTTCCGACCTGCGAAACCCCGCTCGTCCTGAGCTTGTCGAAGGACGCGCGATGTCCTGGCCTTGCGCGGTAAACCTTCCCACGATCGAACCGTTTCACGCGTCCTTCGACAGGCTCAGGACGAGCGGGTATGGGTTTGGCGCTCCCCGCTACTCTACCGGCTGCCCCGCCAGCGAGTTTGGCCCGGCCTCGACCAGATCAACCTCCACCAGATCGCCGATCGCGGCATCGCCGGTGAAGTGGACCGACTGCAGCCAGGGCGATTTGCCCAGCCATTGCCCCGGATGCTTGCCCCGGCGTTCGACCAGCACGGTGCAGCGCCGGCCCACGCTGGCCCGGTTGAACGCGAGCTGATCGCGGTTGAGAGCGGCCTGGAGGCGCTGGAGCCTCTCGTCCATGACCTCGGCCGGGACATGATCCTCCATCGTCGCGGCGGGCGTGCCGGGGCGGGGGGAATACTTGAAGCTGAACGCCTGAGCATAGCCGACGGCATCGACGATGCGCAGCGTGTCTTCGAACTCGGTCTCGGTCTCGCCGGGGAAGCCGACGATGAAATCGCCCGAAAGCGCGATGTCCGGCCGCGCCGCGCGCACGCGTTCGAGCAGGCGCAGGTAGCTTTCGGCCGTATGGCTGCGATTCATCGCCTTCAGCACGCGGTCGTTGCCCGATTGCACGGGCAGGTGCAGGAACGGCATCAGCTTGGCGTTGGTGCCGTGCGCCTCGATCAGCGCGTCGTCCATGTCGGCCGGGTGGCTGGTGGTATAGCGGATGCGCGCCAGATCGGGGATCGCGGCGAGTTCGGCGGCAAGCCCGGCCAGCCCTGTGGCGCGGCCCTTCGCGTCCTCGCCCGCCCAGGCGTTGACGTTCTGGCCCAGCAGCGTGATCTCGCGCGCGCCGCCTTCGACCAGCAGCTTCGCTTCCTCCACCAGATCGGCGAAGGGCCGGCTGATCTCCGCGCCGCGCGTATAGGGCACCACGCAATAGGTGCAGAACTTGTCGCAGCCTTCCTGCACCGTCAGGAACGCGCTGGGGCCGGAGCGGCGGCGGCGGGGCAGCGCGGCGAACTTGGCCTCGGCCGGCATGTCGGTTTCGGTGGCGCGCTTGCCGGCGGCGGCTTCGGCGACCATCTCGGGCAGGCGGTGGTAGGCCTGCGGGCCGACCACGACCCGGACCGAAGGCGCGCGCGCCATGATTTCCTCGCCCTCCGCCTGGGCGACGCAGCCCGCCACCGCGATCAGCGGCGAGGAACCATCCTCGCGCCGCAGGCGGCCGATGTCCGAATAGACCTTTTCCGTGGCCTTTTCGCGGATGTGGCAGGTGTTGAGCACGACGAGATCGGCATCGTCGCGCGCGTCGGCGGGCGTCATGCCCTGCGCGGCGAGCAGTTCGGCCATGCGTTCGCCGTCATAGACGTTCATCTGGCAGCCGAAGCTCTTGACGTGGAAGGTCCGGGGGGAAGTGGGGGAAGCCATGGCGCCGGCCGATACGGGAATTTCGGGCTTTTGGAAACCGTGCCGCGTCTATTCAGCGGGCCATGGCTGCGGCGATGCGCGCGCGGGCCTGCGCCGCGATGGTCTTGCGCGAGGCGGTTTCGGCTTCGGTCAGCACCGGCAGGAAATGCAGCGTGACCGGGATCGGCCGGCGCCGGGCGAGAATCTTCAGGAAATTGTCGACGCCGTGTTCGTCGCCCACCCAGGCGATGGCGGCGGCTTCAGCGCCGTAATCGATCCACACCGGCTGGACGACGATGCCCAGCGGCACCGGATCGATCGCCGAAAGCAGCGAGGACTTGAACGGCAGCATGCCCGTGCCATCGCTGGTGGTGCCTTCGGGAAAGATCGCCAGCGCGCCGGTATCGCTCAGCGCCGCGCGCACGTGCGCGACCTGCGCCTGCACGCTGGTGCGGTCATGCCGGGCGACGAAGACGGTATCGTTCATGTCGCACAGCCACTTGAGCAGCCCGTGCCCGGCCAGCCCGCTGTGCGCGACGAAGGCGGTGCCGGTGGCGCCCGACAGGACCGGAATGTCAAGCCAGCTGAGGTGGTTGGCGACGAGGAACGCGCCGCGCCGGGCGGGCGTTCCCGCCGTCCGTCGTCGTACGCCGGCGATTCGCGCCACACCGCCCAGGAACCGGCGCGGCCAGGGATTGTCGCGCCGCCGCGCGATGCGCCAGAGGTAATAGAGCGGCACGCAGGCGAGCAGCAGCGCCACCATGGCGAGCAGGCGCGCGAGGATGCGCAGACGGCCGCCCAGCGGAATGCCCGCCGGACGCGGCAGCTCAAGCGTCGCGTTCAAGCCGCACGCCGTAAAGCTCCATGCGGTGATCGACCAGGCGATAGCCCAGTTTTTCGGCGATCTGCCGCTGGAGCGCTTCGAGTTCGGGATCGACGAATTCGATGACCTTGCCGGTCTCCACGTCGATCAGGTGATCGTGGTGCGCTTCGGGCGTGGCCTCGTAGCGCGCGCGTCCGTCGCCGAAATCGTGCCGGTCGAGAATGCCGGCCTCCTCGAACAGCCGCACGGTGCGATAGACCGTGGCGATCGAGATGCGGGAATCGATGGCGGCGGCGCGTTCGTGCAGTTTTTCGACGTCGGGGTGATCCTCGCTTTCCGACAGGACGCGCGCGATCACGCGCCGCTGGTCGGTGATGCGCAGTCCCCGTTCCGCACAGAGAGCTTCGATGTCGATCGGTTGGTGCACGTGTTACCCGGTTAACAATGAAAATGGCCCGCCGATCATAGACCGGCGGGCCAATTCTTCAACCTGCGAAGACGCGGCGGGTTCAGGACGCCGTGGCCGCCTTGGCGCGGCCGCGCTTGGCCGCGGCCGGCGCGGTCTTGGGCGCGGGCGCGCCGGGCTTGCGGCCGAGGCCGATCTTCTTGGCCAGTTCGCGGCGCTTTTCGGCATAGGCCGGCGCGACCATGGGATAGTCGGCGGGCAGGTTCCAGCGCGCGCGGTACTGTTCCGGCGTCATGTTGTAGCGCGTGGCGAGGTGGCGCTTGAGCATTTTCAGCTTCTTGCCGTCTTCCAGGCAGACGATGTGATCGTTCTTGACCGAGGCGCGGATCGAAACCGCCGGCTCGGGCGCGGGTTCGGGGGCGGGTTCGCTGGGGTTCAGGCCCGCGAGCGCCGAATAGACGTTCGAGATCAGCGTGGGCAGATCGCCGACCGAGACACTGTTGTTGCTGACGTGCGCGGCAACAATGTCCGATGTCAGCGTGATCAGCGTTTCACGCATGTCGTTTTCGATTTCGCTCATTTCTATGTCGACCTTCTTAGTGTTTTGGTTTTGCGTATTTTGATATGGCTGTCCCATGGACCATATAGGATCAATTCCTATAGAACCATTCGTTTTCAAGACAACGCATTGTTACATGAAAGGCCGCAATATGAATGATTTTTCATGCCGGCCGTATTGCCTCAGTCCAATACGAGTTCCTGACTGATCGCATCGAGCCGTTCGCCGCCCGGCGTCCGGTAATAGGCGCGCCGGATGCCGACCGGGGTAAATCCATGCGCGGTGTAGAGATGCATCGCGGGATTGCCATGCCGCATCTCGAGGAAAACGCGCTTGATCCCGTTCGCGCGCGCTTCTGCGATGAACCGCGACAACAGGCGGTGGCCAAGTCCCCGTCGGCGGTATTCGGGCGCGATTGCGAAAAGAAGAAGTTCTTCTTCGTCCAGAATACTTCGGCCCAGGAAGAAGCCGGCGGTTTCGTCACCCGGTTCGATAGCGGTACTGCCGTCGGCCGCGATCAGGCCATAGCGGCAGCGGCCGAGCAGCAGCGCGTCGGCCACCTGCCGGCGGTTCCAGGCTTCGCCGTATTCGGGCGGAAACGCCCGCTCCATGACGCTGATGATCCGGTCGAGATCGTCTTCGGGCGCAATCATCGCGGCTGCGGCAGCTTCGCGTCGGGCGCGCGGCCATAGCGGGGCACGGGATCGGCGGTGATCGCCTGTTCCGGCAGGAGCGCGAAGGCGCGCGCGTCGGGCCGCCGCACCAGCGCGGCCGGCGCAACGCCGGTTTCCCCCCGCCGCGCCGCCACGGCTTCGGCCTGGCTGCCCGCGACCAGCGGCGCGGTGGAGCGGGCCACGGCGTCCTCGGGCGCGAGCGAGAGCACCGGCCCGCCGGGACGGCCGGCCGCATCGAACGACTGGAAGAACCATTCGCCGTGCCCGCCGGTCATGACCACGTCGACGGCGGCGTGCGGATGATCGCGTCGCGCCATGGCGGCGACCAGCGCCAGGCTTTCGAAGCCTTCGATCCGCGCGCCCCAGGCCAGGGCCAGCGCGCGCGCGGCGGCAAGGCCGACGCGGATGCCGGTAAAGCTGCCGGGGCCGCAATCGACCGCGATCGCGTCGGCGCGGCCCTTGCCGGGCAGCGCGGCGATCATCGGCACCAGCCGTTCGGCATGGCCGCGCCCCAGGGCGAGGCATTCGCCCGCGATCAGGTCATCCCCGTCGAACAGCGCGACCGAGCAGTCTTCCGTCGCGCTGTCGATGACGAGACGTCTCATAGGGTTGGTCCGCCGGTCAGGCGCCGGTCAGGCGATCGTGTTGAACGTCCCGAAATCCGGGCGCGGGCTGCGCTCGAAGATCGTGGCGGGATCGCCATAGCCCAGCGTGGAGATGAAGTTGGACTTCACGCGCGGCGTATCGGCGAAGAACGCGGCGTCGACGGCGGCGTTGTCGAAGCCCGACATCGGCCCGGTATCCAGCCCCAGCGCGCGCGCGGCAAGGATGAAGTAGCCGCCCTGCAGCGTGGAATTGCGCATCGCCGAAATCTCGCGCAGCGGCTCGTTGCCCTCGAACCAGCTTTTGGCGTCGGTGTGCGGGAACAGCCAGGGCAGCTGTTCGTGGAAATCGAGGTCCATGCCGATGATCACGGTGACCGGGGCCTGCCGGATCTTGTCGGGATTGGCGCCGCCGGCCAGCGCCGCGAGCTTTTCCTTGGCTTCCGGCGTGACGCACCAGACCAGCCGCGCGGGCATCTGGTTGGCCGAGGTCGGCCCCATCTTCATCAGATCCCAGATCGCGTGAAGCTGCGCTTCGGTCACCGGCTTGTCGAGATAGCCGTTATAGGTGCGCGCGGTACGGAAAAGCTGATCGAGCGCGGCATCGGCAAGCGGCTGGGACATGAGGACTCCTGGGCGTTGTTCGGGCAGTGGGGGCCAGCCCTGGGGCCGGCAGCCCCCGGAATCAGGCGGCGCGGACTTCGCTGACTTCGGGAACGTAATGCTTGAGCAGGCTTTCGATGCCGTGCTTGAGCGTGGCCGTGGACGACGGGCAGCCCGAACACGCGCCCTGCATCTGCAGATAGACCACGCCTTCGCGGAAGCCACGATAGACGATGTCGCCACCGTCGTTGGCCACGGCCGGGCGGATGCGGGTTTCGATCAGTTCGCGGATCTGCGCGACGACATCGGCATCGGCCGGATCGTCACCCACGTCCGCCTCCGCCTCCTCGCCCGGGACGACGATGCCGGCGGCGGTGCCGGGCGCGAACAGCGGGGCCTGGCTGACGAAGTGATCGAGCAGCACCGAAAGCACCTGCGGCTTGGCATCCGACCACTGCGATCCCGGCGCGATCGTGACCGAGACGAAATCGCGTCCGAAGAACACGCCGGTCACATCGCCCAGCGTGAACAGCGCTTCGGCCAGCGGCGACGCGGCGGCTTCCTCTTCGGAGAGGAATTCGCGCGTGCCCGAGGGCATGACCTGTTCGCCGGGCAGGAACTTCAGCGTGGCCGGGTTGGGCGTGGTTTCGGTTTCGATGAACATACTTGTGCATGTAGGCGCGCGGCGGAGGGGGTCAAGCCCCGGAAGTCAGGCCCGCGCCCGGTCGGCGGCGAGGTTCCGGCCTTGCGTTCAGGCCGTGACGTTGACGAACTGCCCCGGCGCGACCGTGGCCACGCCGCTGTAGGCCGCGCTGATCGTCGATCCTTGCGAGGCCTGAAGCTCGTGGTGGATGGATTTCATGCGATCGTGCTGGGCCGGATCGGCCGAGAGGACGTTGCGATCGGCCTTCTTCGGATCGTTGACTCCGAAAGGCCCCGCCGTCGGATTCGCGGGATCGACGTTCTTCTGGGCGAGCGCCACTTCCGAACAATTGCGGCAGGAAAAGCCATTTACCCAGACCGGAGAACTATAATCGCTGCTGATCGTCATCCGGTCGACTCGCTCCTGCCTTCGCTGTGGGCCTCATGGTTTTCCCATGACGTGGTTAAGCCTTTCTGGCGGGCCATGGTTAAGCAGGTCTTAATCCCGATCAGGATGGTCGATATGCGACAAATCGCGACTGTTCGACGCCAGCCCGTGCCCCTATAGCGACGGCATGAGCACCTTCTCCCGCGCGCCGCGCCCCTCCGCCTTTTCCGTTTCCGCCGGCCGCGCGTTCACCGCGCTGGCCCTTGCGCTGGCGCCGGGATTCGCCCTGGCGGCCACGCCCGCCGCGCCGGCCGCCGCGGGTCAGATCATTCCGCTGCCGCTCAATCCCGTGATCCCGGCCAGCCAGCGCGCCTGCGCCATGAAGACGGCTTCGGGCCTCGGCTATACCGTGCTCAAGCCCGCCGACGGCGCGAAGCCGACCAAGGACGATTTCGTGCTGGTCAACTACATCGGCTATATCGCCGCCACGGGCGCGGTGTTCGATCAGGGGATGCAGGCGGCGTTCCCCGTGGGTGGCGTGATTCCGGGCTTTTCCGAAGGGCTGCAACTGCTGCCGCAGGGCGCGATCTACCGCCTGTGCGTGCCTTCGGCGCAGGGCTATGGCGCGCAGGGCGCGGGCGACATCCCCGCGAACGCCGATCTGGTGTTCCAGGTGGAGCTGGTGGATCACAAGTCCGCCGCCGAAGTGGAAGCCATGCGCAAGGCGGCGCAGGCCCAGCAGGGCGCGCCGGGCGGCGCGGCTCCCGCTCCGCAGCCCTGATCGGCCGTGTGAGCCTATTCACTGGCCCTTCATCCGCACGCTTCCTATAGAGGCGGGATGACGTCCTTCTCCCGGCGCGCCCGCCATCTCTGCCTGATCCTTCCCGTCCTGCTGCTGACCGGCACCGTCGCCGAGGCAAGGACCCCGGTCCGCCGCGCGGCCACGGCGGCGAAGCCTACGCCGAAAGCGCCGGTGCCGTGGCTCTATCGCGGCAGCGACGTGCCGCAGGACAAGGAATGGATCTTCGGCGAACTGCCCAACGGGCTGCGCTATGCCGTGCGCCGCAACGGGGTGCCGCCGGGGCAGGTTTCGATCCGCGTGCTGGTCGATGCCGGCTCGCTTTACGAGACCGACAGCCAGCGCGGTTTCGCGCACCTGATCGAGCACCTGACCTTCCGCGATTCGAAGTACCTGAAGTCGGGCGAGGCGGTGCCGACCTGGCAGCGGCTGGGCGCGACCTTCGGCAGCGACACCAACGCCGAAACCACCGCGACGCAGACGGTGTACAAGCTCGACATCCCCGACGCCACGCCGCCCAAGCTGGACGAAACGTTCCGCCTGCTGTCGGGTATGATCACCGCGCCGATCTTCACCCCGCAGGGGGTCAAGACCGAAGTGCCGATCGTGCTCGCCGAAATGCGCGAACGATCGGGCGCGCAGGCCCGCGCGCTGGACGGCACGCGCGAGCTGTTCTTCAAGGGGCAATTGCTGGCCGCGCGTTCGCCGATCGGCACGGTGGATACCTTGCAGGCGGCGACGTCCGAGAGCGTCAAGGCGTTCCACGACAAGTGGTACCGGCCCGACAACGCGGTGATCGTGGTCGCCGGCGATGCCGATCCCAAGGTGCTGATCGAGGAGATCACGCAGTGGTTCGGGCCGTGGAAAGGCACCGGCCCCAAGCCGGCGCAGCCCGATTTCGGCAAGCCGGTGGCACCGGCCGGGGCCGATCCGAAGAACCCGGTGGGCGATGCGCGCGTGCTGGTGGAGCCGGACCTGCCGCGCATCTTCAACTACGCCATCCTGCGCCCGTGGGTGAAGGTCAACGACACGATCCCCTATAACCAGGGCCTGATGGTCGACCGGCTGGCGATGGCGCTGATCAACCGCCGGCTGGAGGCGAAGGCGCGCGCGGGCGGCAGCTTCCTGGCGGCCTCGGTCGAACAGCAGGACATCTCGCGCTCCACCGACGCGACGATCGTGAACGTCACGCCGCTGGGCGACGACTGGAAGGCGGCGGTGCGCGACGTGCGCGCGGTGATCGCCGACGCGCTGGCCACGCCGCCGAGCAAGGAAGAGATCGCGCGCGAGGTCGCCGAGTTCGACGTGGCGTTCAAGGTGCCGGTGGAAACGCAGGAAACGCTCGCCGGATCGAAGCTGGCGGACGACATCGTCAACGCGGTGGACATCCGCGAGACGGTGGCGTCGCCCGAAACCGTCTATAACGTGTTCAAGAGCAGCATTCCGCTGTTCACCCCGGCGGCGGTGCTCCAGCACACGCGCACGCTGTTCACCGGCACGGTGGTGCGGCCGGTGCTGATCACGCCATCGGCCAGCGACGCGACCGCCGCCGACTTGCGCACCGCGCTGCTGGCCCCGGTCGATGCCGCCAAGGGCAGCCGCCTGGCCGCCTCGACCATCAAGTTCGCCGACCTGCCGCCGATCGGCACGCCGGGCACGGTGGCGTCGGCGCAGAAGACCGGCATTCTCGAGATCGAGCAGCTCGAACTCTCGAACGGGGTCAAGGTGCTGCTGTGGCCCAACGATGCCGAACCGGGCCGGATCATCATGAAAGTGCGCTTCGGTGGCGGCTATGCCGCGATCGACCCGAAGGACGCGGTCTATGGCCCGCTGGCGGAAGCGGCGCTGATGGACAGCGGCTTCGGCAACCTGAGCCGCGAGGACCTGGACCGGCTGGCGACGGGCCGCAAGCTGAGCCTGAACTTCGATATCGACGATACCGATTTCACGATGACGGCCGATACGCGCCCGGCGGACATGGCCGACCAGCTCTACCTGATGGCGGGCAAGCTGGCCACGCCGCGCTGGGACGCGAACCCGGTGCTGCGCGCCCGCGCGGCGGCACGGTTGCAGTATGAAAGCTATGCCGCTTCGCCCCAGTCGGTGCTGACGCGCGATGCCAACTGGCTGCTCAAGAACCGCGATCCGCGCTATGCCGTGCCGACGCCGGCCGAGCTTGACAAGGCGACGCCCGAGGGCTTCCGCCAGGTGTGGGAACCGCTGCTGAAGCAGGGGCCGATCGAGATCGACATGTTCGGCGATTTCAAGCGCGAGGACGCCATCGCCGCGCTGGAAAAGTCGTTCGGCGCGCTGCCGAAGCGCGATCCGGCGCCCGCCTCCACGCTGGCCCCGCACATCCCCGCGCACAACGACGAACCGCTGGTGCTGACGCACCGCGGCGACGCCAACACCGCTGCCGCGCTGGTCGCCTGGCCGACCGGGGGCGGGCGCGCCGGCGTCCACGAATCGCGCCAGCTCGAACTGCTGGCGCAGATCATCAACAACCGCCTGTTCGACGAGATGCGCGAGAAGATCGGGGCGAGCTATGCGCCGCAGGTGGCGTCCACCTGGCCGCTGGACCTGCCCACTGGCGGGTATCTTGCCGCCACGGTGCAGCTGCGCCCGCAGGATCTGCCCGCGTTCTTCGCCGCCGCCGACAAGATCGCCGCCGATCTTGCCGCGACGCCGCCCACCGCCGACGAGATCGCGCGCGTGACCGAGCCGCTCAAGCAGCTGATCACGCGCGCCAGCACGGGCAACGGCTTCTACATGTTCCAGCTGGAAGGCGGGGCGACCGAGCCGCAGAAGTTCGCCGACTTGCGCTCGATCCTGTCCGATTACAGCCAGACCACGCCTGAACGGATGCAGGCCATGGCCGCGCGCTATCTGCGCAAGGACCAGAGCTGGCGGCTGGAAGTGGTGCCGGAAAAGAAGGCGCCGTAACCGGTCTCCGGAATGGACCAGAAGCCGATCACCGTGATCGCAACGGTTCCTTTGCAATTGTCCACAGGGAGGCGTATGGCCCCGCCCCTTGAAAGGAAGGAAACGTGGCAAGCAACTGGACTGCGGATTCATGGCGGGGACAAGAAGCGCGGCACATGCCGGCTTATCCCGATGCCGAAAAGCTGGGCGAGGTCGAGACGACCCTGACGAGCTTTCCGCCGCTGGTCTTTGCGGGCGAAGCACGCGCGCTGAAGGCCGAGCTGGCGAAAGTGGGCGCGGGCAAGGGTTTCCTGCTCCAGGGCGGGGACTGCGCCGAAAGCTTTGCCGAGTTCCATCCGAACACGATTCGCGACACGTTCCGCGTGCTGCTGCAGATGGCGGTGGTGCTGACCTTCGCCAGCAAGCAGCCGGTGGTGAAGGTCGGCCGCATGGCCGGGCAGTTCGCCAAGCCGCGCTCCTCGCCGGTGGAAGCGCAGGGCGGCGTGGAGCTGCCGAGCTACCTGGGCGACAACATCAACGGCATTGATTTCACGCCCGAATCGCGGATTCCCGATCCCGACCGGATGCTGCGCGCCTATAGCCAGTCGGCGGCGACGCTGAACCTGCTGCGCGCCTTCGCCGGCGGCGGCTATGCTAATTTGCGCCAGGTCCACCAGTGGACGCTGGATTTCGTCGGCCGCAGCCCGTGGGCCGCGAAGTTCACCGAAATGGCCGACAAGATCGGCGAGGCGCTGGACTTCATGCAGGCCTGCGGCGTCGATCCGTCGAGCGTACCGCAGCTGCAGGGCACCAGCTTCTACACCAGCCACGAAGCGCTGCTGCTGCAGTACGAACAGGCGATGACGCGGCAGGATTCGCTGACCGGCGACTGGTACGACACCAGCGCGCACATGCTGTGGATCGGCGACCGCACGCGGTTCGACGGCTCCGCGCATGTCGAGTTCCTGCGCGGGGTGGGCAACCCCATAGGCATGAAGTGCGGCCCGAGCCTGGCGCCCGACGCGCTGCTGCGCCTGCTCGACACGCTGAATCCCGCGCGCGAGGCGGGCCGGATCACGCTGATCAGCCGCTTCGGGCACGACAAGGTCGAAGCTGGCCTGCCGGCGCTGGTGCGTGCGGTGAAGCGCGAAGGGCATCCCGTGGTGTGGAGCTGCGATCCGATGCACGGCAACGTGATCAAGGCGGACAACGGCTACAAGACCCGTCCGTTCGACCGTATCCTCTCGGAAGTGAAGGGCTTTTTCGCCGTCCACCGCGCGGAAGGCACCCATGCCGGCGGCATCCATATCGAGATGACCGGCAAGGACGTGACCGAATGCACCGGCGGCGCGATCGCGATCACGCAGGAAGGGCTGGCGGACCGCTATCACACGCATTGCGATCCGCGGCTCAACGCGGGGCAATCGCTGGAACTGGCATTCCTGCTGGCGGAAATGCTCAACCTGGAGCTGGCGGGCAGCAAGGCCGAGGCGGCCTGATCGCCAGAGTCGCGGCATGACGCTGGCGCCGGACAGACTGGACCGCTTCGCCCGCCATATCGTGCTGCCCGACGTGGGCGGCGCGGGGCAGGCGAAGCTGGTTCGCGCGCACGTCGTGCTGGTGGGGTTGGGCGGCATCGGCTCGCCCGCGCTGCAGTATCTGGCGGGCGCGGGGATCGGGCGCTTCACGCTGATCGACGATGACGTGATCGAGGCGTCGAACCTCCAGCGCCAGACGATCTTCACCCCAGCCGCGATCGGGCGGCCGAAGGCCGAGGTGGCGGGGGAATGGCTCCAAGCCTTTGATCCGGCAATCAATTTCGATGTGTGCGAGGCGCGGATCGACCGGGGCAACGCGGCGGAACTGATCGCCGGCGCGGACCTTGTGCTCGATGGCTGCGACAACTTTGCCACGCGGCTGGCGGTGTCGGACGCGTGCGTGGCGGCGGGCATTCCGCTCACCAGCGCCGCGCTCGGCCGCTTCCAGGGGCAGGTGGCGAACTTCGCCGGCCATCGCGAGGGGCATTCCTGCTACCGCTGCTTCGTGGGCGACGCCTTCGATGCCGAGGACTGCGATTCCTGCGCCGATCTGGGCGTGCTGGGCGCGATGGTGGGCATGGTGGGCGCGTTCGGAGCGATGCACGCTATGCGTGCGCTGCTGGAAGGCGTGGCCTCGCTCGGCGATCCGCAATGGGGCCAGCTGCACGTGTTCGACGGCCTCAAGCCCTCGCTGCGCGCAATGCGCATCGCGAAAGACCCCGAATGCCGGGGGTGTGGCGGCGTTCGGTAGAGCGGGTTCGCGCAAGGGAAGCGCACGGGGCTTCCCACCCCCAGCCCCTCCCGCAAGCGGGAGGGGAGAACAAGGGGCAGCCCCTCCCGCTCGCGGGAGGGGAGTGAGACTTGCGCCGCCAAAGGCGGCGTTAGTCGCAGCGGGGTGGGCTTTTCGCTCTCCACCCCAGATTTCTGCATAAGCAATTGAATAAAATCGTAAAAATTAGCTCAGCAGTTCGTCCACCCAGGCCGGGACCAGTTCGGTCGCCGGGCCGAGCCGGCTTTCGTCGAACCAGCTGGACCCCTGCGAGCGTTCGAGGTTCAGTTCCAGCGTCGCCGCGTCCAGATCGCGGGCGTTGCGCACGAAGCCGGCGGCGGGATAGACCGCGCCCGAGGTGCCGATCGAGACGAACAGGTCCGCCGCGCGCAGCGCGTCGTAAATCTCTTCCATGCGATAGGGCATCTCGCCGAACCACACGATGTCCGGCCGCAGCGCCGGGGCGCCGCATACCGGGCAGGGCGGGCGGTCGATCAGCGGGCCGGTCCAGCGTGGTCGCGCGTCGCAGGCGGTGCACCAGGCGTTGAGGTGCTCGCCGTGCATGTGCAGCACTCGTTCTGCGCCACCTCGCTCGTGGAGATCATCCACATTTTGCGTCACGATCAGCAGGTTGCCCCGCCATTCCCGGTCCAGCCGGGCGAGCGCGTGATGCGCGGCATTGGGCTCGCGCGTCTGGATCGCCGCGCGGCGCATGTCGTAGAAGCGCAGCACCAGATCGGGATCGCGCTTGAAGGCTTCGGGCGTGGCGACGTCCTCCACCCGGTGGTTCTCCCACAACCCGCCCGCTCCGCGAAACGTATCGATACCGCTTTCCGCACTGATGCCCGCACCGGTGAGGATCACGATGTTGCGAATGGCTGCCATAGCGTGGGTTAACCCAGCATTTCCTGTCTTTCATCCTCCGTGCAAAGGGCAAGTGCTCCAAGCGTGTGCTGCCCTTTGGCATGAGCGATTACAGCGATTAAACTGAGCACCAGCTTATCTTCCGATGCTCCCGCGAGATCACGCAGGGCAAACGGGAGGACTGATGTCCAAGCAGTTGAATACGCTGAAGCCAAAGCCACGGGAGGCATCTCACCTTTCAGAGATCTCACCTCTTCGATGGTGGCAACGAGCGCATATACGTTCCAATCTGGCTGATCCAACGCCCCCAACAGATCTACCAGGTCGGGGACGGCAGCGAACGATGCCGAACCCAATTCGCCTTGGTGGTGAAGGTGCTCCCACAACAGTCTGATTGCGTCGCTATCCCCCTGCTTCCAGCGCGCGATCAATGGGCGCGGGTCAAAGGGAATGCCACAGGCATCTAATAGGACGCTCATTCCGCATCTTTGCGCTTTGCCACGCTTAGATCAACGATAGCTTTGATGTATTATCCAACCGCTCGGGTGTTCAGGCTGAAAAGCTCGAACTCGACGGCTCGACTTTTTTGTCTGGAACTCTGCATGGCGTATCGACGAGGTGGTTCGTCCACATCTGGTCGGCGCCAAGAATGAGAGCAATTATGCCCCCCGGAATCCAGAAATGTAGGCAAAAATCGACCCGCTTGGGCCGTTACTGCGATGAATTGCCGTGATTCGATAAGTGCGATGAGCGCTGTATAGATCGGCTTGGTTAACAAACCGTCTGCAAGGTGGCCGTGAGTGTGGCGCCGGTTCCGGGGTGATGGCTTCGGGTGCGTTCATCTCCTTGATCCGATAGCATTTTCATAAGCTGCTAGCGGATGCTCGCGCCCGTGCGGATCACGATATTGCGGATGGCGTTGATCGCGGCCATGAAGCGCGGTGCAAACGGG
This sequence comes from Novosphingobium sp. EMRT-2, assembly GCF_005145025.1. Classification (NCBI taxonomy): domain Bacteria; kingdom Pseudomonadati; phylum Pseudomonadota; class Alphaproteobacteria; order Sphingomonadales; family Sphingomonadaceae; genus Novosphingobium; species Novosphingobium sp. EMRT-2. The sequence goes on along the minus strand of NZ_CP039695.1, from coordinate 1,904,996 downwards.
GTGAGCCATGGCCAGAATCGGAATTATCGGCAGTGAAGGACGCATGGGGCAGGCGCTGCGCGCGGCGGTCGCGGCGGCGGGGCATGACCTGGCGGGCGGAATCGACCGGGGCGGCGATGCGCTGGCGCTGGCGCGGGCGAGCGACGTGCTGGTCGATTTCTCGGCTCCGGCCGCGCTCGAAGGCAATCTCGATGCCGCGGTGGCGGCGGGCGTGCCGATCGTGGTCGGCACCACGGGGCTGGAGGAACGCCACCATTTCCTGTGCGATGCGGCGGCGGATGCGGTGGCCGTGCTGCAGACCGGCAATACCTCGCTGGGCGTGACGCTGCTCGCCCATCTGGTGCGCGAGGCGGCGAGCCGGCTGGGCGAGGACTGGGACATCGAGATCGTCGAGACGCACCACCGCATGAAAGTGGACGCGCCTTCGGGCACCGCGCTGCTGCTGGGCGAGGCGGCGGCGAAGGGCCGCGCCGTGTCGCTGGCGGAGGAAGCGGTGCGCGGGCGCGATGGCATCACCGGGGCGCGGAAGGCGGGGACGATCGGCTTCGCAAGCTTGCGCGGCGGCACCGTCGCGGGCGACCACACCGTGCATTTCCTGGCCGACAACGAACGCCTCTCGCTGTCGCATCTCGCGGAAAACCGGGCGATTTTCGCCCGGGGCGCGGTGCGCGCAGCGGAATGGCTGATCGGGCGCGCGGCGGGGCGCTATACCATGCCGGAGGTGCTGGGGCTTTGAAGAAGGACGCGATCTTCGAGTTCTTCCGGCGGCTGGCGGAGGCCAACCCCGATCCGCAGACCGAACTGGAATTCGGCAATACCTATCAGCTGCTGGTGGCGGTGGTGCTCTCCGCGCAGGCGACGGACGTGGGCGTCAACAAGGCCACGCGCGCTCTGTTCCGTGACGTGAAGACGCCGCAGGCGATGATCGATCTGGGCGAAGAAGGGCTGAAGCAGCACGTCAAGACGATCGGCCTGTTCAACGCCAAGGCCAGGAACGTGATCGCGCTGTCCGAAATCCTGGTGCGCGATTACGGCGGCGAGGTGCCGGCCGACCGCGACAAGCTGACCGAACTGCCCGGCGTGGGCCGCAAGACCGCCAATGTCGTGATGAACTGCGCGTTCGGCGCGGAAACGTTCGCGGTGGATACGCATATCTTCCGCGTGGGCAACCGCACCGGGCTGGCGAAGGGCAAGACGCCGCTGGCGGTGGAAAAGCAGCTCGAAAAGAAGGTGCCGCAGCCGTTCCGCGTGGGCGCGCACCACTGGCTGATCCTGCACGGGCGCTATATCTGCAAGGCGCGCACGCCCGAATGCTGGCGCTGCCCGGTGATTGACCTTTGCGCCTACAAGGAGAAAACTCCGGCCAAGGGCGTGAAGCCCGACTCCGCGAAGAAGCCCGCCGCACGCAAGGGAACGCGGGCAAGCAAGGAGCGCACGGCATGAAGCGCAAGGGATTCGCCGCCGCCGGCCTGGTTCTGGCCACCGTTGCCGCCACCGCGATCGGCGGCTCGATGGGGATGGCTGCCGGCACCATGTCCACCGACGGACACCGCCGCGACGTACCCGCCGCCACGCCCACCGGCCCAGCCGTAAGCTGCATTCCGCTGGTCGGGATTCGCGAAAGCCAGGTGCGCGACGACTGGACGATCGATTTCCGCACGGCGGGCAACAAGTGGTATCGCAACACCCTGCCTTATCGCTGCAGTTCGCTCGGTTTCGAACGGGCGTTCAGCTACGCGACCTCGCTTTCGCAGCTGTGCAACACCGACATCATCACCGTGATCGCCACGGGCGGTGGCGGCGGCCCGCGCGGATCGTGCGGGCTGGGCAGCTTCCAGCCGGTGGAACTGACGAAGAAGCTGAAAAAGTAGGGTTTTTCTGGCGACGGGGCGGGGGCGAGGCCTGGCGCCAGACCCGTCCTGTAACGTCACCTCGGACACTTCGTTACGTTACGTTTTGCGCGGTTTTGGCTCTCATTTCGGGGAGTCCGGGTGCTTTGGCGTTGCGCCGCGTCCTTACTGATCCGGATCGAGATTCAGCCCCTTCCGGCCGTGTTCGGGCGTGCTGTGCGGGGGCATCGGCGCTTCGGCGTCGGGATCGAGCGGGGGCTGCAACATGCCTTCCCACTTGGTGATGACCGAAGTGGCCACCGCGTTGCCGACGACGTTGGTGGCGGTGCGGCCCATGTCGAGGAAGGTATCGACGCCGAGCAGCAGCGCCACGCCCTCCACCGGGAGGCCGAACTGCGTCAGCGTGGCCGCGATCACCACCAGGCTGGCGCGCGGCACGCCGGCGATGCCCTTCGAGGTGACCATCAGCGTCAGCAGCATGGCGATCTGCTGCCCGGCGGAGAGTGGGATGTTGTAGGCCTGCGCGATGAACATCGTGGCGAAGCTGGTGTACATCATCGACCCGTCGAGGTTGAAGCTGTAGCCCAGCGGCAGCACGAAGCCCGATATGCGGCGTGGCACGCCGAAGCGGTCGAGCTGTTCGAACAGCTTGGGCAGCGCGCTTTCCGAACTGGCGGTGGAGAAGGCGAGCAGCACCGGCTGGCGGATATAGCGCGCGAGCAACAGCGCGCGTTTGCCCAGGAACGCGGTGCCCATCGCGAACAGCAGCGTCCACAGCAGCAGCAGGCCGAAATAGAATTCGCTGACGAACACGCCGTAGGTAATGATAATGCCAAGGCCCTTGGTGGCGATCACGGCGGCGAGCGCACCGAACACCGCGAGCGGGGCAAGGCGCATCACGTAATCGGTGATCGTGAGCATGACTTGCGCCAGCGCGTCGCACCCTTCGACGATCATCGCGCCCTTCTTGCCCAGCGCCGACAGCGCGACGCCGAAAAACAACGAGAAAACCAGCACTTGCAGCACATCGTTGCGGGCCATCGCGTCGATGATGCTGGTGGGGAACACGGCCAGGATGAAGTGGCGCAGCGTGAAGTCCGCCGTCGCGAGATCCTTGACCGGCCCCGCCGCCTCGAACGCGAGGCCGACGCCGGGCTTGAACAGGTTGACCAGCACCAGGCCCAGCCCGATCGAGATGAGGCTGGCGGTAATGAACCAGCCGAGCGCGCGCCCGCCGATCCGCCCGAGCGCGGCGCTATCGCCCATGCCGGCGATGCCGCTGACCAGCGTTGCGAAGACCAGCGGCGCGATGATCATCTTGATAAGATGGAGGAAAATCTCCGGCAGCAGCTTCAGCAGATCGGCATAGAAGGCGAGCGACGGATCGCTGGCGGGGTAGGCGCGGTTGAGCGCATAGCCGACGAGAATGCCGGCGATCATGCCGATCACGATGTAGAGGGTAAGGCGCTTGGCCAAGGGACGATCGCTCCCGCTGAAATGTCGCTGCAGTTGTTGCGCTTGAGACTAACGGCCGCGTTCGCCCCCCGCAACGCCATCGGCGGGTGTTCATCCACGACAAAGGTGCATAGGCTGCGCCGCGAAAATCAGGAAAGAGGGACGGGATGCAGCATATCAGGGTGGAGCGGCGCGGGCGGATGACGCGCATCGAATTGGCGCGACCGGAAGTGCTGAACGCCATCAATGCGGCGATGCACGACGAACTGGAACAGGCGTTCAACGCCTTTGCCGCCGATCCGGAACAGTGGATCTGCGTGGTGACGGGCGCGGGCCGGGCCTTCTGCGCCGGCACCGATCTGAAATCCGTGGTCGCGGAAGGGCGCAAGCCCTATCCGGCACACGGCTATGCCGGCCTGATCCAGCGGTTCGATTGCGACAAGCCGATCATCGCGGCGGTCAACGGCCTGGCGCTGGGCGGCGGGTTCGAGCTGGCGCTGGCTTGCGACATCATCATCGCGGTGGAAAGCGCCGGCTTCGGCCTGCCCGAACCGCTGGTGGGCGCGGTGGCGCTGGGCGGCGGGGTGCACCGCCTCGCCCGCCAGATCGGGCTGAAGCAGGCGATGGGCATGATCCTGGCCTCGCGCCGGGTCGACGCGCGCGAGGGCGAGCGGCTGGGCTTCGTGACCGAGGTGGTGCCCGATGGCGAACTGGACGCGGCGGTGGAGCGCTGGGCGGCGGCGATCCTGAAAGGCGCGCCGCTGTCGATCCGCGCGTCCAAGCAGGCGGTGATGCGCGGGCTGGACGAGCCAAGCCTTGCTGCCGCGCTCGCCAACCAGGCGCGCTATCCCGCGTTCGGAACCTGGTTCAACAGCGCCGACGCCGCCGAAGGGCCGCGCGCCTTCGCCGAAAAGCGCGCGCCGGCGTGGCAGGGGCGGTAGGGAGCATGTTTCCGTAACGTAACGGTTTCGCGGCCGTCACTCGGGTCGTGATCCGGGTTAAAATTTCCCTGCAATTACAATAGGATACTTGGTCGGACGCGGGATAACGGGGAGGGGGGAAGCGGGTCTCTGCCGCTTCAGCGCCCGGTCTGCGCGCGGTGCAGCAGTTTCTGGTCGGCCAGCACCAGCGCCATCATCGCTTCCACCACGGGCACGCCGCGAATGCCCACGCACGGGTCGTGGCGGCCCTTGGTGAACAGCTCGGTCGCCTCGCCCTCGCGCGTGATCGTGGGCATGGGGGTGAGGATCGACGATGTGGGCTTGAACGCCACGCGCACCACCACCGGCTGGCCGGTGGAAATGCCGCCGGCCACGCCACCGGCATGGTTGGCGAGGAACGCCGGGCCGTCGTTGCCCTCTCCGGGCTGCTTCGGGCGCATCGGATCGGCGTTGCCTTCGCCTGTGTTGCGCGCGGCGGCGAAGCCATCGCCGATTTCCACGCCCTTTACCGCGTTGATTCCCATCATCGCGTGGGCCAGTTCGGCATCGAGCTTGGCATAGAGCGGCGCGCCCCAGCCGGCGGGCACGCCGGTGGCCACGCATTCGACCACCGCGCCCAGCGAGGAGCCGGCCTTGCGCGCCTCGTCCACCCGCTTTTCCCAGCGCGCGGCGGCTTCGGCATCGGGACAGAAGAACGGATTGCGGCCGATTTCCGCCGCATCGAACCGGGCGGGATCGATCGCGTCGCCGCCGATTTCGCTGACCCAGCCGGTGATCGTCACGCCGTCCAGCAGCTTGCGCGCCACCGCGCCGGCCGCCACGCGCGCGGCGGTTTCGCGCGCGGAAGACCGCCCGCCGCCGCGATAATCGCGAAAGCCGTACTTGGCATCATAGGCATAGTCGGCATGGCCGGGGCGATAGGCCTTGGCGACGCCGCCATAGTCCTTGGAGCGCTGGTCCACGTTCTCGATCATCAGGCTGATCGGGGTGCCGGTGGTGCGGCGCACGCCGTCGGCCGTCTCGAACACGCCGGAGAGGATGCGGACCTGGTCCGGTTCCTGCCGCTGCGTGGTGAAGCGCGACTGGCCCGGCCGGCGCGCGTCGAGGAAAGGCTGGATGTCCGCCTCGGTCAGCGGGATGCCGGGCGGGCACCCGTCGACGACCGCGCCAAGCGCGGGGCCATGGCTTTCCCCCCAGGTGGTGAAGCGGAAGACGTGTCCGAAGCTGTTCAGGCTCATGGGCTGCGGCTTTGTCGGGATTCGCCGGAAATGTCCATGCCGGCCTGTTCGTATGCGATATTCACGCCCGCACTTTGCGGCTATCGCAGAATTTGCGCCCATTTTGGTAACATTCTGTTAGAAAGCGCGCATGTTCATCGTCGTTTTCCGCAACCGCAAGCGCGCCGACATCGATGCCGATGCCTATGCCGTCGATGCCGCGCGCATGGAGCGCCTGGCGCGCACGCAGCCCGGCTTCGTCTCGTTCAAGAGCTACCACGCCGACGATGGCGAGGTGCTGGCGCTGTCCGAATGGGAAAGCGAGGAGGCCGCGCTGGGCTGGCGCCGGCAGGTGGCGCACATCGAGGTGCAGGGGCGATCGCGCGACGCCTATTACCAGGATTACACGCTCTATGCCGGCAACCCCACGCGGACGCGGCGCTTCTGCCGCGATGGGGGATAGGGGCACGCGGCGCCGCATTCGCAGTCACGGCGTTTGCCGCCCTTGCCGATCGACGCTAAGGGACTGGAAAGTCTGACGCAAAGGATCGGCGCGTGGCTGTGACGGTTTATGGAATCCCCAACTGCGACACCGTGAAGAAGGCGCGTGTCTGGCTGGAGGCGCGCGGCATCGCCTATACGTTCCACGACTACAAGAAGCAGGGCGCGGACCCGGCGCGGATCGCGGGATGGGTGGCGCAGGCGGGGCTGGACAAGGTGCTCAACAAGGCAGGCACGACCTTCCGCAAGCTGGACGATGCGGCGAAGTCCGATCTCGACGCGGACAAGGCGGTGGCGCTGATGGCAGAGCATACCTCCACCATCAAGCGGCCGATCGTGGAATATCCCGGTGGGCTGCTGGTGGGGTTCAAGGACGCCGAATGGGCGGCGGCGCTGGGCTGAGCGGCGCGCGCCGGTGAATCCCGTCGAGGCCCTGGCCGCCGTTCTGGGCCTGATCAACATCGCGCTGCTGGTGCGGCGGTCGGTGTGGAACTTCCCTTTCGCCATGGCGATGGTGACGGCCACCGCCTTCGTGCTGTTCCGCGCGCGGCTCTATGGCGAAACCGGGCTGCAGGCGTTCTTTTTCGTGGTCAACGGCTGGGGCTGGTGGCTGTGGAGCCGGGCGAAAGGGGCCGAAGACGACAGCGTGCCGGTCGGCTGGATGAGCGCGCGCCAGCGGATCGCCTGGGCCGGGGTGACGGCGGCGCTCAGCCTGTCGCTGGGCTGGGCGATGCACCGCTTCACCAACGCCGCGCTGCCCTTCGCGGATTCGGCGGTGACGGGGGCGAGCATCGCGGCGCAGTTCCTGCTGTCGTATCGCCGGATAGAGAACTGGGTGCTGTGGATCGCGATCGACGTGGTTTCGATCGCGCTCTATCTGGCGCGGGGGCTGCCGCTGCTGGCAGCGCTGTACGGCGCGTTTCTGGTGATGTCGGCGGTGGGCCTGCGCGCGTGGATCGGCGCGGCCCGGCGGCCGGCGGGGAATGAGGTGTTTGCGTGATCCAGGTCTGTTTTCATGGCGCCGAAAGCACCGGCAAGTCGGTGCTGGCCGACCGGTTGCGCAAGCGGTTCGGCTGGCCGTGGGTGCCCGAATACGGGCGTTCGTTCTGCGAGACCATGGGACTGGAGCTGACCATCGACGACCTGCTGGAGATCGCCGAGGGGCATGATCGCGCGGTGCGCGGGGCGGCGCTGCTCCAGCCGCAGGTGCTGGTGCTGGATACCGATCCGCTGATGACGGCGGCCTGGGCGCAGATGCTGTTCGACGACGTGCCCGAGGCGCTGCTGGCCTATCCCAAGGCGGATCTCTACCTGCTGTTCGAGCCGGACGTGCCGTGGGTGGCCGACGGCACGCGCTTTTTCGGCACCGACGAGAAGCGCGCGCGCTTCGCCGCGATCGCCGAGGACATGCTGGTGCGCGCGGGCGTGCCCTATCGCCGGATCGCGGGCGACTGGCCGTTCCGCGAGGCGCAGGCGGTGGCGGCGATCGAGGAAGCCTTGCGCCGCGCCGGGTCGAAGCCGCCGGTGCGATAAAGAGTGGCGCGCGGCCCTGTTGGCCCGGCGCGATTCGTGTTATCTACATTCTTGTGAATAACGCGAATCCCCATCTCTACCCCATCAATGTCGATCCGGCGGACATCGACTTCATGGGCCATGTCAACAACGCCAGCTACCTGAAATGGGTGCAGGAGGCGGTGATCGACCACTGGCAGGCGCTGGCCCCGGCGGAAGCGGTGGCGCGGCACCTGTGGGTCGCGCTCAAGCACGAAATCACCTATCGCCGGCCCACTTTTCTGGACGATACGGTGATCGCGCATGTCGTGCTGGAAAAGGTGCAGGGCGCCAAGGCCTTCTACGAAACCGTGATCAAGCGCGGCGAGGACGTGCTGGCCGAAGTCCGTTCCAGCTGGTGCTGCGTGGACGCGGTGACGCACCGCCCGGCCCGGCTGGCGCGCGATCTGGTGGAAAAGTTCCTGCCCTCGGGCGAATGACGCGGCGCCAGGAAATCCCGTAAAACCGATTGTTAACCATATGCGGTTACCATGCCGCTTATGACTACTGCAATCATCGCGCTGCTGCTGACGCCAGCCTTCCTTGCGAAGGCGCTCGTAGCGTTGTCCATGCTGGTCGTGGCCTTGTTCGGCATCCTGAAATGGAAAGCCCGCGCAAAGCGTTCGCGCATCAGCGAGGGCACCTTGCTGCATCTGGCGTTCCTTCGTGGAACGCTGGGGGCGTCGCTCTGGAGCAGCCTGTTTCGCCACAAGACCCACACGGAACTGCTCCCGCGCGTCTTGCACGTCAACCCATTCCTGCCGGTCCCGGCTCTTTCGGGCTGGAAGGTCTGGGCTCTCTCCAAACCGCTGCCGCCCTGAGCGGCTAGCGCAGTTTCACAATACCCAGGCCATCGTTCTTGGCCCGAATTTTCACCGATTCCTCACTGCGGGTCAGCGCCTTGGCGATAGCCTTCAGCGCCATGCCCTTCTTTGCGAGAGTGTGTAGCTTATGTATTTCATCGGCTGTCCAGGGTTGTTTGTGCCGTTCAAAGCGTTCGGCCATGGGATCAGCCCTTTCTTGCCGTGACAATGTAGTTAAGTGCGAGATTATCCGACAGGTGCAAACCCTTGGTCGGACTGTAAGCGATACCGATTGGATTACCCATGACCAGGCCTGCTTCGGAGAGCAGGTCGTGCAATTCCACCGGGGTGACGAAATCGTCCCAGTGGTGCGTACCGCGGGGCACCATGCCCAGCGTTTCCGCCCCTTCCACCAGCAGCAGGCGTGCAGCTGCCGTGCGGTTGGGGGTGGACAGGACCATCAGCCCGCCTTCGCCCAGCGCTGCCGCCAGCGCCGCGACGAAGGCCGGTTTGTCGGCCACGTGCTCGATCACCTCCATGGCGGTGACGAGGTCGAAACCGGCAAGGTCCAAGGCGCCAATCTCGCCCAGGCGATAGGTGATGGCCAGGCCACCGCCCGCCGCATGGGCCTGCGCCGCCGCGACGTTCTCTGCCGCCGCGTCGACGCCAGTAACCGCCGCGCCCATGCGGGCAAGCGGTTCGCATAGCAGACCGGCGCCGCAGCCTACATCCAGCGCGCGCCGGTCTGTCAGTGGTTTAAGCGAGCGGGGACTGGTACCGAAATGCGAATCGATAGCGTTTCGGATGAAGCCCAGCCGCACCGGGTTGAGACGGTGCAGCATGGCGGAGGAGCCCTTCGGGTCCCACCAGTCCTGCGCGAGCTTGCCGAAATGCGCCGCCTCTTCCGGGCGAATGGTGGGCGCGAGTGCCGAGGGTGTTGCATTGCTCATGAGGCATCCCTAACAGGACGCCCGCCGCACGGCGAGGGGCTGCGCGGGCAAGATTGTTGCGCAATGCGTTGCGCCCACAGGCAGGAGTACCCCCTTGGCCCGGATCGTGATGAAATTCGGCGGCACGTCGATGGCCGGCACCGAGCGCATCCGCCGTGTCGCGCGGATCGTGCAGCGCCAGCAGGCGGCCGGGCACGAAGTGGCGGTGGTGGTTTCGGCGATGGCCGGAGAGACCGACCGCCTTGTCAATTTCTGCCGCGAAGCCAATCCCCTTTATGATCCTGCTGAATACGACGTGGTCGTCGCCAGCGGCGAACAGGTGACCTCGGGGCTGCTCGCGATGCATCTCCAGGCGCTGGGCTGCAAGGCGCGTTCGTGGCTGGGCTGGCAGTTGCCCGTCCGCACCGACGACGCCCATGCCAAGGCCCGCATCGAAACGATCGATTCCGAAGCCCTGCTGGCCTCGATGGCCGCGGGCGAGATCGCCGTTATTCCCGGTTTTCAGGGACTTACCGCGGACAACCGCGTGACCACGCTGGGCCGTGGCGGTTCCGACACTTCGGCGGTGGCCGTGGCAGCGGCGGTGAAGGCCGACCGCTGCGACATCTATACCGACGTCGACGGCGTCTATACCACCGATCCCCGCATTGTCGCCAAGGCGCGCAAGCTCAAGAACGTGACGTTCGAGGAAATGCTCGAGCTGGCCTCGGTCGGATCGAAGGTCCTGCAGACCCGCTCGGTCAGCCTCGCCATGAAGGAATGCGTGCGGGTGCAGGTGTTGTCATCCTTCATCGACGACGACGCGCCGCCGGCGGACAGCATCCCCGGCACGATGATCGTGAGCGAGGATGAACTGATCGGGGAACTGGAAGGATTGGAAATGGAACGTCAGCTGATCACCGGCATCGCCGCCGACAAGAACGACGCCAAGGTCACCCTGACGCGCATCGCCGACCGTCCCGGCGCGGTGGCGACGATCTTCGGCCCGCTGGCCGAGGCCAATATCAACGTCGACATGATCATCCAGAACGTCGCCAAGGACAAGGGCGAGACGGACGTGACCTTCACCGTGCCGCAGGCGGACCTCGCCCGCACGCAGGCGCTGCTGGAAGAGCAGAAGGACACGATCGGCTGGTATCGCATGATCGCCGACAGCAAGGTCGCCAAGATCAGCGTCGTTGGCGTGGGCATGCGCAGCCATGCGGGCGTGGCCGGCACGATGTTCAAGGCGCTGGCCGATCGCGGGATCAACATCCAGGCGATTTCCACCAGCGAAATCAAGGTTTCGGTGCTGATCGACGAGGACGAGACCGAACTCGCCGTGCGCGTGCTCCACACCGCCTATGGGCTGGACGCCGCGTAAAGGACTGTTTCTGAAAGCGAAACCCCGCCTCCGGACAGGGGGGAGAAACCGGAGGCGGGGCGCGACCCGACTGGCTCTGGGGGAGGGGTTGATGCCAGTCCGGAACGGGGAAGCGGGTTCGCTTCGTGTTGAAAGCGGTATAGGCCGCGCGCTCTGATTGGTAAAACGGGATAAAGCGGTCACAGTCATCGCTTGGACCGATCATTGTCCGCTATCGCACCCTGCTCTTGCCGCCCGCTCTTGTCGGCGCCCGCCGCGCGGCCTAAGGGGCTGCCGCTCTGGCACGGACGATGGGAAGCCTGATGACTGCACCTGTGAAGACTTCGGCGCTGATGGCGCGCGGCGCGGCGTTCCTCGGCACCGAACACGCCATCCTGTGCGGCGCGATGAGCTGGGTTTCGGAGCGCAATCTGGTGGCCGCGATCAGCAATGCCGGCGGCTTCGGCGTGATCGCGTGCGGCGCGATGACGCCCGACCTGCTCGATGCCGAAATCGCGGGGACGAAGGCGCTGACCGCCCGGCCGTTCGGCGTGAACCTCATCACCATGCACCCGCAACTGTTCGACCTGATCGCGGTCTGCGCGCGGCATGGCGTGGGCCATGTGGTGCTCGCGGGCGGCATTCCGCCCAAGGGCAGCGTGGAGGCGATCAAGGATTTCGGCGCGAAAGTGCTGGTTTTCGCGCCCACGCTGGCGCTGGCGAAGAAGCTGCTGCGCTCGGGCGCGGACGCGCTGGTGATCGAAGGCAGCGAGGCCGGCGGCCATATCGGCCCGGTGTCCACCAGCGTGCTGGCGCAGGAATTCCTGCCGGCGCTGGCGGAGGACCACGTGGTGTTCGTGGCCGGCGGCATCGGCCGGGGCGAGATGATCGCCTCCTACCTCGAAATGGGCGCCAGCGGCGTGCAGCTGGGCACGCGCTTTGCCTGCGCCAGCGAATCCATCGCCCATCCCGCGTTCAAGCAGGCGTTCTTCCGCGCCAACGCGCGCGACGCGATCGCCTCGGTCCAGGTCGATCCGCGCCTGCCGGTGATCCCGGTGCGCGCGCTGAAGAACAAGGGCACCGAGGAATTCACCGCCAAGCAGGTGGAAGTGGCGCGGCTGCTGGACCAGGGCACGGTAGACATGGCGGCGGCGCAGCTCGAAATCGAGCATTTCTGGGCCGGCGCGCTGCGCCGCGCGGTGATCGACGGCGATGTGGAGCGCGGGTCGATCATGGCCGGGCAATCGGTGGGCATGGTGACGAAGGAAGAACCCGTCACCGCGATCATCGCGCAATTGCTGGCGGAAAGCGAAGCCGCGCTGAACGCGCGCGGCTGAAGCCGGAAAGATCGCCCTTCACCGTCATTGCGAGGGGCGAAGCCCCGCGGCAATCCAGAGTAACACGCGGGACTCTGGATTGCTTCGCTTGCGCTCGCAATGACGAAGCGTCTCTGCCCCGGGGCGTCCAGCCTTATTCGCTGAAGGCGACCACCCCGCCGGTCGATCCGAAGCCGCCTTCGCCGCGCGCGGTTTCGTCCAGTTCGTCCACTTCCAGCCAGCTTGCCTGGGTCACCGGGGCGAGCACCAGTTGCGCCACGCGATCGCCGCGCCGGATGGCGAAGGGTTCTGCGCCCAGGTTGATCAGGATGACCTTCAGTTCGCCGCGATAATCCGAATCGATCGTGCCCGGCGTGTTGGGCACGGTGACGCCGTGCTTGAGCGCGAGGCCCGAACGCGGACGGACCTGGATCTCGAACCCTTGCGGAATCGCCACGGCAAGGCCGGTGGCGACGGCATGGCGCGCGCCGGGGGCCAGGGTCACGTCCTCGGCTGAAACCACGTCCATGCCCGCCGCGCCGGCGGTGGCATAGGCGGGCAGCGGCAGGTCGCCGGCGCCGGGCAGGCGCTTGACGCGGACGGGAACGGCGGCGGTTTCAGGCGAGTGCATGGGCTATCCTTTCGACCAGCGCGGCGGCGACCTGGTCCTTGGGCATTTCGGGCAGGCTTTCGACCCCTGCGGCGGTGACGATATGGACGGCGTTGCGCGCGCCGCCCATCACATCGCCCGACACGTCGTTGGCGACGATCCAGTCGGCGCCCTTGCGGGCCAGCTTGGCCTGCGCGTGGGCGATCACGGTCTCGGTCTCCGCCGCGAAGCCGACCACCAGCGGGGGGCGGGCGGGGGAACGGCAGAGCGTGGCGAGGATATCGGGATTTTCGGCAAGGCGCAGCGGCGGAATTTCGCCCGAGCCGTCCTTCTTGAGCTTCTGCGGCGCTTCGTCCGCCGCGCGCCAGTCGGCCACGGCGGCGACCATCACGGCGGCGTCGGCGGGCAGCGCGGCCTCGACCGCGGCGGCCATCGCGCGCGCGGTTTCCACGTCCACCCGGTCCACGCCCGGCGGCGTCGGCAACTGGACCGGCCCCGCCACCAGCGTCACCCGCGCCCCGGCCCGCGCGGCGGCGGCGGCGATGGCGAAGCCCTGCTTCCCGCTGGAGCGGTTGGCGATGTAGCGCACCGGATCGATCGGTTCGTGGGTGGGGCCGGCGGTGACGACGATGTGCTTGCCGGCGAGCGGACGCGCGCTGAGGCCGCACATGCCGGCGATCGCCTGCCAGATCGCGGGCGGTTCGGGCAGGCGGCCGGGGCCGTATTCGCCACAGGCCATCGGGCCTTCGTCCGGCTCCAGCACGGTCACGCCATCGGCGCGCAGCGTGGCCACGTTGCGCCGCGTGGCGGGATGGCCCCACATGCGCACGTTCATCGCCGGCACCGCCAGCACCGGCTTGTCGGTGGCGAGCAGCAGCGTGGTGGCCAGATCGTCGGCCACGCCCGCCGCCATGCGGGCGAGCAGATCGGCCGTCGCCGGGCAGACGACGACCAGATCGGCCTGCCGTGACAGCTGGATGTGCCCCATCTCGACCTCGTTCTTGAGGTCCCACAGCGTCGTATGGACGGGATTCTCGCTGAGCGCGGCGAGCGTGAGCGGGGTGACGAAGTGCGATCCGCCGTCGGTCAGGACGCAGGTGACCGAGCCGCCTTCCTTGCGGATCAGCCGCACCAGTTCGGCGGCCTTGTAGGCGGCGATTCCGCCACCGACGATCAGGAGAATGCGCGGTCCGTTCATCGCCCGCGCTTGTGCAATGAGGTTCGCCCGCGCGCAATCCTTTTGCGCGAAAGGCGAACTTGCGGCACACCGGCCCGAAACGGAGGGACCGATATGCGTCTTGTAGTGACCGCGCTGATTTTCCTGACCGGTCTGTTCGACCTGTTCATGGCGGTTTCGTTCCTGCTCGATCCGGGCAGCGCTGGCGCGGGGCTGGGCGTGGCGGCGATCGGCATGGCCGGTGGGCCGCAGGGCGCGGCGGCGGGGCTTTCGACGATCCGCGCGGACTTCACCTCGTTCTTCGGCGTCGGTGCGTTCTGCATGATGTGGGGCGCCTGGCGCCGCAACGCGGACCTGCTGCTGGTGCCGGCGCTGCTGTTCGGCGTGTCGCTTGTCGGCCGCGCGGTGAACGTGGCGGTGGTCGGCCCCTATCCGCAATGGCCGCTGCCGATGGGCGTGGAGGCGTTCCACGTCGCGCTGGCGCTTGCGGCGTGGCGGCTGCTGCCGCACCACCGGATCAGCGACATCGCCGCTTAGAAGCCTTCCAGGCGCATTTCAGGGCTATTCGAGGGCAGCGGTTCAGGCGTGCGCCGGGTGGTGGTCGCGCAGCCGCTTGGCCATGCGGAACACCCAGCGCTGCGCCGGCCGTTCGAACCAGCGGTGCGAGGCGAAGCCGGCCAGGATGGCGAGGCCGAGGAAAAAGACCAGGAAGGCGGGCTGGCTGGCGATGCGGCGCGTGCCGACCGTCTCGTCGATCAGCAGCACCAGCATGAGCTGCAGCGGGAAATGCCACAGGTAGATGCCATAGGAGGCATCGCCCAGTTGCTTGCCGATGGCGAAACGATCGTGGCGGTCGGCCAGATCGAGCGCGAGCGTGAGGCAGAGCGCGGCGAAGGTGCCGGCCAGGATCACCATGTCGCGCGATTGCCAGCCGTTCCAGGCCCAGAACGCCCCCGCCACCAGCAGCGCGCCCAGCGGCAGCAGCGTGGCCGGGCGCAGCCAGCCGCGCAGCGCCATGCCATAGACGGCCACCCCGCCGAAGAAATAGCCGATGCAGGCCATCACGTCCCGGTCGGGCAGCTTGGCGAACACCGCCCAGACGAAGCCCGCCGCGATCGGCAGGCCCAGCGCCAGCGGCGCGCGGCGCAAAGCGGGCAGCGTCAGCCAGAACACCGCGTAGGCGAGCATTTCGGTGGAGAGCGACCACGACGGGCCGTTGAACGACTGGTTATCCTGCCATCCCCAGTACTGCATCAGCGGCAGGCTGAGCAGGAAGTGCTTGAGGTTGTTCTGGTGGTAGATGAAATCGGTGCCGTTGAGGCCCGCATAGGCCGCCTGCAGCACCGCCACGAGCATCAGCGTCAGCAGGTGCAGCGGCCATAGCCGGGCCACGCGCGCCAGCCAGAAGCGCCCGCGCCCCTGCGTGTCGGCCAGATAGACGTGCGCGAAGACGAAGCCCGAAACCGCCCAGAAATACTGCACGGCGGTGTGGCCGTAGTCGTAGAGCCAGGCGAGCGCGTGGTAGAGCGGCACCACGGCCGAGCGCCGGACGTGGAAGCCGTATTCGACCGGCGGCACGAAGAAGTGCTGGTAATGCCAGAACAGCACGGCCACCGCCGCGAGCAGGCGCGAGAAATCGAGGGCGTTGAAGTGCCTCTTGGAAAGCCGAAGGCGGCCTTTCGCCGAAGGAGGCGCGGCGTTCATCCCCACCAGCCCAGCAGGCTGCCGGCGAGCGTGACGCCGGCGCCCGCCGCGAAGGCCAGCGCATAGCCCGCCCAGCCGCCGGACGAGGTGCTCCGCTTGCGCTCCCACATCAGTTCCACGGCGGGCAGCGGCGGCGGTTCGGGCGCGCCGCCCTTGGCGGGGAAGCGGTCCTCGATCCGGCGCACCAGCGCGGGCAGGCGCAGCAGCGTTTCGGCGTCCTCGCGGATACGGTCGGCGATCGCGGATTCGGGGCCGAGTTCGTCGCGAATCCAGCTGCGCACGAACGGCGCGGCGGTATCCCACATGTTGATTTCGGGATCGAGCTGGGTGGCGATGCCTTCGACCATGACCATCGATTTCTGCAGCAGCAGCAGGTGCGGCTGGGTCTGCATGTCGAAATCGCGGGTGATCGCGAACAGCCCGTCGAGCATCTGGCCCACCGAAAGTTCGCTGACCGGCTTGCCGCGCATCGGTTCGCCCACGGCGCGCAGCGCGGTCGCGAATTCGTCGACCGAATGGTAGCTCGGCACGTATTGCGCCTCGAAATGAATCTCGGCCACGCGGCGGTAGTTGCCGGTGGTGAGGCCATAGAGGATTTCGGCGAGCCACGCGCGGGCGCGCCGGTCGATGCGGCCCATGATGCCGAAATCGATCGCGGCGATGGTCCCGTCGGCTTCGACGAACAGGTTGCCCTGGTGCATGTCGGCATGGAAGAAGCCGCCGCTGATCGCCTGGTTGAGGAAGGCGAGCACCAGCCGGCTGGCCAGTTCCTTGCGGTCGTGCCCGGCGGCGTCGAGCGCGGCGTTATCGCTGATCTTGATGCCGTCGATCCAGTCGAGCGTCATCACTCGGCCGTTGGTGCGGTCCCAGTCGATCGCGGGGATGCGGTAGCCGGCGAAGGCGTGCATCTGTTCGGCAAGTTCGGAGGCGGAGGCGGCCTCGCGCCGCAGGTCCAGCTCGCGCACGGTCCAGCGCTTGAAGTTGGCGATGACAAGGCGCGGGCGCAGGCGGCTGGCCTCACCACCCAGCGCTTCCAGGTGCGCGGCGGCCCATTCGTAGGTCTCGATATCGCGCGTGAACTTCTCGCGCACGCCGGGGCGCAGCACCTTGACCGCGACCTCGCGCCCTTCGGTGGTGGTGGCGCGGTGCACCTGCGCGACCGAGGCGGCGCCGACCGGTTCGGGATCGAATTGCGCGAACATCGCTTCGAGCGGGCGCTCGAACGTGGTCTCGATCTCGTGCCGGATGTGCTTGAACGCCACCGGGGGCAGGCGGTCCTGCAGGCTCAACAGGTTGCGCGCGGCTTCCTCGCCCACCAGATCGGGCCGTGTGGCCAGCGTCTGCCCCAGCTTGATCGCCGCCGGGCCGATCGCGCGGAAGGCGCCGGCATAGTCCGGCTCCGCCGGCTGGCGCGTGCCGAACCGGGCGATGCGGCACAGGCGGCGCACCGGCGCGGGCGTGTTGGGGCTCTGTTCGAGCAGGCGCAGCGCGCCGTGGCGCGCCAGCACGCGGCCCCAGCCGAGCAGGCGGCGGATATGGGTGGCGGGCAGGGTCAAGGCCGGCGCCCCCTCAGACCTTCCAGCCCGAATGGATGGCGACAAGGCCGCCCAGGATCGGTTCGACCCTGGTGTGGCGGAAGCCCGCCGCGCGGATCATCCCCTCGAACTGCGGCATCGGCGGAAAGCGGCGGATCGATTCGATCAGGTAGCGATAGCTGTCGGCATCGCCGGCGATGGCCTGCCCGATCTTCGGCACCAGCTTGTGCGAATAGGCGTCATAGACCTCGGAGAAGCCCGGCCATTCGGTGGTCGAGAATTCCAGGCAGAAGAACCGCCCGCCGAACTTGAGCACGCGGAAAGCCTCGGCCAACGCCTTGTCAATATGCGTAACGTTACGGATACCAAAGGCGATCGTGTAGGCATCGAAGAAGCGATCGCCGAAGCTCAGTTCCTCGGCGTTCTGGCGCGACCAGACGAGCCCGTCGATGCCGCGCTTCATGGCCCGTTCGATGCCCACGTCGAGCATGTCCTGATTGATGTCGGACACGGTGATCGCGGCGCCGGACGGGGCCATGCGGAAGGCGATGTCGCCGGTGCCGCCGGCCATGTCGAGAATCGATTCGCCCTCGCGTGGCTTCACCCGCTTGACGAACCGGTCCTTCCACAGCCGGTGCATCCCCACCGACATGGCATCGTTCATCACGTCGTACTTGCGCGCGACGCTGGAAAAGACCGCGCCGACGCGGGCAACCTTCTCCTCGGCGGGAACGTCCTCGTAGCCGAAGGACGCGGTTTCCCCCTGCGTGTTGCCCGTTCCGGCGGTGTCCGTTTCGGTGCCCGATGTGCCAGTGTTCATGCCAAGCGCCTTTAGTGGGGAATTGTCCGGACGGCAAAGCCTGTTAGGGGAGTGGGTCGGCACCGCGCGCATCCACGCAAAAAAGAACCATCATGCCCGAACTTCCTGAAGTCGAAACCACCGTTCGCGGGCTGGCCACCGTGCTGGAAGGGCGGACGATCGCGCGCGTGCGCGTCAACCGCCCCGATCTGCGCCGCCCGTTCCCCGCCGATCTGGCGCAGGCGCTGACCGGCGCGCGCGTGACCGGGATGGGGCGGCGCGCCAAGTACGGGCTGGTCCACACCGACCGCGACCGGACGATGGTGTTCCACTTGGGCATGTCCGGCCGCTGGCGCATCGATCCCGCAGACATCGGCAAGCATGATCACCTGGTGCTGGAAACCGGCAACGGACACGTGCTGGCACTGAACGACGCGCGGCGGTTCGGCTCGGTCGATCTCGTCGATACCCCGTTGCTGGAAGCCTGGCCGGCCTTCGCCGCGCTGGGGCCGGAGCCGCTGGGCGCGGACCTCACCGCCGCGCACCTCGCCGCTGCCTTTCGCGATCGCATCGCGGCGGTGAAGCTGCTGCTGCTGGACCAGCGCATCGTGGCGGGCCTTGGCAACATCTACGTCTGCGAGGCGCTGAACCGCGCCGGCATCCACCCGGAGCGCGCGGGCGGCAAGGTCACCCGCAAGGCGCTGGAGCGGCTGGTGCCGATGATCCGCGCGGTGCTGGAGGAATCGATCGCGGCGGGGGGATCGACCCTGCGCGACTATGCCCGGCCCGATGGCGAACTGGGCTATTTCGCCAAGGACTGGCGCGTCTATGGCCGCGAGGGCGAGGCATGCCCCTGCGGCGGCATCGTGGAGCGCGTGGTGCAGGGCGGCCGCTCCACGTTCTTCTGCCGCAGGTGCCAGACGTGACGGGACTCGTCCCGACCCTAGGGGTTGACGAAGTTCACCACTTCGCTCTGGGCTGCACAGGCGGAACCGCCCGAGGGACGATAGCTGGTGGCATAACGAAAATCGCGCGCCATGCCTGAAGCCGCGTCGACGAAGACGAACGGCGGATAGGCGAGGAGCGCGCGGGTATTGGCGGTTTTGCCGTCCGCGCTGATGTCGAATTCCAGTTTCACCCAGCCTTCAAAGCCCATGTGCAGGGCTTCCAAGGGATAATCGCTGCTGTCCGCACGCGAACTGCGCAGCGCCGGCGCTGCACCGATCACCGAACACTGTTGTTCGGTCAGGCCGGTGCGCTGGAAGAAGCCTTGCGCGTCCTGCAGGTGGCCTTGGGCGGCCGCGATGTTGGCCAGATAGAGCAGCGCGACCTGCCGCAACGGATGCCCTTCCCCCAGCCGCGCATCGTCTGCGACGCGCTGGTAAAGTTCCACCTTTTGCTCCGCGCCGGCCTTGCTGCTCAGGCGTTCGGCCGCCAACAAGCGAACCGTGGCCTGCGCAAGGGCATCCCCGGCGATGTCCGGCATGTCGGCAAGCGAAAGGAACCGGTTGGCCGCGGACGAGCGAGGATCCTTCGTCTTGCTCGCCGACATTGCCAAGGCAATCACCTCGCGCATCACGCGCAGGCTGTTCAATGCCTGCGGATTGCCTTTCGCGCCCTCGAGAAGCGCCATGGCATGGTCGATTTCGTCGACGCGCGACTGGATGGCTCGGCCATCGGCAAGGGCGGCCAGCGCGAAGGCGGCGGCCGCGCCGCGCGCGTCGCCGGCAGTTTCACGGCTGGCGCCGAACTGGTGAAGCTGTTCCCTGCTGCGATAGAGCCGGCTGTTTTCCAAATTAGGGAAGCCGCTCGACTGGATGATCGGAGACGCCCATTCATCCATGCGGTGGAACAGCGGCGCCACGATGCCGGGCATGCCCGCGCCGCTGTTGGAGCAACGCATTTCCACCCGGGTCAGCGCGCGGAAGAAGGCGGGAACCTTGGCGATCTGTTCGGGTTGCCAGGACCAGTCCAAGGCCGCACGGGCAAACGTCGCCGCTGTCCGGTAATTGCCGCGCGAATAGATCGTCTGGGCGGAAAGAACGTGGCCGTCATCGTCGATCGAGAACTCGACAATGGCCGAATCCTCGGGCCGCAAGCCGAATTCCTGCCCGCATTCGGGCACCGGCATCGCTCTGCCCGGCGTAAACCGGGATTTCTCGATACGCCCGGCACCGGTGTAGGCCAGCGTCAAGCGTGCCTCGTCCCGCTTGCCGGCAAGCAACTGCGCTTGCGCCAGATCGGAGCGTATCGCCACGTCGTTGATCGAAACCTTGCTCAGGGTCAGCCCCCCGGCAAGGTCGACCGCCTTGCGGAAATCGGCGGTCGCTTCCTTGATCTGGCCTTGATTGAGATAGATGCGTCCGCGCGTGGTGTAGGCGATCGCCAGCGATTCCTTGCTCGCCTTGGGGATCGACTGCACGACGCCGAGGGCCTCGTTTGCATAGTCGAGCGGTACGGTGCCCCCGTCGAACGCCGTGACCTGGGCAAGGTGGACGAGGATCTGCGCGCGCGGCGCGCCCTGGACGAGCGCGAGCGCCTTGCGGTAATGGATGATCGCCGCATCGTGATCGAAGGCCTGCGCGGCGGCACGGCCGAGTGAATCCTCCGCCCGCATGACGTCGAATGTGAAATCGGGTCCGGCCGCGACCAGGATGGGCAGGCCTTTGTGGATCTGTTCGCTGCCTTCCTCGAATTCTCCATCCGATACCAGGCAATTGCCCCGGCGCACCGCGATCGCGGCGTAGGAAAGGGTGCCAGGCTTTACGCGGGGGTCGACGGCTAGACGATTGAAGATTTCAAGCGCGGTTCCGCATTGGCCGTTTTCAGCCGCTTCGGATGCCTTGTTGAATTCCTCCTGCAAGCTCGGTTTCGCGGCTGGCGCGGCGTCCGCCGCCCAAGCGGTTGCGGCTGGCAAGATCGCCAAGGCAATGGAAAGACAGGCGGATTTCAAGCGCATCCAAGAACCTTTGCGGCGTTGGCAATGTCAGATAATCTAGCCGCCATGAGACGGCTGTCCATTGCAGTTGCGTTTATTCTTGCGGCACTTTTCGTGCCGGCCGCGCTGGCGCAACCGGCCGCCGACGATACCGGGCGACGGATCGTGCTGGTCGGTGCGCGTTGGTGCGCGCCTTGCCAGCTCGAATTGCGGACCCTGCCGGCGCTGGAGGCGGCAAGCGCGCCGGACCAACTCGAACTCGCCTGGGTCGATCGTCCGCCCAGCCTGCCCGACGTTCCCGACAGGCGCGCGCGGATATTGCCCTTGTCGGCGGCGCGGGCGCTGGCCGAAGCGCATGGCGGTGAGGGCAGAGGGTTGCCTTTCGCCATCCTGATAGCGCGCTCGGGCCGCGTTTGCGCCATCTGGCGCGGGCCGTTGCGACCGGCGGATGTCCCATCGTTCCGACAGCGCTGCGATAACCGCCAATCCCCTTCCGCGACGGATTGATTATGCCGCGCGCAGGCGTAGCATGGGCGGATGGAGAGGATGGCTTATCTGCTGTTTCTCGCGGCGCTGGCCTTGGGTGGCCCCGCGCCCGCGAAGGCCGAGCAACCGCCCCGCCTGCGCAATCCCATGGGGATGATCGGGCGTGACGATTACCCGCGAGAATCGCTGAAACGCGAGGAATTCGGCGTGGTCTCGGTGGCGCTGGAGGTTTCGCCGCAGGGCCGTGCGACGGCATGCGCGGTGACCGAAAGCAGCGGTTTCCCGGCGCTCGACACGGCGACCTGCGCGCTGTTGCAGAACCGCGCGCGGTTCGAGCCGGCGAAGGACGCCGCCGGGCAGCCGGTGGCCGGGCGGTTCGCGCTTTCGACATCGTGGGGCATGGGCGAGCACATGGCTTCCTCGAACATCCGCCTGACCCTGCAGGCGGCGAAGCTGCCCGAGGACTATCGCCAGTCCGTGCGCGCGCAGGTGGCGTTCGACGAGACGGGCCACATCCACGCCTGCGACATCCTGCAATCGAGCGGCAGCACTGTGGTGGACAGCGACGCTTGCGCGTTCATGGCGCGCAAGCTGACCGTGCCCCCGCCGAAAAGCCTGGCGCCGGGCGTGCGCCCGGAAGCGATCCGCTATGTGCTGGCGCAAGTGATGACCCGCGCCGAGGCGGAAAAGGTCGCCGCGCAATAAGCGCCAACTTTTCCAAAATATAGAACGTTCAAATCCAGATTATGCCTCTGCATTGAAAGACTGAGTCGCCGTATTCCTTCACTCACCCCAGCGACCCGGGGCGAACGAACGCACTTTCCAGAGCTTTCCCAGAAGGATACCGCCATGACCGTCACCGCAACGCCCACCCCCGCCACGGCCCTGCTCGATCCTGCCAACCACGCGCTGGTGCTGATCGACTTCCAGTCGCAGATGGCCTTCGCCACCAAGTCGATCGCGCCCGAACTGCTGCGCAACAACGCCGCGCTGGTGGCCAATGCCGCCGCTGGTTTCAAGGTGCCCACGATCCTGACCACGGTGGCCGAAAAGAGCTTTTCCGGCCCGATGTTCAGCGAAATCACCGATGCCTTCCCTGGCCAGCCCCTGCTCGACCGCACGTCGATGAACACCTGGGAAGACGCCGCCGTGATCGACGAGGTCAACCGCATCGGCAAGGATCGGCTGGTCTTCGCCGGCCTGTGGACCTCGGTCTGCATCGTCGGCCCGGTGCTGTCGGCGCTGGAACAGGGCTTCGAAGCCTATGTCATCACCGACGCCAGCGGCGACATCTCCGACGAAGCGCACGAACGGGCGGTGGAGCGGATGGTGCAGGCCGGCGCGAAGCCGATCACCTCGCTGCAATACCTGCTCGAACTCCAGCGCGACTGGGCGCGGGCGGAAACCTATGACCTGACCACCGGCATCGCCCGCAAGTGGGGTGGCGGCTACGGTCTGGGCATCACTTATGCCCGCGCGATGTTCAACGCCTCCGAAGGCGCGCACTGAACCCCTTGTTTCCCCTGCGGCCGGGCGGTCTCCCCCTTATCCCTCCCGCCCGGCCGTTTCTGCCAACCTCCTGTGATCCCAAGGAGAATTCCCATGAGCTTTGTTACCACCGCAGACGGCACCCGCATTTTCTTCAAGGACTGGGGCAGCAAGGACGCCCAGCCCGTGGTCTTTTCGCACGGCTGGCCGCTTTCGGCCGACGCCTGGGACGGCCAGATGCTGTTCCTCCTGCAGCAGGGCTACCGCGTGATCGCCCATGACCGGCGCGGCCACGGCCGTTCGGACCAGCCCGACACCGGCAACGACATGGACACCTATGCCGACGATCTGGCGGCGGTGATCGAAGCGCTGGACCTGCGCAACGTGGTGCTGGTCGGCCATTCGACCGGCGGTGGCGAGATCGCCCACTACGTCGGCCGGCATGGCACGGCGCGGGTGGCGAAGATGGTGCTGGTGGGCGCGGTGCCGCCGCGCATGGCCGTGAGCGACATCTATCCCGGCGGCCTGCCGCTTTCGGTGTTCGACGGCATCCGCAAGGGCGTGGCCGACAACCGGTCGCAGTTCTACCTCGATCTTTCGACGCCCTTCTTCGGCTTCAACCGCGATGGCGCCCAGGTCAGCGAAGGACTGCGCCAGTCGTTCTGGCGGCAGGGCATGCAGGGTTCGATCGTGGGCCAGTACCTCTGCGTCCACGAATTCTCGGAAGTCGACTACGCCCCGGACCTGAAGGCGATCGACGTGCCCACGCTGTTCATCCACGGCAACGACGACCAGATCGTGCCGATCGGCAACGCGGCCGAACTGGCGGTGAAGATGGTGCCGGGCGCGGAACTGAAAATCTATGAAGGCGCGCCGCACGGGTTGACCGCGACGCACCAGGACCGGTTCAACGCCGACCTGCTGGCCTTCATCCAGGCCTGAGGAGGAGGACCGCCATGCAGGCCATGCTCCTTTCGCTGGGCGCCGGAACGCTGGCCGGCATGGTCTATGGCCTGCTGGGGGTCAAATCGCCCGCCCCGCCGGTGATCGCGCTGATCGGGCTGGCGGGAATCCTGCTGGGCGAACAGGCGCTGCCGGCGGCCAGGGCGGTGCTGGACCCGCCCGCTATCGCGCAACCGGCAGCGCGCTGAACGCCCCGCCCTCCGAAGCGACCGCCGGCCCGCAAGGTCCGGCGGGCGTTTTCGCGTCAAATGTCGCCCAGCCCTTCGAGCTCGCGGTCGTGCGTGCCCAGTTCCACGAACTGGTCGAGCAGCCACGAGGCGGCCGGGCCGGGCGGGGTATCGCGCCGCCACACGCCGTTGAAACGATAGGTGCCGCCGACGTGATCGGGCATGTGCAGCCGCACCAGCGTGCCGGCCACAAGGTCTCCGTCGATCATCGGCAGCGGCATGTTGCCCCAGCCGATCCCTTCGCGCAGCAGCGCGTGCTTGGCCGAAAGGTCGGCCAGGCGCCAGGTCTGCGGGCTGGTGACCGAATAGTCGCGGCCTTCGGTGAAGCGCGAGCGGTCGGTCAGCACGAGCTGGGTATATTCGCGGCCCATGCCGGGCAGGATTTCCCTGGCGCGGCCCAGCGGGTGATCGGGCGCGGCGACGGGGACCATCGCCACCGACCCGGCCATGCGCGATTCCAGCCCTTCCACGCCGGCCGAAAGCGGGCCGGAAATGCCGACGATGGCCTTGCGGTCCAGCACCATGGCGGCGATCGCGCCCAGCGCTTCCATGTGCAACTTGAGCTGGACGGTCGGAAATTCCTGCTTGAACGCGCGCAGCACGCGACCAAGCCGATCGGGCGGCAGCATCACGTCGATGGCAAGGTCCACTTCGGCCTCCAGCCCGTCGAGCAGGCCCTTCACCTTGGCGCGCAACCCGTCGATCCCCTGCGAGATCGAACGCACTTCGGCCAGTAGCGCGCGCCCGGCCACGGTGAGCGTCGGCTTGCGCGTGCCTTCGCGGTCGAACAGTTCGAGGCCGAGCTGGGCCTCGAGGTTGGCGATGCCATAGCTGATGACCGAAACCGCGCGGTTGAGCTTGCGCCCGGCGGCGGCAAAGCTGCCGGTATCGACGATGGCGAGGAAGATGCGCAGCTGATCGAAGGTAGGCGTGCCGGGGTTGCTCACTTTTCCGATTCCTCGAATGAATTGCCGCAATTTATCTGGCTGAACGGAAAGGATGGCAACGCCTAAATAGGGTCCAACGGCGCGCTGCTGTGAGGCGCGCCACGGAGACATACCATGATCGAACTGCGCCCATTCGACAGCCTTGGCGGCGCCAACCACGGCTGGCTCGATGCCAAGCACCACTTCTCGTTCGCGAGCTATCACGATCCCGCGCGCGTCCACTGGGGCAACCTGCGCGTGTGGAACGACGATACGATCGCGCCGAAAAGCGGCTTTCCCCCGCACCCCCACCGCGACATGGAGATCATCACCTACGTTCGCGAAGGGGCGATCACGCACCAGGACGACCTTGGCAACAAGGGCCGGACCGAAGCGGGCGACGTGCAGGTGATGAGCGCCGGCACCGGCATCCGCCATGCCGAATACAATCTGGAGGACGTGACCACCCGGATCTTCCAGATCTGGATCATCCCGACCCGCGATGGCGGCGCGCCGAGCTGGGGTTCGCGCCCGTTCCCCAAGGACGACCGTTCGGGCCACTTCGTCACGCTCGCCTCGGGCTATGACAACGACAACGACGCGCTGCCGATCCGCACCGACGCGCGGGTGGTGGGCGCGACGCTGAAGGCCGGCGAAACCGCGGAATACCCGCTGGCCCGCGATCGCAAGGCCTACCTCGTGCCCGCCAGCGGCGCGGTGCAGGTGGGTGACGTGCGCGTCAATGCCCGCGACGGCGCGGCGATCAGCGACCTCGACGTGGTGCGCATCACCGCGATCGAGGACAGCGAGATCGTGATGGTCGACGCCGCCTGACCATTCCCTGCTGATCCCCGGAACCCCGCGCCGCCCCGGCGCGGGGTTTTCCGTGTTCGCCACAATAGCGCCTTTTGGTTTCACTGTATGAAACCCCGCCGCAAGGGGAGCGGCGCGGCGCGCGCGGCTGCCCCAAAGTGCCGCAAATTTTCACGCGATGGCTCTTGACCGACTCTCGGTCCAAATTAGTATGTAACACTAACAAAATCGGGATGGCCCGATCGGGAGAGAGTCGATGGTGCAGCACGGCGGCGCGGCATGAGCGGGATCGCGCTCTACCACTGGGAACCCAACGCCAATTCGGGCAAGCCGATGCTGGCGCTGATGGAAAAGGGCGTGTCGTTCGACAGCCATTACATCGACATGCTCCAGTTCGACCAGCACAAGCCCGAATACCTCGCGATCAATCCGCAGGGCACGATCCCGGCGATGACGCACAGCGGGGCGTGGGGCACGCGCGTGCTGACCGAAAGCACCGCGATCATGGAATACGTGAACGAGGAATTCGCCGGGCCTGCCCTGATGCCCGCCGATCCGCGCGACCGCTGGCGCATCCGCTGGTGGATGAAGTTCATGGACCAGTGGCTTGGCCCCAGCTTCTCGATGATCGGCTGGAGTGTGTTCGTCGGCCCGATGGTGCGCCAGCGCGATCCGGCCGAGCTGGACGCGGCGATCGAGCGCATCCCGCTGCCCGAACGCCGCGTGGCCTGGCGCAAGGCGATCAGCGGCGCTTTCGGGGAAGCGGAAATGGCGGAAAGCCGCCGCCGCGTGGCGCTGGGCATCGATCTGCTCGAACAGGAGCTGGGCAAGCGCGCCTATGTCGGCTCGGACCAATACAGCCTGGCCGACATCAACATCTTCAACAGCACCTATTCGCTGCCGCTGTCGCAGCCGGACCTCGCCGGCAAGGACCGCACGCCCAACATCATGCGCTGGCTCAAGCGCGTGTACCAGCGCGAGGCGGTGCAGAAGACCTGGGCGATGGGGCGCACCGACCTGGCCCACCGCTACAGCCTGATCATGGAAGGCATCGACTGATGGGCGCGGTTCTCTATCACGGCGAGCCGAACGGCGCTTCGCTGACGGTGCTGGCGGCGCTTGCGGAAGCGGGCGGCGAAGCGGCGCTGGGCATCGCCTGCCGGCCGATCGACCTGCTGGCCGGTGAACGGCACGGCATCCCCGGCCTGACCGAACGCGTCGCGCTCGACATGGGCATCGAGGGCGAAGGCCCGGTGCTGGTGATCGACGGCGAGGCGATGACCGAGTCGGTGTTCCTGGCGCAGTACCTCGACGAACGCGCGGGCGGTGCCGGACTTCAGCCAGAAGATTCCCATGCCCATTGGGAAATGATGATGTGGTGTCGGCAGATCACCGAACGGCTTTCGCCGGCGGCGGCCTTGCTCGGCAACCTGGCCTCCTCGCAGGTGGAAATCGCCGCCATCGGCGCGGAGGATTTCGCGGGGATCACCGCCAGCATCGTGTCCGACGACTTGCGCCAGCGCTGGCAGGCGCTGCACGACGGCGCGGTGGACGCGGCGCAGGTGGCCGACAGCGAGACCAAGGTGGCGCAGGCGGTCGCGCGCTGCGAAGGCCAGCTGGCCGACGGGCGCGACTGGCTGATGGGCGTCTATTCGATCGCCGACATCGTCACGTTCTCCTGGCTCGCGGGCATGGCCCTGCTGCGCCCGGAAGCCTTCGCCGATGCGCCGAAAACCGCCGCATGGCTGGCGCGCGTGCAGGAGCGGCCCGCCGTGGCCACCGCGCTGGCGCGCGCCACCGTATCCGAACCGCTCCGCGCCTGGGCGCCGGGGCCTGAAATCAATCGCTGGGGGTAATCCGACGATGCGTGCAATCGACTATTTCGACCGGGGCCATGATCGCGATCCGCAGCGGCTGGCGGTGGTGGACACCGAAACCGGCCTGAAGCTGACCTTCGCCGAGACCAAGGAACTGTCCGAACGGATCGCGGCGGCGCTGCAGCGCGGCGGGTTCGAGAACCAGGATCTGCTGGGCCTGTACGGTCCGAACGACGGGATGCTGCTGGTGGTGCTGCTGGCGATGTGGCGCGCCAACGGCAAGTGGATCCCGGTCAACACGCGCAACGCCATCGATGCCAACGCCGGCTACATCAACTACGTGCGCTGCAAGTGGCTGGTCTATCATTCGTCGAAGGCGGACGAGGTCCAGCAGCTCAAGGACCGCTGCCCGGTGATGCAGCACTTCGTCTGCCTCGACAAGCGGATGGGCGACGATCCCAGCCTCGAGGAGTTCATGGCGGGCGTGACCGCCGCCGATTTCGTCGAGCCGGAAGTCGATGCCTTCGGCAACCTGTCCGATCTGGTCGGCATCTTTCCCACGGGCGGCACCACCGGCCCGTCGAAGGGCGCCAATGTCACCAACCTGGGCTGGGGCACGATGATCGAGACGGCCGCCGACGGCATGGGCGGGCGCACCGACAGCCCGGTGGCGCTGGTTTCCGCGCCGATCACGCACGCGGCGGGGCCAATCGCGCTGTCCACGCTGAGCCTGGGCGCGACGCAGGTGATCCTGCCCGGCTTCGACGCCGAGCGCGTGCTGCGGACGATCGCGGACTACAAGGTTACCCACATGTACCTGCCGCCGACGGCGCTGTACCAGCTGATGGCATCGCCCGAGATCGGCGATCACGACTATTCCAGCCTGCGCATCTTCATCCTGGTCGGTTCGCCGTGCAGCCCGGAAAAGCTGCGGCAGGCGGTCGACATCTTCGGGCCGTGCATGTGCCAGTCCTATGGCCAGGTCGAATGCCCGATGATCGTGGCGTGGTTCCCGCCCGAGGACGTGGCGCGGTTCGCGAAGGAAGCGCCCGAAAAGCTGGCCGCCTGCGGCCGGCCCACGCGCTCCATCCGGGTCGCGCTGCTCGACGACGACGGCCGCGAGGTGCCGCGCGGCGAGGCGGGCGAGATCTGCGCGCGCGGCGCGCTGGTCAGCCATTCCTATTTCGAAAAGCCCGAGGAAACCGCCGAAGTCCGCAAGTTCGGCTGGCATCACACCGGCGACGTCGGCAAGTTCGACGAGGACGGCTACCTCTACATCGTCGACCGCAAGAAGGACATGGTCGTCTCCGGCGGGTTCAACGTGTTCACCGCCGAGGTCGAGGCGGCGGTCACCGAACTCGCGCAAGTGCGCGAGGCCTGCGTGTTCGGCATCCCGCACGAGAAGTGGGGCGAGCAGGTCCATGCCGTGGTGGTGGCCGAGGGGATCACCGGGGAGGAGATCATCGCCTATGCCAAGGATCGCCTGGGCGGGGTGAAGGCGCCCAAGTCGGTCGAGTTCGTGCCCGAAATCCCGCGCACCGCCGCCGGCAAGATGGACAAGAAGGCGCTGCGCGTGAAGTATTGGGGTGACGCCCAGCGGATGGTTAACTAACCCATTAAACGGGGCGCGAATCCGAGCCGGAAGCCGGCCGACGGGAGAGGATGAGAGATGCGAATGATGCGTGGAATCCGATGGGCGCTGGCATCGGGCGCGGTGCTGCTGGCAACGCTGACCGCCAGCGACATGGTGACGGCGGCGAACGGTGGCGCCCGCAGCGTGGTGGACGCCGCGCGCATCCAGGCCGCCAGCGCGGTGGACTGGCTCTCCTATGGCCGCACCTATGACGAGCAGCGCTTCAGCCCGCTCGACCGCATCAACCAGGGCAACATCGGCTCGCTGGGGCTGGCCTGGTCCGCCGACATGGACACCGCGCGCGGGCAGGAAGCGACGCCGCTGGTGATCGACGGCAAGATCTACATCACCACCGCGTGGTCGAAGGCCAAGGCCTATGACGCGGTATCGGGCAAGCTGCTGTGGGAGTTCGATCCCAAGGTGCCCGGTGAAACCGCGGTGAAGGCGTGCTGCGACGTGGTCAACCGCGGCATGGCGGCGTGGGGCGACAAGCTCTATCTCGGCACGCTGGACGGCCGGCTGATCGCGCTGGACCGCGCGACGGGCAAGCAGGTGTGGTCCACCGTGACGGTCGACCAGACCAAGGCCTATACCATCACCGGCGCGCCGCGCGTGATCAACGGGCTGGTGCTGATCGGCAACGGCGGCGCCGAAATGGGCGTGCGCGGCTATATCACCGCCTACGACGCGCAGACCGGCAAGCAGGTCTGGCGGTTCTACACCGTGCCAGACCAGCCGGGGAAGAACACCGAGGAATACCTGAAGAAGGCCGAATCCACCTGGCACGGCGAATGGTGGAAGCTGGGCGGGGGCGGCACCGTCTGGGATTCGATGGCCTATGACCCGGCCACCGACCTGCTCTACATCGGCGTGGGCAACGGCAGCCCGTGGAACCAGTCGTACCGGTCGCCGGGCGGCGGCGACAACCTCTACCTGTCCTCGGTCGTCGCGATCCGCGCGAAGACCGGCCAGTACGTCTGGCACTTCCAGGAAACGCCGGGCGAAACCTGGGACTTCACCGCTTCGCAGCACATCATGCTGGCCGACCTCGAAATCAACGGGAAGGTCCGCAAGGTACTGATGCACGCGCCGAAGAACGGCTTCTTCTATATGATCGACCGCGAAACGGGCCAGTTCATCTCGGGCAACAACTATGCGCCGGTGAACTGGGCGACCGGGCTGGACCCGGTGAGCGGCCGGCCGATCGAGAACCCGGATTCGCGCTATGACAAGACGGGCAAGCCCTTCATCAGCACGCCGGGCGCGGCGGGCGCGCATTCGTGGCACCCGATGGCCTATGACCCGGCGCAGAAGCTGGTGTTCATCCCCGCGCAGTTCGCCGCGTTCCCCTATTTCCCCGACAAGAACTGGAAGCCTTCGCCGGTTGGCTTCAACGTGGGCATCGACCAGGCGGCCAGCGCGATGCCGGCCGACGCCAAGGTCCGCGCCGAGGCGCGCGCCGCCACCACTGGGGCGATCATCGCCTGGGACCCGGTAGCGCAGAAGGAACGCTGGCGCGTCAGCTTCCCCGGCCCGTGGAACGGGGGCCTGCTGGCCACCGGGGGCGGCCTGCTGTTCCAGGGCAACGCCAAGGGCACGTTCGCGGCCTATTCGATCCGGGACGGCAAGGAACTGTGGTCGTTCCCCGCGCAGACCGGCGCGGTCGCGGCCCCCGTCACGTTCATGGCGGGCGGCGAGCAGTACGTCGCGGTGCTGGCCGGCTGGGGCGGCGTGTGGCCGCTGGCGACCGGCATCCTCGCCGAAAAATCCGGCCCGGTGCGCAACGTCAGCCGCCTGCTGGTGTTCAAGATCGGCGGCAAGGCCAGCCTGCCGCCGGCTCCGGCGCTGAACGAACTGCCGCTTGATCCGCCCGCCCTGACCGGCACGCCCGCGCAAGTGGCGGAAGGCGCGCAGCACTTCGGCCGCTATTGCAACGTCTGCCACGGCGATGCCGCGATCGGCGGGGGCGTGGTGCCCGACTTGCGCCGCAGCGGCTTTCTGGCCGATCCGAAATCGTGGCAGATGATCGTGCACGACGGCGCGCTGAAGGACAACGGCATGATCGCCTGGTCGCCGGTGCTGACGCCGGCGCAGATCGAGACGATCCGGCTCTACGTGATCAAGCGCGCGAACGAGGACAAGGCGCTGGCCGCGCAAGGCGGCTGACGCTGGACTATCCGGTGCGGGGCGGACGAGGCATGCGGCCGATCGTTCGCTTCCCTGCATAATGGTGGTTTGCGCTGGCAAAATTCGTATGCCTCGCTTACCAGCTGGATTTTCACGGATCAGAATTTTTCATGGAGAAGAAATTCGCGAGGAATGACGTGATCGCCAGAACATCGGTGCCTATCGCGAGACCAAGACGGTGACTCACCGGTTGTAGGTGTCACCGTCATCCCGGCGAAAGCCGGGATCTCGTGAGGCTGGGCCGATCCACCCGGCGCTTGCCCTGCAACGGCCTGAGATCCCGGCTTTCGCCGGGATGACGGGCATCTTTTTGGAAAGTCTGGAAAATGCCCATCGACCTAACCAAGATCAAGGCGATCGACGTCCACGTCCATGCCGAGGTTTCGTGCCACGATCCCGAAGACCCGATCATGGGCAAGTTCTTCGATGCCGCCTCGGCCTATTTCAAGGCGCCGCGCGAACGGCCCAAGATGCCCGAGATCGTCGAGATCTACCGCGAACAGCAGATCGCCTTCTGCCTGTTCACGGTCGATTGCGAGAGCGGCATCGGTGCGAAGCGCCTGTCGAACTACGAGATCGCCGAATTCGCCGCGAAGCATGACGACATCTGCATCCCCTTCGCCTCGATCGATCCGCACAAGGGCAAGCTGGGCGCGCGCGAGGCGCGGGACCTGATCGAGAACCACGGCGTGCGGGGCTTCAAGTTCCACCACATCATGCAGAACATCCACCCGGCCGAGCAGGTCGGCTATGCGATCTACGAGGTCATCAACGAATACAAGCTGCCCGCGATCTTCCACACCGGCCATTCCGGCATGGGCACGGGGATGCGCGGCGGCGGCGGGGTGCGGCTGAAGTACGGCCAGCCGATGCTGGTCGACGACGTGGCGGTCGATTTCCCCGACATGAAGATCATCCTGGCCCATCCGAGCTGGCCGTGGGTGGACGAAAGCCTGTCGATGGCACTGCACAAGGACAACGTGTTCATCGACCTGTCGGGCTGGTCGCCCAAGTATTTCGCGCCGCAGATCATCCAGTACGCCAACACGCAGCTGCGCAAGAAGATGCTGTTCGGCAGCGATTTTCCGCTGATTCATCCGCAGAAGTGGATCGAGGCGGCCCTCAAGGTCGGCTTCAAGGAAGACGTGCTGCCCGGCATCATGAAGGACAACGCCACCCGCGTGCTCGGGCTGGCCTGACGGAGGGGGCCATGGCTGGCGATCCCGAAGACATCCGCGCCTGGCAGCGGCTCGACGCGGAGATCACCACCTCCGGCCGGATCGAGGACAAGGACGTGGCGCGGCTGGCGGCGCTGGGCGTGCGCCACGTCGTCAACCTCGCGCTGGAAACCCATCCCGAGGCGCTGGCGGACGAAGGCGCCAAGCTGACCGGGCAGGGCATCGCCTATACCCACATCCCGGTGCCGTTCGACGCGCCGGGCGAGGATCACTTCGCCGCCTTTCGCAAGGCGGTGGAGGAAGGCCCGCGCCCGGTCCACGTCCACTGCATCATGAACTGGCGCGTTTCGGCGTTCCTCTACCGGCTGAATCGCGACCATCGCGGCATGCCCGAGCCGGAAGCGCGCGCGATCATGGAACGCCAGTGGTCGCCCGACGGCAGCGACCGGCCCGAGGCGGAAGTCTGGGCCGCGTTTATCGCGGAATCCGCGCGATGACCGATCTTGCGGGTCGGCATGTCGTGATCACCGGGGCATCGACCGGGATCGGCCGCGCCAGCGCCACGCGCTGCGCGCAGGCCGGCGCGGCGGTGACGCTGATCGCGCGCCGCGCCGACCTGCTGGAGCAGGCGGTGGCCGCCCTGCGCGCCGAAACGGGCGCCCGCGCGGCCTTCGCCGCCGCCGACGTGGCCGACAAGGCTGCGCTCAAGGGCGCGCTCGACGCCGCCGTCGCGGCGAACGGGTCGATCGACGGGCTGTTCCTCAACGCCGGGATCGGCGGCACCTTCGCGCCGGTGGAGGACTATCCCGACGATGCCTTCGACGCGGTGATGGCGGTGAACCTCAAGGGCGTGCTCTGGGCGATCCAGCATGTGCTGCCGGCGATGAAGCAGCGCGGCGCGGGCGCGATCCTGGTGACGGGCAGCCTGGCCAGCGAGCGCGGCTTTCCGATGAACGTGGGCTATGTCGCCAGCAAGCACGCGGTGCTGGGCCTGTCGCGTGCCGTCGCCATCGAGGCGGCCGCGTTCGGCGTGCGCTGCAACTGCATCATCCCCGGCCTGATCGATACGCCGATGCTGGAAGGGCTTCCGCCCGAAGCCGCCGCGCAGATGGCGCGCGCGGTGCCGCAGGGACGCACCGGCACGGCGGCGGAACTGGCCGAGGTCGCCGCGTTCCTGCTGTCGGACGCGGCGAGCCACGTCACCGGGCAGGCCTGGGCGGTGGATGGCGGGATGCTGGGAACGATGCGCGTCTGAACGCGCCCACGGGAGAAAGTCGATGGCCCTGAAATACTACCACGCCGAGCCGGTGGCGAACTCGCTCAAGTCGATGATTCCGCTGAAGGAAAAGGGCCTCGCCTACGAAAGCGTCTATGTCGATCTGCACAAGTTCGAACAGCATCAGCCGTGGTTCGTGGCGATCAATCCCGAAGGGCAGGTGCCGGTACTCGATCACGATGGCACGGTGATCACCCACACCACCGTCATCAACGAATACCTGGAGGACGCCTTCCCCGATGCGCAGCCCGATTCCGGCCCGTTGCGCCCGCGCGATCCGCTGGGCGCGGCGCGGATGCGCTACTGGAACAAGTTCATCGACGAGCACGTGATGAACTTCGTCTCGATGCACGGCTGGCACCGCATGATCGGCGTGATTGCGCGCAATATCGAGAACGGGGAGTTCGAGAAGCTGCTGGAGAACATTCCGCTGCCCGACCAGCGCAAGAAATGGGCCACGGCGCGATCGGGCTTTTCCGAGGCCGATCTGGCCAACGCCACGGCCAAGATCGAATACGCGGTCGACAAGGTCGAAAAGCAGCTGGGCGAAACGCCGTGGCTGGCGGGCGATGCCTACACCCTGGCCGACATCAATTTCTTCGCCCATTGCGGCATGATGGTGGAGCGCATGTTCCCCGAACTGGAGATCGCCAAGCGCGCGCCGCGCCTGGTCGACTGGCGCGAGCGGATGACCGCGCGCCCCGGCGTGGCCGAAGCGCTGCGCGGCGAGGACCGCACCGCGCCGGGGCTGCGCACCTGGACCGGGCATGTCCGCTAAGGCGCGGCGAAAGGGAGAAATGGGAACGACATGGCCGGTTTTGTCCTGATTCATGGGTCCTGGCACGGCGGCTGGTGCTTCGATCCGGTCGCCGAGATCCTGCGCGCGCGGGGCCATGCGGTGCTGGCGCCGACGCTGCCCGGCATGGGCGGCACGGCGGAGGAACTGGCGGCGGTGACGCTCGCAGGCTGGGCGGATTTCGCGCTGGAGCACTGCCGCCGGCTGCGCGCCGAAACCGGCGGGCCGGTGGTGCTGGCCGGGCACAGCCGGGGCGGGCTGGTGGTCAGCACGGCGGCGGAGCGCGATCCGCAGGCGATGGACGCGCTGGTCTATATCTGCGCGATGATGCTGCCTGACGGCCTCTCGCGCGCCGAGTTCAAGAAGCTGGAAGGCCCCAACCCCGCGTTCGACGCGATCATCAGCCCGGTCCACGGCGGCGTGGGCACGGTGGTCGATCCGGCGGCGGCGGGCGCGGTCTTCGCGCAGGTTTCCCCGCCCGATCTGGTGGCGGCGGTGCTGCCGCGCCTGATCGCCGAGCCGCACGGGCCGCGTTCGGAAAAGCTGGCGTTAACGCCGGAACGGTGGGGCAGCCTGCCGCGCACCTATGTGGAATGCAC
Organism: Novosphingobium sp. EMRT-2; assembly: GCF_005145025.1. Taxonomy (NCBI): domain Bacteria; kingdom Pseudomonadati; phylum Pseudomonadota; class Alphaproteobacteria; order Sphingomonadales; family Sphingomonadaceae; genus Novosphingobium; species Novosphingobium sp. EMRT-2. Next base: position 1,869,918 of record NZ_CP039695.1, on the reverse strand, counting down.
GCAGGACCGCACGATCCCGATCGACAGCCAGCGCAAGATGCAGCAGTTTTCGCCGGGCGCGCGGGTGGTGACGCTGGATGCGGACCATAGCCCCTATCTGTCGCGCCCGGTCGAGCTGGCCGATGCGCTGGAAGCCAGCCTTCCGGCTTGAGACGAGCGGCTCCGCGCGGCAGGCGGGGTTCAATCGCCGAAGAAATTGAGTTCCAGCAACACGTTGTTGGGATCGGCGGTGAAGATCTGGCGCAGGCCGATCGCGGCGACGGTATTGACCTGATAGGCCATGCCGCGCGCCTCGATCCGGCCGAGCATCTCGTCATAGCCGGTGCAGTTGAGCGCGACGTGGTGGATCGCGCCGGTCAGTTCGCCGGGGCGCACGGTGCGGTCGAACGTGCGGGGGCAGTCTTCCGAATTGATGTGGATGATCGCCCGGCCGGCGTGATCGTACATCCACTGCGCGTTCCGCGGCGTCAGCGGGGCGGGCGCGTCGCGCCGTTCCAGGCCCAGCAGGGAACGGTAGAATTCGGCGGTTTCGTCGAGCCGGTCGGTGATGATGTTGACGTGATCGAGCGCGTTGACGCGCATGGCCTTCTCCTCTCGCAAACAGGACCGGAGGCGGCCCCGGGCGGCGGGCTGGTGCCGCCGCCCGGCAACCGTATCAGCCCTTGAACACCACGGTCTTGTTGCCGTTCAGCAGTGCGCGGTCCTCCAGGTGCAGGCGCACCGCTTCGGCCAGCACGCGGCGTTCGATGTCGCGGCCCTTGCGCACGAGATCCTCGGGCGTGTCGGCATGGCTGACCGTTTCCACGTCCTGGTGGATGATCGGGCCTTCGTCGAGATCCGCCGTTACGTAATGCCCGGTGGCGCCGATCATCTTCACGCCGCGCGCGTGCGCCTGGTGATAGGGCTTGGCGCCCTTGAAGCTGGGCAGGAACGAATGGTGGATGTTGATGCAGCGGCCCGATAGGAACCGCGCCAGATCGTCCGAGAGGATCTGCATGTAGCGCGCCAGCACCACGAATTCGGCACCCGTTTCGTTGACGATGCGCTTCACTTCGGCTTCCTGCTGCGGCTTGGTATCGCGCGTGATCGGCAGGTGGTGATAGGGCACGTCGCCGATCAGCGAGATGTTCAGCGCTTCCTTGGGGTGGTTGCCGATGATCGCCACCACGTCCATCGGCAGCTCGCCCAGCCGCGTGCGGTAGAGCAGATCGCCCAGGCAGTGATCGAACTTCGACACCATCAGGATGGTGCGGCGCTTGGCCGCGGTATCGCGCATGGTCCAGTCCATGGCGAACTGCTGCGCCACGGGCGCGAAGGCGGAACGGAGCGCGTCGGCGCCCGCTTCGCCGGGATCGAACACCACGCGCATGAAGAAGCGGCCCGATTCGGTATCGTCGAACTGCTGCGCTTCGAGAATGTTGGCGCCCGATTCGAACAGGTTGCCGGTGACGCGGGCGACTATGCCCGGCTTGTCCTCGCACGAAAGCGTCAAAATCAGCGGTGCACTCATCAAAAGTCTCTCCCGTCTGCGTGGGCCTCATAGGGCGCACGATTTCCGATTGCGAATCTCGTTTGATATTGTATGTGTTGCATACAAATTTTCAACCAGCCATTTTTTGTCGGGAGAGAAGGCATGGCAGCCAAGAATCTGGAAGAAGTCCTCAACGCGGGCGGCAACATCGTCGAAATGCTGCGCAATTCGCAGCTCGGCGCCTACGTTTATCCGGTGGTCGCACCGGAGTTTTCGAACTGGCGTTCGGAACAGTGGGCCTGGCAGCACAGCGCGGTGCTGTTCGACCAGTCGCACCACATGGTGAACCTCTATATCCGTGGCAAGGACGCGCTGAAGCTGCTGTCCGACACCATGATCAACAGCCCCAAGGGCTGGACGGTCAACAAGGCCAAGCAGTACGTGCCGACCACGCCCTATGGCCATGTCATCGGCGACGGCATCATCTTCTGGGAAGAAGAGGAATCGTTCACCTATGTCGGCCGCGCACCGGCTTCGAACTGGCTGCGCTATCACGCGGCGACCGGCGGCTATGACTGCGAAATCGAGCTGGACGACCGTTCGCCGATGCGCCCGATGGGCAAGCCCGTCACCCGCAAGGAATGGCGCTTCCAGATCCAGGGTCCGAACGCCTGGGCGGTGATCGAAAAGCTGCACGGCGGCCCGCTGGAACAGCTCAAGTTCTTCAACATGAGCACGATGAACATCGCCGGCAAGACCGTGCGCACGCTGCGCCACGGCATGTCGGGCGCGCCGGGCCTGGAAATCTGGGGTCCCTATGCCGAGCAGGAAGAAATCCGCGCCGCGATCCTCGAAGCCGGCAAGGAATTCGGCCTGATCGCCTGCGGCAGCCGCGCCTACCCGTCGAACACGCTCGAATCCGGCTGGATCCCCTCGCCGCTGCCCGCCATCTACACCGGCGAAAAGCTCAAGGGTTTCCGCGAATGGCTGGGCGCCGACAGCTACGAAGCGACCGGTTCGATCGGCGGTTCGTTCGTGTCGGACAACATCGAGGACTACTACCTCAACCCGTGGGAACTGGGGTACGGCAACTTCGTCAAGTTCGACCATGAGTTCCACGGCCGCGAGGCGCTGGAAGCGCTGAACCCGGCGGACCAGCGCAAGAAGGTGACGCTGGCCTGGAACCCCGAGGACATGACCAAGATCGTGGCCTCGCTGTTCAACCCCGATGGCGAACAGTACAAGTTCTTCGACACCCCGCTCGCCAACTATGCCTCGTCGAACTACGACCGCGTGGTCGATGCGGGCGGCAAGACCGTCGGTTTCTCGATGTTCACGGGCTATTCGTACAACGAGAAGCAGGCGCTTTCGCTCGCCACGATCGATCCGGAAATCCCGGTCGGCACCGAACTGCGCGTGGTGTGGGGCGAAGAGAACGGCGGCACCCGCAAGACCACCGTCGAACCGCACAAGCAGATCGAGGTCCGCGCGATCGTCTCGCCGGTGCCCTACAGCCGTGTGGCGCGCGAAAACTACGCGGAAGGCTGGCGTACCGCCCGCTGATGCAATGAAGACTGGCCCCGCCCGGATCGCCGCAAAGGCGGCCGGGCGGATGGCCTTCCACCAAAAGAGGATCCCGCTATGGCAACACCCCTGATTCATCCCAACTGGGACAAGGCGCCCGACGGGATCACCGACGGCTTCAGCCTGGAGATGACCGCAAAGGACGAGGCCTCGCTGCGCGACGCCGCCCCGCTCATCCCCGCCGATACGCCGATCGCCGTTACCTTCCTGCCGGGCGAGGACGTGGCCGCCCGCGTCGCCGCGACCGTGGCGGTGCGCGAGCTGGGCTTCGAGCCGATGCCGCACTTCTCGGCCCGCCGCATCCTGTCGGAAGACGATTTCGAAGGCTATCTCAAGGCCGTGGTCGAACAGGCCGGGGTGGAGCGCTGCTTCATCGTCGCCGGCGACCCGCCCGAGCCGCAAGGCCCCTATTTCGATACCTCCGCGCTGATCGCGACGGGCGCGTTCGAGCGCGCCGGGATCAAGGCGATCGGCGTTGGCGGGCATCCCGAAGGCCACCCCAACATGACCGTGGCCGAATGCTGGGCCGTGCTGGAAAAGAAGGTGGCGGAAATCGAGCGGCGCGGCATGGCCCCGCTGATCGTCACCCAGTTCGGCTTCGATCCCGATGCGTTCCTCGCCTGGCTGAAGGAGCTGCGCGCGCGCGGCATCGACGCGCCGGTGCGCATCGGCGTGCCGGGGCCTGCGGGGATCAAGCGCCTGCTCGCGTTTGCCGCGCGCTGCGGCGTGGGCGCGTCCACGTCTGTCCTCAAGAAGTACGGCATCTCGGTCACCAACCTGCTCGGCTCGGCCGGGCCGGACAAGCTGGTGAACGCCTTCGCCCAGGGGCTGGGGCCGGAACACGGCCGGGTGCGCCTGCACTTCTATCCGTTCGGCGGTCTGGTGAAGACGCTCGAGTGGATTCACGAGTACAACCGCAAGCACGGCATCTGAGGCGATGACGGACTACGTCCTCGTCCACCGGGCGGGGACGGGGCCCGGCGCGTGTGACCACGCGATAACGCTGTACCGCGGTCATTGCGAGGGGCGGAGCCCCCTGGCAATCCGGAGCCGCGCGCGGGACTCTGGATTGCTTCGCTTGGCGCTCGCAATGACGTTGGCGCGAGAGTTGTTTCCTCCCCTCAGAAATCCGCCGTGCGCGATTTGCGCCGGGCTTCGGCGAAGGCATCGTGGCGGAACTTCTCGAAGGCCACGCGCTGGTCGAAGCCGGGGTCCTTCGGATAGTCCTGATATTCGGCGATGATCTCGTCGAAGATGGTGCGCATCTCGTCCTTGTGATCGGGGTGCGAGAAGATGTGCAGGCGGTTGTGGCGCATCGCGTCGATCACCCGCGCGCCGATCACGTCGGGCTCCATGCCGAATTCGTGGACCCCGGCAAGGCGATCGACCGCCGCCTTGTCCACCGCCTTCATCTGGCCTTTCAGCGCATCGGGGCGGATATCGTCGCTGGCGTAGATGTAGCTCTTCACCAGGCCGGGGCAGAGCACCGACACGCCGATCCCGTATTGCAGCAGCGAATAGTGCAGCGATTCCGACAGGCCGCGCACCGCGAACTTGGTGGTGTTGTAGATGCCCGGCGTGCCCGCCGCGAGGAACGCGGCCATCGAGGCGGTGTTGACGACGTGGCCGCCCTTCTGCTCGCCCGCCTTCACTCTTTCGACCATGCGCGGCACGAAGGTCATCACGCCGTTGATCACGCCGTGCAGGTTCACGCCCAGCAGCCAGTCCCAATCGTCGAACGAGCTTTCCTCGATCGGCTGGAACAGGTTCACGCCGGCGTTGTTGCACAGGATCGAGACCGGCCCCATTTCCGCCTCGACGCGGTCGGCCGCCTCGCGGAAGCCTTCGCGGCTGGCGACGTCGAGCTGCACGCCCATGACCTCGCGGTTGTCCAGCGCGGCGAGGGCCTTGTCGATCGAATCCTGGCGGATGTCGGCAATGGCGACCTTGCAGCCTTCGTTGAGCAGCTGGCGCACGAGGCCGATGCCGACGCCGTTGGCGCCGCCGGTGACGAAGGCGGTGCGGCCTGCGAAATCCTTCATATGTCTCCCCTCCGGTTTGCGGGAGGGGCCGGGGGTGGGCCTCTCCCTGAAATGTGATGTGCGTGGGATTGCCCACCCCAAACCCCTCCCGCCCGCGGGAGGGGTTTATGGTCAGGCGCCGGCGCGCAGCCGGTTCTGCCGTTCGATCTCGGCGGTGATTGCCGGGTTGCGGAACAGCATGGCGAAGGTTTCCTTGTATTCCGGATTTTCCGGCAAGTGGGTCTGCACCGCCGCCGTGGTCGCTTCGCCGCGTTCGCGCACGCCGGCCAGGAACTCGCTGTGGGTGAGGATGTAGAGCTCGTCGTTGAGAATGCCGCGCAGCACGCGTTCGCCCACCTCTTCCTTGGTCTGGTAGAGGTGCATGAAGTTGCCGCCGGCCGCGCGGCGCTTGTCCGCCTCGGCATAGCCGGTGTCGGACAGGTCGGCGGGGCGCGTCTTGCCGGCGTCGGCGATGTTGGACTGGACCGCGCCGGGGCAGAAGGCCGAACAGATCACGCCGCGCGGCTCCAGTTCGGGGCGCATGCATTCCATCATCGCGGTGACGGCGGCCTTGCCCGTCGAATAGATCGTGGTTCCGCCCACCGGCACCAGCGCCGACATCGAGGCGGTGTTGACGATGTGCCCGCCTTCGCCATGCGCCAGGATGCGCGGGAGGATCGTGACCACGCCGTTGATCGTGCCGCCCAGGTTGACGTTCATCACCCAGTCCCAGTCGGCGAAGGTGGCGAGGTCGGTGGGGCCGACCACCGCGACGCCGGCGTTGTTGCACAGGATGTGGACCTTGCCGAACTTCGCTTCGGCGGCGTCGGCCGCGGCGGCGAAGGCCGCGCGATCGGTCACGTCGAGCTTCACCGCCAGCACGCGGTCGCCCCCGTCCAGTTCGGCGACGGCCGAATCGAGGTGATCCTGGCGGATGTCGGCGATGGTCACGTTCATCCCCGCGCCGAGCAGCGCCTTGGCGATGCCGAGGCCGATGCCGCTGGCCCCGCCCGTGATGAAAGCCGTCTTGCCGGGAAGATTCTGCATCCTTGCCTCTCTCCATGCTGCGCCGCCCGCCCGGTTGCCACGGTCCGTTTCAGAGGCGGAGCCGGGTGCCGGGGCCATGCGACCATTCGTTATCGTCTTTTCTATTCACCAGCGCGAGATTGTATGCAAGACTAACAATTGTCCGGTGCGAAAAACAGGTCGGAGAATCGACTGGCCGGGAGAGGAGAGCAGATGGCGGGAGCAGCATCCCCGGCGATGACCGGTGCGCCGGAAGTATCTGAAAGCAAGGCGGAAGGAGGGGGCGCCGAGCGGCGCTGGCCGTCAACCGCATCGGCCTATTTCGCGCTGTTCGCGATCATCGCGGCGACGTTCCTGAACTTTTTCGACCAGACCGTGTTCGGCATGCTGGCGCAGCGGATCAAGATCGATTTCGGGCTGACCGACGAACAGCTGGGCTTTCTGGGCGGCCCCGCCAGTGTGATCTTCTTCGTGTTCGTGGGCATCCCGCTGGCCCGGCTGGCGGACATCTATCCGCGCAAGCTGGTGCTGGCCGGCGGCATGGCGGCGACCGGCGTGATCATGGGGCTGGGCGGCATCGCGCAGGGGTTCGGCCAGTTCATCGGCAGCCGCATGTTCCTGGGCGCGGGCGGTTCGGCGCACGCGCCGGCGGCCTATTCGATGATCGCGGACTATTTCCCGCCGAAGAAGATCACCCGCGCCTTCGCGCTGCTGCAACTGGGCTTCATCGGCGGGACGACCGCGGGCGTGCTGGCCGGCGGCAAGCTGATCGTCGCGCTGGCGGGCTGGAGCGAGGCGCACGTGCTGGGGCTGCGGGTCCATAGCTGGCAGCTGATCCTCGTGGGCCAGGCGGTGCTGGGGCTGCTGGCGGCCGGCCTGCTGCTGCTGGTCAAGGAACCGCCGCGCCTCGTCCGTGCGCCGGCGGAAGGGCGCGTGCCGGTGCCGGAGCGGCAGGGGCTGGGCCGGCGCGTGCTCGCTTTTACCGGGCTGGACGCGGCCAAGGCGATCCATGCGCGCGGGCGGGTCTATTACCCGCTGTTCGGCGGCCTGGCGCTGAGCGCGATCGAAACGTTCGGCCTGATGTTCTGGCGCGTGCCATTCATGATCCGCACCTATGGCTGGGACGAGGGGCGCATCGGCTTGGTCATGGCGCCGATGCTGCTCGTCTCGCAGCTGGCCGGCGTGTTTCTGGGCGGGGTGTTCGTGGAATGGATGGCCAAGCGCCACGTCGATGCCAACGTGCGCTGCGCGGCGATCCTGTTCGCGCTCGTCACGATCTGCTCGATCACCGCGCCGCTGATGCCCACGGGCGAGATGGCGCTGGCGGTGTTTGCGCTGAGCGGGGTGTTCGGCCTGGCCGGCGCGGTGCCGCAGAACGCGGCGATCCAGCGCATCGCCCCCAACGAGATGCGCGGGCAGGTGACCGCGATCTACCTGTTCATGTTCACCTTCTTCGGCGCGCTCGGCAGCTTCGTGGTCGGCGTGGTCGCGCAGCGGATCGTGGGGGTGGAGGCGGACCTGTGGAAGGCGCTGGTCATCACCGCCGGCACGCTGCTGCCGATCGCCACGCTGTGCATGGTGCTGGCCATCCGCCCCTATCGCGCCGAAGTGGCGCGGCTGGAAGCGGAAGGTCGTTGACAGTTCAATGAAGTTGCCGCAGTTTGTTTGCAACACGTACAATCCGGGAGAGTTTCCAGATGTCCGATTCCGATCGTATCGCCACGCTTGAAGCGCAGGTTGCCGAGCTTGGTCGCCGCCTGACCGTGCGTGAGGACGAGCTTGATATCCGCAAGCTCCAGCACCTTTACGGCTATCTCATCGACAAGTGCCTGTACAACGAGACGGCCGACCTGTTCACCGACGATGGCGAAGTGCGCTTCTTCGGCGGCATCTGGAAAGGCAAGGAAGGCGTGCGCCGGCTCTATGTCGAACGGTTCCAGAAGCGCTTCACTTATGGCAACAACGGCCCGATCGACGGATTCCTGCTCGAACACCCGCAGTTGCAGGACATCATCAACGTACAGCCCGACGGCGTGACCGCGCTGGCCCGCGCGCGCTCGATGATGCAGGCGGGGCGGCACAAGGACTTCGAAGGCGACCAGCCCTGGCTCAAGAGCCGCCAATGGTGGGAAGGCGGCATCTACGAGAACACCTACAAGAAGGTGGACGGCACCTGGCGCATCCACATCCTGAACTACATGCCGATCTGGCACGCCGATTTCGAAACCGGCTGGGCCAACACCCGGCCCGAATACGTGCCGTTCCCCAAGGAAACCTATCCCACCGACCCGACCGGGCCGGACGAACTGATCGAGGGCCACTGGCTGTGGCCGACCCACAAGCTGACGCCGTTCCACTTCCCCCACCCGGTGACGGGCGAGGAAATCGTGGCGCAGCGCTGGGAAGGCGATGAAGCCCGCGAAAAGGCGAAAGGCTGATCCCATGACCGCCTATCCTGCCCTCCACATGGTGATCGATGGCGAGCGCGTGGCCGGCGGCGGGCGCCGCACGCACGCGGTCGTCAATCCCGCGACCGGCGAGACCATCGGCGAACTGCCGCTGGCCGAGCCGGCCGATCTCGACCGCGCGCTGGAAACCGCGCGCAAGGGGTTCCGCATCTGGCGCGATTCCACGCCGCAGCAGCGCGCGGCGGTGCTGCAGGGCGCGGCGCGGCTGATGCTGGAGCGGCAGGACGACCTGGCCCGCATCGCCACGCTGGAAGAGGGCAAGACGCTTCCCGAGGCCCGCATCGAAGTGATGATGAACGTGGGCCTGTTCAACTTCTACGCGGGCGAGGTGTTCCGGATTTATGGCCGCACGCTGGTGCGCCCGGCGGGCATGCGCTCCACCGTCACGCACGAGCCGGTCGGCCCGGTCGCCGCCTTCGCGCCGTGGAACTTCCCGCTGGGCAATCCGGGCCGCAAGCTGGGCGCGCCGATCGCCGCGGGCTGCTCGGTGATCCTCAAGGCGGCGGAAGAGACGCCGGCCTCGGCGCTGGGCGTGCTGCAATGCCTGCTCGACGCCGGCTTGCCCAAGGAAGTGGCGCAGGCGGTGTTCGGCGTGCCCGACGAGGTCAGCCGGCACCTGCTGGCCAGCCCGGTGATCCGCAAGCTGAGCTTCACCGGATCGACCGTGATCGGCAAGCACCTGAGCAAGCTGGCCGCCGACAACTGCATCCGCACGACGATGGAGCTGGGCGGCCACGGTCCGGTGCTGGTGTTCGGCGATGCCGACATCGACCGCGCGCTCGATACCATGGTGACGTCGAAATACCGCAACGCCGGGCAGGTCTGCGTCAGCCCCACGCGCTTCATCGTCGAGGAAAACGTGTTCGACCGCTTCCGCGACGGCTTTGTCGAGCGGGTCAAGGCGATCCGCGTCGGCAACGGGCTGGAAGACGGCGTGCAGATGGGGCCGATGGCCAACGCGCGCCGGCCCGAGGCGATGGAGCGCCTGATCGGTGATGCCACGGCGCGCGGCGCGAAGCTGCTCGCCGGGGGCGAGCGCGTGGGCAATGCCGGGTTCTTCTATGCGCCGTCGGTGCTGTCCGAAATCCCGCTGGACGCCGCGGTCCTCAACGAGGAGCCCTTCGGCCCGGTGGCGCTGCTCAACCCGTTCCGGGGCGAGGAGGCCATGATCGAGGAGGCGAACCGCCTGCCCTATGGCCTGGCCGCCTATGCCTGGACGCAGGACGGCAAGCGCCAGCAACGCGTGGCGCGCGAGATCGAAAGCGGCATGGTGGGTATCAACACCACGATGATCGGCGGCGCGGATGCGCCGTTCGGCGGGGTCAAGTGGTCGGGCCACGGCGCGGAGGACGGCCCCGAAGGCGTGATGGCCTGCATGGTCACCAAGGCGGTCCACGAAGGCTGACCGGGCAGCGCAACGTCATGGCCGGGCAATCCTTGGGAAACATGGGCGACCTAGCTGAGCGGACCGTTTTCCGGTTCGCTCAGCGAGAATGCCATGCCGCGATTGCCCTGCCGTGCCCTGCTTCTGCCCTTGCCCGTGCTGATTCTGGCGCTGACCGCCCTGCCGGCCCGTGCCGCGCAGAACGATCACCAGGTCTGGGGCGTGGTGCAGGGCACCGTCGATCTGGGCGGCCGGGCGACCTCGGCGTTCGACGTCCAGTACCGCGTGACCGACGGCGCCTCGCGCCAGGGGCAGGTGCTGATCCGGCCGGCGATCGGCGTCTATCTGGACAAGACCACGGCGGCCTATATCGGCTATGCCTTCGTCACCACCGATCCGCTTGGCGGCACGCCGACCGACGAACATCGCGTGTTCGAGCAACTGACGTTCCGCATCGCCGGAGACGGCAAGGGACCGACGCTGACCGGGCGCACGCGGCTGGAGCAGCGCTTCGTCGAGGGCTGGACCGGCCACACCGGCTGGCGGCTGCGCCAGCAGGTGCGCGGCACGCTGCCGCTGGGCGACCGGGGCGTGGCGCTCATCTCCACGCTCGAACCCTTCGTCAGCTTCAACACCACCGGCTGGGGCCAGCGCGCGGGCTTCGACCAGGTGCGCGCCTTTGCCGGCGTCTCCCTGCCTGTGGCCAGGGGAATCGCTCTCGAACCCGGCTATATGGGGCAGTACATCGCCCGCTATCGCCAGCCGGACCGCATGAACCACGTTATCAGCCTTTCGCTGTCGCTGCGCAGGTGACCGTCGCCGGGCTGCTTCGGAAAAGGAACAGCCCATGACCAGTGACCACCCCCTCCGGACCGGCGGCGACCGCGGCTATCTGCGCATCGCCACCGAGGAAGCCTTCGCCACGCGCGAACAGGTCGACGTCTATTTGCGCATGGTGCGCGATGGCACGGCCGACAAAGGCATGGTCTCGCTGTGGGGCTTCTATGCCCAGTCGCCCTCCGAACGCGCCACGCAGATCATGGACCGTCTGCTTGATCTGGGCGAGCGGCGGCTGGCCGACATGGATTCCCATGGTATCGACAAGGCGGTGCTCGCGCTGACCTCGCCCGGCGTGCAGCCGATGCTCGATCTGGCCGAGGCCAAGGGCATCGCCACGCGCGCCAACGACTATCTGGCCGAACGCTGCGCCGCGCACCCCGACCGCTTCATCGGCCTGACCGCCGTGGCGCCGCAGGACCCGGAATGGTCCGCCGCCGAAATCCGCCGCGGCGCGGGCGAACTGGGCTTCAAGGGCGTGCAGATCAACAGCCACACCCAGGGCGAGTACCTCGACGATCCCAAGTTCGACCCGATCTTCCGCGCGCTCGCCGATACCGGCCAGCCGCTGTACATCCATCCCGCCACGCCGCCGGACTCGATGATCGATCCGCTGCTCGAATCCGGGCTGGACGGGGCGATCTTCGGCTTCGGGGTGGAAACGGGGATGCATCTGCTGCGGCTGATCACCATCGGCATCTTCGACCGCTACCCCGATCTGCAGATCATGGTCGGCCACATGGGCGAGGCGCTGCCCTACTGGCTCTATCGGCTGGACTTCATGCACCAGGCCGGCGTGCGCTCGAAGCGCTACGAGCGGATGAAGCCGCTGAACAAGACCATCGCCGAATACATGCGCTCGAACGTGCTCATCACCAATTCCGGCATGGCGTGGGAGCCGGCGATCCGCTTCGCGCAGCAGGTGGTGGGCGAGGACCGCGTGATGTACGCGATGGATTATCCCTATCAGGTGGAGGCGCGCGAGGTGCGCGCCATGGACACCATGGACATCTCGCCCGAACTCAAGAAGAAGTTCTTCCAGACGAACGCCGAACGCTGGTTCGGTATCTGAACCGGCGCATGGGCGCCGCAGGCGGAAAGGGAGAGCCGGTGAACGCAGTCGCCAAGGGCGGATGGTACGCGCTCGCGCTGGTGGCGCTGACCAACGCGATGAGCCTGCTCGACCGCCAGATCCTGGCGATCCTTGCGCCCGCCATCAAGAAGGACCTGGCGATCGGCGATGCGGAGATGGGGCTGCTCTATGGCACCGTCTTCGCGCTGTTCTACGCGCTGTTCTCGCTGCCGGTGGGGCGGCTGGCGGACGGCTGGGTGCGCACGCGCCTGCTGGGGATCAGCATCGCCTTCTGGTCCGCCGCCACCGCGCTTGGTGGCCTGGCCGGCAGTTTCGCCACGCTGGCGCTGTCGCGGCTGGGCGTGGGCATCGGCGAGGCGGCGACGCAGCCGGCCGGCACCTCGCTGATCTATGACTACTGGCCCAAGCCGCGCCGGGGCTTCGTGATGGCGGTGCTGGCCTCGGCCATCGCGCTGGGGCTGGGCGGATCGCTGGTGCTGGGCGGGGTGGCGGCGCAGGCATGGACCGAGCGCTACGCCGGCACGGTGGCGCCGTTCGGGCTGAAGGGTTGGCAGTTCGCCTTCCTTGTCGCCTCGGCCCCCGGCTTCGTGCTGGCGCTGTTCCTGCTGCGCCTGCGCGAACCGGAACGCGGCGTGATGGACGGATTGCCGACCGCGCCCGATCCGCGCCCTTTCGCGGCCAGCCTGGAACTGCTGGGTTCGGTGCTGCCCGGCCTGCACTGGATCGGCATGATCCGGCGCGGCGGCGATCGGGGCACGGTGCTGCGCAATCTGGCGGGGCTGGCGGCGATCGTGGCGCTGATGGTGGTGCTGACGCGGGTGAGCATGGCGGTTTCGCCACGACCGCCGTTCGTCATCGCCGGGCTGGCGATCAACCCGCACGCGCTGCAATGGACCGTGATCGGCTTCGGCGTGTTCGTGATCGTCAATCTGGTGCAGGGGATGCGGCTGTCCGATCCGCAGGCGCACCGCGTCATCACGCGATCGCCCACGCTGATCATGGCGATCGCGGTCGGCACGCTCCAGTCGGCGATCAACTATGGCATGATGGCGTTCAACCCCACGTTCCTGATCCAGAGCTATGGCCTGTCGATGCGCGAGACGGCGTTGCAGTTCGGCATGGTTTCGGCCGGAATGGGCATCGTTGGCCCGCTGCTGTGGGGGCCGCTGTCGGACCGGCTCCACCGCCGCTATCCGGGCGGCGGGCGCGCAGGCGTGGCGCTGTTCGCCATGGCGGTTTCGCCGCTGCTGTCGTTCTGGGTCTATACCGCGCCGGCGGCCGGCACGTTCTATGGGCGGTTCGTGCTCTACAGCCTGGTGCTGACCGGCTGGATGCCGCCGCTCTACGCCATCCTCTACGATCAGGTGCTGCCGCGGATGCGCGGGCTGACCGCGAGCCTCTACCTGCTGGCGATGACGATCCTGGGGATGGGTATCGGCCCCTATCTGGTCGGGCTGCTGTCCGACGCGACCGGCAACCTGCGCGCCTCGATGCTCAGCATCAACGCGGTGGCCGTGCCGATCGTGGTGCTGATGCTGCTGATCGCCCGCCGCGCCGCGCGCGACGAGGCGGCGCTGCTGGAGCGTGCGGGTTCCGCATAAAGTCGGATGACATGGCCTCTCGTCATGGCGAGGGGCAAAGCCCCGTGGCCATCCAGAGTGGCGCGCGGGGCACTGGATTGCTTCGCTGTGCTCGCAATGACGAAGTGGAGGGCCGGCATCGTGCGCCCGTCGCAGGGCAGACGGTAGGGGGTTTCTGTTGCCCGGCACCCCCCAAGCCGCTGGAATCCGCTTCTGTTGACCGGTGGGTCCAACCGCGTTCTGGCTTTGTAACTTCAGGGCGTTAGCCCCTAGAATTACGCCGCGAGAGCAAGTGCTTCGTTGTCGTTGGCACTTGTTGGTTTTGAGCCTTGAACGGGTTACTCAGCCCGGGCGAAAACAGCGCTTTTCAACACACGTCGATCCTAGTTCGGCCCCGTCATCTGCCCCGCCTGCCGCCAAAGGAGGCCGGACGGGAAAGGTGGTGGAGCCGCCGGGTACCGCCCCCGGGTCCGCTGCGCCTATTGCACGCCGCAGTTTATCACCATAGCCGGCAAGCCGGCACCTCCCCATATAGGGATCGCCCGCCAAATGAAAAGGGGCGCCGAAGCGCCCCTTGCCGTGCCCGGATGCCCGCGCGCGGAGAAAGACCGGTCAGACCCGGTTCTTCAGCGCATCGCGGATTTCGGCGAGCAGTTCCACTTCGCTCGGCCCCGCGGGCGCGGCCGGAGCGGCCGGTTCCTCGGGCTTGGCAAACGCCTTGTTCGCGGCTTTCACGATCAGGAAGATCACGAAGGCCAGGATCACGAAGTTGACGATCTGGGTGACGAAATCGCCATAGCCGATCATCGCCACGCCCGCTTCCTTGAGCGCGGCGTAATCGTCCGGCTTGCCCTTGTAGGTTTCCGGAATCGGTCCGAGGCGGATGAAATACTTGGAGAAATCGGCGCCGCCGGTGAAATAGCCGACCGCCGGCATGATGACGTTTTCGGTCAGCGAGGTGACGATCTTGCCGAACGCCGCGCCGATGATCACGCCAACGGCCAGGTCCAGCACGTTGCCGCGCGCGATGAACGTCTTGAATTCCTGCATCATGCCCATGAGCTTACCCCGTAGTTCTGACGGCCCTGTTACCGGTTGCTTGCCACCCGCCGCCGGGCGCGACAAGCGGCAAACGTGCTGCGGCTCTCTCCAGAATGGTGCAGGTTGCCGTGATCCGGTCCTGCCCTTGAACGGTCACCGGCTATCGCTATGTTCCTGGGCAGCAACGCCGGAGCGGCCCTGCCGGGGCCGCGCGCCCGGCAGGATGACATAAGGGTATTCCGACCGATGGCCGCTTCCCTGTTCCGCCGCCTTTCCCGCCCCCTGGCGCGTTTCGCGTTCGTGGCCGCCGCCGCGGCGACGCTGGCCGGCTGCGGCGTCAATACGATCCCCACCGCCGAGGAAAACGCCAAGGCCAAGTGGGCCGACGTGCAGAACCAGTACCAGCGCCGGGCCGACCTGATCCCCAACCTGGTGGCGACGGTGAAGGGCTATGCCAAGCAGGAGCAGGACACGCTGACCAAGGTGACCGAGGCGCGCGCCAAGGCCACGAGCGTGCAGGTTTCCGCCGACGACCTGACCGATCCCGCCAAGATGGCCGCGTTCCAGCAGGCGCAGGGCGCGCTGTCGCAGGGGCTGGGCCGCCTGATGGCGAACGTGGAAGCCTATCCCGATCTCAAGTCCAACGAGAACTTCCTGGCGCTGCAAAGCCAGCTGGAAGGCACCGAGAACCGCATTTCCGTGGCGCGGCGCGATTACAACGAGGCCGTGCGCCAATACAACACCACGATCCGCACGTTCCCGGCAGTGATCGGCGCCAAGATGATCTATGGCGCGAAGCCGCTGGTACCGTTCGAGGCGACCACGCCGGGGGCGCAGGAGGCGCCCAAGGTCAACTTCAACTGATCGCCGCGCCGTGCGGCGTTTCCTGATCGCGCTGATGGCCGTGCTGGCGTTCGTCGCCGGCCCGGCTTTCGCGCAGACCTTTCCGCCGCTGACCGGCCGCGTGGTCGATGATGCGCACCTGCTCACCCCGCAGCAGGTCGCCGCGCTCGACGCCAAGCTGGCCGCGCTGGAGCAGCAGTCGCAGCGCCAGCTTGTCGTGGCGACGATTCCCGACCTGCAGGGCATGCCGATCGAGGACTACGGCTACCAGCTCGGCCGCGCCTGGGGGCTGGGCGACAAGCAGCGCAACGATGGGGCGCTGCTGATCGTCGCACCCAAGGAGCGCAGGGTGCGGATCGAGGTCGGCTATGGTCTGGAAGGCATCCTCACCGATGCGCTGTCGCAGGTGATCATCCAGCGTGAGATCGTGCCGCGCTTCAAGCAGAACGATTATGCCGGCGGGATCGACGCGGCGGTGGACCAGCTCATCGCGCAGCTCAAGCTGCCCGATGACGAGGCGCGCAAGGTGGCCGAACAGGCGCAGGCAGGGGCCAGCAAGGGCGGCGCGCCGCGGTTCGACATCGGCACTGTGGTGTTCCTGGTGATCTTCTTCCTGTTCTTCGTGCTGCCGTTCATCCGCGCCATGCGGGGAGGCGGGCGGCGCTATGGCAGCAGCCCCGGCGTGATGATCTTCCCCGGCGGCGGCTGGGGCAGCGGTGGCGGTGGAAGCAGCTGGGGTGGCAGCGACTGGGGCGGCGGCGGTGGCGGCGGCTTTTCCGGCGGTGGCGGCAGCTTCGGCGGTGGCGGCGCTTCGGGGGACTGGTAGGATGGCGGCCTTGCACTTGACCGACAGCGACCGGCAGCGCATCGCGCAGGCGGTCACCGCCGCCGAGCTGCGCAGCGCGGGCGAGATCGTGACGATCGTGACCGCGCGGTCCGATCCCTATCGCGACGTGGCGCTGGCCTGGGCGGCGGCGGTGGCGTTCCTGGCGCTGGCCGCGCTGGAGTTCGCGCCGCACTTCTACCTCGCGCTGATCGACCGCGCGCTGGGGCTGTGGGCGACCGAATGGAGCCCGCGCGCGGTGCTGGGGGTGGCGCTGACCGTGGCGGTGGTCAAGTTCCTGGCCATGCTGCTGCTGCAGGCCTGGGAGCCGCTGCGGCTGTGGCTGGTGCCCCGGCCGATCAAGCGCGCGCGCGTCCATGCCCGCGCGTTGACCTGCTTCCGCATCGGCGCCGAAAGCCGCACCACCGGGCGCACCGGCATCCTCATCTACCTGTCGATGGCGGAGCACCGGGCCGAGATCATCGCCGACGAGGCCATCGCCGCGCGGGTCGCGCCAGAGGTATGGGGCGATGCCATGCACGCGCTGCTGGCCGAAATCCGGCAGGGCCGCGTGGCCGACGGAATGATCGCCGCCGTGGAAGGCGTGGGCGCGGTGCTTGCGCAGCACCTGCCGCGTGCCGATGATGACGCGAATGAATTGCCGGACCGGTTGATCGAAGTATGAGCCTGGAAGACGAGTATCGCGACGAACCCGAGCAGGTGCGCTGGGAAGGGCGGTTCATCGTCGCCAAGACGCGCGGACGCTGGGAATACGTGAGCCGCACGCGCAACATCCGCGCCGCGGTGATCCTGGCCATCGACAGCGCGGACCGGGTGATCCTGGTCGAACAGTTCCGCGTGCCGCTGGGCAGGCCATCGATCGAATTGCCGGCGGGGCTGATCGGCGATCATGACGACAGCGCGGACGAGGACGCCGCCGTCGCCGCTGCGCGCGAGCTGGAAGAGGAAACCGGCTATCGCCCCGGCCGCATGGAGGCGGTGGGCGAGTTCCATTCCTCGCCGGGCATGGTCTCGGAAAGCTTCACGCTGTTCCGCGCGCACGATCTGGAGCGCGTGTCCGATGGCGGCGGGGTGGAAGGCGAAGGCATCACCGTCCATCACGTACCGCTGGCAGAGATCGAAGGGTTCATCGCCGCGCGCCGGGCCGAAGGCTATGGCATAGACGTGCGCATGCTCATGCTGCTGGGGCCGCGCCTGCTGGGCGGCACTTGAAAGATCATAACGGAGAGGATCGAATGGGCAGGGTTCAGGGGAAGAAGGCGCTGGTAACCGGCGCGGCACAGGGCTTGGGCGCGGCGCAGTCATGGATGCTGGCGCGCGAGGGCGCGAAGGTGCTGCTGACCGACATCAACGGCGCGGGAGCGGCGGCGCAGGCCGAGGCGATCAACGCCGAGCTGGGCGCGGGCACCGCTTTCGCGATCCGCCACGACGTGACCAGCCCCGACGACTGGGACGCGGCGATCGCGCTGGCGGGCGAAGCGCTCGGCGGGCTTTCGGTGCTGGTCAACAACGCCGGCGTGGGCGTGCGCGGCAATATCGAGACCTGCACGCTGGAAGACTGGCGGCGCGGCTTCGCCATCAACGTCGACAGCGTGTTCCTGGGCTGCCAGAAGGCGCTGCCGCTGCTGAAGGACAACCAGCCGGGATCGATCGTCAACATCAGCTCGATCGCCGGCCTGATCGCGTCGGACACGATGCCCGGCTACAACGCCAGCAAGGCAGCGGTGTGGATGCTGTCGAAGTCGGTGGCGCTCTATTGCGCCAAGCGCGGCTGGGACGTGCGCTGCAATTCGGTCCACCCGACGTTCGTCGACACGCCGATCCTCGATGGCATCGCCACCAACGCCAATCTCGACAAGGACGTGGTGATGGGCAAGCTGGCGCGGCAGATCCCGCTGGGCCGCGTGGGCCAGCCCGACGACATCGCGGCGGGCGTGCTCTACCTCGCCAGCGACGAAAGCCGCTTCATGACCGGCGCCGAACTGAAGCTGGACGGCGGCATTTCCGCGATGTGAGCGCCGGGCCTGCCCGCGGCCGCGATCAGTGCTGATCGCGCCGCAGCGGCAGGAACAGCATCAGCGCGAGCGCGAGCAGCGAACCGGCGGCCATGATGATTGAGACCGTCATCAGCCCGAGCTGGGCCTTGAACAGCGTGCCCGCGAGATAGGGCGAAAGCGCCGCCCCGGCGCGGCCGATGCTGAGCGCAAAGCCGGTGCCGGTGGCCTTGACGTGCGTGGGATAGACGGCGGCGAAGGCGGTGTAGAAGCCGACGATCGCCGAATTGGTGAACAGGCCGACCGAGACCACCGCGAGCGTCCAGCCCATCAGGCTGTTGGCGCCGAAGCCGAAGCGCGCGACCAGCAGCACCGACAGCGCCAGCGCCGCCAGCGTCGCCTGCTTCACCCCGAAGCGGTGCATGAACCAGCCGAACGCCGCGCCGCCGATCGCGCCGCCAAGGTTGGCGTAGGCCAGCACGCCCGCGCCCTGCGCCTGCGTGAAATTCTGCCCGGCGAACTGCGGATCGGACATGATCGAGGGCGTCATCTTGAGGATGTAGTAGAACGTCAGCGCGTGGGCGGCATAGCCGAGCGAGAGGATCAGGGTGGCCTTGCGCAGCGCGGGGCTGAAGATGTCGGCCAGGCTGGCCTTCTGCTCGTGCGGCGCCGGCGGGGGCAGCGCGCCGATCGCCGGCTGGCCCAGCGCGGCGAGCGCGCGGTTGATCTTCTCCAGCGCGCCGGCGGGCCGGGCGCGCATCAGCCACGCCGGCGTTTCGGGCACGAGGAACCACACCAGCGGCAGGCAGATGGCGGTCATCGTCCCGCCGAACAGGAACACCGAACGCCAGTCGTGCGCTTTCAGCAATTGCGCCGCGACCAGGCCGCCCAGGAACGCGCCGAGCGGATAGCCGATCACCATCAGCGACATCGCCATGCTGCGCGCCTTGCGGCTGGAAAGCTCGAAGGCGATCGCGTTGATCGCGGCCAGCATCCCGCCGATGCCGAGGCCGGTGATGATGCGCCAGATCGAAAGGCCGACCGGCGACGTGGCGGTGGTCGCCATGAACATGCCCACCACCATCAGCAGCAGGCAGCCCAGCGTGGTCCGGCGCCGGCCGAAGCGGTCGGCCGCGCCGCCCAGCAGCAGCGAGCCGAGGCCCATGCCGATCAGTTCCATCGACAGCACCGCGCCCAGCCCGTCGGGGGCGAGGTGCCATTCCTTCTTGATGCCGGGGCCGGCAAAGGCGCTCGACAGCACGTCGAAGCCGTCCAGCGCGTTGAGGAAGATCGTGATGACAACCGCGATCCATTGCCGTGCGGTCATCGGGGCATCGTCGAGGATGCTGCGTGGATCGGTGCTCGTATCGGCCATCACTCTCCCCTTCGCGCCAGATCGGTCCCTGCCGGCGCCGAAACTGTTATTTCTTATAACTCATTCGTGAATGCGCGCCAGCAATTCCAGCAGGATCTTCACCTCGCGATCGCTGAAGCGGCTTTTGACCCAGGCTTCGTGCTCGCCGATCGCGCGCTTGGCGCTGGCCAGCATTTCCACCCCGGCCGGCTCCAGATAGAGCGCCTGCTTGCGCCCGTCCCTGGGCGAACGGTCGCGGCGCAGGAGGTGCTTGGCCTGAAGCCGGTTGATGATCGCCATCGTCGTCGCGCGGTCCATGCGCAGGCGCTGCGCCAGATCGGTCTGGGCGATGCCGGGATGGTCATCGACCAGCCACAGCACCGAAACCTGCTTCTGCGTCAGATCGAGATCGGTAAATGTCTCGGTAAAGTGGCGCAGGCAGGCACCGTGGGCCAGGCGGATGTGGAACCCCAGGATGTCGTTGATCGCGCCGATATCGCCGGATTCCGGCTCGGCCGGCGTAATCGCGTCCACGAATTTGTCCTTGATCAATGCATCCACCCCCGATGCCCCTTGCTTATTTGTTTGTGTAGCATACAAATATCACAAGGAGGATGCCATGGCCGAATTTCCAAAAACCCCGAGTTTCACGGGCTTCAACACGCCGTCGCGGGTGGAGGCGGATATCGCCGATCTGGCCCACGAAGGCACGATTCCGCAGGAGTTAAACGGCGCATTCTACCGCGTCCAGCCCGACCCGCAATTTCCGCCGCGGCTGGGGGACGACATCGCCTTCAACGGCGATGGCATGATCACCCGTTTCCACATCCACGATGGCCAGTGCGATTTCCGCCAGCGCTGGGCGAAGACCGACAAGTGGAAGCTGGAGAACGAGGCCGGCAAGGCGCTGTTCGGCGCCTATCGCAACCCGCTGACCGACGACGAGAGCGTGAAGGGCGAGATCCGCTCCACCGCCAACACCAACGCCTTCATCTTCGGCGGCAAGCTGTGGGCGATGAAGGAGGACAGCCCCGCGCTGGTCATGGACCCGGCGACGATGGAGAGCTTCGGCTTCGAGAAGTTCGGCGGCAAGATGACCGGGCAGACCTTCACCGCGCATCCCAAGGTGGACCCGGCGAGCGGCAACATGGTGGCGATCGGCTATGCCGCATCGGGCCTGTGCACCGACGACGTGACCTACATGGAGATCAGCCCGGCGGGCGAACTGGTGCGCGAGATCTGGTTCAAGGTGCCCTATTACTGCATGATGCATGACTTCGGCATCACCGAGGATTACCTGGTGCTGCACATCGTGCCCTCGATCGGCAGCTGGGAACGGCTGGAACAGGGTAAGCCGCACTTCGGCTTCGACACGACGCTGCCGGTCTATCTGGGAATCATCCCCCGCCGCGATGGCGTGACCGATGCCGACATCCGCTGGTTCAAGCGCGACAACTGCTTCGCCAGCCACGTGCTGAACGCCTGGCAGGAAGGCACCAAGATCCACTTCATCGTGCCCGAGGCCAAGAACAACATGTTCCCGTTCTTCCCCGACGTGCACGGCGCGCCGTTCAACGGAATGGAAGCGATGAGCCGGCTGACCGACTGGGTGGTCGATATGGCCTCGAACAGCGAGGATTTCGCCGAAATCCGGCAGCTTACCGACACCGCCAGCGAGTTTCCGCGCATCGACGATCGCTTCACCGGTCGCAAGACGCGCTACGGCTGGGGGCTGGAGATGGACATGAAGCGCCCGGTCGAGCTGCGCGGCGGCAGCGCCGCCGGCGCGTTGATGAACTGCCTGTTCCTCAAGGACTTCGAGACCGGTGCCGAACAGCACTGGTGGTGCGGCCCGGTCAGCAGCCTGCAGGAGCCGGCGTTCGTCCCCCGCTCCAAAGACGCGCCCGAAGGCGATGGCTGGATCGTGCAGGTCTGCAACCGGCTGGAGGAACAGCGCAGCGATCTGCTGATCTTCGACGCGCTCGCTATCGAGAAGGGGCCTATCGCCACGATCAACGTTCCCATCCGCCTGCGCTTCGGCTTGCACGGCAACTGGGCCAATGCCGAAGACATCGGCCTGCTCGAAGCGGCGGCCGCGTGAATCCGCCGGTAAGTCCGCCGGGCCTCGAATTCGTTTACGAGGCCACCGGCGATCTCGAACCGCCGCGTCCCATCGGCGAAACCTATGACGGGACGCGGCGGATCATCCCGATCGTGGGCGGCGGGCGCGTGGAAGGGCCGCTGATCAGCGGAAAGCTGGTCGGCAACGCGGCGGACTGGCAACTGACCCGCCCCGACGGAGTGACGGTGGCCGACGCGATCTACGCGCTGGAGACCGACGACGGCGTGGTCATCCAGATCCGCAACCGTGGCCTGCGCCACGGCCCGCCCGAGGTGATGCAGCGGCTCGCCGCCGGGGACGCGGTGGACCCGGCGGAATACTATTTCCGCACGGTGCCGGAATTCATCGCGCCCAAGGGCCGGTACGAATGGATGAACCGCTCGATCTTCATCTGTTCGGGCGCGCGCTTTCCGCTGGGCATCAAGCTGTGGGTCTGGCGCGTGCTGTAGCGCGTGAGGTATTCCCTGGCTTAGTCATTGCGAGGGACGAAGCCCCGTGGCAATCCAGAGCGGCACGTGGGACTCTGGATTGCTTCGCTGCGCTCGCAATGACGATGCCGGGGTGGAACCGTCTGGCGCTATAGCCGCAGCCTGGCAGCCTGTTCGTGGCGCAGGCAGTCGAAGATCTTCGATCCGGCCATGAACACGGCGGTGGTGCAGGCCAGGAACAGCAGCTTGCCCCCGAATCCGGGATAGACCGACAGGTAAACCTGCCCGCGCTCGACCGCGCCCAACGCCAGCGCATAGATGATGGCGCAGGCTTCGAAGCGTGTCTTGATGACGAAAAGACGACCGAGCTTTCCGAACATTGTTATCCCCTGCGCCGCTGCGTCCTTCTCTGCGGGGACGGCCGGCGCCATTTTACAACCACCAGTCAGCAATCATCGTGCCAGCCCCGGATTTCCGGGGACGAGCAAGGTTAACCGGATGGTAACTGTAAAACGCGGCGACAGGTACGGAAATCTGCGGGTCCCGATGTTCCAATGTGGGAGTGATCCCGCTGCGGGGTCAGGCCAGTGCGTCAAGCTCCAGCGCATCAAGCAGACCGGCCCGCGCCGCGCGCACCGTGGTGACGAGCGTTTCGCGGCCGAGATCGGCCGGGTCGATCTGTTCGGGCCAGAGCCGGGCGATCGTGGCCTCGATCCGGTCGGCCTTCGCCTCGTCCAGCAGGAAGCGCGGATCGACCGTGGCGGGATCGGCCACCACGCGCAGCCGCAGGCAGGCGGGGCCGCCGCCGTTGGCCATCGATTGCCGCACGTCCACCGGCAGCACGCGGCGGATCGGGCCGTTGCCCGCCAGCATCCCGTCCAGCCAGCCGCGCACGGCGGGATTCTCCCAGGCTTCCAGCGGGATCACCAGGCCCATGTCGCCATCGGGCAGCGTCAGCAGCTGCGCGTTGAACAGATAGCTGCGGATCGCGTCGGCCAGGCTCACCGCGGCGGCCGGCACGATCACGATCTCCGCCTCGGGCAGTTTCGCGCGGATCGCGGCATAGGCGCCTTCGGGATCGGCGAAGGCCTGTTCGTGGGTGAACAGCACGCGTTCGTTGGCGACGGCGACCACGTCGTTGTGGAAGGCGCCGGCGGCGATCGCCTCGGGCGCCTGCTCGATGAACAGCGCGCGGTCCGGATCGAGTCCGTGCAGCCGGGCGACAGCGCGGCTCGCCTGTTCGTGCTGGCGCGCCGGAAACGCGCCGCCGGTGCGGCCATAGACGAAGATCTCGATGCCCGGTGCGTCATGTCGCGCGGCCATGCGCATGTGGTTGGCCGCGCCTTCATCGCCGAAGCACGGCGGAACCGCGCCGTGGAGCGCGAAGTGCGCCGTGTCGGCAAAGGCGAGCGCGAGCTGGCGCGCGGTGTCCGGCCATTCCTGCGAGCGGTGGAGCATCGTCACGAGGTTGGCGGGGGTCAGGTGGCAGCGCCCGTCGGCGGTATCGGGCGCGGGGCTGACGGTGGCGGCGTTGGCGGTCCACATCGACGAGGCCGACCACGCCGCCGCGCGCAGCCGACGCTGCACCGGATCGCCTTCGTCGATCGCGGTCAGGCCCATGGCGTCCAGCAGCGCGGGATTGGGCCGGGGCAGCGGCGCGAAGAAGCCCTGCGCCAGCCCCAGCGCCAGGTTGTGCCGCATCTTGGCCACGCCCTGCAGCGCGGCGGCGCGGGGATAGGAGACATCGCCGGCGTGGCTGGCCGAGGCGAGGTTGCCAAGGCTCAGCCCCGCGTAGTTGTGGCTCGGGCCGACGATGCCGTCGAAGTTGATTTCCACCAGTTTCACAGGAGACTCCGTCCGGTTCGCGCGGCCTTAGCGTTCCACATGCCAGATCATGTCGCCCTCGCGCACGTCCAGCGCGGCGGCGGCCATGGGATCGAGCGTCACCCCGTCACCATCCTCCCCGATTTCCGCGAAGGTGCAGCGGAAGGTGGAAAGGTGGCCGGTGGCGGCGAGCGCCTTCTTCGGATTGTCGGGCGGGCAGACCCGCGCCACTTGCACATGGCGCGCCTCGGCGATCGATTTCACCCGGTCGGTGCGCGCGGTCATCGTCGGGCCGCCATCGAAGATGTCGAAATAGCCTTCGTTGGCAAAGCCTTCGCCTTCCAGCATGCGCATCGCGGCACGGCCGGAGGGGTGGGGCAGGCCGATCGCGCTGCGCGCCGAATCGGGCAGCATCGCGATATAGACCGGGTGCTTGGGCATCAGATCGGCGATGAACTGGTTGCCGTTGATGGCGTTGAAATAGTCCGCTTCCTGGAAGCTCATGCCGAAGAAGCGCCCGGCTACGCCATCCCAGAAAGGCGATCCGCCGCGTTCGTCGATGATGCCGCGCAATTCGGCCAGGATGCGGTCGGAAAAACGCGGGCGGTGCATGGCGATGAACAGGTAGCGGCTGCGCGCCAGCAACATGCCGAGGCCACCGGCGCGCTCGGACGGGTGCAGGAACAGCCCGCCGACCTCGCTCGACCCTTCGAGATCGGTGACGAGGTTGAGCATTTCGGCGCGGAAGGTGCGGCCCAGTTCCTTGGAATGCTGGGTCAGCGTGGCCATGCGATAGGAATAGAACGGCCACTGCAGACCGACGCGCGTGAACAGCTGCGCGGTGCCGCGCACTTCGCCGGTCTCGATGTCCTCCAGCACCAGCACGAACAGTTCGTCGCCGCCCGTTTCCTCGGTGCCATAGGCTTCGGCCGAGCGGTCGAGCTTGGCCTGCAGCGCCTTGCGGTCGGGCGGCAGGTTGGTGAAGCCGCCGCCGGTCAGCTTGGCCATCTCGTACAAGTGCTGGAGGTCCTGCGCGCTGGCGGCGCGGATACGGTGCGTCATGACGGTCAGTTGCCTCCGGAAAGCCGGTGAAGGACCAGCGCGGACAAGGCCGCGCGTTCCGCCAGCGAGGATACGATCAGGAATTCGTCGGGCGAATGGATCGCGCCGCCGCGCACACCCATCGTGTCCACCACGGGCACGCCCAGCGCGGCGATGTTGTTGCCATCGCAGACCCCGCCCGAACTTTGCCAGCGGATCGGTTGCCCCAGCGCCGCGCCGCAATCGCGGACCAGCCCGAACAGCGCCTCGGCCGGGGGATCGAGCGGCTTGGGCGGACGCGAGAGGCCACCGTGGAGGTGGATGGAGACTTCATGCTCGCGCTCGATCTCGGCGATCAGGCCGCGCAGCGCCACGGCGAAGCGATCGGCATCGGTCACCGCGCGCGGGCGAATGTTGAAGCGCAGCACCGCGTGATCGGGCACCACGTTGTTGGCCGAACCGCCGTCGATCCGCGCGGGATTGACCGAAAGCGTGGCCGTTTCCATGTGCTTGAGCCGCAGGGCGAGATCGGCGGCCGCGACGATCGCGTTGCGCCCGTCCTGCGGATTGCGCCCGGCGTGGGCGGAGCGGCCGGTGATGATCAGCGAAAAGTTGCCGCTGCCCGCGCGCGCGCCGGCCAGCGTGCCATCGGGCAAGGCAGAGGGTTCATAGGTCAGCGCCGCCGCCTTGCCGCGCGCCAGTTCCGCGATCAGCGCGGCGGAGGCGAGGCTGCCGGTCTCCTCGTCCGAGTTGATCATCACGTCGTAGCCGACGTTGCCGGCCGCCACGCTGGTTTCGAACGCGGCGAGCGCGGCCAGGATCACCGCGATCCCGCCTTTCATGTCGGCAACGCCGGGGCCGTTAAGCGTCTCGTCGTCCAGCCAGCGCTGCTGCTGGAAGGCGTGGATGGCCGGGAACACGGTGTCCATGTGCCCGGTCAGCAGATAGCGCCGCGCGGCCTGTGGGCGGACCGAGAGCACGAAATGAGCCCCGTGGCCCACGTCTTCCTCGCGCCCGTCCGCCGCGATGGCGGTCACCCGCGCGGGTTCAACCTTGCGGATATCTCCCGGCAGATCGGAAAAGGCCTCCGCCAGCAGATCCCACTGCCGAGCCAGCCCTTCCAGATTGCGCGTGCCGGTGTTGACCGCGCTCCACGCCTGCACTTGCGAAAGCATGGCGTCGGCGTTGAAGCGGCCGACGAGATCGCGTTCTGTCGCTGAAAGCTGTTGCATATGTAACCGGTGTAGCCGCTGCCGCGCGCGGGGTGAACCCCCGTTGGCAGAGGACCGTGCCGGTTACAATTGGTTCAGACTCCGGCTAGGCTCTGCGACCGGTGAACAGCTGGACGAGGCCGACGATGATCGCCACCACCAGCACCACATGGATCAGGCCCGCGGTGATCTTGAACACGAACACGCCGAGCAGCCACAGAACGAGCAGCACGACGGCGATTGTCATCAGCATGATTGGCATCCTTTCCGGGTTGCGGCCGGCGCATCCTCTGGGGATGCGCGGCGCTTTCCTGTTGCGATGCCAATCTACGCGGGACCGCCGCTTTGGTTCCTGGTTACGTAACGGTCAGGCCCCGGCCTTGACCGCGAAGGACCACGCCGTTTCGGCGAGCGGCGTGACCCGTTCCGACATCTGCCGGGCATGCGCGCTGGAAGCGGTGCCATCGATCACGCGCTTCTTGATGCCCTGGATGATCCCGGCCAGGCGGAAGAAGTTGTAGGCGAAGTACCAGTTCAGATCGGGCACGCCATCGCGGCCGGTGGCGGCGCAGTAGCGTTCGACGATCTCGTCCAGTTCGGGAATGCCCAGCGCCTTGCGGTCTAGGTCCATCACGCCCGACCGGCCGCCGTTCTCGGTCACCCAGGCGAGCGCGACATAGGTGAAATCGGCCAGTGGATCGCCCAGCGTGGACAGTTCCCAGTCCAGCACGGCGGCGACGCGGGCCTCGGTGGGCGCGAAGATCATGTTGTCGATGCGGTAATCGCCGTGGACCACCGAGGTGCGCGTCTGTTCGGGCAGCGTGGCGGGGAGCCACGCGATCAGCCGCTCCATCACGTCCATGTGTTCGGTTTCGGCCAGCTTGTACTGCTTGGTCCAGCGATCGACCTGCCGGCCGAAGTAGTTGCCGGGCTTGCCGAAATCCGAAAGCCCCGCCGCCGCGATGTCCGCGCCGTGCAGCGCCGCCAGCGTGTCGATCATGGCGTGGTAGGTCTGGCGGCGGAAATCGGGCGTGGCGCCGGGCATGGCGCCGTCCCAGATCGTGCGGCCTTCGACCATGCTCATGACGTAGAACATCGATCCGACCACCGAATCGTCGGTGCACAGGCCGTATTGCGGCGCCACCGGGAACCCGGTCTTCGCCAGCCCGGCCTGGACGCGGTGTTCGCGATCGACCGCGTGCGCGGAGGGCAGCAGCTTGCCGAACGGCTTGCGCCGCAGCACGTAGCTGCCCGACGGCGCGTCGATGCGATAGGTCGGGTTGGATTGCCCGCCCTTGAACTTGCGCACCGTCAGCGGCCCCCGGAAGCCCGCCACGTTGGCCGCGAACCATTCGGTCAGGCGCGCTTCGTCGAGCCGGTCGGCCCCTTCGGGCACGACCGTTCCGGTAAAGGCGGCCTGGGCGTCGATCGGGGCCGGTTCGCTCATTGGTCGAACACGATCACCGAACGGGCGGAATGGCCCTGCTTCATCTTCTCGAAGCCTTCGTTGATCCCTTCCAGCGGAATGCGCTCGGCAATGATCGTGTCGAGATCGAGCAGGCCGCGCATGTAGAAATCGACCAGGCGCGGCAGGTCCACCGGGAAGCGGTTCATGCCCATGATCGCGCCTTGCAGCTTCTTGCCCGAAAGCAGGTCCATCGCCGGCAGGGCGACCGCGTGGTTCAGCGGCATCATGCCCAGGATCGTGGCGGTGCCACCCCGGCGCAGCGACTTGACCGCGAGTTCGCCCGAAGCCGGCCGTCCCACCGCCTCGATCGCGTGATCGACGCCGCCCCTGGTCAGTTCGAGGATTTGCTTGGCCGCATCGGGGGCCATGGCGTCGACCACGTCGGTCGCGCCCAGCTTCTTCGCCAGTTCGCGCTTTTCCGGCATCGGGTCAGCGGCAATGATCCGCCCCGCGCCGGCGATCTTCGCGGCGTTGACCGTGGCAAGGCCCACGCCGCCGCAGCCGACCACGGCCACGGTTTCGCCCGGCGTCACCTTGCAGGCGTTGAACACCGCGCCCGCGCCGGTGGTCACCGCGCAGCCTATCACCGCCGCGCGATCGAGCGGCATGTCCGGATTGATCGCGACGCAGGCGTGTTCGTGCACCAGCATCATTTCCGCGAAGGCGGACAGGTTGAGCATCTGGTTGACCGCGCTGCCGTCGCTGGCGCGGGTCAGGCGCGGCGCTTCGCCGGCGCCCCGCCGCGTGTCGCCGCCCAGGCACAGCGCCATGCGGCCGGTCACGCAGAATTCGCAGTGCCCGCAGAAGGCGGACAGGCAGGTGACGACCGCATCGCCCTTCTTCACGGTGCGGACTTCGCTGCCCACCGCCTCCACGATGCCGGCGGCTTCATGGCCCGGCACGGCGGGCAGCGGGTGGGGATAGGTGCCTTCGATGAAATGGAGGTCCGAATGGCACAGGCCGCAGGCCGCCGTGCGGATCAGCACCTCATGCGGGCCGGGCTTGGCGATGGCGAGCCGGTCGATTTCCAGCGGCTGGCCAGGCTTTTCGAGAATGGCGGCTTTCATGGTTCTTGTTCCTTTGCGTTCCCATCGGGACGGAGCAGGGCGAGCGTTTGCGGCGGAATGCCCGATCGGCCCACCCCCAACCCCTCCCGCGTGCGGGAGGGGGAAGATGGCGCCAGAGAGGCCTAGCGCGCCACGCCCAGATCGCCCGAGCTAAAGCCGCGATCGCCCTGCGGGCCTTCCGCGTGGCGGGCGAACTCGATGCGCGCGATGGCGCGGTTGTGAACTTCGTCCGGGCCGTCGGCCAGCCGCAGCGTGCGCATGTGGGCATAGCTCTCAGCGAGGCCGAAGTCTTCGGAAACGCCGCCGCCGCCGTGCGCCTGGATCGCATCGTCGATGATGCGCAGCGCCATGTTGGGGGCCTGCACCTTGATCATCGCGATTTCCAGCGCGGCGGCCTTGTTGCCCACCTTGTCCATCATGTCCGCCGCCTTCAGGCAGAGCAGGCGGGTCATGTCGATGTCGATGCGGGCCTGCGCGATGCGCTGTTCCCAGATCGAATGTTCGGACACGCGCTTGCCGAAGGCGACGCGCGATTGCAGCCGCTTGGCCATCTTAGCGATGGCTTCTTCCGCCACGCCGATCGTGCGCATGCAGTGGTGGATGCGGCCCGGCCCGAGGCGGCCCTGCGCGATCTCGAACCCGCGCCCTTCGCCCAGCAGGATGTTCGAGGCCGGAATGCGCACGTTGTCCAGCCGGATTTCCATGTGGCCGTGCGGCGCGTCGTCATAGCCGAACACCGGCAGGAAGCGCTCGATCGTCACGCCCGGCGCGTCCAGCGGCATCAGCACCATCGACTGCTGCTGGTGGCGCTTCGCCTCGAAATCGGTCTTGCCCATGACGATGGCGATCTTGCAGCGCGGATCGCCCGCGCCCGAGGACCACCACTTGCGCCCGTTGATGACGTATTCATCGCCTTCGCGGCGGATCGAGGTTTCGATATTGGTGGCGTCGGATGAGGCGACCTGCGGCTCGGTCATCAGGAAGGCGGAACGGATTTCGCCGTTCATCAGCGGCTTGAGCCATTCGTCCTTCTGGTCGCGCGTGCCGTAGCGGTGCAGCACTTCCATGTTGCCGGTATCCGGCGCGGAGCAGTTGAAGGTTTCGCTGGCCCAGCCCACGCGGCCCATTTCCTCGGCGCAGAGCGCGTATTCGAGGTTGGTGAGGCCGGGGCCTTCGAAGGTGAAGCTGTCGTCCACATGGGCACGGCCGGACTGCGGCGGCATGAACAGGTTCCAGATGCCCTGCGCCTTGGCGCGGGCCTTTTCCTCCTCAAGGACCTGGATCACCTTCCAGCGATCGCCGCTGTTCTTTTCGGCCTTGAACTCCGCGTTGCGCGGGCGGACATGGCCCTCGATGAACTGGCGTACGCGGTCACGCCAATAGACCTGGCGTTCTGTGGGGTCGAAATCCATCTGTCCTCTCCTTGCGTCCGGGAAGAATTCACCGGGCATCGGGCGAATTCAAGCGAAAACTAATCGTGCGGTTAACGCGGGCCTTGATCCTGGGCAAAACCGGTTCGGGGATCGGTTTTAAGGATGCAGTCCTCCCGCGTCGGGATCGCTCTGCGCCAGCTTGTCGAGCAGGGCGAGCCGCGCTTCGTGGGCGGCGCGATCGATCGGGAAGCGCAGCGCGATCGTGGCGGTCGCGATGGCGAGCAGGGCGGTGCAGACGGCGTAGGCGAAGCTCAGCTTGTCTATCACCAGCGCCGGCACCGCGTCGGGCCGAGCGTTGGGCTGCAACTGCGCATAGCTGAGCAGCAGCCCGGCGGCGAAGATGCCCAGGCCGGTAGCGCACTTGGAGGCGAGGAACGCCCCGGCCGAGAGCGTCCCTTCGGACCGGCGCCCGGTCTGTTCCTCCGACGCTTCCACCACATCGGCCACCATCGACCACAGCGCGATCGAGGAGGTCACCGTGAACGTGTT
The DNA here is from genome assembly GCF_005145025.1 of Novosphingobium sp. EMRT-2. Classification (NCBI taxonomy): domain Bacteria; kingdom Pseudomonadati; phylum Pseudomonadota; class Alphaproteobacteria; order Sphingomonadales; family Sphingomonadaceae; genus Novosphingobium; species Novosphingobium sp. EMRT-2. Next base: position 1,839,295 of record NZ_CP039695.1, on the reverse strand, counting down.
GGCCAGCAGCGTGCAGACGAACATCGCCACCAGCGCCGGCGTGCTGCCGTCCGCCGCCCAGAGATCGAAATAGCGCAGCAGCAGGGGGCCGACCCAGAACAGCATGCCCAGCGGCGCGGTGGCCGCCACCGCGCCCGCCTTGCCCCAGCGCCGTTGCGCCGGGCCGGCGAGCAGCGAGGCGCCGATCACGCTGCCGAACAGCACGACCGGAAAGATCTGGAGCGCCGTGGGCGTGAACCGCCAGACGTAGAGGTACAGGTAGTTCGACAGCGCGAAGGTGATGCCCTGGCTGGTCATGGCGCAGGCGATGCCGGCCATCACCACCAGGCAGGCGGGGTGCGAGAAGCTTTCGCGGATCTCGCCCAGCGAGCCGAGCAGTCCCTTGCCGGGGGCGGTCTGTTGCGGCGGCCAGCCGGCGATAGTGCGGTGCAGGCCCACGGCCGAACCCAGCACGCAGCCGGCCATCAGGATCGCCCCGGCGATGCCGAACGCGCGATAACCTTCGCGGGCCAGCATCGCGTTGGGCAGGAACACGCCATAGGCCAGCAGCAGCATCAGCAGGCCGCCGCCCCAGGCGAAGACGAAGCGGAAGCGGGTAAGCCGGGTGCGCTCGTCGTAATCGCGGCTGATTTCCGCGACCAGCGCGGCCGAGGGCACTTCGCAGGCCGCGACCAGCCCGCGCACGAGAATGGCCGAGACCAGCAGCGTGGCGAAACTGGGCGCGCCGGTGGGCGACCACAGCAGGACCCACGCGATCCCCAGCGGGATCGGGGCAAGGTAGAGGAACGGCAGGCGGCGGCCGAAACGCGTGCGCGTGCGATCGCTGACATGGCCGACCAGCGGATCGACGAGCCCGTCGAACACCAGCGCGATCAGCAGCGCCAGGCTGACGAGCCGGGCGTCCATGCCCAGCACCTGGTTGTAAAACAGCAGCAGGAAGGTGGAGAAGCCGTTGTCCTTGATCCCATAGGCCACGCTGCCAAGCCCGGCAAACGCCGCGGTCCGCGTCGGAACGCGGCCTTCTATCGGGATCACGCCGGCTGCCCGGCGTCTGCCATCTGCTGCAGGGCGTCGAACATCCCCGGCATGGCGGGGTCCCAGCTGTGGCGCGGGCCGATGGTGATGCCGCCATCGACGATCAGCGAGGTGCCGGTGACGAAGCCGGCCGCGTCGCTGGCCAGGAACAGCACGGCGTCCGAGATGTCGTCCGGCTGGCCGCCGCGCGCCACCGGCTGAGCGCTTTGCGACATCATCGCGATCGCGCCCTTGGCCTGCGCTTCCAGTTCGGCCGGCATTTCCAGCGAACGGGTGAAGATGTTGGTGTTGATGAAGCCCGGCTGCACCGCGTTGACGCGGATCTGGTGTTTGGCGAGGTCCGCCGCCGCGCACTTGGTCAGGTGCAGCACCCCGGCCTTGGCGACGGCATAGGCGGTGGGCGAATAGCCCGGCCCGACCGCCGCGACCGAGGAAGTGTTGACGATCGCCGCGCCCGGGCGGCCGATCATGTGCGGGACGGCATAGCGGATGCCGAACGCCACCGACCGCAGCAGCAGGTCCATCGTGCGGTCCCAGCCGGCCGGCTCGATCTCGTCGATCGTGGCGCGATCGCCGCCCGCGCCGGCATTGTTGAACACCACGTCGATTCCGCCGGTTTCGGCGGCGGCGCGGTCCATCAGCGCCTTGATGTCCTCGGTCCGGGTCACGTCGCACCGCGCGGTGGCGATGCTGCCGTTGGTGGTCGCCGCCAGCGCGGCAAGGCCCTGTTCGTCGATGTCCGCCGCATAGACGCGCGCGCCTTCCGCGGCAAACTTGAGCGCGGTGGCGCGGCCGATTCCCGAGGCGGCACCCGTTACGACAACGGTCTTTCCTTCGAAGCGCATGGTTCTCTCCCGGCCCGGGCGGGCCTGTGTTCTGGACCGTGTCCCGGTCTGTCTGTTTGGCCGGAAGCTTAGGCGCGAATGGGCCTTCGTCAATGCCTTGGCGCTTGACGCTACGGCATCCTTGCATCGCGCAAACCCTTGGAAATCCGCGCTTGCGCAAGCATCGCGACTCGCCTTAACCTTGCGATTAAGAGAGGAGCCCGAAGATGTCTGATCTGGACAGTTTCCGTCAGGAAATCCGCGCGTGGCTGGAAGCCAACTGCCCGCCGGAAATGCGCGAACCGGTGCGCGACGAAGGCGATGTATGCTGGGGCGGACGGCGCTTCCAGTTCAAGAACGCGGCGCAGAAGAACTGGCTCGAACGCTGCGTGGCCAAGGGCTATACCGTGCCCGATTGGCCCAAGGCCTATGGCGGCGCGGGCCTGTCGCCGGCCGAAGCGAAGGTCTGGCGCGAGGAATGCGCCCGGATCGGCGCGCGCCCGCCGCTGTCGAGCTTCGGCATCTGGATGCTGGGGCCGGCGCTGCTGAAGTTCGGCACCGAGGAGCAGAAGGTCCACTATCTGGGCCAGATCGCGCGCGGCGAAATCCGCTGGTGCCAGGGCTATTCCGAACCCGGATCGGGCTCCGACCTCGTCTCGCTCCAGACCTTCGGCGAAGATAAGGGCGATCACTGGGTGGTCAACGGCCAGAAGATCTGGACCTCCTATGCCGACAAGGCCGACTGGATCTTCTGCCTGGTCCGCACCGACAAGACCAACAAGTACCAGGGCATTTCCTTCCTGCTGTTCGACATGGAAAGCCCCGGCGTCACCACCAAGCCGATCAAGCTGATTTCGGGCAGTTCACCGTTCTGCGAGACATTCTTTGACAACGTGAAGGTGCCCAAGGCGCAGATCGTCGGCCAGCTCAACCGCGGCTGGGACGTGGCGAAATACCTGCTGGGCCACGAGCGCGAGATGATCTCGGGCGCGGGCGGCAGCGACCGGCTGACCACGATCGGCGCGGTGATCGCGCGGAACGGGCTGGAAGACCCGATCCTGCGCGCCGAACTGGCGCAGTTCGATGTCGATGCGCTGGCCTATACCGCGATGGGCGAGAAGTTCCTCGACGAGATCAAGGTGGGCAAGGCGCATCCGGCGCAGCCCAACATGATGAAGTACGCCGGCACCGAGCTGAACAAGCGCCGCCACGAACTGCTCATGGCGGCCGGTGGCAGCACCGCGCTGGAATGGGAAAGCGAAGCGACCAGCGGCGGCACGCCGGCGCGGTCGTGGCTGCGGACCAAGGCGAACTCGATCGAGGGTGGCACTAGCGAGGTCATGCTCAACGTGATCGCCAAGCGCATCCTGGACCTTCCGGGGGCCTGACGCTTCGATCCCCCCTCCCGCTTGCGGGAGGGGCCGGGGGTGGGCCGAACGAGGCGCCCCCCCAAGCCTATGCCCACCCCTGACCCCTCCCGCAAGCGGGAGGGGAAACGGAGCAAACGACATGCCGCTCTACCATACCGAAGACCAGGCGATGCTCGCCGAAACCGTTACCGGCTTCATGGCCGACGAAGGCGGGATCAAGCAGCAGTTGCGCCACTGGCGCGACATCAACTGCCCGGACGGGTTCGGCCATGCGCTGTGGAAGCAGTTCGCCGAACTGGGCCTGACCGGCATTCTCGCCGCCGAAGCCGATGGCGGGCTGGCGATGGGCCATGTCGAGGCTGGCATCGTCCTCACCGAAATCGGCCGCAATCTTACCCCTTCGCCGTTCCTGACCACGGCGGTCATGGGCGTAACCGCGCTGTCCGCCGGATCGGACGAATTGCGCGGCCGCTGGCTGCCGGGCGTGATCGCGGGCGAGACGGTGCTGGCCATCGCGATCGACGAAGGCCCCAAGCACCGGCCCGAACGCATCGCCTGCCGCGCCGAGAAGGCGGGCAATGGCTTCCGCCTTTCGGGCCGCAAGGACTTCGTGGTCCACGGCGCCTCGGCCGATGCGCTGATCGTGGCCGCGCGCACCTCGGGCAGCGACGACGATGCCGATGGCGTGACCCTGTTCGCGGTGCCGAAGGACGCCGCGGGCGTGCGGCATGACGTGGTGCGGCTGGTCGACAGCGCGATGGCCAGCCACGTCACGTTCGACAACGTGGAGCTGGATGGCGATTGCGTGATCGGCGAGGTCGATGGCGGCCGCGCCCTGCTGAACCGGGTGCTCGATGCCGGCCGCGTCGGCGCGGCGGCGGAGCAGACCGGCGTTGCTTCCGGCGCGTTCGACATCACCACGGCCTATCTCAAGACGCGCAAGCAGTTCGGCCAGCTGATCGGCGAGTTCCAGGCGCTGCAGCACCGCGCCGCGCATCTCTATTCCGAAATCGAGATCGCCGAGGCCGCCGTGATCAAGGCGCAGCAATTGCTCGATGCCGGCTCCGACAAGGCGGAGCTGATGGTCGCCGTGGCCAAGGCCAAGGCGGGCAAGGTCTGCAACCTGGCGGTGCGCGAAGGCGTGCAGATGCACGGCGGCGTGGGCATGACCGACGAGTTCGACATCGGCCTTTACATGAAGCGCGACCGCGCGCTGTCCGAATTTACCGGCGACCAGTTCTACCATGCCGAGCGCGTGGCGAAGCTGAGCGGATATTGACCCTGATTGCCCTTCCCGTGCGGAAGGAAAGCGAAAGGCACTGACATGGATTTCAGCAAGCTGTTCAGCCTTGAAGGCCGCGTGGCGGTGATTACCGGCGGATCGCGTGGGATCGGCCGGATGCTGGCCGAGGGTTTCCTCGCCGCCGGCTGCGCGAAGGTTTACATCACCGCGCGCAAGGCGGCCGTGGTGGAGGAAACCGCGCGCGAACTGGGCGATCGCGTGATCGCGCTGCCGGGCGACATCTCCACGCTTGCCGGGATCGAGGCGCTGGCCGAGGATCTGGCGAAGCTGGAGCCGAAGATCGACATCCTGGTCAACAACGCCGGCGTGGCGTGGGGAGCGGACTTCGAAGACTTCCCCGAAGGCGGCTGGGACAAGGTGATGAACCTGAACGTCAAGACGCCGTTCTTCCTCACGCAGAAGCTGCACGGGCTGCTCAAGGCGGCCGCGTCGGCGGGGCAGCCGGCCAAGGTCATCAACATCGCCTCGATCGACGGGATGCGGATCAACCCCTGGGAAACGTACAGCTATCAGGCGTCGAAGGCGGCGGTGGTCCACCTGACCCGGCGCATGGCGGCGCGGCTGATCAGGGACAACATCGTCGTCACCTGCATCGCGCCCGGCGCCTACCCTTCGGAAATGAACAAGGTGGCGGCGCGCAAGCCGGAGGAATCGGCGCGCGGCATCCCGTCCGGCCGGATCGGCGGCACAGAGGACATCGCCGGTGGCGCGATCTATCTGGCCAGCCGCGCGGGTGATTATGTGGTCGGGACGACGATCCCGATCGATGGCGGCATCGTCAACGCCTGGATCCCCAGCGAATTCGCCGATCCTTCGGGACACTGATCGGCCAGGCATTGACCGGCAGGGGCGGTGATGGTCACCGCCCCGCCAGCGTCACCATCCACCAGTCCGGCGGCGCGCCCAGGCGGAACGGCACTTCGCCCGCGCCGACCCCGGCGGTGACGATGACGGTTCGGCCGGGATCGGCGATCACGCCGCAGCGATAGTGCGGATCGAAGGGGCGCCGTTCGTCGAACGGGGAATACAGCGCCAGCGATCCCAGCACGGGCAGCACGATCTGCCCGCAATGGGTGTGCCCGGCCAGCATCAGCGGCACATCGGGCGGCAGCGTGGGAGCGACATCGGGCGTGTGCGTGATCGCGATCGGAATGCCGCGGCCGGCAGCGCGGGCCAGTTGCATCGCCGTATCGACATCGGCGTAGCCGGTCAGATCATCGTCGATGCCGACCAGCGTGATCGGTCCCAGCGCCTTGGCATCGTTGGCCAGGACCGTGATGCCCGCCGCTTGCAGCGCGGCGGTCACGCGGTTGATATCGGTCCAGTGATCGTGGTTTCCCGGCACCGCATAGACCCCCAGCGGCGCGCGCAGCCGCGCCAGCGGGGCGGTGAGGAGATCGGGCCGGAACGCGGCATCGCGCGGCTTGCGGCCGTTGACGAAATCGCCGGCGAGCAGGATCGCGTCGGGCCGGGCGCGGTTGATCTGGCGGACGATCCGGTCGAGCCGGTCCGGCGTCATCGCGATGGCGGGCAGATGGATGTCCGAAACCAGCGCCAGCCGCAGCGGCCGCGCGCGCAGCGCGGGGGACGGCAGGCGGATGGTGATCCGCCGTTCGACCGGATCGGACACGGCGCTGCGCCAGGCGAAGAGCGCCACCGCGGCCAGCGCCACCGCGGCCAGCGCCGCGAAGAGGATCAGCCTGCGCCGCCTGCCCATGCCCGGGTTCTATCCCCGCATCAGTTCGCGGACGAAGCCGATCAGCCCGGTCTGGCGCGCGCGCTTCATGCGTTCGGCGGCGAGAATCTGCTTCACCTTGTCGAAGCAGCTCTGCACGTCGTCGTTGACCACGACGTAGTCGTAGCCGTCCCAGTGGCTGATCTCCGCCTGGGCGCGGGCCATGCGGCTGGCAATCACTTCGGCGCTGTCGGTGCCGCGCCCGGTCAGGCGGCGGTGCAGCTCGTCCAGGCTGGGCGGCAGGATGAACACGCGCACCACATCGGTTTCGGCCTTCTGGTAAAGCTGCTGCGTGCCCTGCCAGTCGATGTCAAACAGGAAATCGCGCCCTTCCTTCAGGCCCGCGCGGATCTGCGCCTTGGGCGTGCCATAGCTGTTGCCGAAGACATGCGCCCATTCGTAGAACGCGCTTTCCTCCACCATGCGGTCGAATTCGGGCTGGCTGACGAAGTAGTAGTCCTTGCCGTCCACTTCGCCCGTCCGCATCGGCCGGGTGGTGACGGACACCGACATCGCGATCTCGTCGTCCTCGTCCAGCAGCTTGCGCGCGATCGTCGTCTTGCCCGCGCCCGATGGCGATGACAGGATGAACATCAGCCCCCTGCGATGGAGCGTATCCGTGGTATGCGTGGTGTTGTCGGCCATGCGTGCTAGTGGCGCATGGACAAGGCGGTGGTCAAGGCCGCTATAAGAGCATGACCGGGCCGCGAACGGGGAGCAGTGGATGGACATTCAGAGGCTCGATCACGTGCAACTGGCGATGCCGCCCGGCGGAGAGGACCGCGCGCGGGCGTTCTACCGCGACGTGCTGGGCATTCGTGAAGTGCCCAAGCCGCCGCATCTGGCGAAGCTGGGTGGCTGCTGGTTCGAACGCGATGCCGTGAAAGTCCATCTGAGCGCCGATCCGGACTTTCGCGCCGTCCACAAGGCCCACGTGGCGTTCATCGTGTCGCATCTCGGCGATGTGGTGCGGAAGCTGGAGCATGCCGGCTGCCACGTGATCCGCGACGAGGCCTCGCGCGATGGCTACCAGCACGCCTATGTCGATGATCCGTTCGGCAACCGGCTGGAGCTGATGGAGCTTTCGGCCCGGCTTCGCTGACGGCCGCAAGCGGACCGAGCGCGCTATTCCTTCGCGCCCTTTTCCGCCTTCGCGTCCACGGCCGCCTCGCCTTCCGCCTTCGCGGATTTGACGTGCCGGCGATCGTACAGCGTCTTGGCCAGCAGGCCGCCGCCGACCACGATCGCGCCCGGCACCGAGCGCGTGGCGACGCGGGCCAGCGCGGTGCCGATCAGCGTTTCGCCCATGGTGCGGCCGCGGATGATCTTCTTGGCCCTGGCGGCGCCGGTCCTGTTGCCCAGCAGCCCGCGTTCCACGCCGCGCCGCAGCAGCGCGCCGCCGGCCCGCAGCGCGATGTCGGCCAGGATCAGATTGGTCATGGCGTTGGTGCTGGGGCCGGGAATGCTTGGGCCGGTAGTCTTGGAGCCGGCAGTCTTGGTGGCTTCATCGCGCACGGCGCCGGCGGCCTTTTCCGCCGCCTTCCCCGCGATCCGCGTGGGTTTGATCTTCGCCAGCTTGTCCCTGATCGTCATGTCTTGCCCTTCGGTATTCCCGCCGGGGCCGACCTCCTGCGCCAGGCCCCGCCGCTATTTCTTGCGGCCGAAATCCACCGTCACCACGTTGGACCCGTCCTCGTTGCGTTCAACGGCCGGGCCGTCCGCCTGTTCCGGCGAATCGTTCTCGGCGCTTTCGTGCGGTTCGTCGTCGCTGTCGGCGATCGCCTGGAACTGGAGGCCGAAATCCACCGCCGGATCGACGAAGGCGGTGATCGCGCTGAACGGGATGTCGAGCATGGCGGGCACCTGGTTGAAGCTGAGCCCCACGCTGAACCGGTCGCTTTCCACCTTCAGGTCCCAGAACTTGTTCTGGAGCACGATCGTCATCTCGTCGGGGAAGCGCTCCTTCAGGCGCGCCGGGATCGAGACGCCGGGCGCCTGGGTCTTGAAGGTGATATAGAAATGGTGGTTGCCGGGCAGCGAGCCGCCGGAGGCTTCCACTTCGCCCAGCACGCGGCCGACGACGGCGCGCAGGGCCTCCTGCACGATCTCGTCATAGGGGATCAGGCTGTCGGGCGTATCGTTCATCGTCGCCACAACTGGCCTTGGCCGCCCGCGCGGTCAAGAGGGCATGTCTCCATGCGGCCTTGTTGCGCGCAAAGATTGATTCTCGTTCGCACCCGCCTATAGGCGGCGCAGTTGAGTCCGCCTCGGATACGCAGGCCCAGACAGCACAGGACCAAACCATGCAGCAGTCCCGTACCGGATCGGTCGCGCGCAAGACGGCGGAAACCGACATCGCGGTTTCGGTCAACCTCGACGGCACGGGCGCCTATGACGTGTCGACCGGCATCGGCTTCCTCGATCACATGGTCGAACAGTTCTCGCGTCATTCGCTGATCGACGTGACGATGCGCGTGGTGGGCGACCTGCACGTGGACCAGCACCACACCACCGAGGACAGCGCCATCGCGCTGGGCCAGGCGATCACCCAGGCGCTGGGCGACAAGAAGGGCATCGCCCGCTACGGCACCGCTTATTCGCCGATGGACGAGGCGCTGTGCCGCGTCGCGCTCGACATTTCGGGGCGCCCGGTGCTGGTGTGGAAGGCCGCGTTCACCCAGCCGCGCCTGGGCGAGATGGACACCGAGCTGTTCGAGCACTGGTTCCAGTCGGTGAGCCAGGCGGCCGGCATCACCCTGCACATCGAATCGCTCTACGGTTCGAACAACCACCACATCATCGAAGGCATTTACAAGGGCTTCGCCCGCGCCATGCGGCAGGCGGTGGAAATCGATCCGCGCAAGGGCGATGCGGTGCCGTCCACCAAAGGCATCCTCGGTGGCTGAAGTCCTCGCGCTGGTCGACTACGGCGCCGGCAACCTGCGGTCGGTGGCCAACGCGCTGAAGGCGGCGGGGGCGGATGGCGTCGCGGTCACCGCCGATCCCGACGTGGTGCGGGCGGCGGACCGCATCGTGTTGCCCGGCGTGGGCGCGTTCAAGGCCTGCATCGAGGCGCTGGAGGCGGTGCCGGGGCTGGTCGCGGCGCTGCGCGAGCGCGTGCTGGTGGGCGGCGCGCCGTTCCTGGGCATCTGCGTGGGGATGCAACTGCTGGCCGATCGCGGCGTGGAGCACGGCGTGACGCCGGGGCTGGGCTGGATCGGCGGCGAGGTCCGCCTGATCGAACCGACCGATCCCGCGATCAAGGTGCCGCACATGGGCTGGAACGACGTGGCCCCCGCGCACCACGCCGGCGCGCCGGCGGCGGGCCTGATCGAGCCGGGCGAGGCCTATTTCCTGCATTCGTACCACTTCGTGCCCGAAGCGGGCGCGGACGTGGCGGCGATGACCGACCACGGCGGCGGAATCGTCGCGGCCGTGGCGCGCGAGAACATCCTGGGGGTGCAGTTCCACCCCGAAAAGAGCCAGTCCTACGGGCTGGAGCTGCTGGCCCGTTTTCTGGAATGGAAGCCCTGACATGATCGTCTTTCCCGCCATCGACCTCAAGGCCGGGCAGGTCGTCCGCCTCGCCGAAGGCGATATGGACCGGGCGACCGTCTATGGCGACGACCCGGCCGCGCAGGCGCTGCTGTTCGCCGAAGCGGGCGCGATGCACCTGCACGTCGTCGATCTCGACGGTTCGTTCGCCGGCCGCGCCGAGAACCGCGAGGCGGTGGAAGGCATTCTCGAAGCCTTTCCGGGTCACGTCCAGCTGGGCGGAGGCATCCGCACGCGCGAAGCGGTGGCGGGCTGGTTCGACCTGGGCGTGAGCCGCGTGGTCATGGGCACCGCCGCGCTGAAGGACCCGGACTTCGTCAAGGACATGGCGAAGGAATTTCCCGGCGGCATCGTGGTGGCGGTGGACGCGCGCGACGGCATGGTCGCGACCGAGGGCTGGGCCGACGTGTCCGACGTCTCGGTGGTCGATCTCGCCCGCCGGTTCGAGGACGCGGGCGTCGCCAGCCTGCTGTTCACCGACATCGGCCGCGACGGGCTGCTCAAGGGCGTGAACATCGAGGCGACAGTGGACCTGGCCCGGCGCGTCGACATTCCCGTGATCGCCAGCGGCGGGGTGAAGGGGCTGGACGACATCCACGTCTTGACGCTCCACGCCGAGGACGGGATCGAGGGCGTCATCACCGGCCGCGCGCTCTATGACGGGCGGCTGGACCTGCGCGCCGCGTTGCAGATGGCGGCGAAGGGCTGATCGATGACCGTCCGCGTCCGCGTCATCCCCTGCCTTGATGTGCGCGATGGGCGCGTGGTCAAGGGCGTCAACTTCGTCGACCTGCGCGATGCCGGCGATCCGGTGGAGCAGGCGCGCGCCTATGACAAGGCCGGGGCGGACGAGCTGTGCTTCCTCGACATTTCGGCCAGCCACGAAGGGCGCGGCACGCTGCTCGACGTGGTCGCGCGCACGGCCGAAGTCTGCTTCATGCCGCTGACCGTGGGCGGGGGCGTGCGCAGCGCCGAGGATGCCCGCGCGCTGCTGCTGGCGGGGGCGGACAAGGTCGCGGTCAATTCCGCCGCCGTCGCCCGGCCCGAACTGGTGGCGGACATCGCCCAGCGCTTTGGCGCGCAATGCGTGGTCGGCTCGGTCGACGCGCGGCGGGTGGCGCCGGGGAAGTGGGAAATCTTCACCCACGGCGGCCGCAAGCCGACCGGGATCGACGCGCTGGACCATGCGGTGCGCCTGGCCGAACTAGGCGCGGGCGAACTGCTCGTAACCTCGATGGACGGGGACGGCACGCAGCGGGGCTATGACCTAGACCTGACGCGGACGATCGCCGATGCCGTCAGCGTGCCGGTGGTGGCGAGCGGCGGCGTGGGCGCGCTTGACCATCTCGTTGCCGGGGTGATCGAGGGCCACGCCAGCGCGGTGCTGGCGGCGTCGATCTTCCACTTCGGCACGCATTCCATCGCCGAGGCGCACGCCGCACTGCGGGCGGCGGGCCTGCCGGCGCGGGCTTGAGCGGGATTCGGGCCTGAGGCGGTTAGGGGCCTCTTGACCCGGCGGCCCCGCCGCTCCATCCCCCGCGCCATGGACCACGCCACCACTCTATCGCGCCTGGAAGCGACCATCGCGGCGCGGCGCAACGCCGATCCCTCGACCAGCTATGTCGCCAAGCTTAACGCGCGGGGGCTGGGCAAGATCGCGCAGAAGGTGGGCGAGGAAGCGACCGAGACGGTGATCGCCGCGCTTTCGGGCAGCGCCGAGGAGCTGACCGGTGAAGCGGCGGACCTGCTGTTCCACCTGCTCGTCCTGCTGGGTGCGCGGGACGTGCCGCTGGCCGCCGTGCTGGCGGAACTGGACCGGCGCGAAGGCGTTTCCGGCATCGCCGAAAAGGCCAGCCGCCCCACGGAGTAAGCGCCGGAGTAAGCGACCCCGAAAGACCCGCCATTCCGACAAGAAATGCCAAGAGGAGAGCCGGCCATGGCCGTTGACGCCACCCTGCCTTACGACGACCAGAACGTGTTCGCGAAGATCCTGCGGGGCGAGATCCCCTCGCGCAAGGTCTATGAGGACGAATGGGCGCTGGCGTTCCACGACATCAACCCGCAGGCGCCGCTGCACATCCTGGTGATCCCCAAGGGCGCCTATGTGAGCTGGGACGATTTCTCGGCCAAGGCGTCCGACGCGGAGATCGGCGGCTTCGTGCGCGCGGTGGGCGCAGTGGCGCGCGAGGCTGGAGTGATCGAGCCCGGCTATCGCCTGCTCGCCAACGTCGGGCCGGACAGCCACCAGGAAGTGCCGCACCTGCATGTTCACCTTTTCGCCGGCCGTCCGCTGGGGCCGATGCTGGTGACGCGCTGAGCGAGGGCGGCGGGGCGGCGCTTTCCGCTTCCGCCCTTCGGTTCGCCTGATGCTTAACAAAGTTCGCCGCACAACCTTGCCCTTCGACTCGTCGCACGGCTAGAAGCGGAACGCCCATGCTCCCGCCCGCGCCGCCTTCCGGCCGTTTCGACGGCGCCGTCCATCTTTTCCCGGTCCGCGTCTATTTCGAGGACACGGACCTGTCGGGCGTGGTCTATCACGCCAACTACCTGCGCTGGTTCGAACGCGCCCGGTCCGACATGCTGCGTTGCCTGGGCATCGACCAGCGCGGCGCGCACGACGCGGGCGAGGGCGCCTATGCCGTGACCGACTTGGCGATCCGCTATCTCCGGCCCGCCCGGCTGGACGATGCGGTGCTGGTGCGCAGCGAGGTTTCCGATATTTCCCCCGCGACCTGCCGGATCGTCCAGCGTGCGTTCAGGGAAGACGCGCTCTTGTCCCAGGCGACCGTGCGTGTCGCCTTCGTTGCGCCCACTGGCCGGCCCCGCCGCCAGCCGCGCGCGTGGGTCGATGCGTTCCACACCGTCCTCGTTGCTCCATCCGAAGCGACCTCATCCGAACAGGAAGGCCCGATTTCCGCATGATGCTCGAAGTTCTCGCCAGCGGCGCCGCCGGCGCGCCGACCCAGCTCAATCCGGTGGACCTTTTCCTTCACGCCGACATCGTGGTGAAGGCGGTGATGGGGGGGCTGGTGCTCGCCAGCGTGTGGGTCTGGACGATCATCGTCGGCTTCCGGATCAAGATCGGCCGCGTCCAGCGCCAGTGCGACAAGTACGAGCGCGAGTTCTGGGACGCGCACGACATTGACGCGTTCCAGAAGGAGAACGGGAAGCGCGACGTGGCCTCGGCCCGCGTCGTCAACGCCGCGCTGGGCGAATGGCGCCGGTCCACCTCTGGTCGGGCGATCGACCGCGAGGGCACGCGCCAGCGGCTCAGCCTGGCGCTGGAAGGCGCGGTGACGGCGGAAAGCGACGCGCTGGCCGGGCGGCTGAACTTCCTGGCCACGGTCGGTTCGGTGGCGCCGTTCGTGGGCCTGTTCGGCACCGTGTGGGGCGTGATGGACAGCTTCTTCAACATCGGCGCCCAGCAGAATTCCTCGCTGGCGGTGGTCGCGCCGGGTATTTCCGAAGCGCTGCTGGCCACCGCGATCGGCCTGTTCGCCGCGATTCCGGCGGTCGTTGCCTACAACCGCTTCTCGCACCGGGTGAACCGGTTCGAAGCGCGCCTGTTCCGCTTCGCCGACCGCTTCCAGGCGACGCTGAGCCGCGAGCTGGAGCAATAGCCGATGGCGATGAACCTTTCGGCGGGCGGCGGCGGGCGGCGCGGACGGCGCGGGCGGGGCCGGGGCGGTCCGATGTCCGAGATCAACGTCACCCCGCTGGTCGACGTCATGCTGGTGCTGCTGATCATCTTCATGGTGACCGCGCCGATGCTGACCGCCGGCGTGCCGATCGACCTGCCCGACAGCAAGGCCGAAGCGCTGAAGGAAGAGCAGGACGAAATCACCGTGTCGATGGACGCGGACGGGCGCATTTTCCTGGGCGATCAGGAGCTTGCCCCCGGCGAACTGGGCGATCGGCTGATGACCATGCGCCCGGCCGAAGGGGTGGGCAAGCCGCCGCTGGTGACGCTGCGCGCGGACCGCGGGCTTGATTACGGCCGCGTGATGGCGGTGATGGGCGAGCTGAACAACGCCGGGTTCAAGTCGATCTCGCTGGTCACCAACGGTTCAGCGGCCACGCCATAGGCGCTATCGACGATGCGCGATCCCTCCGCTCCGGGCCTCTCGAAGGAAGAAGGCGTCGCCCTGGCGATCGCGGTGGCGGCGCATGCCGCGCTGATCCTGGCGCTGACGCTGTCGCCGCCGGGTAAGAAGCTGCAGCCGCCGCCCGAGCGCATGACCGTGACGTTCTCGGACGAGATCGCCGACAAGTCGACCTCGCCCGATCCCAACGCGCAGGCCGCGCCCGATGTCGCGCCCGCGCTGGGGGAGCCGCAGCCCGCTCAGGAAGCGTTGCCGCAGCCTGAGCCGCAGCCGGCGCCGCAGCCGCAACCTCAGCCCAAGCCGCAGCCTGAGCCAAAGCCCCAGCCGCAACCGAAGCCCGTGGCGCCGCAGCCGCGCCCGGTTCCGCCCAAGCCGGTGCCCCGGCCCGTGCCGCCGCGTCCCGCGCCGCCCCATCCCGCACCTCCGAAACCCGCGCCGCAGGCTCGCCCCGCCCCGGCGCGCCCCCAGGCCGCCGCCCCGCGCGCCGGTGATGACCGCCCGCGCCGCCGGCCCGATGCGCCGGCGGGCGGCAGCTTCGTCGGCAGCGATTTCCTCAAGGGCGTGGCCGGTGCAACCACGCCCGGCACCGCGCAAACACCGCCCGCCGCGACACTCGGCCCGGAAGTGCGCTCGTCGCTCGCCAGTTCGATCTCGCGCCAGATCAAGCCGCACTGGACCGCGCCGCAGGGGGCCGATGCGGACTTGCTGGTGACGATCCTGGCCTGGGATCTCAATCCTGATGGTTCGCTGGCCGGCCGGCCGCGCGTCGTCCAGCAATCCGGCATCACCGACGCCAACCGCCCGCAGGCGCAGCGCCATGCCGAAATGGCGATCCGCGCGGTGCAGCTTGCCGCGCCTTTCAACCTCCCCGCTCAATACTACAATGGCTGGAAGCGCATCGCGCAGTTCCGCTTCGACAGGAAGTTGTCCCAATGACCTCGCGCCAGACCGTTCTTCTGTTCAGCCTTGCCCTGCTGCCGCTCGGCATCGCCGCGCCGGCTTTCGCGCAGGCGCAGCTGCTGCCGCCTTCGGCCGCGCCAGCGCCCGCCGCACCGCATGACGATGGCGGCCTGACCGGCTCGGTCACCGACGACAACGCCTGGCAGGACCTGGGCATCGCCATCCCGACCTTCGCCACCGACCAGGCGGTGCCGACCTCGGCCGATGGCGGCAACACCGCCGCGCTGGGCAAGAACCTGGCGCGGGTGATCTACAACGATCTCAAGAACAACGGCCTGTTCAAGCCGGTGGGGCCGGACGCGCTGCCCGCGATCGAGTTCGCGCAAGTGACCGCGCCCGCGTTCGACGGCTGGCGCGGGCGTTCGGCCGAAATGCTGGTGCAGGGCTTCGTCAAGGGCAACCCGGACGGCCGCCTGACCGTGGGCTGCTATCTCTATGACGTGCAGCTGGGCAGCGAGCTGGGCCGGCAGGGCTATATCGTGAAGCCCGAGGAATGGCGCCGCGCCGCGCACAAGTGCGCCGACATGGTCTATTCGCGGCTGTCCGGCGAAAGCCCGTTCTTCGACAGCAAGATCGCCTACATCGCCGAAACCGGGCCGAAGGACCATCGCCGCAAGCAGCTGGCGATCATGGATTCGGACGGGGCGAACCACCGCTTCATCACCAACGGGCAGGCCACCGCGCTGACCCCGCGCTATTCGCCCGATTACCGCCAGATCGTCTATCTCAGCTACCTGAACGGCGCGCCGCGCATCTACATCTACGATATCGGCACCGGCCAGCAGCGGCTGGTGACGCAGAGCACCAATCCCACCTTCGCGCCGCGCTGGTCGCCCGATGGCAAGTGGATCCTCTATTCGATGGCCACGGGCGGCAACACCAACATCTATCGCGTATCGGCGAACGGCGGGCCATCGCAGCAGCTGACCAACACCCCCGGCATCAACGTGGGTGGCAGTTATTCGCCCGATGGCAGCAAGATCGTGTTCGAAAGCGACCGTTCGGGCGGCCAGCAGGTCTATGTGATGGACGCGGACGGAACGAACCAGAAGCGCATCAGCTTCTTCGGCGGCCGCGCGGCCACGCCCGAATGGAGCCCGCGCGGCGACCAGATCGCCTTCACGCACATCGCGGGGAACTTCCGCATCGCGGTGATGAGCCCCAACGGCACCGGCCTGCGCGATCTGACCGACAGCTGGCAGGACGAGGCGCCGACGTGGTCGCCCAACGGCCGCATCATCCAGTTCTTCCGCACCGAACGGAACAGTGGCCGGACCGGCATCTGGCAGGTCGACCTGACCGGCCGCAACGAGCGCAAGTTGAACACGCCCGTCGACGGATCGGACCCGGCCTGGGGGCCAGTGCTGCCGTAACGGAACGCAACGGGCCGCAAGGGGTTGTACCAAGGCGCTTTCCGTCGCACTTTTCTCTCGCTCCATCGTACCTATCGCCAAACATTCGCGTTCGTCCCGCTTTTCCTCCCCCGTACCCTCTCTTGCACAAGGAGAATGCTGTGCATCGCAAGATCCTGATCACCAGCGCCCTCGTCACCAGCCTGACGCTCGCCGCCTGCGCGCCCAAGGCGCCGAAGGAATTGCCGCCGGCCCCGACGACGACGACCACCACCACCACGCCCCCGGTAACGACGCCGGCCGGCCCCGCACCGGGCAGCCAGGAGGATTTCGTGGCCTCGGTGACGTCCGACACGATCCATTTCGACACCGATCGCTACAACGTCGACGTGCAGTCGCAGGCCATCCTGCAAAGCCAGGCGCAGTGGCTGGCGCGCTATCCCGACAAGAAGATCACCATCGAAGGGCATTGCGACGAACGCGGCACGCGCGATTACAACATCGCGCTGGGCGAACGCCGCGCCAATGCCGCCAAGAACTACCTGACCAGCGTGGGCATCGATGCTTCGCGCATCACCACGGTCAGCTATGGCAAGGAACGCCCGATCGCGCTGGGTTCTGACGAGGAAAGCTGGGCCAAGAACCGCCGCGCGGTGACCGTGACGGTGCAGTAGCGCGCGAAGGCCGGCGCGGCGGACTTTGTGCCTGCGCGCCGGCTTCCCTCTAGCCGATGCCGCCCGTGAACGGCTATGGTGGCCGGATGCATGACTTGATCCTCTGCCTGACGATCCCCGTTAGTTCCGCCGATGCGCGCCGGCTGCGCGCGCGGAGGCGCTGATGGCCCGTCAACGACGATCGGTGGATTGGGGTTTCCCGCGCTGGCGCGGGTATGGCGCCGCGAGCGAGGCGGCGACCGTGCGCCTGTGCGACCGCGCCGGGTGCGAGGAGAAGGGCGACTGCCCCGCGCCCAAATCGCCCAACAGCCCGGATCGCTGGTATTTCTGCGAAAAGCACGCGGCGGAATACAACGCAGGCTGGAACTATTTCGAAGGGCTGGACAAGGAAGAGGCCGAGCAGCGCGAGCAGTCCGAGCGCGCGACGGGCGAGGCCTATCGCCAGTCCGCGTGGACCCAGTGGGGCGGATCGGGCGACGGCACGCGCAGCCGCGACGAGTTGCGCGCGCTCGAAGTGCTGGGGCTGGACCCGGACGCCGATTTCGAAGCGGTGAAGAAGGCCTGGCGCGCCAAGGCCAAGGAAGTCCACCCCGATGTGCGGCCGGGCGATGCCGAAGCCGCCAAGGCCTTTCATGCCCTGCAACTCTCCTACGAAGTGCTGCGCGCCGCCGAGGAGCGGCGGGAGTGGCGGGGGTAGAGCGTCTCGGTTCGCGCAGAGGCGCAGAGGCGTGATGACCGGCTTGTAGCCTTTCTACCTGCTTCGTCATTGCGAGCGTTAGCGAAGCAATCCAGAGCCCGGCTTGCCGCCCCGGCGTACATGCCACTCTGGATTGCCGCGGGGCTGCGCCCCTCGCAATGACGATGGAGGGTGATGTTGTCCCCTTAGGCCGCTCTGCGGGCGCTCAAGCCACCCTCACGCTTCCGCGCGAAACCAAAAGGTCCGCTCAGCCCAGTTCCGCGTCCAGCAGTGCGCCAACGCGCGCCGCGTCGGGAAAGCCTTCCGCGATCCAGCGCGCTTCCACGGCCCTGAGGATGCGCGCCACGTCCGGACCCTTGCCGACGCCGCGTGCCACGATCTCGCCGCCTTTCAGCGGGAAACGCGGGACATCCCAGCCCGCGAGCGGCGCGGTCGATACGCCGGCCAGCAGCAGCCGGTCCAGCGCTTCCTCGCGCCCCAGGCGATAGGCCAGGCCGCGCGGATCGAACACCGCGCCATCGCGCGCGGCGGCGGTGGCCAGCCGCTTGCGCTGGGCGATCGACAGGCGCAGCCGCGCCGCCACCTGTTCGGCCTGCGGCTGATCGGCGGGCAGCAGCGCGGCCAGCCGGCGCAGGGCGTCGGGCGTCAGCCCTTCGCGCCGTTCGCTGGCGATCAGCGCTTCAAGGGCGTCGAGCCCCGCTGCCGTCGCTTCCGGCAGCACTTGCGCCAGCACGCCCAGCTCCGCCATGCGCCGCACCGTGGGCGCGGGATCGGGCAGGCCGAGCAGAGTGAGCAGTTCCCAGCCGATACGTTCGCGCGAAAGGCCCTTCATCCCTGCGGCCAGCGCCGCGCAGGCGCGTTCCGCCTCGGCATCGGCGGGCAGCGTGCCGAAGCGCGCCTGGAAGCGGAAATAGCGCAGGATGCGCAGGTAATCCTCGCGGATGCGCTGCTCCGCCTCGCCGATGAAGCGGACATGGCGCGCGGCGAGATCGTCCAGCCCACCAAAGAAATCGGTGACGGCCAGCGTGCGCGGATCGGCATAGAGCGCGTTGATCGTGAAATCGCGCCGCGCCGCGTCCTCGCGCCATGCGGTGGAGAAGGCGACGGTGGCGTGGCGGCCGTCGGTGGACACGTCGCGCCGCAGCGTGGTGATCTCCACCCCGCCTTCGGGCAGCAGCGCTGTGACGGTGCCGTGGGCGATGCCGGTGGGAATGGCGCGGATGCCGGCCGCTTCCAGCCGCGCCATGGTCTCCTGCGGCACCAGCTGGGTCGCCATGTCGATGTCCTTGACCGGGGCGTCCAGCAGCGTGTCGCGCACCGCGCCGCCGACATAGCGGCAATTGCCTTGCGCCAGCGGATCGAGCGCGGAGACGAGCGCGGCGAGGTCCGCGCGCTGCGTCCACGGGGCGGCGGGCAGATGGCTGGTCATGCGCCCCACGCGATCCGGCGCGAAAGGTTGGCGATGATCCCGGCGGTCACGCCCCAGATGCGATGCTGGTGCCACATGATTTCGAGGTAGGCGCGCTCGATGCCGTTGTGAAAGCCGGTCTTGCGGATGTGGTTGGCGGGGTCGAGCACGAAGCCGAACGGCGGCTCGAACCATTCGGCCACTTCGTTGGGATTGGGTTCCAGCGCCAGCCCTTCGGGCACCACGGCGAGGACCGGGGTGATGTGGTATCCGGTGCCGGTGCGGAAGGAATCGGTGGCGCCGATCACGGTCACATGACGGCGGTGAAGGCCCAGTTCCTCCTCCGCCTCGCGCAGCGCCGCCTCGATCGGGGTTTCGCCGGGTTCCAGCTTGCCACCCGGAAACGCCGCCTGCCCCGGATGCGCGCGCATGTGCGAGGGGCGGTGGGTGACGAGCACGCCCGGCCCGTCGGGGTGGTCCCGCCGGTCGGTCACCGCGATCAGCACCGCGGCGTCGCGCAGCGCGTCTTCGCTGGGCGCGCGCCAGTCGCTGTACAGGTCGTCGAGCGCGTGGCTGTGCCCGTCCGCGTAGAGCGCGGTCAGCCGGTCGAGCAGCGGTGCGGTCATGCGGCGGGCACCAGCGGGAAGCGCGCACCCATGCTTTCCACCGCGAGTGCGCCGTCTCCGGACGCCGCCAGCGCGTGGTCGATCAGTTGGCCATAGGTGCTGCGGTTGAGGCGCGCTTCCGTGCCGTGGCGCACCGTAAGGTAAAACGCGGGGACATCGGCGGTGCCCGCCACGCGCAGCGGATGCTCCGGCCCGGCCAGCACCACATCGTCGGTGTTGAGGCGGAAGGCCAGCACTGGCCGGCCCCCCTCGCCGTCATGCCGCACCTGCACGTCGGTGCCGATGAACGCGGCGTCCTCGACTTCAATCGACAGCTTCTCGAACGGCGTAACCAGCCAATGCCCGCCATCCGCTTCGCGCCGCAGCAGGCCTGAAAAGGCGCGGACCATGGCCGGGCGGCGGATCGGCGATCCTTCGTGGAACCACGTCCCGTCCGCCGCGATCCGCATGTGGCTGTCGCCGGTGCGTTCGGGCGACCACTGGTCGAGCGGCGGCAACCGGCGTTCGGCATGGGCCTCGGCCAGTTCCGCGAGCGACATGGCCGCGAGTTCGGGGGGCGGGGTATAGGGCATCGCGATTCCGATGCCAGATCGGATCAGCCGCGCCAAGGCCCCAGCATGCCTTCCGCCGGCAGCACCGCCGGATTGGCGGTGCGGCACAGCAGGCGGTGCTGCTCGTAGGGGCCGGGCAGGCGCCAGCCGCCGGTGTGGGCGTTGGCGAAGCCGAAGAAACGGCCGTAGTATTCCGGATCGCCGATCATCACCTGCGGCAGCGGTGCGCGGGGATCGATCGCGGTCAGGCTGGCGGTGACGAGCGCCTGGCCATAGCCCTTGCCCTGCAGCGCGGGCATCACCGCCACCGGGCCGACCATGATCATCGGGTGCGCCCGCCCGGCCGCGTCGTTCAGCGCCACCGGCCAGCACTGGATCGTGCCCGCCAGCATGTCGTCATCGTCCAGCGCGGCGAACGACAGGCCCTGCAGCCATTCGGTGCCCTCGCGCACCTTGTACGCGGTGCGCTGGCGGCGCTCCGGCTCGAAGGCGGTATCGAGCAGCTGCTCGACCATCGCGGGATCGACGTCGGCAAGGGGAATGATCTTGGACACGGGATAGGGGTGCCTTTGCGGCGGAACGGACAGGGAAGCGGCCGATAGCCCCCCGCTGCCCGCGCCGCAAGCGCTGGCGGGGCTTGTCGCGCGCCGGGGGCGGTGCTCAGCTTTCCGCGAAAGCGAATGGTTCGGCGGCGCGGCGATAGTCGTCAGGCAGGATCTCGCGGCCGATCGGCGGTTCGGCGCGCGCGGTGCACTGCGCGCGGTTGCACAGGCGGCAGGTGACGCCGATGGGTGTCGCCGATGCGGCCAGCGGATCGGCCCCGGCGGCATAGACCAGCTTTGCGGCATGTTCGGCGGCGCAGGCGAGGGCGATGGCGCGGGTGGTGCGCGGCCGGTCGTGCCCGCCGCCGCCCGAGACCACCGTCCGCGCGATCGAGAAGAAGCGCTGGCCGTCGGGCAGTTCCAGCCATTGCGTGACGATCTCGCCCGGCGTGCGGAACACGGTGTGGACGTTCCACAGCGGGCAGCCTCCGCCGTGCGCGGCGAAGGGGAAGCCGGCGCCGTCCAGCCGCTTGGACACGTTGCCTGCCGCATCCACGCGCAGGAAGAAGAACGGCACGCGCTCCTGCCCCGGCCGGCCCAGCGTGGTCAGGCGGTGCGCGACCTGTTCGAAGCTGGCGCCGAACAGGCCCGACAGCGCCTCGATGTCATAACGTCGCGCTTCCACCGCGCGAGCGAACCGGTCATAGGGCATGACCAGCGCGGCGGCGGCATAGCCGGCCAGCGCGCGCCGCACGAGGTTGGCGGCGGTCGGGCTGGCGAAGCTCTCCCCCCGGATGATCGTCGAAATTTCGGGCCGCAGCGCGGTATAGGCGATGTGCAACGCGATGTTGTAGGCGCGGCTGGCCGGCGGCAGCGTATCGTCGAGCAGCAACTGTTCGTTGTGCCGGTCAAAGCGGCGGATCGCGTCCATCATCACATCGGGCGGCATGAAGCGCACGCGCACGCCCTGCTTGCGCAGCCATTCCGCGCCGCCGCCGGCGCGCTCGATCTCCGCGGCGAGTTCCTCGGCCTTCGAATCGAGCGTGGGGAAATAGTTGCGCCGCGCCGCCACGAAGCGCCGCGCCTCGCTCACCGGGTCCGCCGCCGGATCGCTGCTGCCCTGGCCGTGCTGCGCCGCCAGTGCCTGCTGTTCGCGCAGGTAGGCGCCGTGCAGGCGCAGCATGGCCTCGGTCACGCCGGGGAAGTTGGTGGCGACATCGGCGACTTCCAGCGCGGGCAGGTCGATATCGGCGAAGATCGGATCGCGCAGCGCATCGCCCAGCCGCCGCGCGTAATCGTCGCGCTCGTCGGCGGCGAGGTCCGCCATGTCGAGCTTGTAGGCGCGGGCCAGGCGCAGCAGCAGGTCGGCGGTCAGCGGGCGCTGGTTGCGCTCCAGCAAGGCGATGTAGCTAGGGGAAATGCCCAGTTCCTCCGCCATGGCCTGCTGGGTGAGGCCCAGCTCGCGGCGCAGGCGCTTGATGCGCGGCCCCAGGTAGAGCGGGCGGGCGGGGGACTTGGCGGAAGGGGGCGTGCTGGCCATGGGCGGCATCCTGTCATGCCTGTACAACTTTACAACGAAAATCTGTAAAGTTTGACAACAGCACCGCGCGCCCGGTTCCGCGCGCGGATTCGGCCCCTTATCCCAGCCTCAATCACAGACGCATGACGCGGAAGGGAATCGGATACCATGACCTACCACCAGACCATCGTCGAAGCCGGCAAGGCGATCGGCCCGTTCCAGCAGACCTGGGATGGCATCGAACCGGAATCGGTCGCGCGGATGCGCCTCCAAAACCGCTTCCACACCGGTCTCGACATCGCCCGCTACACTGCCAAGATCATGCGCCGCGACATGGCTGCCTATGACGCCGATCCCGCGAACTACACACAGTCGCTGGGGTGCTGGCACGGCTTCATCGGCCAGCAGAAGATGATCTCCATCAAGAAGCACTTCGGCACCACCAAGGGCCGCTACCTCTACCTCTCGGGCTGGATGGTCGCCGCGCTGCGCAGCGAGTTCGGCCCGCTGCCCGACCAGTCGATGCACGAAAAGACCAGCGTTCCCGCGCTGATCGAGGAACTCTACACGTTCCTGAAGCAGGCCGACGCGCGCGAGCTGGGCATGCTGTTCCGCGATCTGGATGCGGCGAAGGCCGCGGGCGACGCGGTCAACACCCACCGCCTGCTGCACAAGATCGACGAGTTCGAAACCCACGTCGTGCCGATCATCGCCGATATCGACGCCGGCTTCGGCAATGCCGAGGCGACCTACCTGCTGGCCAAGAAGTTCATCGAGGCGGGCGCCTGCTGCATCCAGATCGAGAACCAGGTTTCGGACGAAAAGCAGTGCGGCCACCAGGACGGCAAGGTCACCGTGCCGCACGAGGACTTCCTCGCGAAGATCCGCGCCGTCCGCTATGCCTTCATGGAACTGGGCGTCGATGACGGGATCATCGTGGCGCGCACCGATTCGCTGGGCGCGGGCCTGACCAAGCAGATCGCCTTCGTCCGCGAGCCGGGCGATATCGCCGACCAGTACAACAGCTTCCTCGATTGCGAGGAGGTCGATACCGCCAACCTCGGCCACGGCGACGTCCTGATCACCCGCGACGGGAAGCTGGTGAAGCCCAAGCGCCTGCCTTCGAACCTCTACCAGTTCCGTCCGGGAACCGGCGAGGACCGCTGCGTGCTCGATTGCATCACCTCGCTCCAGAACGGTGCGGACCTGCTGTGGATCGAAACCGAAAAGCCGCACATCGGCCAGATCGGCGGCATGGTCAGCCGCATCCGCGAGGTGATCCCCAACGCCAAGCTGGTCTACAACAACTCGCCCAGCTTCAACTGGACGCTGAACTTCCGCCAGCAGGTGTTCGACGCCTGGGAAGCGGCCGGCAAGGACGTTTCCGCCTATGACCGGGCGCGGCTGATGAGCGTGGACTATGACGGCACCGAGCTTGGCGTCGAGGCCGACGAGCGCATCCGCACCTTCCAGAAGGACGCGGCGCGCGAGGCGGGCATCTTCCACCACCTCATCACGCTGCCGACCTATCACACGGCCGCGCTCAGCACCGACAACCTCGCCAAGCGCTATTTCGGCGAAGAGGGGATGCTGGGCTACGTGAAGCAGGTCCAGCGCGAGGAAATCCGCCAGGGCATCGCCTGCGTGAAGCACCAGAACATGGCCGGCTCCGACATCGGCGACGACCACAAGGAATACTTCGCCGGGGAAGCCGCGCTCAAGGCCGGCGGCGCCCACAACACGATGAACCAGTTCGCCGCCTAAGCCCCGGCGGACTGGCAAAGCAATCCTCGCGGCAATCAAGCCCCGAAGATCCAAGAAGGAGACCCACCATGGCTGAACCTGCACGTGCCCGCGCGGTCCTCTCGACCGAGGACTTCAAGCTGATCCGCGAAGCCGTACTGCACTATCTGAAGGCGATCGAGGACCAGCCGGAATCGGTGAAGTTCTCGAACCTCTACCACCGGCTCGGCAGCGCGATGGGGCGCTGATCCCGCACGGAACTTTCCTGGGGAGGAAAGCTGGCCCGCCACGCCGACCGCGTGGCGGGCCTTCCCGTTTCTGGCGCGTTTCCGCCCTTTCGCGACGACCGCCATGCAAAAACCCCTCCGGACGGTGATCCGGAGGGGTCTCGGGAGGAAGCTCGGGAAGGGAAGGCGTCAATGCGCGTGGGCGCGACCCTGAGGGAGGATGCCGAACACGGTTTCCAGCAGGTCCTCGGCGATGGGCTTGAGGAACTGGCAGCCGGAAACATAGCCGTTCGTCCACACCACCTTGGCATCGACCAGGATGTTCGGCGGAATGCGCAGGCAGATGTCGGCGTTGGGGCTGAGTTCGGAATAGGTTTCGATCCGCGAACCGTGCGTGGAAATGTCCACGATCTTGCACAGCGCGCTGCCCAGCTTGTCGCCGCTCACCTTGGCGTCGGCAGCCACCTGGGTGCGGCGCGCCTTGCGGCGCTGGCTCAAATCGACCTGTTGATATTCGGCAGAGACCATCGGTGTTGTTCCGCAAGATTGTGTTTAATGGGGATACACCAGGTCTGGCTAAGAAGTGGTTAAGAGCGGGCCGTGCGACGGCCTCGGAAAAGGCCTTTGTTTACCATTGCTTGCCCCGCAAGGCCGGAGCACCCGCCCGCTGCGGGCACCCGTCCGGGAACCATGTTCTGCGGGAATCGGCGCCGGCAAAGCCAGGCTTTGCGCCACCCAAGCAAGCCTGTCCTTGATAAACTCAACTGATTAAGTAGATATAAGGCGTCCGGGCGACGCTTCCCTCTCCCTTCGCCGTCCGGACCGCGGCTTTTGATGGATGTCAGCTTGCTCCGCGTCACCAACGGCTAAAGCGCACGAACCCGGGCGACCTCGCCAGCTTCGTGTTCCGCGAACAGGAGAATGCGAATGTCGAGAGCAGCCCCGTCGTCACCATCCCCGTCCCGGTCCGCCCCCCTGGCGCGCATTCCGCGCCGCCGCGCCGTGCCGCCTTTGCCCCATCCCTCATGGGCGCGTGGCGACAGCGGCGAAGGGCGTACCCGGCCGGCGGTGGCCACGGCGACCGACTTCTGGGACCGGCTCGGCCTGTAAGCCGTCCGGTCCCGGAAACGGGGTTTTGACAGCAGATTGCGGATGGGTGACCAAAGGCACGATGAAGACAGCGCTGATCATTCGCCACGTTCCCCACGAGGGGGTGGCGGGCTATCGAGACCCGATCGAGCAGGCGGGATACGCGGTCGACCGCATCGACGTGTCGGACCCGGTCTTTGCCTCGCTCGATCTGCGCGAACCCGATCTGCTCATCATGATGGGCGGCCCGATGGGCGTCTATGAACACGAAGCCCATCCCTGGATACGCTGCCAGATGCGCCGGCTGGCGCTACGGCTGGAAGCGGACCGGCCCACGCTGGGCGTCTGCTTCGGTGCGCAGATGATCGCCGCCGCCATGGGCTCGGACGTCTATCCCGGCGGCGTCCGGGAAGTGGGCTTCCATCCGGTCAGCGTCCATGCCGGGGACAGCCCGCTGCGCCATGTCGAAGGCGTGCCGGTGCTGCACTGGCACGGCGATACCTTCGACCTGCCCGAAGGCGTCGAACTGCTGGCGTCGAGCCACGTCTATCGCCACCAGGCGTTCCGGCGCGGGCGCAATCTGCTGGCGCTGCAATTCCACGCGGAGATGGGCGAGGACCCCCGCTTCGACGCCTGGATCGAACAGTCGCCGGACGATGTCGCGGCGGCCGGTTACAGCCCGGAAACGCTGCGCGCGGCGCACGAGGCGCACGGGCCGGGCGCGGTTTCCGCCGGGCGCCGCATGATCGCGGAATGGCTGGACGCGCTCGATTGAGCGCCGCCCGGGGCCTTGAAGGGCCTCAGAAGATCGGGTCGTATCCCGGCGGCACGTCGTCGATGCCGGAACCGCTGTCGGTCGATCCCGGCACATGGATGCCGCATTCGGTCTTGTCCCAGCCCTTCCAGCGGCCCGATCGCGGGTCTTCGCCGGGCGCGACCTTGCTGGTGCAGGGCGCGCAGCCGATCGAGGGATAGCCCAGCGCCACCAGCGGATGGCGCGGCAGGCCGTGCCGGTCCATCCAGCCTTCGAGGTCGTCCTTGGTCCAGCTCGCCAGCGGATTGATCTTCAGGCGGCCCTGCGCGTCGGAATGATCGATCTCGAAGCGGGGCAGCCCCGCGCGCGTGGCGGACTGGAAGCCCTTGCGGCCGGTGATCGAGGCATCGAAGTGCAGCAGCGCCTTCGCCAGCGGCTGCACCTTGCGGATTTCGCAGCAGCCGTCCGGATCCCACGACCAGCGCAGGCCGTTGTCGTCCTTCTTGGCGATCACCTCGGCGTCCGGCTCCACTATCTGCAGCCCGGTCAGCCCCAGATGCGCCACCAGTTCGTCGCGGTAGGCGATCGTTTCCGGGAAATGCTTGTGCGTTTCCAGGAACAGCACCGGCGTGGCCGGATCGATCTGCGCGATCAGGTGGAGCAGTACCGCGCTTTCCGCGCCGAAGCTGGACACGACGGCAAGATCGCCGGCCAGCCGGTCGCGCAACACGCCCCGCAGCATGTCCTGCGTGTCGCTGCCGCGGAACAGGTTGTTCAGCCGGATCGCGTCGGTTTCGGTGAAGCGCGGCGCGGTATCGATCAGATCGATGCGCCGGCCCTGCGCCCGGGAATCCTGCTTGCGCGCCGCCGTTTCCGCCATGTCAGGCCAGCCCGTGCCGCTTGGCCCAGATCGCCGCCCGGCCATCGACCGTCTTCTGGTAAACCTCGGGCCAGGTGGCCAGCGCCTTGTCCGCCGCCGCGCGGTCGATCGCCTGATTGGGCGCGAAGCTGTCGAAGCCGCAGCGGCGCATGTGCGAAAGCTGGTCCAGCAGGACGTCGCCCACCGCGCGCAGTTCGCCGGCATAGCCGTGCTCGCGCAGGATGCGCGCCGCCGAATAGCCGCGCCCGTCGGTATAGGCGGGGAAGTTCACCTCGACGAGGCTGAGCCGGCCAAGGTGCGGCAGCAGGATGCGCGCATCGTCGCCCGGTTCGATCCGCACGGCCGAGGCGTTGGTCTGTTCGGCGAAGGCGTCCACCGTCACGGCCGGATCGGCCACGGGTTCGTCGTCGCGATAGCGCAGCGCGTTCTCAACCATAGATCGCCTCCTTGAACGGGGCCATGCCGATGCGGCGGTAGGTATCGAGGAAACGCTCCCCGTCGGTGCGCTGGGCCAGATAGACGCCGGTCGCCTTCTCCACCGCATCGACGATGCCGTCCTCGTTGAAGCCGGGGCCGGTGATCGTGCCGAGCGAGGTGTCCGCGCCTTCCGATCCGCCGAGCAGCAGCTGGTAGTTCTCCACGCCCTTGCGGTCCACGCCGAGAATGCCGATGTGGCCGGCGTGGTGGTGCCCGCAGGCGTTGATGCAGCCCGAAATCTTCAGCTTCAGCTCGCCCAGCTCGCGCTGGCGGCCCAGATCGGCGAAGCGTTCGCTGATCTTCTGCGCCACCGGGATCGAGCGGGCATTGGCGAGGCTGCAATAATCGAGGCCCGGGCAGGCGATGATGTCGCTGATCAGGTCCAGGTTGGCGCTGGCGAGGCCCGCCGCGTCCAGCTTCTGCCACAGCGCGTAGAGGTCGGCCTTCTTCACATGGGGCAGCACGATGTTCTGCGCGTGGGTCACGCGCAGTTCGTCGAACGAATGCGCCTTGGCGAGATCGGCCATCAGGCGAATCTGGTCGGCGCTGGCATCGCCCGGAATGCCGCCGGTGGGCTTCAGGCTGATGGTGACGATGGCATAGCCCGGCTGCTTGTGGGCGTGGACGTTCTGGTCCAGCCACAGCGCGAAATCCGGATCGCTGCGATCGATGTCCCCGGACAGGCCCGTCTCGAAGCCCGGATCGGCGAAATAGCCCTTGATCCGCTCCAGTTCGGCCGGCGGCGGTTCCAGCCCCAGCGTCAGGATATGGGCGAATTCCTCTTCCACCTGGCGGCGGTATTCGTCCGCGCCGATCTCGTGGACCAGGATCTTGATCCGCGCCTTGTACTTGTTGTCGCGCCGGCCATAGCGGTTGTACACGCGCAGGCACGCTTCCAGGTAGCTGATCATTTGCAGCGGCGGCACGAAATCGCCGATCACCGGGGCGATCATCGGCGTGCGGCCCATGCCCCCGCCTACGTAGAAGCGGCAGCCGGTCTCGCCCGCTTCGTTCTTGACGATCTGGATGCCGATGTCGTGCAGCTTCATCGCCGCGCGGTCGGTATCGGACCCGATGATCGCGACCTTGAACTTGCGCGGCAGGTAATCGAATTCCGGATGGAACGTGGACCACTGGCGCAGCAGTTCGGCATAGGGGCGCGGGTCTTCCACCTCGTCGGCGGCCGCCCCGGCGAACTGGTCGGCGGTGGTGTTGCGGATGCAGTTGCCGCTGGTCTGGATCGCGTGCATTTCCACGCTGGCAAGGTCGGCCAGGATGTCGGCCGCGTCTTCCAGCTTGATCCAGTTGTACTGGATGTTCTGGCGCGTGGTGAAGTGGCCATAGCCGCGGTCGTACTTGTCCGCGATATCGCCCAGCATCCGCATCTGCGCGGAATTGAGCGTGCCGTAGGGCACCGCCACGCGCAGCATGTAGGCGTGCAGCTGGAGGTAGAGGCCGTTCTTCAGGCGCAGCGGCTTGAACTGGTCCTCGGTGATTTCCCCGGCCAGGCGGCGGTTCACCTGATCGCGGAACTCCGCGACGCGGGCATCGACCATGGCCTGGTCGTACTGGTCATACTGGTACATGTCAGATCACCCAGTTGCCGGCGGCGGGGTCGGCGGGCTTGAGGGAAAGGTCGAGCCGGACGGTGGGGCCAAGCGCGCGGATGCGTTCCTTGATGTGCGCGGGGCGCACGCCTTCGCCGGTCACCGAGGCGTCGATGGCGTAGGAGCCGACCACGCGCTGCGCGGCTTCCTCGCGCGCGAGGATCGCTTCGGGGTGTTCGCCCGCGTCCACCGCGTCGTTGACGTGGCGCGACCAGCCTTCGCCGGCCCACCAGATCACGTCCCCGGTCTTGAGATCGTTGCCGGTCAGGACTTTCACAGCACCGTCTCCCCGGCCGCACGGGCCATTTTCGCAAGTTCCATCGTTTCTCCCCGCGCCGCGACCTCACCGATGATGATGAGCGCCGGGCTCTTGACCTTTTCGCGCGCGACCAGCTCGCCCAGGCCGGCGAGCGGCCCGCGCAGCACGCGCATGTCCGGCCGCGCCGCGTTCTCGACCACGGCCAGCGGCATGGTGGGCGCCAGCCCGTCCGCGATCAGCTTCTCCGCGATCGCCTCGCTGGTGGCGACGCCCATGTAGATCACCAGCGTGCGGCCCACGCCGGCAAGGCCCGCCCAGTTCTGGTCGGACAAGCCCTTGCACTGGCCCGCCACGAAGCTGACGATGCTGGCGTTCTCGCGGTGGGTCAGCGGAATGCGCGCCGCCGCCGCCGCGCCCAGCGCCGCGCTGACGCCGGGCACCACTTCCACCGGCACGCCGGCTTCCTCGCAGGCTTCCATTTCCTCGCCGCCGCGCCCGAACACGAACGGATCGCCGCCTTTCAGCCGCACCACGTCGTGCCCTTGCCGTGCCTCGCGCACCAGCAGGGCGTTGATCTCGCTCTGCTTCATCGTGTGGCGTGCGCGCTGCTTGGCCACCGAGACGAACCGCGCGCCGCGCGGCGCCATGGCCAGCACGGCGGGATCGACCAGCCCGTCATGCACCACCACTTTCGCGCGCATCAGCAACCGCGCGGCGCGCAGCGTCAGCAGGTCCGGATCGCCGGGGCCGGCGCCGACCAGATAGACCGTGCCGGACTTGGGGGAGGGATTCTTCATGAGGGGCAGATGGGCGCGCGTGCCCTTTCGCACCAGCGAGAATGGTTTGGGGGTGGCCTAGGCCAACTTTAGGGGCGAACGTAAGGGGCTAATCATCCTGCCCTGCCGGCTCAGGCTGATCGCGCGCCTCGTGCCGCGCCG
Source organism: Novosphingobium sp. EMRT-2 (assembly GCF_005145025.1). Lineage (NCBI taxonomy): Bacteria > Pseudomonadati > Pseudomonadota > Alphaproteobacteria > Sphingomonadales > Sphingomonadaceae > Novosphingobium > Novosphingobium sp. EMRT-2. The sequence continues at coordinate 1,809,067 of NZ_CP039695.1, read as the reverse complement.
CCAGCGCATCGGCCAGCCGGCGTAGCCCTTCCGAATCCTTGAGCGAGACGTCCTGCTGGGGATAGGGGATCTCGATGCCGTTCTCGCGGAACAGGTGCCACACCCGCTTGAGCACTTCGGAGCGGACGTTGCCCACGCCCTCTTCCGGATCACCGATCCAGCACACGATGACCATGTCGATCGAATTGGGGCCGAAGGCGCTGAGCAGTACGCCGGGCGGTCGGTCGGCCAGCACCCGGTTCGCCCCGCGCGCGGCTTCCAGCATCAGCCGTTCGGCCAGATCGATGTCGCTGCCATAGGCGATGCCCACCGGGATCTGGATCGAGACCTCGCGCGAGGAATAGGACCAGTTCTCGACCTGGCTGGTCATCAGGTTTTCGTTCGGAATCAGGTATTCGCGGTTGTCGCGCGTGGCGACGGAGACCGCGCGGATGCCGATCTTGCGGACCTGCCCGAAGCTGCTGCCCTTGCCGTCGTTCACCGCGATCACGTCACCCGGCTTGATCGAGCGGTCCATCAGCAGGATGATCCCGGCGATCAGGTTGCCGAAGGTCTTCTGCAGGCCGAAGCCGATGGCAAGGCCGAACGCGCCGGAAAAGACCGTCAGCGCGGTCAGGCTGATGCCCAGCAGGTCGATGCCCAGCAGGAAGGCAAAGACCCACACCGCCAGCGAAACGAGCTTTTCGCCCAGCACCTGCTGCGCGCTGTCCAGGCTGGTCATGCGCGAGAACAGATGCCGCGCGATCCGGCTGCCCAGCCGCGCGATCATGAACATCGCCACGACCACCAGCACCATCTTCGCGGCGTTGAACACCGAGATGTGGTAGTGCCCGATGTCGAAGCCGTAATCGTCGAGCACGTCCATGAACGCGCGCGCATCGCGCCGGAACTTGGCCCAGCCGTGCACGACCTGCCCGTGGACCGCCGAATCGGACATGACCGCGGCGAGCATGGCGGTAGCGAGCTTCACAGCGCCGCCGCCCAGGCCGCCAGCCCGGCTTCCAAGTCAGCGATAAGGTCGCCGGCGTCTTCCAGCCCGATCGACAGGCGCACGCCGAAGCGGTCGTCGGGGTTCATGCCCGGCAGCGGCCAGGCCGAGGCGGTGCGGATGCTGGCGGGATCGACCGGCGTCGCCAGGCTTTCAAAGCCGCCCCAACTGTAGCCGATGCCGAACAGCGCCAGCGCGTCGATCAGCGCGTCGCGCGCCGCGCTGGAGCCGCCTTTCAGCACGAAGCTGAACAGGCCGCAGCCGCCCGCGAAATCGCGCGCCCACAGATCATGCCCCGGCGATCCCGGCAGCATCGGGCAGAGCACGCGCGCCACTTCGGGCCGCGTTTCCAGCCATTGCGCAATGGCCAGCGCGCTTGCGGTCTCGCGGTCGAGCCGCACGTTCATGCTGCGCAGGCCGCGCAGCACCAGCGCCGCGTCGTCGGGCGAGACGACCTGGCCCAGCCCCTGTGCGCGCAGCCGCAGCTTGCGGTACCACTCCGCACCGGCCGAGGCGCTGCCCATCATCACGTCGGAATGGCCGCCGACATGCTTGGTCAGCGACATCACGGTGATGTCCACGCCCCTTTCCAGCGCCGGGAAGCCAAGCGGCCCGGCCCAGGTGTTGTCCAGCACGGAGACGATGCCGCCCGCGCGGGCGATCGCCGCCATGGCGGGCACGTCCTGCACGTCCATGGTCAGGCTGCCGGGCGATTCGAGCAGCACGGCGCGCGTCCGTTCGCAGATCGCCGCCTCGAACGCGGCGGTGTCGCACGGATCGAACCAGCGCGTTTCCACGCCGAAATCGCGCAGCAGTCCGCGCGCCATCGCGCGGCTGGGCTCATAGGCGTTGTCGGTCAGCAGCAGCACGTCGCCGGGGCGCAGCACCGTCAGCAGCGCGCCGGCAATGGCGGCCACGCCCGAGGGATAGAGCACCGTGCCGGCCGCGCCGGGCTCCAGTTCGGTCAGCGCCTCGCACAGCGCCCATTGCGTCGGCGCGCCGCGTCGCCCGTAGTAGAAGCGCCCGTCCTCGTTGCGGCCGCCGCCCTGCCGCAGCGCGGTCATGTCGGGATAGAGATGGGTGCTGGCGCGCCACACCGCCGGGCTGACCACCGCGCCGGGCTGGTCGGCGGTGCCGGTCCATTCGGGCCGCCGGCCGGCGGCGGCAAGGCGGGTGGCGGGCTTCAGGGGGCGATCATCGCGCGTGCTGCTCATCGCCGGCCCCTAGCAAACCTTGCGTGGGCTTTCGAGGCGCCTCTTCAGGCCGGCTGCACGGCGGCCTGCGGCCCGGTTTCCTTCGGCGTCGCCGGATCGGCGCCCCATTCGGACCAGCTGCCGTCGTAGAGCGAGACGTCGTCCTTGCCGATCAGGTGCAGCGCGAAGATCAGCACGTTGGCCGTCATCCCCGATCCGCACGAGCTGATCAGCGGGCGCGACAGGTCCACGCCGGCCGCGTCGAACAGCGCGCGGATCTCGTCGGGGCTTTTCCAGGTGCCGTCCGGCCGGAACAGGCTGGCATAGGGCACGTTGCGCGAGGCGGGGATGTGCCCGCTGGCCAGCGCCGGGTTGGTTTCCTTCTGTTCGCCGGTAAAGCGCCCGGCGCCGCGCGCGTCGATCACCTGTTCGCGCCGGTCCTTCAGGTTGCGCAGCACGTCGGCCTTGGAGCGGACGTGGCTCTCGTCGCTCCAGACGGTGAAGTGCCGGTGCCGCAATGTCTCGCGCCCTTGCGCGCACGGGCGGCCCTCGGCCTTCCACTTGGCGATGCCGCCATCGAGCAGCGCGACGTTCTGCGCGCCGAACATGGTCAGCATGAACCAGGCGCGCGTGGCGCTCTTCACCGGGCTGTCGTCGTAGAGCACGATGCGGCTGCCGTCGCCCAGGCCCAGGCTCTGCATCCGGCTGGCGAACTTTTCGGCCGATGGCAGGGTGTTGGGCACCGGCGCAGTGGTGTCGACCAGATTGGCGAGGTCCATGAAGACCGCGCCGGGAATATGGCAGGCTTCGTATTCCAGCGCGGGATTGCGTTTCTGCTCGGGAAGAAACGCGCTCGCGTCGACGATGCGCAAATCGCTCGCGCCAATTTCGTCCGCGAGCCACTGGGTCGAGACCAAGGGATCCATCGTGGTTGTTCCTGCCTGCATGGGTGATCCGTCTATCGCGGATTCCCCTTATACTTAGGCAGGCGGCCAAGACGCGTCGAGACTGAAAAACGAACGATTCAGAGCGTTTCGGGTATTTCGAGCGCGCGCTGCCCGATCGCGTCCCACACGCGCGGGCCAAGGTCGAGCCGGAACGGCTGGAGACGGTCGGATGCCGTAGCGTTATCCTGCCCGACCAGGAACGCGGCCCGCGCCGAGACGGCCCGGTGCGCGCTGTCGCTGGCCCAGGCGTCGAACCGAGCCACCGGCACGAAAAGCTGCGCCTGCCCGTGGCGAATCGGCGTGACGGCAGCCAGCGGCAGGCGGAATTCGCCCTCCAGAACGGCGCTTTCGCCCGGCTGGAGCCGTTCGATCCGGCCGATCGGCGGCAGTTCCGGCCCGGCGATGCCGAGTTGTTCCTCCATCGAGCGCGAGGCGTGCGCTGCGGTCATGTCGCCGCTGATCGCGATGTCGCTCAGCGCGTCCGGCCCGGCGTTGGTGGCGGTCAGGCGGTAGGCAAGCGTGGTGTTGACCAGCGTCGCGCCCAGCCGCACCGCTTCGAGTGTCAGCACGAGGCCGCGCGCGGCTGCGGGCGCCACGGGGGAAGGTGCGGGCGCAGGCGGCGGCGGAAGGAGCGTTGGCGCGGGGCGGGAGACCGGCATCGCTGCAACCGAAGGCGCACTCTCCGGCTCTGCCTCCTGCACTTCAGCCGGCTCGTCCGGAGCGGCTCGCCGCCGCCGTCGCGCCCAGGCAGCCAGCGCCAGCACCGCGAGCGCCAGCGCGCCGCCGCCGATCCACCACAGCCATCCGCCGGTATCCGGCGTGCTGGCGACAGGCGCCCCGGACGGCGTGGTTTCCGGTTCCGGCGCGGCCGAAGGCGCGGTGGACGCATCGGCTTCCGGCAGCGGCTCCGGCGTTGTCGAGGCGGCCGGGGCGGGGGTGGGGGAGGGCGCGGGTGCGGTCGGGGTGGGCCGCGCCTCGGGCCGGACGCGGCGGTCTGGCGCGGTGGAAGGGGAGACGGCCGGCGTAGGCGCGGGCGTGGCTGTGGGCGTGGCACGCGGCGTCGGCAGCACGATCGTCGGTTGCGCGCCCGTCGGCGACGCGACCGGCGTGGGGGGGGGCGCGCCCTCCGCCACAGGGCCGGCGGCGCGGGGCGGTGGCGTGGGGGTCGGCGTGGCGCTGGGCAACTGGTAGTCCTGCTGCGCCCGCGCGGCCGGGCCGTGCGCCAGAAGCGCCGCCGCCATGGCCGCCGTGGCTATCGCACCTGTCCGCCGGTTTCCGCCCCTGAACCCTGCCGTCATTCGTTCCGTCCGTATTGTCTTGCCGTGCGTCTTGCCGCCTTGCCGGCCAGCCGAGCGCAAGCGCGCCTGAATAGCGCCTTGCTGGCGGGAGGCAATCCGCCGGCTTGCCCTTGATCGGCGGCGGGTGCATGGGCTGCGGCCATAGACCTAGTTCCCAAGGAAGGCCCCATGGCTGCAAACGGACCCCTCCACCTCGGCCAGACGAGCACGCTGCCCGCCTCGCCCGAGCAGGCGGTGCTGGACTACGTGCCCAACCCGCGCCCCGGCGCGCTCTATCTCGTGCGCTTCGCCGCGCCCGAGTTCACTTCGCTCTGCCCGGTCACCGGCCAGCCCGATTTCGCGCATCTGGTGATCGATTACGCCCCCGGCGAAACCATCGTGGAATCGAAGGCGCTCAAGCTGTTCCTCGGATCGTTCCGCAACCACAACGGCTTCCACGAGGATGTCACGGTCGGCATCGGCCAGCGCCTGTTCGACGAGATGCGCCCCCGTTGGCTGCGCATCGGCGGCTACTGGTATCCGCGCGGCGGCATCCCGATCGACGTGTTCTGGCAGTCCGGCGCGCCGCCGGAAGGGCTGTGGCTGCCCGATCAGGGCGTCCCCGCCTATCGCGGCCGGTAACGCGGGCTAACCGCCGCTGGCCTGCGCCAGCATATCCATGAAATCGCGGGCGATGTCCTGATCCGCCGGGTCCTTGAACGCCACGTCGAGATCGGGCGCGTTGCCCAGGATGTGCATCAGCGCCCACATCGCGAAGCGCCGGCCCCGGTCGCGCTCCAGCCCGAACTCGACCGCCAGCCGCTCCTTGCCGCTTTCCAGCGCGGCCGGGGTCAGCGTTTCCAGCTCGGTGGTGCCGAAATAGCGGCGCATCTGGTCGTCGAAATCCATGAGTCCCCTGTGAAAGCGGGCGGTATCGTCATTGCGAGGGGCGAAGCCCCGTGGCAATCCAGAGCCGCACGCAGCACTCTGGATTGCTTCAAGTGCGTTCGCAATGGCGAACCGAAGTCAGGCCCTAAAGCTCGCGCAAAGCCTGCGCCGGGCGGGTGCGGAGCAGCCCCAGCGACCCCGCCAGCGCCAGCACCAGAACGAGCGCCACGCCGGCGCCCAGCACGACGAGGATGCGCGTCCAGCCGGGCATCCACGCGAAATCGAACAGGCGCACGATCACCAGCCAGCCCGCGCCGCAGCCCAGCACCAGCGCGATCACGGCCAGCACCGCGCAAAGCAGCGCATATTCGGCGAGAATCAGCGTCAGCAGCTGCCGCCGGCTGGCGCCTAGCACGCGCAGGATCACGTTGTCGTACTGCTGCCGCTCGCGCGCGGCGGCGATCGCGCCGGCCAGCACCGCCATGCCGGCCAGGATCGCGACGCTGGCGGCGGCGAGGATCGCCGTGCCCATCTGCGAGAGGATGTCGCGCGCCTGGTTCAGCACCGGGCCGATTTCCACCACCGAACTGGATGGCAGCGCGCGGACGAGGCCCGAGAGAATCGCGCGGCGTACGCCCGGCGATTTCGCCGCGGGGGGCAGCTCGATCGTGGCGGCCAGGTTGTGCGGCGCATCGGCAATGGCGTTGGGGCTGAACACCAGCACGTAGTTGAAGCCCATGTTTTCCCAGTCGATTTGCCGGAACGAGGCGATCGTGGCGGTGCGCTCCACGCCCAGCAGGCCCACCGTGATCCGGTCGCCCAGCTTCAGGTTCAGCGCCTTGCCGAGGTCCGCGTCCACCGAGACCAGCGGTTCGCCGGCATAGTCCTTTGGCCACCACTTGCCGGCGGTGAGGGTGTTCCCCTCCGGCACCGTCTCGGCATAGGTCAGCCCCCGATCGCCGCGCAGCGCCCAGGCGTTTTCGGGCAGTTCCTTGAGATCGGCCACGCGCACCATCCGGTCTTGCGGGCCATAAGCGACGATCGTGCCACGCAGCGCGGGGACGGTGCGGATCGTCGCACCGGGCGCGGCATGGCGCACCACCGTTTCGAACCGGGCAAGGCCATCGCGCGGCACGTCGAGCACGAAGTAATCGGGCGCGCGATCGGGCACGCGCCGCGCGATATTGGCATCGAGGCTCGTCTCCACCGCCGCCAGCAGCACGAAGGCGGACAGGCCGAAGCCCAGCGCCACCACCAGCGCGCTGGTCTGCGCGCCGGGGCGGTGCAGGTTGGCCAGCGCCATGCGCGCGATGGCCCCGCGCGGACGCGGCAGGCGCGCGGCGAGCCGGGCGAGGCCCAGTCCGAGGGCCGCCAGCAGCACGAACAGCGCCGCCGATCCGCCGAGAAAGCCCGCCGCCAGTTCCTTCTGCGGCGCGGTTGCGATCGCCAGCGCGGCGATGCCGGCAAGCCCCGCCCCGACCGGCAAGCCCATGGACCGTACCGCCGCCCGCCACCGCGTGCGCAGTGGGCTGACGCGGGCACGCATCAGCGCCATCGCCGGAAACTCGCGCGCGCGGATCAGCGGCGGCGCGGCGAAGGTCAGCGCGATCAGCGCACCATAGGCGGCGGCGAGCAGCAGCGCCTTCGCGTCGATCACCACGCCCGCTTCCACCGGCAGCAGGCCGGAAAGCGCGCGGCCCAGCAACGGCGTGGTGGCCACGCCGATCAGCAGGCCCGTAGCGATCGCGATGGCCGAGGCGACGGCCATCTGCAGCAGGTAAATTCTTGCAATATCGCGGCTTTCCGCGCCGAGAATCTTGAGCGTGGCGATGCTGCCGCGTCGCGCTTCGAGATAGGAGGACACGCCGTTGCCGATGCCGATCCCGGCGATCGACAGCGCCGCCAGCGCCACCAGCACCAGGAACTGCCCCATGCGCCCGACGAAGCGGTCCAGCCCCGGCGATGCCTTGTCGCGCGTGCGCGCCTCGAACCCGGCCACGGGGAAGCGCGCGGTGAAAGCATCGGCCAGCGCTTGCGGATCGGCGGCCGCGCCACCGGCGGGCAGGCGGACGCGGTATTTCGCGCGGATCATCGATCCGGGCTGGACCAGCCCCGAAGCGGCCAGCGCCTCCGGGCTGACGATCACGGTGGGGCCAAGCGAGAACCCTTCGGAAAGCCGGTCCGGCTCGTCCGCGATCACCCCGCCGATGGTCAGCAGGGCATCGCCGATCCGCAGTTTTCCGCCGGCTGTCACGCCCAGCCGGTCGGCCACGCCGGGGGCGATCCACGCGGTCATGCCGGTGGGGGCGCCGGCCCGGCGGCCGCCTTCCAGCGTGAGCGCGCCATAGAGCGGCCAGCGCGCGTCCACCGCTTTCAGCTCCACCGGAACGGCCACGTCGTCGCCCTGCGGCAGCCGGGCCATCGCCTGCAGCCGCGTGCCGGCCGAAACCGTGCCCAGCGCGCGCATCGCCGCCATTTCGGCGTCCGACGCCCCGCGTTGCGCCAGCGTGAATTGCAGGTCGCCTCCCAGCAGCACGCGGCCCCGGCTGGTCAATTCGCGCTCGATCGCGCCGGTCAGCGTGCCGATCGCGGCCAGCGCGGCGGTGCCCAGCACCAGGCAGACGAGGAGCAGCCGCAGGCCGCGAAAGCGCCAGTCGAGCCCGCGCCGGGCCAGCCGCCAGGCGGTGCCCCAGCCCATCCGGCTTGCCGTCATCGTGTTGAATCCGAAGCGATTTCGCCATCGGCGAGCCGCACCACGCGGCCGCAGCGGGCGGCCAGCGCCTCGTCGTGCGTGACCATGATCAGCGTCGCCCCGGCTTCCCGCGCGCGCTGGAACAGCAGGTCCGCCACCGCCGCGCCGGTCGCCGCGTCAAGATTGCCGGTCGGCTCGTCCGCGAACAGGATCGCCGGGCGCGGCGCCAGCGCGCGGGCGATGGCGACGCGCTGCTGTTCCCCGCCGGAAAGCTGCGCCGGATAGTGATTCAGGCGGTGGCCCAGCCCCACGGCACCGAGTTCGGCCTCCGCCCGCGCTTCGGCCCCGGCCATGCCCGCCAGTTCCATTGGCGTTTCGACGTTTTCGCGCGCGGTCATCGTCGGCAGGAGGTGAAACGCCTGCAGGACGATGCCGATTCGCCCGCGCCGCGCGGCAGCAAGGCCGTCCTCGTCGAGCGCGGTGAAATCGGCGCCGGCCACCTCCAGCGCGCCGCCGCTGGCGCGTTCCAGCCCCGCGAGCACGGCCAGAAGCGAGCTTTTGCCCGATCCGGAGGGGCCGAGCAGCGCCAGCATCTCGCCCGCACCGACGGTGAGGTCGATGCCGCGCAGGATGTCGACGCGGCCCTCGCCGGAGCCGAGATGGAGGGTCAGGTTGCGGGCGGAGATGATCGGAGAGGTGCTTGTCACCGCGCAGGAGTGGCATAGATTGGTTGCGCTTCGCAACCTGTGCCGTCCGATCCAGAAAGCCCCCATGCGCCGTTTCCCGCTCGTTATCGCCCTTGTCCTGTCGCTGGCCGCCTGTTCGGGCGAAAAAACTGCGGATTCAGAGCCTTCCGCGTCCCCAACGACGGCGGTTTCGGCCGCGCCCGTTCCCGCCAACGCCCCGGTGATCCTGGCGTTCGGCGACAGCCTCTACGCCGGATACCAGCTCCGGCAGGACGAGAGCTATCCGGCGAAGCTGCAGGTGGCGCTCAACGCGGCGGGAACGCCGGTGAAAGTGGTGGGCGCGGGCGTCTCCGGCGATACCACGGCGGCCGGCTTGCAACGGCTGGCGTTCACGCTCGACAACCAGCCCGTAAAGCCCGCGCTGGTGCTGGTGGGGCTGGGCGGCAACGACATGCTGCGCGGGCTGCCACCGGCCGAAACCCGCGCCAATCTCGATGCGATCCTGGCCGAATTGAAGAAGCGCGGGTTGCCCGCGATGCTCACCGGAATGCTCGCCGCGCCCAACATGGGGGCGGACTACACACGGGCGTTCAACCCGATCTGGCCGGCGCTGGCGAAGAAGTACGACGTGCCGCTGGTGCCGTTCTTCCTGCAACCCGTGATCGGCAACAAAGCGTTGTTATTGGGCGATAATATCCACCCAAACGCGCAAGGAATCGATCGCATCGTGGTGGCCACGCAGGGCGATGTGGCGAAGGCGCTGAAGGCGGCGGAGGACAGGCACGGGGCCTGATCAGGCCCGCGTGGCCACGCCGTCCGCCACGCGCCACACCGCGCTGCCGCCTGCGATTTCCTCGAACGGGGCGAGTTCGGTGCCGGTCATCCACACTTGTGCGCCCGATGCCGCCAATCGCTCGAACAGTGCCGCGCGGCGCAGCGGATCGAGATGCGCGGCGATTTCGTCCAGCAGCAGCAGGCGGGGCCGCTCGCCGGCGGTGAGCTGTGCGTGGGCCAGCACAATCGCGATGAGCATGGCCTTTTGCTCGCCCGTGGAGCAGTCCGCGGCGGGCGATTGCTTGGCGGCGAGGGTCACGGCCAGGTCATCGCGGTGCGGACCGGTCAAACTGCGCCCTGCCGCGCGGTCGCGGCGACGGTTGTTACGTAACAAAATGCGCAATTCTTCGCCGTCCGAAGGCGTTTCGGAGGCATATTCGAGCGCCGGACGGGCGAAAGGCTGCTCCGGCAGCACCGCGATAGCGCGCGTCAGGTCGGCGACCAGATCGCGCCGGGCGGCAGCAATTAACGCTCCGTTTTCAGCCATTTGCGCCTCAAGCGCGTCCAGCCACAGCGGGTCGGGATCGGCCGGATCGGCCAGCAGGCGGTTGCGTTCGCGCAACGCCGTCTCGTAACGGCCGGCATTTCGGGCGTGTCCGGGCAGGCGCGCCAGCACCAGCCGATCGAGGAAGCGGCGCCGTCCGCTCGCGCTTTCGGCGAAGAGGCGGTCCATGGCCGGGGTCAGCCAGGTGATGGAGAGCCACTCGGCCAACCGTGCTGCCGGCCCTTCCGCACCATTTATCCTTACATTCCGGCGGTTTGGAGCATCCGCCGTGCTGGCCGTGCCGAGCGCGACCGCGCCATCTTCCAGTTCCGCCGCCACGGCGAAGCCTCCATCGCCGCTGCGCCCGGCCATTTCGGCGGGCTGCGCCCGGCGCAAACCGCGTCCGGGCGCCAGCAGCGAGACCGCTTCGAGCACGTTGGTCTTGCCGGCGCCATTCTCGCCGACCAAGATATTGAAATCGCGCGTTTTTTCCAGGCGCGTCGCCACGTGGTTGCGAAAATGACGCAAGGTGAGGCGGGTGAGCGACATGGCGGCGGCTTAGAACATCGTACAGGCAGGGGGGAACCGATTTCGGCGCTGGCGGGTCTGGCAGCGCGCGTTACGTGATGAAATGGCCTATTGTTACGTAACAAAATCCATTTCGTTACGTAACTAATCGCCCTTTTCGAGCAGACCGTGCTTCTTCAGGCAGTGCCGGAGCTGATCGTAGCTCAGGCCCAGCGCTTTTGCGGTCTGGCGCTGGTTGTAGCGGTGCCGTCCGAGCGCGTGTTCCAGGATCGCGCGCTCATGCGCGTCCACGGCGCCGCGAAGATCGTCAATAAAATCAAAATCTTGTGCCGTTCTTGGCGAGGCTGCCGGCGCGGGCGACGGGGCCTCCGCGATGCGCGGCAGGGACGCCGGCTTCCACGGACTTTCGAACGGATCGAACTGAATATGCGCGATCGGGGCGCCAGAATCGTCCCAGCGATAGACCGCGCGCTCGATTACGTTACGTAACTCTCGGACATTTCCGGGCCACGCATAGTCTTCCAGCTGCCGCGCCGCGTGGGGGGCAAAGCCGGGCCAGGAATCCCAGTGCAGCTCGGCGGCCATGCGCCGTCCGAAATAATCGGCCAGAACCGCGATATCGCCCTCGCGCACGCGCAGCGGGGGCAGGGTAATGACCTCGAAACTCAGCCGATCGAGCAAATCGGCGCGAAAACGGCCTTCTTCCGCGGCTTTTGGGAGGTCTTCGTTGGTCGCGGCGACGATTCTGACGTCCACGCGCACCGGACGCGAGGCGCCGATCCGCGTGATTTCGCCATATTCGACCGCGCGCAGCAGCCTCTCCTGCGCGCTCATCGACAAAGTCGCCAGTTCGTCGAGAAAAAGCGTGCCTTTGTCCGCTTCCTCGAAACGGCCGGCGCGGGCGCGCGTCGCGCCGGTGAAAGCACCGGCTTCGTGGCCAAAAAGTTCAGCTTCTATAAGGGTTTCTGGCAGTGCAGCACAGTTCAGGGTGATCAGCGGCTCCTGCCAGCGGGTGGACAGGCGGTGCAATCTTTCGGCGATCAGTTCCTTGCCGGTGCCGCGCTCGCCGATCACCAGCACGGGACGGCGCATGGGCGCGGCGCGGCTGGCGCGTTCGACGGCGTCAAGAAACGCGCCGGACTGGCCGATGAACTGAACTTCCCGATCCATCGCCAAGTTTTAGCATATTTCACCAAATCAAGGCAACGGATGCCATGTCATAGGTGCGACACGGGCATAAAAATGGCGGATTTCCGGGATTTCCCGCGGTTTGGCACGCGGCTTGCTGAAAGGTGAACAAACGCACTGGCCCGGTATCTTCGGCCACGCTTCCACGGAGAATGCAGATGTACACCGCCCGCTTCTTTTCGACCAAGCTCGGCCGCGCAGCGCTCGCCAGCATTGGCGCGATGCTGGCTCTCAACTGCTTCGCACTGACCCAGCAGATTCAGGCCGCGCCGCAGGTGCTGGCCTCCAGCGCCGCGATTACCGGCGAACTGGCGTGACCGAAGACCTGACCCCGGTACGACCGGAAGGGTCGCGCGCGTCCCGCTTCGATGCGGAACTGGATGCGCTGCGCGCCAACACCCGTTTCCAGGACGCGAATGGCCAATCGCGTCCCATCTTCACCAACGGAGTCAACCTGATGGGCATTTTTTCGCGGACGCGCGACATTATTGCTGCCAATTTCAACGACTTGCTGGACAAGGCGGACGATCCTGCCAAGATGATCCGGATGATCATCATGGAGATGGAGGAGACGCTTGTCGAAGTGCGGGCCTCCGCCGCGCGCACCATCGCCGATCAGAAGGAGATGCAGCGGCACGTCGGGAAGCTGGAACGGCTCCAGGCCGACTGGGCGGAAAAGGCCCAGCTCGCGCTCAGCAAGGATCGCGAGGATCTGGCCCGCGCCGCCCTGGTCGAGAAGAACAAGGCGACCGACATGGCCGAACAGCTCAAGGCCGAGATCGGCGTCCTCGACGACGCGATGCGCGCCTACGAGCAGGACATCGAGAAGCTCCAGACCCGTTTGCGTGAAGCGCGCAGCCGCCAGACGGCGATCGCCGCGCGGCTGGAAAGCGCCGAGAACCGCGTCCGCCTGCGCAGCCTGCTCACCAACGAGCGCGTCGATGAGGCGCTTGCCCGGTTCGACCAGCTCGAACGCCGCGTCGACTATGCCGAAGGCCGTGCCGATGCGCTGAACCTGGCCGATGGCAAGGCGCCGAGCCTGGCGGACGAGATCGCCGCGCTGGCCGGGCAGGACAAGGTGGATGAGGAACTCGAAGCGATGAAGCGCGCGTTGGCGAAAGGCAACTGATCCATGGAAGAGGTGCTCATCCCGCTCGTTGCGATCCTGGGAATCTTCGTCGGGTTACCCTGGATCATCCTTCACTACATAACCCGCTGGAAGACCGCCGCCACGCTGACCACGGGCGACGAGGCGCTGCTGGACGAACTGTACCAGCTGGCGCGCCGCCTGGACGAGCGGATGGATACGGTGGAGCGGCTGGTAGCGTCCGACAATCCGGAATTCCGCCCCGCGCGCATTCAGCACGATCGCGAAACAGACAACCAGCAGCTGCGAGAGCTTGATCGCATGCTCGCCGAAAAGAAGGGGATGTCGAAGTGAATAGTCCACGAACCCGCTTCTACCGGGATAAGGTTAACGGGAAGTTCATGGGTGTTTGCGCGGGCATCGCGGATTACACCGGCGTGGACGTGCTGTGGGTCCGGCTGGGCTTCGTGGTGCTGACGTTCTGCGGCCTCGGTTTCCTGCCCTTCGTGTACCTGGCGCTCGGCTTCCTGTCCGAAAAGAAGCCCGGCTACCTTTACGGCGACCGGCAGGAGCAGAAGTTCTGGCAGGGTGTCCGCCAGTCTCCGGCGCGCACCGCCCGCGAAGTCCGCGCCCAGTTCCGCGATATCGACCGCCGGCTGGCCGAAGTGGAAAGCTTCTATGTCAGCAGCAATCCGCGCCTTTCGGCCGAGATCGAGAAATTGCGCTGAAATCCGGTCATTCCGGGGCAGCGCTGAGGGGAAAATGACCGATGTTCGATCCGATTTCGATACCGATCGTGGCGCTTAGCATCCCGATCGTGGCCATCGTCACGCGCCACAAGCGCCGCATGGCCGAACTGCGCATCCGTGAAGTGGAAGCGGGCGCGGTGCAGGGCGACGGCGCCACCGCGGCGCAGGTCAAGGCGCTGGAGGAGCGGGTCCGCGTGCTCGAACGCATCGTCACCGACAAGAGCTATGACGTGGCCGCGCAGATCGAGGCGCTCCGTTCCGACGGCGCCGGCATCCTGGCCGCCGAGGCTATGGCCCGGCCGGAGTTGCGGCCATGATGCCATCGGTCTTTCTCGCCGCGCTGGGCATCGTCATCGGCCTGCCCGTCACGCTCGGCATCGTCTCGGACCTCTACAAGCGCCGCCTGGCGTTCAAGGAACGGGAAATGGAACTGCTTTCGCGCCAGACGGCGGAAAAGACCGCGCAATACATCGCGCACAACGAGCGGCTGGAACAGCGCGTGCGCGTCCTGGAACGGCTCGTCACCGATTCCGGCACGGACCTCGCGCTGCGGATCGAGGCACTGCGCGAAACCGAAGTCCACTGAGGTATTCAACCGCAGGTACAAGGAAATACGCCCGTGAGTTTCTGGAGCGCCATGGTCGCCATTGTCGCCATCCTCGCCTTTGCCAAGATGCGGATGCACCGCCGCTGGCATGAAAGCGAAGGGTACCAGGCCGGCCCACCCACCGATCCCGCCTATACCGCCGAGCTGGAGCGCGAGGTGGAAACCCTGCGCAAGCGGCTGGAAGTGGTGGAGCGGATCGTGACCGACGCCAGCACCAGCCAGGCGCACGATACGCGCCGTCTGGCCAGCGAGATCGAGGCGCTGCGCGACCGCTGACGCGCCCGCCCTACCGGAGAACGAACATGCCGGACACGACTCTGTTCACCGATCCCACCCTGATCGCCGCCGCCGCGCTGGTGGGCCTCGTCATCGTCGCCGCGGCGCTGCTGCGCGCCTGGAACGGCTGGCTGGCCTTCAAGCGGCTGGAACTCCAGCACCGCCATGGCGATATGCCGGCGGTCGGCCTGATCGAGGTGGCCGATCTCAAGGAACGCATCCGCAAGCTGGAAGCCATCGCAAGCGGGGTGGACCTCTGACGGTCCTGCGCCTATCCCGGCGCGCAAGACGGACCGTGGACGGCAAGACAGTTGATGCGCAGCCTTGAAGACATTCTGGAAGAATACGCGTTTCTCGATGGCGACGAACGTTATCGCCTGCTGATCGAACTGGGGCGCGAACTGGAGCCGATGCCCGATGCGCTCAAGACCGACGCCACACTGGTGCGCGGATGTTCGGCCAGCGTCTGGGTCTATCCCATCGAGAACGAAGGGGCTGGAAAGCTGCATTTCCTGGCGGACAGCAACGCGGCGATCACCAAGGGCATCGTCGCGCTGGTGCTGGCCGCGGTGCAGGACCGGCCGGCGCGGGACGTGGCCGGAACCGACATCGCCGCGCGGCTGGCGCCGTTCGACCTGAAGAACCAGCTTTCCTCCAACCGGACGCAGGGCGTGCCCAACATGATCGCGCTGGTGCGCGAACACGCCGCTCGGATCGCGGCCGGATAGCGCCGTGCTGGGCCGGCATCTCTGGACGGGGGCCGGCCTTGCCTTCGTTGCGATCGGGACGGTGGGAGCCTTCCTGCCGCTGCTGCCGACCGTGCCGTTCCTGCTGCTGGCTGCGTTCTGCTTCGCCAAGGGCAATCCGGCGTGGGAACAGCGCCTGCTCGATCACCCGAAATATGGCCCCGCGCTGCGCCAGTGGCGGGAACGCCGCGCCATCTCGCGCCGCGCCAAGAAGGCGGCGCTGATTGCCATGGCGATCAGCGTGGGCATCACCGCCCTGATCGCGGGCTGGCCCTGGGTGCTTGTCCCGGCGGCGGTCATGGCGATTTCGGGCACCTGGATATGGACGCGCGCGGAATGAAAGTGGTTTCCCTGCACCGCTACCCGGTCAAGTCGATGGGCGGAGAGGCCATGACGCGGGCCATGGTCACGTCGCGCGGGCTGGAAGGCGACCGGCGCTGGATGATGGTGCGCGAGGACGGCCGCTTCCTCACCCGCCGCGAATTGCCGGCGATGGCGCTGGTTTCGGCTCGGCCCACGGAGCACGGGCTGCGCCTGCGCCATCGCGTGCCCGGTGTCGATGCCGCAAGCGAAATGGACGTGCCGGTGCCGCTGTCGGGCGCTCCCGAACTGCCGGTGCGCGTGTGGGGAGACGAGGTGGCTGGCCACGATGCCGGCCCCGCCGCCGCCGCATGGCTTTCCGCGCTGTTCGGGCGTCCGGTGCGGCTGGTCCACATGGCCGAGGAAACGGTGCGCCCGGTCCACCCGGACTATGGCGCGGCGGGCGATCGGGTAAGCTTCGCCGATGGCTTTCCGCTGCTGGTGACCACGGTCGAATCGCTTGCGGCGCTCAACGCGCGGCTCGATGCGCCGGTGGACATGGCGCGTTTCCGGCCGAACATCGTGCTGGAAGGCGCAGGGGCGGCCTTTGCCGAGGACGGCTGGCGGCGGCTGCGCGTAGGCGGCCTGACGCTGCGCGTGGTCAAGCCCTGCACGCGCTGCGTGATTACCACGCAGGACGTGGAGACCGGCGAAAGCACCGGCCCCGAACCGCTGCATACGCTGAAGGCGATGGGCCGCGTCTGGCAGAAGATGCCGGTCTTCGGCCAGAACGCGATTCCCGACGGCCCCGCCGCGATCGCGGTCGGGGACACGGTGGAGGTGCTTTAGGCGAAAACGTCCGCCTGGTTGGGATTCTTGGGATCGGGGCCGAAGCGGTTGGGGCCGCGCGTGCCTTCGATGCACATGAAGATCAGCACGATCAAACCGCCGACGTATGGCACGAAGGCCAGCAGCACGAACCAGCCGGACTTGTCCTGATCGTGAAAGCGACGGACCTGCACGGCTATCGACGGGATAAAGCTGCCAAGTACGAACAACCCCAGAAGCAGCGCGCCCAGCCAGAACAGTGGCCCCCGCGAGGGTGTTCCATCGGGCGAAAAGCTGAAGCCACCAGCCATCATAAGTGAAAAAACGACCGCGTAGACGATGGCCGTGAACAGGATAAACATCCAGTATTCCTTGCGCCGCGAACGGCCGGAAAAATCGGCATAGCGCCGGTACGGCATCAACATCCATTCCATCGGACAATCCCCTGCTTGGGCCGCTCTGACACGCTGGCGGCCTATAAAGCGGAGAAACGCACGATTTCCGGCGGTCCGCAAGAAAAAGGGAGGCCGCGGCCTCCCTTTCCTCCTCCGCATCGGCGCGATTGTGGAGCGGTCTTTCAGAACCGGTAGCGCACCGTGCCGCCCCAGGTGCGCGGCTGGTTGACGTAGCCCGAAATCGAGCCGGGCTGCGCCACCGAATCGAAAATGTTGAGCAGCCAGCGGTGGTTGAGGATGTTGCGGCCCCAGACCGACAGCTCGATGCCGTTGCGCATCGCCCAGGTGAGCGAGCCGTTGAGTTCGCTCACCTCGCGCGTGAAGGGCCGCGCCGCCGCGATCGCTGCGTCGGTGCCACCCGAAAGGAAGCCGGGCAGGCCTTCCTGGATCTGCACCTGCGTTTCGTAGTGGAAATCGCCGCGCAGGATCAGGTGATCGTCGTTGGGG
The DNA here is from genome assembly GCF_005145025.1 of Novosphingobium sp. EMRT-2. NCBI lineage: Bacteria > Pseudomonadati > Pseudomonadota > Alphaproteobacteria > Sphingomonadales > Sphingomonadaceae > Novosphingobium > Novosphingobium sp. EMRT-2. The sequence goes on along the minus strand of NZ_CP039695.1, from coordinate 1,791,867 downwards.
AAGGCATGGTCGATCTGCGCGCCCCAGGTGGCCGAGATCGAGGGAATCCCCGCCGGGCGCGTGCCCGAAAGATCGCCCACCGCCGAAAGGCCGAAGCTGTCGTACTTGGGATCGAGGTAGGTCACCGCCATCGACAGCTGGACGCCGCGCGCCGGCCGCGCGGTGCCTTCGAATTCCAGGCCCTGCACCGTTTCCTTGCCGGCGTTCGACAGGTAGAAGCCGGTGCCGGTGAAGATGTTGGACTGGAAGCCCTTGATCGACTGGCGGAAGGCGGCGACGTTCATCGTTACCAGCCCCCAGTTGGCCTTGAGGCCGAGTTCCAGCACCGTCGAGCTTTCCGGCCCGGCGAAGCGGCTGCCGTAAGTCTGGTTGACCTGTGTCAGCCCGGCGGCGGCCAGCGCCACCGCGTCCGAGGCGGCCGGCCGGCTATCGCGCGAAAGGTTGATCGAACTGGCTTTGAAGCCGGTGGCGAAGCTGGCGTAGAAGTTGATCCGCCGCGTCAGATCGTAGGCGATCCGCGCGGTATAGGTGAACTTGCTGTCGCTGGTGCGGCCCGGCTCCACGCCGTTGGGCACGCCCAGGAACGGCGGCAGGAACTGGAGGCTCTTGAGCGCGAGCAGCGGGTTGCCGACCAGCCCGGGATTGCCGCTGGCCGCCGCCTGCGCGGGCGTGAGGTTGGCATTGGCCGCGCCGAACGCGGCCGCCTGCGTACGTAGCGTGCCGAAGATGCCGGGCTGGGCCGTGGCGAAGCCCTGGATCTGCGCGGCATTGGCCGCCGCGCCCAGGCCCAGCGCGGTGCCGACCGCCGTGGCGAGATACTGTTGCGTCAGCCCGGTCTGGCCGATGTCCGCCAGCGACAGGCCCGAGAACACGTCGCTCGACGCGACCTGCGCGGAGAAATGCTTGGTATCGCGGGTGAAGTTGATGCCGCCGGTGATGGTCAGGCGATCGTGCACCTTGAAATCGGCCTGCGCGAAGATCGAGAACGCCTCGTTCTTCAGGCGATAGCGTTCGTCCAGCCCTTGTCCGGCGCCGAAGAAGCGGCCGGCGTAGTTCTGGCCGGTCAGCCCGCTGATCGTCGCTTCCAGCGAGGAGGCGTTCAGTGCGCCGCCGGTGCCCGAGCGGATCAGCAGATCGGCATAGGGGCGATACTGCGAACCATAGGCGACGCGGTTGGACTGGTCGATCTTCTCGTTGAAATAGAACCCGCCCAGCATGAAGTTCAGCGGACCTTCGATATTGGTCGCGACGCGGAATTCCTGGGTGAAGGTCTTGATCCGCAGGTCTTGCGAATTCTCGCCGAGGAGGTCGGCGCTGGTGAAGTCCGAATCCTGGTTGGTCACCGCATCCGTGCGGCGGTAGGCGGTGATCGAGGTGAAGGTCAGCGGGCCGAGGTCATAGTCGGCCTGCGCCGAAAGGCCCCAGTTGCGGATGTCGTTGGGCGAATCGAAGTTGCTGTAGGTCACGTCGGCATAGCGGTCCGCCGCGTTGTTGACCTTGCCGCCCAGCGCGCGGATCGCCGTGGTGGCGGCCGAAGGCTGGAGATTGATCGCGGCGCAGCAGTTCTCGTTGATGCGGCTGTAATCGCCGATGATCCGCACGCGCAGGGCGGGGCTTGCTTCCCACAGCGCCTGCCCGCGCACGAACCAGCGGTTGCGGTCGTTCAGGGTGTGCCCGGTGCCCAGATCGTGGATGTAACCATCGCGCTTGTTGTAGCCGCCGGCCAGGCTGACCGCGACGTTATCGGCCACCGGGCCGGTGACCACGCCCTTGAGCACCACGGCATCGTAATTGCCGTAGGTCGCCTCCAGATTGCCGCCGAACTTGAACTGGGGCGCCTGCGTGACCACGGAGACGACACCGGCCGACGCGTTCTTGCCGAACAGCGTGGATTGCGGTCCGCGCAGCACCTCGATCCGCTGCACATCGGGAAAATCGCCGATCTGCGCGGCCGAGCGCGAGCGATAGACGCCATCGACGAACACGCCGACCGACGGTTCGATCCCGGCGTTGTTGGCGCCGTTGCCGAAGCCGCGAATGATGAAGTTGGTATTGGCCGAGCTTTGCTGCTGGTTGACGCGCAGCGAGGGCACCACGCTGGCGAGATCCTTGAGATCGCGGATCTGCGCGCGTTCGAGCGTCTGCGCGCTGGTGACCGTGACGGCAACAGGCACGTCCTGCAGCGTCTGTTCGCGCTTGGTCGCGGTGACGACGATCTCGTTGCCCTGCGTGGTGTCTTCCCCACGGTCGGTGGCGGGCTTCGCGTCTTCTTCCGGCGCGGGCAGGGCTTCTTCCCCGTCGGTGGCGGCCTGTTGCGGCATGGCCTGGGCTTGCGCGAAAGCGACGGCGGGCACCGTCATGGTGAAACCGCAGACCCCCACGAGCAGGCCCGCGCGGGCGAGTTCGGCAAATTTCATGTGGCAACCAATCCTGTAGCTGAGCTGGTAACGGGAGCAGGCGCGGGGAAGGCCCGTGGCCGAAGCCGGCACCAGATGGCGGGAAAAACGCCCCCGGAACAAAGCCTTCCGTCCATTCCGACGGGAAATCGACACCCCTCATCCCTTCTGGGATGGACCAATATGAGCCTGAAGGACGCGTTACAATCGGCATTTTGATGTTTTTCCGGCGGCGTGGCGGCTAAGGCCGGGCCTGTGGCATGCCGGTAACAGCGGGGGTAGCGGCGGGGGTAACAGGGGGCGCGAAGCGGGGGTGCGATCCCGCCCGGCGCCAGACTGTCCTTGCCGCAACGCACAATTCCCGCTAAGCGCGCGCCCGAGCCGGCCTGCCCCTGTAAGTGGCGCGCGGGTCCGAACCCAGAACACCCGCCTTACCGAAAGCGCCATCATGTCCGCCCTGCGCAATATCGCGATCATCGCCCACGTCGACCACGGCAAGACCACCCTGGTCGACCAACTCTTCCGCCAGTCCGGCACGTTCCGCGACAACCAGCGCGTGGAAGAACGCGCCATGGATTCCAACGATCTCGAAAAGGAACGCGGGATCACCATTCTGGCCAAGTGCACCTCGGTCGAATGGACCTCGCCCCAGTCGGGCGAAACCACGCGCATCAACATCGTCGATACCCCCGGCCACGCCGACTTCGGCGGCGAGGTGGAACGCATCCTGTCGATGGTCGACGGCGTTATCCTGCTGGTCGACAGCTCGGAAGGCGCGATGCCGCAGACCAAGTTCGTCACCGGCAAGGCGCTGGCGCTCGGCCTCAAGCCGATCGTGGTGGTCAACAAGATCGACCGTCCCGACGGCCGCGCGCAGGAAGTGCTGGACGAGGTGTTCGACCTGTTCGTCAGCCTCGACGCCAACGACGAACAGCTCGAATTCCCGGTGCTCTACGCCTCGGGCCGCAACGGTTACGCCAGCGAGGACGAGGCCGCGCGCGAAGGCACGCTGGAGCCGTTGTTCGAGAAGATCGTGGCCCACGTGCCCGCGCCGAACCTTGACGTGGACGGCCCGTTCTCGTTCCTGGCGACGCTGCTCGATCGCGACAACTTCATGGGCCGCGTGCTGACCGGCCGCGTCCAGTCGGGCACGATCAAGGTCAACCAGCCCATCCACGCGCTGGATGCCGAAGGCAAGGTGATCGAGGTCGGCCGCGCCTCCAAGCTGCTGTCGTTCAACGGGCTGGACCGCGTGCCGGTGGAAGAAGCCCGCGCGGGCGACATCATCGCGCTGGCCGGGCTCGAAAAGGCCACCGTGGCCAACACCATCGCCGATCCTTCGGTGAGCACGCCGATCGCCGCGCAGCCGATTGATCCGCCGACGCTGGCGATGCGCTTCGCCGTCAACGACAGCCCCTTCGCGGGCCGCGAGGGCGACAAGGTGACCAGCCGCATGATCCGCGACCGCCTGCTGCGTGAAGCGGAAACCAACGTCGCCATCCGCGTGACCGAAAGCGCGGACAAGGACAGCTTCGAAGTGGCCGGTCGCGGCGAACTCCAGCTGGGCGTGCTGATCGAGACGATGCGCCGCGAAGGCTTTGAACTCGGCATCAGCCGCCCGCGCGTGCTGTTCGCCACCGACGAGACGGGCGCGCGCACCGAGCCTTACGAAACGGTCGTGATCGACGTGGACGACGAATTCTCGGGCACGGTCGTCGAGAAGATGCAGCGCCGCAAGGCCGAATTGACCGAGATGAAGCCTTCGGGCGTGGGCAAGACCCGCATCATCTTCTCCGCCCCGTCGCGCGGCCTGATCGGCTATCACGGCGAATTCCTGTCCGACACGCGCGGCACCGGCATCATGAACCGGCTTTTCGAGAAGTACGGCCCGCACAAGGGGCCGATCGAGGGGCGGCTCAACGGCGTGCTGATCTCCAACGGCACCGGCGAGGCGGTGGGCTATGCGCTCAACAGCCTTGAGGAACGCGGCATCCTGTTCATCCGTCCGCAGGACAAGATCTACGAAGGCATGATCATCGGCGAGAACGCCAAGCCCGAGGATCTGGAAGTGAACCCCATGAAGTCCAAGCAGCTCACCAACTTCCGGTCGAGCGGCAAGGACGACGCGATCCGCCTGACCCCGCCGAAGATCATGACGCTGGAACAGGCCATCGCCTATATCGACGATGACGAGATGGTCGAGGTGACGCCGAAGACGATCCGCCTGCGCAAGGCGATCCTCGATCCGAACGAGCGCAAGAAGGCCAGCCGGAAGAAGGAAGCGGCGTAAGCCACGGTTTCCCGGTCAACGGAATACAGGAAAGGCGGCGGGACTTCGGTCCTGCCGCCTTTTTCGCGGTTATGGCGTTTGCAAGCGATGGCGTGTTGCCCACCCCCGGCCCCTCCCGCCAGCGGGAGGGGAGCAGGACTTGCGGCCGATCTCCCCAATCCCCCTACAGCGCGTAGCGGTGGTATTCCTTTTCGACCATGGGCAGGATGCGCAGGGCCTGTTCGCGTTCGCTGTTGGCCTCGGCCCCGCGGTCCAGACGCCGCAGGATCAGGCTGCGGATGTAGCGGCTCTGCGCCAGGCCGGGCGACTGGACCAGCGCGGCGTCGATATCGGCCAGCGCTTCGGTGAACTTGCCGAGCCGGAGCCAGACGACCGCGCGGCTGTCGAGGATTTCGGAAGTGTCGTCGCTCAGTTCGATGGCGCTGGTGCAATCCTTCAGCGCGGTATCGATCTGGACCTGCCGCAGCGCCTTGGTCCAGCAGCGCCCGTTCAGCAGGCTGGGCTTGCCCGGCTTCTGCACGATCAGCGCGTCGTATTGCCCGATCGCCGCCGCCGGATCACCGAACTCGCCGAGAATTTGCGCGCGCGACATCTGGTAGTCGAAGCGCGTCTGGCCGCCGAGCGCGATCTTTTCGTCCAGCAGGGCCAGCGCATTGTCCACCTTGCCCTGTTTCGCCGCATAGTAGGCGAACCGGCCGATCGCGGCGGTCGATGACGGATCAAGCGCCCGTGCCGCATCGGCATCTTTCTCGGCCGCGGCATAATCGCCGACGGTATCGTAGATGTCGGCGCGCACGAGGTAATCGTCGACCGACGGGTGGGTGGCGATCACGTGCGAAAGATCGGCGATGGCGCCCTTCCAGTCGCCTATGCCCTTGCGATAGTTGGCCCGGTTGCTCCAGGGCACCATGTCGTCGGCTTCGGCGGTGGCGATCGCGCGTTCATAGACGGCGTTGATGCCGGCGATCTGGGACGAGGCGCGCGCCACCGCGTCGGTCAACTGCCAGCGGCGCCGCGTGTCGAGCGGCGCGATCAGCCGTGGCGCGTGCGCGCTGACGGCGGCCGCCCGGTCCCGTTCGCCGGCCACGGCGGAAGGCGCCACTTCGGTGCCGGCCATGGTCATCGTTTCGTCCAGGGTCAGCACGGCGCCCTCCAGCGAGAGGCTGCGCTGCAGGTGCCGCCCGGCCACCTCGGTATCGAGATGGCGTTCGCCTTCGACCGTCAGGCCCCGGCCATCTTCCGGCAGGCGGATGCGGGCCTTGTAGTGCATGCGATCCGGCGTGCCGGTCGTTACCGGGATATTCGCCCAGGACGTGCGCGCGCGGTCGGGGCTGAATTCCTGGTCCCCGCTCAGGCGCGCAACCTGCCGTTTGCGCACGTGGTCCTCGGTGGTCCACGGCGTCGTGAACACGGCCTTGCCGGACACGGCCACCGTCCCGAGGTCTGGATCGGGCTTGGACGCGAGATCGACGAACTGCCCTTCGCCAAGCAGCCGTTGCAGCATCGTTTCGAGGAACTGTTCGTGTTCCTTTTCCGCCAGTTGTTCCCGGGCGGTATTCATCAGCATGGCCGTGCCGCCCCGGAAGACGGCGTTGACCTGCGTCAGCGAGGGCAAATCGGTGCTGGTGCTTTCATCGATGTCCAGCGTGATATCGACCGTAGGGCGCGCGGGCGCGGTTCGCTCGATCGCTTCGAGCTCCGCCCCGTCCGTGCGCAGCGGCAACACCTGCCGCATCGCCGGCGTGTCGCCGAGATCGGGCAGGCGCGTGCCCGTGTCCGTCCCGTCGAGCCAGACCGATCGACCGCCGATGCGTGCGCGCACGAAAACGTGGTCGAAGGCGCCCGCCGACGGCAAGTGCTGCGGCACCAGATCGTCCATCGTCGCGCTGGCGAGAACCGGCTCGGCATCGATCTGCAGCGCGCGCAGCATCGCCAGCAGCAGCAGCGTCTTGGCCTTGCAATCGCCATACCGTATCGACCAGGTCCGCTCCGGTGCCTGCGGAACATAGTTGCCGCCGTTCATCTGAACGGCGACATAGCGGATCTTGTCCTGTACGCTGCGCAGCGCCAGGGCCGCCTGCGTCAGCGGGTCGGCGCTGGCCTTGCGGATCGATTCGATTTCCGCCGCCAGCGCTCCGTCCTTCTCGATCTTGCCTTCCGTAGCGAACAGCGGGCTCATCACTTTCGAGACATCGCTCCAGGACGCGAAATCGGAGGCTTCGATGAAAGCGGGCTGACGGAAGCGCAAAGGCGCGTCTCCGGGCATCTCCGGTTTCTTCGGCGTGGGCAGCGCCACGGATACGGTGGTGAAGCCATCTCGGGTGACCGTGGTGGTCTGCGGGGTGGCGCCCACGATCTGCCAGCGCGGTGGCCGCTTCGACGGGAAGCTCAGGGCCATCGTCGCGCCGCTGGTCTTGGCCGGCAATGCGATCAGCGGCGCCTGCCACTGCGCGCGATCGCCCAGCGCCTTGTCCAGCGTGGTGACGGACGCGCGCACGCGCAGGGTATCGCCGATCTGGAGGCCCTCAGGCTCCATCGTGGCGGTCAGGAGACCGGTGATCTGGCGCTGTTCCAGCTGCTGTTCGCGCCGCAGGACATCGAACCGCTTGCCGTCCTTGAGCAGATCGATCGTGGCGCCGTTGCGGATGATCGCGACTTCATGAACGATGAGATCGCCCTTGTCCGGCAGCCATGGCAGCGCGAGCGTGGAGTTGCTGGCGATCGTTTCGGCGTTGGTCATTTTGACCGTGATGTCGAAATAGCTCCACACCCGGCCATCGGCGATCCGCACCTGCCAGTCGTAGAGCGGCGCGAACGCACTGTCGCTCGCCAGCGTCGCGGGCAGCGAAACCGGGTGAATCCAGGCGGGCGAAGGTTGATACAGCGGCGTTTCGCTGGCGACGGCGGATTGCGCCACCAGCACGGACGCCATTGCCGAAACACCCGCCAAACCGATTCTGCCCATGCGTCTTTGCCCCCGTACCGGCGGGCGCACGCCATCGGCGAACCCGCTTAACCCTGTTGAAGTAGGGCGAGTTATTTGCCGCAACGCAACCCGTACCGCCAAAACGCACACAATTTCCGCCGTCCCTCCGGTCGTGCAGTTGTTCATCAAATCCGGAATGAACCTGAACGAAAGCTGCCAGTTCCTTTCCGGTTTCGTTCAGCGCGAATCGCCTAGACCGCTTCCCACGGCGGCACATCGGGGAAGGCACGGGGCTTTCCAGGGACCGTGCCGGGAGAACGCTCATGATGCAATTCGCGAAGAAGGCGATCCTCGCCACCGCGTTGGCCGCCACCACGTTCGGCAGCGTCGCGCCGGCCTCGGCCCGTCCCTATTACGGCGGCGGCTATGGCGGCGGTTATCATCGCGGGGGTGGCGACGCCACGGGCGCCGCTATCGTCGGCGGGATCGTCGGCATCGCCATCGGCGCGCTGATCGCCTCGAGCGCCAACAGCAACAAGCACGACCGCTACCGCGATCGCGGCTGGACCTGGCGCGATGGCTATTACTGGGACCGCGACGGTCGCCGCTATGATCAGAACGGCCGGCCCTGCGACGACGAGGGTTATTACGCCCGCCGCGGCTACAACGACAACGGCTACTACGGGCGGGACGGCTACAACGGGCAGGGTTATAACGGGCAGGGCTACAACAACGGCTACGGCGGCGACTACCGGGACGGCTATCGCGGCGATCCGCGCGGCTATCCTTACGGCAACTGATCCGGGGGGACGGGACGGAGGCGACTCCGTCCCGTTTTAGCCGTCGCCCCGACAATGAAATCCCACCGGGATGGCGGCATTTTGCGGCGGATCGTGCCTCGATAACGCCGTGTGACGCGATTTTTCAGGCTCCGTTCAGCGCGAGCCGGGCAGATGAAAAGGCAACAGTCCGTGCCAGGGACCGACACGGCATATGAGGAGAACAGTCGTGAACCATCTCAAGAAGGGCATCGTTGCGATGACGCTGGCGGCCACCGCGCTGGCGGCCGCGGCACCGGCACAGGCGCGCCCCTACTACGGCGGTCCCTATTACGGCCATCGTGGCGGTGACAGCACCGGCGCGGCGATCGCGGGCGGCATTGTCGGCCTGGCGGTCGGCGCGGCCATCGCGTCGAACCACCGGGACCGCTACTACGATCGCGGCTACTATGCCGATTATCCGGCGTACCCCGCCTATCCGGCGCCGGTCTATCCCGCCTATCCGGTCTATCCGCGCAGCTACTATTACGCGCCGCCGCCGCCTCCGCCTGTGGTTGTCTATCGCGGGGGCTGGGGCTGGCACGGCGGCTGGCACCATGGATACCGGCGCGGCTGGTAAAATCGCCGGAGTTCACGACCGAGCCTTGGCCGCTACCTTTCGTGTACTCGCCAAGCACGAAGGGGGCGGCTAAGGGGGCGCGATGGTCGACTCCCCCGATACCGCTTCCTTGCCCGCCACCACCCAGGGGCTGCGCGTGGCGCTGTTCAGCGGCAACTACAACTACGTTCGCGATGGCGCCAACCAGGCGCTGAACCGGCTGGTCGGTTACCTCCAGCGCCAGGGCGCGCAAGTGCGGGTCTATGCGCCCAAGGTGGCCAACCCTGCGTTTCCGTCCAAGGGCAAGCTGGTGGGCGTTCCCTCGATCGCCATTCCCGGCCGCGCCGAATACCGCCTGCCGGTGGCGCTCAGCCCGCGCGTGCGGCGCGATCTGGCGGCCTTCGCGCCGCATGTGGTCCACGTTTCCTCGCCCGACATCGCCGGCCACCGCGCGGTCAGCTGGGCGCGCCGGCACCGCCTGCCGATCCTCGCCTCGGTCCACACCCGGTTCGAGACCTACCCCCGCTATTACAACATGGCGTTTCTGGAGCCGGTGCTCGAAGCCGTGCTGCGCCGTTTCTATCGCCGTTGCGATGCGCTGGTCGCGCCGTCCGAATCGATGGCGCAAGTGCTGCGCGCGCAGCGCATGAACTACGACATCGACATCTGGTCGCGCGGGGTGGACCGCGATGTCTTCCATCCCGGCGCGCGCGACACGGCCTGGCGGCAAAGCCTGGGCATTGCCGATGACGAGGTGGTGATCGGCTTTCTGGGCCGTCTGGTCATGGAAAAGGGGCTGGACGTCTTTTCGGATTCGATCGACCAGCTCGCCCGGCGCGGCGTGGCGCACCGGGTGATGGTGGTGGGAGAAGGCCCGGCGCACGACTGGTTCACCGAACGGTTGCCGCAAGCAGTGTTCACCGGCTTCCAGGGCGGCGCGGACCTTGGCCGCGCGGTCGCCAGCATGGACGTGCTGTTCAACCCGTCCGTCACCGAGACGTTCGGCAACGTCACGCTGGAGGCGATGGCCTGCGGCGTGCCGGTGGTCGCGGCGGCGGCCACGGGCAGCCAGAGCCTGGTCGACGACGGCGTTTCCGGCCGGCTGATCACCCCCGGCGCGGTGCGCCAGTTCGCCGAGGCCCTGCGCGCCTATGTCGAGGACCCGGCCCTGCGCGCGCGCCACGGCGCGGCGGGTGAGGCGCGCAGCCTGGAATTCAGCTGGGACCGCATCAACCAGGCGGTGGCCGATACCTACCTGCGATTGATCCGGCAGAAGGGCAAGACGAAGCGGCGGTAGGGGTATTCGGGGAGGGATGCGGTTTGCGAGCAATCCCCCATGTCCGCTCGTCCTGAGCCTATCGAAGGACGCGCGCCGTGCTGGCCGCGCGCGGTAAACCGCCTCAAGATCAACCGTATCGCGGGTCCTTCGACGGGCTCAGGACGAACGTGGTTTTGCGTGCCCACCCAAAGTCCGCAATCGCGTCGCGTCCGGACCGGCCGCCTAACAGGCGTTTACCGGTGGCTCCCCAGCATGTTGGCGTGGGTGATCGCCACGGCCAGCGCGTCCGCCGCGTCCTCGCCGGCCAGCTTCACGCCGGGGAGCAGCACTTTCAGCATGGCCTGAACCTGCTGCTTTTCCGCGCCGCCGGTGCCGACCAGCGCCTTTTTGATGACCTTGGTGGGGTATTCCGCCACCGGAATGCCCGCGCGCGCCACCGAGAGCATGGCGACGCCGCGCGCCTGTCCCAGCTTGAGCGTCGATTGCGGGTTCACGTTGACGAAGACTTCCTCGACCGCGCCGGTATCGGGGCGGTGGGCCAGGATCACGTCGGTCAGCGCGGCGTCCAGCTCTACCAGCCGTTCGGCCATGCTGGCCTTGGCGTCGGTGCGGATCTGGCCGTTGGCGATGTGGCTCAGGCGGCTGCCCGCCTTGGCCACCACGCCCCAGCCGGTGCAGGTGAGGCCGGGATCGATGCCGAGGATGATCATGTCACAGCCTGAGGCCGAGCCGCGGCCCCACGTGCATCATCAGCAGATAGAGCGCGACCGTGAGCGCGCAACCGCAGGCGAGCGCCAGCCAGAACGACACGCCCGCGCGCAGCAGCACCGGCATCAGCAGGAACATCGGCAGCGAGGGCAACACGTACCAGAAGGTCGCACCGGCGTGGACCGCCAGGTTCTCCGCATCGGGCCGTTCCCGCCAGAGCAGGATCATGCCCAGCACCGATACCAGAGGCAGCGAGGCGACCAGCGCGGCGGTGGCAGGCAGCTTCTTGCCGATCTCGGAAATCAGCGCGATCAGCACGCCCGAAATCAGCGCCTTGGCGATCAGCGCGCCCATCGTCAGACCAGCTTTTCCGTCACCCAAGCTTTTCCATGACTTCGTCGGGGATCTCGTAGTTGCCCCAGACGGTCTGCACGTCGTCGTCGTCGTCGAGCACGTCGATCAGCTTGAGCAGCGTGGCGGCGTCGTCGGCCGAAACCTCGGTCTTGAGGTTGGGCCGCCAGGCCAGCTTCACGCCCTCGGCTTCGCCCAGCGTCTTTTCCAGCTCGCGCGCGACTTCGTGGAGGTTTTCCACCGCCACCCAGATCGAATGCGATTCCTCGTCGCTCTCGACATCGTCCGCGCCGGCCTCGATCGCGGCTTCGAGGACCTTCTCCTCGTCACCCGCCTTGCCGGGGTATTCGATCAGGCCGAGCCGTTCGAAGCCGTGGCTGACCGCGCCGCTGGCGCCCAGATTGCCGCCGTTCTTGGCGAAGGCGGTGCGGACGTTGGTGGCGGTGCGGTTGCGGTTGTCGGTCAGCGCCTCGACGATCAGCGCGACGCCGCCGGGGCCGTAGCCTTCATAGCGGATTTCCTCGTAGTTCTCGGCATCGCCCTTGCTGGCCTTGTCGATCGCGCGCTGGATGTTGTCCTTGGGCATCGACTGCGCCTTGGCGGCGTTGACCGCGGCGCGCAGGCGCGGGTTCATGTCTGGATCGGGCATGCCCATCTTGGCCGCGACGGTGATTTCGCGGCTGAGCTTGGAGAACTGGGCAGAGCGCTTCTTGTCCTGCGCGCCCTTGCGGTGCATGATGTTCTTGAATTTGGAATGGCCTGCCATGGGAACCTTCGGAAGTCTGCGAGTTGCGGAGCTTCCGGCATCCTCGGCGCCCCGGTTGCGCGCGCCTTACACCGCGCGGGGGGGCGATAGCAACCGCCCCCGGAATTCCCGCTGTTGTCGGTGTTCGCGCGCGCGGTGGTTCCGCGTCGGTTCGGGGTCAGCCCAGGCCCAGCGCGGTCTTGTAGGTTTCGAGAACCATTTCCATCTCGCGGCGGTCGTCGGGCTTCATCTTCCGCAGGCGTACGATCTGGCGCATGATCTTGGCGTCGTAGCCCACGGCCTTGGCTTCGTTGTAGACATCCTTGATGTCGTCGCCGATGCCCTTCTTTTCTTCTTCAAGGCGTTCGATGCGCTCGATCAGGAGGCGCAGGCGATCATCGGCGGCTTCGGCCATCGGGAAACTCCGAAAAGGTTATGGTGAATCGGTCGGCCGCGCTGATAGCGGGCGCGCCGGTTCGCGCAAAGCGGCGGCTGTGGAAATCCTCTCCGCTGGCGGCGGAACTATCGGCGGATCGTCAGTGTCCGGCGTTCTTCTTCATGCTTTCCTCCATGCGCGCCAGCTGTTCGGGCGTCGCCTCGGTCTGGAAGCGGGCCTTCCATTCGGCGGCGGGCAGGCCGTGGATCGCTTCGCGCGCGGCGGTCTTGTCCAGCCCGGCGCCGGCTTCGTTGATCCAGTCGGCCAGGCAGTTGCGGCAGAAGCCCGCCAGGCCCATCAGATCGATGTTCTGCGCATCGTGGCGGTGGCGCAGATGGCGCACCAGGCGGCGGAACGCGGCGGCGGCCACCGCATCGGGCAGGGTATCGAGCGCGTCGGCGGGGGTATCGCCGGCACCGGGTGTCGCATTCGTATCCATGGCAATCATTCCCTTGGGTTTTCCCGTCGCATAGGCCATAGGCCGGGGCCGTTGAAGAGGCGCTTTCCGTAAGGGCCGCAAAAACTAGGGAGCCACGCGTGGCGAAACATGATCCCCGGGGCCGCAAGGTGAAGATTCTGGCGACGGTAGGCCCGGCCAGCCGCGCGCCCGAGATGCTCGAAAAGCTGTTCCGTGCCGGCGCCGACGCCTTCCGCGTCAACATGAGCCATGGCGATCACGCCACCCACGCCGAAACGATCGCCTCGATCCGCGCGCTGGAAAAGAAGGTCAACCGGCCGATCACGATCCTGTGCGACCTGCAGGGGCCGAAGCTGCGCGTGGGCACGTTCCGCGAAGGCCGCGCGGTGATCCGCCATTCGGGCCACTTCACGCTGGACCGCAATCCCGAACCGGGCGACGAGACGCGCGTCTGCCTGCCGCATCCCGAACTGTTCGGCATCCTCGAAAAAGGCCAGCGCCTGCTGATCGACGACGGCAAGCTGAGGTTGCGCGTGATCCGCGCGGACAAGGACGCGATCCTGTGTTCGGCCGAGGTCGGCGGGGTGATTTCCGACCGCAAGGGCGTGAACGTACCCGATGCGGTGGTGCCGGTGCCGGCGCTGACCGACAAGGACCGCCGCGATCTGGCCTTCGCGGTGGAGCATGGCGCGGACTGGATCGCGCTGTCGTTCGTGCAGCGGCCCGAGGACGTGGCCGAGGCGCGTCGCCTGATGGGCGGATACGGTTCGCTGATGGCCAAGATCGAGAAGCCGGCGGCGATTTCGCGGCTGGAGGAGATCATCGAACTCTCCGACGGCATCATGGTGGCGCGCGGCGATCTGGGCGTGGAGCTGAACCCCGAGGAAGTGCCGCCGCTGCAGAAGCGCATCGTCGAATTCGCGCGGCGGCAGGGCAAGCCGGTGGTTGTCGCCACGCAGATGCTCGAATCGATGATCGAAACCCCGACGCCGACGCGCGCCGAAGTTTCCGACGTGGCCAACGCGGTCTATGACGGCGCGGACGCGGTGATGCTTTCGGCCGAAACCGCCGCCGGCGCCTGGCCGGAGGAAGCGGTGACGATCATGCACCGCATCGCCGCGCAAGTGGAAGCCGATCGCGGCTATGCCGCGCGCGTCCATTTCATCGAGACCCTGCCCGATCCGACGACGGCAGACGCCCTGTCGCAAGCCTGCGCCAGCATTGCCGATACGCTGCCGATCTCGGGCATCATCGTGTTCACCGGATCCGGATCGACCGCGCGCCGCGTCGCGCGCGAGCGGCCGGCGGTGCCGATGCTGGTGCTGACGCCGTCGGTAAAGACCGCGCGCAAGCTGGGCCTGCTGTGGGGCGCGCACGCCGTGACCACGCGCGACATCGGCAGCTTCGAGGAGATGATCGCCAAGGGCAAGCGCATGGCGCTGCGCCACGGCTTCGGCACGGCCGGTGCCAGGCTGGTGACGCTGGCCGGCGTTCCCTTCGGCACGCCGGGCGCGACCAACCTGCTGCACGTGGTCACGCTGGCAGGCGACGAACTGACGCGGCACGGCGAGCAGCCCGACACCTGACCGGTGACGATCGGGTCTCCGCGCGGCGGGGGCGCTGTAACATTGAAACAAAAGTGTCATGTGGCGCGCCTACGGCAAGTCTGAGCAAGAATGCTCAGGGCCACAGATTCGGGTTTCATGAACGCATTGATTACCATGTCCGGCGCCGCTTCCGGCGTCGGCGGTTCCAAGCCGGCCGGGCGGCCCGATCTTGACCGCGGCCTGGGCCGGGTGGGGATGATCGCCTTCGTCGGCGCGATCGCTGCGGCCGTCGCCTATGTCGCCTGGAGCATCTATTCCGACGCCGCGGCCTCGGGCGTGCAGCCGACGACCTACCTGCCGTTCGTGCTGCTGTTCGTGGCCCTGCTGATCGCGCTGGGCTTCGAGTTCGTGAACGGCTTCCACGATACCGCGAACGCGGTGGCGACGGTGATCTACACCAACGCCATGCCCGCGCACGCCGCGGTGGTATGGTCGGGCTTCTTCAATTTCCTGGGCGTGCTGGTCTCTTCGGGGGCGGTCGCCTTCGGCATCGTTTCGCTGCTGCCGGTGGAACTGATCCTCAAGGTGGGGTCCAACGCCGGTTTCGCGATGGTATTCGCGCTGCTGATCGCGGCGATCGTGTGGAACCTCGCGACCTGGTGGTTCGGCCTGCCTTCGTCCAGTTCGCACACGCTGATCGGCTCGATCATCGGCGTCGGCGTCGCCAACGCGCTGCTGCATGGCAAGAGCGGCACCTCGGGCGTGGACTGGGGCAAGGCGACCGAGATCGGCCAGGCGCTGCTGCTGTCTCCGCTGATCGGCTTCGGCGTGGCCGCGCTGCTGCTGCTGGCGATGAAAGTGCTGGTGCGCAACCGCGCGCTCTATGCCGAGCCGAAGGACGGCGTGCCGCCGCCGTGGTGGATTCGCGGGCTGCTGATCTTCACCTGCACCGGCGTCAGCTTCGCCCACGGGTCGAACGACGGGCAGAAGGGCATGGGCCTGATCATGCTGATCCTGATCGGCACGGTGCCCACCGCCTATGCGCTCAACCGCGCGGTGCCCGATCGCTACATGGCCGAATTCCATGCCAATACCGTGGCCGCCGCCGGCGTGCTGGGCGCCCCTGCCGCCGCTGGCACGACGCCCGCACAGGCGCGCGCGACGATCACGCACTACATTGCCGACCGCAAGTTCACGCCCGCCACGCTGCCGGCGCTGGGCGTGCTTATCCGCGATGTCGATGTGCAGGTCAGCGAATACGGCTCGCTGGCCAAGGTGCCGGCCGCCGCCGTGGGCAACATCCGCAACGACATGTACCTTGCTTCCGAGGCGATCCGCTGGCTGGGCAAGGACAAGAAGGCCGCGCTGCCCGAAGCGAGCACGAAGGCGCTCGCCGCCTACAAGGGGTCGCTCGACGCCGGCACGCGCTTCATTCCCACCTGGGTGAAAGTGGCCGTGGCGCTGGCGCTCGGGCTGGGCACCATGGTCGGCTGGAAGCGCATCGTGGTGACGGTGGGCGAAAAGATCGGCAAGTCGCACCTGACTTATGCGCAGGGCGCCTCGGCCGAACTCGTGGCCATGGGCACGATCGCCGGCGCGGACATGCTGGGCCTGCCGGTTTCGACCACGCACGTCCTTTCCTCCGGCGTGGCGGGCACGATGGCGGCCAACCGCTCGGGCCTGCAGATGGGCACGATCCGCAACCTGCTGATGGCCTGGGTACTGACGCTGCCGGCCTCGATCCTGCTCTCGGGCGGGCTTTACCTGCTGTTCCACGCGCTCGTCGCATAGCGCGGCGGCGCGGGAGAGAAGCCCCGCGCCACCTTCGGCTTCAGAACCGTTCGCCGACCATTTCCTCGCTCTTCGCCCAGAGCGCGCGGGCGTTGTCCGGATCGAGCGCGTAGGAACGCACGCCTTCGGACACCGGGCTGATAAGGCCGTCGGTCACTTCGGAAACGTGGCAGTTCTCGCAATAGCGGCCGCCCACCTCGTCCGCACTGGCGACCACGCCGGCCCAGACCGAGGTTGCCGCGCCCTGCGGAATGGTCTTCCAAGCGAACGGGGGCTTTCCTTCCGTCGCCAGATCCGCGTTGATCTGCTCCACCAGCGCGTCAAGCGCGTCCTGGCCCATGTGGCGGCCCAGTTCGGTGTTGATGCCGCCCGGATGCAGCGCGGTGGCGCGCACGCCGCGCTCCCGGTGGCGGCGGTCGAATTCCACGGCGAACAGGATGTTCGCGGTCTTCGAGCGGCCATAGGCTTCGAACGGCGTATAGGGCGTGCGATCGAAGTTGGGATCGTCCAGATCGACGTCGGAGAAGCGGTGGCCGGACGAGGCGACAGCGACGAACCGGCCACCCGGCGCGATCAGCCCGGCGATGCGGTTGACGAAGACGAAATGGCCGAGGTGGTTGGTGCCGAACTGGGTCTCGAAGCCATCCGCCGTCTTGCCGAACGGCGTGGCCATGACGCCGGCGTTGGCGATGACGAGGTCGAACGGCCGCCCATCGGCAACGAGCGCGTCGGCGGCCGCGCGGACGCTGGCGAGCGAGGCCAGATCGAGCTCGATCAGGTCGAGTCCGCCACCGCGGGCCGCCTGTTCGCGCACCACGGCGGTTGCGGCTTCCGCCTTGGCGAGATCGCGCGCGGCGCCGACGACCTGCGCACCGTGCGCGGCCAGCGCGCGCGCGGTTTCGACGCCGAGGCCGGCGGATACGCCGGTGACCAGCACGCGCTTGCCGGAAAGATCGACACCGGCAAGCACGTCATCGGTGGTGGAGGTTGCTCCGAAGGTCTGGGGCATGAAAATGAACTCCTGTCTGGGGCGCACCGCTCCCTCCGCTAGAAGGCCCGTTGCCTGCCGCCGGTTGAGGGTATATGAAAGGGAGGGTTCCTCCGCTTTAATACGGAGGCATCCTCCGTTTATCAAGGGGCGTCGTGTGGCGACGGTCGAAAAAGTTTCCGGTGCCGAAGCCGGCCGGCGGCCCCGTGCCGATGCGGCCCGCAACCGTGCGCGGTTGCTCGATGCGGCCAAGGCGGTCTTCGCGGCGAAGGGCGCCGATGCGAGCCTGGAGGCGATCGCGCGCGCGGCCGGCGTGGGAATCGGCACGCTGTACCGCCATTTCCCCACCCGCGATGCGTTGATCGAGGCGGTCTATCGCAACGAGACCGACCAGCTTGGCGAAGCGGCGCGGCGCTTGGCCGCCGAACTGCCACCGCTGCCGGCGCTGCGCGCGTGGATGCTGGCCTTCGTGGACTACATGGCGACCAAGCAGGGCATGACCGACCTGCTCAACGCGATGCCGGCCGGCCCGGGCCAGCTCTATGCGGCATCGGGCGCCGTGATGCGCGAGGCGATGGTCGCGCTGATCGGTCGCGCGGTGGCTGCGGGCGAGATGCGGTTCGATGGCGATCCGTTCGACCTGCTGCGCGCGCTGGGCGGCGTGGCCGGCCTTGGCCGTGATGACGATGGCGGCCCGGCGGCGCGCGCGATGGTCGACATCCTGATTGCCGGCCTGCGCGCGCCTTAGGCTTAGCCGAGCGGAACGGTCTGCTCCGCCAGTGCGGCCATCGCCGGGCGGTGGCTGACGAGGATCAGGCCGCTGCCGCTCGTATCGAGCCAGTCGCGCAGGCGGGCGACGAGCAGCGCCTCGGTTTCCGCATCCAGACCTTCGCTCGGTTCGTCGAGCACCAGCCAGGGCCGGCCGGCCAGCAGCGCGCGGGCGAGCGCGATGCGGCGGCGCTGGCCGCCCGAAAGCCGCGCGCCATCGCCGCCCAGCCACTGGTCCAGCCCTTCGGGCAGCGCGCGCACCACGTCGTCGGCGCAGGCGACGCGCAGCGCGTCCCACATGCGCGCTTCGTCGAGGCCGGGCGCGGCAAGGCGCAGATTGTCGGCAATGGAGCCGGCGATCAGCGGCGCGTCCTGTGCGGCGAGCGCAAACAGCGGGCGACGGCTTTCGGGGGCGATGGCGGTCAACGGTATGCCGTCGATTGCCATGGCTTGCGGGGCGTCGTCGCGCAGGCCGGCGAGCGTTTCGACCAGCCGCGTCTTGCCCGCGCCCGATCGTCCGGCGATGCGCAGCCGTCCGCCGCGCGCGAACGACGTGCCGGCGATGGCCAGCGTTTCGCCCTTGATGGCCGGGCCTTTGGGTGGGGGGGCGGGCTGCGCAAGGCTGGCGAGGCGGTGGCGGGCGAGATTGACGCGCGGGGCTTGCGTGTCGCTCTGCGCCAGCGTGGCCCAGCTTTCCAGCCCGCCCAGCGCGGCGAGCGCGCCCAGCGCGAGCAGAGGCGCGCCGGCCGGGCTGAGCGCGATCATCGCAGCGACGGTCGTGACCGCGAGCAACGTCTGCACCGCGCCGATGCGCGCTTCGGCGCGGACGGTGGCGAGCCGCGCCGCGTCGTAGTCGGTTGCGGCATCGGCGGTCAGCGCAGCGATGCGCGGGGCGAGGCCATAGACGGCGATGTCGGCGCAAGGCGCGGCGCGGTCGGCATAGTCGCGCTTCATCCGCGCGAGCGCTTCCGCGCTGGCGGCAAGCGGTTCCGCCAGCTGGCGTGTGGCCATGCGCCGGGCGGCGAGCCGCATCGCCACCATGCCGAGCGCCAGCGCCAGCACCGGCAGGTGGCCCATTGCCAGCCCGGCTACCAGCGCGACGGTGGCCGAGGCCAGCGCGGCGGGCAGAGTGGCGCGGCGGATCACGCTGTCCTCCAGCGCGTCGACATCGTTGCCGAGCCGGGCCGCGAGATCGCCGGTGCTGGTCTCCAGTGCTTCGGCGGGGCGGGCGGCGGCGAGCCGGGCGAACAGGCGCGGGCGCAGACCGGCAAGGGTGAGGAGCGCGGCCTTGTGGCCCAGCAGCCGCTCGCCATAGCGCGTGGCGGTGCGCGTGATGGCAAGACCCCGGATCGCCGCGCTCGGCAGCAGGTAGTTGAACGCCTGCACCGCCGCCATGCCGCTCAGCCCGGCGATCGCCGCGCCCGCCAGGAACCAGCCCGACAGCGCCAGCAGTGTTACGGCGGCCACCGCGGCCAGCCCCGCGCAGAGCATGGCGAGGCGCAGCGTGGCGCGCTGCGGCCGGGCGGCCTCGGCCAGCAAGGTGTCGATCAGGAGAGGCGGCATATGGACCCTGCCATGGCGATGAGATCGGCGTCGTGCGTGGCGGCGATGACAAGGCGGCGCGCAGCCTGATCGGCCAGAATCGCGCGGATCGCGCGCGCGGTGTCGGCATCGAGATCGGCGGTCGGTTCGTCCAGCAGCAGGATGGGGCGGCCGCTGAGGATGGCACGCGCGAGCCCCATGCGGCGGCGTTCCCCGCCCGAAAGTCCGCTGCCGCGATGATCGAGCGGCGCGTCCAGCCCGCCGCGCGATCCGATCATCGTGCCCAGTCCCAGCCGCCCGAGCAGGATCAGGGTGGCGGCTTCGTCGGGCGGCGTGTCGGTCATCACCAGATTGTCGCGCAGCGTGCCGGGCACGAGCGCGACGCTCTGCCCCGCCCATCCGATCGCGGGATTGAGCGCGCCGGGCACGAAGGGCGTTCCGTGACGCGTGAGGATGCCCTGTTCGACCAGGACATGGCCGATCAGCGCCAGCAGCAGGGAGGACTTGCCCGCGCCTGTGGGGCCGGTGATCGCGTGGAAGCCGAGGCCGCGCCAGTCCGCGTCGGGCACCGCGATCGCCGCGCCTTCGGGATGGCGCAGCACCAGCCCGCGCGCGGCCAGCGCGGTCGCGGCCGAGGGGACGGTCTGCGTCGCCACCGGGGCCGGCATCCGCGCGCGTTCTGCGGCGATCGCGGCCAGCGCGGCTTCGCCGGTCTGCTTGTCGTGATAGGCGGCGGCCAGACGGCGCATCCCCAGGTAGAATTCGGGCGCGAGCGCGAGGACGAAAAAGGCACGCGTCAGCGTGAGGTGTTCGGGCGCGGGGAAGGGCAGCAGGCCCAGCAGCGAAAAACCGCAATAGACCGCCACCAGCGCGACCGAGAGCGCGGCGAAGAATTCCAGCACCGCGCTCGACAGGAAGGCGATGCGCAGCACCGCGAGCGTGCGCCGCGCAACATCGGCGGAGGCGGTGCCGAGGTGCGCGGCCACGCGCGCCTCCGCCCCGAACGCCAGGATCGCCGGCAGGGTGCGGACGCGGTCGACGAACAGGCCCGAAAGCCGCGACAGCGCCTGGTGCTGGGCATCGGCGGCGCGGCGCGCGGCCGATCCGGCGAGCACCATGGCCAGGCCGAACGGCGCCAATGTCACCAGCATGATGCCGGCCGCGACGACGCTTGCGGGCGCGGCGGCAAGCGCAATAAGAAAGGGTGAAACGGTTGCCGCCAGCCGCAAGGGGGAGAAGCGCGCGGTGAGACCTTCTGTCACATCGACCGCGTCCACGGCGAGGTGTAGGTCCTCGCCGACGAGGCGTGCGCGTTGCAGCCTTGTCGGAAGGAGCGCGCGGTGGAGATCCTGTCGCACCATTCTTTTTTCCGCGTTGGCGGCGATCTGCCCGCTGACGCGCGCGCGGGCCACGGCGAAGGCGCGCAAGGCTCCGCCCGCCAGCAGGAGGAGGACCCATACCAAAGCAGGATGGCCTTCCGCCCGCCGACCGACGAGGATGGCCAGCGCCAGCGCCACCGCCACGGCGCCCGCGCTGTCCAGAAGCCACCAGGCGCCGGCGCGGCCCGCGCCGCGGCGGTTTCCTTGAGGCATTTCAGAGATTGCGCTGCTTGACATATTCGGAAAATCTTATATTAGAAAATATTGCAATTGTTCAAGGGCTTCAGTCAAACTTCCGGCGCCGGCCCGGTGGCACCAACCATGCCGCACCCGCAATCTGCCGGCCAATTAACGGGGAACATGCCAGATGGATATGGCAGTCGTAGAGCTTTCCCGCCTTCAGTTCGCGCTGACGGCCATGTACCACTTCCTGTTCGTGCCGCTGACGCTTGGCCTCTCGTTCATGCTCGTCATCATGGAGAGCATCTACGTGATGACCGGCCGGGAGATATGGCGCGTGGTCACGCGCTTCTGGGGCAAGCTGTTCGGGATCAATTTCGTGCTGGGTGTGGCCACGGGCCTTACCATGGAATTCGAGTTCGGCACCAACTGGTCGTATTATTCGCACTATGTTGGAGACATCTTCGGCGCGCCGCTGGCGATCGAGGGGCTGATGGCCTTCTTCCTGGAAGCGACGTTCGTGGGCCTGATGTTCTTCGGCTGGGACCGGCTGTCGAAGATCGGGCACTTGCTGGTAACGTTCCTGACGGCGCTGGGCACCAACCTCTCCGCGCTGTGGATCCTGATCGCCAACGGCTGGATGCAGAACCCGGTGGGCGCGACGTTCAATCCCGACACGATGCGCATGGAAGTGACCGACTTCTATTCGGTGCTGTTCAATCCGGTGGCGCAGGCCAAGTTCGTTCATACCGTCAGCGCGGGCTATGTCTGCGCCTCGGTCTTCGTGATGGGCATTTCGGCGTGGTACCTGCTGAAGGGCAAGTGGACCAACGTCGCCCGCCGGTCGATGATGGTGGCTGCGGCGTTCGGCCTTGCCTCGTCGCTGTCGGTCGTCGTGCTGGGCGACGAATCGGGGTACGCCCTGACCGACAACCAGAAGATGAAGCTCGCCGCGATCGAATCGATGTGGCACACCGAACCGGCTCCGGCCGGGCTCTCGCTGTTCGGCATCCCGGACATGCAGGCCCAGGAAACGCGGTTCGAGATCAAGGTGCCCTACGTCCTCGGGCTGATCTCCACGCGCAGCCTGACGGGCGAGGTGACCGGCATCAACGAACTGGTGCTGCGCGCCGACGAACGCATCCACAGCGGGCTGATCGCCTATGACGCGGTGGAGAAGCTGAAGGCCGACCGTAACGACATCGCCGCGCGCGCCACGTTCGAGAAGCACAAGGCCGATCTCGGCTATGCCCTGCTGCTCAAGCGGCATATGGCCGATCCGCGCCAGGCGAGCGACGCGCAGATCCTCAAGGCCGCGTGGGACACCGTGCCCAACGTGCCGGTGATGTTCTGGCTGTTCCGCTTCATGGCGGGGCTGGGCTTCTTCTTCATCGCCTTCTTCGCGGCGGCGTTCTGGTGCGCGTCGGTGTGCCAGTTCAACCGCACATGGTTCCTGCGCGTGGCGGTGGCGATCATTCCGCTGCCGTGGCTGGCGATCGAGTTCGGCTGGGTGCTGGCGGAAATCGGCCGGCAGCCGTGGGCGGTGGACGGCGTGCTGCCGACCTTCCTCGGCGCATCCTCGCTCACGGTCGCGCAAGTATGGACGACGATCGCGGGGTTCACGCTGCTCTACGGCACGCTGGCGGTGATCGAGGTGCGGCTGATGCTCGCGTCGATCCGCAAGGGACCGGTCGAGCATCACGCGCCGGCTGAGAATGGCGCGAAGGACGGCATGAATGGCGGCTTTGCGCCGCTGCCGGCGGAATAAGGAGACAGGGGCATGGGTATCCCGCTCGATTATGAAACGCTGCGCCTGATCTGGTGGGTGCTGCTGGGCACGCTGCTGATCGGCTTCGCGCTGACCGACGGCTATGACTTGGGCGTGGCGGCGCTGCTGCCGTTCGTCGGCAAGGACGACGAGGAGCGCCGGCTGGTCATCAACGCGGTGGCGGCGCACTGGGAAGGCCATCAGGTATGGCTGATCCTGGGCGGCGGCGCGATCTTCGCGGCCTGGCCGTTCGTCTATGCCGTGAGCTTCTCCGGCTTCTACCTCGCCATGTTCCTGGTGCTGGCGTCGCTGATCCTGCGGCCAGTGGCGTTCAAGTACCGCTCCAAGAAGCCCGATGCCGGCTGGCGCGCGCGGTGGGACTGGGCGCTGTTCATTGGCGGTTTCGTGCCCGCGCTGGTGTTCGGCGTGGCGGTGGGCAACGTCCTGGCCGGTGCGCCGTTTCGGCTGGATAGCGACTTGCGCGTAACCTACGAAGGCACGCTGCTGGGCCTGTTCACGCCCTTCACGCTGCTCACCGGCCTGCTGTCGGTGACGATGGTCGTGCTGCACGGCGCGGGTTGGCTTTCGGTGAAGATCGAGGACGGCCCGGTGATGGAACGCGCGCGGCGGATCGGCACCTGGGCGGCAATCGGCTCGATCGTGTTGTTCGCGGCGGGTGGGTTGATCGTGGCCAAGGGCGGACTGGGTTTCCGCCTGGACGGGCTGATCGACGCCGCCGGGCCTTCCAATCCGCGCTTTTCCAGCGCGGCGGCGGCACCCGGCGCCTGGCTGGCCAACTACGGCGCCCATCCGTGGATGCTCGTCGCGCCGCTGCTGGGCCTTGCCGGCCCGGCGATCGCGCTGGCAGGCATTCGCGGGCGCAGTTCCGTGCTGAACCTGATCGGGTCGTCGCTGGCAACGGTAGGCATTATCGCCACGGTCGGCCTGTCGATGTTCCCGTTCATCCTGCCCAGTTCGATCGATCCGCGATCGAGCCTGACGGTGTGGAACGCCTCGTCGAGTCACCTGACGCTATTCATCATGCTGCTGGTGACGGTGGTGCTCCTGCCGATCGTGCTGGCCTATACAAGCTGGGTCATGAGCGTGCTGTTCGGCCGCGTGACGATCCAGGACGTCCGCACCAACCCCGATTTCTATTGAGGACAGCGCCGATGTGGTATTTTTCGTGGATTCTGGGCCTGGGCCTCGCGCTGGCCTTTGGTATCATCAACGGCATGTGGCACGAATTCAACTCGCCGATCGACGACGATCCCGCGATCTGACGCGATCGATCCGGACCCTGCCGGGACTGTCACGGTCCCGCGCGCTGGGGGCGGGGCCTGCGCGGGTTCCCGCCCCTTCTTTTGACCAATCGGGCGGATTTGGTGTGTTTGTGCCGGCGGCGGGGCTTGTCTCCCGCCGCGAAACACTTACGTCACGCAAGTCATGAAGCCAGCAGACCTCTCCGACCTGAAGGCCAACGCCAACCGCATGGCCCAGCGGCTCAAGATCATGAGCCATCCCGAACGCCTGCTGATGCTGTGCCGGATGGACGAAGGCGAGGTTTCGGTGAACGAACTGGTCGCGCTGACCGGTCTGTCGCAATCGGCCGTGTCGCAGCATCTGGCCATGTTGCGCGAGGAAGGCGTGGTGGCGATCCGGGGCGAGGCGCAGACCCGGTTCTACAGCCTGAAGGACCCGGTGGTCCGCGCGATCATCCATGCCCTGTGCATCATCTGCGATCAGCAGCATGATAGCGGCCTGGATGCGGGGCAGGCGGCGGCTTGATCCGTCAGCTTTCCAGTTCGACGTCCCAGTAAAGCCAGTCGCGCCAGCTTTCGTGCAGGTAGTTGGGCGGGAACGCCCGGCCCTTTTCCTGCAATTGCCAGGTTGTCGGGCGGATCGGTTCCTCCATCAGCCGCATGTGCGCCTGCTTCGGCGTGCGCCCGCCCTTGCGCAGGTTGCACGGCGCGCAGGCGGTCGACACGTTTTCCCAGGTGGTGCGGCCGCCCAGGCGGCGGGGCACTACGTGATCGAACGTCAGCTGGTCCGGGCTGCCGCAATACTGGCACACGAACCGGTCGCGCAGGAACAGGTTGAAGCGGGTGAAGGCGGGAAACTCGCTCGGCCGCACATACTGGCGCAGCGCGATCACCGAGGGGATCTTCATGTCCAGCGAAGGGCTGTGCACCTCGCGGTCATAAGTGGCGATGATGTCCACCCGCTCCAGGAACACGGCCTTGATCGCCGTCTGCCACGGCCACAGGCTGAGCGGATAGTAGCTCAACGGGGTGTAATCGGCATTGAGGACAAGCGCGGGGCAACCCGACAGGTTCCGCGCGGCATCGCCGCTATGGGGCCTGGCCGCAGCCGCCCGCTCTATCAACGCGGTATGAAGCATGCTCCGGCGCGTCTCCCGCAAACCTGCCTCGCGGGCGCCGGTTCAGCGAACCAGAGCCTGCCAGAGCGGGCAGCGGCAGCAGGAGGGATGCCCGCCTGCGTGGCTATGTGGGGAATCTGCGTGACCGCTTCGTGACGCATGCCAGCCAAGGAACACCGCGGCGCGGGATGCGTCAAGAGTCTTGTCCACGCGCTATCCACAGCTTGTTCCACAGGCAGGGCCGGGACGCGTCGAAAAACGGGCGGGCGCGTCAGCCGGCATAGGCCTTGACCAGATCGGTCAGGAAATCGCGGCCGGTATAGACGGCCTTCGCGCGCATCCGTTCGTTCAGGCCGTGCGCGCCGTTCCCGTCGGGATCGCCATAGAGGCCGGGCGGGCCGTAGGAGGGGATGCCCACTGCTTCGAGGTAGATGCCGTCGGTCGCGCCCGTGGACATGACCGGGACCAGCGGCACGCCGGGATAGTACTTCGCCATGAGCTTGTCGATCGGACCCGTGATCTGCGGGGTCAGCGGCGGAGCCTTGGGCAGCGGGCCGCGATCGTCGATCTTGGTCACCGTCATGCGCGGATCGGCGATAACGTCCGTCAGCGTCTTCTGCACGGCTTCGAACGAGACGCCGGGGAAGATGCGGCAGTTGACCGTGGCCGCCGCGCGCTGCGGCAGCGCGTTGTTGGCGTGGCCGCCTTCGAGCAGCGTGGCGACACAGGTCGTGCGCAGCATCGAATGGAACGAGCGGTCGGTGTTGAGCGTGGCTTCGGCCTGCTTGTCGGCCGGGTTGGCCACGATCGCCAGCATGGCCTTGCCGATCGCGTCGTTCCGCGTTGCGCCCAGCTTCGCGAAATAGCCGCGCGTTGTATCGTTCAGCATCAGTGGGAATTCGTAGTCGCGCAGCTTCACCAGCGCGTCCGACAGTTCGTAGATCGCGTTGTCGCGGATCGGGATCGAGCTGTGGCCGCCGGGATTGGTCGCCTCGATCTTGAAGTTGGCGACGACCTTTTCGCCGACGTGCAGGTTCTGCTGGATCACCTTGCCTTCGGGCGATCCGTCGGTGCGGCCGCCACCGCCTTCGTTCAGCGCGAATTCGGCGTCGATCAGTTCGCGCCGGTTCTCCGCCAGCCAGCGCACGCCGTTGAACGCCCAGCTCGTTTCCTCGCCGCAGGTCAGCGCCAGCTTGAGCGTGCGCTTGGGGCGATAGCCTTCGGACTTGAAGCGCATCAGCATGTCGACCCAGATGGCGTCCATCGCCTTCATGTCGGCCACGCCGCGGCCATAGAAATAGCCGTTTTCCTCGATGAACTGGTAGGGATCGCGGGTCCAGTCCTCGCGCTTGGCGACGACGACGTCGAGATGGCCAAGCAGGAGGATGGGCTTGAGCGTCTTCGAACTGCCCGGCAGCACCACGACCAGCCCGCCTTCCTTGGGATGATCGGGCACGGCGAAGCGGGTGATCTGCGTGTCGGCAAAGCCGGCGGCCTTGAGATGGCCTTCGATCTTGTCGGCCAGCGCGGTGCAGCTGCCGGTGGTGATCGACGTGTCGGTCTCCACGAACTCCTTGTAGAGTTCGCGGAATTTCGCCTGATCGGCGCGCAAGGGCGCTGGTGCGGGCGCGTCGGCCGCGCGGGCGGCCGGTGTCATGAGCGTGGCGGCAAGCAGGCTGGCGGCAAGGGCGCCAAGGCGGAACGAACGCATTCCTATTCCCCGAAAAAGCGTTTCCATGGCGCCCGTTTCAGCACCATTCCCCGGCGTTGGGAAGCGGCCCGGCGATGCCTTTTTCGCGCGCGCGCGGCGGATCGCGGCAAACCGTGCGGATTTGTGACCATTCCTTGTGGAAAATCCCCCGCATCAGGGCTCTTTCGCTTGGGCTTGGGCGCGGCTCTGCCTATATGCTCGGTATGGCCAGCTCTTCAGAAAACACCCCGAACACCAATTCCTATGGCGCGGATTCGATCAAGGTCCTGAAGGGTCTTGACGCGGTCCGCAAGCGCCCGGGGATGTACATCGGCGATACCGACGACGGGTCGGGCTTGCATCACATGGTGTTCGAGGTTTCCGACAACGCGATCGACGAGGCGCTGGCGGGGCATTGCGACCTGGTGCTGATCGAACTGAACCCGGATGGGTCGGTTTCGGTCGAGGACAACGGGCGCGGCATCCCCACCGGCATCCACGCCGAAGAGGGCGTGTCGGCGGCCGAGGTCATAATGACCCAGCTGCACGCCGGCGGAAAGTTCGAGAACACCAGCGACGACAACGCCTACAAGGTTTCGGGCGGCCTCCACGGCGTCGGCGTCTCGGTGGTCAACGCGCTGTCGGAATGGCTGGAGCTCACCATCTGGCGCGATGGCGAGGAGCACTGGATGAAGTTCGCGCATGGCGACGCGGTGGCGCCGCTCGTGGTGCGCGGGCCGGCACCCGAAGGCAAGAAGGGCACGCGCGTGACCTTCCTCGCCTCGGACGAGACGTTCAAGAACGTCACCGTCTATGATTTCGAAAAGCTCGAGCATCGCTACCGCGAACTGGCGTTCCTCAATTCGGGCGTGCGCATCCTGCTGCGCGACAAGCGCGGCGAGGAGGTCAAGGAGCACGATCTCTACTACGAGGGCGGGATCGCGGCCTTCGTGCGCTATCTCGATCGCAACAAGGTGGCGCTGCTGCCCGATCCGATCGCGATCTCGGCGCAGCGCGATGGCATCGGCATCGACGTCGCGCTCGAATGGAACGACAGCTATTACGAAAACGTGCTGTGCTTCACCAACAACATCCCGCAGCGCGATGGCGGCACGCACCTTGCGGCGTTCCGCGCGGCGCTGACGCGCACGCTCAACGGCTATGCCGAAAAGAGCGGCATGCTGAAGAAGGAAAAAGTCAGCCTGACCGGCGACGACATGCGCGAGGGGCTGACCGCGATCGTCTCGGTCAAGCTGCCCGATCCGAAGTTTTCCTCGCAGACCAAGGACAAGCTGGTCAGCTCGGAAGTGCGCCAGCCGCTCGAAAGCCTGATGGGCGACAAGATGACCGAGTGGCTGGAGGAAAACCCGGCCCACGCCAAGGCGGTGATCCAGAAGATCATCGACGCCGCCGCCGCGCGCGAGGCGGCCAAGCGCGCCCGCGAACTGACGCGGCGCAAGGGCGCGATGGACATCGCCAGCCTGCCCGGCAAGCTGGCCGACTGCCAGGAGCGCGATCCGTCCAAGTGCGAACTGTTCCTGGTCGAGGGTGACTCGGCAGGCGGCAGCGCCAAGCAGGGCCGCGACCGCCATTACCAGGCGATCCTGCCGCTGAAGGGCAAGATCCTGAACGTCGAGCGCGCGCGGTTCGACCGGATCATCTCGTCCAAGGAAGTCGGCACGCTGATCCAGGCGATGGGCACCGGCATCCGCGACGAGTTCAACCTCGAAAAGCTGCGTTACCACAAGATCGTTATCATGACCGACGCCGACGTCGACGGCGCGCACATCCGCACGCTGCTGCTGACGTTCTTCCACCGCCAGATGCCCGACATCATCCGCGCCGGGCACCTCTTCATTGCCCAGCCGCCGCTCTACAAGGTCGCCAAGGGCCGGTCGGAAGTCTATCTCAAGGACAACGCCGCGCTCGATCGCTACCTGATTGAGGCGGGCCTTGCCGGGCGCGTGCTGGAAACGGCCGGCGGCGCGCGGGGCGGCGTGGAACTCGATGCGCTGGTCGAACACGCGCTGCGGATGCGCAACCTGATGGCCTTCGTGCCGCGCCGCTATGATCCCGCGATCATCGAGGCGCTGGCGCTGGCCGGTGCGCTTGATCCCGATCTTTCGGTCGATGCCCGCGTCGAAGCGCTGGCGCGCACCGCCCGCTGGCTGGACCGGGGCGATACCGAAGCGCGCTGGACGGCGGTGCTGTCCGAAGAGGGCGGCTATCACATCCAGCGCCAGTGGCGCGGGGTGACCGACCACCACATCATCGAACCGGGCTTCCTGACCAGCGCCGAGGCGCGCAAGCTGGCGCGGCTCGCTGCCGAACACGCCGACGTCTATTCCGCCACCGCGCGGCTGGTCCGCGCTTCCGCTGCCGTGGCCGAGCCGGAGCCGGCCGCCACCGCCGACGAGAGCGAGCAGGAAGCGGCCCGGCCGCGTGCCGCGCCGAAGGACGCGATCACGCGCCCGTCCGAACTGCTCGACGCGGTGTTGGCGGGCGGCCGCAAGGGCCTGTCCATCGCGCGCTACAAGGGGCTGGGCGAAATGAACGCCGAGCAGCTCTGGGAAACCACGCTCGATCCGGACAACCGCTCGCTGCTGCAGGTCAAGGTGGAAGACGCCGACGTGACCGACGAAATCTTCACCCGCCTGATGGGCGACATCGTCGAACCGCGGCGCGATTTCATTCAGGAAAACGCGCTCAACGTCGCCAATCTGGACGTCTGATCCGATGCTGACGGCCAGCATTCCGTGGGATCAGGCAGCCACGATGATCGACCTGGAAGGGCGCGCGCCGATCATCGGCACGATCCGCGACTGCGCGATGCACTACACCCTCTACAAGCCCCATGCCCGCACGCAGGCGCGGGTGCTGCTGACGGTGCCGGTGCATCGCGAAGGCCGCGCCACGCGGACGTGGATTCTCGACCCGGACGAGATCGCGCAGCTGGCGGACCGGCTGGCGGCGGAACAGTAACGCGCCGGTGGTCGCACCGTCTTTTTCCCGTGGCGGGCGGCCGCGCGCAGGTTTCCTGTGGCCCCGACCTCTGCCATAGCGGCGAGCGTGACCTTGCCTGACGAACCCCATACCTATTCCTACTACGCCGAAGAGGACGAACGGGATTTCTCGGACCCCGGCCTGTTCTTTCCCGAAGCCGCGTCCGCTGGGTCAGCCCCGCCTGCCCCCGTCTGGACCGATCCGGCCGAGGCGCTGCACGCGGTGTTCGGGTTTTCGGCGTTCCGGGGCGTGCAGGAACAAGTGGTGGCGCGCGTGCTGGCGGGGCAATCGACGCTGGCGGTAATGCCCACCGGCGCGGGCAAGTCGCTGACCTACCAGTTGCCCGCCGTGATGATGGCGGGAACCTGCGTCGTCGTTTCGCCGCTGATCGCGCTGATGCACGACCAGTTGCGCTCGGCGACCGCCAACGGCATCCGCGCGGCGACGCTGACCAGCGTCGATACCGACCGGGGGCAGACCATCGACCGGTTCCTTTCGGGCGATCTCGATCTGCTCTACGTTGCGCCCGAACGCGCCAGCCAGCCGCACTTCCGCGAACTGCTGACCCAGGGCCGCGTGGCGCTGTTCGCCATCGACGAGGCGCATTGCGTGTCCGAATGGGGGCACGATTTCCGCCCGGACTATCGCCTGTTGCGGCCGATGATGGACCTGTTCCCGGCGGTGCCGCGCCTGGCGCTGACCGCCACGGCCGACCGGCACACGCGCGCGGACATCCTCGAACAGCTCGGCATCGCCGAAGACGGGCTGATCGTGGCCGGGTTCGACCGGCCCAACATCCGCTACACGATTACCCCGCGCGACAATCCGCTGCGCCAGCTTACCCGGCTGATGGCGGAGCAGCCGGGGCCGGGCATCGTCTATGCGCCCACCCGCGCCGGGGTGGAGCGGCTGGCGGAGCAGCTTTCCGGGCAGGGGCGGCCGGTGCTGCCCTATCACGCCGGCCTGCCGCCCGAGGTGCGCGCCGCCAACCAGGCCGCTTTCGTCGCCAGCGAGGACATGGTGATGGTGGCGACGGTCGCCTTCGGCATGGGCATCGACAAGCCGGACGTGCGCTTCGTCGCCCATGCCGCGCTGCCCAAGTCGATCGAGGGCTATTACCAGGAGACCGGGCGCGCCGGGCGCGACGGCGATCCTTCGGTGGCGCTGCTGCTGTGGGGCGCCGACGATTTCCTGCGCGCGCGCCAGCGCATCGGCGAGGTCGAGGAACACCGCCGCGCCAGCGAGCGCCAGCGGCTGGATGCCATGGCCGGGCTGGTCGAGGCCGGCGGGTGCCGCCGCGCGGTGCTGCTGCGCCACTTCGGCGAGGACCCGCCGCCGACCTGCGGCAATTGCGACAACTGCCTGTCGCCACCCGCGCAGACCGATGCCACCGAACTGGCGCGCAAGTTCCTGTCCGCCGTCTATCGCACGGGGCAGAGCTTCGGCTTCGGCCATATCGAGAAAGTGCTGACCGGCCGCGCCGACGAACGGGTGACGGCGCGTGGGCACGATCAGCTATCGGTCTTCGGCATCGTGACGGCGGAGGATGCGCCGCTGCTGCGCGTGCTGTCGCGGGCCTTGCAGGCGCGGGGCAGCCTTGTCGCCACCGAGCATGGCGGGCTGGCGCTGGGCGGCGACGCGCGGGAAATCCTGAAAGGCGATGTGCGCGTCGACCTGATCCTGCCGCCGCGCCAGGAAAGCGGTGGCCGGCGGCGCAAGGGCGCGGCCGGTGCCGCGCTCAACCCGGTGGGCGATCCGCTGTTCGACGCGTTGCGCGCGCTGCGCCGCGATCTGGCGCAGGAACAGGGCGTGCCGCCCTATGTGATCTTCCACGATTCGGTGCTGCGCGAGATGGCGGCGACCCGCCCCGCCAGCCGCGCCGAACTGGGCGGGATCGGCGGGGTGGGCGCACGCAAGCTCGATGCCTATGGCGAGCAATTCCTCGAGGTCATTCGGCAGCATTGAGCGCAGGTTGCGCGCCGCGCGTCTTCCACAGCGAATAGAGTACGCCCGCCGCGATCAGGCCGAACGTCACGCCCAGGCTGGCGAGCGGCGGGAACTTCGCGCCGCCCAGCAGGAAGTCGGACACGAAGATCTTGGCGCCGATGAACACCAGCACCGCCGCCAGCGAGACCTTGAGGTACTGGAAGCGGTCGACCATCGCCGAAAGCGCGAAGTAGAGCGCGCGCAGGCCCAGCACCGCCATAATGTTCGAGGTATAGACGATGAAGGGGTCGGTGGTGATCGCGAAGATCGCCGGCACGCTGTCCACCGCGAACACCAGATCGGCAACGTTGATGACCACCAGCGCCAGGAACAGCGGCGTCGCGGCCAGCACCAGCCGGCCGGTGCGGCGATCGGGCACGCGCACGAAGAAGCGCTGGCCGTGGAGCGCGGGCGTCACGCGCATATGGCGGCTGATCCAGCGCACCGCCGGGGTGCTGCCCACGTCGGGCGCGTGGTCGCCGCCCAGCAGCATCTTCACGCCGGTGAAGATCAGGAACGCGGCGAACAGGTAGAGCACCCAATAGGCTTCAGACACCAGCGCCGCGCCCGCCGCGATCATCGCGCCGCGCAGCACAATCACGCCGATGATGCCCCACAGCAGCGCGCGGTACTGGTACTTCGCGGGGATCGCGAACGTGCCGAAGATCAGGCCGATGACGAAGACGTTGTCGATCGACAGAGCCTTTTCGATGAAGAATCCGGTGTACCAGGCCATGCCGAAATCGGCGCCCTTCTCGGCCCAGACCCAGGCGCCGAAGATCAGGGCGATGGTGATGTAGAAGGCGGTCAGCCGCAGCGATTCGCCGATGCCCATCGCCCGGTCTTCCTTGTGCAGGACGCCAAGGTCGAAGGCGGTGAGCGCGACGACCAGGCCGGCGAAGACCAGCCACAACCAGGCCGGAGTCCCCAGCCAGTCCGCGAACAGAATTTCCATGGTCGCTCTCCGCCTTAGCCGTGCAGGGCGATACGGCGGCGCATCAGGCGGCCAAGGCGCTGACGCAGGGCGAGCTTGGCGCGCGTCAGGCGCAGGATGGCCAGCGGATCAGGCCAGCGGCGGCGACGCTCGGCGCGCAGCGCCTCGTCGATCTGCTGGTGGCGCTCCATCAGGCGGAAGGTTAGGTCGGACATTGCTTGCTCCTCGATCGAAACGTGGTGTTCGATCGGGCGCACCGAAGCCCTGCGGTCCATGGTCGGGAAATGGGAAGGAACCCGGACCGGCAGGCATCGGTGTCACCCGATGCGGTCCGACATCGCAAGGCGGCTGCCCGAATGGGCCAGCGCGCCAAGCCAGAGGGGCCCGGTCCCGCGATCCCTTTGTGGACCGAATCGCTCCGGATTTCAAGTCCCCCGGTTCGGCGAGCCGCTGGAACCGGCCCGCGCGCTTGCTGTTCGCGCCTCCGTTCCCTACGTTGACCGGGTGCTGAGCCGGATTCCTTCGCGGCTGGCCGCGCGGTTCTGGGCCGCGCTGCTGGTCCTGACCGTGGCGTTCCACGCGGTCACGCCTTTCGAGGCGCCGCTGGTGGTGCGCAGCGGATCGGCGTTCAGCGCGGCCACGGCAGACGTCGCCATCGCGCCCGCGCGCAAGATCGCGGTCGAGCGTTCCGTCGTGCAGGTGACGCCGGTGCTGCCGGTGGTATCGGCGACCGTCTTGCCGGCGATGCCGCTGGTGGCGGCGATTCCCCATGCCTGGCCCGAACAGACCGGCCCGCCGCTCCCCGCGCCGCTGGCGCGCAAGATCGCGCCACGAGGCCCGCCCACGTCCTGATGTGCCGCCGCGCCCCGCGTTCGGGCGCTGACTTCACGCATATCAGGACTATCCCCATGACCATTCAGGAAAGCAGCCCCGCTGCTCTCGCCCGCCGCGCGCATATCGAGGCGCTTTTGGCGGCCTATCCCGACGTTTCCACCGAAGAGCACGGCGTGCTCGTGAACTATTTCCGGCGCGAGGCCAATGCGCTCGACATCGGGATGATCGCCAGCAATCCCGCCATCGCGAGCGGATATGCCCGGTTCCGGGGCGACCATATCGACCGCTTCACGCTCAAGGACGCGATGAAGGGAATCGCCGGCGCGGCCGTGCTGGTGCTGTGCGTCGGCCTCATCATGTTCCGGGCGTTGTAGCACGGCATAGGCAGGCGGCGTGCAGCCGCCTGCCTCAGCGCAGCAGGTGGCCGGTGCGGTCGCGCTTGGTGGCAAGGTAGCGTTCGTTGTGGGGGTTGGCGGGCAGCTGGTGCGCCACGCGTTCCGCCACGTCCACGCCCAGTTCCTGCAGCGCGGCCACCTTGCCAGGATTGTTGGTCATCAGCCGGATTCGGTTCACCCCCAGCAGGTCCAGCATCCGCGCGGCGACCGGAAAATCGCGCGCCTCGCTCGGCAGGCCCAGCCGCTCGTTGGCGTCCACGGTGTCGAAGCCCTGGTCCTGCAGTTCGTAGGCGCGCAGCTTGTTGATCAGGCCGATGCCGCGCCCTTCCTGGCGCAGATAGAGCAGCACGCCCCAGCCGCCGGCGTTGGCTTCCTCCGCCATGCGCGCCAGCGCGGCGTCGAGCTGGGGTCCGCAATCGCACTTCAGGCTGCCCAGCACGTCTCCGGTCAGGCATTCGCTGTGCAGGCGGACCAGCGGCACGCGCTCGCTGCCCTGCGTGCCGAGAATCAGCGCGACGTGCTCGCGCAAGTCGTCGCGCGCGCGGAAGGCCACGATTTCGGCGTGCTCGCAGGCGTGGACCGGCAGGCGCGCGCGTGCCTGGATGGTCAGGTTGAGCGGGTCCTTGAACGCCGCGAGATCGGCGGCGGAGACCGTGACCGCCGGTTCCACCCCCGTCGCCACCAGAAAGGCGGGGAGGATGCCGGCCAGCCGCGCCAGTTCCATCGCGGTGACGGCGGCCTCGTGCGCCGCGATCGGCAGCGCGCGGAACGGTCCGCGCAGCGGCCGGTCCAGATCGAGCGAGGGATCGGCCAGTTCGCGCGCGCTGAGCTGGGTGAACGGATCGGCCCCGTGGATCAGCACCGGCGCTTCGGGCACCGCGGCCTCGCGCTGGTTGGCGAGTTTCAGCGTGGCCGCGCGGGCGGCGGAGATCAGCAGGTTCGCGGCATAGACGCCGGGCTGGGCGAAGCCGGTTTCCGCCGGCAGCAGGTCCAGCGCGCCATCGTCGGCGGTGACGCGCACGGCCCAGCCGTGGCGCAGCGCGTCGAGCGCGCGCGCGACCGTGCGCGTATCGCTCACAGGTCGAACCCGGTCACCAGCGGTATGTGATCCGAAGGCTGGTCCCACTTGCGCGTCTCCTCAACGAAGCGATGCTCCGTCGATTGCGCGGCCAGATCGGGCGAGGCCCACATGTGGTCGAGCCGCCGGCCCTGGTCCTTGTTGCGCCAGTACGAACGATAGCTCCACCAGCTGTAGTTCCGCTCTGGCGCGGGGATGTGCTTGCGGCCCAGGTCGATCCAGCCGTGCGCGTCGCGGAAGCGGGCCAGCGTCTCGACCTCGATCGGGGTATGGCTGACCACCTTGAGCAGCGCCTTGTGGCTGTAAACGTCGGATTCGAGCGGGGCGATGTTGAAATCGCCGACGATCAGCGTGGGCCGGTCCACTTTGTCCGCCCAGCGCGTCATGCGTTCGAGGAAATCGAGCTTTTGCCCGAACTTGGGGTTGAGTTCGCGATCGGGAATGTCGCCGCCCGCCGGAATATAGACGTTTTCCAGCAGCATGCCCTGCCCGGGGCCGAGCAGTTCCACGCCCACGTGGCGCGCCTCGCCATTGTCCTGCCAATCGTGCCGGCCGATCTCGCGGAAGGGAATGCGGCTGACCGTGGCGACGCCGTGGTAGCCCTTCTGCCCGTTCACCGCGCGGTGGGTGTAGCCCAGCCGTTCGAACATTTCGTGCGGGAACAGTTCCTCGGCGGTCTTGATCTCCTGCAGGCACAGGACATCGGGCGCCTGTTCGGCCAGGAAGCGCTCGACCTGATCGATGCGCAGGCGGACGGAATTGATGTTCCAGGTAGCGATAGAGACCATGGCCAAGGCTTTAGGTGCAGGCCGGTGGCCGGTGCAAGCCCGAAGCGCTGTCTCGTGATGGAAGCGCGAACCGGCACGAAAAAACCCTCGCCCCGGGGGCATTGGGGGCGAGGGTTCCATCTGCGTTCGTCACGCTTAGACGCGGCGGCGTTTCGAAGGCTGGGCAACAGGGGGGAAACCCGCCTCAACCGCTTCGTCTGAAACCGTTCTAGGACCGCCGCGCTTGCTGGCGGATGAACGGAAACGACAAGTTTGTCGCAGCTTGTCGCGTGCGCCGCACAGGTTGTTGCCGAAGCGCCGCGTTCCGGCGACGAGCGGAAGCGCACGGCCGGAAAGGCGCACCGGAAATCGGCGTCAATGCTTGGGCGAATTGGGGCGCGGATCGTTCCAGCGGAACGTGTTTTCGGGCACGTCGATGCCGTACTGCTGGCCCGAGAGGCGCACGGTCGTTCGCTTGTTCTGCGAATCGAGCGCGACCCAGCTATCGAGCTCCAGTCCGCCCGGCGCGGAAGCCTTGCGGATGAAGATCAGCGTGATCGTGCCGTATTCGGGGTGGCGCGTATCGCGCACCTCGATGCTGACCACGCTGGGGTGGTTGGTCGGAATCAGCCGCGCGAAGCGGGCGACGTCCTTGCTGGGATCGAGCAGCGCGCCCAGCGGGCTGTTGCGGATCGGCCAGCGTTGGACCTGCCGCACCTCGTAGTCGATCAGCGTCAGCGCGCGCCCGTCCGAGACGATCAGCAAAGGCACGCCGCGTTCGTACTGGAAGCGGATCTTGCCTGGGCGCTTCATCGTCATCACGCCGGACAGCGATTGGCCGGACCGGTCGGTCTGGACGAAGTTGGCGCGCATCGTGGTGATCGCGCGCAGCGCGTCCACCGCACGATCGACGTCGTTGGCGGGAGCCGGAGCAGGCGCGTTCTGCGCCGCGAGCGGGGCCGGGGCCATCACCGCGCCAAGGCCGGAGCAGGCCATCGCGGAAACCGCGACGGCGTGCATCAGACGGGAGCGGCAGGGAAGGCGGAAGAGATCAAGCATCGTGTTCATCGCCGTTTGTTGCAGGGTCGGCGTTGAACTCGCCGTGAACCGGGAAGGTTCCGGCGGACGTAGGCGGAACGCCTTACTTGATCTTGGCTTCCTTGAATTCGACGTGCTTGCGCGCCACCGGATCGTACTTGCGGAAGCTGAACTTCTCGGTGCTGTTGCGGGGATTCTTCTTGGTCACATAGAAGAAGCCGGTGTCGGCGGTCGAGACCAGACGAATCTTGACGGTGGTGGGCTTTGCCATGGCTCTAACAATCCTGAACTAGCTTGCGCGCGCGTGCTGAAAACTATTGCGGCGGCGCGTTGCCACGCCGCCTTCGCAGGGCGCGGGCGTTGGGGGAGAATCGCGCGAAAGTCAAGCCTTGGGATAAGGGTGCAGCGGTTCGACCAGGCCGAAGCGTTCCTTCAGCGGTTTGTCCTTCAGCGGCGGCAGATCGAGCGGTGGCACATCCACGCGGGTATCGGGCATCCGGTCGAGCAGGTTGCGGATCACGGTGAGCCGGCCCCGGCGCTGGTCGTTGAAGTCCACCAGCGTCCAGGGCGATTCGGGCGTGTGAGTGGCCGCCAGCATCGCCTCGCGCGCTTCGGTATAGGCCGCATACTTGCCGCGCGCCTCCAGATCGACTGGCGACAGCTTCCAGCGTTTCATCGGATCGTCGCGGCGCTCGGCGAAGCGGCGCTCCTGTTCCTCCTGGTCGCAGGTCAGCCAGTATTTGAACAGCAGCAACCCGTCCGCCACGAGGAGCTTCTCGAACGCGGGCGCCTGGGCCAGGAACGCGCGGACCTGATCCTCGCTGGCGTAGCCCATCACGCGTTCCACCCCGGCGCGGTTGTACCAGCTGCGGTCGAACAGGACGATTTCCCCGGCGGCGGGGAGGTTGGCGATATAGCGCTGGAAGTACCACTGACCCTGTTCGCGCTCGGTCGGCTTGGGCAGCGCCACGGTGCGGCACTGGCGGGGATTGAGCTTTTGCAGGATCGCGTGGATCACGCCGGTCTTGCCGGCGGTATCGCGCCCTTCGAAGATCACCAGCACGCGCGCGCCGGTCTTGGCCACCCAACGCGCCATGCAGGTCAGTTCCTCCTGCAGGGGTTCCAGCAGGTCTTCGTAGTCCTTCTTCTTCAGTTCACCCATGGAGCGCGATGCCTGTGCGATTCGAACGGAGGAAGATCGTGCACGAAAAAGGGCCATACAAGAAAGGGGCAGCCCACGAGTGGCCACCCCTTTCCCTCGGGATTCTGTTCCGTCGCGGTTAGCGAACCGAACCGCGCCGCACCAGGTTGACGATCGCCAGCAGGATCACCGCGCCCAGGAAGGACACGATCAGGCTGCCCGCCGAAATGCCCTGGGTGATGCTGCCGCCACCGATGAACGGCGTCAGCAGGAACCCGCCGAGCATGGCGCCGACGATGCCGACCACGATGTTGAGGAAGATACCCTGTTGCGCATCGGTGCGCATCACGATGCTGGCCAGCCAGCCCAGAATGCCACCCACGATAAGAAGGACGATGATACCCATTTTCCGGACATCCCCATTGTTGCCTTGATGCCTTTCAC
The DNA here is from genome assembly GCF_005145025.1 of Novosphingobium sp. EMRT-2. Taxonomy (NCBI): domain Bacteria; kingdom Pseudomonadati; phylum Pseudomonadota; class Alphaproteobacteria; order Sphingomonadales; family Sphingomonadaceae; genus Novosphingobium; species Novosphingobium sp. EMRT-2. Next base: position 1,753,288 of record NZ_CP039695.1, on the reverse strand, counting down.
AATCCGGCGGCGGGGATTTGGTTCCGGAAATCGCACCGTTACGGCGTGATTGATCGGAGGTGCGGAAAGCGGTGGGCGGTCAGGCGCGCAGCAGCCAGAACATCGCCGCCGCGCCCGCCACGATGCGGTACCATGCGAACGGCGTGAAACCGTGCCGGCTGACATAGGCGACGAAAAAGCGGATCACCGCCAGCGCCACCACGAACGAGACGAAGAACCCCACTGCGATCTCGGCCCAGCCCACGCCCAGCGTGCCGGCGGCGAGTTCGTGCCGCTTGTCGAGCAGTTCCAGCGTGGTCGCCCCCAGCATCGTCGGGATGGCCAGGAAGAAGCTGAATTCGGCGGCGGTGCGGCGCTCGATGCCCATGGCGAGCGCCCCCATGATGGTCGCGCCCGAACGGCTGACGCCGGGGATCATGGCCAGGCACTGCACGAAGCCCACGCCCACGGCCTGCCGCAGCGGCAGCTGGCCGATCCCGGTCGGCTCCCCGCCCTTGGCGAAGCGTTCGACCACCAGAATGCCGATGCCGCCCACGATCAGCGCCCAGCACACCACCAGCGGGCTGCCGAGCAGGCCCTCGATCTGGTGCTTGAGCAGCAGGCCGATCACCGCGGCGGGCATGAACGCGGCCAGCAGGTTGCGCAGGAAGCGCAGCGACAGCGGCTCCATCCGGAGCAGGCCCATGCCCACGGCCCAGAACGTGCGCCAGTATTGCACGACCACCGCCAGGATCGCGCCGAGCTGGATGACCACATTGAACATGGCCCATTGCGCGGCGTCATAGCCGAACAGTTCGGTGGCAAGGATGAGGTGCCCTGTCGAGGAGACCGGAAGGAACTCGGTGAGGCCCTCGACGATGCCGAGCAGTACGGCGGTAACGATCGTGCTGTCCATGCACGGGGCGTTGCCGCAGCGCAGCACGCTGTCAAGGGCGGTCGGCGTTCCGCAACCTTAAATTTCGGCAATCCCTGGCGGGGCGGATGCGGATCAGGCGGCGGCGTCCTGAAACTGCAACCGCGCCAGCCGGGCGTAGAGCCCGTTGGCGGCGGTGAGGCTGGCGTGGTTGCCCTGTTCGACGATCCGCCCGCCATCCATCACGATGATCCGGTCGGCCGCGCGGATCGTCGCCAGCCGGTGCGCGATGACCAGCGTGGTGCGGTCCTTCATCAGCCGGTCGAGCGCGGCCTGGACTAGCTGTTCGCTTTCCGCGTCCAGCGCGCTGGTCGCTTCGTCGAGCAGCAGGATCGGGGCGTTGCGCAGCACCGCACGGGCGATGGCGATGCGCTGGCGCTGGCCCCCGGATAGGCGCGCGCCGTCCTCGCCCAGGAAGGTATCGAGCCCTTCGGGCAGCGCGCGCAGGAAGCTTTCGGCATTGGCGGCGCGCGCGGCTTCCCAGATGTCCTCGTCGCTGGCGGACCAGTTGCCATAGCGCAGGTTGTCGCGCGCGCTGGCGGCGAACAGCGTGCCGTCCTGCGGCACCAGCGCCATCCGCGCGCGGATTTCCGCCGGATCGGCCGACGGCAGCGGCACGCCGTCGATGCGCACGGTGCCGGCTTGCGGATCGTAGAACCGCTGCGCCAGCAGGAACAGGGTGGACTTGCCCGCGCCGGAAGGGCCGACGATCGCCACCGTCTCGCCCGGCTCGACGGTCAGCGAGAAGTCCTCCAGCGCTGAAACTTCCGGGCGGCTGGGGTAGCGGAAGCCGACGTTCTGGAACGCCAGCTGGCCGCGCGGGGGAATCGGCAGCGCGGTCGGCCGCGCGGGCGGGGCGATGTCGGGCTGTTCGAGCAGCAGTTCGTTGAGGCGGCTGGCCGCGCCGGCGCCGCGCAGCAGATCGCCATAGACTTCGGTCAGCGCGCCCAGCGCACCGGCGACGAGGCCCGCCGTGACCACGATCGCGAAGATCGTGCCGCCGCTGATCGTGCCTTCGGCCACGCCCACGGCGCCCTGCCACACGAGCAGGACGATGCCGCCGAACACTAGCAGGATGACGATCGCGGTCATTACCGCGCGAAGGATAATGCGGCGGCGGGCCACGTCGAACGTCCGCTCCACGCGCTCGCCGAACCGCTCCAGCTCGCGCTTTTCCTGCCCGAAGGCCTGGACGATCTTCATCGCGCCCAGTGTTTCCGACACGATCACGCCGATCGCGGCGACGCGGTCCTGGCTCGATCGCGAGACGCTGCGCACGCGCCGCCCGAACCACACGATCGGCAGGACCACGAGCGGAATGCCGATAATCACCGCGCCGGTCAGCTTTGGCGCCAGCACGAACAGGTAGATCATGCCGCCCAGCGCCATGATCGCGTTGCGCAGCGCCACCGACACCGTGGTGCCCACCACCTGTTCGATGATCGCCGTGTCGGACGTCATGCGTGAGGAGATTTCCCGGGGGCTGTTGGTTTCGAAGAAGCTGGGCGGCAGGCGCAGCAGGTTGGCCTGCACTTTCAGCCGGATGTCGGCGACCACGCGTTCGCCCAGCCACGACACGAAATAGAAGCGGCAAGCGGTGCCGATCGCCAGCACCAGCACGACGAGCAGCAGATAGCGGAACCAGCGGCCGATCTCGGTGATGTCCGCCCCTTGCGAGAAGCCCTTGTCGACGATCAGCTTGAGGCCGGATGGGATGGCCAGCGTGGCGCTGGCGGTCACGAGCAGCGCGGCAGCGGCGGCGGCGACCCGTCCCGGATAGTCGAGCGCCTGGCGCCATACCATGCGCAAGGGGGTCAGGGTGCGCGCGGGGCGCGGGGCTTCGACAGGCTGGGTTCCCTCGTCCATTCCGCTCGCCTAGCCGAAGCGCGCCCGCGCCGGAAGGGGGAGCATGCCGGTAAGGCGCGGCAATGCGCATCCCGAGGTTCGTCCCGAGCGCGATCGGGCGCGGATTCGGGTCCGGTTTGGTCCGGTCGTAGCGCAATCTTCAATGTTGCGTTGCACAAGGAAACGAATCGCGGCAATCTGGGGGCAATCGAGTCCCGGTGCTGCCGGGCAACACAACAAGGACAATGGCCGTGCTGTATAAGGCCTATGAAATCCAGCGTTCCCTGCTCAGCGCGAGCAGCGCGATGGCGTCGATGACGGCGGATATGCTGGGCGATCCCCGGCTTCCCTTCAGCGGCTTCGGCCCCAGCCAGATGATGGCATCAGCGCTGGAAGTGTTCGCCCATGCGGCGGCCCCGCGCGGCAAGCCGGCGTTCGGCATCCGCACGATCCACGTCGACGGCACGACCCACGCGGTCCGGGAATCGACCGAAATCCACCGCCCGTTCGGCGATCTGAAGAAGTTCACGCATGACGGGCTGCCGCCAGACGCACCGCGCCTGCTGATCGTGGCGCCGATGAGCGGCCACTACGCCACGCTCCTGCGCGGCACGGTGGAGCGGATGCTGGAGCGCTGCGTGGTTTACATCACCGACTGGGCCGACGCGAAATACGTGCCGCTGGCCGAAGGGCGCTTCGATCTGGACGATTACATCGACTATCTGGTCGGCTTCCTCGAATATATCGGCCCCGGCGCGCACATGATGGCGGTGTGCCAGCCTTCGGTGCCGGCCTTTGCCGCTACCGCGATCATGGCCGCCAACGACCATCCGTGCCGTCCGGTGACGCTGACGATGATGGGCGGGCCGATCGATACGCGCGAATCGCCGACGGCGGTGAACGATCACGCGATCACCAAGCCTTACGTGTGGTTCAAGCACAACGTCATCACCACGGTGCCGGTGAACTATCCGGGCGAAGGGCGGCAGGTCTATCCGGGCTTCGTCCAGCTCGCGAGCTTCATGTCGATGAACCTCGGCAGCCACATGATGAGCCACTATTCGTTGTTCAAGCACCTGGTGCAGGGCGACGGCGAGAGCGCCGAGGCGACCAAGACGTTCTATGACGAATACCGCGCGGTCTGCGATCTGCCGGCGGAGTTCTATCTGCAGACCGTGGACGTCGTGTTCCAGCGCCATGCCCTGCCCAAGGGCGAATTCGTCCATCGCGGGCAAGCGGTGGACCTGGGCGCGATCCACGACACCGCGATCCTGTGCATCGAGGGCGAGCGCGACGACATCTCGGGCATCGGTCAGACCAAGGCCGCGCTCAAGGTGACGCCGAACGTGCCGGAGGAAATGAAGCAGTACCTCCTCGCGGCCGAGGCGGGGCACTACGGCATTTTCAACGGATCGCGCTGGCGGACCAAGATCGCGCCGGTGGTCGATGCGTGGATCGTGCGCCACGAAGGCCGGGGCAAGGGCCGCAAGCTGACGGCCGTCGCCTGAAGACCGGGGCGGTGCGGAGAACCTCTCCGCCCCGCCCGGCAAAACCCGTCCTCAGACGAAGAACTGGGTCAGCCACTCGCAGATCAGGGCGGGCTTCGACTCGCCTTCGATCTCCACCGTGATTTCCATGGTCTGCTGCCACTGGCCGGGGCGCTTTTCCTCGATCTCCAGCAGCTTGAACACGCCGCGCACGCGCTTGCCCGAACGGACGGGGGTGAGGAAGCGGGTGCGATTGCCGCCGTAGTTGACGCCCATCTTGATGCCTTCGGGGCGCGGACAGTCGCTGAGCTGGGTCAGCAGCGGGATCAGCGACAGCGTGAGGAAGCCGTGCGCGATCGTGCCGCCGAACGGCGTCAGCTTGGCCTTTTCCTCATCGATGTGGATGAACTGGAAGTCCCCCGTCGCTTCGGCGAACTGGTTGATTCGCTCCTGGCTGACCTCGACCCATTCCGACGTGCCCACGATCGTGCCTGCCAGCGCCTTGATTTCTGTCGCGGGAATGATCCTCGCCATACCGTTGCTCTCCATTCTTTTGTTCCGCCTTCATGGACGGACCCTTGCAAAGGTGCAACCGGGCGCAATCCGGTCAGGACGGACGGGCTATTCGGCGGGGGAAGCGGGCAAGGGGCGGGTCCAGGCCGGCGTTCGCGCATTGAGCCAGCGCTGGGCTGGCTTTTCGATCAGGCGATAAAGTGTCCACGACGCGATCAGCAGCAGCAAGAGATAGGCCGCCAGTCCCGCCCAGCCGATTTGCAGCGAGGCATCAACGAACAGCAGCTTGAACACCAGGAACAGAAAGGCGTGCGCGAGGTAGGTGGAATAGCTCACCTCGCCCAGCCACACCGCCGCGCGGCTGGAGAGGAGGCGCGCCAGCAGACCCTTCGCATAAGTCAGCGCCAGCATCGCGGTGACGATCGCGGGCGGGACGATCGCGGTTTCGGGCCAGCCGGCCACGCTCCCCAGCGCGATCCAGCCTGCCGCGAACAGCGCCCAGCGCCAGGCGCGCGGCGATCGTGCCGTTTGCCAGATCATGCACGCCAGCGTGCCCAGCGTGAAGCCGATCAGGCAGCGCCACAGCCCCATGGTGGGGATGTCCGCGCCCAGCGTGTGCAAGCCCTTATGCGCGAACAGCGCATATTCTCCCGCCAGCAGCAGCGCCGCGATCGCGATCGCCAGGCGACGGCGGCCCATGATCGGCTGGCCCGCCGCGACGATCGCGGGAAACACCAGATAGGCGGCGAATTCGGTGCTGATCGACCAGGCCGGGTGGTTCCAGGCCAGTTCGTGCGTAAAGCCCCAGTTCTGGATCAGCAGCACCTGCAGCGGCAATTCGGCCAGTGGTAGCCCCTCCACGGGGCGCCCGGAAACGGTCAGCGCCGCTCGGAACAACACGAAGCCGCCGAGTATCAACAGGTGCAACGGCCAGATTCGCGCCATCCTTCGCCACAGGAAATGGGCGGCGGCGCGTGGCCCACCCGACGCCAGTGGAACGGCATAATTGTACCACATGACGAAGCCGGACAGGACGAAGAACAGATCCACCGCCAGATAGCCGCGCGCCAGGACCACGATGACGCCTTGGGGCAGTATGGACACCAGCGACAAGCGGATATGATAGAGGACCACCAGCCACGCCGCTATCCCGCGCAGGCCGGTCAGGGAGTCGAGATGGCGTGGTCTGCGTTCGCTCGGTTTGTGGAGATGGGGCTCGCTCATCTGGGCGCGCTCAGCGGGGGCTGCTGCGGACTGGCCTGTGTCGCCGCGCGCGACGGCGCGTTAACCCGCCGAAGCGGACGGAACGTCTCCCGGCTCGGGTCGATCCGCATGGCATAGGCGCGCAGGCCGATCTGCAGCCCGATCAGCATGTACATAAAGGGCTGGAAGGCGATGCCGACGAAGCTGCCGCCGACCATATAGACCAACTGCCCCTGTTGCAGCGCATTGGCCAGCGGCCCGATCCATCGCGCATCGGGCAGGCTCTCCTGCGGGCCACCCCGCTTGGTCCAGCGTGCGCGCACCCGCTCCATCTGCCACAGCCCCAGAAGGTGCAGCGTCAGCCAAAGGCCCAGTCCGGGATAGCCCTGCTCGCCCAGCATCTCGAAGTAGGCCGAATGATAGGCGCGGCCCTTTTCCACGATATCGTTGGTTTCGAGCGCGGCGTTGTTCTTGACGGCATAGTCGGTGTTGACGGTCTTGTAGCTCACCTCGTTCTGGCGATAGGCTTCGAAGCCTCCGCCGAAGGGGTTGTGCTTGGCGAATTCCCACGTCCATTTCCACACCGCCACGCGGGTGGAGGCGGACTGATCCGATTGATGGTTTTCGATCGTGCTCATGCGATCGGTATAGCTCTTGGGCAGGAATGGCATCGCCACCACGGCCAGTACCCCCGCTGCCGCGAGATAGGTGAAGCGCCGCTTGGTGGTGCGCAGCACGAGCACGCCCAGCAACAGCACGCACAGCAGGCCGGTGCGCGTCTGCGTGCCCACCGGGATCAGCAGGCAGGCAAAGCCGAGCCCCAGGGCATAAAGCGTGACTAGCTTTCCCGGTTTGAAGATAGTGCCGTACCGCGCCAGCCAGTAGATCAGCGGCATGATCGCAACCGCCACCATCGACAGCGTGCTGCCTTCGTAGAGGCCGGTGTTATCGTTCACCAGCAGCTTCAGTTCGCCATAGCCGCCGCCGGAGGACAGCGTCTTGATCCCGCCGCCGATCACGATCACGCTGATGGACAGCACCATCACCAGTGCCAGAGCCTCGATGCGCAGGCGCGTGCGCAGGGTGAGCGGCAGGAACATCGCGAAGACCAACGCCTTCCACACCCAGCCCCACTTTTCCGCCGCTTCCACCGGAAAGTCGGCGGTGCGGGTGGTCAGCCCGCAATAGACCAGCAGCAGCAGGAGCAGGAACTGGCGGAACGAGAAGCGGATGCCCTGCTTGTTTTCGGCCACCATCCAGGCGCCGAACGCGCAGACGAACGCTATCAGCGAGATCGGGATATGGGCGAGGAAGCCCCAGGTGACCTTCTGCGGCGCGACGATGTCGATATAGGTATAGGCCAGCACCAGCAGGAACGGCCGGCGCATCCCGGCGCCCAGGAAAGCCAGCACGAAGGCGGTAAGGAACAGGTTAAGCACGGCGGCCCCGCTGGCGGCGTAACGTTCCGGGCAGGCGCGGCAAACGGCAGTGCGACAGGGGGGAGGGCGTCAGGGTCATGTCCGCGCGATGATCGTTGCCGGGACCGCGGGCTTAGCGGAACGGGGTTGACGGCGCGTTAAGGCTTGCGTGGCAGGAAAGGGGCATGACCCGCGTTCTGCACGTTCTCGACCACAGCCTGCCGCTGCACAGCGGCTATACCTTCCGCACGCGCGCGATCCTCAAGGCCCAGCAGGCGCAGGGGATCGAGGTGCGCGCGATCACCGGGCAGCGCCACCGCTTGCCCGATGGGCCGTTGGCGGCGGACGACGGCGCGCCCGAACAGATCGACGGGCTGGAATTCCATCGCACGCCGGGGGAAGCCGAAGGCATCGTGGGGGTGCGCGAGTGGCGCGAGGTGGTCGCTCTGGCCAGCCGGATCGAAGCGGTGGCCCGCGCGTGGCGGCCGGATGTGCTCCACGCCCATTCTCCGGCGCTGTGCGGCCTTGCCGCCGTGCGCGCCGGGCGGCGGCTCGGCATTCCGGTGGTCTATGAAATCCGCGCGTTCTGGGAAGACGCGGCCGTGGGCAATGGCACCGGCCGCGAGGGTTCGCCGCGCTACTGGCTGACCCGCCAACTCGAGAACCGCGTGGTTGCCGGCGCCGATGCGGTAGTAACGATCTGCCGGGGCCTGCTAGAGGATCTGGCGGCGCGGGGCGTGGCACGCGATCGCCTGTCGATCATGCCCAATGGCGTCGATCTTACGGTGTTCGGCCAGGCGCAGCCGCGCGATCCGGCGCTGGCCGAGGCGCTGGGGCTGGGCGACGGGCCGGTGATCGGCTTCCTCGGCAGCTTCTATCCCTATGAAGGGCTGGACGACCTGATCGCGGCCATGCCGGCGATCGTGGCGGCAGTGCCGGGAGCCAGGCTGCTGCTGGTCGGCGGCGGCCCGGCGGGCGATGCCCTGCGCGCGCAGGCGGAGGCTTCGTCGGTGGCGGACGCGATCCGCTTCGTTGGCCGCGTTCCGCACGCCGAGGTCGATCGCTATTACGCGCTGGCCGACGTAGTGTGCTATCCGCGCAAGGCCATGCGCTTGACGGACCTCGTCACGCCGCTCAAGCCGCTGGAAGCGATGGCGCAGGGTAAGCTGGTTGCCGCGAGCGACGTGGGCGGGCACAGGGAACTGATCGAGGACGGAGTGACCGGCACGCTGTTTCCCGCCGACGATCCCGCCGGGCTGGCGCAGGCAATGATCGCGCTGCTGGACGACCGGAGCGCCTGGCCGGAACGGCGCGCGGTGGCGCGGCGGTTCGTCGAGCGCGAGCACGACTGGGCCGGTAATGTTCGTCGTTATCAAGCTGTTTACCAAAAGGTGATAGCCGGGAAACGTACAATTGCGGGTGTCGCCGCCTGACGGCGTGGGGCACTTGCCAGGTTTGAACGGATCGATACGCACGTGACCATTCCGCAGGGCAAGCAGGCGAAACGCAAGCAGGCCGCATCGATTTCGGCACACCGCCTGTTCCCGGTGGTGATGATGGTATGGTTCGCCGCGCTGCTGGGGCTGACGAGCTTCGTCGTGCCGCCGCGGATGCTGGCGAGCCTGGTCGTGGCGAGCGGACTGCCCAAGGTCCTGCCGGCCGCCGCGCCGCCGCTGGGCTTCACCGCCCGCGTGCTGGTGGCTTTCGCGCTGGCAGTACTCGGCGGGCTGATCGGCCTTGTCATCGCCGCGCGCCTGCGCCGGGGAAAGGCGGCCAAGCTCGCCACGCCGGCGATGCCCGATCGCGACGAGGCGATGGAATCTGAGACGCCCGCCATCGCGGTCTCCCAACCTGCTGTGAAAATACGCGCCCGCGACGCGCACCCCGACGCCCCGCCGCGCCGGCCGCTGGTGCTGAGCGAGGAATTGGCGACGGTGCCGGCGCTCGAGGACCCGGAGCCGGGTGGCGAGGCGGACTTGTCCCCAACGGCGCTTGAAGCGACGGACGAAGCGGCCGGGCAAGACGAAGCGGTTGCGCAAGAGGTCGCCGATCCCCCGCGCTTTGCCGCGCCGCTGATCGACGACGGGCCTTTCGCGCCGCCGCCGGTTACGCTTCCGGCCGTGCTGGCGGACGAGCCATCGGTCGATACGAGCCTGGATCTGGCAGGGCTTGAGGCTCCCTCCGGCGAAGACGAGGCCGGGGTGCCCCCGGCCGCCGAGAATCCGCCTCCGCTGGCGCAGCCCTATCCGACACTGCCCACGCCCGGCATTTTCAACGACGCGGCGGAAGCGCGCGCGGTTACGCCCGCGATGGATGCCGCGCCGCTGGAATCGCTGGGTCTCGTGCAGCTTATCGAACGGCTGGCGATGGCGATCGCGGTCCGGCGCGAGGAGCTGGCCCGGCATGAGGAGCAGGGACGGGAGGAACAGGATCGCCACGCCGAAGCGGAAGCCGACGCCGTGCCGCCGCCTGCTACCGTCCCGCATGCCGACGACGCGGCCGAAGGGGACGTCGAGGATACGGAAGAGGGCGGAGGGGCGGACGCGCCGCCTTTCCTGGCGATCGTGCCCGGCGAAGCGCCGATGCCCGAACACCGCTATCCCTCGCTGGTCGATATGCCATCGCCCGCGCCGCGCCGCCATGTCGACGCGCCGGCGGAGCCGCCATTCGCCCGACCCGATACGCCGCTGGCCAGTCGTGGACGGGCCATGCCATCGCCCGCGATGGAACCCGAGCCGCCCGCCTTCGCGCCGCCGGCCGGGTCCGTCCCCGCGTTCAGCGATCCCGAAGAGGCCGATCGCGCGTTGCGCGCCGCCCTCGCCACGCTTCAGAGGATGACGGCCAAGGGCTGAAAGCCCGGCTCAACAAGCCATTTTCGACGGAATCCCGGCCGTTTTGGAGGGTGCAACCGTATTTCCCGCGCGGATCGGCGCGGGAAATGACGCTCGCGGTTGCAAAATAACTTTCCTGCAGTCATGGGGGATATTCGCGCAACTTTCGTCGCCAAGGGGGGCGGCGTGATTCGTGCGATATTTCCAATTCTGGATGTAGGGACGACCTTCGATATGGGATTTCCGCCGGTTCAGGGCCTGTACGATCCGCGTAATGAGCATGACGCCTGTGGTGTGGGCTTCGTCGCCCATATCAAAGGGGCGAAAAGCCACGCGATTATCGAGCAGGCGCTGGAAATTCTGCGAAATCTCGACCATCGCGGCGCGGTGGGCGCCGACCCGTTGCTGGGCGATGGCGCGGGCATCCTGATCCAGCTGCCCGATCAGCTTTTCCGCAAGTGGGCCGCTTCGCAGGGCAAGGAACTGCCCGCGCCGGGCGACTATGCCGTGGCGATGTGCTTCCTGCCGCAGGACGAGCCTTCGCGGAACTTCGTGACCGAGTTCTTCGAAAAGTTCATCGCCAAGGAAGGCCAGGAACTGATCGGCTGGCGCGACGTGCCCGTCACGCTCGACGGTCTCGGCAAGACCGTGATCGAATCGATGCCGGTGGTGCGCCAGTGCTTCATCAAGCGGGGCGAGGGCACGCCCGATCAGGACGCGTTCGAGCGCAAGCTGCTGGCGATCCGCAAGCAGACGCAAAACCCGCTTGCCGCCATGGCCGAAAAGCACGGGCTTCCGGGCGTGACGCAGCTCTATATGCCGAGCTTCTCGACGCGCACGATCGTTTACAAGGGGCTGCTGCTGGCGAACCAGGTCGGCTCGTTCTATGACGACCTGCGCGATCCGGACTGCGTCTCCGCGCTGGGCCTTGTTCACCAGCGCTTCTCGACCAACACCTTCCCGAGCTGGAAGCTGGCGCATCCGTTCCGCTTCATTGCCCACAATGGCGAGATCAACACCGTTCGCGGCAACGTGAACTGGATGAACGCGCGCCGCCGCACGATGGAATCCGAGCTGCTGGGTCCGGACCTCGACAAGATGTGGCCGCTGATCCCGCACGGGCAGTCCGATACCGCGAGCCTCGACAACGCGCTCGAACTGCTGCTGGCGGGCGGATACAGCCTAGCCCACGCGGTGATGATGCTGGTGCCCGAGGCCTGGGCGGGCAATCCGCTGATGGATTCCAAGCGCCGCGCCTTCTACGAATACCATGCCGCGCTGATGGAGCCGTGGGACGGCCCGGCCGCCGTGGCCTTTACCGACGGTCGCCAGATCGGCGCCACGCTCGACCGCAACGGGCTGCGCCCCGCGCGCTTCTCGATCACCCGCGACGACCTGATCTGCATGGCCTCGGAAAGCGGCGTGCTGCCGTTCCGCGAGGAAGACATCGTGCGCAAGTGGCGGCTCCAGCCCGGCCGCATGTTGCTGATCGACCTGGAAAAGGGCGCGATCATCGAGGACGAGGAGATCAAGGCCGAACTCGCGGGCGCGGAGCCCTACGAGGACTGGCTGGAATCGGCGCAATACAAGCTCAAGGAGCTTGAAGTGGTCGAGCCCGAACTGGCTGCGCTGCCGGTCGAGACGACCAGCCTGCTCGATCGCCAGCAGGCCTTCGGCTACACGCAGGAGGACGTGACCAAGTTCCTCGAACCGATGGCCGTCTATGGCGACGACCCGATCGGTTCGATGGGCACGGACACGCCGATCGCCGTGCTGTCCAGCCGCTCGCGCCTGCTCTACGATTATTTCAAGCAGAACTTCGCGCAGGTCACCAACCCGCCGATCGATCCGATCCGCGAGGAACTGGTGATGAGCCTCGTGTCGATGATCGGCCCGCGCCCCAACCTGCTGGGTCGCGACGCCGGCAGCCACAAGCGGCTCGAAGTCGACCAGCCGATCCTGACCAACGAGGACATCGCCAAGATCCGTTCGGTCGAGGCCGCGCTCGACGGCGCGTTCCGCACCGCCACGATCGACACCACCTGGGATGCCGCTGCCGGCGCGCAGGGGCTGGAACTGGCGATCAAGGAAATGTGCTGGGCGGCGACCGAGGCCGTGCTGGCGGACAAGAACATCCTGATCCTGTCCGATCGCGCCCAGTGCGACAGCCGCATCCCGATGCCGGCGCTGCTGGCCACGGCGGCGGTGCACCACCACCTTGTCCGCCAGGGCCTGCGCATGCAGACCGGCCTTGTCGTCGAAACCGGCGAAGCGCGCGAAGTGCATCACTTCTGCGTCCTGGCGGGCTATGGCGCGGAAGCGATCAACCCGTACCTGGCGTTCGAGACGCTGGAAGCGATCCGGGTGGACAAGGAGCTGCCGCTTACCACCAAGGACGTGCAGAAGAACTACATCAAGGCGATCGGCAAGGGCATCCTCAAGGTCATGTCCAAGATGGGCATCTCGACCTACCAGTCCTATTGCGGCGCCCAGATCTTCGACGCGGTGGGCCTCAGCTCCGCCTTCGTGGACAAGTATTTCACCGGCACCGCCACGACGATCGAGGGCGTGGGCATCGAGCAGATCGCCGAGGAAACCGTGCGGCGCCACGCGACGGCCTATGGCGACAACCCGATCTACCGCAAGATGCTGGACGTTGGCGGCATGTACCAGCTGCGCCTGCGCGGCGAGGAACATGCCTGGACGGCCTCGAACATCGCCAATCTGCAGCACGCCGTGCGCGGCAACATTCCGGACAAGTACAAGGAATTCGCTCAGTCGATCAACGACCAGTCCGAACGGATGCTGACGATCCGCGGGCTGATGGATCTGAAGAAGGCCGACGAGTCCATCGACATTGCCGAGGTCGAGCCGGCGAGCGAGATCGTCAAGCGCTTCGCCACCGGCGCGATGAGCTATGGCTCGATCAGCTGGGAAGCGCACACCACGCTGGCCGTGGCGATGAACCGCATCGGCGGCAAGTCGAACACCGGCGAGGGCGGCGAGGATCCGGCGCGCTTCAAGCCGCTGGCCAACGGCGATTCGATGCGTTCGGCGATCAAGCAGGTCGCTTCGGGCCGCTTCGGCGTGACGGCGGAATACCTCGTCAATGCCGATGACATCCAGATCAAGATGGCGCAGGGCGCGAAGCCCGGCGAAGGCGGCCAGCTTCCCGGCGACAAGGTGGACAAGACCATCGGCAAGACGCGGCACTCCACGCCGGGCGTCGGCCTGATCTCGCCGCCGCCGCACCACGACATCTATTCGATCGAGGATCTGGCGCAGCTGATCCACGATCTCAAGAACGCCAACCAGCGCGCGCGCATCTCGGTCAAGCTCGTGTCCGAAGTGGGCGTGGGCACCGTGGCGGCGGGCGTTTCCAAGGCGCGCGCGGATCATGTGACGATCTCGGGTTACGAAGGCGGCACCGGCGCTTCGCCGCTGACCTCGCTGACGCACGCCGGTAGCCCATGGGAGATCGGGCTTGCCGAAACGCAACAGACGCTGCTGCTCAACAACCTGCGTTCGCGCATCTGCGTGCAGGCGGACGGCGGCATCCGCACCGGACGCGACGTGGCCATCGCCGCGCTGCTCGGCGCCGACGAGTTCGGCTTCGCTACCGCCCCGCTGATCGCGGCCGGCTGCATCATGATGCGCAAGTGCCACCTCAACACCTGCCCGGTGGGCGTGGCCACGCAGGACCCGGTGCTGCGCGCGCGCTTCACCGGCCAGCCGGAACACGTCATCAACTACTTCTTCTTCGTCGCGGAAGAACTGCGCGCGATCATGGCCGAGATGGGCTTCCGCACCGTCGCGGAAATGGTCGGCCGGGTCGACCGGCTGGATACCAAGAAGGCGGTGGCGCACTGGAAGGCGCAGGGCGTCGACCTGTCGAAGCTGCTGCACCAGGTCGATCCGGTTCCGGGCACCACGCTCAACTGGAGCGGCACGCAGGACCACGGCCTTGAAGCCGCGCTCGACAACGATCTGATCGCCGCCAGCGCGCCCGCGCTGGACTCGGGCGAGCCGGTTCGCCTCGAACGCAAGGTGATCAACGTCAACCGCACGGTGGGCGCGATGCTGTCGGGCGAAGTGGCGCGGAAGTATGGCCACAAGGGGCTGCCGGATAACACGATCCAGGTCAGCTTCACGGGCGTTGCCGGCCAGTCCTTCGGCGCGTTCCTGGCGCACGGGGTCACGCTCGATCTGGTGGGCGATGCCAACGATTATGTGGGCAAGGGCCTTTCGGGCGGCCGCGTGATCGTGCGTCAGCCCGCGCATGTCGATCGCGAGCCGACCGAGAACATCATCGTCGGCAACACCGTGCTCTATGGCGCGATCGCGGGCGAGGCCTACTTCAACGGCGTCGCCGGCGAACGCTTCGCCGTGCGCAATTCGGGCGCGATCGCGGTTGTCGAGGGCACCGGGGACCATGGCTGCGAATACATGACCGGTGGCGTGGTGGCCGTGCTTGGCCGGACCGGCCGGAATTTCGCGGCGGGCATGTCGGGCGGCATCGCCTATGTCTATGATCCGGATGGCCAGTTCGAAAAGCTGTGCAACCCGGCGATGGTGGACCTGATCCCCGTTTCGAACGAGCGCGACGAGGACGAGGGCGCCGGCCGTCCGCAGCAGCGCGGCCATGACGTCTATGACTATGGCATGGGCGACATGCTGCGCCACGATGCGGAACGGCTGAAGGTGCTGGTCGAACGCCATCACCTTTACACGGGCAGCAAGCGGGCGCGCGCGATTCTCGACAACTGGGCCGACGAGGTGAAGCGCTTCGTCAAGGTGATGCCGCGCGACTATGCGCGGGCACTGCGCCAGATGGAGGCCGAGCGCCTCGCCGCCGCCAACGTCGCGGCCGAATAAGAACAGGGATCAGGGAAACATCATGGGCAAGGCAACCGGCTTTCTCGAGGTCGACCGCAAGGACCGTACCTACGATTCCCCCGCGGAACGGCTGAAGCACTATCGCGAATTTGTGATTCCGCACGATGCGGCGGGGCTGCAGATGCAGGCTTCGCGCTGCATGAACTGCGGCATCCCGTACTGCCACAACGGCTGTCCGGTGAACAACCAGATCCCGGACTGGAACCACCTGGTCTATGAGAACGACTGGCGCGAGGCGCTGGACAATCTCCATTCGACCAACAACTTCCCGGAATTCACCGGCCGCATTTGCCCCGCCCCGTGCGAGGCGGCCTGCACGCTGAACATCGTGGACCAGCCGGTGACGATCAAGTCGATCGAATGCGCGATCGTGGACAAGGGCTGGAAGGAAGGCTGGATCGAACCGCAGGTGCCCGCCAAGAAGACGGGCAAGTCGGTCGCCGTCGTCGGCTCCGGCCCGGCGGGCCTCGCCTGCGCGCAGCAGCTGGCCCGCGCCGGCCATTCGGTGACGGTGTTCGAGAAGTCGGACCGCGTCGGCGGGTTGCTTCGCTATGGCATTCCGGACTTCAAGCTGGAAAAGCACGTCATCAACCGCCGTATGGTGCAGATGGAGGCCGAAGGCGTCCAGTTCCGCACTTCGGTCGAAGTGGGCGTGACCGTTTCGGTCGCCTCGCTGAAGGAAAACTTCGACGCCATCGTGATGGCGGGCGGCGCGGAAGACCCGCGTCCCCTCGACATTCCGGGCTTCGAGCTGCCCGGCGTGCGCTTCGCCATGGAATTCCTGACCCAGCAGAACAAGCGCAACGCGGGCGACGATGAAATCCGCGCCGCGCCGCGCGGCTCGCTGGTCGCCACCGGCAAGCACGTGGTGGTGATCGGCGGTGGCGATACCGGGTCGGACTGCGTCGGCACGTCGAACCGCCAGGGCGCGCTCTCGGTCACGCAGCTGGAAATCATGCCCCGGCCGCCGGAAAAGGAAGAGAAGGCGCTGAGCTGGCCCAACTGGCCGCTCAAGCTGCGCACCTCTTCCAGCCACGAGGAAGGTTGCGAGCGCGAATTCGCGGTGCTGACCAAGCGGGCCGTGGGCGAAAACGACGTGACCGGGCTGGAATGCGTCCGCGTCGAATGGGTCGATGGCAAGATGCAGGAAGTGCCGGGCAGCGAATTCACGCTGAAGGCGGACTTGATCCTGCTGGCGATGGGCTTC
This sequence comes from Novosphingobium sp. EMRT-2, assembly GCF_005145025.1. Taxonomy (NCBI): domain Bacteria; kingdom Pseudomonadati; phylum Pseudomonadota; class Alphaproteobacteria; order Sphingomonadales; family Sphingomonadaceae; genus Novosphingobium; species Novosphingobium sp. EMRT-2. The sequence goes on along the minus strand of NZ_CP039695.1, from coordinate 1,736,975 downwards.
CTCGGCCCGCGCAAGCAGGGGCTGCTCGAACAGGCCGGCGTCGAGCTGGACGCGCGCGGCAACGTCAAGGGCAACGTGGTGGACTACAAGACCAGCGTCGAGAACGTGTTCGCCTGCGGCGACATGCGGCGCGGGCAGAGCCTGGTCGTCTGGGCGATCCGCGAAGGCCGCCAGTGCGCGCGTTCGGTGGACGAAGCGCTGATGGGCGTGTCCGAACTGCCGCGCTGATCCGGCTGGTTCCGCGGGACAAGAACAGGAAGGGCGCTCCTAACGGGGCGCCCTTTTTCCGTTTCGGCTTGGGGTCAGCGGAAGGTGCAGGACAGGCCCGCCCACAGGTCCGTCACGCGCGCGCGGGCGGAAGTGCCGCTCACGATGCCGCTGATCGCGCCCACGGTGAATTCATGGCCCAGCGTGGTCCGCTGAAGCCGGAAGCCACGCTTCTTGCGCAGTTCCGCCAGAGTCGTGCCGATGCGGATGCCGTCGGTCGTGCTGATCGTGCTGGTATTCGTGGAGGCGTTGGGTTTGCTGAGGGACCAGCCGCCGAACCGGTCATGCTGGAACAGCAGGCTCACGCCGTCCTGCCATTGCAGGAAATCGACGGGGCCTGCGCCGCATTCGCGGTTGGTGCCGGTCTGCGGCGCGGCGCGAAAACGCAGCGCTTCCATGACTTGTGCACGGGATGCGCCGAAGGCGATGGCGGCGGGCGCGGCTCCGGCGCGGCGCACCTGCAGCCCGTTCCGGGCGAGGCGCAGGCTACCGGCTGCCTGCGGCGTGGCGGAGGCCAGCCGCGCCGATTCGCTCAGCCGCATCTGGCCGGATAGCATCCGGTAAACGGTCACGGCCCAGCGGCTGCCATCGGCCAGCGTCAGCTCGATGCGGTAGTTCATGCCGGCGACGACTTGCTGGCTGGCCGAATCGACGCTCCTGACCGCGCCGCCGCCCGGCAATTGCGATGCGGCGAATTCGGCGGCCTGGCGCACTTGCGGATCGTTGACGCCGGCCGGCGCCCAGCCGCCGGGAATCGCCGGTCCGGGTTGAGTGGCCTGCGCGGCGATGGGCGTAAGTGTGACAAGCGCCCCATACAGCGCCAGCGACAGTGTTTTCGACATGGTTCAGGCTCCCTCCCGCATCGCGCGGACGGGAAGAGTGACGGTGCGCCGGTGGCGCGGCAACCGGATTTGCGTCTGCTTCGGAGGCGATTGCGCGCCTCCGGCGCGGCGTTCAGGGCCGCCAGTCGATCGCGCCGCGGCCGTGCTGTTCGAGAAAACCGTTGGCCTGGCTGAAATGGCGGCAGCCGAAGAAGCCGGCATGTGCCGACAGCGGGCTGGGGTGCGGCGCCTTCAGGACGAGGTGCGGTCCGCTGGCAAGGCCCTGCACCCGCGCCGCCTTCTTCTGCGCGTGGCTGCCCCACAGCAGGAAGACGGTTGGCACGTCGCGCTGCGCGACGGCGGCCACCGCCGCGTCGGTGAAATCCTCCCAGCCTTTGCCGGCGTGCGATCCGGCCTGCCCGGCTTCCACTGTCAGCGCGTTGTTCAGCAGCAGCACGCCCTGCCGCGCCCAATTTTCCAGATTGCCGTGCGACGGGCGCGGCAGGCCGAGATCGGATTCCAGTTCCTTGTAGATGTTCACCAGCGAGGGTGGCGGCTTGACCCCTTGCGGCACCGAAAACGAAAGGCCGTGCGCCTGGCCGGGGCCGTGATAGGGGTCCTGCCCCAGAATAACGACTTTCACGTCCTCCAGCGGGGTCAGTTCCAGCGCGCGCAACCGCGATCCGCGCGGCGGAAAGATCACCTTTCCGGCGGCCTCTTCCGCGCTGAGGAAGCCGCCCAGCGCCCGCAGCGGGCGGGTGGCGAGAACAGGGGCCAGCGCCGGCTGCCAGCTATCGGGAAGGGGAGTTGCCATAGGTAAGGCGTTCCTAACGCAACTCGAAACGGCCGCACAAGCCTGACAGCGCCCAGGCGAAGGGGCAAAGCCAAGGTTGCCGTTTCCCGGCATTCATCGTAGGCGGGGTCCATGGCCGTCTACCTGCATGAAGAAGATCTGCCCGAAGGCGCGCTGGCGCCGGGCATCGTCGCTGTCGATACCGAAACGATGGGGCTCATCACCCCGCGTGACCGGCTGTGCGTGGTGCAGATTTCCGACGGGCAGGGCGATGAGCATCTGGTCCGCTTCAAGGTGGGCAGCGATTATGCCGCGCCGAACCTGAAGGCGGTGCTGGCCGATCCCGCGCGGCTGAAGCTGTTCCACTTCGCCCGGTTCGATCTGGCGGCAATAGAGCACTATCTGGGCGTGACCGCCGCGCCGGTGTTCTGCACCAAGATCGCATCCAAGCTGGTCCGCACTTATACCGACCGCCACGGGTTGAAGGATCTGGTGCGCGAACTGCTGGGCAAGGAGATTTCCAAGCAGCAGCAGTCGAGCGACTGGGGCGGGGCGGTCCTGTCCGACGCACAGCAGGAATATGCCGCGTCCGACGTGCGCCATCTCCACGCCATGCACGCCATTCTGGTCGAGCGGCTGGCGCGGGAGAAGCGGACCGAGATGGCGCAGGCCTGTTTCGATTTCCTGCCTGTGCGCGCGCGCCTCGATCTGGCCGGCTGGGCCGAGCGGGACATCTTCAGTCACGAATGAGGCTGCGGGGATGACCGTCCAAGCCGAGAAGATGCGCTCGCGCCGCCAGCATTTTGCGGCGCCGGGCGGCTTTCATGACCGTCTGGTGCGCTTTCTGGCGATGGCGCTGCCGGCCGCGATCGGCGTTCTGGCGGCGGTCATGGTGCTGACGCCGCTTTCTCCGCGCGGCGAGATCAGCTTCCTGCTCGATCGCAACAAGGTTTCCATCCTGGAAGACCGGCTGCGCGCGGCCAGCGCCATGTATCGCGGTCTCGACGACGATGGCCGCACGTTCTCGATCACCGCTGGTTCCGCCGTCCAGCATTCGGCGCGGGTTCCGGTGGTGGTGATGAACGACCTGACCGCGCGGATGCTGATGGACGACGGGCCGGCGATCCTTTCGGCCAATGCCGGCAACTACGATTTCAGCCGCGAACAGGTGGACGTGGCCGGGCCGGTCAATTTCCAGACGTCGGACGGCTATCGCATGACCGCGAACAACGTGGTGTTCGATGTGCGGGCCAAGAACCTGCGCAGCAAGGGTCCGGCGGAAGGGCGCATTCCGGCTGGCACCTTCTCTGCCGACAGGATATTCGCCGACCTCTCCGCGCATACCGTCACGCTGGACGGCCATGCACGTCTTCACATGGAACCGGGCAAGATGCGCAAGCCATGACTGCACCTCGGAAAATGACTTCCCTTCGCGAAACGATCCGTTCCGCCCGGCCTTTCCGGGCGTTCCTGCTGGGCTTCGCCGGGGCCGGCGCCGTCGTCGCGGCCCTTTCCGCGCAGGCCGCCTCGCGGGTCAACAGCGACGCGCCGGTCAACTTCGCGGCGGACCGCATCGAACTGCAGGACAAGCAGAACCGGGTGATTCTGACGGGCAACGTCGATATCACGCAGGACGACATGCGGATGCGCTCGGCCCGCACGGTCATGGCTTATACCAACACGGGCGGCGACACCGAAATCCAGCGGATCGACGCGACCGGCGGCGTGGTGGTGACGCAGCGCGATGAAACCGCGCGCGGGGATGTGGCGGTCTATGACGTGAACCGCCGCCTCATCACCATGGTGGGCAACGTGGCGCTGCGGCGCGGCACCGACACTCTTAACGGCGGCCGGCTGGTGATCGACCTCGATAGCGGCCTGTCCAGCGTGGATGGCCGTTCGGGCGGTTCCTCCGTTCCCGGCGTCAACGGTTCCGGCAACGGCGGCGGGCGCATTTCGGGCACGTTCAAGGTGCCGAAGCGCAACGACAGCAAGCAGTAGGGCGTCTTCCCGCCGGTTATTCGGGCGGAAGGGGCGTTCCCTCGAACCGCGCGATGGCGTGCCGGACGACCTTGTCGAGCGCTTCCTTCGAGAAGAAGCCCCCGGGGATCAGGCAGCGTTCGATCAGCACGCGCCGGAACGCGGCGAAGGTTTCCGGATCGGGCGGTACCGGGTTCTGCCAGAAGGCGTCCAGCCCGCCGCGCGCGGTAAGGTCCGGGATGTCATAGACCGCGTGGCCCAGCGCGACGACGGGGACGCCCATCGCCAGCGCGAAGGTTCCGCTGGTGCTGTTGATCGTCACCATGCCCCGTGCGCCACGGGCGATGGCCACGATGTCTCCGGCCGCCAGATAATCGATCCGCGCGGCCACGCCATAGCGTTCGCCCAGGTCGTGTGCGGTCTGCTCCCAATCGCGCACGCCGTTGTCGAGCGGGTGCTCCTTGATGACCAGCCGCGTATCGGCCGGCGCGTGCCGGGCAAACGAGGCGATGATCAGGTTCAGCGCCTCGGCAATGCCCGCGAAGGGCGAATGAAGCCGGATCTGCGCGTCCGAGTCAAGCTGGAGCGGGAACAGGAAATAGGGCTCGGGCGACGCTTCCATGCGCGCGAACAACCGGGCGGCCTGCGCCTCGCGCAATTTCCGCGCGCGCAGCTTGCGCAGCCAGCCCATGCCTTCCACCAGCGGGGGCCAGGGACGATGGTTGTTCCAGTTGGAATAGTGCCAGCGCGTGAACACGTCGGCGACGTTGTAGAGCAGCCCTTCCAGCGCGCGGCGGCGGAAAGAGGATGGCACCTGGCTGTGCTGCGGGACGGGTGGCAAGGCGGCGGCGCTATCGCGATACCATTGCGGGTCGCGCGGGAGCGAGGAATGGCCATTGACCCCGCCCAGTTCCAGCGTGACCCAGTCGGGCCGGATATAGCCTTCCTCGAAGACATGGACCGGCACCTCCAGCGCCCGGCAGACCCGCGTGGCGGCCATGTGGTGATCGCGGCAATCGCCGAACAGCACCACGTCGGTAATTCGCCGATCGCGCAGGATGGCTTCCAGCGCGGCGGGCCAGTCCTGCAGGGTGCCGCGATAGTCGATGCCGCCGGGCAGGCGCCAGAACGCCCGGTCGCCGCCGTTGAAATTGACCTTGTAAACCGTATGCCCGGCGCGAATCAGCCCCTGGCCCAGATGGCGGAACAGTGGACCCATCAGGCCTTGCAGCAACAGCACCCGGCGCCGTTCCCCGGTACGCACTATTTCATCGGGCATCGGCAAGTGTTCCGGAACCTCATCCAAACGTCCCTAGGGCGAAGCACATGAAGCGTCGATGAGCCACGTCCAGGTTTCCACCAATCAATTTCATCCACTTGCGCACGAGCCGCCCATGACATTGCCTTCGGGGATGGCTAAGGCATCCACGCTGCGGCCACCCTGCCCGCGCGAATGTTTTATCGAGGGGCTGTGACAGGCACGTTTCTGCTGTTTTCGGGGCTTGTCGCCGCGTCGCTGGTGCTGGACGGGCTGGTTCGCCCCCGGCGCGATGGCGATGCGCGTTGGCCCTTGCGCAGCGCGGCCGGCATGGTGCTGCACATGCTGCTGGTCGCCAGCGGCTTCGGGCTATTCCTTGGCATCTGCGGCAATCCGCTGGCCTCCGCGATCCTGACGCTGGCGCTGGTGGCGCTGTTCACGGTCGTTTCCAACGCCAAGCACACCATGCTGGGTGAACCGCTGGTGTTCTCCGACCTCGTGCTTGTCGGCGCTGTGCTGCGCCATCCGCAGTTCTATCTGTCAGCGTTGAGCCCGGTGCAAAAGGGGGTGCTGATCGCCAGCGGACCGGTGCTGCTGGCGCTGTTCGCGTGGCTATTCGTCGGCGACATCGGTGCCCATCTGGCCGGCGCGCTGTTGCTAGGGGGCAGTCTGGTGTTGTTGCGGTGGGTCATGGCAATTCCGCCGTGGCGCGGTCTTGCTCCGGAGCCCGATCTGGACGGGGACGTGCGCCGCCACGGTTTGCTGGCGACTTTGCTGCTCTATTGGCTGCGCTGGCGCGCGACGGTCGATCCCGCGCCGCGTGCTCACCCCGAGGTGGCGGTCGGAATGATGGCGGTCGAACCTCCGCTGGCGGTGATCGTGCAATGCGAATCCTTCGCCGATCCCGTGGACCTGTTCGGCGATCCGGCGCTGGAATTGCCGGGCCTGGCCCGCGCCCGTTCGGTCGCCTGGCAATGGGGCGATCTCAACGTCAGCGGGTTCGGCGCCTATACCATGCGCACCGAGTATGGCCTGATCTTCGGTCGCGACGAGGAGGAACTGGGCTTCCGCCGGTACGATCCGTTCCTGACCGCGGTGGGCGAAGCGTCGCACGCCTTGCCCGCGCGGCTTGCCGGGCGAGGATGGCGCAGCCTGTTTCTCCACCCGCACGACCTGCGATTCTACAACCGGCACCGCATCATGCCTGCCGCCGGCTTCGCGGAGATGGTGGGCGAAGAGCATTTCGAGCAACCCTCGGCAGGGGAGGGGCGCTACGTGACCGACGCGGCGATGGCCGGAACGATTGGCGATCTGGCGCGAAAGGCAACGGAAGCAACGATGCTTTACGCCGTGACGATCGAGAATCATGGCCCCTGGGCACCGGAGGATGGATCGGGGCCGCGCGATCTCGTTGCCTCTTACCTGCGCCTTGTACGCAACAGCGATGCGATGCTGGCGGCATTGCTCGAAGCGCTGGCTGACCTTGGCCGGCCTTCGGTCCTCGTCTTCTTCGGCGATCACCGCCCGAGCATCCCCGGTGTCACCACGCCGGGGCCGGTACGCCACACGCCGTATGTTGTCGTTCGCCTCGATGCCTCCGGCGCGGTGGTGGAGGGGGAGGGGCGGCGCGTGGACCTCACTCCGGCGCAGCTCCATCACGCGGTCCACGATCTTCTGGCTACACCCCCGGCGGCGTAAGCGCGCGCAGCAACCGATCGCGCAGGAAGCGCGGCAGGATCGCCGAGAAGAGCCGCAGCAGCCCGAACGGCCAGGGCAGCACTACATGGGCTTTTCCGCGCGCCGCCGCTTTCGCGATCAGCGCGGCGGCTCTGTCAGGCTGCAGAATCAGCGGCTTGGGACCAGGGACCCGCCGGGCTGCCGCCGTGTCGATGAAGCCGGGGGATACGAGCGTCACGGATACGCCGTACGGCCGCACACCGATGCGCAGCGCGTCGGTGAAGCGGGCCAAACCCGCCTTCGATCCGGCATAGGCCGCAGCGAAAGGCAGTGCGTGATCGGCGGCGGCCGACCCGATCACGACGATCGCGCCGTGCCCGCGCGCGGCCATCGCCTGGGCGCAACGGGCGGCCATGGCCGCTTGCGCCAGGAAGTTGACCTGCGCCAGACGGGCCACCTGCGCGGCATCTTCCACCATGGCGCCTTTGGTGCGGACATCGCCACAGCCCGCCGCGAACAGGGCGAGGCTGAACGGCTCGTCGGCCTCTTCGCGCGACAGGGCGTCCAGCGCGCCATCGGTATCGGATAGATCCAGGGATCGGGTAGCCACCGCGCCCGCGCCAAACTCCAGGCAAGCTGCGGCGAGGGCATCGAGCCGGCCGCTGTCGCGCCCCCACAGCGATAGCTGGGCGCCGGCCCGGGCATAGTGCCGCGCGAGGGCGCCACCCAGTTCGCCCGATGCTCCCACGACAAGAACCCGGCCTGTGTGGGGGGCAGGAACAAAACTGCCATCAAACCGTATAGGGCTGAACATATAGGCGTGTAATCCTGAGTCCTAACCAAGGGCGAACCCGTGGATTTATGCAATTTCTACTGCACTGCACACGCGCCAATACCGCATTTTCAGTGGGATGGCGGTTTGGGCATCCTGTCGTCTGGAGGGGTGCATTCGCCTATTTTGGGGACTTTAGACTCTTGACACTTGGCGGCCTGTCCTGTCCAGAGTCAAGGTTATGACAGCCCGGAGTTCGCATCTGCAACCGATCAGATTGTTTCGGAACGCGTGGCTTGAAAAGCTGACCGTGGTTTCCCCTGTCGCTTTCGGCGCGATCTGGGGGATGTTTCTCCCCTTCCTGGTCTGGATGGGCTGGGGCACCGTCAGCGTGGCTGCTGCGTTCAGCCTGGTCGTGGGCGGTCTGTGGCTGTGGACGCTGTTCGAATATGCCATGCATCGCTTCCTGTTCCACTTGCGGCTAAAGTGGAAGCCGCTGCAGGCTTTCACCTTCATCATGCACGGCAATCATCACGCGAGCCCCAATGACCGGTTGCGCAACATGATGCCACCAATCGTGAGCGTGCCGATTGCGGCGGCGGTGTGGTATGCCTGTGTCTCGATGGTGGGGCCGGGTGGGGACTGGCTGTTCCTGGGCTTTATCTCGGGCTACGTGGTTTACGATTTCACCCATTTCGCGTGCCATCAGTGGCCGATGCGCGGGCGCATGGCGCGTGCAATCAAGCAACACCACATGCGCCACCACCACATCAGCGAACATGGCAACTACGCGATCACGACGCCGCTGTGGGACCGCCTGTTCGGAACCGCGATTACCTCGACCAAGCCGAGGCACTGACGCTCAGGCTGTCGGCTGGCGGAGGCCGGCGATCGCCTGTTCGACAATATCCATATGCTCGCTCCACAGCGGCTTGTGCCATTGCCCAAGCCGTGCCTTCTGCGCGGCGTGGGCCGGGCCGGAGCGGGCGTGGTCAAGGATCATCGCCTTCCAGCCGGGGCCGTCCAGCGGATCGAGGTAGTCGGGGGTGTTTCCGCCCACTTCGCGCAAGGCGGGAAGATCGCTGCAGATCGCCGGCACGCCCAGCGACAGCGCTTCGGCAACGGGCATCCCGAATCCTTCGGCGAACGAGGGCATGAGCAGCGCGCGGGCGCTTGCCAGCAGCGCGGCCATCCGCTGGTCGGAACAGCCGTTGATTTCCTCGACATGGCTCTTCAGCGCTGGGCAGCGCTCCAGCAGGTCCACCACCTGTTCGTTTTCCCAGCCGCGGCGGCCGATGATCACCAGGCGCGGCACGTCCGGCGCCGGCATCGTTTCCGCCAGGTGGCGCCACAGGTGCAGCAGCAGCAGGTGATTCTTGCGCGGCTCGATCGTGCCGAGGCACACAAACGCGGGCCGCTCCGCCGAGGTCGCTGGAGCGGCTGGGGCGGTGAGGTCTTCGGTGCCCAGCAAGGCGACATGCGTGGCGATCGCCCGGCCGCTCCGTTCGATCCACGGGCGCAGCGATCGGCCGGTGGCAGCCGAATTGACGATTACCGCATCGGCACAGGCGACCACCGTTTCCATGCGCTGCCGATGCAGCGCCGCGCCCGAAGGCCGCGCATATTCAGGAAATTCTATCGGAATTAGATCGTGCACCATGCACATGAACCGCGCCCGTTCCCGTTGCAGGATGCGGCGCACCAGCGCCTGGCGGGTGAGGTGATGGGGCGAGACCTGGACATAGACCGGGGGCACCGGGCCGGTCGGAGCAGGGGGCCGTTGCGGCCACAACGCCGCCATCTGTGGCAGGACGGACGGCAGCGATCGCTGGTGCGGGCGCTGGTCCGGGTCTTCCGCTTCCTGCGTCCAGCGCCGCTCGAGTTCGTCGAGGTAGGCGATGGCCTGCGCCCGCCGCAATCGCCCATAGAGACCGGTGGGGTGGACGGCGGCGAAGGCCAGCCCGTCGCCATAGCGCTTCATCAGGCCGCGCGCGTAGGCCATCTCCACCCGGTCCACGCCCGACGGCGTATTGTGGCGCACGCGCGAGATCAGGCGCGAGATGTCGAGAATGACGGCGGTCATCGCCACATCGCCATGAACCGCCCCTGCCAGCGGCGCAAGGGCGCCACCCAGCCCAGCCGGTTGGGCGCTTGGTTTTCCGCCATGCGGCGCACCAGCACTTCGGGCGGACAGGGGAGGCCGGTGACCGGATCGAGATAGCGGGGGTAGAGAATCAGCACCCCGGCGACGAGTTCGTCCAGGGTCAGCGCGCGCCCGCGCCGGTCGGGTATCGTGGCGAGATCTCGGGTCAGCCCCCAGCCGGCGTAGAACGGTATGCCATGGCAGGTCACCGCGCGCCCGCGCATCAGCGCCTCGAACCCGGTCAGCGAGGTCAGCACGTGCACGGCATCGACCACGTCGAGCAGCGGGGCCATGCCGCCTTCGCGCACGATGCGGTCGGCCAGTTGCAGCACCTCTCCATCGGGCACCGCGCCCTTGCGGTGGCCGGCATCGACATCGGGGTGCGGCCGGAACCAGATTTCGGCATCCGGCTCCAGCGCGCGGACGCGGCGCAGCAGTTCCAGGTTGGAATGCAGCCCGCCGCCACCGGCCAGCACCGACATGTCGTCTTCTACCTGCGCGGGAACCAGCACCAGCCGCCGCCCGGGCTGGCGGGGTGGGGCGGATGAGGCGCTGCCGGTGGAATACTTGCTGATCCCGGCGGCCACGATCGTTTCGCGCAAGGTGCGCGCGCGGTCGATCAGGTCGGGCGCGAAGCGGGTGGCGGCGAGAATCGTTTCGAGGTCGCTGGGGCCGGAAGGATCGAAATGGATGCCCTGGCGGTCCACCACGATCGAGGAGGGCGGCACGAGGTTGCTACCAAGGCCCACCGAGCGGACGAACCCGTCCTCCACGCGCACGAGAGGCACGCCCTTGTCTGCGGCCGCGGCCAGCAGTGCGGGCGATACGCGCGATGGCCAGATCGCCACTTGGCCATCGTGCCGTGCCGCGAGATCCAGCGCCCGCGCGGGGCGCGAGACGATTCGCAACGGTTGACCGGGGCACCACAGGAAGCGGCGGATTTCCTCCCGTTTCCACCATGCCATGCCGCAGGCCGCGACGATGGCCCGGTTGCCGTCGATGATCCGACGCCATTCGGCCAGAGTCGCAATCGTCGCGAGAAGGGTCGTGGCTTCGCCGGTGAAGGGATCGCGATAGCACGGCGTGGCCAGCGCGCGCAGGGCGGCCGCTTCCAGCGCCGCCTGCCCGTCGCCCGGCGCGCCGAAGGGACCGGGCGAGAGAACGCGCACCGGCACGCCGGCGATGCACGCCAGGGCGACCCATTCGTCATCGCCGTGCGCGACGAGTGTCCCCGCGCCTTCCAGCGCGGACCACGGATCGGCTGCATCCGCGCGAGCGGGTGTGATCCACAGTGCCTCTGCCGCTTCCTGCTGGTTGAGACCGCTGGCCAGCGTTGCGGCTTCACCGGGCGAGCGGGGGCGCAGGACGACCGAGGCAGGGCGCGAAAGCGCGGCGGGCCTTTCCCAGAACGCGCCGCCGACTCGCGCCGCGCGGATACGCGCGAACAGAGCCGCCGGATCGCTGTTTTCCGGCGACGCGGAGGCAATGCCGGCGATCGTGACTCCTGCATCAAGGCCCGGAAACGGTGGCGCGCGTAGCAAGGACTGGGGGGCGGTCGCGCTCAAGGGCGCTGCCCCCACACGGGAACTTCAAGCCGTCCGTCCGCGTTGCGGCGGATCATGCCATAGCCGCCCGTGGGCAGCTTGAGCGACGGCAGCGCTTCGGCGGCCTTGCTGAGGGCCGGATCGGCCAGCAGCGCGAAGCGCGCCGCGCCGTTGCTGGTCACCAGCAGCACCGGGGCATCGCGATCTGCGGGTGTACGTGCGAACAGATCCGCCCAGGCCCCGATCCGCGCGGGCGCGTCCACGATCCATCCGGGCGGCGGTTCGGCGGCGTGATCCCAGGCGCGCAACGCGGCGTTGCCGATCCGCGCCAGCACGGCGTCTTCGGTCTGGTTCTCGTCCGGTCCGTGGTCGATCTCGGCAAGGAAATCCGCCTCCTCGGCCGTGATCGCCGTGCCTTGCGCGGCAAGGATGTGCGCTGCGGTCCGTTGGGCGCGGAGCAGGGGTGAAACCAGTACCTTGCCGAAACGCCAGCCCAGTTCGGCGAAGTGGTCGCCCAGCCGGCGGGCTTCCTGTTCGCCTTCGTCAGTCAGCGGAAGATCGGTGCGCGCGCCGATGCGGCGCGGCGCTTCCCCGGCGGCAAAGGTTTTGCCGTGGCGGACGATGATGAACACGCGGGCGCTTACGCGGGATAGGGATCGCCGAACCGGGCGATGGCTTCTTCGGCCAGCGTCAGGTCTGCGGGCGTGTCGATTCCGGAAAGGACATGCGGAGGGACGTCCACGGCGATCGTGTCGATCGCCCATCCATGTTCGAGGAAGCGCAACTGTTCCAGACCTTCCAGTTTCTCGTACTGGCTGGCCCGCGCCGATGCGAACCATTCCAGGGCCGGAAAGCTATATCCGTAAAGGCCGAGATGTTGCCAGACCGGAGAAAGCGGTTGTGCCCGCAAACCGTCTTCCCCGCGCAGGGCGGGCAGAATGGTCTTGGAAAACCACAGCGCCCGCCCATCGGGCGCCCGCACGCAGGTCGTGCCGCTGAAAGGCGCCGTCTGCTTGTGCGCGCGCAGGCGATCCAGCCGTGGCCAATCGAGCTGGAACACCGGCGTCACGACTGCGGCTGTCCGCCGGCGCAGGACGTCCAGCAGCCCGGCCACGATCGCGGCTGGCGTGAACGGGGCGTCTCCCTGAAGATTGACGACGAACGCGGGCGGGGCCGCGCGCGTGGACGCCGCCGCAAAGGCGCGGACGGAGCCGGAATCGAGATCGGCCGAGGTCATGGCGACATCGACGCCCAGTTGGCGGCCGTGCGCGGCGATCCGCTCGTCATCGGTCGCCACCACGACCTCGCAATCGCCGGCCTGAGCCGCCGCCGTGCGCGCGATGGCCACCACCCGGTCCAGCAACGTTCGCCCGGCGATGGGCAGCAACGGCTTGCCGGGCAGGCGGGTGGACCCGAAACGGGCCGGAATAACGATGATGTCCGGCCCGGAAACTGGCCCGGAATCAGGTAAAGTGTCAGGCAATGCCGGCCCTGACGATATCGTGCATGTGGACCACGCCCACCAGCCGTTCGCCTTCGATCACGAACAGCACGGACACCGCGTTTTCGTTGAGGATGCGCAGGGCGTCGGAGCAGAGCATGTCGGGCGATACCGTCACCGGATTGGGCGACATGTGCAGGCCGATCGCGTCGTTCAGGTCATGTACCGCGATGCAGCGGCGCAGGTCGCCATCGGTGAAGACGCCGATCAGCCGCTCGGCATCGTCGACGACCGCCGTCGCGCCATAGCGCTTGCGGCTCATTTCCAGCGTGGCGCCCGACAGCGTCGCGTGCCGGGTGACCTTGGGGATAGCGCTACCGGTGCCCATGACGTGCGCCACGGTGGAAAGCTGCGCACCCAGTCGGCCGCCTGGGTGGAACACCCGGAAGTCGGAAGGGGTGAAGCCGCGCGCTTCGATCAGCGCCACCGCCAGCACATCGCCCAGCACAAGCTGCAGCGTGGTGGACGAGGTGGGGGCGAGATCGTTGGGGCAGGCTTCGCGCACCTGCGGCAGTTCCAGGCATATGTCCGCGGCCCGCGCCGCCGAACTGTCGGGATGCGCCGTCGCCACGATCAGCTTGGAGCCCAGGCGGTGGCAATAATCGAAGATGTCCCGCAGTTCGGCGGTTTCGCCCGACCAGGTGATGGCCAGTACGACATCGCCTTGCGTGATGACGCCCAGATCGCCGTGGCTGGCTTCGCCCGGGTGGAGGAACACCGATGAGGTGCCGGTCGAGCGCAGCGTCGCGGCGATCTTGCGGCCGATATGCCCGCTCTTGCCCATGCCGCTGACGATGACGCGGCCCTTGGTTTGCACCATGGCATCGATCGCCATGTCGAGCGAGTGCCCGAATCGCTGCGTCTGCAGCACGCCTTTCAGGGTCTTCAGCGCCTGAAGCTCGATCTCCAGCGTTTTCAATGCGGAAGCCGTGTAAACCGGCCGGAAATTCTCGATCTTCATTTCCACCTTGTTCTCTACACTGTTCGCTCAAGGCCTTGCTAGGTGCCGTGCGGAGCGGGCGTTTTGCATGTATTTCAGATATTTGTAACAAGAGAAATTGCCAAAATGGCCTTGCTTATCCATGAGGGCCAGATCGTTGAAATCAAGTTTATTCGTATCTGAATCGGGTGGTCTCGCCCGGGTGGCGAAAGGTGGCGGAATTCCTCATGCGGCTTTGCGAACGCGACATTGGTGCTGATTCGAAGCTTTTTGCAATCGCCGGCCCCTGCGTGATCGAAAACGAACATCTTACCCTGAGCGTCGCCGAACGCCTGGCCGCCACCGCCGACAAGCTGGACCTGTTCTTGATTTTCAAGAGCTCCTTCGACAAGGCGAACCGCACTTCGGACCAGTCGTTTCGCGGGCTCGGCATGGATGCAGGCCTGCGCATTCTGGAAAAGGTCCGCGAACGGACCGGGCTGCCCGTCCTGACCGACGTCCACGAAGCTGGCCAGGTCGCGGCCGTGGCGCAGGCGGTGGACGTGCTCCAGACGCCGGCGTTCCTCGCGCGGCAGACCGATTTCATCGCCGCCGTCGCCGCTTCGGGCAAGCCGGTGAACATCAAGAAGGCCCAGTTCATGGCGCCGGGCGACATGCGCCAGGTTGTGGCCAAGGCCCGCAACGCCGCGCGCGCGGCGGGGCACGAGACCGATGCCTTCCTGCTATGCGACCGGGGCACCTCGTTCGGCTACAACACGCTGGTGTCCGACATGCGTGGCCTCGCCATCATGGCGGAAACCGGCTGCCCGGTGGTGTTCGACGCCACCCATTCGGTCCAGCAGCCGGGCGGCCTTGGCGAACGATCGGGCGGGCAGCGCGAATTCGTCCCCCTGCTCGCCCGCGCGGCCGTGGCGGCGGGCATTTCCGGTCTGTTCATGGAAACGCACCCCGATCCGGACCAGGCCCTGTCGGATGGCCCCAACGCCCTGCCGCTCGACGCGTTCGAGCCGCTGATGCGGCAGCTGCTGGCGATCGATGAGGTGGTGAAGGGGGAATCTGAATGATCGGATAGGGGTGATGGCAGATATGCCCCTGGGTAGGAGAAGGCGGCGTCACGGCTCGTCGCCTCAAAACAGCTCGCATGCGTTGATGGACTTGCAAAACCATATCGGGCGGGGCATTAATCGCCCGGTTTGATGGACTCTATGCCTAGCGTGCCTCTTGTAAAATAAGGTAAATTCCTTGATATGCTGCATCTATTAAGGCGCGTGGTCAATAGGTTGGATCCGCTTTTTATAATATTTGTACTGATCCCAACCGTAGCGGCTATACTGTATTACGGGGTGTTTGCTTCGGATGTATTTATATCCGAATCGAAGTTCGTTGTGCGAAGTCCGGAAAAATCCTCTCCAAGTGCTATTGGACTTTTGCTAAAGGGCGCAGGTTTCTCTAATGCTGGCGACGAGATCCATGTTGCCCAAGGGTTTCTCGACTCCCGCGATGCGCTGCGCGAGCTCGATCGCGATGGGCAGTTTCGACGCGCTTATTCGCGACCGACTATCTCGGTGTTCAAC
This sequence comes from Novosphingobium sp. EMRT-2, assembly GCF_005145025.1. NCBI lineage: Bacteria > Pseudomonadati > Pseudomonadota > Alphaproteobacteria > Sphingomonadales > Sphingomonadaceae > Novosphingobium > Novosphingobium sp. EMRT-2. The sequence continues at coordinate 1,721,705 of NZ_CP039695.1, read as the reverse complement.
CGTTTTGACCCGCTTGGATGGAATGGCACATTCGAGGCACTTTTTAAATATTACAAGTCTCGCGTTGGTGTTGAGTACGATGCGGGTTCGTCAATCACGACTTTGACGGTGCGCGCCTACCAGCCAGGCGATGCTCGCAAGTTTAACGAGCAGTTGCTACGTATGGCTGAGGTTACGGTCAACCGCCTCAACAGTCGTGGCCGCCAGGACTTGATCCAGTTTGCCAATGCTGAAGTTGAGATCGCGAAGAACCAGGCGCGTGACGCGGCTTTGGCGCTTTCTGCCTTTAGGAACGCAAAGGGGTTGGTCGATCCGGACAAGCAGGCGGTCATTCAACTGCAGATGATTTCCAAGCTTCAGGATGAGCTGATTGCAACGAAAACGCAGTTGCGCGAATTACGTGAGTATGCTCCTCAGAGTCCCCAGGTTCCGGTGCTCGTAACGCGTATTGCGGGGCTGGAGGAGGAGATTGGACGCCAATCCGGCTTGATCGCGGGGGACCAGAAATCGCTCGCGGCATCGGCTGCGCAATATCAACGGTTGATATTGGAAAGTCAGTTTGCGGATCGGCAACTCGCTGCAGCCATGGCTTCCTTGCAGGAAGCGCAGAACGAAGCTCGTCGCAAACAGGCTTACGTCGAGCGAATTGCCGAGCCCAACCTTCCCGATGAAGCTCTCGAACCGTCTCGGTTTCGTAGCATGCTCACCACGTTCATGCTCAGCATGATTATATGGGGTGTTGCTTCAATGCTTCTGGCGGGCATCCGCGAGCATCGAAACTGATGCCCGTCCGCTACGTCCTGAATTCAGCCGGTTCGCTGCTGGAATCGTGGGCAATCCAGCGGCGCGTTATCGGTGCGTTGCTGATGCGCGAGGTGCTGACACGGTATGGGCGGCACAACCTTGGCTTTTTGTGGCTGTTCATAGAACCAATGCTGTTCACCTTGGGGGTTACTGCGTTGTGGACTGCGCTAAAAGCTGTCCACGGATCCAGCATTCCGATCACAGCATTTGCTTTAACCGGCTACTCCAGCGTACTCCTATGGCGGAACATGCCCAATCGGTGTGTCGGCGCCGTGCAGCCAAATCTTGCATTGATGTATCATCGCAATGTGCGGATCGTCGATATTTACCTGTCGCGCCTTTTGCTGGAAGCTGCGGGCGCGACGATGTCGTTTGTGATCCTGTCGATCGCATTCATGTCGGTGAATTGGATTTCCGTACCAGAAGATATGATGCTTGTCATTTCAGGCTGGCTTATGCTCGCCTGGTTCGGCACCGCGTTAGCGATTGTACTGGCTTCGTACTCCGAAGAGTACGAAACCTTTGAAAAGTTATGGCATCCGGGGTCTTATCTGTTGTTCCCCTTGTCGGGTGCGGCATTTCTGGTCGATGCTCTACCAGTCGAGGCGCAAAGACTGGTGCTATATCTCCCAATGGTTCATGCTACCGAATGCATACGTGCCGGTTTTTTTGGCTCGCAAATGCACGCTCACTATGATCTTTGGTATATGGCAAAGGTGAACTTTGTGATGACGCTTCTTGGGCTTATTCAGACCAAGCGGATTAGTTTGAAGGTCATCCCAGAATGATCCTCCTCGAAAATGTTTCAAAATCCTATCATACGCGTATTGGGCGCAAGCATGTTCTCTCCGATATAAGTTTTCGGATCGACAAGGGAGAGCGGGTAGGCTTTCTTGGACGAAATGGAGCGGGCAAATCGACGCTGATACGCGTCATTTCGGGAGCGGAACTGCCGGATAGCGGGACAGTTACCCGGCAAATGTCGGTTTCGTGGCCGCTGGCTTTTGGTGGTGCATTTCAGATTGCGCTTACCGGCATAGACAATCTGCGCTTCATTTGCCGCATATATGGGGTCAGTGCGGAAGGGAAATTGGACTATGTTCAGGAATTCGCCGAGTTGGGCGAATACATATACGAACCGCTCCGCACCTATTCCGCGGGTATGCGTGCCAGGTTGGCATTCGCTATTTCCATGGTTATCGAATTTGACTGCTTCTTGATCGACGAAGTTATCGCGGTTGGGGACGATCGATTCCAGCGAAAATGCCATGTGGAGTTGTTCGAAAAACGATCTGATAGGACTATGATAATTGTCTCCCATAATGAGTATTTTATTAGAGAGCATTGTGATCGGATAGCGGTAATAGACGGCGGACGTATCATAGATTTTGAAAATGCAGATGAGGCATTTGAATACTACAAAATGAAATTTGGCTGAAGACGGACGGTGAAAGGTGCTCGCATGGATTTCGGAGCGATCCGGTTTTCGGACGGACGATGCAATGGCATCCGTCTCTGACACGGGAATACGGTGGCAGTCATGGCGAGAAGGTACTCCTCCTGCACGGTCGTTGGTGACTGGTTCCGCTGCACGGCAGGAGCGGGTGAGCGGATCGCTGTCGTTCAAGCGGGCAATGTCGCCTGGCTTTCACATCTTCTCGCTCCCGCTGTAGGGGGCCGAGCGGGCGCGTTGCGGCAGGTGATGCCCTCTGCGCGCAGAGAGATCTTTGCCCGGCAGCTCGGTGATAATGCGCTGTTCGGGCAATATGTTGCCAATCCCGAAATGGCTTGGGCGAGCAGTTTTGACGGCGATGTTCCCGAGCATTGTTTTGCCGAACTGTATGACACGATCGATCGCGACAGCTTAATCCTGGGTTTTGAGATTCCGCCGGTCATGCGCCGTGGGCTGGCCATGCGTGGGTTCGACTACCTGTCGTTCCATAACCACCCGCTTCGATTTCTTAGAGATTTGCCTTTTGGAGTCTACTCCAACGCGGGGGCGGCTGTCGCTTCGCTGGAAGCGATAGCCTGCAATCCCAAAGAGATAAATCGGCAGGTGGCGCGCTTCGCGGCGCGCTTCGCCCGGCTGGATCCGGTGCAAGCCCGATTGCCGGAAGGTTGTCCGGTGCTGTTCGGTCAAACCGCCCGGGACGCCTCATTAATCACCAGCGGCGTTTTCGCGGGTTGGGAGGACTATGTCGAAGCGCTTGACGATCTGTTGCGCAATTACACCGAAGTGGCCTTCGTGCGCCACCCTCAGGCGGAATGGCGGAACGATGTTATCGAACTTCTCCGTTCGCGTCTTGGGAAGACCGTGATCGCTGTTTCGGGCAACAGTTATCCTCTCGTCATGTCGGGAGGGTCATTTGGGCCGATGGTGACACTGTCTTCATCCATTGGTGTGGAGGCGAGGGCCTTCGGCCACGATGTGCGCTTCCTGTTGGCAGACCCGTGCGAAAAATTTTCAGTCAGGGGTTTGGATAACCCGTCCCAGATAATGCTGGACCATCGCCTCTTCGAGCCTGACTTCTGGTTGCAGATAATGGACGGCACCGGTGATGGAATCGCACCGCGGAACGAAGCTTTCTATCTTGGAGACAATTTTGTTCGTGGCACGTTGGAGGGATGGTCCTTCTCTGCCCTGAATGGTGACAACCCTTTTTCCCCGATGGAGAAGTTCGTCGTTCCTGCGGCGCAGGCCACGGGTGCGCAGTTGGACGGGTTGGCGAATATCCTATCAGGGGCTTCTGCAGGCTGCCGCGAACGGGCGATTGCCGAGGCACGCCGATCTGATATCGCGCTGAATTTTGTTCCAGGTCCGCTCGTTGATGGAGGAACTTGGCGCTGGGATCCTCAAAACTGTCTTGCCGATCTGCCCCTGGTTAGCGGCTTTTGTGCCGTCGAGGAAGACGGGGCCTGGTCCGAAGGGGAGCAGGGGACGATTGAAATACCAATTAGTGCTGATTCGGGAATTCAGTTAAGGATCGAGGGGGCGATAAACTTTTCCTTTTTTCGAGGCATTTTGCATGAAATGCCAGCTTTTCTACTATATGTTAATGAAAGGCCTTGTTCTTCAATAGTTCATCGGATGGGCGATCAGCCCTACTACCGCTTGCAATTTTCTGCGGTTGTGCCGGTCCTTGCCAATTGCCGGTTCCATGTTCAGTGTAGCCATGCGGCGTCACCGAGGGAACTGAATCTCGGTGACGATGAGCGCGTTTTAGGCTTTATCATTCACGGCATCGAGGTTTCGGCGCGGTCGGACAACGGGTCTGGCGATGACTTTCCGTTGCGCCTATGGGGATTCGGAAGCTTACCGATCGAAATTCCAAGCACTGAAGAGCGTGACAGCGATGGCAGATGAGAGTGGTGGAACGGTCGATGCGCGGGCGATCAGCCGACTTGGGCGGGCATTTGACGAGCGCCTTAAAGAGGAGATGTCGGAGCTACAAGGCATTCTGACGATGCGCGAAGGGGAACTATCGCGGATTGAGGCTCGTCTGGAGGCTGTGATTGACGGAGCTCTGGCTAGCGCAGGGGAGTTGTCCGCTCAAATCGCGCTGGTGCGTGGGGAGCGCAACCAGATAGCGCAAGACGCCACACGACAGCAACAGGAACTGGAGGTGATCCGTGAGGAGCGCACCCGTCTTGAACGCGAAATCGAGCGACTCAAGCTGGTTCATCAAAGCCAGGTTGAAGCGCTGTTTGCAAGGCACCGTCAGGCGGAGTCCAATCTTAAAGAGAGGCTGGCCGATGCGGAGGCGCGACTAGGCGAACTTGGCGAGATGTGTCAGCAAGTTCGGGAGCAGGCACATAGCTTTGCGGAGCGGGCGCGGGTTGATCTCGACAGGGCAGTAGCGGCTCACGACGCAGCACAAGCCGAGGTTGCTGCCTTGAAGCGGAATGCACGTGCGCGCGAAGCCATGCTGCGTGAAAATGCGCAGGAAGCGCGCTTGCAAGGGCAAGTTGCGACGATGCATGAGGCCACCCGCTCCAAGCAGTTCATATCGCAAATTGCCGTGCTAACAGAGGTCATTCGGCAAGCCGGGGGGCATGGAAATGCCCATGCGCGCACGGCGATTGGTCTCCTCCTCGACACTCCGTTTGATATCGACATTCGACCTCAGTCAGTTGATGAGGCGGTTGTTTGGCTTGCTTCCTATGCTGAGCCCGCCATGGGCGACGGCGTTTCAATTGCGTTCGAAGTGGCCGCGGGCAGTATCTGGACAGATGAAACATTTATTGCAGCCGCTTTCCGCTGGGTATTGGGGCGTCCGGTCGATGCGGATGGCAGAGAGCACTATAGACTTAAGTTGCGCGTCCGCATGACGCGGAGAGAATTGCTGCTCGATTTGGCGCGGTCCGAAGAAGCGGCTAGGCGATTGTACGATGGCTCGGCCGTTCGCGGCGCAGGCAACCGCAACTTTCTGATGTCTGCCTATGATTTATTACTGAATCGCGGCGCGGATACGGGTGGACTGGAATACTATCTCGCAAAGCTTGATGCCGGCGCTTCTCGCGGGATCGTTTTGCTGGACCTTGCCAGGTCAGCCGAGTCCCGCCAGGCCGCAACCGTGACGGGGTCGTCGCTAAGAGCGATCTGGAACGCAAACCGCCGCCAAAGCCGCGCAAATTACGTTCTCGAACGACTATTATGCCGGCGTTTGCCCGGGTGGCGTCATGCTTGGCAGGCAGGGCGCGTCGCTACGCTGGAATGCGAAATCAAGCAGATGTGGCGTGGCGCGCAGGAAAAATTGGAAGAGATCGAACAACTCATCGAGGAGCGCGTCGCCGCCGCGCGCGCAACTGCCGCGAGCGCATCATCTGCTCTGCCAACGCCTGAAAAGGGCAAGGGCGGAACAGTGCAACCGGCTGCTGGGGATGCTATCGTGCCTAATCTGCTGGGTGATTGTTCCGCTCAACGAACGGTTTCGCAAGTCATTGATTTAATTGAAAGCGAGCTCAAGGAACTGGGCCTTAAGTGATATGCGCAGTATCGCACTACCAACAAAGCAAGATGACGGCCGCTTCCATGGAAAAAGAGTCGCCATCATTACGGCAGGCTCTCCGATTGATGGTAACGGAGGGGCGGAGAGGTTTTATTCAGGCCTAAAAAATGGCTTTGAACTTCTTGGTTGTAAGGTGGAGTTTGTCGAGGTAGCGGCCGATGAGCCTTCGGTAGACAAAATTCTGCGTAACTATGATTTGGCTACTCAGCATGATATTTCGCACTTTGATATCGTCGTGTCGAGCAAAGTGCCTACTTATTCCGTGTGTCATCCAAACCATGTCGTGTTTCTCAATCACGCAGTCCGTGTTTATGATGACATGTTTGAGGATCGTTTCCCTCAAGCAGATGGCGAGGACTATCGTAACCGTGCGCATGTTCACAGAGCAGACCTTGATGCACTTTTGAATGTTCGCGCTCATCTATCGCAAGGCTATGAGATTGCCCGACGCCTGATGCGTTGGCGCGGATTGCCTTCACGCGTGTTGCATCCTCCATTGGGGTTCAGTGCCTTCCAGCCCGGGAATGGGCCAGGGGCATACTTCTTCATCGCTGGAAGATTGCACCCGTGGAAACGATTTGACCTTCTGATCGATGCGGTGCGGCATGCATCTCGCCCGATACGCTTGCTGATTGCTGGCGCGGGAGAGTACGCGGAAACGTTGCACAAAATGGCTGAAGGCGAACCGCGGATTGAATTTCTCGGTCGTGTTTCCGACGAAGATCTGGTCAATCTCTATTCGGGTGCTATCGCTGTCCCTTTCCTTCCCCAGCGCGAAGACTATGGCTATGTGACCTTGGAGGCGTTTGCGAGCGCTTGCCCTGTCTTGACATGCACGGATGCGGGCGAGCCGGCGCATATCGTGCGTAGCTATGATAACGGACTGGTGGTTGAGCCCACTCCCCGAGCTATAGCTGCTGCACTCGACTGGTTTTGGGATAATCGCGAGCAGGCCCGTGAAATGGGCCGGAATGGATTGACCCTTATTGAGACTATGTCTTGGCGGGATACCGCCTACGAACTTGCTTGCTCGGCCGTGGACGGTCTTTCCGATATCCGTGACGCACCGTTGAAGGTGGCGGTGCTGGACATGCAGCCCATTGATCCGCCCACCGGTGGCGGTCGGATGCGTTTACTGGGGCTATACCATAACCTTGGTGACTGCGTGGAATGCAAATATGTTGGTACCTATGACTGGCCCGGTGAGCGGTACCGTGCCCACGCGCTTTCGCCGACGCTCTTCGAGACGGATATTCCGCTGACGGAAGCGCACCACAGAGCAGCGGCAGACTTGGCCAAGCGCGCTGGCGGCAAGAATGTGATCGATCTTGCTTTCAGTCGGCAGGCGCACCTATCGCCGGATTTTGTTGCGGCGGTGCGCAAGGCGACCGATGAAGCGCACATCGTCGTTTTTTCCCATCCATGGATATACCCGCTGGTCAAGGACAAGCTGCGGCCGAATCAAGTAGTGATATATGACTCACATAATGTTGAGGGCTATTTGCGTGCGCAGTTGCTTGAAGCGACCAACCCGGTGGAACGGGAGGTGCTGGAAGGCGTAGTGCAGGATGAACTGGAGTGCGGGCGGCGCGCCGACTGGATTTTCGCGTGTTCGCAAGAGGATTTGTTGCGTTTCAATAGACTTTACGGGTTTTCTCCCGCCAAGATGCGTGTGGTGCCCAACGGCGTGATGGCGTTTGCCAACCCCCTGCCAACGCCCGCTAGCCGGCGTGCGGCGCGTAAGCAACTGGGCCTGGCCGACGATGCGTTCATAGGCATTTTCATTGGCAGTGCCTATGGACCGAACAAGGAGGCGGCCAATTTCATCAATGAAGTGCTCTCGGCTGCCTGCCCCAAAGAGATTTTCGTGATTGCGGGCGGCGTTGGTGGGTCTGTTGCAGCAGCCCGATCCAACGTTGTGGTCACTGGGCAACTCGATGACGCTAGTCGCGACCTCTGGTATACTGCCGCGGATTTTGCTGTAAATCCTATGACCGCGGGGTCAGGGACGAACATCAAGATGTTCGACTTCATGGCCGCTGGGTTGCCTGTGGTCACTACATCGACCGGCGCTCGTGGAATCGAGACACGCGATGGTGAGACGATGCTGGTAGTCGAGCCGACAGCCGATGCCTTTGCCAACGCCATCAACACACTGCGCTCCGCTGATCTCCGCGAAAGGATGGGCAGAGCGGCGCGACAATGCGTCGAAGAAGGTTATTCGTGGGAACGCATCTCTGGTTTACTGGGCCACTTCATGACGATGCGCGAGTCTATCGCTGCTCAGTCAAAGCCCAAGTTTTCGGTCGTGATTCCAAGCTATGAACGACCCGAGCAACTGAACAACCTGATGCATGCGCTACAGGCGCAAATCGAGCGGGATTTCGAGGTGATTGTGGTTGATCAATCCCAGAACGCTTGGCAGCGTGCCGGCGAAATCTGGGGTTTTCCACTGTCCTATTATCACAGCCCGGTCAAAGGGGCGGTCCGCGCTCGCAACAATGGCGCCCTGCTGGCCCAGGGTGAGATAATTGCATTCATCGACGACGATTGCCTGCCAGAACCCGAATGGCTGCTCAACGCCCGCAAGTATTTCGGCGATACCGACGTCATCGGTTTGGAGGGTTTGATACGCTCCGATCACGAGGACGATCCTGATTGGCGGCCTGTCACCAACGTAGGCTTTGAGGGCATCGGGTTCATGACCGCCAATCTGATGGTTCGCTCCGACGCTTTCCAACATCTGGGCGGATTCGATTTGCAGTTCGACAAGCCCCATTTCCGTGAGGATACGGATTTTGGCTGGCGCATGCAGGACTTGGGCAAGGTTCCTTACGCTCGTGACGTGATCGTGTTCCACCCGGCGCAACCGCGATCTATTGAGCGGGAATCGCTCGCCGAGCGTACACGTTTTTTCGTGAAGGACGCACTGTTGTGGCGAAAGCATCCTGAACGGTATCGCAAACTCTTTAACGCTGAAGGACATTTCCTGAGTACGCCGGGCTTCAAGGACGCACTGCTCGATGGCTTTTCCGATTTGGGCATAGTCGGAGATGCTGTGCCAGCCTGGATCAGGGAGCGCCTCGATGGCTGAGATACCGGTTGAAGTATTGCCGGGGCAGCCGTGCAATTGGCAGCCCGAAGACATGTGGGCGTGGGTTAATCGTTCAAAACCTCATGTTGCCGGGGGACACGCGCGGGTTGGCATGGAAATGCCTATACTTGATAGTGACGGCGCTATGCGGCCTATCTTTGTCTGCTTCGACAGATTGCGTCTGGTTGAGAGCGAAGGCTATACTTGGGACAACCATTTAGCTGATGAAATGCTGCATATCGCTTTTCTGAGCGATCGTATCCTTTTGAAGGTGACTGAGAACCTCCCTGACGTTCTTCTGGCGCGGCTTGTGCCGATGGCTGGCATAGCGCGCTTGGCTGATGCCTTGCGTGGCAATGCGCTCGTGGGTGAGGTGCCTGTTTCGCTTGGAGATAGCGATTGGGGCAGGCGATGCTTGGCCTTTTCCTCGCAATTGGAACGTTCTTGGCTTATTCCGGATCCTTATTTTTTCCTGACTCGCGCGTACGCGAAGGAAAAGGCGGAAATCTCAGAAAACTGGAAAGGCTGGGATCAGCGCAAGCCACAGATATATTGGCGTGGTGCGCCAAGCGGTATGCAGAAATATGCTGATCATGCGTTTTCCCAGCGCGTGCAACTGGTATTGCACAGTTTGGAAAGCCCTAGGCCGGCATCTTATAATGTACGCTTCGCTTCGCTAAATGGAATCGATGAGGCTGTCGGCGAACGAGTCAGGAGCGTGGGAGGTCTGGGCGCACCAGAGCCGCAAATGAATATACTCGATTATCGGTACAACCTGGATGTCGATGGCTGGAGTTGTGCATGGACTGGCCTATTCATCAAATTGTTGGCCGGATCTCCAGTGCTCAAAATAGAGTCCGATATGGGTTTCCGGCAATGGTACTATGATAAGCTGTCGCCTTGGCGCAATTTCGTCCCGGTGGCACGCGATATAGTTGATCTCGATCACAGCCTTGGCATACTGGAGGCTCGCCCTGATGTTGCCGAAGAGATCGGCGCAGAAGGCAAGGCGATGGCCGAGGGCCTGTCGTTTGAAAGTCAATTTGAAGCAGCAGCTCTGCAGATGTGCGATTTCGCTGTCAGCTTGGCCTCTCAATCAGGATTTTGAGCGCTATGAATTTCAACCGTATTATAGAATCGACGCTCAAAGAGGTTCCCTCTGATGCAATCAACTTACCTGCGGCGCCTTCCATACCGGAAGCAATAGCGCACGCCACGCGCGAGATTGTGGCGGAAAGTGAGTTGGTAATCGGAGAAGAGGCCGTAAAAGGTGATTACTATCAATGCTGCAGGGACAGATTTTCTACGCTCGTTTCAATGGGCATGATGCATCTGCCTCCCGGGGCACGTATCTTGGACATTGGCAATGCCCCCGGCTACTTGGCGATTATGCTCGACAAAGCTGGTTACAGCATCGATGGAATTAACCTGTCGGACGCATGGAACTCGACTTATCCAGACTTGTCATTCGTCGACCACTTTCGTGTACAGGCATGCGATATTGAGAAATCAGCATTGCCCTATCCGGATGGTGCATTCGATGCGATCGTATTTACAGAGGTTCTGGAACACATCGCGATTCGGCACCCTCGAGAAATTCTGCCGGAGTTTCTTCGTGTTCTACGTGAGGATGGTGTTGTTCTGTTTTCTACACCTAACGTCTGTAATATAAGTAACATAATATCACTTCTGAATGGTCGGAATATATTCTGGGATTCAGATATATTCTTTGGTGGAACTGATAGGCATAATCGTGAGTTTACTCCGCATGAAGTTAGGGAGCTTTTTGAGGGTAATGGATTCTCGGTTAAGAACTATTTTGGTATGAATGATCATGCCAATTGGAGATCCGGTTCTGCCCATCACGTCTATGATTTTCAGGCTGAATACGGCGAAATGGATCATCCATTGATGCGTAATACAATTATCGGTGTTTTCGCCAAGAATGGGAAATGAGGAAAATTTGATGAGTAAGGTGCTGGTTACGGGTGGTGCAGGTTTCCTCGGATCACATTTATGTGATCGACTGATTGCGCGTGGCGATGACGTGCTGTGTGTCGATAACTTCTATACAGGTAGCAAAAGGAACATCGCCCATCTTTTGGGAAAGACGTCATTCGAGCTGATGCGCCACGATGTATGCTGGCCGCTTTATGTAGAAGTTGACCGTATATTCAATCTTGCATGTCCTGCAAGCCCCATTCATTATCAAAATGATCCGGTGCAGACGACGAAAACGAGCGTCCATGGGGCTATCAACATGTTGGGGCTGGCGAAACGGGTGAAGGCTCGGATACTTCAGGCGTCGACCAGCGAGGTATATGGCGATCCATCAATGCACCCGCAGATGGAAAGCTATTGGGGTAACGTTAATCCGATCGGCATTCGCAGTTGCTATGACGAGGGCAAGCGCTGCGCAGAGACATTGTTCTTCGATTATCATCGCCAGCACCACCTGGAAATCAAGGTGATGCGCATTTTCAACACCTATGGACCTCGCATGCATCCGCAAGACGGGCGTGTGGTTTCCAATTTTGTCGTCCAGGCCCTGCGCGGGGAAGATCTTACAATCTACGGCGACGGCCTGCAGACTCGCAGTTTCTGCTATGTGGACGATCTGATCGAAGGAATGATCCGCTTGATGGACAGCTCGGTTGAATTCACGGGGCCGGTCAATGTGGGCAATCCTGGCGAGTTTACGATGATCGAATTGGCGGAAACCGTGATCCGCTTAACCGGGACGAAATCGAAGCTGGTGTTCGAACCCCTGCCGCAAGATGATCCAAAGCAGCGCTGCCCTGACATAACGCTCGCTCAGTCTCGTTTGGACTGGGAGCCCAAAGTGGCGTTGGAGGACGGGTTGAAGGAAACGATCGATTATTTCCGATCCATTGTCTGATTGGGGAGCCTGTCGCAGTTGGCTGACCCAGGCGCGAGTTGCTCTCTTTATCGTCATTATGATCGAAGCGGACGCCTCGCACGAATTGAAACGACCCTCGAGCAGTCATTCATCCCTTCTCCCGGAGCGATTTTCGAGACTGCCGATCAACAGGGCGGGGAAAATGATCTAGTGAGAGGCAGGCCATGACAAATCCCTATCGAGATCTCCCCGATAACAGATACTGGCGCCGGTCTGTGGCCCGTACGGAAGCGCATTGCTTCAATCCTGTACTGGAGCCGCGCTTCACTATTAACCGCCATTCTCGTGTCGCCACGGCAGGCAGCTGTTTCGCCCAGCATATCGCAAGGGCGCTGGCGGACGCAGGATGCAACTTTTTCCAGACCGAGATGGGCGAGCATTTAGATTCAGGCGAGCGCGCACGACTTGGATACGGCATATTTTCAGCTCGGTTCGGCAATATCTACACCACGATGCAGCTCAACCAGCTGTTCGACGAAGCATTTGGTAAACGGATTCCCGATGATCGTGCGTGGCAACGGCCGGATCTGCGGTGGATTGACCCATTCCGGCAGCAGATTGAACCCGATGGTTTCATTGATGCAGAGGCGGTTGTCGAAAGCAGAGCCGAACACCTCGAGGCTGTTCGGGCGATGTTCGAGTTATGCGACGTTTTCGTTTTTACCTTAGGGTTGACAGAATGCTGGCGCGCCTTGTCCGACGGATCAGTCTATTCTGCCGCTCCCGGGGTGATAGCCGATAGCTTCGATTCCACAAAGCATATCTTCACAAATTTGGACGTCGTACAAAGTTATGCCGAGCTGAGAGATTTTTTAGGAAAGTTTCGGGATGTAAATCCGCGAGCGCAGGTAATGTTGACTGTTTCGCCAGTGCCATTAATTGCGACGGCAGATAAGCGTTCCATCACGGTTGCAACGGCTTACAGCAAGGCTGTGCTGCGCGTGGTTGCTGAATTGGCTTGGAAGGAGCACGATTGGGTTGACTATTTTCCTTCCTACGAGATCATCACCGGCAGTCAGGCGCGTGGTCGCTACTTTGAAGACGATGCTCGAGAGGTAAACGGGCTGGGCGTGGCGCATGCGATGCGTTGCTTCCTGTCTAGTTACCTAGAGGGGGGGAATGCGCTGAACGAGGGGGGCAGCGCCTTGCCTGCAGTCGCTGATCGACCGCAGATAACTCAATATCTATGCGATGAAGAAGTTCTAGATTCGCGTGAGGCCATGTGATGGCACAAGAACGTTGGCTGGTTATCGCAAATTGCCAGACCCATGGGCTCGCGAATTCTTTGCAATCACTTGTACCTGATGTGGAAGTGACGGGAATGTACCCGCACAGTTTCAATAATGCTCCGTTGCGCAACAATCGGACTTTAGCCCAGTATGATCGATTGTTTATATCCCCCGGCATCGAGAAGATGATCCCTCGCGCTAGGTTGGAGCGTATCAAGCAGCACACGATGCTGCCGTGGTTCAGTTTCCGTGCTTATCATCCGGATCTTGTGTACGCGCAATGCGGGGGTGTTACATTCAAGAGTCCGGCGGATGACTACCACTCCGGGATCGCGCTCGCCGCCTATCGCAAGGGTATGAGCTTGGCAGATACGCGTGAACTCTATCGTGGTCGAACGTTTGAAATCTGCGGTTTGTTCGGCTGGTGGCAGTCGGAACGTGATCGCATTGTTGACCATCTTCATCAGATCGGCATCGACATCACACATCAAATTCGGCGTTGGGGTGACAACGACGCTTTCATGTATAGTACGAACCATCCGAAGATCCGGGTACTATTTGATTTGGCGAAAGAATTGGTGAAATCAATCGGTCGAGAGCCGTTGGCCAATGTGACTATGCCGCACGATAACCTTGCGTATGCCGGTGGATTTGCCGTGTACCCGGAAATTGGAGAAAGTCTCGGGGTGCCTGGTTCTTACATATTCAAAACCTACGATACCTATCGGCAATTTGGTCTTGACGAGTTCCTTGCAGGAAGCTTTGCGATGTACGATCGATATCCGCGCGAAGCGTTAGGCGTTACCGGTGAATTTAGGCATACGTTCGAACAAATTGAGCGGGCGCTTTGATGCGCTTCCGTTGGTTGGCGAGGACGATTTCGCTGTGCAGACATTTTTCTGGATAATTATTACCAACTAGAAAGCCGATATCACCGTTTACAGGTTACTTCATTGCAGGATAACAAAGGTCAATTTATCGCATTTCCAATCGAAATGACCGAGAAGGCCATTTGTGAGACTATGTTCACGAACTTCTGCAAGTCTACGCCTGGCGCATTTGATACGTAAAGTACGTCTTTATTGTGAAGGGGGAAATCCTGAGCGATAAAGAAGCTTGCGGGATTCTTTAAATCCACACGATAAATGACTGGGACTTTGCCATCCGGCGTCGCGGTGGAGTCTCCTAGCATGGCTGGATCCAGCGCTGCGGGATCTTCAAGGCGGAAAATGAACACTCCGCGTACGTTGGCGCGATCATCTCGCAAACCACCTACTCTTCCAAGTGCCTGTGCCAGCGTGATCCCCGTTCCTTCAAAATTGATTTCCGCATTGTTGGCGATCGCGCCAAGCGCAGTGAAGCTATAGGGCTGGTAGAGCGCGGTAATAACGTCATCGGGTTGCAGGCGGATATTCTGATGTGGATCTTTGATTACTCCTTCGAGCGGCATCGTGACTACCTTTGAGCCGCGCGTAACCTGTATGGTCGTCTTGCCGACTGGTTGCTTGACGCCGCCGGCACTTGCTAGGGCATCAAGCAAGCGCTCTCCCTTCGGTGTTAGGGGTATGCGCACGCTGCTCGCTACGTCGCCGACTACGGTGACGTTAGTATTGGCATTGCGGACCAGTCGAACGACGGCCTGAGGGTCATGTGCCTTGCCCCCCAGGCGCCTCACGATATCTTGCTCGATCTGCGTAGGCGTTCGGCCGGCTGCCGCAATTCTCCCCGCGAAGGGAATGTTGATCTGCCCGTTAGCATCGACCATCTGTTCCGGTAGCGACGATCCGCGCGCTACCGTCGTGGCTGATGCCAGTCTGCTGTCGGTGATAACCGTGCCGAATAGCGCTGCTGGCGGTGCTTCCCAGATTGCTACATCCAAAGTATCGCCGCGTCCGATAATCGTGCCGATCGGCGTGCCTTCTCCTAAAGCATCCGAGAATGTTGCGGGTTGGTTCATTTGGACGACCCGAGATGCGACCGGTGCTGTCAGTTCAATCACCTTGATTGACGTATTCCGCAAGGACTGGTTTGCCGCTTTGCGTACGTCGCCGCCATTCGGCCCGGATGATCCGAGCGATGTGCAGGATGTCAGGATTATCGCACACGCGCTCAGCAAGATTGTCGTTCGGAACCGCATCCTCCAAATGGTATCATTCATTCCGAAATCCTTGAGCAATCCAGCGCGCTAGTAGCGTGGAGTATGTTGCCTGACGATGAAGCGCGGCTCCCAGCGTGCTGCTCATTCAACATTTTTGACTGGTGGGTCAAGCCATGGTGGTTCACGAGTTTGCTGCGATCGTTCTGGATACGCATTGCAAAATGAAGCGGAAACTATCGCATCACGGCGTCATTTGCCCCAATCCATTTCTGGAATGACGTAGGATGTCCGCGATGCAACGGGCAGTGTCATCCCATGTCGCGAGCAAATCCGGGCGCGCGGGCTCGTCACCAGGCAATCCCTTGAGCCACTCGGAGATCGTCGAGGCCAGTTTTGGAGCATCAATTTCCTCGTCAAAAAATGTCACGCCTTTGCCCGCGTGTTCGGCGAATACCTCCAACCGACGTGCCAGCACCGGCTTCCCGCGCTTGAGCGCTTCCACTACCGGAAGGCCGAAGCCTTCCGCCAAAGAGGGGAACAATACACCGGTGCAGTTTTGATAGAGGAGGTCCAGCGCCTCGTCGCTGATCTTGTCTGTGCGGATCAATCGATGGCCGTTCTCTGGATGCGCATCGAGTTCGGCGATAAACTCTGCAATTTTCCATCCCTTGCCGCCTACCAGCACCAGTTGCGTTGGATGCCCCGCTTTCCATAGCACTTCCATTGCGCGTAGCGCATCCTTGTGACCCTTACGTGGCTCGATCGTGCCCACCATCAATAGAGATGGTGTGGTGCGAACTTTCTCGAGCAACACATCGAACCCGTCGGGAAATCCTTTTAGCGGACTATTGTGCGATAAATCGCACCCAAGGGGAATGACTTGAATCGCTACGTCGTTTGTTACGCCAAAGTCGCTCTTGATGATGTTACGCAATTGTCGCGCAACGGGTTGGGATACACAGAAAAACCCGTTAGCGGATGCTGCGATAATTGCTAACCAATTGTAGAAACGGAGTACCGTGGGCGATGAAAACCAAGATGGATGCGTGTATGGTAAAAAATCATGAACAAGGTACCAGAACTTAACACCTTTCTTTTTCATTAAAGATAATTGCTTCCGCATTCTCCAAATGGTATCCAGGCAATAATCTAATCCAAAGAAAACATCACCCTCAAAATATTCGACTAATTCATTTGTTTTTTCGAAACGCCCTTCATTTATATTTACTATATAATGATTTTTTTTATATGTATGTATAAAGATGGGGGAAAATTTCAGCATCTCACCTGATTTGTTGAGATGAAAGGCTACCGATCTTACAACACGTTGAATCCCGGTCGCCGCGTCATCCGTACAAATCACAGAAACATCAATGTATACCTTTCCTGTCTGCCGGGCTGTAATCGCGGAAAACGAGTGATTCTGCAGCTCGTAAACATATTTCCGCCAAGAAAAATAGCGGAACCAGCGTTTATTTATATGATCTTGTGTCCGCAGCCACCTTTTTTTTATATATAATAAGATTTTGCGGTGAATGGATGGTTGGGCATCGTTCATTTCTTGTATTGCTCTATTTTCAAAATTGACCGATGTTGGAATGATTATACTATTGGAAGAACTGGGCTCAGCCCATTTTGACGGGGTTTTCGGATATATCAAGCCGGCTTGGCTCTGAGTGGATGCCTGTGCTTTGATCGATCGTAAATCGACTTCCTATCACCGCCCCGCCGCCCGGGCGATCTCCGCCAGGCCCTGGGCCAGCGCCAGTTCGCTGTTCTGGCTGTCGCCCAGCAGGGTGCGGTGCAGGGCGATCAGGCGGGCGAGGAGGCGTTCCAGTTTGCGGCCGCGCCAGCGGCGGAGCTGGTTGGCGAGGTCTTGCCGGTCGCGGAAGAACACGCGGCGCGAGGACACTTCGTCTTCCATGAAGGCGCCAAGGTCGCTGCGGTGGCCGAGGCGGCCGGCGAGGTCCGCCAGCTGCACCGCGCGCCGTTCGAAGGCGAGCAGCAGGCCCACCGGATTGAGCGCCAGTTCGCGCATCCGCGCCAGCTCGCCCGGCAGGCGGGCGGCATCGCCGCCCAGCACGGCGTTGACCAGCGGCATGAAACCATCGTCTTCGTTGACCGCGCCGATCGCGTCGAACGCGGCGCCGTCGGCGGTACGCGGGGCCTGGGGGCTGGCGTCGAGGTAGAGCGCGAGCTTCTCGATCTCGCTGCGCGCCATGCGGGTGTCCAGACCTGTGCCGCGCGCGATGCGTTCGGCCAGTTCCCCGGTCAGGCGCACGCCGGCGGCGTCGGCCATGACGCGGACGGCCTCTGTCACCGATTTGACGTCGGGCGGATGGAACATCGCCACCAGCGCATCGGGCCGGTCGCCCAGCAGCTTGGCCACGCGCGACTTGTCGGTGGCGGAGCTGGCGACGATCAGCACCGGCCAGCCATCGACGGGGCTGGCGAGGAGCGTTTCCACCGCGTCGAACGCCTCGTCTCCGGCGGTCCGCACGTGAATCTGCCGCTTGTCGCCGAACAGCGAGACCGAACGTGCCTCGTCGGCCAGCTTCACCGGATCGCGCTTCAGCTCCGATCCGGAAATCTCCACGCGCTCGGCCTCGCCCAGCAATCCGGCGATCTTCTGCGCGGCATCACCGGCGCCGGCTTCGTCGGGACCGCAGAAATAGAACACGCGGCATTCGCGCGCGGCGCGGGCGGCGGTGCCGGCGAAGTTCTTTTGCGTGGCTTTCACGGCCGGCGGCCCGGTCCGGCGGCCCGCGCGGCGCGGATCATTGCGGCTTGCGCAGCTTGACCGCGACGCGGGTGACGATCTGGCCGGCCACTTCGCGCGAAAGGTTTTCGAGCGCGGTCTGTTCCGCCGCGATCACCGCGTATTCGCTCGAGACCACGTCCAGCCCTGCATCGGCGCCGGCGGTCGCGTCCAGCACGACATCGCCGCTGGCAAGATCGACCAGCTGGAAGCGCGCGCGCAGGGTGCGGCGTTCGCGGGTGACGGTATCGTCGGAGAGGATGCCGAGGCCCTGCAGGCGCTCGTCCAGCCGCACGTCGAGCCGGTAGCGCGCGCCGTCCTTGCCGCCCGCGCCCAGCCGGTCGACCAGCGCGTTGCGCACCAGCCAGCCGGACTGGCCCTGGATCGAGGGCACTTCCACGCCGCTGAGCGCGCGGGCCACGGTGCCACTGCCGCCCCCGGCGTACATCGGGCTGAGCCCGCCACACCCGGCAAGCAGCGCCGTCAGCAGCGCGCTGGCCAGCAGCCGGGGGAGGGGAGGCATGTTACGCGACAAGGTTCACCAGCCGATCGGGCACCACGATCACCTTCTTCACTTCCGCCCCGTCCAGCGCACGCTGCACCTTGTCGCTGGCGAGGGCAAGGCGTTCCAGCTCCTCGCGCGCGGTGCCCTTGGCCACGGTCAGCGTATCGCGCAGCTTGCCCTTGACCTGCACCGCCACGGTCACCTCGTCATCGACCAGCAGCGCCGGATCGACGGCGGGCCAGGCCGCGTCGGCCGCCAGCCCTTCGCCGAAGCGCGCGAAGGCTTCCTCGGCCAGGTGCGGCATCATCGGGGCGACCAGCAGCAGCAGCGCGCGAATCGCGGCGGAGCGGCAGGCCGAAGGCGCGGCCTTCTCGATCGCGCCGGTCAGTTCGTAGATGCGCGCCACGGCCTTGTTGAAGCCCAGCGCCTCGATGTCCTGCGCCACGGCGTGGACGGTCTGATGCGCCTTGCGGTCGATGGCCTTGTCCTCGCCGGTGGCCGCGGCGTCGTATTGCGCGAACAGGCGCCACAGACGCTGGACAAAGCGGGCGCAACCCTCGATGCCGGCCTCGGACCACGGCAAGTCGCGCTCGGGCGGGCTGTCGGACAGCATAAACCAGCGAATCGCGTCGGCGCCGTACTGGCCGACGATCTCATCGGGATCGACGACGTTCTTCTTCGACTTCGACATCTTGATGACGCGGCCGATTTCGACCGGCGCGCCATCCGCCTTCAGCGTCGCGCTCTCGCCCGTCCGTTCGACTTCGGCCGGGGCGAACCACACCGGCTGGCCGCTGGCGTCGTCGATCCGCGAATAGGTCTCGTGCGTCACCATCCCTTGCGTGAACAGGCTGGCGAACGGTTCCTTCACGTCCAGCTTGCCGATCCGCGCCAGCGCGCGCGTCCAGAAGCGGGCATAGAGCAGGTGCAGGATCGCGTGCTCGATCCCGCCGATATACTGTTCCACCGGCATCCACTGGCGGATCTGTTCGGGATCGAACGGACGGTCGGCGGGCTGGCTGGCGAAGCGCAGGAAGTACCACGACGAATCGACGAAGGTATCGAGCGTGTCGGTCTCGCGCCGGGCGGGCTTGCCGCATTGCGGGCAATCGACATGCTTCCAGGTGGGGTGGCGGACCAGCGGATTGCCCGGCGTCTGGAAATCGACGTCCTCGGGTAGCGTGACGGGCAGGTGCTTCTTGGGCACCGGCACCACGCCGCAGACCTCGCAGTGGATGAAGGGGATCGGCGTGCCCCAGTAGCGCTGGCGGCTGACGCCCCAGTCGCGCAGGCGCCACACCGTCTTGCCCTGGCCCCAGCCTTTGCTTTCGGCGCGGGCGATCACGGCGGCCTTGGCGTCGGCCACGGCCATGCCATCGAGGAAGCCGGAGTTCACCAGCACGCCGTCGCCGGCTTCGGCCTCGCCCGCGAAGGGCTTGCCGGCATCGGCCGCGTCCGCGGCGACGACGCGCAGGATCGGCAGTCCGTACTTGGTGGCGAAATCGAAGTCGCGCTGGTCATGCCCCGGCACGGCCATGATCGCGCCGGTGCCGTAGTCCATCAGCACGAAGTTGGCGATGAAGACCGGCAGGTCCGCGCCGGTGAACGGATGCTTCGCGGTGATGCCGGTGTCGAAGCCAAGCTTTTCCGCCGTTTCCAGCTCGGCGGCGGTCGTCCCGCCCTGCTTGCACAGCGCGATGAAGTCCTGCGCGGCGGTGCTGCCGGCGGCAACGGCCTGCGCCACGGGGTGATCGGCGGCGACCGCGACGAAGCTCGCGCCGAAGATCGTGTCCGGGCGCGTGGTATAGACGTCGAGCTTTTCGCCGCTGGAAAGCGTGAAGGCGAATTGCAGGCCCTGGCTCTTGCCGATCCAGTTTTCCTGCATCAGCCGGACCTTTTCCGGCCAGTTTTCCAGCGTGCCCAGGCCTTCCAGCAGTTCCTCGGCGAAATCGGTGATCTTGAGGAACCACTGGTTGAGCTTGCGCTTTTCCACCAGCGCGCCCGAACGCCAGCCGCGCCCGTCGATCACCTGTTCGTTGGCCAGCACGGTCTGGTCGACTGGGTCCCAGTTGACCGCCGATTCTTTGCGATAGACCAAGCCGCCCTCGTAGAGGTCGAGGAACAGCGCCTGTTCGTGGCCGTAATATTCCGGCTCGCAGGTCGCGATCTCGCGGCTCCAGTCGAGCGCGAAGCCCAGGCGCTTGAGCTGCGCCTTCATGTTGGCGATGTTGTCGCGCGTCCAGCCGCCGGGGTGGACGCCCTTTTCCATGGCGGCGTTCTCGGCCGGCATCCCGAAGGCGTCCCAGCCCATCGGGTGCAGCACCTCGAAGCCCTTCATCCGCTTGTAGCGGGCCAGCACGTCGCCCATCGTGTAGTTGCGAACGTGGCCGATGTGGATGCGCCCCGAAGGATAGGGGAACATCTCCAGCACGTAGCTGCGCGGCTTGGCGCTTGCGTCGTCGGCGCGGAAGCTCTCGCGCTCGTCCCAGACGCGCTGCCAGCGGATATCGGCGGAAGAAGGATCGAAACGGTCTGCAGTCATGCCCGCTCCTCTAGGGAGCGCGGCGCGCGCGTGCAAGGCGGTCGATGCCGGCCGGAGTGCCCCGCCGGCCCTCTATCTGTGCGTTCAGCCCTTGATCGTCTGGCGGCGCAGGTCGCGCGCCTTGGTCAGGATCACGTCTTCCAGCTTCTGCACGGTGGCGGCCTGCACGGGCGCATCGACCCACTGGCCGTTCTGCGAGACCTGCCGGCTGGCGGCGACGCGCAGCGCGTCGGCGCGCAGGTCCTGATCGAGGATCGACACGGTGACCTTGACGCGCTCACCCGGGTTCTTCGGATTGGCGTACCAGTCGGTGACGATCACGCCGCCGTTGCTGTCGGTCTGCAGCAGCGGCATGAACGAGAGCGTTTCGAGACTGGCGCGCCAGAGGTAGGCGTTGACGCCGATCGTCGTCACCTTGCTGGCGGCCAGGTCCAGCCGGGGGCGCTGCTTCTTGTGACCGCAGGCGGACAGCCCCAGCGCCAGCGTGCCGAGCACAGCGCATGTGACGAGGGCGCGACCGGACGCGAGGTGTTTGGCACGGCGGAATCCAGAGGCGCTGACGGTCACTACACTTCGTCCTTGCTGGCGGGAAGGAGGCGGCTGGCGCATCCTTCCGGTCCTGATATGAAGCGCGCTTGCCGCACGCCGGTCCGGGGCCTCTATCACCCCGGCGCCGCGGGCCGCAAGCGCGATGAAACAAGAGTCCACATAGCAGGCGCCTGGCGTGAACCGGTCCTGAATGCCGTGGCGGCTGTGGACATCGTGCAACAGCTTGCCAGCAAGCGGTGCCGCACCCACATGGAGACTCGCCTTCTGGCCATAATGGTTATAAGGACAAACAAAGAGATCGCCTTTGTCACGAGAATCACATATTCCGCGTGAAAGGGGGCTCTGCAACAGGGCTGAGGGACCGTTTCGA
Organism: Novosphingobium sp. EMRT-2; assembly: GCF_005145025.1. NCBI lineage: Bacteria > Pseudomonadati > Pseudomonadota > Alphaproteobacteria > Sphingomonadales > Sphingomonadaceae > Novosphingobium > Novosphingobium sp. EMRT-2. The sequence continues at coordinate 1,699,827 of NZ_CP039695.1, read as the reverse complement.
GATGACTGGCAGGGTTGATGGCAACGGCAAAAAAGGCGGCTTGCGCCGTATTTTGCGTGCGCCCCTGCTGATCGGTGCGGCGGCTTCCGCCGGCCTTCTTATCGCTCCCACTGTCAGCAGCGCTTTCGCGAACCATTTCGATGCCTCGCCGGTCAGCCTTGCCGCGCGCGGCGGGATCGGCTCCTTCACGCCGGCCTCGATCGATCCGCGCCTTGCCGCGCAGATCACCGTGCGGGCGTTGTCGAATGGCAAGCTGTTCCGCTTCACGCCCGCCGGCACCGAAACACGGCCGGACCGCGCGGTGACCGTGGCGGTTCGGGTGAACGACGATACGTCGCGTGTCGTGTCCGTCCGCCAGGCCTTCGCCGCCGCCGCGACGACGCCGGGTGCCGCCACCGTGCGGATCGCGCCCACGGCCTACAACCTCGGTCTTGCGCGCGGATACCAGAGCTTTGCGATCGATGGATCGCAGCCCCGCGAAGTCGCGCGGCTGGAAATGCCCGATTTCCAGGCGTTCAAGCTGTCCGGTCCTGCGCCGACGGCGCCGGGCCGCCTTTCGCCGCGGCTGGAGCTTGACCAGAAGGAACGCGCCGGGCGCGCGCCGCGCACGCTTGAGAACCAGGGCGATTACCAAGTCGATCTGGGCGGCAGCTATCGCCTGACCGGCAATCTCAACGTCATGGCTGGCATCCGCTATTCGTCGGAGCGTGACCGTCTGCGTCCGCTGACGGACGGTAAGCAGGACAGCCAGGCCGTTTACGTCGGAACGCAGTTCCACTTCTGATTCCCCTACATCGCAGGTTTTCCGGGATGCCGCATTATTGGCACGTTTCTTCGCGCGTGCAGTATTAATGGCAGCATTATACTGCGATGCAGCAATATATCGCGCTGCAATAATTGGATTTTGATCCGTAAAGCGCTTGTAGCTCCGCGCCCATATCCTTACGCTTGACGCCGATTGGGGTGAATACTGGAGTTTTGACATGGCGCGTGTTGCAATTGTTACCGGCGGTACTCGGGGTATTGGCGAAGCGATCAGTCTTGCACTCCGGGACCTCGGTTTTACGGTCGCCGCCAACTATGCCGGCAATGCCGAGAAGGCCAAGGCCTTCACCGACGCCACCGGCATCAAGGCCTATCGCTGGGACGTCGGCGATCATCAGGCTTGCCTTGACGGGTGCGCGCAGGTGGCGGCGGATTTCGGCTCTGTCGATGTCGTGGTGAACAACGCCGGCGTGACGCGGGACGGTGTGCTGCACAAGATGACGTTCGATGACTGGAACGAGGTCATGCGCATCAACCTGGGCGGGTGCTTCAACATGGCCAAGGCGACCTTCCCGGGCATGCGCGAACGAGGCTGGGGGCGCATCGTCAACATCGGTTCGATCAACGGGCAGGCCGGGCAATATGGCCAGGTCAACTATGCCGCGGCCAAGTCCGGCATCCACGGCTTCACCAAGGCGCTGGCTCAGGAAGGCGCGAAATACGGCGTGACCGTCAACGCGATCGCGCCGGGCTACATCGATACCGACATGGTCGCGGCGGTGCCGCCCGCCGTGCTGGAGAAGATCGTCGCCAAGATTCCGGTCGGCCGGCTGGGCCATGCTTCCGAAATCGCGCGCGGCGTGGCGTTCCTCTGTTCGGAAGAGGCGGGCTTTGTCACCGGATCGACGCTGTCGATCAACGGCGGCCAGCATATGTACTGATTTAGGGTCAGGACCCATTACTGGCACGGTCGAGCCGTCCAAATGGCGAACATATCGGGCCGAAAGGCGCGCGGCGAAGGCTGGTTGCCTTTGCAAGCGCCTTTCGGTTCGAGATGGAAGCCATTTGGGCGTCCCGCAGGGATTTGACCAATTTGCCCCATTGCGGCGTCGAGAGGACTTGAAATATCGACATATTCCTGCGCCCTCTCTCCTTGCACTGGGGCAAATTGCTTCAAACCTCGACCGCGCCAGTAATGGGTCCTGACCCTATGCACGGGCGGCTTTGCGGCCGCCCGTGGCGCTGGTAAAACAGGGCGTGGCTTCGCTCTACCATCCTCCCGTCAAGCGTTCGGTGGAGATCGCCGGGCACAAGACCTCGATCAGCCTGGAACCGCTGTTCTGGGAGATGCTCCGCGCCGCCGCCGAGGCGGAAGCGCTGCCGATCAACGCGCTGGTGGCGCGCATCGACGCCCAGCGCATCGCCAGCCCCACGCCGCCCGGCCTTGCCAGCGCCATCCGGCTGTGGCTGGTGGCGCGCGTGGGGATTGGCCTTGCGCATGACGGATAGGCGCGATCCCCTGGTTAGCCTCGATTTTGAAGCGCTTCTGATCGAATGGCGCGGTCCGGCGCCGTTTGTGTTCGCGCCGATCCCCGATCGCCATCGCGGCGAGATCGCCCATGCGGCCCGCCAGGCGAGTTACGGCTGGGGGGTGGTGCCGGTGGCGGCGGTGATCGGGAAAACGCGCTTCACCACGTCGCTTTTCCCGCGCGACGGCGGCTATCTGCTGCCGGTCAAGGTCGCTGTGCAACGGGCAGAGAGCATCGGCCCAGGCGCGCGCGTGTCCGCGCATATCGAGATCGGCTGACGCGCCGCGCTCAGTCCCCGCCGACGCGCTCCACATCGGCGCCGAGCAGCGCGAACTTCTCTTCGAGCCGCTCGTAGCCGCGATCGAGGTGGTACAGCCGGTGTACCTGCGTTTCGCCTTCGGCGGCGAGGCCGGCGATGACCAGGCTCATCGACGCGCGCAGGTCGGTCGCCATGACTTCGGCCCCGGTCAGCTTGTCGACGCCGTGAACGATCGCCGTGCGGCCCTTGGTCTCGATCCGCGCGCCCATGCGGTTCAGTTCGGGAACGTGCATGTAGCGGTTTTCGAAGATCGTTTCGGTCAGCACGCTGGAGCCTTGCGCCAGGCACAGCATGGCCATGAGCTGCGCCTGCATGTCGGTGGCGAAGCCGGGGTAGGGGGCGGTGGAGATGGTGACGGGGCGCAGCGGGCCGTCGGCGGCGACGTGGATGCCGCCCTTGACCGGCTCCACGCGCACGCCCGCGTCGCGCAACGCCTGCACGGTCGCTTCCATGTCCTCGATCCTTGCGCCGGCCAGCGTCACTTCGCCGCCGGTGATCGCCGCGGCGCAGGCATAGCTGCCCGCCTCGATCCGGTCCGGCATGACCATGTAGGTCGCGCCGTGCAGGCGATCGACGCCGTGGATGGTCAGGTCGGACGTGCCGATCCCTTCGATCTGCGCGCCCATGGCGACGAGCAGGTTGCACAGGTCCACGATTTCCGGTTCGCGCGCGGCGTTGTGCAGCGTGCTTTTGCCCTTGGCGAGCACGGCCGCCATGACCGCGTTCTCGGTCGCGCCGACCGAGACCACGGGGAAGCTGTAGCGCCCGCCGGGCAGGCCGCCATCGGGGGCGATGGCGCGCACATAGCCGGCGGCGAGCTCGATCTGCGCGCCGAAGGCTTCGAGCGCCTTCAGATGCAGGTCGATCGGGCGGTTGCCGATGGCGCAGCCGCCGGGCAGCGAAACGGTCGCCTCGCCGGCACGGGCCAGCAGTGGGCCGAGCACGAGGATCGAGGCGCGCATCTTGCGCACGAGGTCATAGGGGGCGACGGTGGACGTCAGCCGCGTCGCCTGCAACGTCATCACCCGGCCGAAATCCTCGGGCCGCGCGCCGGCGATCGACGTTGACGTCCCGAACTGGTTCATCAGGTGCTGGAAGCCGTCGATGTCGGCCAGGCGCGGCAGGTTGCGCAGGGTAACCGGCTCATCCGTCAGCAGCGCGCAAGGCAGCAGCGTCAGCGCGGCGTTCTTCGCGCCGGAGACCGGAACCGTACCCGAAAGGCGCTTGCCGCCGCGAATGATGATCTTGTCCATCGCGGTCGTTTAGCCGGTTTGCCATGGCACGCAAGAGGACGCCCGCGCGATGCCGGGCGTCAGCCTGCGAACCGGTGCCGTTGCGGCGGTTTCGACGGGTTCAGGCGGCCTTCCAGCGCAGCGGCAGCGCCTTAAGCCCGCCCACGAAGGTGGAACTTGCCCGGCGCGGTTCGCCGGCCAGTTCGATGCTGTCGAGTCGGTCCAGCAGCGCTTCGAACAGGATGCGCATTTCCAGCCGGGCGAGGTGCAGGCCCAGGCACTGGTGCGCGCCCGCGCCGAAGGCGATGTGGCGGTTGGCCTGGCGCGAGGCGTCGAACCGGCGCGGGTCCTCGAACCGTTCGGGATCGTGGTTCGCCGCGACGTAGTTGATCATCAGCCAGTCGCCCTTGGCAATGGCCTGCCCGCCGACTTCGGTGTCCTCCGCCGCCGTGCGCATGAAGTGCTGGACCGGCGAGGTCCAGCGGATCGCTTCCTCGACGATGCCGGCCAGCAGGCCGCGATCGGCCTTCACCCGCGCGAACTGTGCCGGATCGCGCGCCAAAGCCAGCATCGCGCCCGCCGTGGAGGCCGATGTGGTATCGTGTCCCGCGCTGGCGGTGATGATGTAGTAACCGGCGGTGTCCCGGTCGCTCATCGGTTCGCCATCGATCACCGCGTTGGCGATCACGGTGGCGAGATCGTCAGTGGGATTCGCCCGGCGATGGCGGGCCAGCCCGGCGAAATAGGCTTCGAAATCCTTCACCGCGCCCGCCACGATCAGGGAAATCTGTTCGGGCGTCAGGTTTTTCAGGCCCGACTGGCTGAGGTCTTCATCCTGCCCGCCGAACATCTGCTGGGTCAGCACCAGCATCCGCGCCTCGTCCTCCTCGGGCACGCCCAGGATCTGCATGACGACGTGCAGCGGATAGGGCGAGGAGACCAGCTTGGTGAAATCCCCCTCGCTGCCATGCGCCAGCAGGCGATCGACCGCCGCGTTGGCGATCTTGCGGATTTCGCCCTCCAGCTTGACCAGGTTCTTGGGCATGAACCAGTCCTGCGTCAGCCGGCGCAGCTTGGGGTGCTTGGGCGCATCGATCTGCACCAGCGATTCGACAAGGTGCGGGCTGCCGCCGGTGATATCCTTGATCAACGCTTCGCTGGACTTCAGCCCGAACACGCTGGCGCGCGGGTGGTTGAGGAAGGTCGTGTTGGCCTTGCTCACCTTCATCGCGTCGTCGAAGCGGGTCAGCAGCCAGAACGGATCGTGCGAATCGTCCGGCGCCTCGATGCGCGCTACCGGCATGTTCGTGCGCAGCCAGTCGAACTTGTCGAGCAACGGATCCCACGCGGCATAAGCGTGCGGATCGATGACGGCGCGCGCATAGTCGGCAGGGGCCAGGGGCGTGGTGGTGGAGGCCATGGGACGTGTTCCTCGCTTCGTGTCAGCCTGCGGGCGATCAGGGGCAGATGTTCAGGCGGTTGGTGATTTCGCGGCTTCGGCGGCGGCGCGGTATTCATCGCGCAGCAGGCGCTTGAACAGCTTGCCCGTGGGTTCGCGCGGCAGTTCCTCGCGGAAATCGATCGTGCGCGGCATCTTCACCCGCGAAAGCTGCGGGGCGAGCCATTCGGTCAGTTCGGCGGCAAGCTCTGGCCCGGCGTCGGCCATGTTCGCGGGCTGGACCACGGCGATCACGCGTTCGCCCATGTCGGGATCGGGCGCGCCGATCACGGCGGCATCGGCGACCTTGGGATGATGCACCAGCAGGTTCTCGATCTCCTGCGGATAGATGTTCACCCCACCCGAAATGATCATGAAGCTCTTGCGGTCGGTGAGGAACAGATAGCCTTCCTCGTCCTGGATGCCCACGTCGCCCAGGCTGGTCCAGCCGTGCTTGTTGGTGGCATCGCGCGTCTTGTCAGGATCGTTGTGATAGCTGAACACGCTGCCGCCCTCGAAGAACACCTGCCCCTCGGTGCCGCGTGGCACCTCGTCGCCGTTCTCGTCGCAAATGCGGATCGTGCCCAGCAGCGCGCGCCCGACCGAGCCCGGCCGTTGCAGCCATTCCTCGCTGGAAATGAACGTGAAGCCGTTGCCTTCGGTGCCCGCGTAGTATTCGCGCAGCACTGGCCCCCACCATTCGATCATCGCCTTCTTCACCGGCACGGGGCAGGGCGCGGCGGCGTGGATCGCGTTCTTGAGCGAGGACACGTCATAGCGGGCGCGGACCTCCTCCGGCAGCTTGAGCATCCGCACGAAATGGGTCGGCACCCACTGGCTGTCGGTGACCTTGAGCCTCTGGATCAGGTCCAGCGCCGCTTCCGGATCGAACTTTTCCATCACGACGACGGTGCCGCCAAGGCGATGCACCGTCATCGACCAGCGCAACGGCGCGGCATGATAGAGCGGGGCAGGGGAGAGATAGACGGCGTCCGGCCCGATGCCGAACGCCTGCGAGGCGAGCGCCAGCAGCGAATTCGGCGCGCCGATTGCCGGGTCTTCCGGCAGCGGCACGCGCACGCCCTTGGGCTTGCCCGTGGTGCCGGAGGAATAGAGCATGTCACAGCCCGCGCGCTCGTCGGCGATGGACGTGGCGGGCATGGCCGCGAACGCCGCTTCGGCGCTGAGGTTGCCCTCTCCGCCGAACCGCAATTGGGGCAGGTCGGGATCGAGCGCGGCGACTTCATCGAGAACGGGGGCGAGATAGGCCGAACCGATCAGCAGCTTCGCGCCGCTGTCCTTGGCGATATAGGCGATTTCCGGCGCGGTAAGGCGGCTGGAGACTGCGACATAGACCAGCCCGGCCCGCTGCGCGCCCCAGGCGACCGAGAAGAAATCGGGATGGTTCTCAAGGCAGATCGCGATCGTGTCGCCGATCTTCAGCCCGCGCGACCGGAACAGTTGCGCCGCCCGGTTGCTGGCTTCGTCCAGCTCGCGATAGGTGATGGTCCGTCCGCTCCCGCCCATGATCACTGCCGGGCGATCGGGATTGGTCCGGGCATGGAACGTCGGATGGTATTGCATCGGTTCGGCATCCTTCTTCGCGCGGAGTCTTCAGGGACTCCTTTGCGAAGTACTTTAACCGACCGATTAAATTGCGCAATGGCTGACGATCAGAATCCGAACGCGGACAGGCTCTCATAATCGTCGGGCCGCCGTCCTTGCGGCCAGTGGAAGCGCCTGTCGGCTTCGGCAATCGGCGCGTCGTTGATGCTGGCAATGCGCCGCCGCATCAGCCCGTGTTCGTCGAACTCCCAGTTCTCGTTGCCGTAGGACCGGAACCATTGCCCGGCCTGGTCCCGCCATTCGTAGGCGAAGCGCACGGCGATCCGGTTTTCGTGGAAGGCCCACAGTTCCTTGATAAGGCGATAGTCCCGCTCGCGCTGCCACTTGGCGGCGAGAAACGCCACGATCGCGGCGCGCCCTTGCAGGAAGGTGTCGCGGTTGCGCCAGAGACTGTCCGGCGTATAGGCCAGCGCCACCCGTTCCGGATCGCGGCTGTTCCAGGCGTCCTCGGCCAGCCGGACCTTGGTGATGGCGGTCTCTTCGGAGAACGGGGGCAGCGGAGGGCGCTGTTCAGTCATCGTCGTGTCCTTCCTGGGTGGCGATGCGGGCGCGGAGCGCCGCGTTTTCCGCTTCGAGCGTGGCAAGCTGATCGCGCAGCGGCTGGATGGCCAGCGCCACTTCGCGGTCCGTGTAGCGTGGCGTGATATGCTGCGGGCAGTTCCAGTCGAAGGCGCGCAGCCGCAGAACGAAAATCCGTTCCGGCTTCGCCTTGTCGCGCGGATCGATCACTTTGGCGGTCAGTTCCGGATCGGCATCGAGCGCCACCACCTCTACGTGGGCATAGATTTTCATGCGCCGCCGACGAGGATAGTCCATGAGGATCAGGGCAACCCGGTCATCGGCCGACAGATTGCCCAGGCTGATGTACTGCCGGTTGCCGCGATAGTCCGCGAAGGCAAGCGTGCGATCGTCGATCATCCGCAGGAAGCCGGGCGTTCCGCCCCGGTGCTGAACATAGGGCCAGCCGGTTTCCGAGGTGCTGGCCATGTAGAAGCTGTCCCGCGCGGCAATGAAGGCGGCTTCCGCTTCCGTAAAGCGATCGAACGAACGATCCGTGCGGATATCGGTCCACATGTCCGCGCTGCCCATGGCGCGCTGCGCCGCGCGCACGCTCGGCGTCATCGCGATGTCCAGAAAACCGTAGGCCATAGGAACCTCCCGTTCGCCAGCCACGTCGCCAGCGTCGGGATTCGTTGTAGGCTCCGAAAACCTCTTTGATAATCGGCCAGGAAAGGAATGCATTCTTCCGATTTATGGGAGAATATCCCGGTGGGCTCGGGTGTAGCGCCGGCGGATGGCTGTCAGAAGGAACAGGCCCAAGGCAAAGGCGATACAATCACCAAAGAAAAAGGCGACGTCACCGCCGCCTTTTTCCGCACCCTCTCCAAGATGCTTCTTTAAAACCGGGACGGCTTGTTATTCGGGTCCGCCGCGTCCTTCGGCCGGGTCGTTGGTGACAAGCAGGCCGCTCGCGGGCGTCTGCATGTAAGGCAGCGGGTTCACGGCTTCGCCGGCAACCCGGACTTCATAGTGCAGGTGCGGGCCGGTGGAACGGCCGGTCGAACCGACATAGCCGATCACGTCACCCTTGTGGACGGTCTGGCCTTCGGCAACGGCAATGCGCGACATGTGGCCATAGCGCGTTTCCATGTTGCCGCCATGTTCGAGCTGAACATAGAGGCCGTAGCCGCTGAACCAGTCGGCGCGGCCGACGACGCCATCGGCGGTCGCATGGATCGGCGTGCCAGTGGGCGCGGGAAGATCGATGCCCTTGTGGGCGCGCAGACCGCCGAGAACCGGATGGACGCGCAGGCCAAAGCCGCTGCTCATGGAACGGCTGCTGGTGACCGGGATCAGCGAGGGGATGGAAACCGGGCCGGAGCGGCGCACGGGCGCTGCGGTCGACGAACCGGTATCGAGAGCCTGCCAGCTGGCGAAAAGCTGGTGAAATTCCTCGTCGCCGTTATCCGAAGCGCCGGTCTTGGCGGCTTCCGCGGCGCGGAGCGGAGCGGCGATATCGGCGGCGGCGGCGCTGTTGGCCAAAGCCGGAGCGGCGGAGAATGCGAAGGTTGCGGCGGCAAGGGCACCGAAGACCGACTGGAAGGTTTTGTTTTGCGACATTACGACCCGAACAACCCTTTTATCCGATCCGCAGGAAGGCGTGGCGCCTCTGTCCGGATCACGATTTTCCCCAGTACAATTCTGCCCTCAGGCCGCAGACAGGCTTTGCCTGCTGCCGTCGGTTCTTGTGTCAGAGTTGGTCGGAAGCCCCCCCGCCATCTCGTGACGCAAGGGGTAGAGGGGGGTGTTGCGGTTAGGCAACCCCTTTCAGGAAATCATACGATAAACCGGCTGATCGACGCGCTGAGTCGTTGAACGGTGGCTTAACAGTGCCGCGAAAATGCCGCGCAACCAGCGTTCGCCACAGGTCGGGCGGCGATTCAGCCCGTTCCTGGCAGACTTGCGCGAAGTGCGATGTGCCGAAGCGCACATGGCGAATTTCGTCGGCCAGGATGCGGGACAGGATGCGCGCGCTGCGTTCATCGCCAACGGCGGTGAAGCGTTCGATCGTGGTCGGCGTCACGTCCAGCCCGCGCGCTTCCAGCACCATGGGCACCACCGCAAGGCGCGCGGCGATATCGTGAGCGGTCTCCCGCGCGGCATCCCACAAGCCGTCGTGGGCGGGCATCGCGCCATAGAAGCTGCCCAGCGTGCGCAGCCGCCGCGCGAGCAGGGCGTGGTGCATCGCTTCGTCGGCGGCCACCGACAACCAGTCCGAGACGAACTGCGCGCCGCGCTCCGCGCCGAACCGTCCGGCCGCGTCCAGCGCCAGATCGATCGCGACGAATTCGATATGCGCCAGCGCGTGGAGCAGGGCGATGCGGCCGCGCTCCGATCCGCCGCGCCCGCGCTTGGGCATGGCGTTGGGCCGCAGCAGGACGGGTGCGGCGGGCCGGGCCGGCATGTCGGGCATCGCGGCCTCGAAGCGGAAGGCCAGCCGCCCCGCCGCCCAGTCGCGCGCCACGGCCCGCGTGGCCATGACCTTCGCATCGGGCGCGGCGGTCAGCATGGCCGCGCGGATCGCGGCGGAAACGCTCGGGCGATCGGTCATCAAAGCGCCTTGGCGGCGGCGAGCACTTCCTCGGCGTGGCCTTTGACCTTCACCTTGTTCCAGACCCGCGCGATCCGGCCGTCCGCGCCGACCAGGTAGGTCGTGCGCTCCATGCCCATGTAGGTGCGGCCGTACATCGACTTTTCGGTCCAGATGCCCAGGGCGTCAGACAGCCCGCCCTCCTCTGCATCGGAGGCGAGCGGCGCGGCCAGGCCGTGCTTCTCGATGAACTTCGCGTGCTTCTTGGGCGGGTCCTTGCTCACCCCCAACAGCGCGGCGCCGGCGGCGTCGAATTCGCCGGCCAACGCGGAGAAATCCTTGTTCTCGGTGGTGCAGCCGGGGGTATCGTCCTTGGGGTAGAAGAACAGCACCAGCTTGCGGCCCGCGAAATCGGACGTGCGCACCGTGCCGCCATCGGGCGTGGTCAGGGCCATGTCAGGCAGGGCATCGCCCGGGCCGGGTCTCTCGCTCATTCCTCGATCTCCAGTTCTTCGTCGAACATCTGCTGCCACGCGGCGGCGATGCGCTGCCGCGCCTGCCGCACTGCGTCAAGCAGCGCGTTCCAGTCGCCGCCGCCACTTTCCAGGCAGCAAGCATTGGCGACGATACAGCGGCTTGCCTCGGGCGGGAACATGCCATCGGGGGCAACCAGCCGCACCACGATCAGCAGGCGCACCAGCAGCTCGTAGGCCGCGCGCAGATCGGGGGGCAGCAGGCCGGCGGCGGAAAGCGCCTCGATCGCGCGGCCCAGATCGGGGTCCAGCCCCGCGTGCTCGCGCAGTTGCAGGTAGTGGACGATGAACTCCAGGTCGACCAGCCCGCCGCGCGCCAGCTTGACATCGAGCGGCCCCTTTGGCGGCTTGTGCTTCGCCATCTCGCCGCGCATGTGCAGCACGTCCTCGCGCAGCTTCGCGGCATCGCGCGGGGCGTGCAGCACCGTGTCGATGATCGCATGCAGTTCCGCCCGGTCGTCTGCGGTGCCGAGCAGCGGGCGGGCGCGGCACAGCGCCATGTGTTCCCAGGTCCAGGCGTCTTCGCGCTGGTAGCGCTCGAAGCTGTCGAGGCTGACCGCGATCGGCCCCTGCGCGCCCGAGGGCCGCAGCCGGGTATCGACTTCGTAGAGCGCGCCCGCCGCCGTCGGCACGGACAGCGCGGCGATCACGCGCTGCGCCAGCCGGTTATAGTACAACGTGCCGCCCAGCGGCCGTCTTCCATCGCTTTCGCGCATGTGATCGCCGCTGAACAGGAACACCAGATCCAGGTCCGAGGCATGGGTCAGTGCCGCGCCGCCAAGTCGGCCGAGGCCGAGCACGACCAGCCGGCTGTCCGGAACCACGCCGTGGTTCGTCACGAATTCGCTGACGGCGGCCGCGCCCAGCACCTCGATCGCCGCTTCGGCCACGCGCGAGAGCGCCGCCGCCACGTCCAGCGGATCGTGTTGCCCCTCGATCAGTTGCACGCCCAGCGCAAAGCGCAGTTCGCTGACCTTGACGCGCACCGCGTCGAGCACGCGCTGGTAATCGTCGCCGGCCTCGCAGCGCGCAAGCTCTGCCATGATCTCCTCCACGCTGCCGGGCAGGTCGAAGGCGGAGCGGTCGATCAGCGTATCGAGCAGGTCGCTGCGCCGCGCGAGTTCGTCGGCCAGCGTCGGCGCATGGGCCAGGATGCGCATGACCACGGCGAGCAGGCCGGGCCGAGCTTCGAGCAGGCGGAAGACGTTGATCGCCGATGGCAGGCCGCCCAGCAACTGCTCCCAGCGCAGCAGCGCGCGTTCCGGATCGGGCGCTTCGGCCAGCGCGCGTAGCAGCTGCGGGCGCAGCCGGGCATAGGCGTTGCGCGCTTCGGCGCCGCGCAGGGCGCGGAACTGGCCGCCTTCCCAGCCTTCGATGCGCGTGGCCAGCGCCTCGGCATCGGCAAAGCCCAGTTGTTCCAGCTCGCCCACCAGCGGCCGGGTCTCAACCGCAACCGCGCCGGTCGGGGCATAGATGCGGATCAGCGCGTCGAACCGGGTGCCGACCGCTTCCGAAATCGTGGCCAGTTCATCGACCAGCGCCTTGCCGTGCGGCAGCCCGTCGAGCCGGGCCACGCTGTCGAGCGCTGCGGGGTCGGTCGGCAGGCTGTGGGTCTGCTGGTCGGCCACCATCTGCAGGCGGTGCTCCAGCACGCGCAGGCGGTCATAGCTGTCGCCGAGCACGCGGGCATCGCTGGCATCAATGATGCCGGCCTGCGCCAGCGCGTCGAGCGAGGCGCGGGTGCCGCGCTGGCGCAGGGCGGGATTGCGCCCGCCATGGATCAACTGGTGCGTCTGCGCGAAGAACTCCACCTCGCGAATGCCGCCGCGCCCGCGCTTCAGGTCATAGCCGGGGCCGATCGCCTGCCCGCCGGCATAGTGATCGCGGATGCGGGTGGTCAGGCGGCCGATCTCGGCGATCGCGCCGAAATCGAGGCTGCGGCGCCAGACGAACGGGCGGATCGTGTCGAGAAAGGCCTGGCCCGCGGCAACATCGCCGGCGGCGGCGCGCGCGCGGATGAAGGCCGCGCGTTCCCAGGCCAGCGCGCTCGATTCGTAATGCGTGATCGCCGCTTCGAAGGGCAGGGCCAGCGGGCTGACTTCCGACGCCGGGCGCAGGCGCAGGTCGATCCGGAACACATAGCCGTCGGCGTTCACGGTGGAAAGGATCTCGACCACCGCCCGCGCCACGCGCTGCGCGGCTTCGCCCGGCTCGTCGCGATCGCGCCGGGGCAGGGTGAGCGGATCGTAGAGCAGGATCGGATCGATGTCGGACGAATAGTTGAGTTCGCCCGCGCCGTGCTTGCCCAGCGCGATGGCGGAAAAACCGCGCGGATCGGCATCGGGCGCGCGCCGGCGGATCGCGGCGGCGATGGCCGCGTCCAGCGCGCGGTCGGCGAAGGTGGAAAGCTCGCCCACCACGCGTTCCAGCGGCAGAGCGCCGGCGAGGTCGCCGATCGCCAGCGCTAGCGCCAGCGCCAGCCGTTCGCGGCGGAGCGCGACAGAGACATCGTCGATGCCTTCGCCCATGCCCTTGGCGGCGGCGAGGGCATCCTCGATCCGCCCGTCGGCGAGCAGGGCTTCGATGGCGGGCAGCCTGTCCAGCGCGCGGCACAGGAACGGGGCATGATCGCGCGCCCGTCCGATCGCGTTTTGCCAGTCCGTCATCGTGTTTCCGCTCCCTCGTCCCTGCGCCTTCCCGCGATGCCTCGTGAAGGCGGCGCGATCAAGCGCGGGCGTGCCTTGCGCGGCTTTCCCGGCTCTGCCAAGGTCCGCGCATTGCGCGCCAGAGGGGCTCTGGCGCATGATCGATTTTCGAAAGGTTGCTCAATGACATATCGCAAGGTTTGCGGTTCGTCCGCGCGGTTTGCGGCGCGCTTCGCCGGCAGTGTGATGGCCTCCGTTCTGGTTGCTTCCGCCGCGATGGCCGCTCCGGCGCCGAAGGTGCCTCCGGTCGACCAGGCGCTGATGCGCGACATGGTGAAGACGCTGGCGTCCGACGCGCTGGAAGGGCGTGGCCCCAGCACCGCCGTCGAGCCCAAGGTGCTCGATGCGATCATCGCGCGCTTCAAGCAGGCGGGCCTGCAACCCGGCAACAAGGGTGGCTGGCTGCAGGACGTGCCCACGGTGGAAGTCACGGCAGGCAACGTCAGCCCGCTGGTCGTGACGGGCGCCGCGCAACCGCTGACGTTCACGCGCGGCAAGGATTTCGTTGCCGGCAGCTACCGCATCACGTCGAAGACCGACGTGCGCGACAGCGAACTGGTCTTCGTCGGTTATGGCGTCAACGCGCCGGAACTGGGCTGGAACGATTATGCCGGCGTTGACGTGAAGGGGAAGACGGTGGTCATCCTCGTCAACGATCCCGACTACGAAACCGCGACCGAGGACGGACCGTTCAAGGGGCGCCGGATGACCTACTACGGCCGCTGGACCTACAAGTTCGAGGAAGCGGCGCGGCAGGGCGCGAAAGCGGCGCTGATCGTCCACGATACCTTCCCCGCCGCCTATGGCTGGAACGTGGTGGAATCGAGCTGGGCTGGCGCGCAGTATTTCGTGCAGACGCCGAACGACGGCGCGGACCAGACCGAGGCCAATGGCTGGTTGCAGAAGCCGGTGGCCGAAGCGATCTTCGCCGCGGCGGGCCAGAACCTTGCGCAGCTCACCGCCGCCGCCAAGCAAAAGGGCTTCAAGGCGGTTCCGCTGGGGCTCAAGGTCAGCTTCTCGTTCGACAATGCGATCCGGCGGTCGGTTTCGCACAACGTGATCGGCATCCTGCCCGGCAAGACGCGCCCGGACGAATACGTCCTCTACACCGCGCACTGGGATCACCTCGGCCATTGCCAGGCCGATGCCAAGGGGGACGACATCTGCAACGGCGCGGTCGACAACGCCACCGGCGTGGCCGCGCTGGCCGAGCTTGCCAAGATGAACCGCGCGGCGGGGCCGGCGCAGCGCAGCGAGGTGTTCCTGGCGGTCACGCTGGAGGAATCCGGCCTGCTCGGCTCGGAATACTACGCCCGCAACCCGATCTATCCGCTGGCGAAGACCGTGGGCGGCGTGAACATGGATGGACTGTACCCCGTTGGCGCCACGCGCGACGTGCAGGTGACGGGCGGCGACAAGTCCGAACTGACCGCGATTCTCCGTCGCGTCGAAGGCGAGATGGGTCTGGTCGAAACGCCCGAGGATCACGCCGAGCGCGGCCACTACTACCGTTCGGACCACTTCAGCATGGCCAAGCGCGGCGTGCCGATGTTCGCGGTCGGCCGTGGCACCGATCTTGTCGTGGGCGGCAAGGCAGCGGGCGAGGCCGCGTCGGAAGATTACACCAACAACCGCTATCACCAGCCCAGCGACGAATATTCGGACAACTGGGACTTTTCCGGCATGGCGCAGGAAGTGGAACTCTACTACCGGCTCGGCCGCGCGCTGGCCGACAGCACGGTCTGGCCGAACTGGCATCCGGGCGACGAGTTCCGGGCCATTCGGGACCGGAGCCTGGCCGAAGCGGGCGTTAAGACGAAGTAACAGGACAAGACGGACGATGAGCGGGAACGGGATGCGGATGCCGCCGGAATGGCATCCGCAGGACTGGCTATGGATCGGCTTTCCGCATCTGGCGGAAGAATGGTCCGGCGTTATCGAAACGGCGCAGGAGCAGATTGCCGCCTTCGCCAGCGCGGTTGCGGAAAGCGGCCAGCAAGTGCGCCTAATCGTCCGCGACGAAGCCAATGCCGCGCGCGCGCGGCAACTCGTCAGCGGCGCGGTGCGGCTGGAACAGCGCGTCTATGGCGATGTTTGGCTGCGCGATACCGGGCCGCTGGTGGTGCGCGATGCGGCAGGAAACCGCCGGGCACGGCTGTTCGGCTTCAACGGCTGGGGCGGCAAGTACGTGATGGATGGCGATACGCGGATCGGCGCCGATCTGGCCGACAGCGCCGGGCTGGCTGCCGACCGTTGCGACTGGATTCTTGAGGGCGGTGCGCTGGATGGGGACGGCACCGGGCTGGTCGCAACCACGGGGCAATGCCTGCTCAATCCCAACCGCAATCCGCATCTCTCGCAAGCCGATCTCGAAATGCGGCTGGCGCGCGATCTCGGGTTCGACCGGGTGCTGTGGCTGGGCGATGGCCTGATCAACGATCACACCGACGGGCACGTCGACAATCTCGGCCGGTTCGTCGCGCCCAACCGCATCGCCCTGCCGCGCGCGACGGGGGCGGACGATCCCAATGCCGCGATCTATGCCGACGCCGCGGCGCGCGCGCGGGCGATGGGCGTGAAGGTGGCCGAAGTGCCGTCGCCTGGCCGGATCGAATGGGACGGCATGGTCCAGCCGGCGAGCTACATGAACTTCGTCGTGACCACGAAGCTGGTGGTGGTCCCGATCTTCGGTTCGCCCCACGATGACGAAGGCGTGGCCGCCATCGCCGCGCTGTTTCCGGGGCGCGACACCGTGGGGCTGATGGCCGATGCGGTGCTGGCGGGTGGTGGCGGCTTCCACTGTTCCAGCCAGCAGATGCCGTCCGCCTGAAGCGTTCTCCTACCCTTCACCCTGGTGCTGGCGGTTCAGCGTGCGCCACGCGATGAACAGCGCGGCGAAGGCGACCGGAACCACGGCGAGAACCCCCACCAGCCCGACCTTGAGACTGCCGAAATCGGTCGAGAGGCGGCCGGCGGCATAGGGACCGAGCGCCAGCCCCAGCATCGTCGCGCCGAGCAGGAACGCCGCCGTCGCCGTGGCGCGCACCTGCGGCGGCACGATGTTGACGATCGTGCCCGAAGCCCCGCCCAGCGCGGCGCTCAGCAGGAACCAGGTCGGGAAGATCATCGCGTAGAACACCGCCTTGCTGCCCGTGGTCAGCATCACCGCATAGGGCAGCAGGCCTGTCGCCAGACCGCCGATCACCACCAGCACGCGCCGGGCGTTGTCGTGGCCCCGGCTCAGGCGGTCCGCCATCGCGCCGCCGGCGATCACCCCCGCCGCGCCGCCAGCCGCCGCCAGCCCGCCGACCATGATCGCCACTTCGTCGGTGCTGGCGTGGAAGGTGCGGATGGCATAGAGCGGGCCGAACGCCGAATTGGCGTAGGACACGAAGCTGATCAAGCCGTAGCCGACGGTCACGCCCAGCACCGAAGGCGATTTCCAGATCGCGGCGAAAGCGGCCGGGTCCTGCACGCGCAGGCTCGCCGCCCACGAGAAGATGGCATAGCTGCCCACGCCCAGCGCGATCCACTGCACCGGATCGCCCAGCAGCGCGGTGATGCCCGCCGAAAGCGCGGCGATGATCGCCGCGGCCGCGATGTTGGCCGTCAGCGCCGCCCCGCCCCGCCGAGCGGCGGCGATCAGGGTGAAGGGCGGCACGATCGTGCCAAGGTCGCCCAGGAAAGCCTTGAACGGGGAGCCCTCCGGTGGCGTACGCCGGTGTGCGGGCGGATCGTAGCGGCCGCGCGCCGGCTCGCGCAGGCTGTTCACCCACAGCGCCAGCAACAGGCCGGGCAGGCCCACGGCCAGGAACGCGACCTGCCAGCCCGCCAGCCCGAACGGATGCGCGCCGGGCGCGAATCCATTGTTCCAGCCATTGGCGATCGAACTGCCGATGAACAGCGAAACACCGCCGCCCAGATAGATACCGGCGGAATAGATCGCGATCGCAGTGGCGCGGCGCTGCGGTGGGAAGTAGTCGGACAGCAGCGAATAGGCGGAGGGGCCGGCCGAGGCTTCGCCCACGCCCACGCCGATCCGGGCGAGGCCCAGTTGCGTGAAATTGCGGGAAAGGCCGGAAAGCGCGGTCATCGCCGACCATACGGCGAGGCCGATCGCCAGCAACCGGGTGCGCGTCCAGCGGTCCGCCAGCTTGCCCAGCGGAATGCCGAACAGCGCATAGAACACGCCGAACGCCGTGCCATAGAGGAAGCCGAATTCGCTGTCGGAAATGCCCAGATCGCGCTTCAGGTCCACCGCAAGGATGGTCAGCAACTGGCGATCGATGAAGTTGAGTATATAAACAATGACCAGTACGCCCAGCGCGTACCAGCTATAGGGTTCGATCCGGGGGGCTTTTTCGCCTCTCGCCGGGGTTTCAGGATCCTCCATACCGCGTGCCGTCCTCCAGTCCCGCTTCGGCAAATCCCGCCTGCCGCAGGCGACAGCTGTCGCACAGGCCGCAGGCGGTCCCATCGGGCAGGGGATCGTAGCAGGACCAGCTTTCGCTGGTATCCAGCCCGAGTCGCACGGCTTCGCGCGCGATCCCCGCCTTGGTCAGGTACTGGAGCGGCGCGTGGACGCGCACGGTGCCCCCTTCCGATCCGAACTTGGTGGCAATGCGCGCCAGTCCCTCGAACCCCGCCACGAATTCCGGGCGGCAATCCGGATAGCCGGAATAGTCGAGCGCGTTGACGCCGATGAACAGGTCCTTCGATCCCGCCGCTTCGGCCCAGGCGAGCGCGAGCGAGAGAAACACGAGGTTGCGCGCGGGCACGTAAGTGACCGGAATGTCCGGCCCGACGCCGTCCTTGGGCACGTCGATGGCGTCGGTCAGCGCCGAACCGCCGAACTGGCGCAGATCGAGCGGCAGCACCACGTGGCGGTCCACCCGGAGCCGGGCGGCGATCTTGCGCGCGGCGTCCAGTTCAATGCGGTGGCGCTGGTTGTAATCGATCGTCAGCGCCAGCACGCGGAAGCCCTGTTCCAGCGCCAGCCCCGCGCAGACCATCGAATCCAGCCCGCCGGACAGCAGCACCACGGCCAGGGGAGCCGCGTCGGTATTCTTCACTTGCACGTCAACGTGTTCGACCATCCCCTTGGGCTAGCGGGGCATAGCCGCGCTGGCAATGGCAAGCACGAACAGGACCGGGATGCGGGATAGGGTCAGCGCGGCGTGCAACTGCCCACGCGGCGCGCTTCGGCCGAATAGTCGAAGGGCAGCCCTTGGGCGATGCCCTGCGTTTCGATCTGGGCCAGCCGCGCGTTCTCCATGCGGATGCGCGTGCGGCCATAGCCGTTGCCGGGGCAGGTGTATTGAATGGTGACGGCACTGGGCGTGTCCTCGATCACCACGCTGCGGCAGGCGGCGCCGGCGTGGCGCAGCTGGACCAGGTCGCGTCCGTTGTCGATGCACAGCGAACTGCGTGTGGTCGTGGTATCGCGCACGCGGACGTCCCATTGGCCCGCTTCGAAGCGGTCAAGCATCAGCAGGCCCGAACGCTGCGCCAGCAGCGACGGCGCGGCGAAGGCCAGCGTCGCGATCCCGGCAAGGACCGCACCGCGCCCCAGGCGCGCAATGATTCGCTCGTTCCAGTTCATGGCCATTAACAATGACATCCCCACGTCCGTTGTCAGTGCGGGATTTCACAATATTTCATGACAAAAATAGGGCGGTCCGGACCAGATTCAATGGCCCGCGCCGGCGCGGCATGACCTCAATCCAGATCGATTGCGAAATCGCGCGAACAGAACGCGCAATCGACCACGATCACGCCATCTTCGTTGCGCATTTCGGCGCGCTCACTTTCGGGAAAGCGGGACAGTATCGATCGGTAGTGCTCGACGGTGCAGCGACAACCGCGTTCCAGCGCCGGTCCGCGTTCGACGCGCACTTCCCGTTCCTCGTGAAACAGGCGCCACGCGATGCTTTCCATGCTCAGCGCGGGATCGAGCAGCTCTTCGGCCTTCACGCTGCCGCCCATGGTCGCGATATGCTCCCATTGCGGATGGTCGAGCCGCGCGTGCAGCCGCTCGCGACCCTCCTCGCCCTCGGGCAGGTGCTGCAGCAGCAGGCCGCCGCCGACGCAGCCCGTGGCATCGTGGCGCACGGCGGACCGGATCAGCGTGGGCACCTGCTCGGACTGGAGGAAATAGGCTTCGCAGGCTTCGGCCAGGCACGAACCTTCCAGCGGCACGATGCCTTGATAGCGCTGGTCGGTGGAGGGAAGATCGAAGGTCACCGCCAGATAGCCATCGCCGAACAGGGCGTGCAGCGTGGGGGCCGGCCCCAGCTCGTCGAGCCGCGCCTTGTCGAACCGCGCATAGCCGCGCAGTTCGCCGCCCCGGTAATCGCAGACCAGCAGGTCGATCACGCCCTCCCGCGTCTGCGCCTGCATGGTCAGCTGGCCTTGCTCGTCCTTGAGCAGCGAGCCGAGCAGCGCGGTCAGCACCAGCGCTTCGGCCAGCAGATGCTTGACCGGTGCGGGATAGGCGTGCGCCGAAAGGATGCGATCCAGCACCGGGCCAAGCCGCACGACCCGGCCGCGCGCGTCGCGATCGGGCACGGTGAACAGCAGCGTCCGGTCGAAGCCGGTTTCGCCATCGTGAATATCAGGAGCGCTCATCAGCCGTGTTCACCGTTGCCTTCAGATCTGGCCGAAAACCCAGCGCAGCACCGACTTCTGGGCATGGATGCGGTTCTCCGCTTCATCCCATACCACCGACCGCGGGCCGTCGATCACCGAATCGGTCACCTCTTCGCCGCGATGCGCGGGCAGGCAGTGCAGGAACAGGGCGTCCGCATTTGCCTGCGCCATCAGCGCATCGTTGACCTGATAGGGCGCCATGGCCTGCAGCTTGGCTTCGGCGTGGGCCTGCCCCATCGAAATCCAGGTGTCGGTTACCACCACGTCCGCGCCGCGCGCCGCTTCGGCGGCGTCGCGGTGAAGCGAGACGCGCGCGCCGCCGGCCTGCGCGCGGGCGATGAACCCGGCATCGGATTCATAGCCTTCGGGCACGCCGATGCGAACGTTGAACTTCATCAGCCCCGCCGCTTCGACGATCGAGTTGAGCACGTTGTTGCCATCGCCCAGCCAGGCGACTTCCAGGCCGGGCAGGGCCTTGCCGTGTTCGATCACGGTCAGCAGGTCTGCCATGATCTGGCAGGGGTGCGACAGGTCCGTCAGCCCGTTGATCACCGGCACGGTCGCGTGGTGCGCCAGTTCCTCGACCTTGGCGTGATCGTCGGTGCGCAGCATGATGGCGTCGGCCATGCGGCTCAGCACGCGCGCGGTATCGGCGATCGTCTCGCCCCGGCCAAGCTGGGTGGTACCGGCGTCGAGCACCAGTGCGCTGCCGCCAAGCTGGCGCATCGCCACGTCGAACGACACGCGCGTGCGGGTGGAGTTCTTCTCGAACACCATGGCCAGCACGTGCCCGGCCAGCGGCGCATCGTCGTCGACGCGCCCCTTGGGGAAGCCCTTGCGCGCCGCCTTCCGGTCGATCGCGTCGTTCAGCATCGCGGCAACGGCATCGCCGCCCGCGTCGGTCAGGTTCAGGAAATGCCGGGTCATGATGGCGTGGCCTCGACCTTGTAGCTCGCGGCGCCGGCCGAGAGCTTGTCCATGAATTCATCGATATGCGAATCGTCGATCACCAGCGGTGGCAGCACGCGCAGGGTGTTGTCGCCGGCCGAAACCGTGAGCAGCTGGTGGTTGTCGCGCAGATGCGCCACGAACGCGCGGGGCTCGATCTTCATCTTGACGCCCAGCATCAGCCCGCGTCCGCGCACCAGTTCGAACAGATCCGGGTAGTTGCCGATGAACTGTTCCAGGCGGCCGCGCAGGCGTTCGCCGGTGGCGCGCACGTTGGACAGGAATTCGGGGGTGGCGACGATATCCAGCACCGCTTCGCCGGCAGCCATGGCCAGCGGGTTGCCGCCATAGGTGCTGCCGTGCGTGCCGAAGACCATGCCGCGCGCGGCCTTTTCGGTGGCGAGGCAGGCGCCCATCGGGAATCCGCCGCCGATGCCCTTGGCCGTCGCCATGATGTCCGGAAGCACGCCATATTGTTCATAGGCATAGAGCGTGCCGGTGCGCGCCACGCCGCACTGCACCTCGTCGAACACCAGCATCAGGTCGTTTTCGTCGGACAGGTCGCGCAGGCCCTTGATGAACGCGTCGGAGCCATCGCGGATGCCGCCTTCGCCCTGGATCGGTTCGACCAGGAAGCCGGCCGTGTTGGGGCCGATCGCGGCTTTCGCGCCTTCCAGATCGTCGAACTCGACGTACTTGAAGCCGGGCAGCAGGGGCAGGAAGCCCTTGTGCATCTTGTCCTGATTCGACGCGCTGATCGTGGCCATCGTGCGGCCGTGGAATGCGTTCTTGAACGTGATCAGCTCGAACTTGTGATCGTCGCCGGCATGCTGGTGATAGGCGCGCGCGGTCTTGATCGCGCATTCCACAGCCTCGGCGCCCGAATTGGTGAAGAACACGGTATCGGCGAACGTCAGATCGACCAGCCGCTGCGCAAGATGCTCGCCCTGCGGGCTGCCGTAGAGGTTCGACACGTGCATCAGCGTCGCCGCCTGCTGCTGGATCGCGCCGATCAGGTGCGCGTTCGAATGGCCGAGCAGGTTGACGGCGATGCCGCTGGCGAAATCGAGATAGCGGGTGCCGTTCTCGTCAATGAGGTGGCAGTGCTCCCCTCGCACAGGTCGCACGCCGCACCGGGGATAGACGGGCATGAGCGGTGTGATCGACATGGGCAGCTCCTGTTTCATTCACGCAAATCGGAAGACGGGAATCGCAAACGACAAATGGCGGCCGACTGGCCGCCATTTGCGCGCGTTTATTGTGTTGCAGGCCCCCGGTCAAATGCCGGGGCCGGTGCGGACCGGATCAATCCTGACGCGGCACCAGGTTGACCGCCGAGTACTTGCCTCGTCGATCGACCTCGAGATCGAATTCCAGCTTGTCGCCTTCATTCAGCTCGCGCATGCCCGAACGCTCCACAGCGCTGATGTGCACGAACGCGTCCGGCTGGCCGTCATCACGCGTGATGAAGCCGAAGCCCTTCATCGCGTTGAAGAACTTGACCGTGCCGGTCGCCTTTTCGCCCGTCAGTTCGCGCTGCGGCGCGGCCGGCTTGGAGGCAACCTCGATCACGTCGCCGACGACCTGAAGGTCCGCCGCCGAAATCTTGCCGCCGCGATCGACCAGGTTGAATTCGAGTTCCTGACCTTCGGCCAGGCCTTCCAGCCCGGCGCGTTCAACCGCGCTGATGTGCACGAAAACGTCTTCGCCGCCTTCGTCGCGCTGGATGAAGCCAAAGCCCTTCTGGGCATTGAAGAACTTCACCTTGCCCTTGCCGGTGCCGACGACCTGCGCGGGCATGCCGCCGCCACGGGGGCCGCCGAAGCCGCCACCACCGCCGCCGCCGCCGAAGCCGCCGCCACGGTTGCCACCGCCGCCGAAGCCACCGCGATCACCGCCGCCGAAGCCGCCACCACGGTTGCCGCCGCCGAATCCGCCGCGGTCACCACCGCCGAATCCGCCACGATCGTAACCGCCGCCGAAGCCGCCGCCACCGCCGCTGTAGGGATCGAAATTGTCTTCGCCGAATCCGTCGCGCTTATCCCGTCCGCGACCCCGCCGCCCTCTGTCAAAACCCATAAACTTCAATAGACCTTCGTTCCGCCCCTGCTTTCCCCGGCGCCGCGGGCCGGATGCGGAGACCGGCGGCACGACAAGGAATCCGCGCCGGACAAAAGGCCGACCTTCTTCATTGCACTCATCTCTATAGCGAAGAAAAAGCCATAGCGCGAATGGAATCGGCAAAAGAGACCGGATTTCCGGGAACTTTCGTTGATCCGCCGTTTCGGAGGCAATTTTTCCGATCCCGGAGGCGGCTGCGAATGCTTGCTCTTGGCCAGTGGTTTGGGCAGAAGCACTGTCAATTGCGTGCCGTTTCGGAGGGCGAGCCGGCGCGATCACCTGCACGAGTCCTGCCACGACCGGCATTCGCCGTCGTCAGCCTCAATCCGGGAGTAGGCACCGTTGTTCCGCAAGATCGATGATCGCACTTATGCCAGTCCGCAGATCACGGTGGCGGACGTGGCCGAGGCGAAAGCGCTGGGAATCGCCGTGATCATCAACAACCGTCCCGAGGACGAATCCGACGATCAGACGCCGGGTGCCGCGATCGAGGCAGCGGCGCGCGAGGCCGGGATCGCCTATCACGCGATCCCCGTGACGCACGCGGGCTTCGCTGCCTGGCAGGTGGAAGCGATGCGCAAGGCGCTGGACCAGGCGGGCGACCGGCCAGTGCTCGCCTACTGCCGATCCGGTACGCGCTCCACGCTGCTGTGGGCGCTGGCCGAGGCGGCGGCTGGCCGCAATCCGTCGCGGATCGCGGCGGGTGCGGCCGGCGCGGGGTATGACATCACGCCGGTTCGCGCGCAGGTCGATATGCTCGCGGCGCAGGCCGGTTGAGCCGGTACAGCGATCGTGAAAGTGGTGCAGGCGTTTCTTGCCCAGCCCGGCGTGCTTCTCGTGCTCAAGACGCTGGCTTCCCTGGTCGGGGTGCTGTTCGTGGTGCAACTCGCGCGCTGGATGAATCTGGGCGGCGACGTGCGGATTCGCGACGAGGATCACGCGGGCGCGCTGGCCGACGAGGCGATGTGCGGCTTCGTGCCGGTGGCGGTCGGGCTCGACAAGGCGCGGATCGGCGCGCTGGTGCGCGATGCGCAGGGCCGGGTCATGCTGATTCGCCGCCATGGCAGCCACTTCGCCGCGCGACTGCTGGAAAGCCACGCCGGCGTCCGGCTCGACCAGCAGTTCCTGACCGTTTCCACCGGGGACAGCCGCTTCGGCACGATCACGCTCAACCTCGGCCCCGATGCGCAGGCCTGGGCGGCAAGCCTCCGCCGGCTGGAAGGATAGGGCCATGACGCCGGACATCCATCCTTTCGATATCGTGACTTACGCGGTGCCGTTCTTCATCCTGGCGATGATCGCGGAAATGGCGTGGGCGCGCCGCCGCGCGCCGGAAGCCTATGAACCGCGCGATACCTGGACCTCGCTGGCGCTGGGGCTGGGCAGTACGGTTGCCGGCGCGCTGACCGCCGGGGTGGTCTATGCCGCCGCGATGTGGCTCTATCAGCACCGCGTGGCTACGGTGCCGTTCGCCTGGTGGGCCTGGATCGCGTGCTTCGTGCTCGACGATTTCAACTATTACTGGGCGCACCGCACCGGCCACCGCATCCGCTGGTTCTGGGCAAGCCACGTCAACCACCATTCGAGCCAGCACTACAACCTGTCCACCGCGCTGCGGCAGACCTGGACCGGCTTTTTCGCGCTCTCGTTCGTGTTCCGCATCTGGCCGGCGCTGCTCGGCTTTCACCCGGCGATGCTGGTGACGGTGGGGGGCGTGAACCTGGTGTACCAGTTCTGGATTCACACCGAGGCGATCGGCCGGATGCCGCGCTGGTTCGAGGCGGTGTTCAATACGCCGTCGCATCACCGGGTCCACCATGCGACCAACCCGGTCTATCTCGATCGCAACTATGCCGGGGCGCTGATCGTGTGGGATCGCCTGTTCCGCACGTTCCAGCCCGAACTGGAGGACGAACGCATCCGCTACGGCATCGTCCGCCAGCTCGGCACGTTCGGGATCGGGTGGTCGGTGTTCCACGAATGGGCGGGCATGTTGAAGGACTTCGCGGTCGCGCCGCTACGCTACAAGCTGGCCTACCTCGTGCGCGAACCGGGGTGGAGCCACGATGGCAGCCGCGACACGTCCGACCGTATCCGGCAGCGCTGGCGCGAACGGCAGGACGGGGCAGCCTCGGGTTGAGCCCCTCGATTGATGTCCTGGCGTGGACAAATGCAGGAGCGAGTGGAGCGACCGAGAATGGGCGACAACCGTCAAGACCCCTTTATGCCTCTCCATCTTCCCCCGTCATGCCAGCGTAGGCTGGCATCTCTGGCCTCAGGCAATCCGGCATGAGATCCCGGCCTTCGCCGGGATGACGGGATTTGATTTTGGGCGACGGGCTCTAGATTGAAAGCCCGTCGCGCAGCAGGTCCGCCGCCACTCCGGCGATGTCTTCCACCGGCCGGCTGGCGTCCCACACGCCGAAACGCAGGCCCAGGAACACGTTCATGCCCATCAGCGCCCAGGCGCGCACTTCCTGATCGCCTGCGCGCAGCGTACCCTGGGCGACGCCGTCGTCTAGGCGCGCGGCGATGCGCAGCGCGGTGCCTTCGTAGTGCGCACGGTAGCTTTGCGGATCGGCGAACTCCGCCTCGTCGATGATGCGGTAGATTTCCTTGTGCTCGCGCGCGAAGCGCAGGAAGCCTTCCAGCGCCTCCCGCTCGCGCACCAGCCCTGTTGCTCCCGCGCTGACGGCCGCGGCCGCGGTGGTGGCGACACGGGCGGACATGTCGCGCACCAGCGCGGTGAAGATCGCGTCCTTCGAATCGAAATAGGTATAGAAGCTGCCTAGCGCCGTTCCCGCGCGGCGGGTGATCCCGCTGATCGAGGCTTCGTGGAAGCCGCGTTCGCCGAACTCGGCCGCCGCGGCATCGAGCAGGCGCCGCAGCGTTTCCCGTCCCCGCGCGGTACGCGGGGCCTTGCCGGGGCTCGCCTTTTCCGGATCTACCGACACCCTGCTCTCCCATCCGTGGGCGATCGTCCCTCCGACCGCCCGAACCCGGTCCTTAGTGCCGGGGCTGTTGCGCTTTCGCCACGTCCTATCCACGATTTCGGTTTGTCTCAAATGAAAAGTTGAAACATGGTTCAACTTTCAATATCGGTTCGCGCAGACGGGCCTTTCATCGGTCCGTGAGAGGGAGCCTGATCCATGAACCGTTTTCGCGTGCGCGCCCTTGCGGCCGCCACCACTGCGCTTGTTGCGCTGCCCGCCATGCCCGTTTTCGCGCAGGAAGCTGCCTCCGAAGCTGTGGCGAATGATTCGGGCGAAATCGTCGTCGTTGCCCGCAAGCGCGAGGAACGCCTGGTCGATGTGCCGATCGCCATCACGGCGCTGTCCACCGAAGGGTTGGAAAAGGCCGGCGCCAAGGACCTTTCCGGCGTGCAGGGCGCGATCCCCAACGTGAACATCGTGCAGGGGCGTGGCTCGGCCTCGTCGGCCAACTTCTACATCCGCGGCATCGGCCAGCCCGATGCGTTGCAGACCTTCGACCCTGCCGTGGGCGTCTATGTCGATGGCGTCTATCTCAGCCGCATCCAGGGCGCGCTGCTCAACCTGTTCGACGTGCAGCGCGTGGAAGTGCTGCGCGGGCCACAGGGCTCGCTTTACGGCAAGAACACCATCGGTGGCGCGGTCAACGTGGTGTCGAAGAAGCCCGATCTGGACACGATCCGGGGCGAGGGCGCGTTCACCTATGGCCGCTTCAACGAAGTGACTGCCAAGGGTTATATCACGGCGCCGCTGGTGACCGACAAGCTCGCGCTGTCGCTGGCTGGCGTCTATGACAACCGCGATGGCATCGTCACCGATCCCGCCACCGGCAAGAAGTACAACGATCGCAACAACCTGTCGGGCCGCGCGATCCTGCGCGCCAAGCCGTCCGACCGGGTCGAGGTGCTCATCTCCGGCGACTACACCCGCCAGCGCAACGCGCTCACGCTGGGGCAGGCCACGGCCAACCTCATCGGCTTCAACTACAATTCCACCTTCACCAGCGTCACGCCGTTCGTCATCGCCACAGCGCCGACCGGCCGCTATAACTACACCGCATCGACCAGCTTCAAGAACGGCGAAGGCCAGCGGCTCGATCACTGGGGTCTTTCGGGCACGATCAATGTCGATCTGACCGACAACCTCCAGCTCACCTCGATCACCGCCTATCGCAAGCTGAAGACGAACTTCTACGTCGATATCGATGCCACGGCGGCGGAAGTGGGCGATGTGTTCGTGGGCACGCGCCAGCACCAGTTCAGCCAGGAATTGCAGCTCAAGCTGGATACCGAAAAGCTGAAGGGCGTGGTCGGGCTCTACTTCCTCGACGAACAGGTCAATTCGCACCAGGAAGCCTATGCCGACAGCTACCTCCAGTATGTCGGCACGCCGCTGAACTTCCTGCGCACGATCGATGACCGGCAGAACACCAAGAGCTATGCCGCGTTCGGCCAGCTGACCTACAACTTCACCGAGAAGCTCGCGCTGACGGCGGGCCTGCGCTACACGCACGAGAAGAAGAAGTACTTCCGCACCACGACGGCAACGACCACCAGCCCGGTGTTCCCGGCGATCCGCATCGTCAGCACGTTCGCGTTCCCGACCAGCCTGCCGGCGCCATACAACACGCTCGACGAAGTCAGCTACGATGCGTGGACGCCATCGGCCACGCTCAGCTACAAGCCGACCACCAACACGTTGGTCTATGCCTCGGCCAGCCGGGGCTTCAAGTCGGGCGGTTTCAACGGCCGCGTCAACAGCCTCGCCGACGTGACGCTGGCGGTGAACGGCACCACGCAGATCGTGCCGACGTTCAAGCCGGAAACGGTGTGGACTTATGAAGCCGGCGCCAAGGGCACGTTCCTGGACGGGCGCGTCTCGCTGTC
Source organism: Novosphingobium sp. EMRT-2 (assembly GCF_005145025.1). NCBI lineage: Bacteria > Pseudomonadati > Pseudomonadota > Alphaproteobacteria > Sphingomonadales > Sphingomonadaceae > Novosphingobium > Novosphingobium sp. EMRT-2. The sequence goes on along the minus strand of NZ_CP039695.1, from coordinate 1,671,996 downwards.
GGCGGCGGCGTTCTATTCCGACTACAAGGACTTCCAGGCGCGTGTCGGCGGTGGCAACACCGGCATCAACGGCGGCAGCTTCCCCGTCATCAACGCGGGCAAGCTGCGCATTCAGGGCTTCGAATTCGAAGCGGCGGTGCGCCCGTCCACGCCGCTGACGCTGACCGCGTCGGTCGGTTACCTCGATGCCAAGTACAAGGAGTTCAACGACGGCCGTCGCGCGCCCTCGTTCAGCTGCAACCCCACCGGCACGAAGATCACCTGCAAGCCGGCCTTCGCTCCGCCGCTCACGATGCGGATCGGCGCGGACTACCGCATTCCGCTGGGCGAAGCCTCGCTCAGCTTCGGCGGTGATGTCCGCTTCGTCGACAAGCAGTACCTTTCGGTCGACAACCGCCCCGGCCTGACGGAGGACGGCTATCTGCTGGGCAACGTCTATGCCCAGCTCGATTACGACCGGTTCTACCTGCGCGGCATGGTCAAGAACGTGGGTAACGCGCTCTACAAGACCGACGGGCAGGAGTTCAGCTCGGTCGGCAACATCCAGACCGTGTACTACGGCGATCCGCGCACCTGGAATCTCACGCTCGGCGTGCGCTTCTGACGCACGCGATCCCCGGCGCCCCTTTCCCCCTCCTCTCCTCCCTCGGCGGAAGGGGCGCCAACGGGGTCAATACGCAAAGGCCGGAAGCAGGTGACCCTGCTTCCGGCCTTTCCTCTCGGGGAACTGTAGGGCGGTTCTAGCTGGCGAGCCGCAGCGATCCGGCTGCCGGCGCTTCCGCTACCGGCTGATCGGGCCAGATGCCGCGCGTATCATACACCGCCTTGCCGCTGCGTTCGGCCAGCGGCACCACGCGGAACACGTCATGATCGACCAGCACGATCAGCACGCCGCAATCCTCCAGCGCGGTGTCGAGGTCGATCAGCGCCGCGCCGGTGTCGGTGAACTCGATCGGCAGGGCGGAGGCATAGGGTTCGACCACGCTGATGCGATCGCCGAAGCGGCGTGCCAGCGTCGCCGCGACATAGCGCGCCGGGCTTTCGCGGAAATCGTCGATGTTGGCCTTGAACGCCAGGCCCAGGCAGGCGACCTTCTCGCCCGGATGCGCTTCCAGCAGCGCCGTGGCCTTGGCGATCACGTGGTGCATCTTGCCATCGTTCACTTCGCGCGCGGTGCGGATCAGCGGCGTCTGTTCGGGCGCGCCGTGGACGATGAACCACGGGTCCACCGCAATGCAGTGCCCGCCCACGCCGGGGCCGGGCTGGAGGATGTTGACGCGCGGATGGCGATTGGCCAGCCGGATCACTTCCCACACGTCCAGCCCCATCGTGTCCGCCACCACCGACAGTTCGTTGGCGAAGGCGATGTTGACGTCGCGATAGGCGTTCTCGACCAGCTTGGTCATCTCGGCCGAACGCGCGTCCGTGGTCACGCAGGTGCCGCGGACGAAGCGCTTGTAGAAGGCCAGCGCCTTGCGCGCGCAGCGCGGGGTGATGCCGCCGATCGAGCGATCGTTGTTGGTCAGTTCTTCCAGAATGCGGCCCGGCAGCACGCGTTCGGGGCAGTAGGAGATCGAAACGTCGGGGGTTTCACGCGTCAGGCCCGGAAACTTCAGGTCCGGACGCAGGCCGGCCATCAGGTCGCGCATCTTCTCGGTCGTGCCCACCGGAGAGGTGGATTCGAGGATGACGGCATCGCCCGCCTTCAGCACGGCGGCCACTTCTGTCGCCGCCGCCAGCACATAGGAAATGTCGGGCGTGTGGTGCTCGTCCTTCTCGAAGGGCGTGGGCACCGCGATCACGAAGACGTCGGCCGGCTCGATCCGCGTGGAGGCGCGCAACAGGCCGCGCTGGACCACGCCATGCACCAGCCCGTCGAGATCGACTTCCTCGATATGGATTTCGCCGCGGTTGATCGTTTCGACCACGCGTTCGGACACGTCGAGGCCCAGCACCCGGCACCCCGCGCGCGCGATGATCGCGGCGGTGGGCAGGCCGATATATCCCAGTCCGACAACGCAGACGTCGGGCTTCACTTCACCGGTTTTGAGGTTACCGGGCTGGTTCGACATGTCCCAAAAGCTCCACGATGCGGCGCGATGTCTGCCCATCCCCGAACGGGTTGTGGGCGCGCGCCATGGCCGAATAGGCAGCCTTATCGTCGAGCAGGGTGAAGATTTCGGAAACGATACGGTCCGCATCGGTTCCAACGAGCTTTGCCGTGCCGGCGGCCACGCCTTCGGGTCGCTCGGTGGTCTCGCGCATGACCAGCACAGGCTTGCCCAGCGCGGGCGCTTCCTCCTGCACGCCGCCGCTGTCGGTCAGCATGATCTCGCTGATCGCCAGCAGCCGCGCGAAATGCGGGTAGTCGAGCGGTTCGATCATCGCCACGTTGGCAAGGCCGGCCAGCGCCGCGTCCATCACCTTGCGCACGTTGGGGTTGGGATGGACGGGGAAGATCAGGGCCACGTCCTCGCGCGCGGCGATGCGGCGGATCGCTTCGGCGATGTTTTCCAGTCCGCCACCGAAGTTCTCGCGCCGGTGGCTGGTCACGCCAATGATCCGCTTGCCCGCAAAGCGCGCTTCCAGTTCGCCGAGGCCTGCCGCCAGCGCCGGTTCGGCGGCGATGCGCGCGGTGATCCATTGCAGCGCGTCGATCACGGTGTTGCCGGTCACATGGACCGTGTCGGCGGGGACGTTTTCGGCATGGAGCGCCGCGGCGGAAGTCTCGGTAGGGGCGAAATGGAGCGCCGCGATCGCGCCGATGATCTTGCGGTTCACCTCTTCCGGCCAGGGGTGATAGATGTTGTGGCTGCGCAGTCCGGCCTCGATGTGCGCCACCGGCAGTTTGCGGTAATAGGCGGCTAGCGCGCCGGCCATGGCCGTGGCGGTATCGCCCTGGACCACCACCCAGTCCGGCTGTTCGGCGTCCATCACCCGGCCCAGCCCGGTCAGCAGCGCGGCGGTCAGCCCGTCGAGCGTCTGGTCCGGGCGCATCAGGTCCAGATCGTGGTCGGGCACGATCCCCGCGATGTCCAGCACCTGGTCCAGCATGCCCCGGTGCTGCGCCGAAACGCACGTCACCACGCGAAAGCGCGGGTCCGCGCGCAGGGCGTGGATCACGGGGAACACCTTGATGGCTTCGGGGCGGGTGCCGAATACGACGAGGACGGTCTTGGTCATCGGCACGCTCCTATCACCCAGTCGTTAAACCCGTGTTATGGGGCCGGCGATGCGGCAACCGTCTTGCGGCAGGAATTGGCGCCGATCCGCCGGCAATTCGCGCCGGGCCATTAACGACGAAATAAGAGCCTTGGCCTAAAGCGGGCACACAGCGGCGTGCGCGCCGCGCGAAGGAAAGGCCTGCCTGTGACTGCCATGTACCCCCCGATTGCCGCCAAGCCACAGCCCGGGGCCACTGGTTCCGTCACCGCGGCGACAAGGGTGACCGTGGTTGGCCTCGGCTATGTCGGGCTGCCACTGGCGGTGGCGCTGGCGCGGCAGTTCTTCGTCACCGGTCTCGACATCGATCGCCGCCGCATCGCCGAACTTTCCGAAGGGCACGACCGCACGGGCGAGATCGAGGCCGGGCAGCTTTCGCTCTCGGGTCTCGGGGTCACCAGCGATGCGCAGGTCTGCCCGCCCAGCGATTTCTACATCGTGACGGTGCCGACGCCGATCGATGACGCGAATCGCCCGGATCTGCGCCTTGTCGAAGCCGCCTCGCGCACCGTCGGCGCCATGCTTCCGGCTGCCGTGCGGGAAGGGCGCACGCCGGTGGTGGTGTTCGAAAGCACGGTCTATCCGGGGGTGACGGAAGAGATTTGTGGGCCTCTGCTGGAAGAGGCGTCGGGGCTGGTGTGTGGCCGGGATTTCTTCCTCGGCTACAGCCCCGAACGGATCAATCCGGGCGACCGTGAACATACCATCGACCGGATCACCAAGGTGGTGTCGGGGCAGACGCCCGAGGTGCTCGACCGGGTAGCCGATCTCTATGGCGCGATCACCAGCGGCGGCGTGTTCCGCGCCGCCTCGATCAAGGCGGCCGAAGCGGCCAAGGTGATCGAGAATGCCCAGCGCGACATCAACATCGCGTTCATGAACGAGATCGCGCAAATCTTCTCGAAAATGGATATTTCCGTGTGGGACGTGCTCGAAGCGGCGCGCACCAAGTGGAATTTCCTGCCGTTCACGCCGGGGTTGGTCGGTGGCCACTGTATTGGCGTGGACCCGTACTACCTTTCGCACCGGGCCGAGGCGCTGGGGCACGATCCGCAGGTCATCCTCGCCGGGCGCGGCGTCAACGATACGATGGCGCGATGGGTGGCGGACGAACTGCACGCGAAGCGCGGCGGGGCCGCGGGCAGCGTGCTGGTGCTGGGGCTGACCTTCAAGGAAAACGTGCCCGATCTGCGCAATTCCAAGGTCGCCGACGTCATTCACGCGCTGGCGGGGATGGGGCATGCGGTCACGGTGCACGATCCGATGGCCGATGCTGGCGAAGCCCGGCACGAATACGGACTGGACCTGTCTGCCGACGCGCTGGAGCGGACCTACGATCTCGTTCTGCTCGCCGTGCCGCACCAGACCTATCTGGCGCTGGGCGAAGAGGCGATCGCGGCTCTCGTCGCGCCGGGCGGCACGCTGGCCGACCTGAAGGGCGTTCTCAACGGCAAGGCGGACTGGCAGCTCTGATCGTGCGCGACGGGGCAGAACTTCGCCCGTTCGCGGGCGTTGTGGCCGCCGCGCTTTGACTGACATATGAATCGGCCCCGGTTCGGGGCCTGGAGAACACGATGCGCGTACTGGTTACCGGCGTTGCCGGCTTCATCGGCTTTTCGCTGACGCAGAAACTGCTCGCTCGCGGCGATACGGTCATCGGGATCGATTGCGTGAACGATTACTACGACGTGCGGCTCAAGGAAGCGCGTCTGGCGCGGCTCGAGGAGCTGGGCGGCAACCGCTTCACGTTCCTGAAGGTCGATTTCGCGGACATGGCGGCGGTGACCATCGCGCTTGATGGGCTGGAGTTCGAACGGATCGTCCATCTCGGCGCGCAAGCCGGGGTGCGCTATTCGATCGAAAACCCGCACGCCTATGTTCAGGCGAACCTCGTTGGGCACCTCAACATGCTGGAGGTCGGGCGCCATCGCCAGGTCGAGCACATGGTCTATGCCAGCTCCAGCTCGGTCTATGGTGGCAATGAAAAGCTGCCGTTCTCGGTCGACGATCGCGTCGATCATCCGCTGTCGCTCTACGCCGCCACCAAGAAGGCGGACGAACTGATGAGCGAGACGTACGCGCATCTCTATCGCCTGCCGCTCACCGGGCTGCGCTTCTTCACGGTCTATGGCCCGTGGGGGCGGCCTGACATGATGATGTGGATCTTCACGCGCAAGATTCTCGCCGGCGAACCGATTCCGGTGTTCAACCACGGCGATATGTACCGCGATTTCACCTATATCGACGATATCATCGCTGGCGTCATGGCGTGCCTCGACAATCCGCCGCCCGATGATGGCGCGCCCAAGGCCGGTGGCAGCCTCAAGCCGCACCGGCTCTACAACATCGGCAACCATCGCTCCGAACACCTGATGAAGGTGGTCGAGATTCTGGAGGCGGAATGCGGCCGCAAGGCGCAGGTCGAACTGCTGCCGATGCAGCCGGGCGACGTTCGCCAGAGCTTTGCCGACATCGACGCCATCGCGAACGACCTGGGTTACCAGCCCACCACCAGCATTGACGTCGGCGTGCCGAACTTCGTCGCGTGGTACAAGCAGTACCACGGCCTCTGATGTAGGGCCTTTACGGGCGTGCGAACACGCCGCAGGCGATGCGGCCGCCACTGTTGCCGCTGGGGTCGGTCTTGTAGTCGTCCGGCCCCGCGTGGATGACGATGGCGGTGCCGTCCGTGTCGAACACGCGAGCATCGAAATCGGCGCGCGCCACGCTGACCGGCACGGTCAGTTCGCCGGTGCCGTCATTCTTCACGATCAGGTTGGGAAGGTCGCCGAGATGGGGGCCGGCGGGGTTTTCGGTGCCGTGCTGGTGTCCGGCCGGATTGAGATGACCCCCGGCGGTGGTAAAGCCCGGCGCCTCGCAGCGCCCCGTGGTGTGCAGGTGGGCGCCATGTGCGCCGGCCGGCAGGCCCGATGCGGTCAGATGCAGCAGGATCTGATCGCCACTGGTCACCAGTTCCGCCCTCCCTGCGGGATGACCATCCGCGGTTGCCAGCGGCGCGGTCGCAAGAACGGTTGAGGATGTCGCCGCCTGTCCCGTCGCGGCGCAGGCGGTCAGCGTCATCAGGGAAACGGCGGTCAGCGACAGCGGCGTGAGCGAGCGGGGCAAGCGAGTCATATCTGGGCCTCCTTGGCATGGTGCCTAGTCAGCCATAACGAAAAAGGGGCCGGATTGCTCCGACCCCTCGTTCGATTTCGGCAAAAAGCCTGAAATTACATGCCCGAACCCGGACCGTAGGTGATTTCCACGCGACGGTTCTGGAGTTCGCGGACGCCGTCCGCGGTCGGAACGCGCGGGTTGGCCTCACCGAAGGCCTGACTGGTGATCGAACCATCCGGGATACCGTGCGAGGTGAGGTACGCACGGACCGAGGTGTTACGACGGGCCGAGAGGCCGAGGTTGTACTTCGGCGTGCCCGAACGGTCGGTGTAACCGGCCAGCATGATCGGCACGCTGTTGCAGTTGCCATACGCGGTGATCGCGTTGTCGAGGATGGTCGCTGCTTCCGGCGTGATGTCCGACTTATCCCAGTCGAAGAACACGATGTACGGACCCTTGTTGCACACGGCCACCGGCGGAGGCGGCGGGGGCGGCGGCGGAGGGGGCGGCGGCGGGGGCGGCGGCGGCGGGGGCGGCGGCGGAGCGACCGGTTCGGCGCCACCGAAGTTGTAGGCCAGCGTCGCCATCAGCGAGTGCGAACGGAAGCGCGTGCGCACGTTCGTGCCAGCGTTGTTCACCAGATCGTTGTGGTCCTGGTTGTAGAAGCGATACTTCAGACCGAGGTCGACGTGCTTGCTGATCGGCGCGCGGATGCCCGCGAGAGCCTGCCAGGCGAAGCCGGTGTCCGAATCCACGACGTTGACCGAGGTCGGGCCAGTGACGGGCGTGATCACTGCGTTCTTGACGCGGCCGACGCCGACGCCGCCGCCAACGAAGCCCTGCAGGCCGTCATCGGGACCGAAGTCGAGCAGGCCGTTGGCCATGAAGCTCAGCGCGCTGGCGCCACCACCGAGCTGGGAGTCGGTGTAGTTCTGGGTCGAGCTGCGATAGGCCTTTTCTTCGGCGCGACGATAGCTGGCTTCTGCTTCCAGGCGGAAGGGGCCGAAATCGTAGCCGACGATGCCGCCGAAGTCGTAGCCGGCCTTGGTGTCCAGCGTGCCGTCGTTGTTCTTGCCGGTGAAATTGTAGATGTCTTCCACAATCATGGCACCCGCGTCACCCTCGACGTACCAGGACTTATCCCGGGCGAGAGCTGGCGTGGCCAGGGCGCTCGACGCCATGGCCAGGCCTAGGACCAGTTTCCGCATTATTGATTCCCCTTTTTGCAATAATCTTGCCACGTCGTGGCGGTTGTCTACCGGTTCTCAAGTGCTCATGCAAGCGGGCACGCTTGCCAGGTGTTGCGAAAATACAACGCTGTTGCGCTGCGCCTCTTCGTAAACCGCGGCAGAAATACCCTCATGTTCCGCCGAAATGCTTCATGAGGGCGTTTGTTCCCGTAATTTCAGGGGAGCAAACCGCAATTCCGCAAACTTTGAACCAGATCGGCGAGAAATGCGCGCGCTTCCACGTCGATCGTGCTGCCGCCCGTGGGCAGCACCGGCGCCTCGATACCGCGCCACTCTTCCGCAAACAGGCGGAAGCATTGCCGTTCGCGATCGAACACTCGCATGCCTTCGCGCGGGGGAAGAAAGCGCCATCCCCCTTCACCCCACACGGCAAGGGCCTGGTCATGCCCGCTGAAAGCGTCCGTGCCGTCCGCCGCTACCAGCCAGGCTTGCCCGTTTTCCGGCGTTTCCGGCGGCGTGGCGGTTTCCCCCTCCACCGCCGTGTGCGCCAGCGAGTCGAGCAGGAGCAGGCTTTCGTTGACCGTCACTTCCTTCTGTGACTGCCCCGCATGGAGCAGCGGCAGGTTGAATCGAGCCGTTGTGGAGGCGAAACTTGTCGGGTCGGTCATGGTCGTGCTCCGATCGGGGAGGAACTGGCGTTCAGTCCGGCAGGAAAATGGTGAGCGGCCGGGAGAGCGCGGCGCGTCCGCTCTGGCGGATGTGAAACTGGGGCGGCGCGTCCAGGCTGAGCAGTGACTCGGTCTGCGCGGGCGAGAGATCGAGCCGGGCAACGTCCGTTTCCCATCCCACAGCCGGCGTTACGGCGTCGCCATAACCTATCGTCCAACGTTCCACGTCCTCGTTCAGCGGTACGTCGACCCCGTCGGCCCAGACCCACGCGCCTCTCGCGCGCCTCACCCATGTCAGGGAGATGCCGCCCGTTTCGCTTTGCCGCACCGCGCCGTGAACCGGCGCAAGCGGGCGGCAGGTCGTTCCGGCGCCCGCGATTGGCGTGCTGACGGCCGCCGCGTCGCCCGGTCCGATCGCTGCGATGCGTGCGCTGGCCGCCTCGCCGACGATCCTTGGGTCAAGCGTGGTGATGCGGTCGTCGAGCAGGACGAAGTCCTCTCCGGCCGCGTGCTGGCCAATCGCTCCTTCGCTGCCGCCGCGTCCGCGCAGCAGGCCCGACAGGCGCCACAGCCCGTCGCCAAGCGGCTCCGCGCGCATGAACTGGATGACTTCGGCGCCGATCAGCGCGCGGTTGGCGCCGTCGAGCAGACTTGCCAGCGTTGCATCGGCCAGGACAAGATCGGCGGCGGCCAGGCGGACATCCACGGTCGAGCTTCTGTCCACCAGCAGCGGCGAGGCCGCTGACAAAGCCGACTCGCACTTTCCGACGATGGCGCGCTGCTGGCCGCTGCCGCCCAGTGGGCGCATGGCGTCCCCGGCCACCGTGGTTGCGAACAACGCCGCGCCGCGCCAGCCGGCGCTCGCACCAGACACCCCGGCGAACAGCGCGGGCGTGTTCCCATCGCCGATGCCGTCCCAGGGCAGTTCGAACGCCACCAGCCGGGTAGGCGGGGCAGGCAGGTCGATCGCGCCCAGGCAGCGGCCGGGATCGGCGGTCGTTGCGCCGCCGCCCGTTCCCGCGCCCATGCGCAGCGCGACCAGATCGAGCATCACCCCGTCCTGCTGCCATTCCCATTGTTCGATCCGCCACAGGCCGGTTGCAACCGGCACGCGGACGATCGCGCCGGGGGCGGTCGCGGGGCCGATCTCGGTCACGCGATAGCGCATGGTGTCGCGCGGGCGGCTCGCCCGCTGGCTGGCCGCTTCCGCCAGCCAGCGGGCCTGCGCGGCGTCGATCGCCGCAGGGAGTTCGATCACCGCCAGCGTGCCCGCCTCGCTGCGTCCGATGCCGCGTTGCAGCCCCGGCTGGTAGTCGCGCGCGGGGTCGTAATAGCGCACGCCGCACTGGCGCACCGTCGGCAGAGGTTCGCGCCGATGAGTCCATCCGTCGCCCTTCGTGTCGTCCGGGTTGCCGTCGCCTGTCGCCGCCGGTTGGGGCAGGAGGGGGGCGGGGGTATCGCCGACCGTTTCTGCCAGCCGGATGTCCAGCACGCCGTCATGCACCACGCAGGCGAGGGGAATCGCATCGGACAGGGTGGCAAGGATATCGCCGCACGTTCCCTGATCCACGCTGAAGCCGGACAATGCCGTGTCGATGGCCGCGCTGAGAGTCTCGGGCAGTAGCGCGGTGATGATCCGCGCCATGGTGCAGCCCTCGCTGTCGGCGATGACCTCGAACGTGAGCGATGGAATGCGGTTGCCAAAATCGGCGAGTTCCAGATCCTCGAACACCACGTAGGCGGTGTTGCGAAACGCAGGGCAGCGGTCGATCCCTTCGGCCTGCGCGATCAGCGGATCGACCGGCTGGTCGCCGTATCCGGTGTGGACGCGCATGGCCCCGCCCACCTTGAGGTCGCCCGCCGCCCCGCGCAGCAGGTTGCCGTCCGCCCACACGCGGCCGATCCCGCTGACCGGGCGGCTGGCGAGCGCCACCGCGAACGACGCGGTATAGCTATAGCGCGTTGCCGTGGGGCGTCCCTTGCTGCCCTCGCGCGTCGCATGTTCCTGCAGGTCGGTCGCCCAGATCACGCTCCCGGCGGCGCGCATCGTGCCGAAGTGCAGCGGCAGCGCGGAGCCATAGCTCGATGTCTGGACGGCAAGGTCCTTCAGGCGCGGGCCTTCGATCTGGCGGGTGCCAATGATCGCCGCGTCGATCTGGCGTCCGGCGAGGGCACCGATTGCGCCGCCCAGCGGCCCGCCGATCGCGGTGCCGGCAGCGGTCAGAAGTAGCGTTGCCATGATCGTTCAGGGCCTTTCGGACGGGATGCGCCATGCGAGCGGCACCGGCCAGGGAAGGGGGCCGGGCAGGAAGGTCACGCGGCGAAGGCCGGCGTGGGCGTGGACGAAGCCGTCCGGCGCGGCGATCAGCAGGTGCGCCTGCACCGGGCTGACGCGCGCCAGCACTACGTCGCCGTCGCGCGGCACGGGCACGAGGCCGCTGGCCCCCGCATGGGGAACCAGCGCGTCGACGGACAAGGCGCGCAGGCCGTATCCGCCGGGCGGAACCGGATGAAATCCGGCGCGGCGCATGGCCTCGGCGACCAGCCCCACGCAATCCAGCCCCGTCGCCGGATCGCGGCCGTGCAGCCGGAACGGCGTGCCGATCAGGTTCAGCGCGGCGGCGGCCAGATCGGCGTTCATGCCGGGGGATAGCGGGTCAGCAGATCGTTGCCCGGCAGGAACGGCTCGCCCTGGAAGTTCACCGCGTTGCCGAAGCGGTCCGCGCAGGTCTGCAGCGTGTGATCGCACCCTTCGCGCACCAGCAGGCGTCCGCCGTCGGAAATGGTGGCGAAGACCGGTTGGTCCAGCGCGATCCAGTCGCCATCGACTCCGATGACGTGCCGCGTCAGGCCCGCGCTCGGTCCGTCGATCCAGCGCACGCGGCCGAACAGCAGGGCATTTGCGGGAACGGCACAGGCGATGCGAATCGCGTCCCCGGCTTCCGTTATATCCATCAGCGTGGCGTCGTGCTCGAACCGCGTGCCGGAAAGCGTGCAGCCTTCCCCGCAGAACGCGGCACGACAGGTCGGTGCGGTTCGGGGCACCACATCGCGGCTTAGCTGGTCCTTCAGCGAAAGCAGTTCGGCGGAAAAGCCGGTGCTCTCCCGTCCGACCGTGCCGATCGCTCCGCTGTGCAGCGTTGTCGTTTCCAGCGTTTCCCAGTCCACCAGCCCCATGGCGATGCGCGCGCCGTCGAAGCGCCCGGCGGCGAGATCGGTCTCGCTGATGGCGTCGTGGCTCAGCGCGCCGGTGATTTCCGCGCTGTCCGCCTCGAATGTCGCCGTCCGGCGGATGGCGGACGGCACCATGCCGGGCGCGGTGCGATACGTGAGGCCGTCGAACGCCAAATCGCGGTCGTGGCTGGTGAAGCCCAGCGTCACGCCGTCGGCGCGTTCGATGCGCCACCAGGTAGCCACCGTTTCCAGTGGGCCGGTGAACCAGGTGCGGGTGCTCCCGGCCATGTCAGGCGTCCTCGCGCAGTTCGATCAGCGGTACGCTCGGCGCTTCGCCGGCGGCAAAGGCTGCGCCGGAGATGTCGAGCCGGTCCTCCGCGAAGCGCACGGGCACATCGAACAGGAAGCCCGCGCGGATCGCCGCGCCTGCGGCCGGCGCTTCGGCAAACAGGATCACGCCCTTGTCCTCCAGCGACCACCCGCCTGCCGTGACGCCATCGATGCTTACGGTCACGCTGTCCGCGCGGGGTCGGGTCACGCGCCGCCGCTGCGCCTCGCTGCCTTCGCCATAATGCTTCGCCAGCGCGAAGCGCGCGGTCAGGCCGTCGCCCGTGCCGATCCACTGGTCCAGCGGCGTCGGCGTACCGGTCATGCCGCACGAGCTGTGGTCCGACGGATCGCGCAATCGGAAGCCGCGCGCCTGCCCGCGCCGGGCGCGGAAGAAACCGATCAGCGTGCCCAGCTCCGCCTCGGACCGGACGCCGGGGCCGACATCGAAGCGCAGCCGCGCATCGGACCACAGGCTGTTGCGGCGCTCGAAGCCCGATGCGGTGATCGTCACGCTGGTCGCGAATTCCGGCGTCACCGTAGCGTCGCGGCCCAGCGCCAGTGGGAACAGCACGTCGTCGAAAGCCTGCATCGTCGGTTCCTCGCCTGAGTGTGGTTCGGGAAGCGGCGCGGCGGGATCGGGCAGCCGCGTGAAGCCGTCTCGGCTTACTTGTGGCAAGGCCCAGACGAAGCATTGCGCCACGCCCAGCGCCTGCGTCTCGCTTGCGCCGGCATCGATGCGCGGCCACTGGCTTTCCGCGCCGCCGGCATCGGGCACGAAGCCTGCGAGGTAATGCTGTGCTGCGCGCGCATAGCCCAGCCGCGCTTCCACGGTGGCGCGGCCCTGCGCCCGCAACCCTTCCGCGCCGGCGGTGACCCAGTCGTAATCCTCGATCTGAAGCACGTCGAACGCGGGCGATGCCCAGCCGATGGGCAGGTTCGCGCGCCGCGCTTCCGGCATGGCGGGATCGAGCACCGTGGGCAGGAACGTGAGAAGATGGATCGTCGCGCCCGCGCTTCCGGCCGCCTCGCGCACCGCTTCCGCCAGGTCCGCCGTCGATTGCGCCAGCAGCGCGCCGGCCGCGTCGAGCAACGCTGTCTGCGCGGGCGAAAGCGCCGCCGCCAGATCGGGAATGACCACCGGATCGCCGCCGAAAGCCGCGCGCGCCGCATCGTCGTACAGGCAGATGCGGCGATCGGGCGTGATCCACCACCAAGGCTCGCCCACCTGATACAGCACCGGTTGCCCGGCATCGCGCATCAGGCCGGCCAGCGTCACCGCCACCTTGCGCAGCCACGCCATCGCCGGGGCGCTGGCCGGGGAAAGCAGGGCCGAAGGGGGAGACCATCCGGTCCGCGCGGGTGTGCCGTCGTCGGCGTGCTGCTGCCAGTCTGCCGGGCAATGCTGCGCCAGCACCTCGTAGGATTGCGAGAGGATCACGGCATGGCCGGCCGCTTTCGCCCGCGCCAGAAAATCCCGGTGCCAGGCGTCGGCGGCGGCGTTCAACGCCGGCAGATCGGGGTCGACCACGAACCCGCCCGCGCCGTCGGCCACCAGCGCGAGGAAATGGCTCATCCCCAGGTAGTGGTTGATGCTGCCCCGATAGCCGAGGCCCCGCACCGCGCGCAGCACGCGCGCCGGGGTCTGGTTATAGGCATCGTCGTATCCGGTCGCGATCGACAACCCGTGCGGCGGGATCATCACGTCGCCCACCGTCAGCATGGGCCTGTGCCCCTGGCAGCGGATGTCGGTTATTTCCACCCAGCCGTTCGCGGCGGCGGCGAACGGGGTCTCGCTGCCCGCGTCATAGCCCGGCGCCACCAGCGACACGAACAGGCGGTCGATGTCCGCCGGATGGACCGCGTCGGCTTCGCTGGGCAGCGTGAATCCGCCGGCGAGATCGGAAAAGCGCAAGGTGATCCGCGCGTCGGTCGGCGTTCCCGTGGCGTAGTTCCACAGCCGCACGTACCAGGTGTGCAGGGCTCCGGCGGCATCGCGCCCCTCGATCGTCAGCGTCGGGCCGTCGAGCGCGTCGAGCGGCATCACGCCGGAAGAGCGCCAGCGGAACGCCAGCGTCAGCCGGCTGTAGTCGCGGCTGGTTTCGTAGGACAGCAGCGGATGGTCGCACCGGTCCTCGCTTTCCCAGATCAGGCCGACCATGTCATCGGCCTTGAGAAACACCGCGTCCACGCGCAGCCCGTCAGGCGCGATCGTGGTCACGGCGGCCATCGCCGGGCGCGGGAAATCGACCGTCCAGAAACGCGGATCGAACCGCTGGATGGTGTCCGTCTGCTGCACCGTGCGGCGCTTGGCGAGCCAGAAGCTCATGTCTCGTGCTCCCGTGGCGGGCGAGGTCAATAGTCGGTCAGCGCGCGGCGGACCGCCTGCGCCACCTGGCGGCTGGACCGGCGCAGGCTTTCGGGATGGCTGCTCCCCGCCGGGGAGACCACGCGGATCGAGACGTTGACGTTGCGCCCGCCCCCGCCGCCGCCGCCGCCGCTTTCGACGCGCCCGGCGGACGTCGGCACGAACAGTTCCGGCCCGCGTTCGCCCACCACATAGCCGCGTCCGGGCGCCACCGGCCCGCCGGTCGCGCGGCCTGGCAGGCCGAACAGCGATCCGATCAGGCTGCCAAGGCCCGGGATGCCGCCGCCGGCATCGGTTCCGCCGCCACCGGCGATCGATCCCAGCCCGTTGCGGACAGCTTGCGCGGCGATATCGCCCACCACGTTCAGCGCGGTGCGGCGCAAGTCCTCGAAGCCCAGGCTGCCGCGCCGGATCGCGCCCAGCAAGCCGCGTTCCAGCGTATCCCCGGCGCGCGAAAAGCCATCGACCAGCACCGAATCGAAGTTGTTGCGCATCTGGCCGATGTCGGCGGTGAAGCCGGCGGTATTGGCGCGCACGTCGATTACCAGCGAATCCAGATCATCCATCGCAATCGCGCTCCATCATGGCGTTGAGTCCGGCGCGGTCGATGCCGCCAGCCTCGACCGGTGCGAAGGCGGCCAGCACGGTGGCGAGTTCCTCCGGCGTGGCGGTCCAGAACGTGTCGGGCGACCACCCCAGCAGCAGCGCGGCATGGCCCGAAAGGCGCGCCGCGCCGGGTCCGAAGCGCGCTTCGGCGGGATCGGCGCTCATGCCCTGCCGCGCAGGATCTGCACTAGCAGCGCGCGCAGCGGCGCGGTGCAGGCGGCAAGGCCTTCGGCGCAGACGGCTTCGGCGAAGGCATCGCGGGCAAGGCCTTCGCGCCGCTTCAGGCAGTGCCAGAACAGGGCGACCATTTCGGCAAGGCGCAGTTCCCCCGCGCCCGCCCGCTCGACCAGCGCGAACAGCGGCCCCAGTTCCTCCTCGGCCCCGGTCAGAGCGGCGAAGCTGGGGCGCAGCGCGTGTGACACCCCGTCCAGCACCAGCGTGGTTTCGCCGCGATGGGGGTTGGCCTGGTCGCTCACGCCGGGGCGACCGCGCCGGAGCTTTCCAGCGTCATCGTGTAGTTGCGCTCGCCGTTGAAATCGCCCGAATAGTCGAGCCGCTGTACCAGGAAGCGGCCGTGCATCTTCTCGCCGCCCTCGAACGACAGCTCGTAGTCGGCGATCGTGCCGGACAGGGCGTTGGCGCGGACCTGTGCTTCGGCCGTGCTGCCCAGGAAGATGCCGGCCGCGCTGACCGTGACCGAACGTGTGCCCGCGCCGGACAGCAGTTCACGCCAGCCGCCCGAATCCTTGTTGGTGATGACCACCGTTTCGCCGTTGATCGACATCTGCGTGGTGCGCAGGCCGGCCACGGTGTTGTAGGTCGGCGTCGGCGCGCCATCGCTGATCTTCAACAGGAAGGCGCTTCCCTTCTGGGCTGCCATGTCGGGTCTCCTTGGGAATGAGGGGGTCAGGCGGCCAGCAGGCGCGCCCGGTATTCTAGGCGCAGGGCGCGCAAGGCCTCGCCGCGCTGCTCGGCGCGGGCGCGCAGGAACAGCAGGCTTGCGATGCGGAAGCCGGCGGCGGACTGGTCGGCCGGCAGGCTCTCCACCCGCCGCTCGATTGCGGCGATCAGCCCGCTGTCCGACAGCGGATCGTCCCCGCGATAGTTGAGCTCCAGCGCCACGCGCACTTCGCGCCCGGTGGCGTCCTTGGTGCTCCAGTCGGTGCTGGCGCTGGCGGTCAGCGCCAGCCAGGGCAGCGCCGCGCGCAGCGGCGCCTCCTCGACGATGGCGTTGAGCGCGCTCGCCAGCGCCGGGTCCGCCGCCAGCCAGGCCAGCAGCACCGCGCGAAAGGGGGTTTCCATGGCTTACTCCTGTCCGAACAGCGGCCACAGCAGGTGGGCGGAGCGCCAGCGCCGGGGCGATGTCCCCTCGGCGCGCTGCGCCGCGCGGGCCTGCGCGATCGCTTCGGCCTTGCGCGTCAGCCGCGCGAGAAGGCCGGCGAAGTCGGCCTGTGCTGCGATCACGACAGACGCATCCGCCGCCAGGGACGCCACAGTGCGGCGACGGCCGCCGGTGGTGCCACCGGCGCGGTTTTCCCGCCGCCCGTGTCATCGCGTTCGCGGTGGTGATACGCGGCAAGGCGGATCACGCCATGGCGCAGCGCGTCGGGCAGCGCGGTCCACTCGCCGGCCAGCCCGGCGGTATAGCGCACCACCGCCCGCGCCGGATCGCCGGGCGCGCGCAGGCGCACCTTACCGGTGCCGTCCGCGCTGATATCGATGGCATAAGCCCCGGCCTCCAGCGCGGTGCGGGTTCCGTCCACCGCCAGCATCCACACGCCGGTGATCGCCTGCACGGGGCGGGCGGAGAGCACCTGCCATGCGCCGCAGGCGGGCACCGTGTCCTCGCAGGTTGCCGTCAGCGGCATCGTGCCGGTGAAGCCTTCGCAAAGTTCCAGCGCGGTCATCAGGAGAGCGGTCAGCTCCGCGTCGTCGGTGCTGGTGGAAATGCCCAGCCACGCCTTCAGGTCGGAAAGCGCCGCCGGCGAAAGCACGGGCGGCGTGACGATGGCCCGCATCATGGCAATCTCCGGGATTGTTCGTCGGGAAGGGCGGAAGGGACGCCCGCGATCGGAAGGGGGGGAGACCGATCGCGGGCGCCAGTGCCGGCGCGCCAGGGGAGGGGAATCGCGCCGGAAGCCATGCGGGTGTCCGCGATCAGGTGGTGATCTTCAGCAGCTTGATCGCGTCGCTGTCGAGCAGCTGCCCGCCCACGCGCTTGGTGGCGTAGAACTGGACGTAGGGCTTGTTGCTGTAGGGATCGCGCAGGATCGTGGTCTGGTTGCGCTCGGCGATCAGGTAGCCCGCCTGGAAGTTGCCGAAGGCGATCGGCAGCGCGCCGGCGGCCACGTCGGGCATGTCCTCCGCCTCGATCACCGGGTAGCCCAGCAGGCGGTTGGGCTGGCCCTCGGCGATCCCCGGCTGCCACAGGAACGCGCCGTCGGCGCTCTTGAACTTGCGCACCGTGGCCATCGTGGTCGAATTCATCACCCAGACCGAACCCTGCCGCAGCGGGGCCTTGAGCGCGAAGACCATGTCGATCAGCTTGGCTTCGGGGCTGGTGTCGAACCCTGCCGCCGCGCCCGATCCGATGTGCTGGAGCGTGCCGAAGGTCCGCGCGGCATCGCCCGCGGTGCTCGTCGCGCCGGTCAGGAAGCCCTTGGGCTGGTTGGTGCCGCTGCCGTTGATGAAGGCCGCGCCCTCGGCCCGCGCGAACTCGGTGGCGATCTCGCCAGCCAGCCACTCCGCCACGTCGAACGCGGCGTCATCGAGCATGGCCTGCGTGGCGGACGGGTTGGCGTAGAGTTCGCCCCACGGCGGCGCGATCTCGGCCAGTTTGGGGCTGGCGGTCTCGGGCCGCGCGGCGGTTTCGGAAACCCAGCCCGATGCCGTGCCGCCGATCGAGATCAGCCGGCGGAACCCGCTGGTGCCGGTGCGGACGACCGAGGCGATCGACCGAATCGGGCTGATTTCGGCCAGCCGCTTCGCCAGCACCTCGTCGATCTCGCGCGGTACGGCATAGCCGCCATCGGCCGCCACGCCCTGCGACAGCGATTTGAGTTCGCTCTCGCGGCCATGGCGCAGATAGCCGTCGACGAAGCCCTTCATCTCCGTGCCGGTGGGCGATCCGCCGGCCAGCAGCGGGCGGATCGCGGCGCGGCCGACCTTGTCGAGCCGGCCTTTCACCTCCTCGATGTCGGTACGGACCGCGGCCAGCGCCTCGTCCTGCGCGTCCTGACGGGCAACGATGTCGAACGAGGCGTCGAAGGCGTCGTTCTTGGTTTCGATGGGGGCGGGTGCTTCGATGTCCATGGGGTCGAACGTCCTTTCGGCGGGGAATGAGGCCGCCCGAAAAGGCGGCCCGAAGAAACAGGGCAGGAAGAAAAGGGGGGCGGCTCAGCCGGCCAGATGCACGCGCGCCGATGGCTGCATCGGGCGGGAGACGAGGCTGACTTCCAGAATGTCCACCGCGTGCAGTTCGCGCCCGTCCGGCGTGGCATGGCCCGCCGTCACGCGGTAGCCGAACGACAGGCCGTTCACGGCGCGGGTGACCAGCGCCCGTGCTGGCAACCCGGCCGACGCGTCGATCGTGCCGGTCACGCGCAGGCCGCGATGGTCCTCGATGGCGGCGTCGATCCAGCCGATCCGGCGGTCGGGGCGGTGCTGCCAATAAAGCGGCAGCCGCTCGCCCCGCTCTGCGCGTTGCGTCAGGCTGCGGGCGAAGGCGCCTTGCCGGATCACGTCACCGCCGCTGTCGCGCTTGTCGAAGATCGCGGCATAGCCGGCAAAGCGCAGCGGCGCTTGCGGGGCACTCACCGGATCATGTCCCACAGGCCAAGCCGCACCACGATCCCCACCAGCAGCAGTGCCAGCACGGCGCGGACGGCCCAGTCCACCACGGCCTGCCATGCGCTTGTCTTGGCGTCGCGCCAGGCTTGCAGCAGTTGCCGCAGCTCGATCAGGTCGGCGTGCGCGGTCTCGTCGGCCAGGCCCATCCGCTCCAGCACGCGCGCCGCGCCCAGGTCGCAGGCTTCTTCCACCACGGCGCGCAGCGTCACCAGATCCGATCCTTCGGCTTCCGCCTGCGCGATCAGCCGCGCCAGCATCTCCTCGCGCATCACGGCTGCACCGGGGCGATACCCAGCATCGCGCGCTTTTCGTCGGCGGACAGGAAATCGGCAGCGCTCACCTGCGACCACAACCGTTCGCGATCCTCGGACAGCGCCGGAATCCCGTCCACGTCGACCGCCAGGCTGGCGTCCGCGAACCACGGCGCCAGCCCTTCGCCCAGCGCGTCGAGGATCTTGGCGGCCAGCGGCAGCAGCGTCAGCCGCCACAGCGCGCGGTTGGCCTCGCGATAATTGGCATAGGTGCTGTCGCCCGGCAGGCCGATCAGCATCGGCGGCACGCCGAACGCCAGCGCAATGTCGCGCGCGGCGGCGGCTTTCAGCGTGGCGAAGTCCATGTCCGCCGGAGTCAGCGCTATCGCCTGCCATTTCAGGCCGCCTTCCAGCAGCATCGGCCGCCCGGCATTGGCCTGCCCGGAAAAGGCGTTCGCCAATTCTGCGCGGATACGCTCGAACTGGTCGGCGGAAAGTGCCGCGCCCGGCTCGCCCGGATCATAGACCAGTGCACCCGATGGCCGCGCCGCGTTTTCCAGCAGCGCCCGGTTCCACCGCGCCGCCGCGTTGTGCAGCGCCACTGCCTCGTCCGCCGCTTCGAGGCAGCCCGCTCCGTAATGATCGTCGCCGGGATGGTAGCTGCGGATATGGATCAGGTTGGGCAGGCCCAGGTCGTCCACCGCGTCGATCGTCAGCGATCGTTCACCCACCTTGTAGAGGAACGCCGCCGGCCACCCCGCCGCGTCGGGCACGATCGTCACCCGCTCCGGGCGCAGCGCAAACAGTTCGGCGGGATTGCCTTCGGCGTCGCGCAGCACCTGCACATAGCCGTTGCCGTGCAGCAGCAACTGGCTGGCCAGCGTTTCCAGCAGCGCCTGCCCCGCGCTCGTCGCCGCGATCAGCGCGGCGAGTGCGGGGTGGGAGGCGCGCACCGGAGCGCTGCCCACCCCTTCGGCCACCAGCCGCACCGCGCGCTGCGCCACGGGGTTGCGCAGATAGGCTTCGCGGATCGCGGCCGGATAATGGATCGGCATTCGCGTGCCGGCGGTGCCGCGTGCTTCGAAGGCTTCCACCCAGGGCGAGACGAAGCTGCGCCCCAAGGGCGCGCGCGGCGTCACCGGCTCGCCCTTGAAGGCGGCGGCAAGCGATTGAAAAAAGGACATGAACGGCCTTTCTGTCGGAAATGTCAGTCGAACCACACGCGCGGTTCGCCCGCGCGGCCCAGCATCAGTTCGGTCAGCGCCCAGACGCAGGCGTCCGCCCGGTCGGGCGATCGTCCGGGCCCCTGGTAGGAACCGCCCGGCATCAGCCCGCACAGTTCGTCCTCCAGCCGGGCGAACATACCGGCATGGCGCACGCGCCCGGATTCGTAGAGCGCGGCGACTGGCTCGGCGCGCGCCACCTTGCCCCGGCTGGCATGGACCAGCCGCAGCGGCAGGGTGGCATTGGCCGCGCACAGCACCGCGCCCACCATTTCGCCGCCCTGGTTGGCTTCGGCCACCACCCGGTCCGCCGCCCATGCCCGCGCGGCATCGCGCACCGCGCCGGCCCAGCGTTCGGGGCTGGCTTGCTCGATCGAGGCATCGGCCAGCACGCGCGCGATCCGGTCTTCGCCCAGTCCGCAGACCACGATCCCGCAGGCATCACCCCGCGCGCTGGCCGGGGGATC
This sequence comes from Novosphingobium sp. EMRT-2, assembly GCF_005145025.1. Taxonomy (NCBI): domain Bacteria; kingdom Pseudomonadati; phylum Pseudomonadota; class Alphaproteobacteria; order Sphingomonadales; family Sphingomonadaceae; genus Novosphingobium; species Novosphingobium sp. EMRT-2. The sequence continues at coordinate 1,651,534 of NZ_CP039695.1, read as the reverse complement.
GACGCCCACGACCACGCGGGTCATCGGCGGCACTGCGCCATCGCGGCACCGTTCCAGCAACGCGCGCGTCCACAGCGCGCCGGGCAGGTCCTCGATCAGTTCGCCGTCCAGTTCCTGCCGGCCCAGCAGCGTGCCGCCGAATTCGCGCTCGACGTCGGCGATGAACCGCGTGGGCAGATGCGCGATGTTCTCCCGCGTGCCGCCGCGCGTCACCGTCACGTCGGCATCGCTGGCGGCCTGCTCCAGCAGGCGGCGCACCAGCGGCACCGCGCGCGGCGTGGTGGTCGCTACGATGCGCGGAGCGGTGCCCAGCCGCAGGCCCAGCAGCAGGTTGTCCCAGCTGCGCCGGGCCTGCGCTTGGCCGTCATCCCATTTGGCGATTTCGTCGCACCAGGCGTGGCTGTGCTGCGGTCCGCGCAGCGATTCCGGCTCGCCCGCCGAATAGAGCATCGCCTGCGCGCCGTTGGGCCAGATCACGCGCCGCAGCGATGGCTCGAAGCGCGGGCGGCGGTGCGGCGGACACACCGCCATCACCCCGCTTTCGCCCTCGACCATCACCGCCCGCGCCTCGTGCAACGAAGCGCCCACCAGCGCGATGCGGGCCTCGTGATCGGCCTCGGCGATGGTCCGCACCCATTCCGCGCCGGCGCGGGTCTTGCCGAAGCCGCGCCCGGCCATCACCAGCCAGACGCGCCAGTCGCCCTCGGGCGGCAGTTGCGCGGTGCGCGCCCACAGCGGCCAGTTCCAGTGCCATTCGTCCCTTTCGCTTTGATCGAAGGCCTCGCCGATGTCCGCGCCGAGGCCGTCCTGGTCGTCGCGCAGGAAATCCAGCCGGTCAGCCGGCATTGCCGGTTTCCTTCGTTGTCCCCGCTGTCACCGCCCCGCGCGCGGCCTTCGCCGCCATCACGCGCTGGCGCAGTTCCTCGACTTTGCGGTCGATCGAGGCGCGGATGTCGGCGGCGCTCACCTGATCGCGGACGGCGCGCTGGCGCGCCGCGCTTTCGCGGTGGGCGGCCAGCAGACGGAACGCGGTGGCGTTGTCGAACGATCGCGCCGCCCGTTTCGCGCCGGGGGGCGGCTTCACTTCGCCGGTGCGCAGCCGGTGCAGCAGTTCCATTTCCAGGTTGTCGTACCCCTCGCACAGCGCGATCTGCCACTGGCGGTTGAACTCGGCATCGTTGCGGCGGCGCTGGTAGGCGGCCGAGGTGTCGATCTTGGCCTTGCGCGCGGCGGCGGCGACGTTGGATGTATCGGCCAATGCGGCCAGGAACGGTTTGACCCAGCGCGGCGGCGCGGGTCCCCGTCGCGTGGACGTTTCGCCCGCACGCGGTTTTGCGGCACGCGTCGGGGACGCGCCCGTTGATCTGGCTGACATGAAATATCCGTATCTGGGGAAGGTTTCGCGCCGGTCACCACGGGGGGCGGGCGACTCGGTCTTTCACGATGTTCCTGTTATGTACTCATTTAGCGTCACGTTGTCAAGGCCGAACTGCGGGCCGGATATTCCGCCTATGGCACTTTGCCGCCCGCTGCCCTAAGCACCCGCGCGATACTCAGCCGCGTTAACGGATGCCTTGCCCATGCTTCGCCGCCTCTATGACTGGACCATGGCCAAGGCCTCGCATCCGCGTGCCGAATGGTGGCTTGCCCTGTTCGCGTTCGTCGAGGCCAGCTTCTTCCCGATCCCGCCGCATCCGCTGCTGGGGCTGATGTGCCTGGCCGAACCGAAGAAGGCGGTCCGCTTCGCCGCGATCACTGTGATTGCCTCGGTCATCGGCGGGATGCTGGGCTATGCGATCGGCCATTTCCTGTTCGCCAGCGTGGGCGAACAGCTGCTGTCCGCGCTGCACCTGACGCAGAGCTTCCCCTATGCCGCATGCAAGCTGCGGGGCGAGGCGGGCTTCCTCGCGATCATCGCCAAGGGCGCCACGCCAATCCCGTTCAAGCTGATCACCATCACCGCCGGCTTCATCGGTATGCCGATCGGCAAGTTCCTGCTCGCCAGCCTGATCTCGCGCAGCATCGGCTTCATGATCGTGGGCGTGCTGTTCCGCCTGTTCGGCGCGCCGATCAAGGCGTGGATCGATCGCTATCTCGGCTTTGCCGTGATCGGGTTCATCGCGCTGATCCTGGCCGGCTTCGTCGCCGCCGCGATGCTGGGCGGGCACGGGCAGAAGGGCGCCGACGAATGCAGCGGCGCCACGATGCAGTCGGTCACCGCCAGCGCCTGAACCGCACGCGTTCCTGTTTGTTGCAATGCACAAAAAAGTGCCACGGACCCCGTTGACGGTCCGTTAACCATGAAGGAGCATGCTGCTTCCCGGTATTTCTTCACCAGCGAGGGGGAAGGAGGACTATGGAAGACAGCGACTTTCGGCTTCAGTTGGCCGGTTACGGGCTGGCCACCTGGCAGATCCATTACTACATGCCCGATCATCCCAGCCTGCTGCAGGAATTCGTCCTGCAGCGCTACGACGTCGCACCCCGGTTCCCGGAACTGAAACGGTTCCTCGACTTCTGGCGGCGCGATATCGAGGCGGTGATCCATTCGGTCCGCGTGGCGCACAACCATCTGATCCGCCCCAGCGAATGGCGGGCGGTGGACGGCGAGATCCGGCTGCACTGACGGAATGGCACCAACCGGCTGGCCGGAATATCCTCCGGCCAGCCATCACGGTCAGATGATTCCGGCTTTCCTGCCCGCGCGTTCGAACATGCCGATGATCGTCTGCACCTGTTCCGCGGTGTGCTCCGCGCACAGCGAACAGCGCAGCAGCGTCATCCCGGCGGGCGTTGCCGGCGGCCGCGCCAGGTTCACGTACAGCCCTTCGTGGAGCAGCGCTTCCCACATGCCCGCGCCGCGTTCCAGGTCGGGCATGATGACCGAGATGATTGCGCTTTGCGGCTCCTCGGTGCCAAGCTGGAAGCCCCGGTCGCGCAGGCCCTTGTGCAGCGTGCGCGAATTTTCCCACAGGTGCGCGCGCTTGTTGCCCGCGTGCATCAGCTTGCGGATCGATGTCGCCGCGGTGTGGACCACGCTCGGCGGCAGGCTGGCGGTGAAGACATAGGGGCGGCAGACCAGCCGCAGGATCTCGAACTTGGGGTGGTTGGAAACGCAGAAGCCGCCGACGGTGCCGACCGACTTGGAGAACGTGCCGATCACGAAGTCCACGTCGTCCAGCACGCCCTGCTCTTCGGCCACGCCGCGCCCATTGGGGCCGATGAAGCCCATCGAATGCGCCTCGTCCACCAGCACCATCGCGCCGTTTTCCTTGGCGACGGCGATCATCTCCTTCAGCGGGGCGATGTCGCCCAGCATCGAATAGACGCCTTCCAGCACCACCAGCTTGCCCGCGCCTTCGGGGATGCGCTTCAGGCGCTTTTCCATGGCCACGATGTCGTTGTGCTTGAACGGCACCACTTCGGCGTCGCCCATCTTGCAGCCGTCCCAGATGGAGGCGTGGCTGTCGATGTCGAGCACGATGTAGTCGCCCTTGCCGGCGATGGTGCTGATGATCCCCAGGTTCGCCTGGTATCCGGTGGAGAACACCATGGCGTGCTCCATCCCGTAGAATTCCTTGAGCGCGTCCTCCACGGCGCGGTGCCCGGCATACGTGCCGTTCAGCACGCGGCTGCCGGTGGTGCCCGAACCGAAATCGTCCAGCGCCTGCTTGCCCGCCAGGATCACGTCGGGATCGAACGTCATGCCCATGTAGTTGTAGGTGCCGAGCAGGATCGTCTCGCGCCCGTTGCACACCGCGACGGTGGGCGAAAGCACGCGTTCCATCACCAGGTTGAACGGGTCTTCCACCCCGCCGGCGAGAAGGGCGCGGCGCTGTTCGATCAGCGGGTCGAACTTGCTGAACAGATCGGTCATTTGGCGCGTCAGCCTTGCAGTTTGGTCACGGCATCGATCAGCTGGCCGTAGGTTTCGATCTCGGCCTGCTGGTTCATGCTGATGATGATGTCGAATTCGTCCTCGATGGCCGCCACGAAGTCCATCACCGTCAGGCTGTCCCATTCAAGGTCGCCGGCAAAGGTCGTCCCCTCGGCGATCGCGATGCCCTTCTTGTTGAACGGCTCGATCAGCTCGGCGATCCGGTTGGCGGTTGCGGCGCGGTCCATCGGTATTCTCCACTGTGGGGCAAGCCCCCTGCCAGACGATTGCGGCTGAAAAGCGGCCACGCGGTCCGCTTGTCAAGCCGGACCGACCTGTGTCATCCCCAGCCGCGATGCCGTACCGGGGGGAAATGCGTTGAACCAGCCGTCGCCACCATCAGCGGGTGCGTCCGAGGGAGCAGGCGATAGCGGCACAGCGCGGCTGGCTCGCGCCACGCCTTCGCCGCTGTCGCCTTCGGGCTTCTCCAACCACGCCATTCACCTCGTGCGCACCTCGCAGCAGATGAACCTTACGCTCAGCCAGATGGCGGATGCCAAGGCTTCGCTGCTGATGGGGGCCACCTTCCTTGTGTTCACCATCGCGGTCGGGCAGGCGAAAAGCGGAACGATGCCATGGTCGCTGGGCGTGCTGGCGCTGTCCGCGTTCATTTCCGCGATGTGCGCGGTGTTCGCCGTGCTGCCCTCGATCGGCGGGCAGGGCAGGGGCAAGGCTGGTCCATCATTGCCCAACAAACTGTTCTTCGGCTATTTCACGCAGGTTCCGGAAGACGAGTGGATCGACAGCGTGCTTGATGAACTGCACGCCGATGAAACCGTGTTCCGCACGATGCTGCGCGATATCTACCAGAACGGCCAGGTGCTCCAGCGCAAGAAGTACCGCTTCCTCGGCTATGCCTATCGTGTGTTCATGGTCGGCCTGTGCCTGACCGTCGTGACCTTCGCGATCGAGCACCTGCGCGCCTACATGCCCTCCTAGGAGGGTAGGCTCACACCAGCTTGTTCACCGCCGCCATGAACGGGCCGATCGATACTGGCTTGGCCAGATAGCCTTCGGCACCGGCTTCGCGGATGCGTTCCTCGTCACCCTTTCCGGCATAGGCGGTCACGGCCAGCACCGGGATCGTGCGCAGTTCGGGGTCGCCTTTCAGCGCCTCGATCAGTTCCAGGCCCGAAACGTTGGGCAGCTGGATGTCCATGATGACGAGGTTGGGGACGAACAGGCGGGTCCGCTCGATCGCCTCGCGCCCGTCGGCTACGGGTTCGACCGTGAAGCCGTTGGCCTTCAGCAGGTCGCAGAACAGCTTGCGATTGAGGTCGTTGTCCTCGACAACCAGAATTCTTTTTGCCACTGAGCCCTCGGGTGCGAGCGCCGGAAGCCGGCTGCGCCGTTGACCCTCTATTGACCCGGAAAGGCCCTGACAATCATTCGTGAACCCGCCCCGGTTTCAGATGCGCAGACGGTGGCCTTGCAGGCGCTCGGCTGGGTGCTGGCGGATGGCGGCCGGGCCGACCGGTTTCTGGCGCTGACGGGGCTGACGCCCGAATCCCTGCGCGCCGGGCTGGGTGACTCCAGCGTGCTGGGCGCGGTGATGGATTTTCTCGCCAACCATGAATCGGACCTTGTCGCGGCGGCGGAAGCACTCGACATTGCACCCGAGGCCCTTGCCGCGATCCGGGAGAAATTGAGATGAGCCGCCCGCTGATCATCAGCGATTGCGATGAAGTGCTGCTGCACATGGTCGCTCCCTACAAGGAATGGCTGGCCGAACGGCACGGCATCGACTTCGCCATGCAGAGCAACGATTTCGGCAAGGCCATGCGCTATGCCGATGGCGGGTATGTGGAACCGGCCGAGATCTGGCGCCTGCTCAACCTGTTCTTCGATACCGAAATGTACCGCCAGCAGCCGATCGCAGGCGCGGTGGAGGGGGTCAACGCGCTGGCCGAACACGCCGACGTCGTGATCCTCACCAACCTGGGCGATCACCGGCGCGAGGATCGCGCGCGGCAGTTGCGTGATGTGGGCATCCATGCGCGGGTTTTCACCAATACCGGACCCAAGGGGCCGGCGCTCAAGGCGATTCTCGACGAATACCGACCGGAACGCGCGGTATTCATCGACGATCTGCCACAACACCACGGGTCGGTCGCGGAACTCGCGCCGCATGTCGCGCGGCTGCACTTGTGCGGAGAGCCTATGCTGGCCCCCCATATCGACTGTGCGCATCAGCAGGGGCATGCCCATGCCCGGATCGACGAATGGTCCGCCGCGCTGCCCTGGCTGATGGCGCAAATTCATGGAGCGAATGATGACTGATACCGTTGCCGCGAAGATCGCCGACCTGGGCTTCGCGCTTCCGCAGGCCGCCGCGCCGGTCGCGGCCTATGTGCCGACGGTCGAGGTCGGGGGCTTGCTGCACGTGTCGGGCCAGTTGCCGTTCGTCGATGGCAAGCTGGTCACCGGGCGGCTGGGCGAGGACGTGTCGCTGGAACAGGGCGTGGCCGCGGCGCAGGCTTGCGGCCTGATGCTGCTGGCGCAGGTCAAGGCGGCGCTGGGTTCGCTCGATCGCGTGGAGCGCGTCGTCAGGCTGGGCGCGTTCATCAACTCCGCCGGGACGTTCACCGACCAGCCGAAGGTCGCCAACGGCGCGTCCGAACTGATGGTCGCCGTGTTCGGAGACATCGGCCGCCACGCGCGCAGCGCGGTTGGCGTTCCCGTTCTGCCGCTGGGCGCGGCCGTGGAAGTCGATGCTGTATTTGCTGTTCGCCCTGCTTGACCGCTGGCTCGTCCCCGTTCCGCCGGCGGAACGGGTCGGCTGGCTGCGCGGGCGCGTCTATGCCCATCGCGGGTTGCACCGCGCGGGCGTGCCGGAAAACTCGCTCGCCGCCTTCGCGCTCGCCATCGAGCGCGGGCTGGGGATCGAATGCGATGTGCAGCGCACCAGCGATGGCCAGGCGATGGTGTTCCATGACTGGGATCTCGATCGCCTCACCGACGCCAGCGGCGCGATCATCGACCACAGTTCCACCCAGCTTGGCGCGATCGCGCTGAGCGGCGCCGAAGGGGAGCGGATTCCCACCTTGCGCCAGATGCTCGATCTGGTCGCCGGGCGCGCGCCGCTGCTGATCGAGATCAAGTCGCGCCGCGATCTGCGCGTGGCGCCGTTGTGTCTGGCGGTCCGCCGGGTGCTGGAAGGCTATCGCGGCGATGTCGCGGTGATGAGCTTCGATCCGCGCGTGCCGGCGTGGTTCCGCCGCTATTCCCCGCACATCGTCCATGGCCTTGTCGTGACCGAGGAAGGGCGCCGCACCCTGTTCGCGCGCGCGCGCCGGCATCTGGCGCTGTGGCATGGCAAGCCGCAATTCCTGGCCTATGACGTGCGCGATCTGCCCAGCCGCTTCGCCGCGTTGCAGCGCCGCCGGGGCCTGCCGGTGCTCACCTGGACGGTGCGCTCGCCGGAACTCGCGGAAAAGGCGTCTGCCCATGCCGACGCCCCGATTGCGGAGGGCGCGGGCCTGTCGTGAGCGTCACCGCGCGCATCCATCACTCTGTCGGCGCGATCGCGGCCGAAGACTGGGACCGGCTGGCGGGCGGCGGCAATCCGTTTACCGGGCACACGTTCCTTTCGCTGCTGGAGGAATCGGGCAGCGTCGGCGGGCGCAGTGGCTGGTCGCCGCTGCCGGTGGTGATCGAGGACGAGGGCGGCCGGGCGGTGGCGGCGATGCCCGCCTATCTCAAGGCGCACAGCCAGGGCGAGTACGTGTTCGATCACAGCTGGGCCGATGCCTGGCAGCGGGCGGGCGGGAACTACTATCCCAAGCTCCAGATCAGCGTGCCGTTCACCCCCGCCACCGGGCCGCGCCTGCTGCTGGGGGACCGGCCCGATCTTGCGTCGTCGCTGCTGCGCGTGGCGAAGCGCCTGTGCGAAAGCAACGAGCTGTCGTCCGCCCACGCCACGTTCATCGAACCGGCCCAGTTGCCGCTGTTCGAGGAGGCGGGCTGGCTGTTGCGCTCCGACATCCAGTTCCATTGGGAGAACCGGGGCTATGCCTCGTTCGACGATTTCCTGGCCGCGCTGTCGTCGCGCAAGCGCAAGGACATCCGCAAGGAACGGGCGGCGGCGCAGCAGGGCGTGGAGATCCGGGCACTGACCGGCGACGCGTTGCGGCCCGAACACTGGGACGCCTTCTGGCAGTTCTATCAGGATACCGGCGCGCGCAAGTGGGGGCGGCCTTATCTGACCCGGCAGGCGTTCGATCTGATGGGCGATCGCATGGCCGATCGGGTGCTGCTGGTGCTGGCCTTCCTGGACGGGCAGGCCGTGGCCGGCGCGCTCAATTTCATTGGCGCGGACGCGCTCTACGGCCGGTACTGGGGCGCGATCGTCGACAGGCCGTTCCTGCACTTCGAGCTGTGCTATTATCAGGCGATCGACGCGGCGATCGCGCTGGGCCTCGGCAGGGTGGAGGCGGGGGCGCAGGGCCAGCACAAGCTGGCGCGCGGCTACGAGCCGGTGCGCACATGGTCGGCCCACTACATCGTGGACCCGGGATTTCGGGCCGCCGTCGCCGATTTTCTCGAACGGGAACGGCAAGGCGTGGCGCAGGACCAGCTCACGCTGGGCGAACATACGCCGTTCAGAAAAGGATAGCCGTCCGGCGCGTGCCGGCCGATAGACCCGTTGAAAGTTAGGTCAGGCGGCGCGGCGGCTGGAGGCGCGGATCCATTCGCGCGCACGACGCTGCGCTTCGGCGATCTCGCGCGCGGTCATTTCCTCGGCGATGTCGGCGCGGCACTGCGCGGCATCGTCATGGCCACCCACGGCGGCAAGGTTGAACCACTTGTGCGCTTCGATCAGATCGCATTCCACCCCGTGGCTGCCCGTCGAAAAGGCCACCCCAAGGTCGAACAGCGCATTGGTGTCGCCCTGCGCGGCGGCGGCCAGGCAGGTTGCCACCAGAAGGTCGGCGCCTTCGTGCAGGTCGGCATTCTCGGCGTACGTCATGGCCGCGTCATCGGCGACCAGTTTGATCCAGGCTTGTCCCATTTACCAATACCCCCGGTTGAAAACCAAGCTATCCGGGCCTTTCACGGGTCCCGGCGTGTCAGACAGTCACCGAGTTTGGTCAACAAATGGTTAACAGCGGGGGGAAGCGTTTCCGGAAAACCTCGCCAAAACGGCGATTTTTGAAGTCTTGGCGTTCTGCCGGGCTTCAACTTCCTTGTTCCATCCCCCGCATGGAATGGCTTGTGCCGGTTCGGGGCGGCTCCTATAGGGCGCCACAAACCGGGAACGCGCGATGCGTCGCGGCGATTGCCGGTCGGGTCGGAAGGCGTTTATCTGGAGGGCCGGATGGCTGGCGTTTTGAGTGACGAGATTGACGTTCTGGCCAAGGCTCGCCGGGCCATGCCGGGTGATTACGTTCCCAGTGATGACGAACCCTATATGGGCGAGGCGCAGCTCGATTATTTCCGCCGCCTGTTGCTTGAATGGAAGAAGTCGATCCTGTCCGCGTCGGCCGGCACGCTTTCGGCGTTGCAGGACGGGCCGTTGCGCGAACCCGATCTCAACGATCGCGCCTCGAGCGAGACCGACTGGGGCATCGAACTGCGCACGCGCGATCGCCAGCGCAAGCTGATCGCCAAGATCGATTCCGCGATGCGCCGGATCGACGAAGGGGAATACGGCTTCTGCGAGGTGACCGGCGAGCCGATCGGCCTGGGGCGCCTGATCGCCCGTCCGATCGCGACGATGACGGTCGAGGCGCAGGAAGCGCATGAACGCCGGGAAAAAATCTCGCGCGATATGTGAGTCAAACCTTTCCGCCCCGGACCCTGCGAATTGTCCGGAAATGGCACGTTTGCTTGGTTAATCGGGGCGTTTTTAACGATTTCTTTGCCACATCCGTATAGGACGTGGAGAGAGAATCATGCGATTTGTCCAAGGTGCCGGCTCGGTATCCATTGCGGAGCATTTCGGCGGTTTGCAGGGGTGATCGGTTTCGCCGTGACAGAGCTTGAGCATCGTCAGATCGGGCGTGACAGCCTGTTCCTCATGGCGGATCTGCGTCTTGATGGCGTGGATGGCGAACATAAGGTCAAGGTGCGCAACCTTTCGGCCGGCGGGATGATGGCCGAAGGCAACGTCCGCGTCGTTGTCGGGATGCGGCTGGAAGTGAACCTGCGCAATCTGGGCTGGATCGAGGGCGTCGTCGCCTGGATTCAGGAAAACCGTTTCGGCATTGCCTTCGTCGAGGACATCGATCCCAAGGTGGTGCGCGCCACCGCCTCCGGTCCGACATCGGACGAACTGACTCCCCGCTTCGTGCGGCCGCCGCTGCCGACGCACGAGCGTGGCCGGATGCGCAAGATCTGAACGCTATCCGCGTCCCTTGCCGTTTGGCCTCTCTCTGCCATGCGCACATTTCTCGGCTTTCACCGCTGACCACCTGATCGCCATCTGCTAGGCCGGTGCTGAAATGTCTCGTCTTTCACGCCTCGCCCTGGCCCTTGCCCTTGCCGCTGCGGCATCGGGGTGTGGCTGGCGCGGCGACGGCGCGCTCCAGCTTGGCCTGGTAGGCGATTCGGACGCGTTCAAGGCGCAGGGCGTGCGGCTTTCCCCTGCCGGACAGACACTGCGCGCCGCCACGGTCGAAGGGCTGGTGGGATTCGACGCGGAAGGGCGGGTCGTGCCGGGACTGGCCGATCGCTGGATCGTGACCGACGATGGCCAGAGCTATATCTTCCGCCTGCGCGATGGCACCTGGCCCGATGGCGCAAGGATCGATGCCGAGGATGTCGCCGCTTCGCTGCGGCGCGCGCTGGCCGCCCTGCGCGGATCGCCGCTGGGCCTCGATCTCGCCTCGATCGACGAGATCCGGGTGATGACCGATCGCGTGATCGAGATTGATCTGCAAAGCCCGCTGCCCGATCTGCTGACCTTGCTGGCGCAGCCCGAACTCGGCCTTCCCCATGCGCGACAGGGCGGCGGCCCCATGGCGATGCAGCGCACCCGGCAAGGCGCGGTCCTCTCGCTTATTCCGCCCGCGAAGCGCGGATTGCCGGCGCAGGAGGATTTCGCCCGCCGCGCCCGTTCCGTGATCGTCGAAGTGGAAACGCCCGAAAAGGCCGTGGCGCGTTTCAACGATGGCTATATCGACGTGCTGCTGGGCGGTCGGATCGATTCCCTGCCTCTCGCCGGTGTCGGCGGGCTGATGCGCGGCAACGTGCAGATCGATCCCGTCAGCGGCCTGTTCGGGCTGATGGTCGAAAACGCGCAAGGTTATCTGGGCGAGGCGGCCAATCGCGAGGCGCTGGCCATGGCGATCGATCGCGATGCGCTGCTGGGCGCGTTCAATGTCAGCGGCTGGTCGGGGACAACGCGGATCGTGGCCCCGGAAACGCCCGGCGATCTCGGCACGATCGGCGAACGCTGGGCCGGGATGGGAATCGACCAGCGCCGGGCGGCGGCGGCGGAGCGCGTGGCGCGCTGGAAGGCAGCGGGCAACCCGCCGCCGGTGCTGCGCATCGCCATCGGCCGTGGTCCGGGCTCGCAGATCGTCTTCGACCGGTTGCGCGCCGACTTCGGCGGTATCGGCGTCGAGGTACAGCGGGTGGGAGAGGCGGCACCGGCCGACCTGCGCCTGATTGATTCCGTTGCCCGCTATGGCCGCGCTACGTGGTTCCTGAACCAGCTGGCCTGCGCCGCGCGCCGGCCAGTGTGCAGCGCTGCGGGCGATGCCCGGCTGGATGACGCACGCGTGGCGAAGGATCCCCAGCAGCGCGCCGCGTTGCTGGCGGAGGCCGAAGCGGAAATAACCGCCGTCAACGGCTACATCCCCATCGCCCGCCCCCTGCGCTGGTCGCTGGTGCGCAGCCGCGTGACGGGCTTCGCGCCCAACCCCTGGGGATGGCATCCCTTGCCGCCGCTGGCCATGCTTCCCAAATAGGGGGGATGGCACAGGCATCCCGATCCCGCGCCCGTCCCGTGCGGATGGGCATCGAACTTCCCGGCACCGGGCGCGATCCGGCGTCGGTGCGGCAGCTCATCGAACTGATGGAGCACCTGCTCGAACGCAGCTTCGTCATTCCTGGCATCAACCGGCCGGTGGGACTCGATGCGCTCGCCGGGCTGATACCGGTGGTGGGGGATTTCGTCACGGCGGCGATGGGGGCGTGGATTGTGTGGGAAGCGCGCAATCTCGGCCTGCCCAAATGGAAGCTGCTGCGGATGGGTGCGAATGTCGCGTTCGACGCATTGCTGGGCGCGGTGCCGGTTGCCGGCGATGCCTTCGATTTCCTGTTCCGCTCGAACACGCGCAACCTGCGGATCGTCCGCAAGCATCTCGATCGGCATCATCCGCAGACGCGGATCATCGAAGGCTGATTACGCCAGCAGTCAGTCGTCGGCGATCAGAAGTCGATCGCGATGCCGTTCTTTTCCCAGTCGCCGAAGCGCGTGGGATCGAGCCCGTCGGGGTCTTCCGTCGGAACGGCTGCCTTCGGTTCCGGCACGGGCGGATTGGTCCAGTAGTCGGGCGGCGTGAAACCGGCCGGTCGCTGGGTGGCGCGGGGCGTGGGCTTGTCCATGCGCTCCAGATGGACCTTCCTGGCGCCGAGTTCAATTGCCAAGCGCCGCCGGACGCGCGATAGGCGCGCGATGTCGCGTCCCCCCGTTCCCGATGATACGCCCGGCTTGCCGGTTCGCCGCGCCGCCCTGCGCCTGCTCGATGCCGTGCTGCGCCGGGGCGATCCGCTGGACCAGATCGCGCCCCCGATCCTGCGCGGCATAGAGCGCGGGGACGATCGCGCGCTCGTTCTGGCGATCACGCAGGAAACGCTGCGCTGGATGCAGGACCTCGATCTCCTGATCGACGGGGCCACGCGCCAGCGCCTGCCGGACGATGCCAAGGCGCGCACCGTGCTGCGGCTGATGCTGGCGCAGGCCCTGCGGCTCGATCTTCCGCCCCATGCCGTGGTGGCGACCGGTCTGCCGCTGCTTGCGGGTGGGCCGCGCCGGTTGGCGCACGGCGTGTTCTCGGCGGTGATCCGGGGGTCGGCGAAGCTGCCCGCGGCGCCGACCCTGCCCGTGCAAGCGGAGGCACGGTGGCAGGCCGCATGGCCGGACCGCGTGGGGACCATCGCCGCCGGTCTCGCCGATCCGCCTCCGATCGATCTGACCCTGCGCGATCCCGATGCCACGGCCGAATGGGCCGAGCGGCTGGGCGGCGTTTCCCTGATGGCCGGCCATGTGCGCCTGCCGCGCGCGGGCGCGGTGGAAGCGCTACCGGGGTTCGGCGAAGGCGCGTGGTGGGTGCAGGACCTTGCCGCCACCGCGCCGGCAAGGCTGCTGGGGCCGGGGGCAGGGCGGCGCGCGCTCGATCTCTGCGCCGCGCCGGGCGGCAAGACCATGCAACTGGCGGCTGCCGGCTGGCAGGTTACCGCGCTCGACAAATCGGCCCGGCGGCTCGATCGTCTGCGTGAAAACCTGAAGCGCACCGGCCTGGAGGCACAGGTCGTTGCGGCCGACGCGCTCGCCTGGCAGCCGGAGGAACCGTTTGACGCGATCCTGCTCGACGCGCCTTGTACCGCCACCGGTACCTGCCGCCGGCATCCCGATGTGCTGCACCGCTTGCCGGTAATCGAGGAACTGGCCGCGCTTCAGCACAGCATGATGGAGCGCGCCGCAGAATGGCTGCGCCCCGGTGGCGTGCTGGTCTATGCCGTCTGTTCGCTGGAGCCGGAAGAAGGCGAGGCGCAGGCCCGCGCTTTCACCGCGCTGGCGCCCGATCCCATCGCGACCGAGGAGCTTCCCGCCGGCGTCGCGCCGACGCCGGAAGGATGGTCGCGCAGCGATCCGGGGATGTTGGCCGATGCGGGCGGCATCGATGGCTTCTTCGCCGCCCGCTGGCGCAAGGTCTGATGCTTACGCCTTGACCTTGTTGGCGAAGCTCTTGCGCAGCTTCATCAGCTTGGGCGGGATCACGGCCAGGCAATAGGGATTGCGCTGCCCTTCGCCTTCCCAGTATTCCTGGTGGTAGTCCTCCGCCGGATACCATTCCGCCGGCCCTTCGATGGTGGTGACGACCGGCTCCGCGCGATCGGCCTGCGCGCGGGCTATTCCCGCCTCGGTCTCGGCTTGCTGCTCCTCGTCCAGCGGGAACACGGCGGAACGGTACTGCGTGCCGATGTCGTTGCCCTGCCGGTTGAGCTGCGTCGGATCGTGCGTGGCGAAGAAGATGTCGAGCAATTGCCCGTAGGAAATCGCATCGGGATCGAACGTCACCCGGATGGCTTCGGCGTGGCCGGTGTTGCCCGAACAGACCTGCTTGTAGGTCGGGTTCGGCGTCGCGCCGCCGATATAGCCGCTTTCCACGTTGCTGACGCCGATCACGTCCCGAAATACCGCTTCGGTGCACCAGAAGCACCCGCCTGCGAAAATGGCCTGGGCCATCGCTTGTCCTTTCCTGTTTGGTTGAAGGCTAGATAGGAATGCGACCGGCGCTTGTCATCGCTTCCCACTTGGCTACCTTACGCGCGATCCCAACCGAGAGAGGAATTTGCGCGTGCGCACTGTCCTGACAGCCCTTGCCGCCAGCCTGACCATGGCGGTCGCCGGCCTGGTTCCCCAGACCTCCGTCCAGGCCGAAACGCCGGCCCCCGCCGCAACATCGCCGGCCATGGCGGCGGTGCTGGCCGATCCGCGCCGCGATGGCGACCGTGCCCGCGACATCTGGCGCCACCCCGCCGAAACGCTGGGCTTTTTCCGCGTGCAGCCGGGCATGACGGTGGTGGACTATCTGCCGTCCGGCGGATGGTACACGCGCGTCCTCGTGCCTTACCTTGGGCCGCAGGGCCAGTACATCGGGCTCAATCCCGGTGTCGCCAATGCGCCCGAACGCACGAAGCAGGCCTTCGGCAACCTTGGCGCAACTTTCCCCGCGAAGGCCGCGCAGTGGACCGGCGTTCCCGCCGAACGCATCCTCGCCTTCAACACCGACAGCCTGCCCGCCGATCTCGACGGCAAGGTCGATCGCGTGCTGATCTTCCGCGAAGTGCACAACATGTGGCGCGGAGGCTGGCTCTACCCCGATCTGCTGGCGATGCGCCGCCTGCTCAAGGCCGATGGCCTGCTTGGCATTGTCCAGCATCGCGCCCGGCCCGATGCTCCCGCCTCCTACACCGATGGCAGCAAGGGCTATCTGCGGGAGAAGGACGTGATCGCCATGGTCGAAGCGCACGGTTTCGAACTCGTCGGCCAGAGCGAGATCAACGCCAACCCCAAGGACCCCGCGAATCACCCCGCCGGCGTCTGGTCGCTTCCGCCCACCTTCTCGCAGGGGGATGCCGATCGGATGCGCTTTGCTGGCGTGGGGGAAAGCGATCGCATGACGCTGCTGTTCCGCAAGCGCCCCTGATCGCCCCAAAGTCCTGACCCTGGCGGTGCTTTGTCACGGTCTTGCCGTTGAATTGCCGGGCCGGGGGCAATAAGTCCCCGGCCATGAGCAAGATCACCGTCGCCGCCCTGCAACTCGCCCTCAATGCCGGCGAAGCGCAGAACATCGCTGCTGTCGCCGCGCTGGTGGAACAGGCCGCCGCGCGCGGCGCGCAAGTCGTGCTGCCGCCGGAACTGTTCGCTGGCCCCTATTTCTGCACGACCGAGGACGAGGCCCGCTTCGCGCTGGCCTATCCGCTCGACCAGGATCCCTCGGTGCGCGAGATGCGCAAGCTGGCGCAAGCGCTGGGCATCGCCATCCCCACCTCGTTCTTCGAGCGCGACGGCCATCACTACTACAACACCCTCGCCATGATCGGCCCCGACGGCGAGATCATGGGCATCTACCGCAAGAGCCATATCCCCGATGGCCCGGGGTACGAGGAGAAGTTCTATTTCCGCCCCGGCAATACCGGCTTCAAGGTGTGGGATGTGTTCGGCACCCGCATCGGCGTGGGCGTGTGCTGGGACCAGTGGTATCCCGAATGCGCGCGCGCGATGGCGCTGATGGGGGCGGAACTGCTGTTCTACCCCACCGCGATCGGCTCCGAACCCTATGATGCCAGCTTCGATACCAGCCGCATCTGGCGCCGGGCGATGTTGGGCCATGCCGCGTCGAACTGCATGCCGGTGATCGCCGCCAACCGTATCGGCAGCGAAGAGAACGAACAGCGCTTCTACGGGCACAGCTTCATCAGCGATCAGTGGGGCGATTTCCTCGCCGAATACGGGGCGGAGGAAACCGGCGTGCTCGTGGCGGAAATCGACCTGGCCGAAGCCGCGAAGCATCGCGCCGGAATGGGCTTCTTCCGCGATCGCCGCCCGCAACTTTACGCGCGGCTGGCGCAGGACGTGTGACGCCCGCGCCGGCGCAGCGCTACCTGATCGCGCTGGGGTCCAACGTGCGCCACGCGCGGCATGGTGCCCCGGCCGCCGTCCTGCGCGCGGCGGTGCGCGCGCTCGCGGCGCAGGGGCTGGCGGTGGAGGCGGTCTCGCGTACGATCGTGAGCGCCCCACTCGGGCCTTCGCGCCGGCGC
This sequence comes from Novosphingobium sp. EMRT-2, assembly GCF_005145025.1. Classification (NCBI taxonomy): domain Bacteria; kingdom Pseudomonadati; phylum Pseudomonadota; class Alphaproteobacteria; order Sphingomonadales; family Sphingomonadaceae; genus Novosphingobium; species Novosphingobium sp. EMRT-2. The sequence continues at coordinate 1,635,102 of NZ_CP039695.1, read as the reverse complement.
TATGCCAACGCGGTAGCGATCGTGGCGGGCGATCTGATGCCTCCCGCGCTGCTCCTGCTGCTCCAGCGGATCGAGCACGATTTCGGCCGCGTGCGGCGCGGCCAGCGCTGGCGGGCGCGCACGCTGGACCTCGACGTGATCCTGTGGAGCGGCGGCGTCTGGCGCCAGGCACCACGCACCGCGCCCGCGCTACGCATCCCCCATCCGGAATACCGCAAGCGGACGTTCGTCCTCACCCCGGCCGCCGCCATCGCCCCCGGCTGGCGCGATCCTGAAACCGGCCTGCGCATAAAACACCACAACGCCCGCTTGACCCGCCGCACCCCGCGCCCTAGGTGATCGGCCTTGGTCGGGCCCTTAGCTCAGTCGGTAGAGCAACTGACTTTTAATCAGTAGGTCGCTGGTTCGAATCCAGCAGGGCTCACCATTCCAGCATCGACGGTTTTGCACGCAGCGCCCCATCCGGACGGGGCGCCAACGCACCATATGCGCGCCGATCGGAGGGAGCGCCGCCGCGCCCCCTCCGCGTGGTTCACAGCACTTCGAACAGGCCGGCCGCGCCCATGCCGCCGCCGACGCACATCGTTACCACGACGTACTTCGCGCCCCGGCGCTTGCCTTCGATCAGGGCGTGCATGGTGCAGCGCGCCCCGGTCATGCCATAGGGGTGGCCGATCGAGATCGAGCCGCCGTTGACGTTCAGCAGATCGTTGGGGATGCCCAGCTTGTCGCGGCAGTACAGCACCTGCACCGCGAAGGCCTCGTTCAGTTCCCACAGGCCGATGTCGTCCATCTTGAGGCCGAAACGCTGAAGCAGCTTGGGAATGGCGAAGACCGGGCCGATGCCCATCTCGTCCGGCTCGGTGCCGGCCACGGCCATGCCGACATAGCGGCCGAGCGGCGTCAGGCCCTTTTGCGCGGCCACGGCGGCTTCCATGATCACCACCGCGGCGGAACCGTCGGAAAGCTGGCTGGCGTTGCCGGCGGTGACGATGCCGCCTTCGATCACGGGCTTCAGCGCGGCCAGGTTTTCCAGCGTGGTCGAGGGCCGGTTGCCTTCGTCCTTGGCGAGATGGACGTCCTGGTAGGTGACTTCGCCGGTTTCCTTGTTGGCCACGGCCATCGAGGCATCGGCGGCGACGATCTCGTCATCGAACTTGCCCGCGGCCTGCGCGGCGGCGGTGCGCTGTTGCGACTGGAGCGCGTATTCGTCGCAGGCTTCGCGGCCGATGCCATAGCGCTGGCCGACGATTTCCGCCGTCTGCAGCATCGGCATGTAGATTGCCTTGTGCATTTCCACCAGCGAACGGTCGGGCATGACGCGCATGTCCTTGGTCTGGACAAGGCTGATCGATTCCTGTCCGCCGGCGGCGACGACATCCATGCGGTCGATGATGACCTGCTTGGAAGCGGTGGCGATGGTCATCAGGCCCGACGAGCACTGGCGGTCCATGCTCATGCCCGATGTGGTGACCGGCAGGCCGGCCCGCAGCGCGACCTGGCGGGCGATGTTGCCGGCCTGCGCGCCCTGCTGCAGCGCCGCGCCCCACACCACGTCGTCGACTTCGCCCGGCTCGATCCCGGCGCGCGCAACGGCGGCCTGCAGCGAAAGCGCGCCCAGCGTGGCGCCGGGGGTGGCATTGAAAGCGCCCTTGTAGGCGCGCCCGATCGGGGTGCGCGCGGCGGCGACGATAACGGCATCACGCATGGTCTGTCTCCTTGATGGTCCGGGTCATTGAGGTGGCTTGGGCAATCGGGTTGCCGCCGAAGCGGTCGCGCAGTTCGCGCTTGAGCACCTTGCCGATCGGGCTGCGCGGCAGTTCGTCGACGACTTCGATCGCGGCGATGCGCTGCGTCTTGCCGAGGCGGCTGTTGGCTTCGGCCAGGATCGCCTGCGGATCGGCGGCGGTATCGGCCAGCACGACCACCGCGAGCGGGGTTTCGCCCCACTTCTCGCTGGGCACGCCGACCACCGCCGCTTCGCGCACGGCGGGCTGGCGGGTGAGTTCGGCTTCAAGATCGGTCGGGAAGATGTTGAACCCGCCCGAGATGATCATGTCCTTGGCGCGGTCCATCAGGATCAGGAAACCGTCTTCGTCGAACTTGCCGATATCGCCATGGCGGATGTAGCGGCGGCCTTCGCCGTCGAACCATTCGACTTCGCGCGTTTTCTCGTCCTGACCGTGGTAGCCGTTCATCATGATCGGCGAATGGCCGACGATTTCGCCGACTTCGCCTTGCGGCAGCTCGTTGCCTGCCTCGTCGATGATCTTGATGATATGGCCGGGGCTGGGCTGGCCGACGGTGTGGAGCTTGTCCGGGTGGAGGTGCGCCACCAGGATCGCGGTCGCGCCGCCTTCGGTCATGCCGTAGCCGTCGGTAAGACCGCCCGGCCAGCGCCGCAGCACATCGGCCTTGAGCCAGGCGGGGAAGGGCGCCGAGGTCGAGGACTTGAGCCGGTAGGACGAGAGATCGAAGCTCTCGAAATCGGGCACTTCCATGATGCGGCGGTACTGCACCGGCACCAGCATGGCGTGGGTAACCCGTTCGCGCTGGGAGAGTTCCAGGAAGCCGCGCGCGTCGAACTTCTTCATCAGCACGACCTTGCCGCCCGCGGTGAGCGTGGGCAGGAAGCTCACCAGCGTGGTGTTGGAATAGAGCGGCGTGGAGCAGATCACGCAGGTATCGTCGTCATAGCCGCCGACGATCGTGCGCCGCGCGTATTCGTGGCGCATCTTGTGGCTTTGCACGATGCCCTTGGGCGATCCGGTGGTGCCCGACGAATAGATGATGTTGAACGGATCGCCGGGCGCGGGCAGGCGTTCTTCGGGCCGTGCGCCTTCCGGCGCGATCCATTGCGAGAACGGTTCCCCCACGGCGCTGTCGTCCAGCGCGATTCGCCGGACGCCGGCGGGGAAGGGAAGCCCCGCCAGCCGGTCCGCCATCTCGGCGTCGAGCAGCAGCACGCGGCTGCCGCTGTCGGCCAGCATCGCCAGCACCGTTTCGGGCGCGGCGGTGGAGGTCAGCGGCGCGGCCACGGCGCCGGCCCGGATAGCGCCGAGGAAGGCCAGGCCCGTGCGCACCGAATTAAGCGCGGCAATGGCGACGGGTTCGTCCTTGCCCGCGCCTTCCCGCTGGAGCGCGGCGGCGACGCGGTCGAGCAGCGCGTCCAGCTCCGCCCAGCTTACGCTGCCATGTTCGTCAGCAATGGCGGTGGCCTTCCCCCTGCGCGCGGCGTGCGCGCGCAGGATGGTGGTGAGCGGGATGAAATCCGCTTCGGCGATGTCTTCGATCCGCAAGGTTTCTCTCCCGCCGCCGTTGTGGATCAGGCGTTGAACGTTTCGCCAGCGGCGGCCTTGCGCGCCAGCAGCGGCGCGACCGGCAGGCCATACTTTTCCAGGCCGGCGGCGACCGTATCCAGCCCGATGTGATCGGCCCAGAACATCGGGCCGCCCGTCCAGGCCGGCCAGCCATAGCCGTTGAGCCAGACCGTATCGATGTCGGACGCGCGCTGCGAAATGCCTTCCTCCAGGATCAGCGCGCCTTCGCTGACCATCGGATAGAGCAGGCGTTCGCGGATCTCGTCCTTGCCGATCGTGCGCTGCGGCTTGCCTTCGCGCGCCGCCCATTCGGCGATGATCTTCTTCACTTCTTCCGACGGCGTGCGCTGGCGGTTGTCGTCGTAATCGTAGAAGCCCTTCTTGGTCTTCTGGCCCCAGCGGCCGACCGCGCACAGCGAATCCCGCAGCGTTTCGATGCGGTTGGGATCGCGGTGCCAGCCGATGTCGACACCGGCGAGGTCCGACATCTGGTACGGACCCATCGGGAAGCCGAATTCGAGCAGCGCCTCATCCACTTCCCAGTAGTTCGCGCCTTCCATGATCAGCGCGTGCGCCTGGGCCTGGCGCGGCGAGAGCATGCGGTTGCCGATGAAGCCGTGGCACACGCCCGAAACCACCGGCACCTTGCCGATCTTGACCGACAGCGCCATGACCGTAGCGAGCTGCTGCTTGCCGGTCTTCGCGCCACGCACCACTTCGAGCAGCTTCATCACGTTGGCGGGCGAGAAGAAGTGCATGCCCAGCACCGCTTCGGGACGCGACGTGGCGCCGGCGATTTCGTTGACGTCGAGATAGCTGGTGTTGCTGGCCAGAATCGCGCCGGGCTTGGCGATGCCGTCGATCCGGCCGAAGACCTCCTTCTTGACGTCCATGTTCTCATAGACCGCCTCGATGATGAGGTCGGCCTCGGCCAGCGCGCCGAAGTCCAGCGTCGGCGTCAGGCGGCCCATCGCCGCTTCGGCCAGCGCCGCGTCCATCTTGCCGCGCTTCACCGTGTTCTCGTAGTTCTTCCGCATCGTGGCGACGCCGCGATCGAGCGCTTCCTGCGTCATTTCCACGATCGTCACGGGAATGCCGGCGGTCAGGAAGTTCATGGTGATGCCGCCGCCCATGGTGCCGGCGCCGATCACGCCGACGCGGTTGACGGGAAGAAGCGCGGTGTCGGCCGGAATGTCGTCAACGCGCGCGGCGGCGATGCGGGCCGCGTCGATGTGTTCCTTGGCGCCGGGAATGGGGTCGGACATGATGTACCTCTCCTGAGTATGGGGTCTGGTTGCGGGTTCAGGCGCGGCTTTGCGCCATCGCGCCGTAGATCAGGGTCTTGAGCTGTCGCCGGATCGGGTAGGCGGAGGAGGGCAGAAGCTGCGTCATGAAGACCATGTGCAGCTTCTCCACGGGATCGATGAAGAAGGCGGTCGAGAAGATACCGCCCCAGAAGAATTCGCCGGCACTGCCGGGCACCAGCGCCTTGGCCGGATCGAGCAGCACGCCGAAGCCGAGTCCGAACCCGGTGCCGGCGTTGTTCGCTTCGCTGAACAGCGAGGTGGAGACTTGCGTGAGGTCGACGCCGCCCGGCAGGTAGTTGCGGGCCATCAGCTGCAACGTCTTGGGCGAAACGATGCGCGCACCATTCGCCGCGCCGCCGCCGGTCAGCATCGCGCAGAAGCGGTGGTAGTCGGCGGTTGTGGAAAGCAGGCCGCCGCCGCCGCTTTCGAAGCGCGGTTGGCGGGTCAGGTTGGTCTTCTCCGCTTCGTCGAGCAGTTCGGGCGGCTTGCCAGGCACGTAGTTCCAGGCGTCGGTCAGCCTGTCCTGCTTTTCGGGCGGGCAATGGAAAGCGGTATCGACCATGCCGAGTGGTTCGAAGATGCGCGTGCGGAAGAATTCGCCCAGGCTCAGGCCCGAAATGCGCGCCACGATCACGCCCAGCACATCGGTGGATACCGAATAGTTCCAGCCGGTACCCGGCGCGTATTCAAGCGGGATTTTGGCGAGTTCGGTCACGAAATGGTCGTTGCCCGGCAGGCTGGCGTGCCCGTCCAGCTTGCCCTTGCGATAGGCCGCGTCGACGTTCGTGCGGTTCTGGATGCCGTAAGTGAGGCCCGACATATGCGTCAGCAGATCGACGATCCGCATGCCCGTTGCGGGCTTGCCCGGCACGAACGGCGCTTCGCCCCCGCCGCCCGCATAGACCGTCAGGTTCGCGAACTCCGGCACGAAGCGCGTGACGGGATCGTCGAGGGCGATCAGCCCTTCCTCGACCAGCATCATCAGCGCGATCGAGGTGACCGGCTTGGTCATCGAGGCGATGCGGAAGATGGCATTGTCGCGCAGCGGCGTTCCATCGGCGCGGGCCTTGCCCAGCGTGGCGCGGAAGAACGGCAGGCCGTCGCGCGCCACCAGAACATCGGTTCCTGCCAGCTTGCCGGGGGCAAGGTAGCGTTCTTCGAGAAAGGCCGGGATTCGCGCGAGGCGGGCGGCGTCGAAACCGGCGTCTTCGGGGCGGATCAGGTCCATCGCTTGCTGGTTCTCCATCAGCCGAAAATGGCCACGCTTTGCAGGCCGCGCATCACTTCCACGCCATCGGCGTTCCACATGCGCAGGGTTTCGCTGCTGAAGCCGTCGGCCATGTGATTGGACGCGGTTTCCAGCAGCCACCAGCCGTCGCGCGTCTGCGGGGCGTCGCCCAGCAGCGTCAGCGACCAGTTGATCGAACTGATCGGGCCACGCCGTTCCATGGCCCGGACCGCGCCGGGCGGCAGGGCGTCGCCGATCCCCACCAGTTCCGCGATCGGGTCGAGGCCTGCGCGGTCGCGCAGGCGCACCCAGCGGCGGAGGACGCTCGGCCGCACGCCGCCACGGGGCTCGGCGCGGCGCATTTCGAAATTGTGGATAAACTGGGGCGCATCGTCGGTCGCGATTACGGGAGCGGCCTCTTCGACGGGAATGGCTTCGTCCGTTCGCTGGGCGGGCACGCCACCGTTGGTCGGCCGCGCCGCCCCGAACAGCCACAGCGCGCGCAGGACCGGCGCGCCTTCGCAGAACAGGTCGGTCGTCACCTGCGCCACGCTGCGGCCTTCGCGCAGGACGCCGACGCGCGCTTCCACATCGCTGCCCACGGGGGCGACGAAGCCGATCTGCGCGCCGCGCAGCGGCGGAAGGTCGGGCCGCAGCCTGCGCGCGGCCGCATAGGCGATCAGAGTGGATGCGCCGCCGTACATCGTGCGCCCCTGCATCCAGCCGTCCGCGCCGGACAGGACCAGCCGGTCGGTGCCATCCGGCTGCAACCGCGCGATCAGCGCCCCCATGCTCATGGCAGCAGGCTCATGCGGCGGAGGTTTCCAGGCTTGGTTTCATGATGGCGCAATCTCTCCCACGGGCAGGTTAAGCCCGAATCCCGTCCTGTGGCTAGTCCATACCGTCTTTTCAGAAAAGGGGATTTGCACGGTGATTTGGGTGACGATTTCATGCAAAAAACAGATAATTTCATGCTTTACGTTACGGAATCCGGTGCTTCGCGTGGGCCATACCCACTTCATGAAAATTTGCGCGGGCGGGTTGCCGGAACGGGGGTGGCGCAGATAGTCTGCGCGGCGAACGACAATGCCGGGCAGGATGGCCCGATCGGGACGGGATCACCATGACAGAGCAACGCCATGCCACCGACCATGCGTCCATCGACCAGGCCTTGCCCGCCATCCCGGCCGGCTGGCCGGCGATGTCGCTGGAGGAGGTGCGGGCGAAGCTCTGCGCTCCGGGCATGCCGTTCGAGATGGAAACGGTGACCATCCGGGGCGTGCCGACGCGCGTGTGGAAGAACGCCCTGCCGCATCTCGGCGCTCTGGCGGCCCTGGCCCGCCAGCACGGGGACAGCACGTTCCTTGTCTATGGCGCGGAGCGGGTTTCGTTCGATGCCTGGCATCGCGCGGTCGCCGCGCTGGCCGCCCATCTGGCGGAACTGGGCGTGGGGAAGGGGGACCGCGTGGCGATTGCCATGCGCAACCTGCCCGAATGGACGGTGGCCTTGTTCGCTACCACGGTTCTCGGCGCGATCGCGGTGCCGCTCAACGCCTGGTGGAAGGGCGATGAGCTGGCCTTCGCTTTGTCCGACAGTGGCGCACACGTCTTGATCGCCGATGCGGATCGGTGGCAGCGCATCGTTCCCGATCGCGCGGACCTGCCGGGCCTGGCGCATGTGCTGGTGTGCCGCGCAGACGAGGGCGCGACGGCACCGGAAGGCACCCGTTTGCTGGAGGACGTAATCGGCCGTCCGGACCGCTATGCGGCGCTTCCCGACCGTCCCTTGCCCGACGCCGGAATCGCTCCGGACGATCCTGCCACGATCTTCTACACCAGCGGCACCACCGGGCGGCCGAAAGGCGCGCTGGGCACGCACCGCAATCTCACCACCAACATCCTGTCCAGTGCCTTCAGCGGCGCGCAGTCCGCGTTGCGCCGGGGCGAGATGCCGCCCGCGCCGCAGCCGCGCACCATCCTGATGGTGATCCCGCTATTCCATGTCACCGCGTGCAGCGCCACGCTGATGGGGTCGCTGGCCAGTGGCAGCAAGCTGGTGCTGATGCACAAGTGGGACACCGTCGAGGCGTTCCGGCTGATCGAGCGTGAGAAGGTCACGGCCACCGGCGGCGTGCCCTTTATCGCGTGGCAACTGATCGAGCATCCCGACCGCGCGCAGTACGATCTCTCCTCGCTCGAAGCGATCGCCTATGGCGGCGCGCCGTCCGCGCCCGAACTGGTGCAGGCGATCTGGCAAACCTTCGGCGCCTTGCCCGGCAACGGCTGGGGCATGACCGAGACGATGGCGACTCTGACGCACCATGCCGCGGAGGATTATCTCAACCGCCCGTCGAGCTGCGGTCCGGCGGTCGCCGTCGCCGATATCGAGGTGCGCGCGGACGATGGCGTCACCGTGTTGCCGGCGGGCGAGATCGGCGAACTGTGGGCGCGCGGGCCGATGATCGTGGCGGGATATTGGAACCGGCCGGAAGCGACCGCGCAGACCTTCGTGGACGGCTGGGTGCGTACCGGCGACCTTGCGCGGATCGACGAGGAAGGCTTCTGCACGATCGCCGATCGCGCCAAGGACGTGATCATCCGGGGCGGCGAGAACATCTATTCGATCGAGGTGGAGAACGTGCTTTACGAACACCCGGCCGTGACCGACGCGGCGCTGGTGGGCATGCCGCATCGCACGCTGGGCGAGGAGCCGGCAGCGGTGGTCCACCTCGCGCCGGGCATGCAGGCGAGCGAGCAGGAACTGCGCGCCTTCGTCGCGGCGCGGCTGGCGGCGTTCAAGGTGCCGGTGCGCGTGGTGTTCAGCGCCGAGACGCTGCCGCGCAACGCCAACGGCAAGATCCTCAAGTCCGAACTGCGGCGGCACTTCGCCTGAACGGCATGGCAAGCCAGGCGCATCCCGACAACGACGCGGGGCGGTTCGAGCGCCGCCGCCGCGATATCGTGCGCGCAGCGACCGACCTCATCAACGAAAAGGGCGTGAAGGGCACTACGTTCAGCGAAGTGGCGGCGCGCGTCGGGCTCAATGCCAGCAGCGTTGCCTACTACTTCGGGCGCAAGGAGAACCTTGTCCACGCGGTGTTCGAGGCCACGATCGACCGCCTGATCGCGCTGGCGCGGATCGCGGCGCAGGCGCCCACCCCGCGCGCGCGGCTGGCCTGCTGGATCGACGGGCACGTCGATCTGCGTGCGATGATCCGGCGGGGCGAGGAAGGGCGCATTGCCGTCCTGTCGGAAATGCGCACGCTGCCCGAAGCGCTGCACCGCCCGTTGCAGGAGCGGTACATCGAGCTGTTCCGCGTGGTGCGTGATCTGTTGCCGGCCGGGCCGGGGGAGCGCGACCATGCGGTGCGCACCGCGCGGGCGCACATCCTGCTTCAGGTGATGTTCTGGTTGCCGGCGTGGACGCCGCTCTATTCCGTGCAGGACTTCCCGCGCCTCAAGCAGCGGTTGCTGTCCGTTCTGGCGGATGGGATCGCGCCGCGCGGGGCGGCATGGCGGCCCGAAGCGCTCGGCGGCGGTGATGCGCCATGGCGGACGCCGCCGGAGGGAATGCGCAACCCGCGCGGGGAATTCCTGCGCATGGCGACGCTGACGATCAACCAGCGCGGCTACAAGGGCGCTTCGGTCCACCGCATCGCCAGCGGGCTGAACGTGACCAAGGGCAGTTTCTATCACCACAACGAGGCCAAGGACGATCTGGTGCTCGCCTGCTTCGAGCACGGCAACGAAAGGATCGCGGCGGTGCAGTTCGCCGCCGCCACGCTGCCGCGCAACGGCTGGGGGAGGATTTCGAGCGCGGTGGCCGAACTGGTGGCGTTGCAGCTTTCCGATCCGACGCCGCTGTTGCGCACGACGGCGTTGCAGGCCCTGCCGCAGGAACGGCGCGATGCGGTGCTGAACAGCGCGCAACGTATCGCGCGGCGGTTCGCGGGGATGCTCTCGGACGGGATCGCGGACGGCTCGTTGCTGCCGGTCGATCCGCTTGTCGCCGCCGAAGTGCTGGCGGCGACAATCAATCCGGCCAACGAATTGCGGAGCTGGGCGGCGGGTTTCGACGATCCTGCGCAGGCGGTGGAATGCTATGCCGCCTGCTTTTGTTATGGCCTGCTGTCAGGCGTGGAGCCCGTTTGACGCCAACGGCCTGGTTTGCGGTCCTGCGCATCCGGCGATCCGCCTTTGCCTTCGACCAGCGGATCGCGATCGAGATCGGGCCGGTGCAGCAGGCGCCAGATCATCAAGGCCATCAGGAAGTGCGGCACCAGGACGGTGATCTTGTCGATCATGGCCTGCGCTGTATCAGGCGCGGGTTAACGTCCGGTATGCACGCCTTTGACTGCGCCATCGGGTGACAAGCGGCGCGGACTGCGCAATTGTCCGCGTCCATGATGCTGCCCGATGAAACCGTTGCCGAAGCGCCCGCCGCGTCGCGCCGCTGGTATGGCCACCTCTACCTGCAAGTGCTGGTCGCCATCGCCGCCGGCGTGCTGATCGGCCATTTCGCGCCCGCCACCGGCGAGGCGCTGAAGCCGCTGGGCGATGCCTTCATCAAGCTGGTGAAGATGGTGATCGCGCCGGTGATCTTCCTGACGATCGTGACGGGCATCGCCGGGATGCGCGATCTCGCTTCGGTTGGTCGGGTCGCCGCCAAGGCCTTCGCCTATTTCCTGTTCTTCTCCACGCTGGCGCTGATCGTGGGGCTGATCGTGGGCAACATCGTGCGGCCGGGCGCGGGGCTGAACATCGATCCGGCGTCGCTCGATGCCGGAAAGGTCGCCGCCTATGCCGCTAAGGCGCACGAGGCGAGCGTGACCGGCTTCCTCATGGCGATGATCCCGGAAACCTTCCTGTCGTCGCTGAGCGAGGGCAACATCCTGCAGGTCCTGGTCGTGGCGATCCTGTTCGGCATCGCGCTCGCCACCACGGGCGCGCGGGGCGAGCGGGTGGTCGCGCTGCTGGAAGACGTGTCCGTCGCGTTCTTCCGGCTGGTGGCGATCGTGATGAAGGCGGCGCCCGTCGGCGCGTTCGGCGCGATGGCCTTCACCATCGGCAAGTATGGCATCGATAGCCTGGCGAACCTCGTCCACCTCGTGCTGACGTTCTACCTCACCTCGGCGCTGTTCGTGCTGGTGGTGCTGGGCGTCGTTGCGCGGCTGGCGGGCTTTTCGATCCTGCGGCTGATTGCCTATCTCAAGGATGAACTGCTGCTGGTGCTGGGCACGTCCTCGTCGGAAAGCGCGCTGCCCGCGCTGATCGACAAGATGGAGCGCGCCGGCTGCCCCAAGGCGGTGGTCGGCCTGGTCGTGCCCACCGGCTACAGCTTCAATCTGGACGGCACCAACATCTACATGACGCTGGCCTCGCTGTTCATCGCGCAGGCCTGCAAAGTGGAACTGACACTGGGTCAGCAGGTGCTGCTGCTTAGCGTCGCCATGCTTTCGTCCAAGGGCGCGGCGGGCGTAACCGGCGCGGGCTTCATCACGCTGGCGGCGACGCTTTCGATCGTGCCTTCCGTGCCGGTGGCGGGCATGGCGTTGATCCTGGGCGTCGACCGTTTCATGTCCGAATGCCGCAGCCTGACCAACTTCATCGGCAACGCCGTGGCAACGGTGGTCGTCTCGCGCTGGGAGGGCAAGCTGGACGAAGGTGCGCTGCGGGCTGCGCTGGGGGGTGGCGGCTAGCGGGCTTTGGTGTCGGAAGCGCCTTGCGATTTTCCCGTGCTGTTATGCATCTTTCATTTTGGCGTGGCATTCCGAAAGAGGAGATAGACCGTGCGCGAATTTTTCAGGCAAGTATGCGTCCTCGCGTTCCTGGGAAGCGTGCCGGCTTCCGCCCAGGTTCCTCCGTCTCCGCCGTCTGCTGCGGCCTTGGAACCGGATGGGCCGTGGCGCGTGAATTATGCTGACGACGGATGTCATCTGCAGCGCCATTTCGGAACCGCCAGTCAGGAGGTTACGCTCGATATTGCGAAATCGGCGGGGCCGGACAGCCTCGATATTCTGCTGGCCGGGGGCGGGGTGCCCAAGCTCGCCGCGCGCGTGCAGGTCGATCTTCGGCTCGACCCGGAAGGCCGCTCGCAACAGTTCGGAGCGGAGACGATCAAGGTGCCGGGCAAATCCGCACGTCTCATCGGCGCATACGATGTCGATGCGAAGCTGCTGGCAACGGCGCCCGATAATCAGGCGGCATCGTTCTCCGTTGCCGGGGACTTATTGTTCGCGTTGAATCTCAAGGATTTTGGGAAGGCGTTCGCTGCGCTGCAACCGTGCTACGACGATCTCCTGCGCGGGTGGCAGATTGATCCTGCGGGCGTTGTTGGGTCGTTCCCGGCATCCGGTGCCGAAGGGAAAGCGCATCGCGGAAATCCCGGTGTCGTGATCGCGCAGCGCGCGGATATTCGCCCGCAAGCGATCGAACCGGACAGTTGGGTGAGCTGGAAAGATTATCCTAGCGAAGCCTTGCACTTGGAAGTCGGCGGCACCGTGGTCGTGGCGCTCACGCTGAACAGTTCGGGCCGTGTCGATGCCTGTCGCGTGATTGTCAGCAGCAAGGTTTCGTCATTGGATCAGAAGTCGTGCGAGGTCATGTCTTCTCGCGCGTATTACACGTTGTCGGCGCCAGGAGATGGCAAGGCTGCGTCGCCCGTTGCCATCGAGCGTATTCGCTGGATTATCCCGCTGACGGGGCCTTGATCGCTGCGGGTGACGGACCCGGATCGTCAGCAACCGCCGGTTATCCCTCCCCGATCCGGTAGGGCACCAGATCGCGCTGGCTGGGATCGACCATGATCGCCTTGTCGCTGGGGGGGAAGGCGCGCTGGTCGCAGGTGTCGCGCGGGCAGATGCGGCAGGAGGCGCCGATCCGGGCGACGGCTTCGTCGCGCTGGAGGTTGAGGCCGTCGGCATAGACGAATTCGCTGGCGAGCGCGGCTTCGCAGCCCAGCGCCACAGCATAGCGGCGCGGCGGGCGGTAGAAGCTGGCCGATGGTTTCACCAGCCCCTTCGCGATCGAGACATAGCGCACGCCATCGGGCATCTCGGCCACCTGCACGTGGATGCGGTCGGGGATCGCCACCGCCTCGTGCACGATCCACAGCGGACAGGCGCCGCCGAACCGGCCGAACTGGAGGCGGGTGGCCGAATGGCGCTTGGTGATGTTGCCGGCCATGTCCACGCGGCAGAAGAACACCGGAATGCCGCGCGCCTGCGGGCGTTGCAGCGTGGACAGGCGGTGGCAGGTCTGTTCGAAGCTGGTGCCGAACACCTGCCGCAGCCGGTCGACGTCGTGCCGCAGCGCGCGTGCGGCGGTGCGGAACTGCTCGTAGGGCATCAGCAACGCCCCCGCGGCATAGTTGCCCAGCCCCACGGTCAGCAGTTCGCGTGCGGCGTCGCTGGCGAGCAGCGTGTCCTCGACGATGGCGGCGATGTCCTGTTCCAGCGCCATCGCGGTCAACTGGTAGGCCATCTGGAACCGGCTGCTTTCGACCGGCTGGCTGGAATCAATCACCAAGCGCCGCTGCACCGGATCGAACAGGCGCAAGGGGCCGCCCGGCCGGTAGTCGATGGTCACGCCGCGCGCCGCGAACCACGCTTCCATCCGGTCGATCGAGGGCGACGCCTGATCGGCGGCCAGTTCCCGCGCCAGGACTTCGGCGCGGCGGTCGATCAGATCGACGTAGTTGTTGGCGAGGTGGAACCAGTCGCGCACTTCCTCCCACGGCAGGCGGCCGCCGGTGATCCCCGCCGCCACGCTGTCCGACCCCAGCGCCTCGTCCAGCATTTCCAGCCGCTGCCGGTCGCGGCGGTGGATGGCGTGCATCCGCACGAACTGTTCGGCGAACGCGGGGAACTGTTCGGCCACGCGCTCGATCTGTTCGCCCGGCAGCGTGGCGGGCAGCAGCGGGTCGGCCACCGCCTGCCGCAGCGCATCGGCCAGCAGGTCCTGCCGGTCCGGCGCAAGGTCTTCCCAGTCCACCGGAAATTGCGCGCGCAGCCGGTCTGCCAGCGCGGGGGTGAGATGGCGTTCGTCGTTTTCGAGCTGGCAGAGGTAGGAAGCGCTGATGCCCAGCGCGCGCGCCATCTCGGTCTGCAACAGGCCTCGCCGCGTTCGCAACGCGCGCAACTGGTTTCCGGCAAAGACGCGGCGTTTGCTCATACTTTAGTTGATAATTTGCAAATCTGTGCTTTGCAAGTTTGCAACTTAACATTGGACTCTGCGGTCCTGTTGCGCCATCGCGGCCGATTATCTGGTCAGGTTTGGGGCGAGGATATGTCTGCGAATATCGCCGAAATGGAAAAGCGTCGTGAAGCCGCGCGGATGGGCGGCGGGCAGAAGCGCATCGACGCGCAGCACGCCAAGGGCAAGCTGACCGCGCGCGAAAGGCTCGAAGTGCTGCTCGACGAAGGCAGCTTCGAGGAAGTCGACATGTATGTCGAGCACAACTGCGTCGATTTCGGGATGCCCGATACGGTCATTCCCGGCGATGGCGTGGTCACCGGATCGGGCACGATCAACGGCCGGCTCGTGTTCGTGTTCAGCCAGGATTTCACTGTGTTCGGCGGCGCGGTTTCCGAACGCCACGCCATGAAGATCTGCAAGATCATGGACATGGCGATGAAGGTCGGCGCGCCTGTCATCGGCCTCAACGATTCCGGCGGCGCGCGCATTCAGGAAGGCGTTGCTTCGCTCGGCGGCTATGCCGAGATCTTCCAGCGCAACGTGCTCGCCTCGGGCGTCGTGCCGCAGCTTTCGCTGATCATGGGCCCATGCGCGGGCGGCGCGGTCTATTCCCCGGCGATGACCGACTTCATCTTCATGGTGAAGGACTCGTCCTACATGTTCGTCACCGGCCCTGACGTGGTCAAGACCGTGACCAACGAGATCGTCACGCAGGAGGAACTGGGCGGCGCGGTCACGCACACCACCAAGACCTCCGTGGCCGACCTCGCGCTCGAGAACGACATCGAGGCGCTGCTCGCTGCGCGCGACTTCTTCGATTACCTGCCGCTGTCGAACCGCCAGGACGTGCCCGAGCGGCCGACCTCGGACCCCTACGACCGTAGCGAGCCGAGCCTCGACACGATCATCCCGGCCTCGGCAACCCAGCCCTATGACATGCACGAAGTCATCCGCAAGACGGTGGACGAGGGCGAGTTCTTCGAAGTCCAGCCCAAGCATGCCGGCAACATCATCGTCGGCTTCGGCCGTGTGGAAGGCCGCACCGTCGGCATCGTCGCCAACCAGCCGATGGTGCTGGCGGGCGTGCTCGATATCAACTCGTCGAAGAAGGCCGCCCGCTTCGTGCGCTTCTGCGATGCCTTCAACATTCCGATCGTGACCTTCGTCGACGTTCCGGGCTTCCTCCCCGGCACCGCCCAAGAGCACAACGGCATCATCAAGCATGGCGCCAAGCTGCTCTTCGCCTATGCCGAGGCGACCGTGCCCAAGATCACCGTCATCACCCGCAAGGCCTATGGCGGCGCTTATGACGTCATGGCCTCCAAGCACCTGCGCGGTGACCTCAACTACGCCTGGCCCACCGCCGAAATCGCGGTGATGGGCGCCAAGGGCGCGGTCGAGATCATCTTCCGCGGCCTCTCCGCCGAGGAGCAGGCCGAGAAGACCAGGGAATACGAAGACCGCTTTGCCAACCCGTTCGTGGCGGCGAGCAAGGGCTTCGTCGACGAGGTGATCTACCCGCACTCCACCCGCCGCCGCGTGGCGCTCGGCCTGCGCAAGCTGCGCAACAAGAGCCTCGAGAACCCGTGGAAGAAGCACGACAACATTCCGCTTTGATCTGCCCCCGGATTTTGGAAAGACCGACAATGACCGACATCTACATCGTCTCGGGCGCGCGTACCGCGATCGGCTCCTTCGGCGGCAGCCTTGCCCCGCTGCGTCCGGCAGAGACGGGCGCGATCGTGATCAAGGAAGCCATTGCCCGCGCCGGGATCACTGCGGACAAGGTACAGAACGTGGTGATCGGCACCGTCGTACCCACCCAGCCCAAGGATGCCTACGTCAGCCGCGTCGCTGCGGTGAACGCGGGCGTGCCGATCGAGGCCCCGGCCATGAACGTCAACCGCCTGTGCGGTTCGGGCCTGCAGGCGATCGTTTCGGCAGCACAGGGCATTGCCCTGGGCGAGCAGGACATTGCCGTCGGCGGCGGCGCGGAAAGCATGTCGAACGCGCCGCACATGATTCTCACCGCGCGCAACGGCCAGAAGATGGGCGATCAGGTGCTGATGGACGCGATGCTCGGCGCGCTGCACGATCCGTTCGAAGGCATCCACATGGGCGTGACGGCGGAAAACGTGGCGGAACGCTGCGCGATCAGCCGCGAGGATCAGGACGCGCTGGCTGCGGAAAGCCACAAACGCGCCGCTGCGGCCATCGCCGCGGGTTACTTCAAGGACCAGATCGTCCCGGTCGAGATCAAGACCCGCAAGGGCGTGACCGTGTTCGACACCGACGAGCACGTGCGCGGCGAGACGACGGCGGAATCGCTCGCTGGCCTCAAGCCTGTGTTCAAGAAGGACGGCACGGTCACCGCAGGCAACGCGAGCGGCATCAATGACGGTGCGGCGGCCGTCGTGCTTGCCAGCGGCAAGGCGGTGGCAGAACTTGGCCTGAAGCCGATGGCGAAGATCCTCGGCTGGGGCCATGCGGGCGTTGAACCCAGTGTGATGGGCCTCGGCCCGGTCAAGGCGGTGCCGGTGGCGCTGCAGCGGGCAGGTCTCTCGCTCGACCAGATCGACGTGATTGAGAGCAATGAGGCGTTTGCCGCGCAAGCCTGTGGCGTCGCCAAGGAACTCGGCTTCGATCCGGCCAAGACCAACGTCAACGGCTCGGGCATCTCGCTCGGCCACCCGATCGGCGCGACCGGCGCGATCCTGACGGTCAAGACGATGTACGAGTTGCAGCGCACCGGCGGCAAGTACGGCCTGATCACCATGTGCATCGGCGGCGGTCAGGGCATCGCCATGGTCATTGAAAGGGTCTGAGATGAAACTGGGCCGCTTGAACCACGTCGGCGTCGCCACGCCTGACATGAACGCTTCCATCGCCTTCTACCGCGACGTCATGGGCGCGAGCGAGATCACCGAGCCGTTCGTGCTGGAAAGCCAGCAGGTGCGCGTGGCGTTCGTCAACACGCCGGGTGAGAACGGTACTGCCGGCACGCAGATCGAGCTGATCGAGCCGACCAGCCCGGACAGCGCCGTGGGCAAGTGGCTCGCCGCCAATCCCCTGGGTGGCCAGCACCACCTTTGCTACGAAGTGCCCGACATCCACGCAGCGAAGGCCTGGTTCGAAGCCCAGGGCAAGCGCGTGCTCGGCGAACCCCGCATCGGCGCGCACGGCACGCTGATCTTCTTCGTCCACCCCAAGGACATGGGCGGGCAGCTGACCGAGATCATGGAGACGCCCAAGGGCGGGCACTGAGCTTCTAGCCCTCTCCCCTTCAGGGGAGAGGGTTGGGAGAGGGGGCGCGCGCACCCAAAGCGTCGCAAGGCCCCTCTCCAACTTCGGCTAGGCAGCAAGCTGCCTAGCCTGCGTATCCTCTCCCCGACCGGGGAGAGGGCATGGAGATTGAGACGATGACCGACAAGACACTGGCCGATTGGCAGGCCGCCGCCGCCAAGGAAGTCAAGGGCAAGGATCTGACCTGGCAGACGCCGGAAGGCATCGCCGTCAAGCCGCTCTACACCGCCGAGGACGTCACCGCCGATCCCGGCCTGCCCGGTTTCGCCCCGTTCACGCGCGGCGTGCGCGCCTCGATGTACGCCGGTCGCCCGTGGACCATCCGCCAGTACGCAGGCTTCTCCACGGCGGAGGAATCCAACGCCTTCTATCGCCGCAACCTCGCCGCCGGGCAGAAGGGCCTCTCGGTCGCCTTCGACCTTGCGACGCACCGCGGCTATGACTCCGACCATCCGCGCGTCGTCGGCGATGTCGGCAAGGCGGGCGTCGCCATCGACTCTGTCGAGGACATGAAGATCCTGTTCGACGGCATCCCGCTCGATCAGATGTCGGTGTCGATGACCATGAACGGCGCGGTGATCCCGATCCTCGCCTTCTTCATCGTCGCCGGTGAAGAGCAGGGCGTTGACCGCAAGCTGCTCGACGGGACCATCCAGAACGACATCCTCAAGGAGTTCATGGTCCGCAACACCTACATCTACCCGCCCGAACCCAGCATGCGGATCATCTCCGACATCTTCGGCTATACCAGCCGCGAGATGCCGAAGTTCAACTCGATCTCGATTTCCGGCTACCACATGCAGGAAGCCGGGGCGACGCAGGTGCAGGAACTCGCCTTCACCATCGCCGACGGGATGGAATACGTGAAGTACGGCGTGGCCTCCGGGCTGGACATCGACAAGTTCGCCGGTCGCCTCTCGTTCTTCTTCGCCATCGGCATGAACTTCTTCATGGAAGTGGCCAAGCTGCGCGCCGCCCGCGTGCTGTGGCACCGGGTGATGACCAAGCTCGGTGCGCAGGACGAACGCTCCAAGATGCTGCGCACCCACTGCCAGACCTCGGGCGTCAGCTTGCAGGAGCAGGACCCCTACAACAACGTCATCCGCACCACGATCGAGGCGATGGCCGCGATGCTCGGCGGCACCCAGTCGCTCCACACCAACGCGCTCGACGAAGCCATTGCGCTGCCCACCGACTTCTCCGCCCGCATCGCGCGCAACACGCAGATCGTGATCCAGGAAGAGACGGGGATGACCAAGGTGGTCGATCCGCTCGGCGGGTCGTACTACATCGAGGCGCTGACGCAGGAACTGGTCGACAAGGCCTGGGAGATCATCGAGCGCGTCGATAGCGAGGGCGGCATGGCCAAGGCCGTCGCCGCCGGCTGGCCCAAGGCGATGATCGAGGAAGCCGCCGCCGGCCGCCAGGCGCGGGTCGACCGGGGCGAGGACGTAATCGTCGGCGTCAACAAGTATCGCCTTGCCAGCGAAGACCAGATCGAAACGCTCGAAGTCGATAACCACGCCGTGCGCGAAGCGCAGATCGCGCGGCTGAAGGCAGTGCGCGCGGGGCGTGACGAGACCAAGTGTCGCGCCGCGCTCAACGCGCTGACCGAAGGCGCGAAGACGGGCGGCAATCTGCTTGAACTTGCGGTCGAAGCCGCGCGCCACCGCGCGACGCTGGGCGAGATTTCGGACGCGATGGAAATCGTGTTCGGCCGCCACGGCACCGTGCCGACCCCGGTGAAGGGCATCTACGGTGCGGCCTATGCCGGCGACAGCCGCTACCGGCAGGTGCTGGACGGCGTCGAGGCCGTGACTCGCCGCCTGGGCCGCAAGCCCCGCATGCTCGTCGCCAAGATGGGCCAGGACGGGCACGATCGCGGCGCCAACGTGATCGCCAGCGCCTTCAGCGACATGGGCTTCGACGTCACCAGCGGCCCGCTGTTCCAGACGCCGCAGGAAGCCTGCGCGCTGGCGCTGGAAAAGGACGTCGACGCGGTGGGGGCATCGAGCCTCGCCGCCGGGCACAAGACGCTGATCCCCGAACTGATCGGCCACCTGAAAGCCGCCGGCCGGCCCGACATCAAGGTCGTCGCCGGGGGCGTGATCCCGCCGCAGGACTATGAATTCCTGCGCGAAGCAGGGGTGCAGGGCATCTACGGCCCCGGCTCCAACGTCGTGGAATGCGCGGCGGACATGCTGCGGCTGCTGGGCCACAACATGCCGCCACTGGGTAGCGAGATCGAAGCGGCGTGATAGGGTCGCGCGCGCTACACGAAGGAGGATGCCATGACGCAGAAGCTTGAGACGCTGACGGTCCACGCCGGGTGCGCGCCTGATCCGACGACCAAGGCGCGGATCACGCCGATCTACCAGACGGCGAGCTATGTGTTCGACAGTGCCGAACACGCGGCGAACCTCTTCGCCCTCGCCGAATTCGGCAATATCTACACCCGCATCATGAACCCCACCAACGCTGCGCTCGAAGCGAAGATCGCGGCGCTGGAAGGGGGCGTGGGCGCGCTGGGCGTGGCATCGGGCCATGCCGCGCAGTTCATCGTGTTCCACACCCTGATGGAGCCGGGCTGCGAGATCGTGGCCGCCAAGAAGCTCTATGGTGGCACGCTCAACCAGTTCGCGCACAGCTTCGCCAAGTTCGGCTGGAAGGCGGTGTTCGTCGACGCCGACGATCCTGCCGCCGTCGCCGCGGCGATCACCGACAAGACGCGCGGCGTGTTCATCGAAAGCCTCGCCAACCCCGGTGGCGTGGTGCAGGACATCGCGGCGATTGCCGACATCGCCCATGCGGCGGGCGTGCCGCTGATCGTGGACAACACCATGGCCAGCCCCGCGCTGTGCCGCCCGATCGAGCATGGCGCGGACATCGTCGTCCATTCGTGCACCAAGTTCCTCAACGGCCACGGCAATTCCATCGGCGGCCTGATCGTGGATTCGGGCAAGTTCGACTGGGCGGCCAGCGACAAGTTCCCCTCGCTCACCCAGCCCAACCCCAGCTACCATGGCGCGGTGCTGACCGAGGCGTTGAAGCCCGTCGGCCCGATCGCCTTCATCATCGGCTGCCGCGTGCTGGGCCTGCGCGACCTTGGCCCTGCCATGGCGCCGATGAATGCCTTCCTCACGCTGACCGGCATGGAAACGCTGGCCCTGCGCATGGAGCGCCATTGCAGCAATGCGCTGCACCTGGCGCAGTGGCTGCAGAACCATCCGAAGGTGGCGTGGGTGAGCTATGCGGGACTGCCGGAAGACCCCTATCACCAACTGGCGAAGCAGTACCTTGGCGGCAAGGGCGGCGCGGTATTCACCTTCGGCGTGAAGGGCGGGTACGAGGCGGGGGTGAAGCTCGTCCAGTCGGCCAAGCTGTTCAGCCACCTCGCCAACATCGGCGACACCCGCTCGCTCATCATCCACCCCGCCTCGACCACGCACAGCCAGTTGGGCGAGGAAGAACTGGTCGCCGCGGGGGCAGGGCCGGACACGGTGCGCGTCTCGGTGGGCATCGAGCACATCGACGACATCGTGGCCGATCTGGCGCAGGCGCTGGAGCAGGTCTGAATTACGGTAATTGCAGCGACGGAAAGATAGGCATGTTCAAGAAAATCCTCATCGCCAACCGTGGCGAAATCGCCTGCCGCGTCATCAAGACCGCCCGCCGGATGGGTATCCGGACGGTGGCCGTCTATTCGGATGCCGATGCGCGCGCGCCGTTCGTGCAGATGGCGGACGAGGCGGTGCATATCGGTCCGTCGCCGGCCGCGCAGTCGTACCTGATCGCGGACAAGATTATCGCGGCGTGCAAGCAGACCGGCGCGGAAGCGGTGCATCCGGGCTATGGCTTCCTGTCCGAGCGGACGTCGTTCGCCGAGGCGCTGGCGGCGGAGAACATCGCGTTCATCGGGCCGCCGGTCGGCGCGATCGCGGCGATGGGCGACAAGATCGAATCCAAGAAGCTGGCCAAGCAGGCGGGCGTCAACGTGGTACCCGGCTTCGTGGGCGAGATCGAGGATACCGAGCACGCGGTGCGCATCTCCAACGAGATCGGCTATCCGGTGATGATGAAGGCCTCGGCCGGCGGTGGCGGCAAGGGCATGCGCCTGGCCTACAGCGAGAAGGACGTGCGCGAAGGCTTCGAGAGCGTGAAGCGCGAGGGCCTCAATTCGTTCGGTGACGATCGCGTGTTCATCGAGAAATTCATTCTCGACCCGCGCCACATCGAGATTCAGATCCTGGGCGACCAGCACGGCAACATCCTTTACCTCAACGAACGCGAATGCTCGATCCAGCGCCGCCACCAGAAGGTGGTGGAGGAAGCGCCTTCGCCGTTCGTCACGCCCAAGATGCGCAAGGCGATGGGCGAGCAGTGCGTCGCGCTGGCGCGGGCGGTGGGCTACTATTCGGCCGGCACCGTCGAGCTGATCGTCTCGGGCGCGGACAAGACGGGCGAGAGCTTCTACTTCCTGGAAATGAACACCCGCCTGCAGGTGGAGCATCCCGTCACCGAGGCCATCACCGGCATCGACCTGGTCGAACAGATGATCCGCGTCGCCTATGGCGAGAAGCTGGCGATGACGCAGGACGACGTGAAGATCGACGGCTGGGCCATCGAGAACCGCGTCTATGCCGAAGACCCCTATCGCGGCTTCCTGCCCTCGACCGGACGCCTGGTCCGCTACAATCCGCCGCTGGCCGGCTGGACCGACGATGGCGAGGCCAATGGCCGTCGCGGCGTCGATGGCGTGCGCGTGGACGACGGCGTCTATGAAGGCGGCGAAGTCTCGATGTTCTACGACCCGATGATCGCCAAGCTGATCACCTGGGGGCGGACGCGCGACGAGGCGGCGGACCGGCAGATTGCCGCGCTCGATGCTTTCGAGATCGAGGGGCTCGGCCACAACATCGATTTCGTCAGCGCGATCATGCAGCACCCGCGCTTCCGGTCGGGCGAGCTGACCACCGGCTTCATTGCCGAGGAATATCCCGAAGGCTTCCACGGAGCGGCAACGTCGGATGCGCTGAAGCGCACGCTGGCGGGGCTGGCGGGCTTCCTCGCCACGGCGCGGGCCGACCGTTCGCGGCAGATCGACGGGCAGTTGGGCGACGAACTCGATCCGCCGTCGTCGTGGGCGGTGAAGATCGCCGGCGAAACCCACGCGGTCGAAGTGGGCGGCAACACGATCACGGTCGACGGGGCCGAGATCGACCTCGCGCTCGAATACACGCCGGGCGATCGCCTCATTCATGCCGAGGCCGATGGCGAGGCGCTGATCGTCAAGGTCGAGGCGAAGGCTTCGGGCCTGCGCCTGACCACGCGCGGTGCGATCCACGATGTCCAGGTCCTGCCGGGGCACATCGCGCATCTGGCGCGGCACATGATCGAGAAGGTGCCGCCGGATATGTCCAAGTACCTCGTCTGCCCGATGCCGGGCCTGCTCGTGGCGCTGAACGTGGGCGAAGGCGATACGGTGGAGGCGGGGCAGCCGCTCGCGGTGGTCGAGGCCATGAAGATGGAAAACATCCTGCGCGCGGAAAAGGCGGGCAAGGTCAAGGCCGTCAATGCCAAGGCGGGCGACAGCCTGGCCGTGGATGCCATCATTCTGGAACTTGAATAAGTCATCCGGGGCCGCGCCTGCCGCCCCGTCGAAGAGAGGAACGCTGCAATGAAAGCCCTGGTCTGCGTGAAGCGGGTGATTGATTACAACGTGAAGCCCCGGGTGAAGGGGGATGGCACGGGTGTTGATTTGGCGAACGTGAAGATGAGCATGAACCCGTTCGACGAGATCGCGGTGGAGGAAGCGATCCGCCTGAAGGAGAAGGGCGTGGTGTCGGAGATCGTGGCGGTGTCGGTGGGACCGGCGAAGGCGCAGGAGACGCTGCGCACGGCCTTGGCGATGGGCGCGGACCGAGCGATCCTGGTGCAGTCGGACGACGAGGTGGAACCGCTGGCGGTGGCGAAGATCGTCAAGGGGATTGCCGATGAAGAGCAGCCGGGCCTGATCATCACGGGCAAGCAGGCGATCGACGATGATTCGAACCAGGTGGGGCAGATGGTGGCGGCGCTGCTGGGCCGTCCGCAGGGGACGTTCGCCAACGAGGTGACGGTGGACGGCGACGCCGTGGTGGTGAAGCGCGAGATCGACGGCGGTCTGGAGACGGTGCGGCTGGCGCTGCCGGCGGTGGTGACGACGGACCTGCGGCTGAACGAGCCGCGCTATGCCTCGCTGCCCAACATCATGAAGGCGAAGAGCAAGCCCTTGGCGACGAAGGCGCCGGGGGACTACGGCGTGGACACGAGCCCGCGCCTGAAGACGCTGAAGGTATCGGAGCCGCCGGTGCGGCAGGCGGGGATCAAGGTGGCCGACGTGGACGCGCTGGTGGCCAAGCTCAAGGAACTGGGAGTAGCCTGAGATGACCAAGGCACTGGTATGGGTCGAACACGATGGTTCGGCGGTGAAGGATGCGACGCTGTCGGCGGTGAGCGCGGCGGCGCAGCTGGGCGAGGTGACGCTGCTGGTGGCGGGCGCGGGCGTGGACGGCGTGGCCCAGGCGGCGGCGCGGATCGCGGGCGTGGCCAAGGTGGTCACGGCCGATGACGCGAGCCTGGCCAACGCGCTGGCGGAGAACGTGGCGCCGCTGGTGGCGGGGCTGATGGCGGACTACGACGCGTTCGTGGCGCCGGCGACGACGACGGGCAAGAACGTGGCGCCGCGCGTGGCGGCGCTGCTCGACGTGATGCAGATCTCGGACATTCTCTCGGTGGAAGGGCCGAAGACGTTCACGCGGCCGATCTACGCGGGCAACGCCATTGCCACGGTGGAGAGCGGCGACGCCAAGCTGGTGATCACGGTGCGCGGCACGGCCTTTGCCAAGGCGGCGGCGGACGGCGGCAGCGCGGCCATCGAGGCGGTGGGCGGCGCGGCCGATGCGGGGACGAGCAGCTTCGTGGGCGCGGAGATCGCCAAGAGCGAGCGTCCCGAACTGACCTCGGCCAAGATCATCGTCTCGGGCGGGCGGGCGCTGAAGGACGCGGCGACGTTCGAGCAGGTGATCGTGCCGCTGGCGGACAAGCTGGGCGCGGGCGTGGGCGCGAGCCGCGCGGCGGTGGACGCGGGCTATGTGCCCAACGACTACCAGGTGGGCCAGACGGGCAAGATCGTCGCCCCCGAAGTCTATATCGCCGTCGGCATCTCCGGCGCCATCCAGCACCTCGCCGGCATGAAGGATTCCAAGACCATCATCGCCATCAACAAGGACGAGGACGCCCCCATCTTCCAGGTCGCCGATATCGGCCTGGTGGCGGACCTCTTTTCCGCCGTCCCGGAGTTGACGAGCAAGCTCTAAGGCCCGAGAGGGCTACCGATTCGCAGTTTCCATTCCACCCCAGGAGGGATCATGAACGTCCACGAATACCAGGCCAAGGAGCTGTTGGCGAAGTTCGGAGTCGGCATTCCGGCCGGCATCGCCGCGCTCACGGTCGAAGAGGCCGTCGCTGCCGCCAAGCAGCTTCCCGGACCGCTGTATGTGGTCAAGGCGCAGATCCACGCCGGCGGCCGCGGCAAGGGCAAGTTCAAGGAACTGCCGGCCGACGCCAAGGGCGGCGTGCGCCTGGCCAAGAGCGTCGAGGAAGTCGAGGCGTTCGCCAAGGAAATGCTCGGCAACACGCTGGTGACCGTGCAGACCGGTGAGGCCGGCAAGCAGGTGAACCGCCTCTACGTGACCGATGGCGTGGACATCGCCAAGGAATACTACCTGTCGATGGTCGTCGACCGCGCCACCGGCCGTGTCGCCATGATCGTCTCGACCGAAGGCGGCATGGACATCGAGGAAGTCGCCCATTCGACCCCCGAGAAGATCGCGACGATCACCATCGATCCGGCGCAGGGCTTCATGCCGCACCACGGCCGCGCCGTGGGCTATGCGCTGAAGCTGACGGGTGATCTCAACAAGCAGGCCGCGAAGATCGCGCAGCAGCTTTACAACGCCTTCATGGCGCTGGATTGCGACATGCTCGAAATCAACCCGCTCGTCGAAACCAAGGACGGCAATCTGCTCGTCCTCGACACCAAGATGAGCTTCGATTCGAACGCGCTCTACCGTCACCCCGATGTCGTCGCCCTGCGCGACGAGACCGAGGAAGACCCGGCCGAAATCGAAGCCAGCAAGTACGACCTCGCCTACATCAAGCTCGATGGCAACATCGGCTGCATGGTGAACGGCGCGGGCCTCGCCATGGCGACGATGGACATCATCAAGCTGAACGGCGAGTTCCCGGCCAACTTCCTCGACGTGGGCGGCGGCGCCACCACGGAGAAGGTGACGGCGGCGTTCAAGATCATTCTCCGCGATCCCGCGGTGAAGGGCATCCTGGTGAACATCTTCGGCGGCATCATGAAGTGCGACATCATCGCCGACGGCATCGTCGCCGCGGCGAAGGAAGTGAACCTGCAGGTTCCGCTCGTCGTCCGCCTCGAAGGCACCAACGTGCAGCAGGGCAAGGACATCCTCGCCAACTCGGGTCTCCCCATCGTTCCCGCCAACGACCTTGGCGATGCCGCGCAGAAGATCGTGGCAGAAGTCCGGAAGGTTTCCTGAACCATGAGCATTCTCGTCAACAAGAACACCAAGGTCATCACCCAGGGGATGACCGGCAAGACCGGTGCGTTCCACACGCAGGCGGCGCTGGACTATGGCACGCAGATGGTTGCGGGCGTGACGCCGGGCAAGGGCGGCACAACCCACATCGGCCTGCCGCAGTATGACACTGTCGCCGAGGCGAAGGCCGCCACCGGCGCCACCGCTTCGTGCATCTACGTGCCGCCTCCGGGCGCGGCCGACGCCATTCTCGAGGCGATCGATGCGCAGATGGAACTGATCGTCTGCATCACCGAAGGCATTCCGGTGCTCGACATGGTGCGCGTGAAGCGCGCGCTTTCGGGCAGCAAGTCGCGCCTGATCGGCCCGAACTGCCCTGGCGTGCTGACGCCGGACGAATGCAAGATCGGCATCATGCCCGGCTCCATCTTCAAGAAGGGTTCGGTCGGCGTGGTCTCGCGTTCGGGCACGCTGACCTATGAAGCGGTGTTCCAGACCTCGAACATCGGCCTTGGCCAGACCACGGCCGTCGGCATCGGTGGTGACCCGGTCAACGGCACCAACTTCATCGATGTGCTGGAACTGTTCCTGGCGGACGAAGAGACCAAGTCGATCATCATGATCGGCGAAATCGGCGGCGACGCCGAGGAGCAGGCCGCGCAGTTCCTGATCGACGAGGCCAAGCGCGGCCGCAAGAAGCCGATGGCCGGCTTCATCGCCGGCCGTTCGGCGCCTCCGGGCCGCCGCATGGGCCACGCTGGCGCGATCGTTTCGGGCGGCAAGGGCGATGCGGAAAGCAAGATCGCGGCGATGGAAGCGGCGGGCATCCGCGTTTCCCCCTCGCCCAGCCTGCTGGGCGAAACGCTGGCCGAAGCGCTCAAGTAAGGCGCTCGGTGCCCGGTTCCGGCGCAAGCTGGACGGGCCGGGACCGGCACGGAAACGGGAAAGGGAGCCTTATGGCTCCCTTTTTCGTTCCGGCGGCCGGTAACGCTATGTCAAAGCTTCCTCTGCGATAGACAGCCAGCGGAATAGCGCAGCGCTTTCAGCGGGCTACGAAAAGCTGTTTCATTTTGTTGCAATGCAACATTCGTTGTGCCTTATGTCACGGCCGTGTCGCATGAGCAGGGTGTAGCGGAGCCATTCCGCGTCTGGTGCCCCCTGGTGGAACAGGCGGGCGCAAAGCCTTGGCGCAGCAAGCGTCGGGCATACAAAAGAGTGCGGGGCGCATGGCAATGTCGGAGCAACGCCGGGTGATGCTCTGGCCGTAACGCTATCGAGGAGTGAGCATGAAGGGTTCGACCGAACGCAAGCCGATCCGCAAGGCGGTGTTTCCCGTCGCGGGGCTGGGCACGCGGTTCCTGCCGGCGACCAAGGCTATCCCGAAGGAAATGCTGCCGATCATCGACCGGCCGCTGATCCAGTACGCGGTCGACGAGGCGCGCGAGGCCGGGATCGAGCAGATGATTTTTGTGACCGGGCGCGGCAAGACCTCGATCGTGGAGCATTTCGATACCGCGTTCGAGCTGGAACGCACGATGGCCGATCGCGGCAAGAATCTCGCGGTTCTGGAGCCCACGCGCATTCCGCCGGGCAATCTGGTCACGGTGCGGCAGCAGGTGCCGATGGGGCTGGGCCATGCGGTGTGGTGCGCGCGCGCGATCGTGGGCGACGAACCGTTCGCGATCTTCCTGCCCGATGAACTGATGATCGGCGCGCCGGGCTGCATGAAGCAGATGGTCGATGCCTATCACGAAGTTGGCGGCAACCTCATCAGCGTGCTGGAAGTGCCGGACGAGGAAGTGTCGAGCTATGGCGTGATCGCGCCGGGCGCGCGCCAGGGCACGCTGACCGAGGTCAAGGGGCTTGTCGAGAAGCCGAAGCGCGAGGATGCGCCGTCGAACCTCATCATTTCGGGGCGCTATATCCTCCAGCCCGAAGTGATGCGCACGCTGGAAGGGCAGGAAAAGGGCGCGGGGGGCGAGATCCAGTTGACCGACGCCATGGCAGCCATGATCGGGCAACAGCCGTTCCATGCCGTGACCTTCGCCGGCCGCCGCTTCGACTGTGGCAGCAAGACCGGCTTCGTCGAGGCCACGCTGGCGCTGTCGCTGGAACGGCCCGACATGGCGGACGAGGTGCGCGCCGTCGCCCGGAGGCTGCTGGGGCTTTGACCCCGGCAACGCCGATGGCGCCAGTCTGACCGAATTTTGAAAGCGCGGGAGGCGGGAGTCGCCTCTCGCTGTCGTCTCATGCACGGACGGGGAGTTCTGTGCATGAGAGACGCGACAAGCATCACGGCAGGCATGACCGCATCGGGCGATCCCGAGGCGATGAGCGGTCTTTCGCAAGGGGCGGGCGGCATTCACGCCTGGCACGCCGAGCGCTGGACCGTGATCGTGCCGTTTTTCAACGAACGCGCGCATCTGCCATCCTGCATCGCCAGCCTAGCACGGCAGGACGTTCCGTTCCGTATGGTGCTGGTGGACAACGCCTCGACCGATGGCAGCGGGGCGGTGGCGCTGGCGGCGTGCGCGGCGGCGGGGGTCTCGGCAGAATTGCTGGTCGAACAGGAGCCGGGCAAGGTTGCCGCGCTGCGGACCGGGCTGGCGGTGACGGGCACCGAATTCGTCGCCACGTGCGATGCCGATACGCTGTACCCGCCCGACTATCTTTCGCGCGCCGCCGGCTTGCTGGCCCGGGGCACGGTGGCCGCTGTCGCCGCCACGCAACCGCCCGGCGCTTCGCGCTGGCAACGGCGGTTCGCGGGATGGAAGCTGGAACTGACGTCGAAGCTGCTGCCGCAACAGTGCCTGAACGGCGGCGCGGGGCAGGTGTTCCGCACGTCTGCGCTGCGGGCGGTCGGCGGCTTCGATCCGCAGATCTGGAACTGGGTGCTGGAAGATCATGAGATCATGGCGCGGATCGAGCAGCAGGGCCGCATCGCCTATCACCGGCACTTCGAATGCGCGCCGGCCGAACGGTCCGGCTCCGCCCCTGCGCCGGGGTGGCGCTTTCACGAACGCATCCTGTACCATTGCTCGCGCGCGGCGAATCGCAAGGCGTTCTTCCACGGATACCTTGCGGACAGGCTGCGCGCGCGCGCCCTCAGCAGCGAAAGGTTGAGACGCCATGAAAGCCAGCTATCCCACGCCTGAGCGCTTCATCCTGTGCGCCGACGATTTCGCGCTTTCGCGCGGGATCAGCGAAACGATCGCTTCGCTGGCGGCATCGGGCAGCATCAACGCGGTGAGTTGCATGGTGCCCTTCGCGAACTGGGAGAAGGATGCGCCCTTGCTGGTCGAGGCCGCGCGCGTGCGCGATCCGCGCCACGGGCCGCTGCATGTGGGGCTGCACCTTACGCTGTCCAGCGAGCGCCCGATCACGCGCATGTCCTGCACGGATGCCGATGGCCGCCTGCCCAGTGCAGACGCGCTGATGGTGATGGCGCACCGGCGCAAGCTGGACCTCAAGGAATTCCGCGCAGAGATCGACGCGCAGATCGCGGCCTTCGTGGCGGTGCGGGGCGCGGCGCCGGATTTCGTCGACGCGCACCAGCACGTCCATGTCTATCCGGGCCTGCGCGAGGTGGTGGTCGATGCGGTGCTGGAACACGCGCCGCACGCCTGGGTGCGCAACCCCGGAGATCGGCTGGGGGCGATGAGCCGGCGGCCCTTCATCGACAAGGCTATCGGATCGAGCCTTCACGCGGCCGGCTTCCGGCGGCTGCTGTCCCGGCGCGGGGTGGCGAGCAACCGCAGCTTTGGCGGGCACTACGACTTCACCACCGACTATGCCGCGCTTTTGCCGCGCTTCTTTGCCGCGCCTTCGGATATGCACGTGGTCATGTGTCATCCCGGTGCCGGTCATCTTGACGGCGATACGATCGCAGACGCGCGCATTCGCGAAGCCAGCGTGCTGGCCGCCGCGGCGCTGCCCGAACGGCTGGCCCGGATAGAGCGGGTGGTGCCTCTGTGAGCGAAGCCGGGCTGGAGCGCGTATTCATGGAACAGCGTCCGATGATCCTGCGATTGCTGTCCGCCCGTCTCGGCAATCGGGATGAGGCGGAAGAGACGGCGCAGGAGCTTTGGCTGCGGCTTCAGGATGCGCGTCCCGGCCCGATTGCTGATCCGGCCGCCTACCTGTTCCGCATGGCCTGCAACCTGGCCACCGACCGCCGCATCGCTGCGGCCCGCCGCGGCGTGCGCGAGAAGGCGTGGCAGGCGGTGCAGCCCGAAAGCGGGGAGTATCCGGACGCCGAACGTGGCCTGATCGCGCGCGGCGAGTTGCAACGGGTCGGAAGCCTGCTGGATGCGATGCCCGAACGGATGCGTGACGCGCTGTTGATGTTCCGGCTGGAACAGCGGCCGCAGAAGGCGATCGCGCAGGAGTTGGGGATGAGCCTGTCGGGCGTCGAGAAACTGCTGGGAAGGGCGTACCGCCAGTTGGTGGCCGGTCTTGCCGATCCCGTGATGGAACCTGCCGCGCACGGGGAGCGCGGCCAGCATGAGGTTGATTGCCATGAGCGCTGAAACGCACGAGGCCCCGGACGGGGCGATGGAGGCGGCAATCGCGTGGCATGTGCGGATGCCCGCGATGGACGCTGCGCGTTGGGTTGATCTGGTCGCCTGGCTGGAAGCCGCGCCGGAGCATCAGGCCGCGTTCGACCGTGTGGCGGCGGCGGATCGCCTGCTGGCCGAAGCGCCGGTCCTGCGCCAACCGGCGAGGGAAACGCAGCCGGTGGTGCTGGCACGTCGGGGATGGCGGCGTGCGGGCGCCGGCATCGCGCTCGCGGCCTCGCTGGCCGGCGTGGCGCTGTGGACGGTCGCGCCGCGCGATCGCCAACCGACGACCTTCGCGACGGCGGCCGGCAAGATGCAGACCGTGCGCCTCGCCGAAGGCACCGCGATCGTGCTCAACGGCGATACGCGATTGACCCGGGGGGACGGTGAACGGTCTGTCCGGCTGGATGGTGGCGAGGCGCTGTTCGCGATCCGCCATCGCGCCGATGCGCCGTTCACGGTGGAGGCGGGCCGCTACCGCATTGTCGATGTCGGAACCGTGTTCAACGTCCGGCGCGATGCCGGGCGGCTGATGGTTTCGGTCAGCGAAGGCAGCGTCATGGTCGATCCGGACGGTGCCCGCCTCGCCCTCCACGCCGGCGAGGGTTTGACGATCGACGAAGCAAGTGGCCTTGCCACGCGCTGGAAGGCGGCGTCGGTGGGCGGCTGGCAGACCGGCGAACTGGATTTCGACCAGGCCACGCTGGCGGATGTCGTGGCGGCCTTCCATCGCCGCAATGGTGCGGAAATCCGGCTGGAGGGCGGCTTGTCGGCCATGCCGTTTACTGGCAATGTCAGGCTTTCGGGAGAGACAGCGCGCGACGTTGAACATCTCGCGCGTCTGGTCGGAGTTGATTGCCGTCGTGAAGGCGAAATCTGGGTGCTTTCGCCGTCGAAGGGTCGCAGCTAGCGCCCTGCTGGCGCTGGCCTGCTGTTCCGCGGGCACGAAGGTATTGGCCGCCGATAGTCCGGTCATTTCCCTGCCGGCCGGGTCGCTTTCCGTCGCCCTGCGCCGTCTGGCCGAAAGCACCGGCAGCGAGATCGTTTCGGTCGATCCCGCGGTGGCGACGGTGCGCGTCCAGGCGCGCAAGGTAGGGTCCGATCCCGCGCGCGCGTTGACGCAACTGCTCAAGGGGACCGGCTATCGCGCGGTCAGGATCGGCGCGCGGGGGTTCCGGATCGAACGGGCGCCGCTTGCGCGGGGGCGTCCGCGCGCGGCACCTGCCAGTTTCCCCCCGCCTGCCACGGTGTCGCAACCGCCGATCGTGGTGGTGGGGGGCAAGTTTCCCACGCCGATCATGCTCTATCCGGGAAGCGTGGGGCGGATGCCCGGCGAAGAAAGCTCCCGGCTGGGCGACCCGTCCTCGCTGGACAGCATGGCCCGCGCGCAACCCATCCTTCAGACCACCGCGTTCGGGGAAGGGCGCAACAAGATCTTCATCCGTGGCATTGCCGACAGCAGCTTCAACAGTTGGACGCAGCCCACGACGAGCATCTATTTCGGCGATACGCTGCTGGGCTTTGGCAGCCCCACGCCCAACCTCAAGCTGCACGACATCGCGTCGGTGGAAGTGCTGGAGGGGCCGCAAGGCACGCTCTATGGCTCGGGCTCGATCGGCGGGGTCATCCGCATCATGCCGAACGCGGTCGACCTCGATCGCTATGCCGGATCGGTCACCGGCGGCGTCAGCGTTTCCCCGGATGCCACTACCGGCTGGGATGGCTCGGCCATGCTCAACATGCCCCTGTTGCGCTCGGAAGCGGGCGTGCGGCTGGTGGCCTATCGCGAACGGGACGGCGGCTATATCGATGTGCCGGGGCTGGGGCATGACCGCAACGTGGTCGATATAGCGGGAGGGCGCGGCGCGCTGGCGGCCCGGCTGGGCGACGGCTTCCCCGTCGAGGCCAGCGGGCTCTATCAGCGCACGAGCGCGCGGGATGCCCCTTATGCCGATGCATCCGGCGCGCTTTCGCATCGCGCGGCGATCGCGCAACCCTATTCCAGCGAGCTGGGGCTGGGCCGCCTCTACGTGGAATACAGCGCGCCGAACGGGATGCGGCTGACGTCAACGGCCAGCCTGGGCGGCCGATCGGCGCTCGATACGTTTGACGCCACCACCCCGGGCACGCCCCGCCGCGCCTACCAGACGCAGCGATCGACCCGCACGTTCTCGTCGGAAACGCGCTTGTCCGGGCCGCTCGATCGGCCGGTCACCTGGGTGCTGGGTCTTGCCTATGAACGGGTGCGCGACGGCCAGTCGCGCTCGCTGGGCATGCCCGAGGCGCCGCCCGAACTGGACGAACTGACCAATGTCACCCGCAGCGGATCGCTGTTCGGACAGGTCACCTTCCCCTTGCTGGGCGCGATCAAGGCGACGTTGGGCGCGCGTGCCACCACCGCGCGGACCGACAGCGAACCATCGCGCGGCGGCGTATCCTCGCCGATCAAGGGCAAGGGCGCCTCGCGCATAGACCCCACGGTGGCGCTGCTCTGGCCTGTCCGGCACGACCTTTCGCTCTTTGCCCGGTTCCAGACCAGCTACCGCAACGGCGGGGTATCGGTGGCGCGCGGGGTCGGCAAGGTGTCGGAGTTCCAGGCGGATTCGATCGTGATGGGGGAGGTGGGGCTTCGCCGTTCGCGCTCGGGGCCTACCGGGCTCTCGTTCTCGGCTGCGGCGTCCTATGCCCGGTGGCAGAACGTGCTGGCCGAACTGGTGAGCGCGAAGGGCTTTTCTTATACCACCAACGTCGGCAACGCGAAGATTTTCGCGCTGGAAGCGAGCGGAAACTGGGTGATCGTGCCGGGGCTGGAAGCGGAAAGCTCGGTGCTCTTCACCTCGAACCGAACGACCGGCGCGCTGCCCGCGCAGTCCGTCGGCCGCGACCGGCGCTTGCCGGATACGCCACCGTTTTCGGCCGCCGCCAGCCTGCGTTACGGCTGGGGACATGGCATCACCACTTATCGGGCCGGGTTGGACATGCGCTACGTCGGGCGATCGGTGCTCGGGCCGGGCGCCTTGTTCGATGTCTCGCAGGGCAATTATGCCGTGGCTGACCTCCATGCCGGGCTTCGCCGGGGGCCGGTCGATCTCTCGATGGCGGCGACCAACCTCTTCAACACCCGCGCCAACCGCTTCGCGCTGGGCAACCCCCTGCTGCTGTACAGGCGCGATCAGTCGGTGCCCGTGGAGCCGCTGACCGTGCGGTTCGGCGTGTCGGTGGCGTGGTAGGGTACCGGTTCCGTCGAAGCGGAACAGGAACGTGGTGGGCGGTGACGGGCTCGAACCGCCGACCCTCTCGGTGTAAACGAGATGCTCTACCAACTGAGCTAACCGCCCCTCGCGGGAGCCGCGCTCATGCGCGGTTTGGTCGGGGTAGTCAATCCCGGTTGGGGCGTGCCGTCTAAAGGCGGATACGCGTTTCGAGAAAATCGAGAAACGCACGGATGCGCGTCGCCAGGCGGTCGTGGCCGACGTGCAGCGCGTGGATGTCCTCGCCATCGCCGGGGTTGAAGGGGGTGAGCAGTTCGACCAGCCGGCTGGCCGCCAGATCGGCCGCGACATGGAAGCGGGCGAGCCGCGCGATGCCCCCGCCGGCCAGCGCCATCATGCGTACCACTTCGCCCGAGTTGCCAAGAAACCGGCCATCCATGACCTGGTGCGTGGTCACGCCGTCGGTCCGGAATGGCCAGGAATCGACCGAACGGCGGAAGCTGAAACGCAGGCAGGTGTGGCGCTCGAGGTCCGCGGGAACACGCGGAGTGCCGTGGCGCTCCAGATAGGCAGGGCTTGCCACCACGGCCATCGTGCTGTGCCCCAGCTTTCGCGCGCGCAGCCCGGAATCGCGCAAGGGGCCAACCCGGATGGCGATGTCCGCGCGTTCGTCGACCAGATCGACCATCGCGTCGGTCAGTGCCAGATCGAGCGTTATCGCCGGGAAGGTGCGCTGGAATTCGGGCAGGACCGGGATCAGGCAATGCACGCCGAACGGGACGGAGGCGTTGACCCTGAGGCGGCCCGAAGGGCTTTGCCCGGTGGCCGGGAAATCGCGTTCCAGTTCGTCTATTTCTTCCAGCAGGCCAGCCACGCGCAAACGGTAGGCTTCGCCTTCGGGCGTCAGGGCGAGCGCGCGGGTGGTGCGTGCGATCAGTTGCACGCCCAGCCGCGCTTCAAGCCGCCCGAGCGCCCGGCTGACGGCGGAGGGTGTGAGGCGCAGTTCCCGCGCCGCGCCGGCCAGGCTGCCTTGCCGCGCCACCGCGAGGAAAGTTTCCATTTCGCCGAGGCGGTTATCCATGAGGAGGATACTCGTGAATTATAATCAATTCTAAAATACATCAGTGCTGTCTAATCACAAGTCGGTGACGCGCTTATGTACCATGCAACAATCCCGTTTCATGGAGACGCATCATGGATCTTAACCTTGCCGGAAAGACGGCCCTCGTCACTGGCGCCACGGCGGGCATCGGCCTTGCCATTGCGGAAAGACTGGCCGCCGAAGGCGTAGCGGTTGCGATCAGCGGCCGCGATTCTGCAAAGCTGGAGCGCGCGGTAAAGGCGATCGGGGCGAAGGGGAGCGCGCGGGGCGTGCTGGCCGATCCCGCGACGGCCGAAGGTGCGGCCACGTTGATCGCGGCGCTTCCCGACGTCGATATCCTCGTCAACAATCTGGGGATCTACGAAGCCAAGCCCTTTGCCGAGATCAGCGATGCCGACTGGCATCACATCTTCGAGGTCAACGTGGTGAGTGGCGCGCGGCTGGCGCGGCATTATTTCCCGCAAATGCTGGCGCGGGGCACCGGGCGCGTGATCTTCGTGTCCAGCGAAAGCGCGCTGGCGACGCCGCAGGAGATGATTCACTACGGGATGACCAAGACGGCCCAGCTGGCGATCGCGCGCGGGCTGGCGGAGCAGACACGCGGCACCGGCGTGACAGTGAATGCGATCCTGCCGGGGCCGACGCGCTCGGAAGGGATTGCCGGATTCATCCGCTCGGTGGTGGACAACAAGGATGCGCCCGAAGCCGAACGCGAAGCCGAGTTCTTTGCAAAGTTCCGTCCACTTTCGCTGATCCGGCGGCTGATCGAACCCGATGAGATCGCAGCGCAGGTCGCGGTGCTCGCCAGCCCGCTGGGCGCGATCACCAATGGCGCTGCCGTCCGCATGGAAGGCGGGATCATTCCAACGATCGCCTGAAGCGCAATCCCGTGCCGCCGAACAGATTCGCGGCACGGGAAGGCGGATTATCGTCAGACGGCTTCGTACTGCGTGGCCTTTTCCTTGCGGACGGTGCGGCTGTTGCGTCCGTCGATCGCCACCGGCACGTCGCCGGCGATCGTCGCACGGCGCAGCGTGCGGCGCTGGAGGCCGAAATCGGCGACGGCCCGGTGCTGGGTGGACTGGTTATCCCAGAACGCCACATCGCCCGGCTGCCAGCGCCAGCGCACCACGTTTTCCGGCTTGGTGATGTGGTCCTGCAGGATCTGGAACAGGCGCTGCGAATCCGCCTGGTTCAGCCCGACGAAGCCTTTCACGAAATGGCCGAGCAGCAGGCTGCGCTGCCCTGACACCGGATGGACGCGCACCACCGGATGCTCGGTTTCATAGACGGTGGAGGCAAAGACGTTGCGGTGCTGCGCGATGCGCTCGCGCTGCACGCTGTCTTCGCTACCGCGCGCGGGATTGCCCAGCGCCGCCGCATAGTCATAGAGATTGGTGTGCGTGGCCCAGAGCGTGTTGACCAGTTGCCGCAAGGGTTCGGGCAGGCCTTCGTAGGCGGTTTCGCCATTGGCCCACACGGTATCCCCGCCGGCCTCCGGAATGGTGATCGCGCGCAGGATCGATCCCTTGGGATAGGCGTCGACGAAGGTTACGTCGGTATGCCAGCTCGATGCGGCGTAGCCTTCCTTGCTGTCGAGTTCGAGCAGGTAGCGCGAACCTTCCGCCACGGGCACGGTGGGGTGCGCGACCGGATCGCCGAACAGCGCGGCGAAGCCCTCGTGCCGGGCATCGTCCAATTCGTGCTGGTTGCGGAAGAACACGACCTTGTGGCGCACCACGGCATCCTTGATCGCCTGCACGGTGGCGGGATCGAGATCGCCGGAGAGGGCCACGCCCCGGATTTCCGCGCCGATCGTGCCGGTGACGGGGACGATGTCGAGTGGGGAGTTGGGATCGCGGGCGTTGGTGTAGGTGGTAATGGCGTTCATGATGCAGTCTCCTTGAAACAGGGGGCAGGAGGGATCATTCGGCCGGCACGAGGGAGGCGGCGCTGGTGCGGTCCCGCGCCTCGAGTTGTCGGCGAATTTCGGAGTGACGCTTCCCGTCGAGCGGGAAGCCGGCGACGAGCGCGGCCGACACGGCATGGGCAATCGACGGACCGAGTGCGAAGACGAGCAGCAGGCCGTTCAGCGCCTGCGGCGTGTTGGCGGTGCTTTTCGGATCGAAGCCGAGCGCCGCGACCAGCGGCAGGGCAAGGCCCACTGCCAGCGCGGTGCCGAGCTTTTCCGAGACGCTGAACACGGAATAGTAGAGGCCGACGCAGTCCTCGCCGGTTTCGGCGCGGTGCTTGTCGGCGATGTCCGCCACCATCGAGCGGAGCATGATGTTGCCAGATCCCTGCGCCAGCCCCTGCGCGAAGGCGAGGAACAGGACGAGGCCGAAGCGGTCGGGCGCGGTCAGCAACAGGCCGGCGTTGATGGCGGCCTGGACCAGTTCCGCCAGCACGGCCGTCCGATTTTTGCCGAGCCTGAGCGAGATGCGCAGCCAGATCGGGCCGGCCGCCATGCCGAAGATGTACTGGAACAGGAACAGCCCCGCCGCCCATTCCGGCCGCCGCAGATAATAGGTCACGTAGAACACCAGCAGCACACCGCGGATGCCCTGTCCGGTGCGGACGGCGGCATCGGACAGGATCACGCGGACCAGCAGGCTGTTGCCGAACACCGCGCCCAGCGTGGTGCGCAGCGAGAACGGTGCCCGCGCCATCAGCTCCGCCGGGCGATCAGGGGCGGCGGTCAGCGTCAGCCACAGGCCAGGCAGGGCGGTGACGAGAACGAGCGCGCCGAACAGCGCCAGCCG
Organism: Novosphingobium sp. EMRT-2; assembly: GCF_005145025.1. Classification (NCBI taxonomy): domain Bacteria; kingdom Pseudomonadati; phylum Pseudomonadota; class Alphaproteobacteria; order Sphingomonadales; family Sphingomonadaceae; genus Novosphingobium; species Novosphingobium sp. EMRT-2. The sequence goes on along the minus strand of NZ_CP039695.1, from coordinate 1,597,504 downwards.
CATCCGTCCATCGCCCTGGAACAGGCGGTCGCCCACGGCGGCGACGGCCAGCGTCACCACCAGCGCCACCGCGACCAGCACGGTGATGTAGGCGGTGATCCGCGTGCGCTGATGATAATCGCTGCTGAGTTCGCCCGACCAGGCGAGCAATGGCGTCTGCACGGCGGATGTGCCGGCATAGAACAGGAGGAGGCCGGTTGCGAGCCAGACGATGCTGCCGCCGGGCGGCGGAAAGAACAGCAGTACGGCGCCCGCGGTGAAGGTCAGCCCGCCCGCCGCGATCCATGTCCGCCGCCGGCCGAACCGCGCGCGGGTGTGGTCGCTTAATGTCCCGATCACCGGATCGAGCACCGAATTGATGATCTGGCCGACCAGCATCAACAGGCCGAGCGTGCCCAGCGACAGGCCGAAATCCTTGGCCATGATTGCAGGCAGGTAAGCCGCAACGGGCTGTGCGGCCGCATAGATCGGCACCGCGATCGCGGCGAAGCGGATCAGTTGCGACGCCGATGGAGCGGATTGCGGGGAGCGTGTCATGCCGGGCCGTTCCTGGTTCAGGCCGCCGCTTCGGTGACGGCGGCGGTAGGGCGCGGGGCGACGGTGGGCCGCGCGAGCCCCAGATGATCGCGCAGGGTCGTGCCTTCGTACTCGGTGCGGAACAGCCCGCGCCGGCGCAGCTCGGGCAGGACGAGATCAATGAAGTCGGTCAGCCCGTCGCGCAGTGTGGGCGCGAGGATGTTGAAACCGTCGGCGGCGCCTGCCTCGAACCATTCCTGCAGCGTGTCGGCGATGTCGGCGGGCGTGCCGACCAGCACGAGATGGCCGCGCGCCGCGCTGATCCGGCCGACCAGTTGCCGCACGGACAGGCCCTCGCGCACCGCCAGATCGTAAAGCAGCCGTTGCCGGCTTTGCCAGCCTTCGGTGAAGGGTGGGGGAGGGGGCGGCGCATCCAGATCGACTTCGCTGAGGTCCCAGTCGAGGAACGTCTTGAACCCCTGCGCGGCGGCCTTGACGTCGACGAAGCGCTGGAGCGCGTCGAACTTGGCCTGCGCTTCCTCGCGTGTGGGGGCGACGTAGATGCTGGCACCGGGCATCACCAGCAGGCTGTCGCGGCTGCGCCCGGCGCCTTCGGCCTGGTCTTTCACACCCTGCGCGAAGGCGACGGCCTCCTCCAGGGATTGCTGCGCGGTGAACACCACTTCGGCGGTGGTGGCGGCGAGCTTCTGTCCGTCGGCGGACGATCCCGCCTGCACGATCACGGGATGGCCCTGCACCGGCCGGCCCGATTGGAGCGGCCCGCGCACGCTGTAATAGGGCCCTTCGTGGTTGAGGAAGCGGACCTTGGCCGGATCGAAGAAGCGCCCGCTTTCCTTGTCCAGCACCAGCGGATCGTCATCCCAGGTGTCCCACAGGCCCTTGACCACGCTGATATGCTCTGCCGCGCGGTCATAGCGTTCGGCGTGGGCAAGCTGGTGCGACAGGCCGAAGTTGGCCGCTTCGGCATTGGTGCCCGACGTCACCAGATTCCAGCCCGCGCGGCCGCCGCTCAACTGGTCGAGCGCGGCGAACTTCCGCGCCACATGGTAGGGCGGCATGTAGGTGCTGGATACCGTGGCGATCAGGCCGATCCGGCTGGTATGCGTGGCCAGCGCGGCCAGCAGGGTCAGCGGTTCCCAGAAATAGACCGGCGGGGCGTAGCTGATCGCCTCGGCGGACCCGCCCAGCAGGCCCACGTTGTCGGCGAAGAACACCGCGTCGAACTTGGCGGCTTCCGCCTTCTGCGCGAGTTCGCGATAGAACTCGAAGCGGAAGGCGTCGTGCGGATCAACATCGGGATGGCGCCAGGCGGCGACATGGTGCCCGATGCTGTAGAGGAATGCGCCGAGGCGCATTTGACGGGGTTCGGCCATGGTCAGAATTTCCCGGAAAGGGTCACGCCCCAGGTGCGGGGTTCGCCCAGGATGGTGATGATGGGGGTGTTGGCGCTGGCCGCACCGAATGCCGCGGCGTAGCGCTTATCGAACAGGTTCTTCGACCAAAGCAGGATCGAATAGCGATCGTCCTCGGTCCGCAGCCCGATGCCGGCGTTGACCAGCGCATAGGCGTTCTGCCAGCCGTAGATCGAACGCGGATTGATCAACGCGGTGCGGCTGCGATAGCTGACCGTGGCGTAGCTCGTCAGCTTGAGGTTGCCGCCGATCGGCTGCTCGACGTTATAGCCGCCCTGCAGCACCCACTTGGGCGCGTTGGCGATCTGGTAGCCGGTGAGGCTGAGCGTAGAGGTCGCTCCGCCCAGCGCGGCCTGGAATTCCAGCGGCGCGGGCGCGTTCGCATAGTTGAGGTACTTCGCGTCGTTATAGGCGCCGTTGAAGTTCAGGGTGAGGCCCGGAACCGGCGCGATCGTGGTTTCGAACTCCACCCCGCGCAGCCGCACCTTGCCCACGTTGGCAAGGTAGGAGCCGAGCGTGGGCCGCTGCGTATCGACTTGCGCGGCTTGATAGCCCTTGATCGTGTTGTTGTAGAAATTGACGTTGAGCGTCAGCTTGCGGTCGAGCCAGGTGGTCTTGAAGCCGGCTTCGAAGTCGAGCGACTTTTCCGGCTGGGTGATGATGACCGACTGCGTGAGCGTGGAGGCGGTGGTGTTCGCCGCGCCCGATTTTTCGCCATAGCTGGCCGAGCCATAGAGCAGGATGTTGTCGCTGACCTTGAACGACGGGTTCACCAGCCAGGCGACAGAATTGCGCGTATTGGCCGCGCCCACGGTGAAAAGGCCGCCTTCCGGCGCCGTGGTGCCGCCAAGGCTGGCAAGAATGGTTGAACGGGCGGTGTTCAGCGCCGGCAGGGGCAGGGTGGCGCCGCCGGTGTAGGAACCGGTCACGTTCACCTGCTTGCGTTCGCGGGTGAAGCGCACGCCGCCGGTCAGCGAGAGGGCGTCGGTCAGGTGCAGCGTGGCCTGGCCGAACACCGCGCCGCTATCGATCTTGAGCTTGCCACGCTTGCTGTAATCGATGCCGTTCAGGATGGCGGCGGGGGTGGCGTTGCTGCCGGTCAGGAACGCGGCCGCGCCCGAATAGAAGATCGTGCGGTAATCGCTGACCAGGTCTTCGTGCAGGTAATAGGCGCCTACCTGCCAGTCGAGCAGGCCCCCCTTGTTCGAGGCAAGCCGCAGTTCCTGCGAATACTGGTCGACATCGACGTCATAGCCGGCGCGGAAAATCGGCAGCGGCGTCAGGTCGCTGTCGTTGTAGGGGCGGAAATAGAGCTGACGCCAGGCACTGACCGAGGTCAGCGTCGCGCCGCCGAAGTCCCAGTTCAGCTCGTTCGAGATGCCGTTGGTGCGCGAGACCAGCCGCTGCTGCGAATTGAGGTTGGCGTTCTTGGTGATGTCGAAGCTGGGCGTGTAGCCGAACAGCGCACCCAGCTTGTTGGTCCAGCTTCCGGCGCGGACGGATCGTACTGAGCCATCGAGGTTCAGATTGGCGTTCACGTCGGCCGAAGCCGGGTAGAAGTTGTTGTATTCGCGCGTTTCATAATGCTCGACGATCAGGCGGCTGCTGATGTTGCTGGCCGGCGTGAACAGCAACTGGCCGCGCACGGACCAGCGACTGTTGTCGAGATACTTGGCCCCGTCATAGGCGTTGCGGATCCAGCCGCCGCCCTGATCGGTGGCGAACGTGACGCGATAGGCCAGCTTGTCGGCGATGATCGGGCCGGTGGCGTTGGCGCGCACCTGGAAGCGGTTGCGGCCGCCATAAGTGGCGCTGATGTTGAGTTCGGGGTCGAACTTGGGCTTGGCGGTGCGCACGATCACCGCGCCGACCGTGGTGTTCTTGCCGAGCAGCGTGCCCTGCGGCCCGCGCACGACTTCGACGCCTTCCAGGTCCACGAAATCGAGCCAGCTGAAGCCGACGTGGGTAAAAACACGTTGTCCACGATCAGGCCGACGCCGCCTTCCGCGCCGTCGTTGTTGGCATTGCCGCCCACGCCACGGATGTAGAGGCCCGAAACGCGCGTGTTCTGCTGGATCGCGCCGAAGTTGGGGACTTTCACGGTGTAGTCCGAGACGCGATCGAGATGCTGGGCGTTGAGTTCACCGCCCGCGATCGAGGAGATGGCGAGCGGCACGTCCTGCAGCCGTTCCTCGCGGTGGCGGGCGGTGACGATGATCTCGTTGCCGGCATCGGCGGCTTCCCCGTCCGGCGCGGCGGTGTTGTCAGCTGGCGCATCGGCCGCCGGGGCATCGGCGGCGGCTGCCCAGGCCGGTGCGGCGGCGAGCGCGACGAGGCTGACCGAAGCTGTGGCGATGGAGCGGGCAAGGGCGCGCGAAAGGCTTCCGCGAAACGCGGACGACATGAAATCGGACATGGATGATCCCTGAAACCTGAAGATGGAGAAGGGCGTGCCGCACGCATGCGTCCGGTGGACCGGAACGCGGGGCATGATGGCCGCGTCAGTTGCAAAGCGAGGATTTTATGGTCTGTGCGGGGCGTAACCGGCCGGGCGATCCGGCTCCCTCCGCGCGCAGGGCGCGGCCGGACACGGCGGGTTACGTCAGATAAAGCTCATGGCATGCATCGTATCACCTCATCACCTGGCGTGAGGGAACACGATGCCTGGCGCTGTCGCCCCAGCATCGCGCGCTTTAGCGGTTGGTCACGCGGAGCAAGCTGCTTCCCGATCAAATGCCGCGGACCAGGACCCTCTGAAGACACGGCCGGCCTGGTCACCGGAACCCGTGAGGGATGAATGTCTACTTATTTGGTTGAGTCATCAGCGTCAAGCGCAAGCTTTGCTTTTGCGCCCAACAGGCAGGCTTTCGCGCCGCCTTGACGGACCCCGACCCTAGGCCGGCGCGGCAAGGCTCTGCATGCGCTTGAGATAGCGCGCGAGCACGTCGATCTCGAGATTGACCTTGTCGCCGGGGGCAAGGCGCCCAAGCGTGGTGACCTCGGCGGTGTGGGGGATGATGTTCAGCGCGAAGTGCGCCGTGCCATCGGGCTGGTCGGTCACTTCGTTGACGGTCAACGATACGCCGTCCACCGTGATCGAGCCTTTGGGCGCGATGAACGGGGCAAGTTCCCGTGGGGCGGCGATGCCGATCCGGCGCGAGGCGCCTTCGGGACAGATGCCCACAACTTCGCCCACCGCGTCGACATGCCCGGTCACGATGTGCCCGCCAAGCTCGTCGCCCAGTTTGAGCGCGGGTTCGAGGTTGATCGGCCGGCCGGCCTGCCATTGCGCGGGCGCGGTGCGGGACACGGTCTCGCGCGAGACGTCGACCGCGAACCACGCTTCGCCGGCCACGCCGCCCTTGTCCACCACGGTCAGGCACACGCCCGAACAGGCGATCGAGGCGCCCATCGCGATCTTCGCCGGGTCCATCGCGCACGACACCGTCACGCGGCGGTCGCCGCGATCCTCGATGGCGATGATATTGCCGATTTCGGTGACGATACCCGTGAACATGCGCGCGGCTTTCAGGCTGGAAGGGTGGGACGGAGACGGTGGTAGACGTCGAGCGTGTCGCTGCCAAGCTGGCGCCGTTCGGCCAGTTGCCAGCGGCCGTGCGCATCGGGCAGCGCGGCCAGGCCGATATCGCCGATCGCCGCAAGCCCGGTGCCGATCACGATGGGCGCGCGGTAAAGCAGGATGCGGTCGACCATGTCGGCGGCCAGGAACGCGGCGGCGGCACCGGCCCCGCCTTCGACGAACAGGTATTGCGCATCGGCGAAAGCATCGGGCGCGGTAATGTCCGCAACGGCGCGCCACCCGTCCGGCGCAGCGCCGCGCGTCAGCACCCAGCGTTCCGGGTTGCGATCGTCCAGGCCTGGCAGACGCACGTCCAGCCGGGGCGCATCGGAGCGCAGCGTGCCGCCGCCGACGAGGATGGCATCGGCGCGGGCACGCTCGGCATGGACATGTGCGCGAGCCTGTGCGCCGGTGATCCACTGGCTCGTCCCGTCGGCCAGCGCGATCCGCCCGTCCAGCGACGTGGCGAGCTTGAGCGTCATGTGCGGCCGGCCCAGCCGGCTGCGGGCAAGATAGCCGTCCAGCGACGCCTGCGCGGCGGCGGAAGGGAGCAGCTCCACCGCGATGTCGGCCTGCCGCAGCAGGGCGATGCCGTTGCCGGCCGTGCGCGGATCGGGGTCTTCGCAGCCGATCACCACGCGCGCCAAGCCCGATGCCAGCACCAGCGAGGTGCAGGACGGTCCGCGCGCGCTGGCGTGGGCGCAGGGTTCCAGCGTGACGTAGAGCGTGGCCCCGCGCGCGCCGGCGCCGGCCTGGGCCAGCGCCATCGCTTCGGCATGGGGGCGCCCTCCCGGCTGCGTCCATCCGCGCCCGACCACGCGCCCGTCGCGCACGATCACCGCGCCGACGGCGGGGTTGGGGCGGCTTAGCGGACGGCCGCGCGCGGCGATCGCCGCTGCCGCGTCCAGCCAGTCCCGATCCGGCCGCGCAGTGTCAGGGCTGGGGGCTGGGCTGGGCACGATGCTGCTGGATGATCTTCTCGGCACGTTCCTGCTCGGCCTTCTTTTCGGCTTCGCGTTCCGCCTTGCCTTCCTGATACATCTTCTCGGTATCGATACCCGTCGCCGCGCCCACGGCCTTGTACATCTGGCGGATGTTTTCGGCGTGGCGTTCCTCTTCCGCCTCTTCGGCGCGGGCCTTCTTCGTCGCGGCGATGTTGCCCGCGATGATCTCCTTGTCGGAACGGTCCGCGCGCCAGCTTTCGAAGTAGAGCACCTTGGGCGGGCGGGGCAGGCCGCGCCCTTCCTGCTGGACCATCAGGTAGAAGATCCCGCCGGTCACGCAGGCGGCGAGCAGCAGGCCGCGCGTGCGGTATTCGCTGGGCGCGCCCATGATCTGCCACAGATCCATGATCGCGCGCCGGGGCGAGACGTTACGGAAGAAGTCCTTCATCGACGCCTAGATAGGCGGTGGCCGCCGATTCCGCCAGTGCCCTGCGCCAGGATCAGCCGAACGGGCGGTAGAGCCCGCGCCCCTCGCGCTTCAGCCAATGGTTTGCCTCGTCGATGCTCCGTTCGAACAGGCGATCGAGTTCGGCGTGGAAGGCCGGGCTGTGGTCGAAGTGGCGCAGATGCGCGACCTCGTGCGCCACGACCGACCGCCGGACGAAATCGGGGGCCATCACCAGCCGCCAGTTTATCCGGATCGATCCGTCGGCGGCGCAGCTGCCCCAGCGCCGCTGCGCGCGCGACAGGGCGAGGCGCGGCACGGGGTGGCCCCCACGCGCGCAGTAATGCGCCAGATCGTCGGCCAGCAGGGCCAGCGCCTCGCGTTCCAGCCAACGGCGCAGCCGGCTTTCCAGCCCCTCGCGCGGGCCGCCAAGCACGATCGCGTCGTCCCCGACGGATGGCTTGCGGGGCGCGTTCGCATGCCAGTCGAGCCGGCGCACCACGCCGCGGAACGGCACCGGCGCGCCGGGTTCGAGCGTCTGCTGCGCGGGCAGGCGCGCCAGTTGCTGCGCCAGCCAGTCGGCGCGATCGCGCGCGAACGCCTCGGCATCGCCGACGCGGCCCCAGGCGGGAATCGAGATGCGCACTTCGCTGCCGTCGGGCGAAAGGCGCAGCGTCATCCGCTTGGCCTGCCGCAGCCGCCGGATCACGAGCGGCAGGTCCTGCCCACCGATCCGCAGGGTGCGCGGCTTGACCACGCGCGGCGCGGCGGGGCGGCGCAGCCAGTCGATCATCCCCCCGACGCCTGCCATACCTCTTCCGGCACGATATGGTCTTCCAGCGGCCCCGCGAGAACCTCGCTGACGGCCTTGCCCACGACGGAGACGCCCGCCCGGTGAACCGCATCGCGATCGCCGGAAATCAGGTAATGCCACGCGGGCAGGGGGCGGCCATCGGCGCGCAGGCGATAGGCGCAGGTCGCTGGCAGCCACGGCACTTCCGCCACGATGCGCGGGGTCAGCCGCAGGCAATCGGGCACCATCGCCTTGCGGTGGCGATAGTCGGCGCAGCGCGCGGTCGAAAGGTCGAGCAGTCGGCACGCGACGTTGGTGTGATAGACCGCGCCGGTGTCCTCGTCTTCCAGCTTGTGCAGGCAGCACTTGCCGCAGCCGTCGCACAGCGCTTCCCATTCGTCGCGGGTCAGCGTCTCGACGGGCTTTTCCCAGAAGCGGTCGGCCAGCGCGGCCATGTCAGCGGACCCATTTCGCAAGGTCGGCGGCGACGGCCTTCCCGTCCTTCTCGCCAGGCAGCAGCGCGATCGGCTTGCCATCTGGCCCCATCAGATAGACGCCGCGGCTGTGGTCCATCAGATAGGCATCGGGCGCGGTGCCGGGGCGCTTCTGGTAATAGACCGCGAAGGCCTTGGCCGCTTGCGCGACCTGCGCTTCGGTGCCGGTCAGGCCCAGCAGTTCCGGGCCGAAATTGGCGGCGAACTGGCCGACGACCTGCGGCGTATCGCGCGCGGGGTCGATCGTCACGAAGATCGGCTGCACCTTCTTGGCAAGGTCCGCGTGGTCCTTCGCGAACAGGTGGTAGCCCTGCATCACGTGCTGGAGATCGAGCGGGCAGACATCCGGGCAGAAGCTGTAGCCGAAATACACGATGCGGTACTTGCCCGCGAAATCGTTGAAGTGGACGGTTTTGCCGTCCTTGTCGACAAGGGTGAAATCCCCGCCGATCGCCGCGCCTTCCAGCGGTGGCGTTTCGGTGGGGGCGGAGCCGCCGCACGCGGAAAGCGTGGCGGCCAGGGCGGTTAGCGCTGCAAGCAAGATCGGTCGGGCCATGGCGGGACGGTTCATGCTCTGCTAACACGGGTTCCGCAAGGGGCGAGTCCGGCAGGCTCGCAGCAGAAGGAACAGGGACGTGAACACGCGGCGGCACAACGGGCTTCGATCGGCTTTGGCGGGACTGGCGATGATCGCCGGACTCGGGCTGGGGTTGGGCCTCGCCGCGCCCGCGCAAGCGCAGTTTTCGGAAAGCTACAAGTTCCTGGAAGCCGTGAAGAAGAAGGACGGCGAAAAGGTCCAGAACGCGCTGAACGAGCCCGGTACTCAGATCGTCAACACGCGCGACGTCACGTCTGGCGAATCCGCGCTGCACATCGTCACCGCCCGCCGCGATCTGACGTGGATGCAATTCCTCGTCGCCAAGGGCGCCAACGTGAACATCCGCGACGTAAAGGGCACCACGCCGCTGGTGATGGCAGTGGATCTTGGCTTTGCCGAAGGCGTGGATTTCCTGATCAAGAGCGGCGCGCGCGTGGATGAGCCGAACAACACCGGCGAAACGCCGCTGATCAACGCGGTGCACCGTCGCGACATGGCGATCATCCGCATGTTGCTGAAGGCGGGCGCCAATCCGGAGCGGCCGGATAATTCGGGGCGTTCCGCGCGGGATTATGCCGCGCTCGACGGCAAGAACAGTGCCGTGCTCGAAGAGATCGACAACGCGATGAAGGCCGCCAAGGCCGCGCCGCAGAAGCCCACCTACGGGCCTTCGTTCTGATCGGGCTGTGGCGATGACATCCGTTTCCGAACCGACGCTCGACGACATCCGCCTGCAACTCGCGCCTCATGTCGCCGAAGCCGCCGTCTTCGATGGCTGGGGCGAGGCGGCGGTGGCCAGCGCGGCGGACGCGGCCGGGGTGGACCCGGCGGTGGCCGCGTTCGCGTTCGGCGGCAAGCCGATGGCGATGATCGCGGCGTGGATCGCGCGCATCGATGCCGACATGGCCGAAGCCCTGCCCACAGCCCGCATCGGCAACCTGCCGATCCGCGAGCGCATCCGATCGCTGGTGCAGTTCCGGCTCGATGCGCTGGCGGGGCGCGAGGAGGCGTTGCGCCGCGCGCTGGCGATCATGGCCATGCCGCAGAATGCGCCCACGGCCATGAAGCTCGGCTGGCACAGCGCGGACGCGATGTGGCGGCTCGCCGGCGATACCGCGACGGACTACAACCACTATACCAAGCGCGCCACGCTGGCGGCGATCTATGCCGCGACGCTGGCCGTCCACGCCGAGGACAAGAGCGAAGGCCATGCCGATACGCGCGCGTTCCTCGATCGGCGGATCGAGGGCGTGATGCGTTTCGAGAAGGCCAAGGCCCGGCTGACCCGCCCGCGCGAGGAAACCTTCAGCGTGATGCGCCTGTTCGGCCGCCTGCGGTATCCCGCGCGATAAGAGCACTTGACCGGCATCAATGCGCGCGGCGGCTGGGCCGCGCCATTGGAGCCATGCTAATTTCAGTCGGCTTATTGCGAATGCCTTGCAAATGCTTTCGGGCTATGGCAGCGCCGTGGGCGTGACACTCGACCAGATCCCACTCGGCACGCCCGCGCGAATCGATTCCGTCGATTGGGACTTGCTCGTGCCCGAAGAGGCGGAGCGGTTGCGCGCGCTGGGGCTGGATGCCGGGGCGCATGTGCGCCTTGCCTATCGCGGGGTGTTCGTTTCGCGCGATCCGCTGGCGGTGGAGATCGGCCGGATGACGGTCGCGCTGCGGCGCGTTCATGCCCGGGCAATGCATGTCGAACTGATCGGAGCAACGGCATGAGCCGCAACGCCTGCGTCGCCGCGCTCGTCGGCAATCCCAACGCGGGCAAGAGCGCGCTGTTCAACGCGCTGACGGGCGCGCGCCAGAAGATCGCCAACTATCCGGGCGTCACCGTGGAGCGCAAGGCGGGGCGCATGATCCTGCCCAGCGGCGAACCGGTGGAACTCGTCGACCTGCCGGGCAGCTACGGCCTCAACGCCACCAGCCCGGATGAGGAGGTGACGCGCAAGGTCATCATGGGCGAACAGGTGGGGCAGGCCCAGCCCGACGTGCTGGTGATCGTGCTCGATGCCTCCAACCTCGAACAGCATCTCGTGTTCGCGCAGGAAGTGCTGGAGCTTGGCCGCCCGGCGGTGGTCGCGCTCAACATGGTGGACCTTGCCGAGCGTGACGGGCTGACGCTCGATCCGGCGGCGCTGGAAACCGCGCTGGGCGTGCCCGTGATTCCGACCGTGGCGGTGCGGCGCCGGGGGCTGGCCGAACTGTCCGCCGCGATCGCCGAAGCGCGCGATCGCGTGTCCGCTGAAACCGCGCCGCGCGCGCATGTCACGCTGCCCGAACGCCGGATGCTGGCGCACGAGATGGCGCATGGAGCGATCCTTGCGGAAACCGCCAAACACCGCATCCACGCCCGGATGGACCGCGTGCTGCTGCACCCGTGGCTGGGGCCGCCGATCCTGCTGGCGCTGCTGTTCGTGGTGTTCCAGGCGGTGTTCAGCTGGGCCACGCCCTTTGCCGATGCGCTCGACGCGGGGGTTTCGGCGTTCGGCGATCTGGTCAAGACCGAGCTGCCGCCCTCGCTCGCGCGTGATCTGCTGACCGATGGCGTGATCGCGGGCGTGGGGGCCGTGATCGTGTTCCTGCCGCAGATCCTGATCCTGTTCTTCTTCATCCTGACGATGGAGGCGACCGGCTACATGGCCCGCGCCGCCTTCCTGATGGACCGGCTGATGGCGACGGTGGGCCTTTCCGGGCGCAGCTTCATCCCGCTGCTGTCCAGCTTCGCCTGCGCCATTCCCGGCATCATGGCCACGCGCAGCATCACCGATCCCAGGGACCGGCTGACCACGATCCTGATCGCCCCGCTGATGACCTGTTCGGCACGCCTGCCGGTCTATGCCGTGATCATCGCCGCGTTCATTCCGCACCGCACCGTCGGCCCCGGCTTCGGCCTGCAGGGGCTGGTGCTGTTCGGTCTTTACGTGTTCGGCGTGGTGGGGGCGATGGTGGTGGCGCTGGTGCTGCGCCGGTCGGTGACGAAGGGCGCGGCCAGCGGCTTCATCATGGAACTGCCCAAGTACCAGCTGCCCACGGTGAAGGATCTGGCGCTCGGCCTGTTCCAACGGGCGTGGATATTCCTGCGCCGCGCCGGCACGATGATCTTTACGGTCACGGTGGTGCTGTGGTTCCTGCTGAACTTCCCCCGCGCGGGCGAGGGGCAGAGCCAGGTGGACGCCTCTATCGCCGGGCACATCGCCAACGGGCTGGCCGTGGTGGTGGAACCGGTGGGCTTCAACCGCGATATCGCGCTGGCGATCATCCCCGCCATGGCCGCGCGCGAAGTGGCGGTCAGCTCGCTCGCCACGACCTATGCCGTGGACAACGCGAACGACGAGGACGCGCAGGCGAACGCGCTGGAAGACCAGCTCAAGGCGCACTGGACCCTGCCGACCGCGCTGGCGTTCCTCGCCTGGTTCGTGTTCGCGCCGCAGTGCATGTCGACGATCGCCGTTACCCGGCGCGAAACCAACGGGTGGAAATGGCCGGCGTTCATGCTCGCCTACCTGTTCGGCCTTGCCTATCTGGCGGCGGGCGTGACCTTCTGGACGGCGCGCGCCTTCGGGCTGGGATAGTTTTCCTCCGCGTTGTGGAAAGGGCAGGGGGCGGACTCGCCCTGCCGCCGCGCATTGGCTAGGCCAACCTCCACATTCACACGGGACACGATTCGATGGCAGGCAGCGTCAACAAGGTCATTCTGGTCGGCAATCTGGGGGCGGACCCGGAAGTGCGTTCGTTCCAGAACGGCGGCAAGGTCTGCAACCTGCGCATCGCCACGTCGGAAACGTGGAAGGACCGCAATTCCGGCGAGCGGCAGGAACGTACCGAATGGCACAGCGTGGCGATCTTCTCCGAAGGTCTGGCGGGCGTGGCCGAACGGTTCCTGCGCAAGGGCAGCAAGGTCTATATCGAAGGCCAGCTCCGCACCCGCAAGTGGCAGGACCAGTCGGGTAACGACCGCTACAGCACCGAAGTCGTGCTGCAAGGCCCCGGTGCGGTGCTGACCATGCTGGATGGCGCGCCCGGTGCCGGTGGCGGCGGGGGTGGTGGCTTCGGGGGCGGTCAGCGTTCGGGCGGCGGCGGAGGCGGATGGAACGAAGGCGGCAGCGGCGGCTCCTCACGCGGGGGCGGCGCGTCTTCGGGTGGGGGCTGGAACCAGGGTGGCGGCGGATCGTCCGGTGGCGGCTTCTCCGACGATCTGGACGACGATATTCCGTTCTGAATTTTGGGTTACCGTTGCCCTCCAAAGGCAACGGAGGGCCGTAGAGGTAGTTTTCTCTGGCCGAGAATCATTCCCTTCCAAAAGGATGATTGCACAAACTACCTCTACGACCTGTCTCGATTAGCAAGTTTGCAGCTTTGGCAAACCTGCCAGATCAACTTTCTTGTTTATTATGTGCCGCGCGTATCCCCGTAGAGGTGGATGTGCAGCCGGTCGGTGAAGCGCCAGCCGGCCTTCAGCGCTGCTTCGGCCAGCCATACCGACCGTTCGCGCAAGGGGGCGCTGGCGGTGCCTTCCGGCATCACGAACAGGCGCTGCGACGGAATGGCGTAACGCGCCTGCAGCGCCGCGATCTCCTCCAGATCGTCGGGCGTGGCGACCACGAACTTGAAGAAGGCGCGCGGTTCGATGGCCCAGTGCGCCAGCCGTTCGGGCACCAGCGCCAGATCGGCCGGATTGCCCGAATGCGCCAGCTTGGGGCTGACGTTATACTGGTCGACCAGCGCATCCAGCGCCTGCGTCGGGGGCACGCTGCCGTTGGTCTCGATCTCAATATGCAGGCCGGGCCGCGCTTCCTTCAGGATTGCCAGCAGGCGGACGAGGGCGGGGGCCTGCAACAGCGGTTCGCCGCCGGTCACCACCAGCCGGTCCTGCGGATGGGCCAGCAGGCGCAAGGCCACCTCGCGCTCGTCCAGCGTGATCTGGTTCTCGCTGCGTTCGAACGCGATTCCGTCGCGGTGCGGGCGGTTGTCGCCGGTGAAGCGCCAGGTGTAGGCGGTATCGCACCAGCGGCAGGCGAGATTGCAGCGCGCCAGCCGCAGGAACACCGAAGGGCGGCCGGCGGAAGGCCCTTCGCCCTGCAGCGAGGCGAAGATTTCCGGTTCGCCCGGCGTGGTGGTGGCGAGGACTAGCATGGCGTGGTCTGGCGGACGCAATCCAGCCTCCGTTCGGTTCGAGCGATGTCGAGAACCATCGCGCGGAGTGTCTCGACGTCGCTCGACACGAACGGAGCAGGCATCACATCACCCCAGCCGCGCCAGCGCCGCCGCCAGCCGCTCGGCCTCGGCGCTGTGGTGCGCGTGATCGGCGCGGGCCTTCTCGACCGCCTCGGGCTTGGCCTTCTCGACGAACGCGGGGTTGTTCAACCGCCGTTCGAGCGATTTGGCTTCCTTCTGCGCGGCGGCGAGCGCCTTTTCGAGACGGGCCTTTTCGGCGGCGATGTCGATCACGCCTTCAAGGGGGATCGCGATGTTGGCATCGCCGGCGCCGATCTGCATCGCCGGGCCGGCAGGGGCCGGTTCGAAGCGGATCGATGAAAGCCGCGCCAGCCGGTCGATCGCCGGGCCGTTCGCCTCGATGATCGCGCGCGTGGCCGCGCTGGGTTCGGGCAGATAGGCGTCCAGCTTGGCGCCGGGCGCGATGCCAAGCTCGTTCTTGGCGGTGCGCAAGGCGGAAACCAGCGCGATCAGCCATTCTACCTCGCGCTTGGCCGTCGCATCCACCGCCGCCGTCGGCTGCGGCCAGTCCGCCACGATCAGCTCGCCGGCGCGCGCGCCCGTCTTGTTCCATAGCTCCTCCGTCACGAAGGGCATGAACGGGTGGAGCAGAACGAGGATCTGGTCGAGCACCCAGCCGGCGACGGCCTTGGTTTCGTCGTCGAACGACCCCTTGATCAGTTCGATGTACCAGTCGCAGAACGTGTCCCACACGAAGTGGTAGATCGCGTTGGCGGCGGCGTCGAAGCGCAGGTCGGCCATCGCCTTGTCGAGTTCGGTGACGGTTTCGACGACTTCGCCGATGATCCACCGGTTCACGGCAAGCTGTGGCGCGATGCCGGGGCCGGTGTGATCGCCGATACCGCCGGTGATGCCGTTGCTCTGGCAGAAGCGCGCGGCGTTCCACAGCTTCGTGGCGAAGTTGCGATACCCCTCCACGCGCTTTTCATCCATCTTCACGTCGCGGCCCTGGCTTTCCATGGCGCACATGAAGAAGCGCAGCGCGTCCGCGCCGTACTGGTCGATCAGGCCCAGCGGATCGACCACGTTGCCCTTGGACTTGGACATCTTCTGCCCGTCCGCCGCGCGGACCAGCCCATGCAGGTAGAGCCGCTTCCACGGCACTTCCTTCATGAAATGCAGGCCCTGCATCGCCATGCGCGCGTCCCAGAAGAACAGGATGTCGAAGCCGGAAACGAGCAGATCGTTGGGGTAGTGCTTCTTCAGCAGCGGCGCGTCTTCATCCGGCCAGCCGAGCGTGGCGAACGGCCAGAGCGCGGAGGAGAACCAGGTGTCGAGGACGTCCGTTTCCTGCCAGAGATAAATGTAGTCCGGGTCTCGACCGGGCTCTGTCACCTCTTGCAAGCGGGCGGGAGAGTCCAAGAACGCAATCGGACGTCCCAACGCCTTGTATTTAGCAAGGGCAAGCTTTTCTGCTTCCAACTCATCGTCCGCGACAAAGACTTCGACGTTCGAAAGTCCCAGATCGTAGCGTATCTGATTCCCTTCGATCTTCGGACCGAACCACGCCGGAATCCGGTGCCCCCACCACAACTGCCGGCTCACGCACCACGGCTGGATGTTCTCCATCCAGTTGAAGAAGGTCTTTTCCCAGGTCTTGGGCACGATCTCGATCGCGCCGGAGCGCACGGCTTCCATGGGCGCCTTGGCGAGCGTTTCGGCGTCGACATACCACTGGTCGGTCAGCCACGGTTCGATCACCACGCCGCCGCGATCGCCGAACGGCGTCTGGATCGTGCGCGGTTCGGCATCGTGGAGGACTTCGTTGCCTTCCTTGTCCTTGGTCACGTGCGGGATCAGGAAGCCGGCTTCCTTCATCCGCTTGACCACCAGCTTGCGCGCGTCGAAGCGGTCCAGCCCCACAAATTCGGCGGGCACCAGCCCGTCCGTCGTCTGCACCACCTTCGCTTCGGCATCGAACATGTTGAGCATGTCGCCCGCCTTGATGCCGGCGCGGCGGCCGACCTCGAAGTCGTTGAAGTCATGGCCCGGCGTGATCTTCACCGCGCCGCTGCCCAGTTCCGGGTCGGCGTGTTCGTCGGCCACCACCTTGAAGCGGCGGCCGGTCAGCGGCTGGAGGATGTCCTTGCCGATCACGCTCTGGTAGCGCGGATCGTCCGGATGGACCGCCACGGCCATGTCGGCCAGCATCGTTTCGGGCCGCGTGGTGGCGACCTCGATGTAATCTAGCCCGTCGTCGCGGGTCACGCCATCGGCCAGCGGATACTTGAAGTGCCAGAACCCGCCCTGCACCTCGCGCGTTTCCACCTCGAGGTCGCTGATCGCGGTCTTGAGCTTGGGGTCCCAGTTCACCAGCCGCTTGTCGCGGTAGATCAGGCCCTGATTGTAAAGGTCGACGAACACCTTCACCACGGCCTTGGTGAAGTGCGGGTCCATGGTGAACTGTTCCCTGGACCAGTCCATCGAGCAGCCCAGCCGCCGCAGCTGGCGGGTGATCGTGCCGCCGGATTCGGCCTTCCATTCCCACACCTTCTCTACGAACTGCTCGCGCGTGTAGTTGGTGCGCTTGTCCTGCCGCGCTTCCATCTGGCGCTCGACCACCATCTGCGTGGCGATGCCAGCGTGGTCGGTGCCGACCACCCACAGCGCATCCTTGCCGCGCAGCCGTTCGTAGCGGATCACCACGTCCTGCAGCGTGTTATCGAGCGCGTGGCCGATGTGGAGCGATCCCGTGACGTTCGGCGGCGGGTTTACGATCGTGAACGGCACCGCTTCGGGCCGTTCGGGGCGGAAAAGCCCGTTCGTTTCCCAATGGCTGTACCAGCGCGCCTCGATCGCGGCGGGCTCGAAGGTCTTGTCGAGAGTCTGTTCGGTCATGGCGCGCGCTTTGCCAGCCGTTCCGCCCGCCTGCAAGCGCCGGGGCGCCAAACCGGCACGGCGGCTTGAAACCCAAATTGACTTTGAAACGTTGTGTCGCACGTCATGCACTTGTCGCCCCAGCCATTTTCCCGCATGAAGCGGATCATATGCGGGCGCTAGCCGACTTCACGATCCAGCCCGGCGATGCCGGAACCGAGGAAGCCGGTGGCGCCACGCTGGCGTTCAGCGGCGCCATGCTGGTGTCCACGCTCGGCGCGCTCGATGCCCGGGTGCGCGCGCTGGACGAACCGATCGCCCGGATCGACCTGTCCGCCGTCGAACGCATGGATACCGTGGGCGCGTGGATGGTGTGGCGCCTGGCGCAGGAGCGGGGCGCGGAGATCGTCGGCGCCAGCAGCGAAGCGGAGCGCCTGATCGCCGCGGTGGGCCAGGCCGGAGAGAACGATTCGGGCGTGAGCGCCCCGCGCCTGCCGCTGTTCGAACGCGTGCCGGGCAAAGTGGGCGATGCCGTGGTCGGGCTGGCCTGGGGTTCGCTGCAGGTTCTGGGCTTCCTGGGGCAGGTGGTGCAGGCGCTGGGCACGCTGTTGCGGCATCCGGGGCGCTTTCGCGGCAAGTCGATGATTCACCAGATGGAACTGGTGGGCGTGAACGCGCTGGCGATCGTGGGGCTGATGAGCTTCCTGGTCGGCATCGTCATCGCGCAGCAGGGCGCGGTGCAGCTTCGCCAGTTCGGCGCGGAGATCTACACGGTCAATCTGGTCGGCCGGCTGACGCTGCGCGAACTCGGCATCCTGATGACCGCGATCATGGTCGCCGGCCGGTCCGGCTCGGCTTTCGCCGCGCAGCTCGGCACGATGAAGCTGACCGAGGAAGTGGACGCCATGCGCACGATCGGGGTCTCGCCGATGGAAGCGCTGGTTCTGCCGCGCATTCTGGCGACGATGCTGATGCTGCCGTTGCTCGGCACTTATTCCGCTGTGGTCGGCATCATCGGCGGCGCGTTCCTTTCGGCGACGACGCTGGGCATTCCCTTCCTCACTTTCCTTTCGCGCATCCAGGAAGTGGTGCCGCTGCACGACGTGTGGGTCGGGCTGGTCAAGGCGCCGGTGTTCGGCCTGATCGTGGCGGTGGCGGGCTGCTATCAGGGGATGCAGGTCAAGGCCAATGCCGAGGAAGTGGGTACGCGCACCACGGCGGCGGTGGTCATGGCTATCTTCATGGTAATCGTGCTCGATGCCTTCTTTGCGGTGTTCTTCACCAAGGTCGGCTGGGGATGAGCGATCCGGACATCCTCATCCGCGTGCGCGGACTCAAGAACGTGTTCGGTCCGCATGTCGTCCACGAAGACCTCGATCTCGATGTCCGGCGAGGCGAGATTCTGGGCGTCGTTGGCGGCTCGGGCACGGGCAAATCGGTGCTGATGCGCGCGATCATCGGCCTCCAGATTCCCGAGGCGGGCGAGATCGAGGTGCTGGGCAGCTCGATCACCGACGCGCGCGACGACGACGATATCGACATCCGCAGCCAGTGGGGCGTGCTGTTCCAGGGCGGCGCGCTGTTCTCCACACTGACCGTGGCCGAAAACGTCGAGGTGCCGCTGCGCGAATTCTATCCCGAGATCAGCGACGAGCTGCGGCACGAGATCGCGCGCTACAAGGTGATCCTTTCCGGCCTGCCGGCGGATGCCACGGCCAAGTACCCAGCCGAACTTTCCGGCGGCATGAAGAAGCGCGCCGGGCTGGCGCGGGCGCTGGCGCTCGATCCCGAACTGCTGTTTCTGGATGAGCCGACGGCGGGGCTGGACCCGATCGGCGCGGCGGCGTTCGACCAGTTGATCGCCAGTCTTCAGCAGACGCTGGGGCTGACGGTGTTCCTGATCACGCACGATCTCGATACCCTGTACGAAATCTGCGACCGTGTGGCCGTGCTGGCCGACAAGAAGGTGATCGCGGTGGGGACGATCCCGGAACTCTTGGCGCTCGATCATCCGTGGATTCAGGAATACTTCAATGGCCCGCGCGGCCGTGCCGCCAAGGCCGCGCAGGATCGCATCGCACCGCCGGGGGTTGCCGTTCCGGTGGACGACGATCCGCAGGACGAGGCATAGGATACGGGAACACAGCCGATGGAAACGCGCGCAAACCATATCTGGGTCGGGGCCGTTACCCTCCTGCTGCTGGCCGGCATCGCCGCGCTGACGGTGTGGATCGCGCGCCTGAACCAGGGTGAACAGGATCACTACGACATCTTCTTCAAGCAGTCCGTGGATGGTCTGGCCAAGGGTTCGGAAGTCTCGTTCTCGGGCGTGCCTTCGGGGCAGGTGGAAGACATCGATCTGTGGGAGAAGGACCCCGAATTCGTCCGGGTGCGGATCAAGATCAACAGGAAGGTGCCGATCCTGCAGGGCACGACCGCCAGCCTGCAGGGCAGCTTCACCGGCGTGACCACCATCCAGTTGCAGGGCGCGGTCAAGGGCGCGCCGCCGATCGAGGAAAAGGGGCCGGAAGGCGTGCCCGTGATTCCGACCAAGCGTGGCGGGCTCGGAGAGATCCTGGCCAACACGCCGCTGCTGCTGGAACGGCTGGCGACGCTGACCGAGCGGCTGACGATGGTGCTGTCCGACCAGAACCTGAAGTCGTTCGAAAACATCATGCGCAACACGGACAAGATGACCGGCAACCTTGCCGCTGCCTCGCCCGATGTGAAGCGGGTGCTGTCCGAATTGCAGGCGACCTTGCGGCAGGCGAACTACACGCTTTCCAGCTTCGAGAAGCTGGCCGGATCGACCGACGCGATGATCAACGACGAAGGCAGCGGCCTGGCCAAGCAGTTGCGCCAGACGCTGAAATCGGCTCAGTCCGCGGCGGACGCGCTCCAGGCCACGCTGGATGATACGCGCCCGGCCGCGCGCCAGCTGAACGAACGCACGCTGCCGGCCGCCGAAGCCGCGATCCGCGATCTGCAGGCGACCACGCGGTCGTTGCGCGAAGTGACCGACAAGATCAACGACCGGGGCGTCAGCGCCATCGTCGGCAGCCCGAAGCTGCCGGACTACAAGCCATGAAAGGGACCATCGCGATGATCCGCAAACCGATCCTGGTCGCGCCGCTGCTGGCGTCCGCCCTCGCTCTTGCCCTTTCGGCCTGCGTCAATATCGGCACCAAGGTGCCGGGCACGCTGATGAGCTTGACGCCCGAAAACGCGCCTGCCGCCGGCGCGGGCGCGTCCGGCAATCTTGCCGGCGCTACCGCCGTGCTGGAGCCTGCGGCGGAGGCGCGGCTGGCGGTGCTGCGGATTCCGGTGCAGATCGACGATTCCAACGTGGCCTATCTCAAGGGCACGCAATGGGTCGAACGGCCGACGCGGCTGTTCCAGCGCCTGCTGGCCGAAACCCTGCGCGCCAAGGGCGGCAGGCTGGTGGTGGAGAACGATCTGGGCGTCAGCGGGCCGCGCCTGTCCGGCCGCTTGCTCGACATGGGTTACGACGCGCGCAGCCGGCGCGTGATCGTGCGGTTCGATGCGGTGAAGGAACTGCCCGGCGGCAAGATTGAGACCAAGCGTTTCGAACAGGACGTGCCGGGCGTCGCGCCGGAAGCGAGCGAGGTGGGGCCGGCGCTGAACAAGGCGGCCAACGCCGTGGCGAAGGACGTGGTCGACTGGTTCGGCTGATCCTGATTGGCAGGAAAGCGGTTTAAGCCCGCGCAAGTTCCGCGAAGCGGGTTGCCGCGCGGAACGCCGCGAAGCGCTTGTCGCGCCGGTCCTGCGCCTCGGCATCCTTGCCCCAGAGTTCGGCCTGCCAGTCTTCCTCGAGATTGGCGGCGTTCCACAGCGCTTCCACGTCCGCGCCCGGCGCGATCGCGGCAAGGCCCAGCGTCAGCGACGCGGCCAGGCTGGCGGTGTTGCGCAGCGCCGCCAGCGCGAAGGCGTCCAGCCCTTCCAGTTCGCCGGCGATGCGCTCGATCGCCTCGGGCGGCTGCGGCCGGTGCATCACGCCCGAAACGCGGTGGAAGCTCACGCCGATGCGCGTTTCCATGGCGGACAGCAGCGGTTCCCACACCGCGCGCTGGCGCGCCGCCAAGGGCTCGTCCGGCTCGGCGCGATAGCACAGCGTATCGGTTTCGGCATAAGGCAGCAGTTCGCCAATGGTGCGGGCGCGTTCGGGCGCCACCACGTCCAGCGCGAAATCGGCCATGTCGCGCAGGATGAAGCGCGTGCTGTCGATCTCTTCGCCCTGATCGGCCCACTCCGCCGCCATGGCCTCGGCCAGCGCGCGGCTGGGGACGATCTGCTGCCGTCCGCCGACGGTCCGGATGCCCCGTCCGTCCAGCGCCACACGAAAGCCGCCATCTTCGGCGACAACGGTCACGTCCTTGTAAAAACGCTTCATTCGGAACTCCGCCAGCGCTTCGCCAGCAGGGGCGGCAGCGCGAAGAAATCGGCGAGGCCGGCGACCATCAGGACATAGCCCGCCGCTTCGGGCAGGCCCGCCAGCCACCCGACCTTGCGCGAAGCGACAAGCGCGCCGGCCAGCACCAGCAGCGTGCCGGAAAGACGGACCAGTTGCAGGATGGCGAAACGGGCGATGGCCGGGTCGCGCTCG
The DNA here is from genome assembly GCF_005145025.1 of Novosphingobium sp. EMRT-2. Taxonomy (NCBI): domain Bacteria; kingdom Pseudomonadati; phylum Pseudomonadota; class Alphaproteobacteria; order Sphingomonadales; family Sphingomonadaceae; genus Novosphingobium; species Novosphingobium sp. EMRT-2. The sequence continues at coordinate 1,576,019 of NZ_CP039695.1, read as the reverse complement.
GCGCTCATTCCATGCCTTTCAGCAGGGCGCGCAGTTCGACCATGGTGGTGGCCACTGCTTCGGCGCCCGCGTCGAACAGCTCCGCCGGATCGTGATAGCCCCAGTCCACCCCGAATGCGCGGATGCCCGCATTGCGCGCCATTTCCATGTCATAGGCGGTATCGCCGATCATGGCGGTGTGCGCGGCGCTGGCGCCGGTGGCTTCGAGGCAGGCTTCCACCATCGAAGGATGGGGCTTCGAGGGATGCCGGTCGGCCGTCTGCAGCGTAACGAAGTGCCCGGCAAGGCCATGGGTGGCCAGGCAATGGGCAAGGCCCCGGTCGCTCTTGCCGGTGGCGACGCCCAGCAGCCAGCCGGTGCCCACCAGTTCCTCCACCAGCGCGGCGATGCCTTCGTAGAGCGGCTCGGCCACGGCGCCGGCCTCGCGCCGGGCGCGGAAGGCGTCCTTGTAGTACCCGGCCAGCGTCGCATGGTCGCGGTCTCCGCCGGCGGGGTGCAGGCGGCGCATCGCCTCGTGCAGCGAAAGGCCCACGATCCTGCGTGTGGCGGTGCGATCGGGCGGGACAAGCCCGGCGGTGGCGAACGCGGCGTCCATGGCCGCGCAGATGTCGGCCTGGCTATCGACCAGCGTGCCGTCGCAATCGAAGATGGCAAGGCGCAAAGGCGCGTCGGACGTCATGGCACCAGCTTCCTCATCAGTTCGGCGATGGCGGGCGATCCTTCCGCCTCAAGCCCCGCCGCCACGCGGGTGCGTTCGTCGGCCGGCTTGTTCTGCGAAAGCTTGAACGTGGGCCGCCAGGCCAGCACTTCCATCTCGAAGCCCACGATCGCGCCCATCATCTGCCGCAGTTGCGGTTCCGGCATCTTGTCCATGGTCCACGGCGCGCCATCGGCGATGCGCTCCTCATGCCGCGCGGAAAGCCCATCCAGCAGCGCGCGCAGGCCATCCTGATCCATGCGCCGCACGCGCCCTTCCAGTTCCAGCGCCACGTAGTTCCACGTCGGCACCTGTGCGGCATCGGCATACCAGCGCGGGCTGACATAGCCGTCCGGCCCGTTGACCACCGCCAGTGCCATGGCGCCGTCCAGGTGGCGGGTCAGCGCGTTGCCGCGCGCGAGATGGAACTGCACGGCGCCATCGCCGGTCGAAAGCAGCGGCGTATGCGCCACGCGCGGCCCGTCCGGCGTGGTCAGGAACACCATGCCGAATCCGATTTCCGCGATCAGCGCTTCGTGCAGATCGCGATCGTCGCTGCGGAAGGCGGGGTTGGGATGCATCAGCGCTTGGGCGTGCGGGGCGATGGCGTCTTGCGCGCGGCCGGCTTCCTGGCGGCCGGCTTCGCAGCGGCGCGCTTGCCCGTCGGCTTGCGGCCGGTGGGGCCATCGGCCCGCTTGCGCCGTTCGCCGCGCCGCTCCTTGCGGTACTGCTTGGCATGGGCCTTGGCCGCGCGCTTCTGTTCGTCCTTCTCGTCGACCAGCTTGACCGGTTCGAGCTGGAGAGCGCCATCGGCTTCGTCAAAGCCCAGCTGCGCCATGCTGGCCGCGAAATGCTCGGGCAGCGGCGCGGTCACATCGATCAGGTCGCCTTCGGGATGCTCGATGCGCAGGCGGCGGGCGTGGAGGTGCATCTTGCGGCTGATGCTGCCGGTCAGGAACGCCGCCTGTCCGCCATATTTGCCATCGCCCACGATCGGATGGCCGATCGCCGCCATGTGAACGCGAAGCTGATGGGTGCGGCCGGTCAGCGGCTGGAGTTCCACCCAGGCCGCCCGGTTGCCGGCGCGATCGACCACGCGGTAGCGGGTGCGCGCCGCCTGGCCCTGGCCGCTTTCATCGACCATCATCTTCTCGCCGCCGGTGCCCGGCTGCTTGGCCAGCGGCAGTTCTATCAGCCCGTCCGATATGTCGGGAATGCCCGTCACCAGCGCCCAGTAGATCTTCCTGGCCGACCGGCCGGAAAAGCGCTTGGAGAAGAACGCCGCGCTGCCGGGCGTGCGGGCGATCAGCAGGACGCCCGAGGTGTCCTTGTCGAGCCGGTGAACCAGGCGCGGGCGCGGCCCCTTGTCCTCGGCATAGGCATCGAGCAGCCCGTCGACGTGCTCGTGCGTGCCGCTGCCGCCCTGCGTGGCGAGGCCGGGGGGCTTGTTGAGCACGATCGCCGCGCGGTCTTTCTCCAGCACCATGGATTCGGCCAGCGCGATCTGCTCCTCGGTCAGCGGCTTGCGTGGGCGGGCGCCCTTGCCGCCCATAGGTGGGGTGGTCCCGCCCGGCGGCACGCGCAACACTTGCCCCTTTGTCAGCCGGGTATCGACGTCGGCGCGCTTGCCATCGACGCGGATCTGGCCGGTGCGCGCCCAGCGCGAGACCGTGGCGAAGCCCACTTGCGGCAGGTGGCGCTTGAACCAACGGTCGAGCCGGATGTCGTCATCGTCGTGCGCGATGGTGAACTGGCGGACTTCTTCGCTCATGCCGCCGCCCGCATCACGAAAAGGCCCAGGAACAGCCCGGCAAGGCCCGCCGCCAGCGAACCCGCCGCATAAGCCGTGGCCGTGCCGATCAGCCCGCGCTCGACCAGCATCGCGGTTTCGAGGCTGAACGAAGAGAATGTGGTGAAGCCGCCCAGCACGCCCACCGCCAGCAAAAGCCGCCAGGCTTCGCCACTTGTTCCATGCCGGGCGAGCCAGCCCGCCAGCAGCCCCATCAGCAGGCTGCCCGCGACGTTGATCGAGAAGGTGGGCCAGGGAAAGGCCGCGTTGGGGCCGGCGATGCCCGCGACGAGCCGGCCGGCATGATAGCGCAGCACCGATCCGCCGGCGCCGCCAGCGGCGACCAGCAGCGATGCCTGCAAGGTGGAGGGAGAATTCATGGTTGCGGCCTTAGACGTTCCGCGGCTCCGGGGGAAGGGCGCGGGAACGATCGCGGCGCGAGTTTGCTTGCCTTTCGTTCGGCGCACTGCTAACGGGCCGCCGGTTGGAGCCGGTCCAGCATGGATTCGGCCCCGTTCGTGTTTCCCGAATCACGGTGACCCCCGCATGATTGGCGGGCTCTCGCCTGAAGCTGTTTGAGGTGTGTCGGTTTATGCAGATTCTCGTTCGCGACAACAATGTCGACCAGGCTCTTCGCGCGCTCAAGAAGAAGCTGCAGCGTGAAGGCGTGTATCGCGAAATGAAGCTGCGCCGCCACTATGAAAAGCCCTCCGAAAAGCGCGCCCGCGAAAAGGCCGCCGCCGTTCGCCGCGCCCGCAAGCTGGAGCGCAAGCGGCTGGAGCGCGACGGCGCCAAGTAAGGTTCGGGCGGCGGAAGAGACGTTGGTCTCATCCGCCATCTAGCCTCTTGCCGCGACGGCCCGGCTGGGCCAAGAGGGGCGCCGTCATCGCGGCGCCCTTTCGCACATCCGGCCTTTGCGGCCGATGGCGATTCGCGCCTTACCGCAGGGGGAGCCTCAGACCGGGGCGCTCAAAAGGGGAAGCAATGTCCGAAATCACGCGCGTTCCGCTGCAGCCTGTTGCGCAGGGGTCGGTCACCAAGATCTGGCTTGGCGTTGCCGTGGCCGCTCTGATCGGGATCGGCGGGGCCTATGCCGCGCGGCCGCAGCACTTTGCGGCGGTCTATGTCGAGGCGATCAAGCAGGGTGAAGGCGAATCGCCGAAGACGGGCGATGTCGCGCTGGTGAACTATGTCGGGCGGCTCGCTTCCACCGGCAAGGAATTCGATCGCGGCGAACGTGTCGCCATGCCGGTCGATGGCGTGATCCCCGGCTTTTCCAAGGGGCTTCAGATGATGAAGCGCGGCGGCAAGTACCGGCTCGAGATTCCGGCCGCCGATGCTTACGGCGATCGCCCGCAGACCAACCAGGGCACCGGCGAAGTGGTGATCCCGGCGAACAGCGATCTGGTGTTCGAAGTCGAACTGATCGATTTCAAGAGCGCCGCCGAGCTGGAGCAGCAGCGGCGCGTCCTGCAACAGATGCAAGGGATGCAGGGCATGCCCGGCGGTCCGCACGGTGGCCCGCATGGCGCGCCGCCCGCTGGGGAAGCCCCGCAGCGCTGATCGCGCGTTTCCGTCCGTTCGCTTGAAGGACGCCGCGCGCGATGCTAGCGCGCGGCGTCCTTTGTTTTTTCGTTTGTCCAAGGCAGGGAAATCCCATGTCCGTAGATACCGCCACGGTGGCGAAGATCGCCTCGCTGGCCCGCCTCAAGGTTACCGAACCGGAGCTTGAGGCGATGGTCCCCGAACTCAACGGCATTCTCGCCTGGGTCGAGCAGCTGGGCGAAGTGGACGTTGCCGGCATCGAACCGATGACGGCCGTGATCCCCAATACCCTGCGCCTGCGCGATGACGTGGTGAACGCCGATCCGCTGACCGGCGGCGGCATTCGCGATGCGGTGCTGGCCAATGCGCCGGCGGCCGAACACGGCTTCTTCGGCGTGCCCAAGGTGATCGAGTAATGTCCAATACCGCAAACGAACTGACCGAACTGGGCATCGCCGCCATCCGCGAAGGTGTGGCCAAGGGTGCATTTACCGCCACCGAAGTCGCCACCGCGTTCAACGCGGCGGTGGCGGCGGCGCAGCCCGCGCTCAACGCCTTCATCCTCACCACGCCCGAAAAGGCGCTGGAAGCCGCCGCGAAGGTCGATGCCGATCGCGCCGCCGGCAAGCCGCTGGGTAAGATGGCGGGCGTGCCCATTGGCATGAAGGACCTGTTCGCCACCAAGGGCGTGCAGACCACCGCCGCCAGCCATATCCTCGAAGGCTTCACGCCCGAGTACGAAAGCACCGTCAGCAGCAAGCTGTGGGATGCCGGCGCGGGGATGCTGGGCAAGCTGAACCTCGATCAGTTCGCGATGGGTTCGTCGAACGAGACCAGTGCTTTCGGCAACGTGATTTCGCCCTGGCGCCGCCCGGGCGATACCGCGCCGCTGGCGCCCGGCGGTTCGTCGGGCGGTTCGTCGGCCGCCGTCGCCGCGCGTCTGGCCCCGGCCGCGACCGGAACCGACACCGGCGGTTCGATCCGCCAGCCGGCGGCCTTCACCGGCATTTCGGGTATCAAGCCAACCTATGGCCGCTGCTCGCGCTGGGGCATCGTGGCCTTCGCCAGCTCGCTCGATCAGGCCGGGCCGATGGCGCGCGACGTGCGCGATTGCGCGATCATGCTGGAAGCGATGGCCGGGTTCGATCCCAAGGACGCGACCAGCCTCGACCTGCCGGTGCCCGCCTGGGAAGAGGCGCTCTCGGGCGACCTGCGGGGCAAGAAGGTCGGCATCCCGCGCGAATACCGCATGGACGGCATGGACCCGGACGTCGCGAAATCGTGGGACGATGGCATCGCCTGGCTGAAGGAAGCGGGCGCGGAGATCGTCGACATCTCGCTGCCGCACACCAAGTATGCGCTGCCGACCTACTACATCATCGCGCCGGCCGAAGCCTCGTCCAACCTCGCGCGGTACGATGGTGTGCGCTATGGCCTGCGCGAACTGCCCGATGGCGCGAACCTGCAGGACATGTACGCCGCCACGCGCGCGGCCGGGTTCGGCGCGGAGGTCAAGCGTCGCATCCTGATCGGCACCTATGTGCTCTCGGCCGGGTTCTACGACGCCTATTACACGCAGGCGCAGAAGGTCCGCACGCTGATCAGCCACGACTTCAAGAACGCCTTCACCGAAGTCGACGTGATCCTGGCGCCGACCGCGCCGACCACCGCCTTCGCGCTGGGCGAAAAGAGCGACGATCCGCTCGCGATGTACCTGAACGACGTGTTCTCGGTGCCCGCCAGCCTTGCCGGCCTGCCGGCGATGTCGGTGCCGGCGGGGCTGGACCGCAACGGGCTGCCGCTGGGCCTGCAGATCATCGGCAAGGCCTTCGACGAACAGGGCGTGCTGAACGCCGGACTCGCGATCGAGCAACGCGCGGGGTTCGCGGCCAAGCCGGAGAAGTGGTGGTAATCGCGTCACCCCGGCGTAAGCCGGGGTCTCGGGCCTGAAGGTCCGACCCAGATCAACGAGATCCCAGCGTGCGCGGGGATGACGGAAGAACGAGATGAGCAGCTATCGCATTCAGGGCGCAACGGGGGAATGGGAGGTCGTGATCGGCCTCGAAGTCCATGCGCAGGTCACGTCCAACGCCAAGCTGTTCTCGGGATCGGCCACGGCCTTCGGGGCCGAGCCGAACAGCCAGGTCAGCCTCGTTGACGCTGCGATGCCGGGGATGCTGCCGGTGCCCAACCGCGAATGCATCCGCCAGGCGGTGCGCACGGGCATGGCGATCAACGCGCAGATCAACAGATGGTCGCGCTTCGACCGCAAGAACTACTTCTACGCGGACCTGCCGCAGGGCTACCAGATCAGCCAGCTCTATCACCCGCTGGTGGGCGAGGGCACGATCGAGATCCAGCTCGACGACAAGGACCCCGAAAGCACCAAGACCATCGGCATCGAGCGCATCCACGTGGAGCAGGATGCGGGCAAGCTGATGCACGATCAGCACCCGACGATGTCCTACGTGGACTTGAATCGCTCGGGCGTGGCGCTGATGGAGATCGTCAGCCGGCCCGACATGCGCTCGCCGGCGGAGGCGGGGGCCTATCTCACCAAGCTGCGCACGATCCTGCGCTATGTCGGATCGTGCGACGGCAACATGGATCAGGGCTCGATGCGCGCCGACGTCAACGTCTCGGTGCGCAAGCCCGGCGAGCCGTTCGGCACGCGCACCGAGACCAAGAACGTCAATTCGGTGCGTTTCGTCATGCAGGCGATCGAGCACGAGGCGAACCGCCAGGTCGATGTGCTGGAGAGCGGCGGCAAGATCGTGCAGGAAACGCGCCTGTTCGATCCGGACAGCGGCTCCACCCGCTCGATGCGGTCGAAGGAAGACGCGCACGATTACCGCTACTTCCCCGATCCGGACCTGCTGCCGCTGGAACTGGACGATGCGTTTCTGGAGGAATGCCGCGCCAGCCTGCCCGAACTGCCGGACGCCAAGCGCCACCGCTACGAAACCGTGCTGGGCCTGTCCCCCTACAACGCCGGCGTGCTGACCGCCGACGTGGAAACCGCGCGCTGGTTCGAGAAGCTGCTGGCCGAAAGCGCGGGCAAGCAGGGCAAGGGCGAAGCCGACGTGGCGAAGCAGGCGGCCAACTGGCTGACCTCCGAACTGTTCGGCGCGCTCAACAAGCTGGGCCGGGGCCTTGAGGATTCGCCGGTCAGCCCCGAAGGCGCGGCCGAACTGCTGGCCCTGGTGGGCGATGGCACGATTTCCGGCTCGATCGCCAAGCAGGTGCTCGAAAAGATGCTGGAGACGGGCGACGGCGCGGCGGCGATCGTCGAGCGCGAGGGCCTGAAGCAGACCAGCGACACCGGCGCGATCGAGGCGGTGGTGGACAAGGTGCTGGCCGACAATGCCGACAAGGTCGAACAGTACCGCGGCGGCAAGGAAGCGCTATTCGGCTTCTTCGTGGGCCAGACGATGAAGGCCATGCAGGGCAAGGCCAACCCGCAGATGGTCAACGAACTGCTGAAGAAGAAGCTGGGGTAACGCTCCGGCCCGCGCTGCGCGGGCCGGAACCCATCAATCAGGATTTGGCCGGCGTGCGTGGCGCCTTGCGTTCGTTGTTGGCGTATTCCTGGAAGTTCTTCTTGAACACGGAGACCAGCTCGTCGAGCGCGGCCACGGCGTCTTCACCTTCCTTGGGTGGAAACAGTTTCAGGCCGTTGCCGCCCCAGGCCTTGTATTCGAAGGCGATCTTCTCGCCGGCCCCGAAATCGCGAACCATGAACAGGGTTCGCAGCGAACGACCGTAAATGGCGGCTTTCTGGTAGGAGACGTCAGCCACGATCAGCTCGGAATAGCACTTGCTTGGCGATTCCCCGCGCCGTGTCTTGACCGAGTTCATGGTGTGGCGGTCGACCGGTTGCGAATGCGTGATGATCGTGGTGCCGGGCGTCAGCTTCAGTTCCGTCCGCAGATCCAGCGCCTGCAGCGCATCCAGCTGGCTCGGACTGTCGAGGGCGCTGGCCAGCAGCGTGCGGTTGGTGGCATCCCGGTTGCCGTGAATCGCCGCATCCAGCAAGCCTCCGCCCAGCAGGCCGGTCGTCATCGAGGTCATTCGTTGCGCGGGCCAGATATGCAGTTCGCACCCATCCGCCGCGACATCAGCAGGGGGATGCGCAATGACCTCGACCGGAGCCGGAGCGGGTTGAGCCGTGGCGGTCTGATCCGGCGCGACCGCCGCCGGGGTAGTCGCCGACCCCTGTTCCTGTGCGCAGGCGTGCTGCACGCTGCCGGCAAGCAGCATCGTTCCGAGCACAAGGCCTGGATATTTCATTCGTACCCCCTCTTATCCTGGTTCGGTCAATGTTTGCGCTTCGGCGGGGCGGCCAGCATCCTGCCGAAATCGGTCAGGCTTTTGCCAAAGGCCGCAGACAGTTCGGCGACAGCATCCGCGGGGTCCGCATCGCTTTTTGCCGGCGGGAACTGGTTGAGTTTCTCGGTCGCAATCGTGCCGAACGAGCGGGTCGGCGTATCGCCGGCGTCAAATCTGCGGAAGCGCACGAGCGTCTTGAGATAGGCACCGCTGAAGACATCTGCCTGAAAGAAGACGTCATCGATGGCGAGTTCCGCGTAGCAGGGGGGACTGTTCGCGAGAATGCGGCCAACGGTGCCACGCAACACGCGGCTTTCCAGCGGCTGATCGTGCAGCACCGTCCGGAAGCCGAGCAAGCCGAGGATGGCTGGCAGATCCTGGCTGTTCAGGATTTCCACCTGTCGCGCGGTGGTCAACGGCTGATCAGGCAGTTTCGGATACCCCGGACGGCCCTGCACGGAGCCATCGACGATGCCGCCATGTACCCAGCCATAATAGGTAGAGCGCAACGGGCCGGATGGCCACACATGCAATTCACAAGGGGCGGCGGCGGTGTCGGCGGTGCTGTCTGCCGCGTACGCCGCATTCTGCGGCGCCAAAACGGCCGCCAAGGCCCATAAAATCGTCCGCATCGTCGAACCCCCTGCAACGCCCAGTATACCTGTGGGGGAAAGCCAACAATGCCGATTTTACTTACCGCGTTTGCCGCGCATTACGCTGATTGGCACCATCTTCACGACGACGCGGATGGACGCAAGTTGCGCCCATCCGCGTAAGGAATCGTGGTGCCTTCGTTCAGGCGCGCGTCCCGTTCATCGGGAAGGTGCCGAACATGCCGGCGGTGACCGAACCGGTCAGCGTATCGCCATCGACGGTGGCCTTGCAGTCCAGCGTCATCGGCATCGGCACGGTCATCTTCATCTGCCAGGTCAGCGTGTTGCCATCGACCTTGCCGTTTTCCACCGCCATCGTGCCGGTGGGGCCGGCGTTGCTGCCGGTGAAGGTATCGCCGCTGACTTCGACGGTGAACTTGCTCGACTGATCGCCCATCGGCGTCTTGGTCACGCAATCATAGGTACCGGCAACAGACATGGTTCTCTCCCGTTAACGGCCCGCCGGCAAGCGCCGGCGACGCCCTTTCATTTGCTACCTACATTGCTGTCAATAGCAAGCGATTCGACTGGCAGGCCCAACGCTTCCAGTTGTGGCCGCACCTTGGCTGCATCGCCCACCACCACATAGACCAGCTTGTCGGCCGAGATTGCGGCGCGGGCGGCGGCGTCCGCCTGCTGCGCGGTCATGCTGCCATAGCGGCCGGCGAGCGTTTCGTAGTAGTTGTCGGGCCGCTTGTTTTCGATGATCGAACTCACGCCATCGAGTACCGAGCGCGAGGTTTCGAACATGCCGGGCAGTTCACGCGCGCTGCCGCTGGTAGACCACTTGATCTCGTCGGCGGTGACGCCCTTCGCGCCGAGGAAGCTGGTGAGTTCCTTGCGCAGTTCGGCAATGGCGGGGCCGGTCTGGTCGGTCTGCACCGGCGCGATGATGCGGAAGGGGACGCGGTCTTCCCGGTCGACCACGCCGCTCGACACGCCATAGGACCAGCCCTTGGTTTCGCGCAGGTTGGTGTTGATGCGTGAGAGGAAGTTGCCGCCGAAGATGTCGTTGGCGGTGCGCAGCGCCAGCAAGTCGTCGGTGCCCTTCGCGTCCAGCACTTCGCCCGTCATGATGACGGATTGAGGGGAGGCGGGCCGGTCTATCAGGATGATGCGCGGCTTCTGGACGGGAACCGGCACCGCGAAGTTCTTGACCGGGGCGGGTTCGGCCGGCGCTTTCCAGGCGCCGAAGCTCTTTTCCAGCAGTTTGGTGACTTCGGCCAGCGTGGTATCGCCGACCACGAAGACGCTGGCGGTATCCGGGCGGAACCACCGCTTGTGGAACGTGGCCAGATCATCGCGCGAGAGGCGCGCGACGACGGCCGGATCGCCGGTTCCGGTGGCGGGAATGCCATAGGGGTGCTGCGGCCCGTAGAGCGTGGGGTAAAGCACCCGGAACGCCAGCGACGTGGGGTCCTTCATCTCGCCGCTGATCGCCGTGAGTTGCTGGGCACGCACGCGCTCGAGTTCGCGGGTATCCAGCGCCGGATGCTGGATATAGTCCGCCAGCAACCCCAGTGAGGCAGCGAGATTGGGCGTAACCGCATCGAGCTGGAACGACGTGGTATCGGGGTTCGCGCTTCCCGAGATGCTGGCGCCCAGCCGTTCGCGTGCTCGCGCGAACGCCGAGGAATCGAGCGTGGTCGTGCCTTCGTTCATCAGCTTGAGCAGCAGCGCTTCGGTGCCGAGCGCGTTCTTGGGATCGGCGGCATAGCCGGCGTCGAAGCTCACGCGCACCGATACCGCCGGCACGTCGGCGCGACGGGCGAAATAGACCTTCATCCCGTTGGGCAGGGTGGCGCGTTCGATCTTTGGGAACACCAGCGGGCTGAGCTGCCCCACGGGGGGAAGCTCCGACCGGTCGGGCGCGCTTACGCCCGCGCCCGATGCCGAACCATCCGCAAAGCGCGGATCGCGCCAGAAGGCGGGGCGGGCGGACGGGCTCTTGGGATCGGTCAGGAAACCGCCACGGTGTTCGCCGCCTTCGGTGCGCGTTCCCGGTTCCACGGTCAGCGCGAATGTGGGACGCGAAAGCCATTTCCGGGTCACGTCGCGCACCTGCGCGGGCGTGAGCGCGGCGGCGGCGTTCAGTTCCTTGCGATAGGCGCCGGCATCGCGCTGGTAGAGCAGGCCTTCGGCCAGCGTCGGCGCCTTGCCGTTGCCGCCGCCCACCGATTCCAGCGCGCGGATCTGCCCGGCGGCGAAGGTCGTCGCGGCGCGTTCCAGTTCGTCCTGCGTCGGCCCTTGGGCAAGGAACCGCGCCACTTCGGCATCGAGCGCGGCGCTGACCTTCGCCGGATCGGTGCCGGGCTTCACGTCGGCAAAGACCTCGAACTGCCCGCCCTGCGCGAAGATCGAGGTACTCGCCGAGACCGCGACGGCAAGCTGCTGCTGCCGGACGAGCGCGTCATCGAGCCGCGAGCTGGCAAGCCCGCCAAGAACCGCGCCCGCCATCTGCAGCGGCAGGTATTCCGGGTTGTCGAGGCCGGGGATCGTCCAGACGCGGTAGATGCGGGTGGTGGCGATCTGATCCTTGATCGTCTTGCTGACCGGCGCGGGCAACGTGGGCACCGGCACGGACACCGGCTGCACCGCCGGGCCGGCGGGAATGGCGCCGAACCATCTGGCGACCTTGGCCTTGGCCGTGGCGAGATTGATGTCGCCCGCCAGCACGAGGATGGCGTTGTTCGGGCCGTAGTGGTCGCGGAACCAGCCTTTGACGTCTTCGAGCGAGGCCGAGTTCAGGTCGTCCATCGAGCCGATGGTGGAATGGTGATAGGGATGGCCCGAGGGATAGAGCGTCTCCAGCTCCTCGTACTCGACCATGCCGAACGGCTGGTTATCGCCCTGCCGCTTCTCGTTCTGAACGACGCTGCGCTGGTTATCGAGCTTTTCCTGGGTGACCGCGCCCAGCAGGTAGCCCATGCGGTCGCTTTCCAGCATCAGCGTGCGGTCGAGCGCGGCCGTCGGCACGGTCTCGAAATAGTTGGTGCGGTCGAACCACGTCGTGCCGTTCATGTCGGTCGCGCCGACCTGCTGCAGCGGTTCGAAGAAATCGCCGGGCGCATGTTCGGACCCGTTGAACATCAGGTGTTCGAACAAGTGGGCGAAGCCGGTCTTGCCCTTCGGTTCGTTCTTGGAGCCGACCGCGTACCACACCGAAACCGCCACCACCGGCGCTTTGCGGTCGGTACTGACCAGCACGCGCAGGCCGTTTGGCAGGGTGAAGCTTTCGTAGGGAATGTTCACCCGGCTGACGAGATCGGCGACGGGGGCGGGCTTGGTTGCCTCGGGCGGTGCCGGTTGCGCCGCGAGCGCCGGCTGCGCTCCGGCGAAGGCGAGAGCGGCGGCGATGGCGGTGGCCAGGGCGGAGGTGGAGACGAACGGCGAAGCGGAAGGCATGCGGATCATGGGTTATCCTACAGGAGACTCTGTATCCTTTGTAACCGTTTCAGAAACCGAAGCCATACAGAAGCTGAACGGCGTTCGACGAACGACGTGTCCGTTCGTCGAACGCCGCTTGCAAACTTGCATACGCGAAAGGCCGGCCCACGCGGGATGCGTGCGGACCGGCCTTCGGGATGCCTTGCGCCGTAGCGCGCGGATCAGAACTTCACGTTGATTTCAGCGCCCCAGGTGCGCGGATCGTTGAAGAAGCCGCTGATGCCGGCGGCGGCGCTGCCGGTCTTGTAGAACAGGTGCTGTTCGTTGAACAGGTTGCGCGCCCAAAACGCCACCGTCACCTTCGCACCGTTCGCTTCCATGGGAATGTCGGCCAGCGCGATGCGCCCGTTGAACACCAGCGCCGAGTCACCCTTGACCTGTGCGTAACGCACCGCGCGGGTGACATTGTCATAGTTGGAGTCGGTATAGTTGGCGTAGAAGCCGGAATCGTAGTTGCCGTCGAGGTGCAGTTTCAGCATCGCGCCGCCGGCCGTCACTTCGCGTTCGTAGTCGATCGATCCGCTGGCCGAATGCTTCGGCGTGTAAACCTGGTAGATCGGCACCGGCGTCGTGATCAGCACGCCGCCGGTCTGCGGGAACGGGTTGACCGTCGGCGGGATGTGCACGCTGTTGTAGGCGTAGCTCGCCGACAGGGTCAGACCATCCAGCGGCATCAGCAGCAGTTCGGCTTCCACGCCCTTCAGGCGGCCGGTGCCGGGCGCGTTGACGACGTCGGTCGTGGTGCGGGTGGTCAGCTGCGGCACGCCGTTGACGGTATCGACATAGAGGCCGCTGAAGTCGAGCTGGATGCTCTTGTAGGTGCCGGTGTAGGCGGCGATGTTGAACCGGGCATGGCGGTCGAAGAATTCGGTTTTCGCGCCGATTTCGAACATCGACACCTTTTCCGGATCGAACGCGCGGTACGTCAGCGAGCGCGAGCTGGCGCCGCCGGAGCGATAGCCGGTGCTCCACTTGCCGTAGAAGTGCAGGTCACGCGACGCATCGAACGCCAGGTTCACCAGCGGATCGACGCGCGACCAGCTGCGATTGAGCGCGATCGGGCCGACCACGTTGACGCCGTTGACCGGGATCGACGGCGCGGCGCCGTTGATGGTGAACAGCGAACCTTCCTTCTTGTCGCGCGTCCAGCGGGCGCCGACCGTCAGGTGCACCATGTCTTCCAGCACGGGCGGGGTGTAGGTCGCCTGGCCATAAACGCCGATGCTAGTGGTTTTGACGTGGCTGGCGCGCTGCGTCACATAGCGGCAGCTTGAAACCAGTGCCTGATCGCAGATGGTATAGGCGGTGCCGGCCGCGTTGGTGAACATCAGCGTGTTGGGCGCCTGCGCGCTGTCTTCCACGCGTTCTTGGTAATAGAGCCCGCCGGCCTGGTACTTCAGCCGCGGCACTTCGCCGATCACCTGCACTTCCTGGCTGAACTGGTTCTGCCGGAACGGCGCGAGGCTGTAACGGCCGAAGGCGAAGTTCTGGAAGCTGGTGACCGAGGTGGGGCGCTGCATGCTGGTGGCCACGGACCCGTTGTCGAACTGGCTTTGCGTCATTTCGCGGTAGCTGGTGATCGACCGGAAGGTCAGGTTCGGCGTGGCGATGTATTCCAGGCCGAGCCGCCCGCCTTCGGCCTTGCCCACGCTCGCCTGCTGCGGCGCGCCGACCACGGCGGTGGAGGCGCGGTCGGGCTGCAGGATCAACAGCGGAGAGAGAATGTTGGCCGGAACCGCCGCCGATCCCGAGGCGGAAACGGGCAGGCCGAGCGGCGCCGAAATCTGCTGCATGTACAGCGTACTGGTCGCGTCGTAGCTGTTGTCGTACGACAGGTCGGCGCTGAAATTGCTGACCGGCTTCCACAGCGCTTCCACGTGCACGCCGTGCTTGTCATACGAGTTGAAGCCCAGCTGGCCCGGCATCGGGTTCTTCACGAAGGGATTGCGGCGGGCGATCACGCCATCGACCTTCAGGCTGATGTTCGAGAACTCCGGCAGATCGACGTGCACTTCGCCCTTGTACGAGCCATAGTTGCCGACCCCGGCCGTCGCGTTCAGCTTGAACTGGCCGCTGGGCTTCTTGGTCACGATGTTGACCGCGCCGCCCATGGTGTTGCGGCCGAACAGCGTGCCCTGCGGGCCTTTCAGGACTTCGATGTTCTCGACATCGAACAGCGCGGTGCCAAGGCCCTGCGCGCGGCCCATGTACACGCCATCGACATAGACGCCCACGCCCTGATCGCGCGCGGGCTGGTTCGAATCGGACAGCACGCCCACGCCGCGGATGTTGACGATCAGCGCGCCGGGGCGCGAGAAGAACGGAGCGACCTTCAGCGAAGGAATGGCGCCGTCACCCAGATCGAGCAGCGAGGTGACGTGGCGGTCGGTAAGGCTCTGGCTGGTGAGGACCGAAATCGCGATCGGCGTTTCCTGCAGGTTTTCCCGGCGTTTCTGCGCGGTCACCACGATCTCGGAAAGCTGCCCGCCGCCACCCGGCGCCTCGGCGTCCGGGCTTTGCGCATCGGCGGCCGGCGCGGCCTGGTCGTCCGGCGCGGCGAGCGCCGGCGTGGCCAGCATGGTGGCCAGCACAAGGCAAGAGGCGCGCAGCGCCAGGCGCGGTTGGAATGCGATCATGTTTGTCCCCCTGGGTTTGAACCGCCCGACCCGATCGGGCTTCCGGGCGGCACCTAGGGGGCGCAGGTTGCAGTTCGGCGCAGGTCCGGTGACGGTGGCGTGACCGGCTTGTTGCGATGCAGCAATTCGGGGTGGGTCAGGGCGGGTTAACGCGTTGGGGGGGTGGGGTATTTCTCGGGAGGGGCGAGGAGCTCAAAAGGATAGATGCAATGGATAAGTGACCACTAATATCGCCCGGTAAGCCACCCCTCATCTACTACTTCCTTGCGGAAACGAACGAGGCTATCGTTGTTATGCTCGATGCAAACGTCCTTCTTCCGGATCAGTGCGGAGAAATCTGCTCGCGGGTTAGTAATGCCTTTTTCGATCCTTCTGGCGAGGTAATGATGGTACTGCCATGCCAACATGTCAGCCGCTTGAAGGGGGAGTGCAAAACGCTTGTCTATGAAGTTATGGCTTACATAGCGGTGCTTTTGTTTGGCACTGTCGCTCTTAAGTAGCGCATCCCTGATGTATCGGGCAGCCTCTGCCTCTGAGGCATGACCGGCCTCAAAGACATATGCGATGTATCCCGCGAAGTTAGTCCTTTCTACCCAGCGCCGAATAATGGTGAAGCAACCTTGGAGGGCAAAGGTGTACGCGCTTGGGGCATTATTCTCAATTCCGACAATTTCGGTATAAGCTCTAGGATCAACTGATACGCCAAAACCAAATATAGTTCGTCGCTTGATATGCTCAATCAGCGCAGATTGAACAGTGATCCTCTCATCTTTACACATTGCCTTGTAATGACCATTGCCAGTTGCGCAGTCAGTTTGATGAGCAAACGGCAGCCCATGCTTCGACAGGACCTTTTCCCAGTCCCGGGAAAACCGGCGCGCTTGTTCCCGTTTGAACATATATCCCGCGACCGTAAGCATGGGCGAACCATCATGCGTTCCGCTCTCATCCACGTATGCTTCAGCAAAGATCACAGCGTACCTCTCGAGGGGTATGGAAAGCTCTTTTAGCCACATGAAGGTGCCAGCGTCATAGCGCTAGATAGGATCATAGAGATTGTCGTTGGACCCAAAGGCGGGATCAGCCGAGATAAGCCGATCCGCAGTCTATCGGCGTAGTCATAAGGCACCTTACATTAGGCGGGATAACCGAGTCGGCGGCTCGCATCTTCCCGGTAAGGAACTGGGACAGACCTTACAGTTCCCGGCTAGAGCGTCCGCGTCTAACTGCCTTCTCAGAAGTGCCTCAGAGGCCAATATTGCCCATGTGCCGTGTCGGCGGTAATTGGCATTCGGCACGAGCATCGACTACCCTCATCAGGTGAGGGTTCGGCATGGACGTAAGGTCGGGGAGCGTGCCGCAAACCATAACATGGTGATCGGGAAAAGCCTGCCCTTCATTGTGGTAAGCCCTGCGTTGATGTCCGGCCGAAACCCGCCTACATTGTCACGCGATGCGTTCACCGTGGCGCCCGGCCGATAACCGGGAACGGCTTCGGACGTTGGCGCGGGGGCGCATCATCGATGCTGCGGACAGGCTCACCGCTTCAATCGACCGACAACCGGGAATTGTTTCGGACGTTGGCTCGGGGACTCCCCTTCCTGCTTCGCTATCCGCTTGAACAACTGTACCACGCCGGGTTCGGTCATGCCGATTTTACGCGCGATCTTCGCGTAGCTATCCCCTTGGGCGCGATAGTGCCGTGCGCGCAGATCGCGGGCAATCGGTATGCGCAGCACGCCAAACCCGAGGGCCTCCCATAGTTTCAGCGCCGCTTCATATCCGATAGCCTTGGCAATCCGATTTTCTTCGGTCATCTGCACTGGCAGATACAGGCGGGTTCCGCCGAACGCTTCCACCAGCGCAATAACTTCCATTGCCGACAGAACGGCCGTCAGATCGATATGGTTGTTGTCATGCTTGGGCATGGTGGCTCCGCTCAAATTGAAAGGGCTTGCTCGCGGCGGTAACGGCCGAACCGATCAGCCTGCGTCGATTGCCGCCCAGGCTGCGCCGAACTCGCGCTTGAAGGCGTCGCGCAATCCCTGTTCGAGATCGAGCAGGGCCAGGATTTCCGAGGGCACGGGGTTGCCGTCCTGGTCGCGCAGCGCGTGATGGCAATTGAATACCAACCCATCGGTCGGCTGCGCCTGGTCACCGGACAGAAAGGCGAACGTGACTTCGGTAAGCGTCCACGACGCCGTGCGGTCATCTTCCCGGACCGTTCCGACGATTGGGTTGACGAAATAGCAGGTCACGCTTGAAAGCTGGGGCATGTAAATCTCCTGTCAGTCGAGCCAGGGCGAAACGAGCAGTTCGGCGCTGTCGAACCACGGATTGCTGCTGCCATCGGCGGCAAGCTGGTTTTTCAGGAGGCGGCGGGCGTCCCCTTCGAGATCGGTGGGAACGAGCAAATGCGTCCCCCTGATGCCGAGCTTGCGGCCTTGATCCCCGCGCATTTTGGCCATCGTCGAGCGGGCGTTCTCATAGGTCGCGGGCGACAATGCCTGCTTGGATGCGTAGGCCAACTGCCACAGCCCGAAGCCGACATTGCAGCGACCGCGAACACCGTATTGGTATTCGTCCTGGACAAAGACGTTATCGTCGCCGTCCCGATCCCGCCTTTGCAGCGCAAAGGGAATGCGCTCCTGATAAATGAACGGGCGGATCGCGCGCGAGAGGTCGAGGAGATACCACGCGGTGCCAGCGCCGCCCTGAAAATTGGAAACGCTGGAAACCGTGACGCCGTCCGCGCCAACCACCGGATGGTCGGTGTCGAAGAAATACTGCCCATCGTAACAGTTGGTCGTGAAGCCGGATTGCACCAGGGCGGCAAACAGTTCGTCAGGAAATTCGGCGGCGCGGCGGCCAAGGTCTTCGAACAGAGGCGAAAATGCGCCTACCTTATCATCCTCGATACTGGTGCGAGGCACCGCGACGCTCGATTCGAACGTCTTGTTAGAGATGCTGAAACCGTGAAGTTCCAGATTGTGAAGAACGCGCGCGCCGATCCACTCCCGGATGCTGGGCAGTTGGCCCAGCCATGCATAGACCTCTTCACTGCCGGATGAGTTCGTCATCATGCAGATTTGATCGTAGATCGGCTTTGCGCCAGCGAAGCCGGCATTGAACTTGGTATTGAAACCAATGTTGAGCTTGGCGAGGTTTTCCGGCGTTACCAGCACTGCGACGTTCCCTTTCGATAGCGGAAGCGATCGGCGGTGCGGGCTGTCGCCGCAGCTCGAAACCGCCGATCGCTACGCACCGAACCGAATGCCGGGATTGGAGACGGGACCCGATCCGGCGCGCGCCACCAGTATCGGAGCAAAGGCAG
The DNA here is from genome assembly GCF_005145025.1 of Novosphingobium sp. EMRT-2. Classification (NCBI taxonomy): domain Bacteria; kingdom Pseudomonadati; phylum Pseudomonadota; class Alphaproteobacteria; order Sphingomonadales; family Sphingomonadaceae; genus Novosphingobium; species Novosphingobium sp. EMRT-2. The sequence continues at coordinate 1,557,589 of NZ_CP039695.1, read as the reverse complement.
CGCGTTGCCTCCTGACGCAGGTCAGGGCGTGCGCGTCTTCAGGATGAAAGGTCGTCGAACAAAGACGGCTGATCGGTATCGCGTTGCGCACGAAGCAGGCGATAGATGTGCCGTTCGGTGTAGCTTGTTTCCAACGCGATCTGGCTGATTGTCAATGCCCCTCGCGAGCGCAGTTGCCGCACGCGCTCGCGCCGGGCCGCTTGCTTGGGTATATCCAAACTGCCGCCGCCTGCCCATGCGGCCAGGCGATCGGCGTCTTCACGGCCAAGGGCGGCACAAATCGGGTGATGTTCGCCAATCTGGCGAGGAACATAAAGGCGGACGCCACCAAAGCGCGTCGCCAATTTCATGGCAAGCTCATCGCCAACCGCGCCGGCCAGCGTCGTCAAGGCATCGTCACCGGGCAGTTCCCGCGCGGTCATCGTTTCCGCCTGGGCTTCGATAGACCCAAACGCGCGCGCAACTGGACCACATAGTAGTAGGCCAAACCAACTTCGACGGCGATTTGTTTGACGGGGACGCCGGCCAGACTGAGGCGGATGATTTCCGCGCGACGACGGCCGGCGACTGTAGCGTCTATCCCTCGCAAACCGGCGATGATCTTCTGGATTTCGAGGCTGTCGGCCATCGGATGCGCCAGCAGCAGCTTCTCGAAATCACGCTCCTTTGCGGCTTCCAGTTCCTGCTTTACGCGAGCGTCCATGCTGTCCAGCATGTCCAGGACACGTTGCATCTTCTGAAAGTCTGGATCGAGTTCCGGTGCATTTCGACGCGCCATTGCGGTCAGTTCCTTATGCCGATGACAAGTTGGTCAATCCGGGTCGCCAGTTCGGCGCGGCCGATCGTCAGCCGTGCTTTCAAGCGAGGCCGCGCGCGCGTTGGCGGTTGCAACGCCAGCACGCCAGCGGCGGCAAAAAGATGAAATTCCTGTTCTATCCCCTCCTCGAACATGAACAGGTGCGCGGTATGCTCAGCCAGAATCCGAATGAACCACGCATTCGCACCGTGAGGACGGTACTGGTCGAGCGTTTCCAGAATGAACCTGCGATGCAGATTACGCGTCGCACGCAAGCCAGCGGAAAACGCGGCGTGCGCCTCCTCATGCGACAGAGGTGGGGTGTGCCCGCAGGCTGGGCACGCCGTAGATTGGATTTGAGAAGGGCTAAGAGGTGGGGTGCGCACTTCTTTCGGGGTTGGATGCGGGAGGGCGGTGCGGCGGCGCTCTTGGCGCGGCTCAAGGGAAATTGACATGAGCCACCTCTCCCAGATCGCACACGGCTGGCTCCAAAGCATCCAGCCACCGGCCCATCTGGCCCAAATATGCCAGCAGGGCATTGAGCGCGGATGCGATGCGGTCCACGTGCTCAAGGGTATCTTCTCCAGGCTCAAGAACCTGATCTTGGATCATCAGGATTAGGTCAGCCGCGTTGGAGAGACCCAAGTCGAGGTCATTGAAAATTGACTTCGGATCATTTCTCTTATGCTCGCCAGTGTGGAAATGGCGGGCAACAGTGTTGTTGACGTATCCCATGTCGATAACTCCTGGTTGCCATAAAATATGGTTAACGAAGTCGGGTATGCGGACGGGAGAAAAACCTATTTGAATACCTGCCGCTGACCTATAACCGATCCGGACGATCGCGCGGGTAATCGGTTGGTGTCCTTAAATTCTGTCCGGATGAAGAACTGAATTTATGATATCGGCTGAAATAGGGCCTTCTCCTGCCCTTCGCCGGCAGGATGACAGCTTGCGTTCGGCCTGGCGCAGGTCGCGGGCGATGCGGGGTTTGCTGAAATAGGTTAGAAACGCCTCTATGGCGGATTTTTCGATGACGCCGCGAGACTGAGCGAAGGTCGCAAGATCGGCGTCGCTCACATGTGCGTAGGTCAGTGGGACCTCGAATAGCAACCTGCTGCGCACAGCGCCGGAAATCACGCTTTCGCCACCAAGACTTTCCGCCAGGGCAAACTCGTTATTGCCGACAAATATCAACCCAACCGGGAACGGTGTTGTTCCTCGATCCGAATCGTTCCAAAAGCGCAACGCTTCAATGGCCTCTCGGGACAGATACTGCGCTTCATCGAAAATGAACGTGAATGCTGGTGCCGATCCACTTTCATAATAGCGAGGATAGTCGAATAGTTCCGTCAGGTGCGTGTAGATCATCTGGCGCAGCGTCCAGGTCGAGTTTGAAATTTGGGTCCCGGCCGGGAGATCACGAAGGCCGCGGAGCGCTTCCACGACACGCTTCATGACATCGCCGTAGGTTGCGCCACGCTTGTGGGCACCCGGTTCTACCTTGATCACAAGGCACTCAAATTCATGATCGCGCGCGAACGCGTCGATTGCGGTGGTCTTGCCGATCCCCCAAGGGCCAGAGATGACGGAAATGCCTCGCTCTTCGTGCGTGATCGTCATCCGGGCGAGCAACTGCCTGGCTATCGACGTATCGACGAAAGGCAGGGCGTCAGGTTTTTGCGCGTCGAGATGCAATGTATCCCTCCAAAAATTCGGTTTCTTCCCACTGCTGCGCAATCAAGCGTTGCACGTCGCTGGGCTGACGTTCGCGCCGCTGTTCCGCCTTGATCCTTGCACCGGCAAAGTTCTCGGCTTCGCTGGAGAGCATCACATCGATGAGCGGAGCGGGAGCGGCTCGCGTCGGTAGCTTCGTGATCCGATCACGCATGTTGGCGGTTGGATCGACTGCATTGGCCCCGGATTTCATGCGCCGGATCGCCTGATTGTGGCGCTTCTGCATCCGACCGGCTTCTATCGCACCGTCAACGGCACCGGGCAGGTGGAGCATTTCCGGTTCGAGCGCGACCCAGCCGATATCGGGCAGGTTCGCGAGCGGCCATGCCGCGCGTCGATATGGCTTGACCACCTGCACGCGGCGTCCGGCGAACGCGGCCAACTCGCTATGCCGGAACCGCTCGTTGCCGATGGTGATCGCGCCGCGGTCGATCTTGCGTTGCCCGAGCTGCTTGGCGAATGCGCAGTCCAGGGCGAGGCGGTTGACGCGGACGGGGCACCAGCCGTTATCCAGGTGCCCATGATAGACTTCCATCGGGCTTCTGCCCTTGAATGGGCCACTGCCGATCGGCATCGCGTGAAAATCGGCCAGGCGGAGGAAGAACTCTTCCTCGAATTGCTCGATCGATCCGCCATAAGGCTTGGCCTTCTGGCCCATGCGGTGGATTTTCTTGTCCATCCGGTTGGAACCCGTGTAGCCGTCCATGAGCGACGTTATTTGCTGGTCAATGACGGAGAACTTGCTTTCGATAGGCTTGGAGGCACCGGAATAGGGTTTCGCGTGGATGATGACCTGCGCGTCTTCGTCCGCGATCATCTTGAGTGCTTCGCGGATCAGATCGAAATGCTTATATTCCGAGCCGTTGTCGCAATATAGCTGTTGCGGGAAGCCCCAGTCGGGATGATCCACCATATCAAGAAAGGCATCGGTCACATGCTCCTGGCGCACCCCTTCGCCTTGCGGCAACAGGATGATGCGACCGAACAGGCGATGCGTGCCGGTATCCATGAAGCCGATGAGCTTGGGATATGCCAACGTACCGTCCGCCCGCATGAGCACGCAGTCCAGCGGCTTCACGTCCATGACTACCTGCTCCATGGGCTTGAACCGCCTGTTGTCACGCCGAATGCGCGGTTTGGCGTCGTCGTGCCGCTTGGCGTCGTGCTTCATCACGTCCACCGCGCGATGGAAGCGCAGTTCTTCGATGCGGCGTCGTGAAATGTCGAAAGCGGTGGCCGGCAGATCGAAGCCGCGCGTCATGCACTCCCGGCGCAACGAAGTCAGCACTTCCAGGCGGACACGCTTCCAGCCAGCCCTCTGGACGGGCGATTGCCACCAGCCGGCGATTTCTCGCGTGAGCCAGGCGCTCAGTTGTTCCAGATCGGCCTGGGTATGTCCGGCGGCGCGGAAGCGCTTGTCGAATGCGCGCGATACCCAAACCCGCTTTCGGTCGGCATTTTCAGGGCGTTTCCGACCGAGCGCGTCCAAATCCCAACCATGCGTTTCGCAGCGTTGCACCCAACGTTGGATGGTGCGCTCGTTCTCGCCGTGATGCCGTGCCGCATCCCGGATAGCCACGGCCCGTTCTGGAGTACCTTTTGCGGTCTCCATCACAAGACGAAGCACCGCATAGCGCTTCGTCTCGGTTGCGCCCTGGTTCAGCGCCGCGATGAACTTGGGAAGCGGCGGCGTTACGTGTGCCACGATGGCATACGTATCATCGTTTGGTGAGAGGTCTCTGAAAGCCCTCTGAAGAGGTTCTGGCAGGCTGCTTAGAAGGACTTCGTAGCGAAGGCCAGATTTGCCACCATGACCCAGTTCAGTGCGGACTACGAGTTGAACACCCCGCCATGTTCGTCCACCAATTCCGCGAATCAACGCCGCCGTTGCTTTGCGCCGCGAAATGCCCGCTGCTGCTGCGAGGCTGCTCGTGCCGATCCAGTTCTCGTTAGGCATGGTCGGGCATCCTGCTAGCCGCGTTGATGAGGCGGCTCCGCAGTTCCTTGGCTCGCGGCCCATTCGTTAGGCCGCGCAAAACCCTATGTGCGTGCGCGTGATCCACACCGTGGTTCCGGCACCAAGAGGCCAGGCTCGTGCGGTGAAGAATGAACCCTCCCCGCACTTGAAGAAGTAGGCTATCGCTCCCCGCAGGAACGGCGTTGGTCTTCATCGCTGTACTCATCTCGTTGTGTGACATGTCACATGCCGTGATGAGTGTGACATGTCAACATGGTGATGAGCGACGACGTTGATAAACTTCGCGTAGCCGTTGGCGCGCAGACCGATCTTGACCTAGCGGCGAAGCTAGGACTGGATCGCTCAACTATTGCGCAGTGGCGGCGTCGTGGCCAAGTGCCTGTTCGCTATCGCGATTTGGTTCGTCTACCGGATCGCGTTGCAATCGACCGCTATGTTCGAAGCGCGGATCGCCGAGGTATCTACGGCGACGGTGTTGGGCGCTTTCTCTTGAGCGCAGCATTGGCCAATATTCCGCCCGATGCGATGAATTTCGATGAATCTCTCAGCCCACCAGATTTGGGTTGGGCACGTGAAGCACGCGTGCTCAGCGTAGTTCGAGAAATAGTACGGGTATGCGAGGCGCTATTCGGCAGACCAAGATGCGAAAATGAGGCTGAATATCTTCAGCTAATGAGTGCGCTTGAATCACCCGACGTTCGCACTGGCATCAACTTGGCGCTGATACGAGGATATGGGCCGGTAGGAGAGGGGCACCGGGAAAGCGATGGTCCTGAATAGGTCCTCAACAGGGTCCTCAATGGTTCTCCAATCGCGCCAGACTCTATCGGAAACGGCGGAAATTGGCGATTTCGGTATTGAGGACCCTCGGATCATAGAGATTGTCGTCGCCACCCCTGCCTTCTGGCCGATTTCTGCCATTTTTTAGGCTTTTGCGGCAACATTGGGGACCCGACTGGGGAGGTTCCCCAATGCCAATCTCTATGATCCGCTCCAGCGCTCATCTAGCCCCCGTCCGCATTTGGATGCGTGAAACATGTCAGCGCCCGAAAATTTGACCCATGTCCTTGTGTTGCCCAAACGCAACACTATCTCTGGCGCAACAGGAGGACATTAGACCCCATGAACCTCGAGAAATTCACCGATCGTGCCAAGGGCTTCCTTCAGGCGGCCCAGACCGTTGCCATCCGCATGAACCATCAGCGGATCACGCCGGATCATATCCTGAAAGCCCTGCTGGAAGACGGCGAGGGCATGGCCTCCGGGCTGATCCAGCGCGCCGGCGGCAATGCCGCGCTGGCCCAGGCCGAAGTCGACAAGGCGCTGGCGAAGATCGCCGCCGTGTCCGGCTCCGGCGCGCAGCAGACGCCGGGCCTCGACAACGATGCCGTGCGCGTGCTCGATCAGGCCGAGCAGATCGCCGCCAAGTCGGGCGACAGCTTCGTCACCGTAGAGCGGATGCTGGTGGCGCTGACGCTGGCGACCACCACGGCGGCGGGGCAGGCGCTCAAGGCCGCGGGCGTCACCGCGCCGGCGCTGGAAGCGGCGATCACCCAGTTGCGCGGCGGCCGCACGGCCGACAGCGCCGGGGCGGAAAACGCCTATGAGGCGATGAAGAAGTACGCGCGCGATCTCACCGAGGCGGCGCGCGAGGGCAAGCTTGATCCGGTGATCGGCCGCGACGAGGAAATCCGCCGCACCGTGCAGATTCTCGCCCGGCGCACCAAGAACAACCCGGCGCTGATCGGCGAACCCGGCGTGGGCAAGACCGCGATCGCGGAAGGCCTGGCGCTGCGCATCGCCAATGGCGACGTGCCGGAATCGCTGCGCGACCGGCGGCTGATGGCGCTCGACATGGGTGCGCTGATCGCCGGGGCGAAGTATCGCGGCGAGTTCGAGGAACGGCTCAAGGCGGTGCTGGACGAGGTGAAGGGCGCCGAGGGCGAGATCATCCTGTTCATCGACGAGATGCACACGCTGATCGGCGCGGGCAAGACCGATGGCGCGATGGACGCTTCCAACCTGCTCAAGCCGGCGCTGGCGCGGGGTGAACTGCACTGCATCGGCGCGACCACGCTCGACGAGTACCAGAAGTACATCGAGAAGGACCCCGCGCTGCAGCGGCGGTTCCAGCCGGTGTTCGTGGGCGAGCCGACCGTGGAGGACACGATCAGCATCCTGCGCGGCATCAAGGACAAGTACGAGCTGCACCACGGCGTGCGCATCGCCGACAACGCGATCGTCGCCGCGGCCACGCTGTCCAACCGCTACATCTCCGACCGCTTCCTGCCGGACAAGGCCATCGACCTGATGGACGAGGCCGCCAGCCGCATCCGCATGGAAGTGGAATCGAAGCCCGAGGAGATCGAGAAGCTCGACCGCCGCATCATCCAGCTCAAGATCGAGGAAATGGCGCTCGCCAAGGAAAGCGACACGGCCTCGAAGGACCGGCTGGAGAACCTGCGCGAGGAGCTGGCCAACCTGGAGCAGCAGTCGTCCGAACTGACGACGCGCTGGCAGAACGAGCGCGACAAGATCGCCGCCGAGGGCAAGATCAAGGAGGCGCTGGACGCCGCGCGGATGGAACTGGAGCAGGCGCAGCGCCAGGGCGATCTCGCCAAGGCGGGCGAGCTGGCCTATGGCCGCATTCCCGAGCTGGAGAAGCAGCTGGCTGACGCGCATACCCAGTCCGAGAACGCGCTGCTGCGTGAGGAAGTGACGGCCGAGGATATCGCCGCCGTGGTCAGCAAGTGGACCGGCGTGCCGGTCGACAAGATGATGGAAGGCGAGCGTGAGAAGCTGCTCCACATGGAGGAGGAGCTTGGCCGCCGCGTGATCGGGCAGAAGGACGCGGTCGTGGCCGTGTCCAAGGCGGTGCGCCGCGCCCGCGCGGGGTTGCAGGACCCGAACCGGCCGCTCGGCTCGTTCCTGTTCCTTGGCCCCACCGGCGTCGGCAAGACCGAGCTGACCAAGGCGCTCGCCGGCTTCCTGTTCGACGACGACAGCGCGATGGTGCGCATCGACATGAGCGAGTTCATGGAGAAGCACTCCGTCAGCCGCCTGATCGGCGCGCCTCCGGGCTATGTTGGTTATGATGAAGGCGGTGTTCTTACCGAAGCGGTTCGCAGGCGGCCTTACCAGGTCGTGCTGTTCGACGAGGTTGAGAAAGCGCACAACGACGTGTTCAACGTGCTGCTGCAGGTGCTGGACGATGGCCGGCTGACCGACGGGCAGGGGCGCGTGGTGGATTTCACCAACACGCTGATCATCCTGACCTCGAACCTCGGCAGCCAGTACCTCGCCAACCTTGAGGAAGGGCAGGACGTCACCTCGGTCGAACCGCAGGTGATGGAAGTGGTGCGCGGGCACTTCCGGCCGGAATTCTTGAACCGGCTGGACGAGATCATCCTGTTCCACCGCCTGGGCCAGGAGCACATGGCGCCGATCGTCGACATCCAGGTGGCGCGCGTGGCCGGGCTGCTCAAGGACCGCAAGATCGCGATCGACCTCACCGACGCCGCCAAGCGCTGGCTGGGCCGGGTGGGCTACGATCCGGTCTATGGCGCAAGGCCGCTCAAGCGCGCGGTGCAGCGTTATCTGCAGGACCCGCTGGCCGAGAAACTGCTGGGCGGCGAGATTCCGGACGGCAGCACCGTGCGGATCGACGAAGGCGATGGCGCGCTGAACTTCAGCGTGTCCTGACCCGCGGCCGGTCCCGGCGCGAACACAGCCGCCCTCTCCCGTTTACCGGGAGGGGGCGGTTTCGCATTGGAACGTCCATTCTTGCGCTATTTCATGGAGATGTAACGCGGAAAGAGAATTGACGGCGGCGTCTTCCATCGCCTCATTCGGCACAGGGCGGTGTTTTAAGACCGGGGGATTCGATGTTCTACAAGCGCTGGCTTGCCGGGGCGGCAACCACGATCATGCTTGCGGTCGGGGCGCCGCTCCTCGCACAAACGGATGCCGCGCCGGCCGCGCAGTCCCGCCCCCCGCGCATCGAAACCAGCGTGCTGGCCAACCAGCCGTTCATGCGCAATCCCAAGCTCTCGCCCGATGGTACGCGCATTGTCGCCCGGCTGAATGTCGCCGGCAAGGATTGCATCGGGGTCATCAAGATCGGCGAGAACAATCCCCGGGTCATGGCCCTTGGGAACGATTACGATCTCAACTGGTATCGCTGGGCCGGAAACGGCACGATCCTGATAAGCATGGGCAAATCGGTGCCCTGGGACGGCGACGATGCCTGGCAGACGCGGCTGGTGGCGTTCGACATCACCACCGGCAAGACCCGCTTCATCGGCGGCCGGGAGGAAGGGCTGGTCGGCGATGACGTGCTCTGGATCGATCCCGAAGGGCAGTCGATCCTGCTGGCCTATCAGAGCACGATCTATGACTACCCCTCCGTGTTCAGCATCGAGCTTGCGACCAACAAACAGAAGCAGGTCGTTCCCTCCCGCACTGACATCTGGGACTGGTATGCCGATGACAAGGGCGTGGTGCGGGCCGGCTTCGGCTGGTCGGGAGAGCGCTGGACGATGATCTACCGCCCGAACGCCACGGAATCGTTCCATACGGTGGTGAAGGCCAAACAGGGGGATGAGGACGCCGGTTTCGACGCGTTCCGCATCTATCAGGGCAGCGATCTCGGCTACCGGATCATGAACAACGAGGCGACCGGGCGCTACGCGCTCTACCGCTTCAACTTCGCCACGCGCGAACGGGGCGAACTGATCCTCGACAACGTGTCGAACGACATCGACGATTTCGATACCACGCCCGATGGCGCGAACCTGCTGGCCGCATGGTACACCGACGACAAGCCCCGGGTGCACTGGTTCGACAAGGGGATGCACGATGTGCAGGACGCGATCGACAAGGCGGTCGGCGATATGCAGGCGTCGATCGTTTCGCGCAGCCGCGACGATTCCGTGCTGATGGTCCACCTCGGGTCGTCCAGTAACGCTGGGCAATACTATTTGTACGGGCAGGACGCCGGCAAGATGATGCTTCTGGCACGCGTGAACGAAAAGCTGCGTTCCGCCGACCTCGTGCCGACCCGCTATGTGCATTACAAGGCGCGTGACGGTCTTGATGTGCCCGCCTATCTCACCCTGCCGGCCGGGCGGGACCCGAAGAACCTGCCGCTGGTGATCCTGCCGCACGGCGGGCCTTACGATGTCCGTGACGATGGCACGTTCGATCCCGAGGTGCAGTTCCTGGCCAATCGCGGCTATGCGGTGCTCCAGCCTGAATTCCGCGGCTCGGGCGGTTATGGTAAGGCGTTCTACGAGAAGGGCGAGGGCCAGTGGGGCCGGGCCATGCAGGACGATCTCGATGACGGGATGGACTGGCTGGCCAGGGACGGCACGATCGATCCCAAGCGGGTGTGCCTGGTCGGTGCTTCCTATGGCGGCTATGCCGCGCTGTGGGGCGCCGCGCGAAATCCCGAACGGTATCGTTGCGCAGCCAGTTTCGCCGGCATCTCGGACCTGCCGCGCCAGCTCAAGTTCCAGATCGCGTTCAAGGTCAGCAAGCGGTATCGCAAGGACTGGCGGCGGACCGTGCAGGGTGAGGAAACGTTCGACCTCAAGACCGTATCGCCGCTGTTCACGCTGGATCGCCTGCGGGTGCCGGTGCTGATGATGCACGGAACCGAGGACCAGCGCGTGCCCTTCAAGCAGTCGAAACTGTTTGCCGACGCGCTCAAGCTCTCCGGCAAACCCTATGAGTTCTACACGCTGGAAGGCGAAGGCCATGGCTTTTCCACCAGCGCCAACATGCAGCAATGGCTGGACCGGCTCGACGTGTTCCTGGCGAAGTACAACCCCGCGGACTGAACGCGCGCCGGTGCTTTGCTCTACTGGCCCTTGCGCGGCTGGCGCCCTGCCAGATCGGCCTCGCTGAGGCCGAGCAGCTGGGCAAGCCGTGCGCGTTCCGTCGCTGTCAGGTCGCTATAGCGGCGCGGCTTGGGCAGGTTGGCGGTGGCGGCGGTCATCTTCTGGACCATCGCCGGCATCTGGCGCATGATCTGCGGCAGCAGCGCCTGCATCCGGCCCATGACGGCCGGGTCCATGAACAGTGTCATCGAATTGCTGGCATATTCCCTGCCCGTGGGCGTGGCGAAAAAGCGGTTCATCTCGTCGAGCTGGGCGGCGGAGAAACGGCGGGCATAGGCTTCGGCCAGCCCTGCGCGCATGTCCGGCTCGAACTGGGTCATCATCGTGGTCATCTCGTCGCGCATCACCGCCATGGAAAGATCCGTGCGCTGGCGGAAGGCGGGATCAAGAATGGCCATGACTTCGGCGATGGTGCCCTTGCCGACCTTGGCCGCTTCCTCGGGCTTCAGGCCCGCCAGGCCGACAAGATCGCGCATCGGCAGCGCGGTCATGCTGTCGACCGATTGCCGGACGATGCCGTCCATCGTGCCGTTCATGATCTTGGCATACGTGCCGGCCGGGAAGATGTGGTCGACCGTGGCGGTGGCGGCCTGTAGCCGCGCGGGATCGACGGGCGGCAGAGCGGGGCTTGCGCTCGCTGCGGGCGCGGGGCTTTCCTGCGCGATGGCGGCGGCGGGAGAGAGCAACAGCGCTGCGGCAACGGTAGCGCGAAGAAGTGCGGACATCGGGGTCTCCGGATCGGGGCGGCCCCGCGTTAGCGCATTCGCGTGACACCATGAAGCGCGGATTGCGCCGGTATGCCTATGCCCCCAGCAGATGAAGAACCACCCTGCGCGGGTGCGGCGCCCGGCGGTGTTCGACCAGGTAGATGCCCTGCCATGTGCCCAGCACGGGGCGCCCGCCCGCAACCGGGATCGACAGCGAAACGCCGGTCAGGATTGCCTTGAGGTGCGCCGGCATGTCGTCCGGCCCTTCGTCGTCGTGCGCGTACCCAGCGTTCTCGGGCGCGAGCCGGTCGAGCCAGCGGACCACGTCGCCGCGCACTTCGGGCGCGGCACTTTCCTGGATGCATAGCGAGGCCGAGGTATGCCGGCAGAACACGGTCAGCAGCCCGGTCTCGATCCCCTGCGCGGCGACCCAGCCCGTGACTTCGGGCGTGATTTCGTGAAGGCCGCGACCCGGCGTGGGAACGGCAAGTTCGGTCAGGGATTGGCGCATCGCGGTTTTCATCGCACCGGCTGGCCTTGCTGTCGAGCCGGTGTAGGATAAGACCGCCCTTCCGGAGTGATCCCATGACCGCCACGCGCCTTGAATCCGACAGTATTGGCGAAATCGCCGTCCCCGCATCCGCTTACTGGGGCGCGCAGACCCAGCGCAGCGTCGAGAATTTCCCTTTCGGTATGCAGGAAAGGATGCCGCTGGGCATCGTGCGCGCGCTGGCGCTGGTCAAGCAGGCGGCGGCGCGGGTGAACCGGCGTCACGGGCTGGATGCCGGACTGGCCGACGCGATCGGCACGGCGGCGGGCGAAGTGATCGCGGGCCGGCACGACGATCAGTTTCCTCTGGTCATCTGGCAGACCGGCAGCGGTACGCAATCGAACATGAACGTCAACGAGGTGATCGCCGGGCGCGCCAACGAGATCCTGACGGGAACGCGCGGCGGCAAGAGCCCGGTCCATCCCAACGATCACGTCAATCGCGGGCAGTCGTCCAACGACAGCTTTCCGACCGCCTTGCATATCGCGGCGGTGCAGGCGCTCAACGATGACCTGATCCCCGCGCTCGACCGGCTGTGCGGCGCGCTGACGGTCAAGGCGGAGGCGTGGCAGGGCATCGTCAAGATCGGCCGCACGCATCTGCAGGACGCCACGCCGCTAACGCTGGGGCAGGAGTTTTCGGGCTATGTCCAGCAGTTGCGCGATGCCTATCGCCGCCTGCGCGATGCGGAGGCCTTTCTGCTTCGCCTGGCGCAGGGCGGCACGGCCGTGGGCACGGGGTTGAACGCGCCCGAAGGGTTCGGCGCGGATTTCGCGGCCGAAGTCGCGGCGCTGACGGGCCGGCCATACGTGACCGCGCCCAACAAGTTCGAGGCGCTGGCGTCGAACGATGCGCTGGTGCAGTTTTCGGCCACGCTGGCCACGCTGGCGGTGGCGCTGACCAAGATCGCCAACGACATCCGCCTGCTCGGCTCCGGACCGCGTTCGGGCCTCGGCGAACTGGACTTGCCGGCCAACGAGCCGGGCAGTTCGATCATGCCGGGCAAGGTCAACCCCACGCAGTGCGAGATGCTGACGATGGTGTCCGCGCAGGTGATCGGCAACCATCAGGCGGTGACGGTTGGGGGCTTGCAGGGCCATCTCGAACTCAACGTGTTCAAGCCGCTGATCGGCGCGGCCGTGCTGCGGTCCGTCCACCTGCTCGCGACGGGCATGGACAGCTTCGCGGAGCGCTGCGTCGAAGGCATCGCGCCGAATGCGGGCCGCATCGCCGAACTGGTCGAACGCTCGCTGATGCTGGTGACAGCGCTGGCGCCGGCGATCGGCTATGACAACGCCGCGAAGATCGCCAAGCACGCGCACGCACAGGGGTTGACCCTGCGCGAGGCGGGGCTGGCGCTGGGGCTGGTGGACGAAGCCACGTTCGACCGGCTGGTGCGCCCGGCCGACATGGTGTGATCGATCCTATTTGGATCGGACCGCCGGGCATGCAAACCTTTGGACGAGTGGCGCATCCCGGCTCGCCGCGCTAGAGCGCGGTCGGGGACTGCCCGCTGTCAGAGGAAGCCAATGCGCAAGTTCCTGTCGTTCCTGCCGTCACTGATAATGTTGGCGCTGGTGGCGCCGGCCGTCCGTGCCGCGCCCAATGCCCATGCCTTGCCCAACGCCTCGGTTGCGACGAATGCCGCTGCCAAGCCCGCGCCAAAGACGGCCGCGCGCCCGCCACGCGGCACGATCGCGCTGACGTTCGATGACTTGCCGGGCCTGACCCAGCTCAACAGCCAGGCCTACGTCGATTACATCAACGTGATGATCCTGCGGGGTCTGCGGCATTATCATTTTCCGGCGACGGGCTTCGTCAACGAAGGGAAGCTCGCGCTCGACCGTCCGCGCCAGATCGCCAACCTGCGGCGCTGGCTCGATGCCGGGATGGATCTGGGCAACCACACCTTCTCGCACAATTCGCCCAACCAGATCGGGGCGCGGGCCTATATTGCGGACATCGCGCGCGGCGAGCCGGTCATTCGCGAACTGCTGGCGGAACGCCATCGCCGGCCGCGCTGGTTCCGCTACCCCTATCTGGAGACCGGATCGCCCGAAGCGGTCAAGCGCGAGATCGAGCAGTGGCTGACGGAGCATGGCTACCACAACGCCCCGGTCACCATCGACGCGGACGACTGGGAGTTCGCCGAGCCTTACGATGACGCCATCGCCCGGCATGACGAACCCCGTCGGCAGCGCATTCGCGCGACGTACCTGGCCTATACCGAACGCACGATCGGCTGGTATCGCACGGCGTCGCGCGCGCTGTTCGGTCGCGACATTCCCTATGTCATGCTGTTGCACGCCACGCGGCTCAATGCGGACAGCATGGACGAACTGGCCGCCATTCTGAAGCGCCAGCGGCTGCGTCCGGTCTCGCTGGACCAGGCGATGCGTGATCCGGCGTACCGCACGCCCGATCCCTATAGCGGCAAGGACGGGATCGAATGGCTCGAACGCTGGTCGATGGAACTGCACAAGCCGCTGCCGTGGGACAGCTTCGAGGATGTGCCCAAGGCCATCCAGGAGGACTACAAGCGCGTGGATGCGGATCAAAAGTAGGGCGTTTCAGCCGATCAGGTCGCGCAGCATCCACAGCGGCAGGTACGGGCGGGCGAGCGCCTTGTCGAGCGCATAGGGCCACCACCCTTCGCCGAACGGGATATAGACGCGGACCGGCACACCCAGCTTGCGCGCGATGGCCGTGGTGCGCCGCATCGGCAGCCCCCGCAACTGTTCGAGTTCGCACGGCGTGCCGGCGGCGCGCAAGGTGCGCAGCGCATGCTCCGCTAGTTCCGGCTTGTGCGTTGCGATCGCCACCGGGGCCGACCGGCCGGCAAGCGTTTCCACCAGCGCGCGATAGGCGTGGTCCATGTCGCAATCGGGCCAGTCGGGATCGGCCCATTCGCCCTTGACGATGCGCAGGCGGGCGGTGGTGTCGCGCAGGCGCGCCGCATCATCCATGCTGCGCCGCCAGCGTGCGGGGAGAACGCAGCCGGTGCAGGGGCGTTCGGGGAGCAGGGCCGCGAGATATGCGTGGATCGGCCCGGCGTCCTTCAGCGCGTGGGCATCGAACAGGAGAGGCATGGCGGCGCTGTCTGCCGCCTGCGCGATGGTGGCGAAGGCTGGCTCGTCGAACGCCAGCGTTGGCAGCTTCGCCGCGAGGTACGGCGTGCCGTCCTGCCCTGCCAGCAGCGCGATCACGGCGATGTTCTTGGCCGCCACGGCAGCGGGTTCCGCGTCCGGCCCCGGGATGTAACCCGTTGTTACCCAGATCCCGCGCTGTTCGAGCCGCCGCGCCAGCCGCGCGACGGATTGCGCATCCGGCGCGGGCAGCAGGCGCCCCAGACGGCCGGGAAGGGCATATCGCGCGTCACGCAGGGCGGCTTTCACGCCGTGCATCAGGCACCGGTTTCGGGAAACAGGCGCTGGCGCAGCCAATCGCCGCCGTCCACGGCCAGTGCCGCCAGCCCGGCGAGCGAAAACGGATACGTGCGCAGCCGCACGCATTCGTGGTGATCGCGCGTCCACAGTTCGGAAATCCATGGCTCGATATTGCCGAGCAGTTCGTAGGCGATCAGCCCGCGCGCGGCGGCGTATTGCAGCGTGTGCAGCATCAGCAGCGTTCCCGGTGAACATTTGCCGAAGCGTTCGTCGTAGCCGATCTTGAACAGCCAGAAGCGCGCGGCGTGCTCGATCGCAAGCTGCATGGCGGCCGGCTGTCCATCGATGCGCACGAAGGCGACGCGGAACGTGCCGGCGGCGCTGGCGGCGCGGAAGAAGGCCCGGAAGAAATCGGCCTTGGCGCGATCGCTGGCCATGGCCGTCCCTGCCTCCTTCTTCCAGCTGTGCAGTTCGACATCGAGCGCCTCGTCGAACCAGCGGTCGAAGGTGTCTGGATCGGGCGCGTGGACCTCGTAGGTCACGGCACCCATGGCCGCGGCCTTGCGCGCGGCGCGGCGGAAGTCGGAACGGCGGCCGGCGTTGAACTGGTCGTCAGGGTGTTCCCACGCCGGTCCAAGCGTGATCGTGGGACAGGGCAGGGCGGACCGGACCGACACCAGTCCGCGCCCTTTCATCGCCGCGCGCAGCGTGGGGACGAGCAGCGACTGCGCCGGTATCCGGTCCAGCGAGACGGGCTGCGATTGCCCGGCGATGGCTTGGGCGAGCCGGCGCGCGGCTTCGGGGCTATCATAGAGCGCATCGCAAGGTTCATAGACCTCGCGCGCGCCGGGCATCCGCCAGCGGTGTGGTCGGCTGGACGCATCGCGATACAAGGGCAGCAGCGCCGCCAGTCCCTCCCAGCCCTGCGCGGCCAGTTCCTGCCCGCCGATCTCGTGGGTGATGGCGAAAACGTTGATGTCGGCGCCGGCCAGCATCGAACAGGCTAGCGCGGTGACGAAGGCCAGGCCCTGCGTTGGCAGGGCGGCGGACGCTTCGAGGCGGGTCCATGCCGCGCAAAAGGCGGGATCGGCAAGGGCCGGGCCAAACGCCACCGCGTTGGGCGCGCGCACGGAAGCCGACCGCGGCGCGGTCTCGCCCTCGATATGCGGTTGCGTGCGGATCACTTGCCGTCCCTTCCGTCAGAGTGGCCTCTAACCGAAGGGGTTTAATTTTTCGCTGCGCGCCGGGTGGTGCAGCGGCCTGACAAGGGGGTGATCGGGCAGGCGCGGGGCCTGCCCGTGCGGGCTGTCAGTCGGCCCAGTACAGCGCGGTGGGGTTGTCGATCAGCAGCTTGCGCTGGAGTTCCGCGGTCGGCGCGATCCGGGGGATCATATCGACAAGGTGGCCGTCGTCGGGGATTTCGGTGTCCATGTTGGGATGGGGCCAGTCGGTGCCCCACAGACAGCGATCAGGATAGTCCGCCACCAGCGGCGCCACCGCGTCGGCAAAGGCGTTCCACGGATCGCCCGCGCCGCCTTCCTTGATCGCGTCGAGCCGGTCGGGGCAGGTGGCCTTGAACCAGATGTCGTCGCGGCTGTCCAGGAAGGCGCGGAAGGCCTTCATGTCCGCCCCGTCCGGCCCCTGTCGCACATCGGGGCGGCCCATGTGGTCGATCACCAGCGGCACGGGGATGGCGTCCATGAACGGGCGCAGTTCGTCGAGAATATCGGCCTCGAAATAGATCACCACGTGCCAGCCCTTGGGCAGCCGGTTGGCGATTTCGAGGAACTTGTCCTTCGGCGCGTCATCGACCAGCCGCTTGAGGAAATTGAAGCGGATGCCGCGAATGCCGCCTTCGTGCAGGGCATGAAGATCGGCTTCCGAAATTGCGGGATCGACCACGGCCACGCCGCGCGCCTTGCCATCGGACTTGGCGATGGCATCCAGCGTGGCGGCGTTGTCGGTGCCATGGCAGCTCGCCTGCACGATCACGTTCTTGGCGAAGCCCAGGTGATCGCGCAGCGCGAACAGCATGTCCGGCCCGGCATCCCGCGGCAGATACTTGGCCTTGGCGCTGAACGGGAACTGCGCCATCGGGCCGAACACGTGGCAATGCGCGTCGATGGCGCCGGCGGGCGGCGTGTAGCGCGGCTTGGACGGGTTGGTGTGCCAGCTCAGGATGCGATCGGTCATTCGTACTTCTCCGGTTTTCGTCATTGCGAGGAGCCGGAGGCGACGCGGCAATCCAGGGCGGTTGTGCGTGGACCTCTGGATTGCTTCGCTTTGCTCGCAATGACGAAGCAATGTGGGTGACAGGCTATCCGAACACCACGCCGTCCATCAGCTTGCGCGCGGTGCGCAGCAGCGCGGCGGTGCGTACGGCGCCGGTTTCGTCGGTTTCGAGCACGCAGCTCATTTCGCCGGTGGGGTGTTCCACCGACAGCGTCTTGCGCTCGCCTTCGGGGATCACGGCGACTTCGGCGGCGGGGGAACCCGGGATGAGGCAGGCGGTAGCGACGCTCACCGCCCCCAGCACGCCGATCGTGGCGTGGGCGCGGTGGGGAATGAAGCTGCGCACCGTAACGGCGCCGCCGTTCTTCGGCGGGGCGACGAGCATCATCTTGGGGACGGACTTTTCCTTCACGTCACCCAGGTTCATGCGCTCGCCCACGGCCAGGCGGATGGCTTCGATTTTTGCCTTCAGTTCGGTGGCGTTGTCCAGCCAGTCGCGGTCCTCGTAGCCAGTGATACCGACGTCCTGCGCTTTCATCACCACGCAGGGCATGCCGTTGTCGATCAGCGTGACCGGCACGCCGTTGACCACATCGACCGCGTTGCCCGAAGGCAGCAGCGCCCCGCACGAAGATCCGGCGGTATCGCGGAACTCCAGTGGGACCGGCGCATGGGTGGCCGGCACGCCATCGATCGCGGCAGTGCCGGCGTACGTCACCTTGCCGCCCGGCGTTTGCACCGTGGCGACCGCGACCTGGCCGGTGTTTTCCATGAAAATGGCGACGCGGGTTTCCTCGCCGGTGGCGGCGACAAGACCGCGCTCGATCGCGAAGGGGCCGATGCCCGCCAGGATGTTGCCGCAGTTCTGCGCGTCGGTAACGATCGCCTGATCGACGAAGACCTGCAGGAACAGGTAATCGACGTCGATCCCCTCGCGCGTGGACTTCGCTACCACGGCCACCTTGCTAGTCAGCGGGTCCGCGCCGCCCATGCCGTCGATCTGGCGCGGATCGGGGCTGCCCATCACGCCGAGCAGGAACGCGTCGCGCGCGGCGGTATCGACGGGAAGGTCTTCCTTGAGGAAGTATCCGCCCTTGGACGTGCCGCCGCGCATCCACATGCAGGGTGCTGAATGAGAACTCATGCCAAAGCTCCGTTCGTGTCGAGCCTGTCGAGACACGTTGCGCGCGGCGTCTCGACTACGCTCGACGCGAACGGGGAAGGGGCGCTTGCGCGCACCCCTTGTCTCATACGTATTGTCTCATACGTACTTCAGCCCTTCCTTCTCGAGCCGTTCGCGCATCTTGTACATGTCCAGCCCCAGGACCCCGGCGGCGAGCTTGGCGCGCTTTTCGCCTTCGTTGGCTTCGCGCGCCTGCGCGGCTTTCAGCACGGATTCGGCGTTGGCGCGGGGAACCACGCAGACGCCATCGTCATCGGCTACGATCACGTCGCCCGGATTGACCAGCGCATTGGCGCAGACCACGGGCACGTTGACGCTGCCCAACGTGTTCTTGACCGTGCCCTGCGCATAGATCGCCTTGGACCAGACGGGGAATTCCATCTCGGTAAGGTCGCGCACGTCGCGCACGCCGGCGTCGATCACTAGGCCGCGGCAGCCGCGCGCCTGGGCGCTGGTGGCGAGAAGATCGCCGAAGTAGCCGTCCTCGCACGGAGAGGTTGGCGCGAGCAGGAGGATGTCCCCGGCCTGGAGCTGTTCGATGGCGACGTGGACCATCCAGTTGTCGCCGGGAGGGGCGCTGATCGTCAGCGCGCTACCCGCGATGCGCGCGCCGCGATAGATCGGGCGCATGTAGCTGGCGAGCAGGCCGGTGCGGCCCTGCGCCTCGTGCACGGTGGCCACGCCACAGGCGGCAAGGCCGTCGATCACGGCCGGATCGGCCCGCTCGATGTTCTGGACGACGATACCCGACATAGCCCGTGCTCCCAATTGAATGGCGTGATCTCGCCGTGTCCATGGGCCGCACGCGCCATGCCAGCCAATGCAATGTTTGGCGCGGGGCATAAGGAAATGCTAAGCGAGTGGCATGAGCGAGCGGCCTCTCAATATCCGGCACTTCGCTGCGCTGGCGGCAACGGTGCGGCACGGCAGCGTGACCCGCGCGGCGCGCGCCATCAATCTGACGCAGCCTGCGCTGACACAGGCGATCGCGCGGCTGGAGGCGGACCTCGGCTGCGCGCTGTTCGAGCGCGGCGCGGCTGGCATGACCCCGACGGAACCCGCGCTGCTGCTGGCGCCGCGCGCCGATGCGGCGCTTGCGCACATCGGTTCCCCGCGTGTGACCGGCACGCAGATGCGCGCGTTCCTGGCGCTGGCTCGGGCGGGAAGCTATGCCGTCGCGGCCGAGGAGACCGGGCTTTCCACCGCCTCGCTGCACCGGGCCGTGGCCGATCTGGCCGTCGCGCTGGGGCAGCGGCTGGTTGACCGGCGCGGCCGTTCGGTGATGCTGACGCCGGCTGGGGAGCGGCGCGCGCGCGGGTTCGGCCTCGCCATGGCGGAACTGCGCGCGGGCCTTGCCGAAGTGGCGGCCTGGCAGGGCAAGGCGGCGGGGCGCATCGTGGTGGGGGCGATGCCGCTTTCGCGCGCGCGCTGGCTGCCGGAAACGATGCTGCGCTTCGTGCGCGACTGGCCGGGGGTGGATGTCGCGGTGGTGGAAGGCAGTCATGCCGAGCTCGCCGGCCCGCTGCGCGATGGCGAGATCGACCTGATGCTGGGCGCGCTGCGCGAGGCGGCCCTGCTCGACGATCTGGAACAGGAAGCGGTGTTCGAGGATCGCCCCGCGCTGGTGATGCGCGCGGGCCATCCGCTGCTGGCGCTGCCCACGGTCGATGGCGCGGCGATGACCGCCTATCCCTGGATATTGTCGGGGCGCGACACGCCGTTGCGCCATTACTGGGAAGCGATGATGCGCGCGGTGGGGGCGGACCCGCCGCATGTCGGGATCGAATGCGGATCGGTGCTGACCGTGCGCCAGCTGCTGCGGGGAAGCGATGCGCTGACGCTGCTGTCGCCGGCGCAGCTCGCGGTGGAACTGGATGCCGGTGTGCTAGCGATGCGGCCGCCGCCGGTTCCGGTCACGCGCACGATCGGGATCACCACCCGTCAGGGTTGGCGGCCCACCGCGCCGCAGGCCGCGTTCGTCACGCTGCTGCACGAGGTTGCGGAGGCGGGTTTCGCATAAATTTATGCCTGCGCCCATCTTTGCATTTCCCGGGGCGGGCCTCTCCGCGCAGGAGGGCGATCGATGGATGCCACTCTTGCCCTGATCGGGTTCGGCGAAGCCGGATCCACGTTCGCCAAGGCCGCCGGCTGGGAAGCGGGCGCGCTGGCCTATGACATCGATCCCACGCGGCGCGCGGTGATGGAGCAGGCCGGCGTCGTCGCCTGCGCCACCGCCGAATGCGCGCTGACCAGCGCGGACTTCGCGCTTTCGCTGGTGACGGCGGATTCCGCCCTGCCGGCGGCGCGCGACTATGCCGGGTTGCTGAAGGCGGGGGCGATCTGGTGCGACATGAATTCGGTGGCGCCCGATACCAAGCGCGCTGCTGCGAAGGCGATCGAGGCGGCGGGCGGGCGCTATGTCGACGTGGCGGTGCTGGCGCCGGTCCATCCCGCGCGCATGAACGTGCCGCTGCTGCTGGCCGGCGAAGCGGCGGCCGACGCGGAAGCGCTGTTACGCGAAGCCGGATTCGCCAACGTGCGCATCGTGGGCGACGAGATCGGCCGGGCGAGCGCGATCAAGATGATCCGTTCGATCATGGTCAAGGGCGTCGAGGCGCTGACCGCCGAGATGATGCTGGCCGCAAGCGCCGCCGGCGTGGTGGACGAAGTGCTGGCCTCGCTCGACGCCAGCGAGAAGCGGGAAAGCTGGGCGGTCCGCGCCGCCTACAATGTAGAGCGCATGACGACGCACGGCATCCGCCGCGCTGCCGAGATGGAAGAAAGCTGCAAGACGCTGGAATCGCTGGGGATAGAACCGGTGATGACCAGCGGAACGGTCCGCCGCCAGCGCGAGCAGGCGGGCAAGACGATCGCATTCAAACCGGAGAGGACTGAAGTCGCATGACCATGATCATCGACTGCCACGGCCATTACACCGTGCTGCCAAAGGCGCACGATGAATGGCGCGAAAAGCAGAAGGCCGCGTTCAAGGCCGGGACCGAATGCCCGGCTTACCCCGATATCTCGGACGACGAGATCCGCGAAACCATCGAATCGAACCAGCTTCGCCTGCTGAAAGAGCGCGGCGCAGACATGACGATCTTTTCGCCCCGCGCTTCGGCGATGGCGCCGCATGTGGGCGACCAGTCGGTCGCGGTGAAGTGGGCGCAGGTCTGCAATGATCTGATTGCGCGCGTCGTTGGCCTCTATCCCGAAACGTTCGCGGGTGTGTGCATGCTGCCGCAATCGCCCGAAGCGGACATGACCAGCTCGATCGCGGAGCTGGAGCGCTGCGTGAACGAGTTGGGCTTCATCGGCTGCAACCTCAATCCCGATCCGGGCGGTGGGCACTTCAAGCATCCGCCGCTGACGGACGAATACTGGTTCCCGTTCTACGAGAAGATGTGCGAACTCGACGTTCCGGCGATGATCCACGTTTCGGGTTCGTGCAACCCGGCGATGCACGCCACCGGCGGCTATTACATCGCGGCGGACACGATCGCGTTCATGCAACTTCTGGAAGGCGACCTGTTCGGCCGGTTCCCGACTCTGCGCTTCATCATCCCGCACGGCGGCGGCGCGGTGCCCTATCACTGGGGCCGGTATCGTGGCCTCGCCGACATGCTGAAGAAGCCCGGCCTCGACACGCACCTGATGAACAACGTGTTCTTCGATACCTGCGTCTATCACCAGCCGGGCATCGATCTGCTGGCCGACGTGATCGAGAACAAGAACATCCTGTTCGGCAGCGAAATGGTCGGCGCGGTGCGCGGGATCGATCCGACCACCGGGTTCTATTTCGACGACACCAAGCGGTATGTCGACGCGCTGGACATCAGCGACGCCGAACGCCACGCGATTTTCGAGGGCAATGCGCGCCGGGTGTTCCCGCGCCTTGACGCCAAGCTGAAGGAGAGGGGCCTGTGAGCGATACGAACCAGAAGCCCACGCAGAACATCCACGAATACCTTGCCGAGTTCGAGGACATACCGGGCACCCGCGTCTATACCGCCGCCCGCGCCCGCAAGGGATACTGGATCAACCAGTTCGCGATGAGCCTGATGAAGCCGGAAAACCGCGAGCGGTTCAAGGCCGACGAGCGGGCCTATCTGGACGAATGGAAGATCAGCGAGGACGCGAAGGAAGCGTTGCTGGCGCGGGACTACAACCGCCTGCTGGACCTGGGCGGGAACGTTTACTTCCTGTCGAAGCTTTTCTCGTCGGACGGCCTGCCGTTTGCCGAAGCGGTGAGCACGATGACGGATATGACCTGGCCGGAATACCGCCAGATGATGCTGGACGGCGGCCGCTCGCCCGAAGGCAACCGATCGATCAAGGGAGGCTACTGATGGCCAAGATTACTGCTGGCGTCGGTTCGAGCCACGTTCCCCTGCTGGGTGTCGCCGTGGACCAGGGCAAGTGGCAGGACGATTATTTCGGCCCGATCTTCAAGGGGTACGAATGGACCCGCGAATGGGAAAAGGAAACGAAGCCCGACGTGGTGATCCTGGTCTATAACGACCACGCTTCCGCCTTTGACGCGAACATCATCCCGACGTTCGCGATCGGTTGTGGTGAGCACTACAAGTCGGCCGACGAAGGCTGGGGGCCGCGCCCGGTGCCCGACGTGGAAGGCCACGCCGATCTCGCCTGGCACATCGCGCAGAGCCTGATTCTCGAAGACTTCGACATGACCATCATCAACGAGATGGATGTCGACCACGGGTTGACCGTGCCGCTCTCGATGATGTTCGGCCAGCCGGAAAAGTGGCCGTGCAAGGTGGTGCCGCTTGCGGTGAACGTCGTCACTTATCCGGTGCCTTCGGGCAACCGCTGCTGGGCGCTGGGCGAGGCGATTGCCCGCGCGGTCGAAAGCTTCCCGGAAGACCTCAACGTGCAGATCTGGGGCACGGGCGGCATGAGCCACCAGCTTCAGGGGCCGCGCGCCGGCCTGCTGAACCGCGAATGGGACAACAAGTTCCTCGACCTGCTGGAATCGGACAATGACGACGTGCGCCATATCCCGCATATCGAATACCTGCGCGAAACCGGCAGCGAAGGCATCGAGATGGTGATGTGGCTGATCATGCGCGGCGCGCTGGGCAAGAAGGTCAAGCGGCTGAACCGCCACTACCACATTCCCTGCTCGAACACCGCCATCGGGCACATCGTGCTCGAACCGGCGGACTGAAACGATCCACCCTGCCGGGCGGCTTCCGGGCCGCCCGGTCTTTTTTGAAGGAACTGACCCCATGCGTATCGCCCTCGCAGGCGCCGGCGCGTTCGGCGAAAAGCACCTCGATGGCCTGAAGAACATCGATGGCGTCGAAATCGTCTCGATCATCAGCCGCACCGGCGAACAGGCTGCCGCCGTTGCCGCCAAGTATGGCGCGAAGCATTCGTCCACCGAACTGGAAGACGCCTTGGCGCGCGACGACGTGGACGCCGTGATCCTGTGCACGCCCACCCAGATGCACGCATCGCAGGCCATCGCCTGCATGAAGGCAGGCAAGCATGTTCAGGTCGAGATTCCGCTGGCCGATAGCTGGGCGGATGCGCAGGACGTGCTGCGCGTGCAGGAGGAAACCGGCAAGGTCTGCATGGTGGGCCATACCCGCCGCTTCAATCCCAGCCACCAGTTCGTGCACAACCGGATCAAGGCGGGCGAGTTCAACGTCCAGCAGATGGACGTGCAGACCTATTTCTTCCGCCGCAGGAACATCAACGCCAAGGGCGAGCCGCGTTCGTGGACCGACCACCTGCTGTGGCACCACGCCGCGCACACGGTGGATCTGTTCGCCTATCAGGCGGGCAAGATCGTGAAGGCCAACGCGGTGGAAGGCCCGGTCCATCCCGAGCTGGGCATCGCCATGGACATGTCGATCCAGCTCAAGAGCGAAACCGGCGCGATCTGCACGCTGTCGCTGTCCTTCAACAACGACGGACCGCTGGGCACGTTCTTCCGCTATATCGGCGATACCGCGACCTACATCGCGCGCTACGACGATCTGGTGAACGGCAAGGAAGAACCGATCGACGTGTCGAAGGTTGCCGTCAGCATGAACGGCATCGAACTGCAGGATCGCGAATTCGTCAGCGCGATTCGCGAAGGGCGCGATCCCAACAGCTCGGTGGCCAAGGTGTTCGATTGCTATCGCGTGCTGGGTGAACTGGAGCAGCAGCTCGCTCAGGGCTGATTCCCGCACCCTTTCCCCGAAGGTCCGCTCAGCCCGCTGGCGGAGCGGACCTTTCTGTTTGCAATACTAACAATTGTGGTCTTTTCTCCGGATCGTCCGGCGGTAGCGGCGGGCGCAGGAGAAGGATGCATCGATGGAAGCGCTCATCGCCTATTCGGGTCGCCGCTTCGCACGCCCGCGCTACTATGCCAACGCGCACGAGCGGGACGAGGTGGATATTTCGCCGGTGCCCATGCCCTTGCACGATGCGCGCGCCATCGGGACAACGATCGATCGCGAGGGCTTCCAACTCGTCACCCATCGCAGCGCCGTTTCCGATTTCACAGACCGCGAACAGGTCGTTTCACTGCACATGCACGAGATCGTGGAACTGGTCCGCCATGTGACCGGGGCGGATCATGTCCACGTCGGCAGCCCCGGCTTGCTGCGCTTCAGCGAACGATCGGGCAGGGCGGGCAGCCTCAACAATTCCATGCCGGCGCGCTTCGCGCATATCGACATTTCGGACAGGACCGCCGCGCTGTTCGGCGAACGCGGGGCGGCGGGCCGGCCGTTCCTGCGCTGCGCGCATTACAACGTATGGCGCGCGCTGTCCCCGCCGCCGCAGGACGTGCCGCTGGCCCTGTGCGATGCCCGCACGCTGGCGCTGGAAGACCTGATCGAAGCCGATGCCGTGTTCGACGAGGAGGGCAAGCCGGAATGGTCGTTCGAAGGGCTGGTGATTGCGCACAATGCCGCGCATCGCTGGCACTATTTCCCCGCGCTGATGCGGGACGAGGCGATCCTGTTCAAGACCAACGATACGGATGAGGATCGGGCGCATCACGTTCCCCACGTGGCGTTTGACCTGCCCGATTGCCCGGCGGATGCGCCGGCCCGGGTCAGCATAGAGATGCGCGCAACGGCCTGGTGGTGGGCGTGATCCCGTTCGCCGGTGGTGCAATTGCGGCACCCCGTGGCACCTGCTTTGCAACAGTGATTGCGTCGTACCGCCTAGGAGGCTATTTTCGCGATAAACTTCGCTTGCGAGCAGTCGGGAATGCAAGGAGTCGCAGTCCGTTTCGTTTGAAGTCCACAACCTGTTTGTCGCTCCCTGTTTCACATCGCTGTGCGAACATTTGGTCAGCCACAGGCGTTTAGGGACGGACTTCTGATCGGTTGGAGAGGAGGCCGATTTACCCGCCCAGCGGGAAGGCAGCTTCCAGGACCGTCGTCGCATTTGCGGCGGCGGTCCTTTCCGTTTTGGCCCTGGCGAAATGCGGCAATGCTGCACCTTCCTCCGTTTCAAATCGCGCCGCGCCCTTGCGGAATCGGTTGGCATCGGACGCGCCGGCCTGTATGAAATAATAACAATTGGTAGGATGAGGATCGATGGGCGCTTTTCCGCAGACTCCGTATTTCACCGGCCTGAACGAACCGGTTGGCCAGGACGTTGACCTGAAGGGATTGGCCGTGGAGGGCACGCTGCCGGCCGAAGTGCACGGCAGCTTCTTCCGCGCGGTTCCCGATCCGGCCTTTCCGCCCAAGTTCGCCGACGATCACACGCTGTCGGGCGATGGCATGGTCAGCCGCCTGTCGTTCAACGCGGACGGCACGGCCGATTTTGCGATCCGGTTCGTGGAAACGGCGCGGCACAGGGCGGAGAAGGAACGGGGCCGCGCGCGCTTCGGCAAATACCGCAACCCCTATACCGATGACGAGGACGTGCGCGGGATCGACCGCACCGTCGCCAACACCACGCCGGTCTGGCACGCTGGCCGCCTGCTCATGGCGAAGGAGGATGGGCGCCCCTATCGCGTCGATCCCCGCACGCTCGAAACCATCGGCTCGCATGATTTCGACGGCGCGCTGAAGTCCGAGACCATGACCGCCCACGTGCGGATCGATGCCGGGACCGGCGAACTGTTCTTCTATGGCTACGAGGCGGACGGCCTTGCATCGCCGAAAGTCGCCTACTGCATTGTCGGCCCTGATGGCGTGCTGAAGTCGGAGCAGTGGTTCGATGCGCCCTACTGCGCGATGATGCACGATTTCACGATCAGTGAGAACTATGCGCTGTTCCCGATCTATCCGACGACGGCCGATCTGGATCGCATCAAGGCCGGGGGCGAGCACTGGCACCACGAACCGGAACTCGCGTCCTGGCTGGGCGTGATGCCGCGCTATGGCGACGTATCGGAAATTCGGTGGTTCAAGGGACCGGAGGGGTGCCACTCCTACCACATGATGAACGCGTGGGAGGACGAGAACGGCCTGCTGCATTTCGATGCGTGCCTGAACAACACCAACGCCTTCGCGTTCATCCGCGAACCATCGGGCATCTTCATGGCGCCGCAGGAGGTCCAGGGTGCGCTGACCCGCTGGACCGTCGATCCCAAGGCGGAGAGCGGCGAAGTGACCGAAACCATCATCGGGCCACCGGGCGATTTCCCGGTGATCCCCGCCGCGAAACAGGGGCGCCGCTATGGCCACGGCTGGATGCTGTCGATGAATCCCGCGTTGCAGGGGCCGCCGCTGTTCGCCGGGCCGGTGGGGGTCAGCTTCAACCTGCTGGTCCGTCTGGACGGGATGGACACGGCCGCGCCGCACGTCTCGCAGGCGCTGCCCCTGCCGCCGCAGGCCGGCTATAACGAGCCAGTGCACGTGCCGGCGAAGGACCCGGGGCACGATGGATGGCTGATCATGATCGTGGACCGGCAGGTTGGCGACAACAGCTTCGTGCACGAGGCCTGGGTAGTCGATGCCGGCAACCTTGCGGCGGGGCCGGTGGCGAAAGTGGCGATACCCGCCCGGTTGCGTCCGCAAGTGCACGGCTGGTGGGTGCCGCAGGCGCAACTGGATGCGGTGGCGTGACGCGCATCGTCATCGCCGGGCAGCAAGATGATCTTGGGAATTGCGGAAATGCTGCGCCACACCGCGCGCAGCATTTCCGTCTGACGGACCCGTCAGAGATACTGTGTGTATAGCGCCAGCATGCGGCCCCAGGCCTTCTCGGCCTGCGCCTTGTCGTAGATCGGCGCGTCGATCGTGCACCAGCCGTGCTGGGCGGGATAGACTTCGATCTCGGCGGGCCGCTTCGCAGCATCCGCCGCTTCGCGCAGCCGGACCTTGTCGTCGGGCGCGCGTGCGTCATCGTTCTGCGCGATCGCGAAGAGGTAGGCCGCCTGAGTCTGCGCGAGCAGCTTGTGCGGGCTGTCGGGCGTGTCGTTGACCAGGCTGGCGCCATGGAACGAGGCCGCCGCGCCGACCCGTGCGGAATTGGCCAGCGCGGTGCGGACGGTGAACGGTCCGCCCATGCAATAGCCGCAGGTGCCGATCTTCCGCCCCGTGTCCACTTCCGACTGCCCGTCCAGCCAGGCGACGAAAGCGGCGGCATCCCGCACGGTTCCCGCCGGTGTGATCGCCGCGATCATCGGCGCCAGCTTTTGCTGCCCTTCGGGTGAGCGCCATTCCGACAGGCTGTTGAGAATCGGCGCCGGGCTGGAGCGGTAATACTGGTTGACAACGAGCACAGCGTAGCCCGCTTCGGCCAGCCGCGTGCCCATGGTCCTGTAGGCGTCGCGCAGGCCGGCGATATCCGGCCACATGATCACGGCGGGATGCTTGCCGCCTTCGGGGTGGACGAAGAAGGCATCGGCCTTTCCGTCAGGCGTGGTGATCGTCACTGCGCGGCTGGCTACCTTCATCGCGCCCGCGCCATCACGCGTCTGGGCCATGCAGCCGGGTACGATGGTCATAGCTGCCGCGCCCGCCCCCAGGGCGGTGAATTGGCGGCGGTTCAACGCCAGCCAGCTTTGGTTATCGGCTTCGGTATCCTGATCGCACATCGTCATCTCTCCGTGAAATCCCCGCCGATCGCGAGGATAGCGACGAAGCCGCGTGGCGCAACCGATGGCCGTCAGGTGAGATCGGAAAGACCGATGATCCGGCCGGCCTTTGCCGCCTTGTTTGCCTCGCGCCGCAGGCGTTCGATTTCCCGACGGGCGGGCGGCGCTTCCTCGTCGGGCAGGGCGGCCACGCTGTCCCGGAAGATTTCCTCGAAATCCTCGCGGAACTCGGGATGCGTGAGGATAAGCGCCCTGTCTTCGACCATGCCCGCGAACACCTTGCGGCCGACTTCGTATGGGTCCATCCCCGCCTCGAAAGCCGTCCCGAACTGCTCCAGCTCCGCCCGGGCAACGGGCGCAAAACCGCTGTCGGCGAAAGTGTCCGGGCGCTTGAGCGCCGAATCCCATGCGTTGGTCCGGGTTAGCGCCGGGCAGCACAGCGAACAGCCGATGCCGTGGGGGGCTAGGTTGTAGCGCAGCGATTCGGTCAGGCCGCGCACGGCGAACTTGCTGGCGGTGTAGATGCCGGCTTGCGGCCCCGGCAGGAAGGCCGCCATCGAGGCGATGTTGACGACGTGACGCGGTCCCTCGGCCGCCTTGATCCCGGGCAGGAAGCTGACCAGTCCGTTGACCACGCCGCCGAAATTGACGCCCATGATCCAGTCGTAGTCGGCATAGCTCGCCTCGTCGGTGGGTCCGAACACGCTGACGCCGGCGTTGTTCACCAGCACGTGCACCGCGCCGAAATGCCGTTCCACCGACTCGGCCGCTTCGGCGAAGCCGGTACGGTCGGTCACATCCAGCGGCACGAACAGCGGCGGTTCCCGCCCGTTGTCGGCAAACCAGCGCGCGGTCTGTTCGCGATGGGCCTCGTTGCGATAGCTGAGCGCCAGCCGCAGGCCGGCATCGCTAAGCGCCTGCGCCACGCCAAGACCGATCCCGGTGACACCCCCGTCACGAAGGCGACCTGGCCGGACCACTCCGAACCGTCTTTTTTTGCAGCCGCCATGTTTTCCTCTCGCAATGGTTCTCTCGCTTGTTATTGTTAGTGTTACATACAAAAATTGGAATTGGGAGAGTAGAAATGACGGACGTTTCCGCCCGCCTGGAGGCGCTGGAAAACCGCTTGGGGCTGCTGGAGGACGTGAACGCCATCCGCCGCTTGCACTGGGCCTATGGCTATTACATCGACTTCAACCGGGCCGACGACGTGGCCGAGCTTTTTGCCGAGGATGGCGAGGTGATCTTCCTGTCGGGCATCTACCGGGGCCGCGAAGGCGCCCGCCGGCTCTATGGCACCTGGTTCCGAAGCTTGTTCCTGGCCCCGGGCGAGGAAGCGCCGGCCTATGGCTTCCTGCTCGATCATTTCCAGATGCAGGACATCATCACCGTCGCGCCCGACCGGCAAACCGCAAAGGGCCGGTTCCGCGGCATGCTGTTTGGCGGCAGCCACGAAACACGCGCCTTCAAGCCGGAAGGTCTGCCGCTCCAATTTATGGAAGCGGGGATCTACGAGAACGATTACGTGCGCGAAGATGGCGTGTGGAAGATCAAGCGGCTGGACTACATGATGCAGTGGCAGGGCGAATACGAAGCCGGCTGGTCGAAGACCACCGCGCATCTACAGCCCTTGACCGAATGCTATCCCGAAAATCCGTTCGGCCCGGATGAAATCCGCAGCGCGGAAATCCGCCAGACATGGCCACACCGCCATGATGTGCCGATGCACTTCGCCCATCCCCGCTTTGGCGCGGTGCTGGCCAGCAAGGCGACATCATGACGCGCGTTGGGATCGATCGTCAGGCGGGTCCGTGACGATCCATCCAGGCCGGAATGCGCGCCAGCACGGCCTGCATGGCCTGGCCGAACGCCGCGCGCTCCGCCTTGCCGAGATCGGCGAAAAGGGCTCCGCCCACGTTCGCCATGGCGGGCAGCGTGTCGGCAAAAACAGCCTGCCCTCGCGCGCTCAGCCGGAAAGGTTTTCGGCGCCGGTTCGCCGGATCGCTGCCGGATTCGACAAGGCCGCGTTCCAGCAGGCTGGCCAGCGCGCGGCTGACATTCATGGGAGGCACTCCCATGATTTCGGACAGGTCGTGCCCAGCCAGTTCGCCTTCGCCGCCGAGCGCGAGGATCAGGCGCAGGTCGGTGGCACTCAGTGCGAGCGGCTCCGCCACGCCTTCGCGCATCGGACCGGCGATGAAGGTGGCGAGCTTCAGCAGGTCGATCAGCAGGGCGACGTTTTCGTTGCCGTCGGTCTGGGGATCGGTGGGGGCGGAAGCCATGGAAGTCATGGCGTTTCCTATCGCCGCACCCGGCGCGTACGGCAAGAGGCGGGCGCCAAGCGGGCAGAGTTCTTGTGGCTTTTGTGCATCAGCGCGGTTTTTGCTGCGGCATGGTGCAGGAAGCGCTTGCCATGAGTAAGTTTGTATGCCTAACTAACAATTAGCAAGGCTTTCCCGTAGAGGATACTAACAGGAGAGGGGATATGGCAATCGCCAACCGTACTGCAGGAATCGTGCGTCTTTTTTCCGCGGGAAGTGCCGCGGCGCTGGCGTTTGGTCTCGCCATGCCCGCCTTCGCGCAGGAAGCCGCGCAGGCACAATCATCAGCGGATGAATCCGCCGCGTCGCGGGAAATCGTGGTGACGGCGCAGTTCCGGTCGCAACGCTTGCAGGATACCCCGTTGTCGATCACGGCGGTCGATTCCAAGCTTCTGGAAGCACGCAACCAGACGGATATTTCCCAGATCGCGGCCCAGGCGCCCAACGTCCAGCTGACGCAGATGGGCGGGGCCTTCGGATCGTCGATGGCGGCCTACATTCGCGGCATCGGCCAGTATGACTTCAACCCCGCCTACGAACCGGGCGTCGGCATCTACGTCGATGACGTCTATTTCGCGACCCTGACCGGCAGCGTCATGGACTTGCTGGACCTGGATCGCGTGGAAGTGCTGCGTGGTCCGCAGGGAACGCTGACGGGCCGGAACTCCATCGGTGGCGCGATCAAGTTGTTCTCGGCCAAGCCCGCCGCGGAAAACAGCGGCTCGGTCGAGGCGGCCTATGGTTCCCGCAACCGCATCGATCTGCGCGGAAGTGCCAATTTCAAGCTTGCCGAGGGGCTCTATGCCCGCGTTTCCGGGGTGTTCAAGCGCCAGGACGGCTATGTCAGTCAGATTGACTATGGCTGTGCGAAGCCGGGCAATGCCCTCGGTATCGCCGGCAATGCCTCCACGCCGTCGAACTGCGTTGTCGCCAAGCTTGGCGAGAAGAACTATTCGGGTCTGCGCGGGTCACTGCGTTACAATCCCAACGACACGATCGACTGGACGGTGACCGGCGATTACACCTACGAAAACCGCACCAACGCGGCGGGTGTGCTGTCCTATTCCAACCCTGCGAAATCGGACGGGATCGATTTTACCTGCGGCCGCTATTGCACCTATGCCAGTTTCTACCTTCCGGCTGGCGGGCAGGCCGCGCAAGCCTATACCATGCCCAACACCACGAAGTTCACGGGCTGGGGCGTTTCCAGCAATTTGAACATTTCGCTGAACGATTCGCTGAAGATCCAGTCGATCACGGCCTATCGCAAATATCGCGAACAGTTTGGCACCGATGACGATTACACGCCCGATCCGCTCATTGGCGGCGCCGGCTTCAACGATCTGCGCTTCCGCTTCTTCAGCCAGGAACTGCGCCTTAACGGCAAGATCGGCGATATGGTCGACTGGACCCTGGGTGGCTATTACAACGACCAGCAGTCGATCTACTTCACCCGGCAGGACATCCGCTATATCGGCCATGGCGCGCCGCCGTTGTTCCTGCAGTTCCTGGGCAACGATCCGGTCAACGCCAACAGCAAGGCGGCGTTCGGTACGGTCATCGTCCGGCCCGTCGAAGGGCTGACGATCACCGGTGGTCTGCGCTACACCAAGGAGCACAAGGACTACACCTTCGTTCGCAAGAACTGGAGCGGCGGTCCGCTGGTCGATATCTTCGGTGTCGGCGCGCTGGATGGTTCGGTTGCCAAGTACGATGGCCACAAGGTCGACTGGCGTATTTCGGTCGACTATCGCTTCAGCCCGCAAGTTTTGGCCTATGCGACCGTCAGCACCGGTTTCAAGGGCGGCGGTGTGACCGCGCGTCCGTTCACCAAGGCGCAGGCGAAGAACGGTACCTTCACGCCGGAAACGCTGACCGCTTACGAAGGCGGCCTGAAGACCGATCTGTTCGACCGCAAGCTGCGCCTGAACCTTTCCGGCTTCTACAACGACTACAAGAATATCCAGCTGCCGATCGGCGACTGTTCGCTGCTTGATGGTTTTGCCGTGGGAACCGATCCGTTCCCCTGCGCGGCGATCCAGAACGCGGGTGACGGGCATATGGCGGGCGCCGAGGCCGAACTGAGCGCAAGCCCGATCCCCGGTCTCGATATCGATGGTTCGCTCAGCTACATCGACGGCTCGTGGTCGCGCATCGGGCCGACGGTGGGCGGATCGATCCGTCTGGCCGATCCGATCACCACGCCGAAGTGGCGGTGGAGCCTTGGCGTGCAGTACCGCGCCGATCTCGGTTCTTCCGGTTCCATCACGCCGCGCATCGACCTGTCGCATGTGGGCAAGCAGACGATCGGGCGCCTCGCGCTGGGCGGCGGTAACTTCGGGCCGCTGGATTACAACCCGTCCTACACGCTGGCCAATGCTCGCATCACCTGGCGGAACGCAAACGAGGATCTGTCGATTTCGGTGGAAGCGCAGAACCTGTTCGACAAGTATTACTACCTGCCGTTGCGGTTCCAGGCGCTCGCGTCGTCCGCCGGCACGGCCTATTCGAACGTCGGCCGGCCACGCGAATTCGCGGTGACGGTGAACAAGAAGTTCTGATCTTCCCCGGCGCGTGAACGCCAGCGAAGGGGCGGCCGGCAACGGTCGCCCCTTTTTGCGCGTGCTCCGGGCTTGCCCGTGTCGGGTTGGGGGGAAGTATCAGGCCGTCGCGTGTTTTTCGCGGGCATAGGCCTGCGTCCCCAACGTATGCACGCGATCGGTCGGCAATACCGTATCGACATCCAGATCGGGCTGGCCGTCCAATTCCGCATAGAGCGGCGCGAAATCGGTCTCGATGGTCTGTCGCAGCAGGTCTTCGAAGCTGTCGATCACGAAATAGCTCTGCTGGTAATCGTCGATGCGGTAGCGCGTGCGCATCAACCGCCGCAGGTCGAAGCCCAGACGGTTGGGCGAGGGATCGTCCAGCGCGAACACCGATTCCCCGAACGACGAGACGATCCCGGCGCCATAGAGCCGCAACCCGCTCTCCTGCCGGATGAGTCCGAATTCCACCGTGTACCAGTAGATCCGCGCCAGCCGCTCGATCGCTCCCAGCCCGTCCGCGCGCAGACCACCTTCGCCATAGGCCTGCATGTAGTCGGCAAACACCGGGTGCGCGAGCAGCGGGACGTGGCCGAACACGTCGTGGAACACATCAGGTTCCTGCAGGTAATCGATCTGGTCAGGCGTCCGGATGAAGCGGCCGGCCACGAACCGGCGGTTGGCGAGGTGCTCGAAAAACACCTTGTCCGGCACGAGGCCCGGTACCGCGACCACCTGCCATCCCGTCGCCTTCATCAGCCGTTCGGACAGTTCCTCGAAATCGGGAATGCCGGGCTTCGTCATGCGCAGGACGTCCAGCCCGGCGATGAATTCGGGCACGACCCGGTCGGGCAGCATCCTGGCCTGCCGTTCGAACAGCCGGTCCCACATCGCGTGTTCGGCGGGGGTATAGGATGCCCAGTCCTGCCGGATCGTCCAATCTTCTGCCGCTTCGGGCGGGCGGGCGGTGTGTTCCTGAGCCATGCCGCATGATCGCACAACGCGCGTGCAATTCCTGTTCAAAATGCAGGCGCATCGTGCGATATGTGAGATAGAATTTCGCAATCGTGGAAATTATGAAAGAATCGCTCGACCTGGACGCACTCGACCGGCGCATCGTCACGGAACTTCAGCGCGATGGCGCGCTGTCGAACACCGATCTCGCGCAGCGCGTCGGCAGCACCGCGCCATCGTGCTGGCGACGGGTGAAGCAGCTTGAGGATGCGGGAGTTCTGCACAAGCCGGTGTGGCTGGCCGACCCCGAACGGCTGGGGCAGGGCGTCAACGTGATCTGTAACGTCCGGCTCAAGGGCCATCAGACGGAGAGCGTGGAAGCGTTCGAGACGTTCGTGCGCGATCAGCCCCGGATGATGGAATGCTATTCGATGTCCGGCGAATGGGACTACATGATCCGCGTGGTGGCGCGCGATGTCCGGGATTACGAGGCGTTCCTGATGCGCGTGCTGCTCAAGCACCCGTCGGTGGGCGCGGCCTCTTCCCATTTCGCCTTGCGCGCGGTGAAGTACGAAACCGCCCTGCCGTTGTCTGTGGAAGCCACGGCGTAGCGCACGGCTTGCGATGGGCGGCAACGATCAGGGGCGTTGCGCCCAGGCCGTGATGCGGCGTGCGTCCATCGCCCCGGAGATGCGGTCCACCTCGCGCCCGCCCGAAAAAAGGATCATCGTCGGGATCGACCGGATGCCATAACGCGCGGCCAGCGCCTGTTCCCGTTCGGTATCCACCTTCAGCAACCGCACCGAGGGTTCGAGTGCCTGCGCGGCCGAGGCGAAGGCCGGGGCCATCATCTTGCATGGACCGCACCACTCGGCCCAGAAATCGACGAGCACGGGCAGCGTGCCCTTGCCCACGTGCCGGTCGAACGCGGCCAGCGTGGCGTTCAGCGGTTGGCCGGTGAACAGCGGCGCCTTGCATTTGCCGCAGGTGGGATGCTGCGTCAGTCGCCCCTGCGGCACGCGGTTGGCCGCCTCGCACCGGGGGCAGATGACGATCGCGGCATCGGTCGGGGTCATACGGCTCGTCCGTTCTGGCAATCAGCCCTTCGCCGCGAACTGGTCATAGGCCTCGACCGCCTGCGCGGCATACATCAGGCTGGGGCCTGCCCCCATGTAGAGCGCCATGCCCATGGTTTCCATGACCTCTTCGCGCGTCGCGCCGTGCTTCACCGCCGCCTGGGCGTGAAAGGCCACGCAGCCGTCGCAGCGGATCGCCACGGCAATGGCCAGCGCGATCAGTTCCTTGGTCCTGGTATCGAGCGCGCCGGCATCCGTGGCGGCCTTGGCCATGGCCGAAAACGCCTTCATCACCTCGGGCGCGCCAAGCCGCACTTCCTTGATCGCCCCCGAGAGTTCGGTTGCCATCGCTGGCCAGTCCTTGTGCATTGTCATGCTCCTTTACCGGATTTCGCTGTAAATTAATATTGACTTATATAATGTAATTACAATATAAGCAACATCAAATTATGAGGGCGCCGCAAATCGCCCTCCGGACACGGAAAGGACAACGGATGGTCTTCGGTTTCGGAACGCCCCGGCATGCGGAAATCGGCGCAACCGAGCTTGCCGCGCTGCTGGACGAGGGCAAGGCGCTGGTGGTGGATGTGCGCGAGGCGGACGAGTTCGCCGCTGGCCACATTCCCGGTGCGGTCAACATGCCGCTGTCGACGTTCCAGGCCTCGCGCCTGCCCGATGCGGCTGGCAGGAAACTGGTGCTGAACTGCCTTGGCGGCAAGCGTTCGGCCATGGCGCTCGACAAATGCGCGGTGGCGCAGGCCGCCGTCGACACGCACCTGGCGGGCGGCTTCAACGCATGGGCTTCGGCCGGGTTGCCGATCAAGCGCTGATCGATCCGGCCGGACATCCGGCTGCAAGGGGCGCGTTTGGGGAAGCGGGCGGCGGCTCAGCCGGCCTTGCGGGCCTTCAACGCCTGCATCTCCTGCGCGGTAACCACGCCGTCGCGGTTGGTGTCCGCCGCCTCGAAGGCCGGGGCGGGGCCGTCGACGAATTCGGCGCGGCTGATGCGCCCATCGCCGTTGCGGTCGTAGAGCTGGCGCAACTGGACCAGACGATCCGAATCCCAGCGGCTGCGCATCAGCGCAGGCAGGTCATCGCGCGAAAAGGCGCCGTCCCCGTTGCGATCCATGCGTTGCCACTGGCTGACGCGCCATGCGCCCAGTTCAGCGCGGCTGATCGCGCCATCCCCGTTGGCATCGGCTTCGCGCAGGCGATCGGCGGCGCCTTCGGGCAGCGCGGTGGCGCGGGCAGGGGCGGCATGGGCGACGGCGGGGATGATGGCCAGCGCGACCAGCGCGATCGAAAGGGCTTTCATAGGTTTTTCCTTACGGCGACGGGAAGGGCGCGGGAAGCCGGAAGCTCCCCGCGCCGGAGGGAAAGGGAAGGGCCGGGATCAGCGGCAGGGAATCGTGGCGCCGGAGGCATCGGTACAGCTGCCGGAGTGGACGGGCTTGCCCGTGGCCGGATCGATCGTGGTCGAACCCGAATAGGAATTGCCGGTGGTGGCGCTTGTCGCCTGGGTGGAGCGACTGCCGTTCCAGGTGCCATCGGCCGAGCGGGTGAAGCTGCCCGCGCTGCTGGCGGCCCCGCGCGCACCGCTGGCGGCGGCCTGGCCGCTACGCGTCACGGTGCCGTCGGGCGAAACCGACGTGGACGAGCCGCGATAGCCGCGGCTGCCGTTGGCGCCGCGGAACGCACTGCCGCTGGCATGCGTCACTGTGCCGTCGGACGACTGATAGGTGCCGTGGGCGCGTCCGGCGATGCCGCGTGGCCCGGCGACGCCGGTGGCCGCGCCATTGGCGCCGCGAACGCGCACCATCCCCTGCCTTGCCTCGGCGGCGGTGGCACCGGCAAGCAGGGTCGTGGCGGCGAGCATGGCGATCATCGTGTTCATGGTCTTGCGCATCATGGTCTGGTTTCCTTTGCGTGAAAATGAACGCCGTTGTCCGGCGATGGAAAGGGAATGGCCGGGCGATGTGTCGCGACGATGCCGGCGAAGCGCGATGATGCGGCAAGGCGTGACACGCACGGCGCGCTGTCACCATTTGTCACAGCTTGCGCGCTGGCGGCGGCCGGGCGGGAATGGCACAAGGCGGGGCATGAGCCACCGTCCGCCCCGCGTGCTTGTTGTCGACGACGATCCCGAGTTGCGCGCGCTGTTGCAGCGTTTCCTGTCCGAGCATGGCTATGCCGTGCGCGCGGTGGACGGGGGCAAGGCGATGGACGCGGCGCTGCAACGCGAGCCGGCCGACGTGATCGTGCTCGATCTGATGATGCCCGGCGAGGATGGCCTGGCGGTGGTGCGCCGGCTGCGCGCTGCGGGCGACGCGACGCCGGTAATCATGCTCACCGCGCGTGGCGATCCGATCGACCGCGTGCTGGGGCTGGAGATGGGCGCGGACGATTACCTCGCCAAGCCGTTCCTGCCGCGCGAACTGGTGGCGCGGCTCGCCGCGATCCTGCGCCGGTTGGGGCCGGAGCGGATCATGGCGCGCGACGAGGAGCGCGAGATCGGTCCGTTCCGCATCAACTTCTCCGCAATGACGGTCAGCCGCGATGGCGCGGTGCTGCCATTGTCCTCGCGCGAATACGCGCTGTTCGCGGCACTGGCGCGCAGCGCCGGGCGGCCGCTCAGCCGGGCGCAACTGATCGAACGGGCGCTGGGGCGCGATGCGGAAGTGACCGACCGCGCCATCGACGTGCAAATCGTCCGCCTGCGCCGCGCGATCGGCGACGATGCGGCCGATCCGCGCCATGTGCGAACGGTATGGGGCGTCGGGTATGTGTTGACGGAAGGCATGGCCGACAGGACGGCGGGGGGCTGAAGCGCGTGTTCCGGCGGCTGTTCCAT
Organism: Novosphingobium sp. EMRT-2; assembly: GCF_005145025.1. Classification (NCBI taxonomy): domain Bacteria; kingdom Pseudomonadati; phylum Pseudomonadota; class Alphaproteobacteria; order Sphingomonadales; family Sphingomonadaceae; genus Novosphingobium; species Novosphingobium sp. EMRT-2. Next base: position 1,519,351 of record NZ_CP039695.1, on the reverse strand, counting down.
CGCAACGTGGCGCTGCTGGTGGCGGTGGTGCTGGCGGGGCAGCTGCTTGCCGGCATTCTCGTGATGACGCTGGTGATCCGCCCGCAAGTGATCCGCGTCGCCGCCGTCACCGCGGACATGGTCACCGCGCTGTCGCAGGCGATGCGCGATATGGACCCGGCCCGCCAGGCGACGCTGATCGACGGGATCAACCGCGCGGGCAGCATGGCGGTGCGCCCGGCGGCGGATGTGCCTTCGGACGGGCCGCGCTTTCCCACGATGGTCGAGCGCCAGTTCACGCTGACTCTCGCTTCGCGCCTGCACATGCAGGACGAACTCGTCTGGCGCACCGATAAGGGTGGGCGGCTATGGTTCCTGCTGCGCATGGGGCAGGGCGATTACTGGGTCAGCATCACGCCACCGCGCCAGCGCGGGGCGCTGGCCAGCCTGATGCTTGCCTCGTCCGTGGCGTTCGTGATCGCTATCGCCTGCGGACTGGCGCTGCAGCGCCGGATCGACCGGCCGCTGCGGCAACTGGCGCGGAGCGTGGACGGCTACCGCGCCGATGGCACCCAGCCGCCGCTCGACGTTTCCGGCCCGGCGGAGGTCGCCGCCGTGGCCGTCGCGCTCAACCGCATGACCGCGCGGATCGCCGGGCAGGAAGCCGAGCGCGCGCTGATGCTGGCCGGGGTCAGCCATGACTTGCGCACGCCCTTGACGCGGCTGCGGCTCTCATTGGAAATGTTGCGCGGGCAGGACGAGGAACTGGAGGACACCGCGCTGCGGCAGGTGGACCGGATCGAGGCGATGCTGACCCAGTTCCTCGATTTCGGCCGCGGCTTCGAAAACGAGACACCGGTGCCGACCGACGTGGCCGGACTTCTGGCGCATGCCGCGGCCGATGCCGGGCTGGCGGGCATGGTCCTGCCCGATGTCGCGTCCAATGTTGCAACGGGCCTGGTCTTCACGCTGCGACCGCAGGCGGTAGCGCGGGCTGTGGCCAACCTGCTGTCGAACGCGGCGCGTCACGGCATGGCGCCGATCAGGATGGACGCTGTGTTGGAAGAGGGCGCGCTGCGGATCACGGTCAGCGATGCCGGCGCCGGCATCGCGCCCACCGCGGGCGAACAGATGCTGCGCCCCTTCGCCCGCGGCGATAGCGCGCGCGGCGGCGAGGGGACCGGGCTGGGCCTTGCCATCGTCAGCCGCGTGGCGGCCGCGCATAACGGCACGGTCACGTTCGGCCGCCGCAACGGCCGTTTCGCAATAACGCTGCTGCTGCGCGCGGCGTGACTGAGGACATGATCGCGTTCGCGCGGCAATCCACGCGAGCAGGCTTGTGGTCCTTCCGATGGATGAAAGAGAACAGCACCTCGGTATGGTCTGGCAAGACACCCTACATACTTCCGCGTTATAGCCTCCGGGCTGAAACTAGCGCACCATCATGGCATCGATCCGGAATCGATGCGGTGCCAACTCTCCCGATCCCGCTATTGGCACGCACAGGGCCTGATGTGGTCCCAACCTTGTCGGGCGGCCCCGATGCTCCCCCCCTCTCCTGGGGCCGCCCGGCACTTTCTATCTCCAAGATCGCCTTTCGAACCGGCTACTGCCGCCGAAGGGCTGGCGCGAGACTGCACCGCGCGAAGGGATTTTACCTCACATCAAAGCGCGCCGTTTTCGTGCACGAAAAGGCCGCCCTCGTGATGAGGGCGGCCTTTCCGGGGCAGCGTTCCAGTTTCCGGATCAGGCCTTGATAAAGGCCAGCATATCGGGATTGAGCACATCGGCGTGAACGGTCAGCATGCCGTGCGGATAGCCCGGGTACACCTTTAGCTGGCCCTTGCGCAGCAACTTGATGGCAAGTTGCGCGGAATCCGCGATCGGGACGACCTGATCGTCATCGCCGTGCAGCACGAGCGTGGGGACGTCGATCGCCTGCAGGTCCTTGGTAAAATCGGTTTCCGAAAACACCTCGATGCAGTCGTAGTGCGCCTTGGCGCCGCCAATCATGCCTTGCCGCCACCAGTTCTGGATGGTGCCGGGATAGATCTTGGCCCCCGGACGGTTGAAGCCGTAGAACGGACCACTCGCCACATCGAGGTAGAACTGCGCGCGGTTGGCTGCAAGCGCCGTGCGAAAGCCGTCGAATACCGCCATCGGGGTGCCGCCGGGGTTCGTGGCAGACTGCACCATGATCGGCGGGACGGCGCCGACGAGAATGGCCTTGGCAACGCGGCCTGGCTTCGCGCGGGCGACGTAGCGTGCCGCTTCTCCGCCGCCGGTCGAATGACCGATATGCACCGCGTTGCGCAGATCTAGGTGATCGGTGAGCGCGATGACATCGGCCACGTAAGTGTCCATGTCGTTGCCCGTATCGGTCTGGGTGGAGCGCCCGTGGCCGCGGCGGTCATGGGCGATCACCCGATAACCCTGCGCCAGAAAGTAGAGCATCTGGGCGTCCCAGTCGTCCGCACTGAGCGGCCAGCCGTGGTGAAACACAATCGGCTGCGCGCCTTTCGGTCCCCAGTCCTTGAAGAAGATTTCTGTGCCGTCTGCGACTTTGATCGTTCCCATGGTCATGTTTCCTATTGATGCGGCGTGTTGGAGCACGGACGCCATTGCGGGATCAGGAAATAGCGCGAGCCCGAGTGAAAGGGCGGCCCCGCCTACCACTTGGCGACGGGAGAGTTCGAAATCGGCTTGGCTCATGACGCATCAGCCTTCGTGTTCCGTTGGAGCGAGTGCCGCGGCAGCGGCGCCCGGTGCATGCAAAAGAACCACACTGCGCGAGCGCGGCGCAATAACACGAGAGTATAGGGCGGCTTCCGCCGTCCGCGCGCCGCCCCGGCCATGTGCGTTTTCAGGCGGCTGCGCTGGCGGTGATCGCCGGAAAATCGACGTTGGTCTGCGCCACGTTGTTGATGAGATTGGTGAGGAAGTTCTTGGCGACGTTGGCCACGATTTCCACGATCTGGGCATCACCGTAGCCCGCCGCGCGCAGTTGCGCCAGGTCGTCATCGCCAACCTTGCCCCGCGTTTCAGCGACACGCCGGGCGAAATGCAGCGCGGCGGCAAGCTTTTCATCCGCTGCCTCTCCGCGCTTCGCTGCCGCAATGTCGGCCTCGGAAAGCCGTGCGAAGGTGTGCCCGGTATAGGTATGGGCGGCGGTGCAGTATTCGCACCCGTTGACGGCCGCCGTGGCAAGGGCGATCCCTTCGCGGGTCTTCAAATCGAGCGTCTTGCCGAGCGCACCGTCGAAGGCGCCGTGGGCGGCAAGGACCGCCGGGCTGTTGGCCAGCACGGCAAAGAAGTTGGGGGTGAAGCCGAGCTGCTTTTGCACGGCATCGAGCGTGGGTTGGGAGGCGGCAGGGGCTTGGTCACGGCTGGTGATGGCAATGCGGGACATCTTCATTCTCCGTTGTGGCGAAGGCGGGTGGCCGCGGCGGTCTAGCGCCCCGGCAGGGGGTGATCGGCCAGCTCAAGGATCTTGTTCTCGAATGTGGCGGCGCCCGGTTTACACCGCAGCTGGTCCGAACAGGGCCAGTCTGATCCCGACGACGGGGGTGGAACAGGCCTGCGATGGTTTGTCTTTCCCGTCCCTTGGTAGGGGTGGCGGATTGTGAGGAATTCCCTTCTGGAAAACGCGACGTCTTTCAGGCTCGCGGCTTGTGGTAATGAGTCCCGATTCTATCGGTAAGCGGCCTCAAGCTTGGCGAACTCGTCATCGCTCAGCACGATATGCAATGCCCGAGCATTTTCTTCGAGGTGCGCCACGCTCCCGGTGCCCGGGATGGGCAAGGTGACGGGACTGCGACGCAGCAGCCAGGCGATGGCAATTTGGCCCGGCGTCGCCGCATGTGCCTGAGCGATAACGGCAAGGGCGGAGCCCGGCCCGGTTAGCGCCCCTGCCGCGAGCGGAAACCATGGAATGAATCCAATCGCGTGGCGCGTGCAGTAATCCAGCACATTCTCGCTCGAGCGATCGGAAAGATTGAAGCGGTTCTGCACGGTCGCGACCGAAAAGACCCGTTGCGCCGCCTCGATCTCCGCAACTGTTACCTGACTGAGCCCAGCATGGCGGATGATCCCTTCGTCGATCATGGCACGAACGGCGCCAAACTGCTCGTCACGCGGTACGCTGGGATCAATCCGGTGCAGTTGCCACAGATCGATCTGCTCTACGCCAAGATGCGTCAGGCTCCTGCGCGCCTGGGCGATGAGATAGTCGGGATCGCCGTGCGGCATCCACGCATCGGGGCCGGGCCTGCGCAGCCCGGCCTTGGTGGCGATGTGCATGCCGGGGGCGTAAGGATGCAGGGCTTCACGGATCAGCGGTTCGGAAACATCCGGCCCGTAACTGTCCGCCGTATCGATCAGGTTGATGCCCAGTTCGGGCACCCGGCGGAGCGTGGCGAGGGCTGCTTCCCGGTCGGTGGGCTGCCCCCATATGCCTGGTCCGGTGAGACGCATGGCGCCGAAGCCTAGCCGGCTTACCTCAAGTTCACCGCCGATCCGAAACGTGGTGTTGTCCATTATCGGTCCCCTCATTCCGCCAGAATGGCGTTGAGAATGCGCAGTTGGGTCACGTCTTCCATGCCCGGAAGGCCATTCTGGAGACCTATGCCCGATTGCTTGGCGCCGCCGAACGGAACGTCCAGGGGCAGCGCCATGTGCTGGTTCACCCAGATGGTGCCCGTCTGGATGCGGCTGGCCACGGCCATGGCCCGGTCCGTGTCCGAGCCCCAGATGGTGCCGCCCAACCCGAAGTCGCTGGCGTTTGCCGCGGCCACCGCTTCGTCGACATGCTCATAGGCCAGAACCGGAAGAACCGGGCCGAACTGTTCCTCCTGAACCAGCCGCGCCTGTTCGGGCAGACCGGTGACGATTGCCGGGCGGATGAAGTAGCCCTGACCGGTGGCGTCGCCGCCGGTCAGGAATCGGCCGCCCTGCGCGCGGGCGGACGCGATCACGTCCAGCACCTTGTCGAACTGCATGCGGTTTTGCAGCGGGCCCATGGTGGTGGAAGGGTTCATGCCATCGCCCAGAACCGCCGCCGCGGCCCGTTCGGCAAGGGCCGCTGCGAGATCGGCTGCATGCCGGCGCGGGGCGTAGACGCGCTTGGTGGCAAAGCAGACCTGGCCTGCATTGATGAAAGCTGCGGCAAAGATGCGGTCTGCAACCTTGGCGATGTCGGCGTCGTCCAGCACGATGGCTGCGTCGTTGCCGCCGAGTTCCAGGGTAAAGCGCTTCAGCGTGTCGGCGGCCGACACCAGCACCTTTTTGCCGGTCGGCGTCGAGCCGGTGAAGCTGACGTGAGCGACGTCGGGATGGCTGGTCAGCAGAGGGCCGAGGTCATTGGCATCCACCAGAGTCTGGAAGACGCCGGCGGGGAAAATGTCGGCAGCCAGCTGGCCGAGGAGAAGGGTGGAAAGCGGCGTGGTCGGCGCGGGCTTGGCGATCACCGTGTTACCTGTAATCAGCGCTGGCCCGAGCTTGAAGGAGAGCAGCGTCATCGGCCTGTTCCACGGCATGATAGCGACCAGCACCCCTTGCGCGTAGCGTTGTTCGATGATGCGCTGTCCGGGCGTTTCGAGCAGCACGCGGTCGACCAGAGACTGCGTGGCGAAGTGGGCGATGGCATCGCGTGCGCGGCTTACCTCGAAGCGGCAATCTGCAATCGGGCCGCCGCGTTCACGGGTCAGAGTGGCTGCAATGGAATCGAGGTTGGCGGTGATCGCCTCCGCAAACCGCTCAAGATAGGGCCTGCGGCCTTCGTAACCGAGGGCTTCCCAGGCTGGCTGCGCACGCTTGGCGGCCAGAATGGCGGCATCGGCCTGAGCGGCACTGGCGCGCGGCGACTGTGCAAAGGGCTGGGCCGTCGTCGGGTCGATGACGTCGATGACGTCGGCGCTGTCGACCAGAGCGCCGTCGATGAGAAGGTGATAGGGCATGCGCAATTCCTTGGTGGCGGCGCCCTCTGGTGTGACGCGGCTTGGTCGCCACCATGATCGGGTGTCGGCATTCGGCAAAGCTCTACCGTGGTATGCCCCGCCCGGCGCCAAGGCTCCGTGATTACCCGCAGTGCGGCCGACGATTCACAACATCCCGCCGCGAATGGATTTGATGGCGGCAACAAGCTGCTGGGGATTGAAAGGCTTGCGCAGGAAACGGTGCACGCCGGCGTTACGGGCCTGCTGCTCGATCATCGGCGTTGCAAATGCGGTGATCAGGATCGTGGGCAGTCCAAATTCCCGCAGCGCATCGATCAGGTCGAGTCCGGTCAGGCCCGGCATCTGGAAGTCGGTGATGACGCAGAACATACGCGCGACATCGGCAGATTTGAGGAAATCGGTAGCCGACTTGAACGAAATCGTCAGATAGCCATGACTTTCCAGCATCTCTTCCAATGCCTCGCGCACGTCATCATCATCGTCGACAATCCCGATGATAACCGGCATTTTCGGGGAAGGCCCAGGCACCAACATTGTCCTCTCGTTCGGGGCCGCGTGGCATTGCCAGGCCGATGTCGCCTTTAGTGGTCATCCGCTACTTTGCAGCTAATTGATAGCAGTCTTGCGGCTGCCTAGCTCTTGTTCCGTGGCGTCCCATACCGAGGTATGGGGCGCGGCGGCTGGCACTGCGTGCAAAGTCGCTGTAGATTGGCGACGCAATACAAGGCCGATCGGCCGGAAAGGCGATCCATGGCTACCGTCAGGGCAGTTCTCGTGCAGGAAGCATCGGCCCAGGTAACATCGCGGCAGCCGCTTGTGCTTGTCGTAGATGATGATCCCGACGTGCGCGCAAGTCTGCAGGATATGTTCGAATCCGTGAGCCTTGAAACGGCCGTGTTCGAATCCACCGCAGACATGCTGCAGCATGGCATACCTGATCGGCCATGCTGCCTCGTGCTCGATCTACGGCTGCCGGGTACCGGCGGCCTCGAACTCCAGGCGCAACTGCGGGAGATGAACCAGTTCGTGCCGATCGTGTTCATTACCGGTCACGCTGATGTCGCCACCTCCGTCAGAGCGATGAAGGCCGGCGCGATCGACTTTTTGCCAAAGCCCTTTCGGCAGCAGGAACTGCTTGACGTGGTGACTCATGCACTGCGCACCGAAGGCGAGAAACAAAAAGACGGCGGCGAGCGCAAGAGTGTGCGGCGTCTGGGCGAAAGCCTGACACCCCGTGAAACGGACGTCTTGCGCGGGGTAGCGCGCGGCTTGCTCAACAAGCAGATCGCCCACGAACTCGGCATCACCGAGATCACGGTCAAGATGCATCGCTCGAGCGCCGGGCGCAAACTCAAGTCGATCTCGGTCGCCGATATGCTGCGCAAGATCGATCTGCTCGGCATCTAGGCGGACGCTGCCGATGGGTGGCACGGGTGCTTGGCCCTGCCGTGTCGGCAATGGCTCCTGACCCTAGAGACTGAAGCCGAACTCCAACCCGAACGTGCGAGGCGGAGCCATGTTGCCGAGCGCCCGGCTCGCGTCGAGATCGCCGGTGATCGAGACATTGGTGAACGCGCGCGTATTCGTGAGATTGTCGACAAAGACGGCGGCCTGCCAGCGCGCATGCGCGGGGATCCAGGTCGCCCGGGCCTTGAGCCACCACCACGCAGCCTGGGTGGCCCGCGCATCGCGAAAGGCGGTGAACCAGGTCCGGTCCTGCCAGCTGGCATCGCCGCGCAGCCGCAGGATGGCGCCGCCATGCAGCGCAAAATCCCGTTCGGCATAGCCCAGCACGCGCCAGCGCGGCGCATGGGGTAGCGGGTTACCGGCAAGGTCTTGCACGCCGAGGCCCGGCTGCTTGGTGTTGATGGTGGCGTAGCGCGAAAAGCGCGCATTCAGCCAGGTCGCTTGCGCCGCGAACCGGAACCGCGGCCCGCTCGCGCCGCGCAGGCCCAGTTCCACTCCATCGACCCGTGCGGTCGCGGCGTTGCGTATGAGCACGGAATTGGCGTCGACATCCTGCACCTGAAGATCGCGGTAATCGTAGTGAAAGGCACTCGCTTCGATCTTCCAGTTGGGGCCGGCAAACTTGGCACCCAGTTCATAGGACCAGATCTTTTCCGGGGCGTAGGGCGTGTTCTGCGCAGAGCCGAGGTTAAAGCCGCCTGCCTTGTAGCCCCGCGCGGCCGACACGAAGATGTGGCCGTACTCCGAAAACGTGTGGTCGATCACGGCCTTTGGCGTGAAGGAACGGAACTCGGCTGGAGCAAGAACCGCATTGTTCAGGGTCTGGAGCCCGGTGAAATCGAGCAGATTGGTCCCTCGGCGACGCTCGCGCGTCCAGCGCCCGCCAACGGTGACGGTGGTTCGAGGCAGGATCGCGCCGCCCACCTCGCCAAAGAGCGCATTGGCAAGGGTGTGCTGGGTGCCGTTGGCCCGCAGCAGGCAGCAATCAGCACTGCCGGTGCCGCCCAGAAGCGTAACGAGATAGGGAAAGAAGTACTCGTTGCGAACCGTATTGCGCTCGATGTAGTGCGAGGCGCCGAGCCAGTAGGTGAGCGTGGCCGAAGGCATCGAATGCAGCGCCACGTCAACGCTCCATTGCCGGGCGTCCTCTTCCTTGTACTGCGTTTCGGCTAGCACGGTGCTGTTCGACAGGTCGTCGAAGTTTTTCGGGTGGGTCTGGCGGTACGCTGCCGTCGTGCTCAGGATGGCGCTGCCCAGATCGAGCTCTGCCCGGGCCATCAGGCCCCAGTTCAGCGGCCGGTTGAACGGCAGCACGGACGAGGCGATGGTGCGCGCTCCGACCGGGCCGACGATGCCTTGCGCAAGGCGCGCGAGGAAGACGGGATTGTTGCCATAGCCCGGCCCAGCAAAGTGGAACACCACGGCGCGGTCATCAGCCCGGCTGACATCGGCGGAGAGGGTAAGTTTCAGATTGCTGCGGGCCTGCCAGTCCAGCCGCAAGCGGGCGCTCTGGTCGTGTTGGTCCTCGGCGTGATCAACGCGGTCCTTGCCACTTGCATTACGTCCGGTGATCAGCCGGGTGTAGCCGGCGTGATTGCTGCTCCCCACCGACAAGCGCATTGCCAGTCTGTCGGTCAGCGGGCCGGCAATGCTGGCGAACGCATCGGCGCGGGCATAATTGCCGAATGCCACGCGCCCGTCGGCGTGCCAGTCCTTCGTCGGTCCGCGGCTCACCAGATTGATTGCGCCGCCGGTGGCGTTGCGGCCATAGAGCGTGCCTTGCGGGCCTTTGAGGATCTCTATCCGGTCGAGATCGAACATCGCCGATGCTGCCGCGCTGGGCCTGCCAAGGTAAACGCCGTCCAGGTTGACCGCAACGCTGCTATCAAATCCGCCAAGGAACGTGACTGCGCCGATCCCGCGCAGGAAGATCTGGCTTTCGCCCTGATAAGCGGAAATCTGGAGGCTGGGTTCGACCATCGCCAGATCGGCAAACGAGCGGACGGAACGGGCTTGCAACTGCTGCCCGGTCAGAACGGTCAGACTGGCGGGCACGGCATCTTCAGGCAGCGGTCGGCGCAAGGCTGTCACGGTGATCTGCGAGGTCTCAATCGCGGTAGCACCGCTGCCGGAATCGCTGGCGAACGCTGCCGAAGGCGCCGCGAAGAAGGCTGCGACGAACAAGCACGCCCCGAAAATTGTGTGCCGCATTCCGGGGTTTCTATCGGTCAATCGGTCGTACCGCCATGGTCGTTCCAATGGGCCGCGATGCATCAGCGCAGCACGATTTCGCCAAGATCGATCGACACGACGAGCGGCTCGGCCATCGGCTTGCCATCGGCCTGGCGTGGATAGATGCGGCGGCTGGTGGGAAAACGGATGCCCTGCACGTCGATATAGGCGGACGGATAGTGCGCGCCCGGTGTGTTGCCGGTGATCTCGACGTCGTAATCGTGGCGCCGCAGCAGGCCGTCACTGCCGATATAGAGCGTCTGCTGCGTGCTGTGGGTGGCGATGTTCGCGGGGAATGTCACGGCGAGGCGGCGCCATTGTTCGCCGTTTTCCTCCCAGGGTTCGATTTCCTGCGCGGTGACGCCCGGCTCGGCCAGCAGGAAGGGCAGCGTCAGATAGGTCCACATCGCGCAGCCGGCAAAGTAGGCCAGTTGCAGTTCGGTCCACGGGGTTTCGAGGGTGTGTCCGGCAAACGAGGCGCGCGGGTCGAGCAGTTCTTCCAGCACGGCATCCGCGCCGGACAGAAGCGCAACCCGATGTGGCGTGAACGCGGACTTGCGCGCCGCGTCGCCAAAGGGCGCGTGCGAGGCTTGTTGGCGGGTCAGGTCTATGGTCACCACGGTATCGTCCAGCACGCCGCCGACCCCCTTGAGCGGCCATAGCGCACCGCCCTGGGCGAGCCGCGCGGAAAGCGTGCTGAAGCGCTTCCATTGATCCAGCCCGCCATGGGCGGCAATGGTTGCTGTAGCGAGGGGATTCATAGCATGTCCTTCAATTTGCAGGGACGAAAATCGTCCGCAGGCTGCTCAGTGTCCGTCGAGAAACAGGAGGAGATGGGCCAGAAACAGTTCGGGATACTGGAACTGCGCGGCATGGCCTGCGTCGGGATAGAGAATTAGCTGCGCATCGGGCAGATGCTGCTGGAGATGGAATGAATTGATCGTTGGCAGCATCACGTCGAGGCTGCCATTGACGACCAGCGTCGGGCAGTTGATCGCTGCAAGATCGGCAAAGCGTTCGCCGTGTGGCACGAGCCAGTCCCGTCCGGCGGCCACTTGCGCCATGATCGTGGCCATGCCGCTTGGCGGATCGATATCTTCTGTCCGTTCATGCCGGCGCTGCCAGAATGCCGCAGCGGCTGCGCGGCCCGCTTCGGAATGGCCAAAAAACAGCCAGGCAAAGTCCTCTAGGTTGGCGTTGCCACTGGCGCGCTGCGCCACTTCGGTCTGGAAGGGCGTGGGATCGCCGCCGCGTGGGCTGGTGCCCAGGAGAGCCAGCTTGCGCACGCGGTCGCCATGTTGCTTGGCATACGCCTGCGCGACCATGCCCCCCATCGAGAAGCCGAGCAGATCGAACGTGCGGAGTTGGAGTGCATCGATGAATTCGGCGATGCATCCGGCCATCCCCTCGATCGTCGGGGGGGCGGTGCCCGTGGAACTGGCGACCCCGGCGCTGTTGACCAGGATGACCGGGCGTTTGCGGGCAAGACCATCGGTCAGCAGCGGATCCCAGTGATCCATTCCGCCAGTGAAATGCTGGAGGAGCACGATCGGTGTTCCGCCTTCTTCGCCGAACCGGCGATAAGCATAGCGCGTATCGCCGACTGTGATGTGCTGCGTCGGCGCCGTGTTGTGCTGGTACATGGCTTACTCCTTTTGCGGGAGGTTGAGCATGGCCCTTCGCGATGGCTAGGCAGAACAAGGTAGGGGGAGGACATACCAGCGCGCAGCAATCGCGGTCGAGCGCCGGACGGCTAATGGTGTTCACGCACTGGCCGGGGCCGCCTCCTGGCGGCTCTGTACGTGCTTGGCGGCAACAGGGGTTTGACGTTAGGCTTATGGCGGCGGCGGCTTGTCAGGCGCGAATAGCGATGGAATGACGGGCGAGTTGGGCGATGGGACCGAGTGGCATGACCGACCGCAAATACAGCTATCTTTGGCTGTCCGGCGCCTTCCTCATGGCATGGGCGGTGTTTTTCCTCGACCGGGCCTCTGGCGATAATCTGCCTGTTTCCATTCTCCATCTTGTCGTAGTCGCCGCGGCCCTTGCAGGCGGCGGGGAAATCGCCGTTCTCGTTGGGGCGCCTGTCTGCATGGCGCTGGCTATCGTCGCCCGGCTTATGGCGCAGGCGGACCGTGAGCCGCTTGCTGCCGCACTACAGGCTCTGTTACCCTGCATCGCGATCGGTTTTGTCGCATTCCTGTTGATAAGCCAGCGGCGCCTGCGCGCGGCGAGCGCGGAGGCAGACCGCCGCCGGGCCGAGATCGAACATTTCCTCAACTCGGTCCCGTTCGTATTGTGGCGGTCCAACCCCCGGGGCGAGATCGAATACCTCAACGAACACTGGACCCATGTAACCGGACTGGATCGCTCAAGTGTGCTGGCGAACGAGCGCTACAACGATGTCGTCCACCCGGATGACCTTGCCGCGCTTCATGCCGCGGTTCCCCATGCGGTCGCCACGCAGACCCTGACCGACCTCGAGATCCGCGTGCGCCAGGCCGACGGTTCGTATCGCTGGATGCAAATTTACGACAAGCCAGTCCGCTCACCGTTCACCGGCGAGATTGAACGCTTCGGCGGGCTTTCCGATGTTCATCAAGAGGTCACCGCGAAGGAGGAACTGCAAAAGCTCCGCAACGAACTGGAAGAAAGCCAACGCGAATTGACAGTTTTTGCGGATTCGGTTCCCCAGTTGCTCTGGCGCTCGACGGCTGACGGGAAATGGGATTTTCTCAATCGGCGCTTCACCGAGATTACCGGCGTTGAACGAGAGGAAGGCATCGCCGGGCAAACCTGGCGCGAATGCATCCATCCCGAGGATATCGGGCCATTGCGCCAGGTGCTGACGCGATCGTTGGAAACGGGCGAAGATATCGCCTGCCAGGTCCGTCTGCGGCACAAGGACGGCAGCTACCATTGGATGTCGATGGCACGTCGGGCGGTGCGGTCCGCCGAGACCGGCGAGATCCTGCGCTTCTATGGCGGCGCGACGGACATCCACAACGAGGTGTTGGCCCAGCAGCGCGTCAACGACCTGATGGCCAACCTCGAACGCAGGGTCGCCGAGCGGACGGCCGAACTGCTGCGCACGGAAGCGCGCTATTCGAGCCTGTTCGACGTGGGCGGCATCAGCTTCGCCGAGATGGACTTCAGCGTAACCAAGCCCATCCTTGATCGCATCAAGGCGCAAGGCGTCCAGAACTTGCGGGCGTATTTCGAGGGAAATCCGCATGTTCTCGAGGAATGCCTGTCGAATATCAGGACCACGCGGGTCAATCGGGCGCTCGCCCAGATGATGGGCTATGCAGACCTCGCCGAACTGGCGGCCAACCCGCCCGCGCACAACGCCGAGGACGGCCGTGACGTCCTGATAAGCCAGCTCGAGATGGTCTATTACGATCAAGAGCATATTTCCGGGCAGACCGTGCTGATCGGCAAGGATTTGCGCCGGATACCTGTTCATTTCAACGTGAACCGGCTGTCGGACGACCTGCACCTGTCAAACCTCGTCGACCTTTCCGAACAGCAGCGGATCGAGGAGATGCGCCGCGCCGCGCAGGACGAACTGGCGCGGGCCAACCGCATTGCAACGGTGGGTGCCTATTCCGCCACCATCGCGCATGAACTGAACCAGCCCATCGCGTCGATGGCGATGGATGTGCAGACCACCATGCGCTGGCTGACCGGGGAAACACCCAACCTTGAGGCGGCGATCCGTGGCATCGAGCGGCTGACCCGGACGGTTCACCGTGTCCAGGCGATCGTCGAGCACACGCGCGAGAGTCTTGCGCCGCGGCGCCGCGAATTGCGGCGTGTCGATATCAGCGCGCTGGCGCAGGCCACCTGCGGTCTGCTCGAAAGCGAGGTCCGGCGGGCGGAGGCGCAATTGGTGCTGCACTGTGATCCCGATCTTGCGCTGGTGCTCGCCGATCCGGTCGAGTTCCAGCAAGTTCTGGTCAACCTCATCACCAACGCGGCAGAGGCGATGCAGGCAGGGTCCGATCCGCGCAAGATCACCGTCGAAATCTCGAACGTGTCCGAAGGCATCGCGGTTTCGGTGCGGGATGCTGGCCCAGGTATTGCGGACGATGTCCGCGACAAGCTGTTCGAACCGTTCTTTACCACCAAAGCTACCGGCATGGGGATGGGGCTGCAGGTCTGTCGCAATGCGGTGCAGGGCATGGGGGGGAACCTGCATGCGCGGAACGAGCCCGGCGGCGGCGCGGTATTCAGCTTTACCGTGCCCAGCATCGCCGCCGTGGACTGAACTCCCTGGTCGGGCGGGGTCATGCCAGAGCGGAGCTGAAGGTACTTTCCAGGATGGAATGGAACGGTCGCCAAGCGTCCCCAATCCTTCCGCACCCTTTGCTGTTGGGCAAAAAGGGCCTCTCCCTTCCAGGGACGCTGAAGAGGTGCGCCGGCATCATTCAATGCGGTGGCCATTTATCGCCGGTCTTCTTCGTCGGTTAAACCATACGCAGGTAGGGCTATCCGTCGCATCCGATCTGCCATAACCTGCCAAAAAATCGGAGGCATCAGGCGTGACGACCATCAACGTGAACGGCCAACAGCGTGAGGTCAAAGTAGATGCCGAAACACCGCTGCTATGGGTGCTGCGCGACGATCTGGGTCTGACTGGCACCAAGTTCGGTTGTGGCATCGCGCAATGCGGCGCCTGCACGGTTCATGTGGATGGCGCACCCGTCCGGTCCTGCCAATTGCCGGTGGGCGAGATTGGCAACAGGCCGGTCACGACCATCGAGGCGATCGGAGCGACCCCGGCGGGGGCACGCATCCAGAAGGCGTGGCTCGATCTGGACGTGATCCAGTGCGGTTACTGCCAGTCTGGGCAGATCATGTCGGCCGCGGCCCTGCTGGCCAGCAATCCGACGCCCGATGATGCCGCGATCGACGCCGCCATGGCTGGTAACATCTGCCGATGCGGAACCTATGTGCGTATCCGCGAGGGCATCAAGGAGGCGGCGCGTCATGGCTGATCCGGCTCTCTCGCGCCGACAGGTGCTGCGCGGCGCGTCGCTTGGCGCCGGTGCGCTGGTGCTTGGCCTTACCGTCCGGGGCGTTTCGGTGGTTGCGGCAACCGGCGCGGCCCCCGCCTCCGCAGCCTTCGCCCCCGACGCCTTCATCCGCCTGGCTGGGGACGGGAACGTAACCCTGGTGATGCCGCAGACCGAGATGGGGCAGGGAATCTACACCGCTTTGGCGATGCTGATCGCCGAGGAACTGGATGTCGCGCTTGAGGCGGTCAAGCTGGAAGAGGCGCCGGCCGACGACGCGCTCTACGGCAATCCGATCTTCAAGGTGCAGGCCACCGGCGGTTCGACATCGGTACGCGGCTATTGGCCGGTCATGCGCAAGGCCGGCGCCAGCGCCCGTGCCATGCTGATCGCAGCTGCCGCGCGGCAATGGCGTGTGCCGGCGGCGGAATGCCGCACCGAGCCGGGTGAAGTCGTCCACCAGCCCAGTGGTCGACGCCTTGCCTATGGCGCGCTGGCCGCACAGGCCGCGCGTGAGCCGGTTCCGGCTGATCCGCCACTCAAGTCGCCAGAAACCTTCCGCCTTATCGGTCGTTCGCAGCGACGGCTCGATACCGCGCACAAGGTAGATGGCTCGCTCCGCTATGGTATCGACGCGATGCCCGAAGGCGTGCGGTTCGCCTCGCTGGCCTGCGCTCCGGTGGTAGGCGGGAAGGTCGTGCGGGTCGATGATCGCCCGGCCAAGGCCCTGCCCGGCGTGCAGCAGGTGATCGTGCTTGATGACATGGTCGCGGTGGTGGCCGAAACCAGCTGGGCGGCGATGCGCGCGCTGGCGGCGCTGGACATCACCTGGAACGATGGCCCCAACGCCACTTTGGGTAGCGCCGACTTGTGGGCCGACCTGGACAAGGCATCGCAAGCCGAGGCGCACGTCGCGCTGGATACCGGCGCAGCGGCGAAATTGTCGGGCGATGGCGTGATCGAGGCGCACTACGCCTTGCCCCTCCTGGCCCATGCCCCGATGGAGCCGATGAACTGCACCGTCCACCTCACGTCCGGAAAATGCGAGGTCTGGGTTGGCACGCAGGTGATGACGATGACGCAGCGGGCTGCCGCGCAAGAGGCAGGTCTGAGTCCGGAACAGGTAACGGTCCATAACCATCTTATCGGTGGCGGCTTCGGTCGCCGCCTGGAGGTGGACGGGGTCCGCAAGGCCGTGCGTATCGCCAAACATGTCGATGGCCCGGTCAAGGTCGTCTGGAGCCGGGAAGAGGATGTAGCGCGGGCGCCCTATCGCTCGGTCTATGGCGCCTGGCTCAAGGCCAGGATCGCGAACGGCAAGGTCGAGGCCTGGTCGCATCGCGTTGTCGGCCCCAGCGTGGTCGCGCGCTGGCTGCCGCCCGCCTACGACGGCAAAATTGATAGCGATGCCGTCGATGGCGCGGCGGAAACGCCCTACGACATGCCCGCCCTGCTCGTGGACTGGGTCCGCCACGAACCACGCGGCGTGTACACCGCGTTCTGGCGCGGTGTCGGACCGAATATGAACGTGTTCGCCACCGAAAGCTTCGTTGACCGCGTGGCGCGCGAAGCGGGGCAGGACCCGCTAGCCTTTCGCCGCAGCCTGATCGGCAAACATCAACGCGCCCGCGCGGTGCTCGATCTTGCCGCGCAGAAAGCGGGTTGGGGCACGCCGCTGCCGGCCGGCGCGGGGCGTGGCATCAATCTGCAATACGTGTTCGGTACGTATCTTTGCACCGTGGCCGAAGTTGTCGTGGCCGAGGACGGCACGGTGGCGGTCAAGCGGCTGACCACGGCGGTGGACTGCGGATCGCCCGTCAATCCGGACGGCATCGTGTCCCAGATACAGGGCGGCATGGTATTTGGCCTTTCCGCCGCGCTCTATGGCCAGATCACCCTGGCGAACGGGCGGACGCAGGAAAGCAATTTCCACGATTACCGCGTCGTCCGCATCGATGAGATGCCGCAGATCGAGGTCCATATCGTGCCCAGCGCCGAGGCGCCCGGCGGGATCGGCGAACCTGGCACGGTCACGGTCCAGGGCGCGCTCAACAACGCCATCTACGCCGCAACGGGCATCCAGCTCAGCCGCATGCCCGTCGATTCCTCCCTGCTGAGCAAGAGTGCCTGGCGATGAAACGGCCCCGCAAAACGATCGTCCTTGGCGCCATTGCGGCGGTAGCCATCGCGGGAGGACTTGCCTGGTGGCAAGTGGCCTTGCCCGGCCCGCTGGCGTTCGCGGGCGGCCAGCAGGTCGATCTGGCCACCTACCGTGGACGATCGCCCACCGGGGTCCCACCCGAACTGGCATCGGCTGATCCGCTCACGAAGGGCCGCTATCTGACCGAGGCAGCCGATTGTCAGGCCTGCCACACCGCCAAGGGTGGCAAGCCATTTGCCGGCGGGCGTGCGTTCAAGCTGCCGTTCGGCACGATCTACACCCCCAACATCACGCCCGACCGGGAGACCGGTATCGGGGCTTGGAGCGATGCCGAATTCGTGCGCGCCGTGCACAAGGGCATCGGCCGCGATGGCCAGCGGCTCTACCCGGCGTTCCCTTACGCATCCTACGCCATGCTAACCGATGACGATGTCCTGGCGATCCGTCGCTATCTTGCCAGTCTGGCCCCGGTGCGGCGGGCAAACTTGCCCAACACTTTTAGCTTCCCCTTCAACCAGCGCTGGCTGATGGCGATCTGGGGAGCGCTGTTCAACCGCGAACCGGTGTTCCGTCCGGTCGCCGAGCGCGATGCCCAGTGGAACCGCGGCGCCTATCTGGTCGAAGCGGCCGGTCATTGCGGCGAATGCCACACGCCGCGCACGCTGATGCAGGCCATGAACACCCGGCAGAAGTTCGCCGGCGGTGCCGCCGAAGGCTGGAACGCCTACAATATCACCAGCGACCAGGTCAGCGGCATCGGAGCATGGTCGTCGGACGACCTCGTCAGCTATCTTGCGCGCGGGCATGCGCCGCAACGCGGTGTCGCCTCCGGTCCGATGGCCGAGGTGGTTGCATTGAGCACCGGGCGGCTGACACCTTCGGATGTTGCCGCGATCGCGGCTTATCTGCGGACCATTCCGTCCATTCGCAGCTCTGGCCTGCCCGCGATGGCCGGGCCGGCCAACCCTGTCGCTTCGCAAGGCCCGACGGGCAATCCTCACGGCAAGCGCGTGTTCGAGCAGGCTTGCGTCAGTTGCCACGCGTGGAGCGGCAAGGGAGCCGTCAGTCCTTTCCAGCAGCTGACCGGTATCCGCGCCGTCAACGATCGTACCGGCAACAATGTCGCGCTGATGGTGCTGAATGGAGGCGGTTCGGCGCATTCGCCCGGTCCCTACATGCCGGCCTTCCATGCCGCCTATTCGGACGCGGAGATCGCGGCGGTTGCCAACTACGTTACCGCCCGGTTTGGCACGCAGGCTTCGAATCTGACCGCCGCGAACGTGCGGGAACTGCGAGAGCAGTGAGAGGGATCGCCCTGCCTTGATACATGTGCCGAATGCCGGAGCGGCGTTCCTGAAACGAAAACCAAACCTGCGATGAAGCTGTTTACCCATCCCGGCGCAAGTTCGCTCTCCGTCCATATCCTGCTGCGGGAAATCGGTGCGCCATTCGCGCTTGAAGTGGTCGACGTATCGCAGAAGCGCCGACCGGACGGTTCGGACTATCGCACCGTCGCCCCCCGCGGGATGGTGCCGCTGCTGCTGCTTGAGGACGGCACATGGCTGACCGAGAACGTCGTGATCGCCCAATACCTGTGCGAACGGTTCGGTCGCGACGATCTGCTTTCCGCCGTCGGCACGATGGAGCGCTACCGGGTGCTCGAATGGCAGAGCTTCACCGCCGCCGAATTGCACAAGAGCTTCGTGCCGCTGCGCTGGCCGCTTGACGAACGCGCGCGCGCCGTTGCGCTGGAGCGGATCGAGGGCCGCCTTGCGCAGGCCGAGCGCGATCTTGTTGGCCCCTTTCTCACCGGGGCGACCTTTACCGCCGCGGATGCCTATTTCTTCGTGATCGCCAGCTGGACGCGGTATTTCAAAATTTCCCTGGCGCCCTTTCCCCGCATCGCCGCGCTGCTGCGCGTTGTCGGGCGGCGGCCTTCGGTAGCGGTGGCCATTGCGGCCGAGGGGCAGGGCCTTGTCACGACCGACGACACCATCCCGCTGCCGTAGGTTTCGAAACGCGACTGGGGTGTTCGAGGATGGCGTCGCCCCGCCGCCTGGCGAAGTTCGATCAGGACACTCATCAGTGCGCTATGGTCGGGGACGTCATCTCAAATACGCATTAGTGCGTTGATTTAAATATCGTTTTGATTTTACGAGATTTTCAGTGCCCCCATTGAAGCCCCTTTTAGCTTATGCTGCCCCGAAAAAAATTTGCGCCGCTTTGGTGTTCGGGGCCTTGAGTGCAGCCGAGGCAGTGATCTTCACCCCGCCTCCGACTTGCTATCGCTCAGTGTGATCACGTCCAATGGGGAAATCTGCCATTTCCAGACATCTCCCTGTGAGGGGTCTGCGATTCAATAAACATTAGTTTCAGTTTCAGTTTGCCGTTTTGCTGGCTGGCGGGCCTTCGGGGCCGATCGCGTCGGTCCTGGCCGGAGGACGGTCGGGCTTTGCAGCGCTGCCGTGGTCTCGGAATTGGCTAGACGGCGTAGACAAATTCGGGCGTGGCCGGAGCGGCAGCTATCCCAAATTTTCCCTTGAGAGCGGTCTTACCGGAACGCCCATCTGCAGTCATAAAGGTTCGATGCGGATGTCTCCAAGGTCAGGGTAATGCAACAGCCCCGCCTGATCATCGTTGACAAGTATGCCGGTCCCAAGAACATCAGCCCATTCGTCCGCGGGATATCCTGCGGCAAACTGCCGGCCGGCAAGGATGCCAATTACGGTCGCTGGATATCCATCGATGAGATACCGACCGCCGATGCAAATCTCTGTCATTGATTGCCCCCGGTTTGACGGTCAATTTATGTGGTTTCACGCCCTACGTCATCGATAAGCTGCATGACCGCAATCCACCAAGTTTCGACGACAAGCGCCCTTCCGGACACGCCGCGATTGCGGACAATAGCTACCTAGAAGGCAAGGTGTCGAGAGGTGGCTCATCATGTGGACCTGTAATGCGGAAGGCTTCTATCGCATCCCAAGCATTGACGGCCAGTGCTACTTTGAATGGACAGCTAAGCATCCAACGAAACCGCGCCGATTTGCGTGCCTGAGCGACAATGCGCTGCAATATCTCGTCCGACGGATTTCGCAGCACGTCTTCGAGGAGGCTGCATCCCATGAGGCGAAGGAAATCTGCATCGTCCACGCGGGCTACTGCGAGGATAACGTAGGCTAGCGCCTGTTCAGAATCGTAATTGTGGCATTCCAGAATCTCGCTGAAATCCTCAACGTGTTCTTCTGGCCACTCACCCTCTCCATTGGCATAATAGCTGGCGTAAGCGTCAAGCTGTCGGATCAACTTGTCAGCATCGTCCCGCGCCAGCACCGCATCAAGTTCGTCAGAATAGCTCATAGCCGTTCATCTCATTGTCGCGTTTCAAGCAAGCTCCGATAATGCCGTCAGCCTAATGTCCGATTACCCCGCCCTCCTTGCCGTTCGAACGCTCGTCGGCGATCCCGAATAGCAGACATCCTCCAAAGCGGAATTCTTCCACGCGCCCTAAGTCGCTGGGTGCTCTTTGGTCGATGCCGGTGGTCAAATCCGATCTATTTCAGTCTGCCTCTCGCCGGCGTCTTTCCCGTACACCCAAAGTGGTCTTGAATATCAGCGTCGATTCTCGAGGGTTGAAATGAAGAAGTCGATCCTAATCGCTATGGCAATTGGTCTGGTTGCGATCGGCATCTACGGCGGATCGCCATACTATGCGCTGCATTCGCTGCGAGCCGCTGCGATAGATGCGGACTCTGACAAGCTTGAGGCAAACGTCGATTTTCCGGCCGTTCGTGACAATCTGAAATCGCAGATGACGGCCGCGCTAGTGAATAAGATGCAGAACGATCCAGAGATGAAAAACAATCCGTTCTCTGGTCTGGGCCTACTTGTCCTTCCTGGCATCGTGGATCGTATGATCGATGCCTACGTCACACCAGATGGAATTGCCGCGATCCTCCGAGGCCAAAATCCGACGGAAAAGACCAAGATCGAGGACAATCCAGACATCCAAAGTCAGGCAAGGTACGTGTCTCTCGATCGGTTCCGGGTTCGGTTGCGCAATGTGAAACTGAACCAGGAAGGGCCTTCATTTTTGCTCGAGAGACGTGGGTTCGCAACGTGGAAGGTAATCAGGCTGGAGCTTCCGCCCGGGCTGATGAACGAGAAGCCCTAGCCCTATCGACCCATCCATCGGAATGGGACCTGTCCGCGGATGACCTCTCCGATACAATGCATGATCCGGCGCCGCCAAATTTGATCAATCCTCGGCTCGCCACTGTCATCGCAGCATGCCATCAAGCTGCATCGATTCTTCGGGGGGCATTATGAAAACCGTTGGGTGCGTTATGGCGCTCGTCGCCGCGGGTCTCTCTGTGCCAGCGATGGCGTCACCTCTCACTCTGGATGAGATCATCCTGTTGTCACAATCCGGCATTGGTGATGAGGCGGTCGTTGCCAAGGTCAAAAACTCGGCGACCCACATGGATCTGAGCGTCGATCAGATCCTTGATCTGAAGAAGAAGGGGGTGTCCGGGCCGGTGATTGCGGCGCTGCTCGAGGCGCCGGCAGTGAGTGCTGCCCCGGCGCAGTTGTCGCTGGACTCGCCAGACCCGGCCGTCCCGCATGCCCCGGGTGTCTACCTCTTGAACGACATGGCCCAAAAGATGGTGCGGATCGATCCGACCGTCACCAACCAGGCCAAGACCGGAGGCCTGTTCGGGTATGCATTGACCGGCGGCATCGCTTCCATGAGCGTGAAAGCGGCGATCCAGAACGCTTCGGCCCGGACGCACACGCCGGCGAAACAGCCGACGTTCTATTTCTTCTTCGACGAATCCAATCCGAATACCCAGAATGCCGCCGTGACCTGGGCATCGGGCACCGCCGCGACCGTGACCTCGGCGGCCGAATTCACGCTTGTCCACCTCATGGAAAAGAGCGGACGTCGTGAAGCGCGCGTCGGCAGTATCAATCTCGCCGGCGCCAAGACCGGCGTCATGGACAAGGATCGCATCGGCTTCGACTATCAGATGGTTAGGCCCGGCGTCTTCCGCGTCCAGCCCACCGCGCAATTAGCAAAGGGCGAGTACGGTTTCATCTACTCGCTCGCAGGCGGCGGGGCTGGGGGCGCGGTGACAGCCCGCATCTTCGATTTCGCGGTGGATTGACCAGCCACCACTGGCGTAACTGCAAGGCGGGTGGGTTGTATGGCGCTCATCAAATGCTCTGAATGCAATCGTGACATTTCGGACCAGGCGGCAACCTGCCCAGGATGCGGTGCCCCTGTCGTGGTCGGAGAAGAGACGGCTACGGCCCCGGACCGTCCCTCATTCGTTGACGGGCGTTTTAGTGCAACGCGCGAAATGATGGTGGCTCTGTGCAAGTCTGCCGTGCAGGCGTCGAACTATCGCGTTGACGCGGTCGACGAGGCCTCCGGCACCATCACCTTCACCACGGGCATGACAATGGGGTCATGGACCGGGGTCAGCGGCACAATCATCTACAATGAGGTGTCGCCGTACCTGTTCGAAGTGTCTGGCACCGCAAAGCAGAACGTCCGTGGCGGACAGGTGGTGGCACTCGATCTATTCGGTGAGGCAAAGAGCAAGATCGACAATGTGATCAGGGAGATGAAGCGGCAGGCGGAGAATGGAGAGGTCGATACGGCTGGACCGTCCTCGAATGGTGCTGGTGGGACCGGCTGCGCGGTTATTCTGGCCTGCGGTCTGATTGCGCCGATAGGGTTGCTCGGGCGGGCGCTGATCTAGGCTGCGAGTACGTCAGTGACAGGTACAATGTTTGGTGCCGGCCCGGTTGCCATCGAAATTATGATCGAACGGACGGCTTCGATGCTGTGGCTGTTCCGATCGTTCTTGTAAGCGGCGAAGCGGACAACCGATCCGATCTGGCACCGGCGCTTGCCCTCGATTGGAACTTGCGGTGGACCATATTCAATCCGGTGCAGGAAGATCCATCGGGACAGCTAGCGGCGTTTGGCAATGACCTCTGGTCGCGGATCTCAAGGGCGTTGATGTAGTAACCCCGTTGCGCCTTCCGATCCAAAGCGTCTGATACCAGCCCAGACAGCTTCACTCCGCTACTGCGCGCTTCCTTGCCGAATTTGCCGCTGTAAGCGCACCCGGCTCGATAATGTCGAAACCATCTCCTGATCCATCCGAATGGGGTATTGCCTCTCAGCGCCCGTCAGACGGGAAACGGCGGCGAAATCGCGGGTCCTACCTGGGCGGATTGAACGACATAAGCGCTGTGGAACCGCTTTTGTTCTCACTGCGTGAGGTTATGACGTTATCGATAGTTTGAAGTTTTAGTCCCGGCCGCCGGCGCGATAACTCCGCTTTCTTTGGTGCGATTGAGCTGTCAGCACCTTGACGCTATCGTTGGGCGTTCGCATCCTGCTTGCGATGTCTATTCCAATTCTTAGAGCTGTTGCCAGCCATCCGATTGGTTCGCTGCTAATCAGCACCGCAGCGGCATTGCTCTTGGGCTCGCTGGCGACCGCTGGGCTGAACACACTTTTTGTTGCTAGATTGATGATTGCGGCATCGTTTCTGCTATGCCTATCGATCTTATTCTTTAGCGTTACGACAAAGCGTCTCACCCGCATGAATCGGTTCCTGGTGGCTGCTGTGCTACTAGTAGTTCACGTTGGCTTGGAGCGCGCAGAGGCATGGTATACGCCAAAACCAAAGCGTTTACCCGTTCCACCTCTTCTGCTCCTTCTCGAGCCCCCAGTGCCAGGTTACATTCATCCCGAGACGCTTGTTCCGGGGCTTCCGCTCGCCACTACCTGCATCAAGTGGCCAGTAGCTGGATATGCCAATTTCGGGAAGGTGGGCGACGTCGAAAATGATGACGTCATGCTCGGGATATCGAGTTTTGACTTACGAAATCTCACCGACCGCCCCCTTAGATTGTCGTGGGAACTTACAATTAAGGGTGAGGGCTTGTCGGCAAAGCTTAGCGGAGATGGAAAGGGGCGCTGGGAGCGTCAGT
Source organism: Novosphingobium sp. EMRT-2 (assembly GCF_005145025.1). Taxonomy (NCBI): domain Bacteria; kingdom Pseudomonadati; phylum Pseudomonadota; class Alphaproteobacteria; order Sphingomonadales; family Sphingomonadaceae; genus Novosphingobium; species Novosphingobium sp. EMRT-2. Next base: position 1,495,526 of record NZ_CP039695.1, on the reverse strand, counting down.
TGAACAAGAACGACTTGAATGCTCAAAACGGTGGAGGGGTGGAGTGGACGCTCTCCCCTGTCAACATACCTCCTAAGGCCAAGGTTTCTGTGCCCTTCGGGATCGGGTTTGTGGCTCCCAATGCAGATGACGAACTCCGTGCAGCCCTTGTGCCGGGCGCTTTAAGCAAAGCTTATGACGCAGCCATCATTTTCCATGATCTGGACACCGGCCGATCCGGCGCAGTGTCGCTGCCTTTCGGGCAGTCCCCGATAGATTCGGGAGAACCGATATGGAGTGATCTTCACAACCGGTTGAAGAAGATGAATAAAGGCGAACCGACGTGCTAGCGGCGACGGGCAGTAAGAGTTGGTGCTGAGATCCGTCCTATGAATTTCGTCGACGGGTACAAAACAGCAGTCAACTATCCCTCACACCTTTTTGCGGTGTTGGGCGACGGTCAAGGTGCGTGGCGACAACTACGATGGCCGGTTGAGCGGCAACTATGATGGCCGGTAGGATCGGTTGTCTGGGCTGATCGTAGGGAGGGGCGTAGCCCCGACCGGAGAGCGGACCAGACAACCGGTGGCGATCTTTTTCCCCTTCTTTCGGGGGGGCTGATCGGGGCTGTGGCGGGCGGTGGTATCGGAACACTCATCGAACAACGAGCGATGGGTTTGCGATGCCGGGCCACCACATTTCCGATCAGCAGGTATTTCTCTTCATGACCCATCGTCGCCAACACACCCAGGCCGTCGCGGCTGCCAAGGCCGGTATCAGCGAGCGCAGCGCACGCCGGATCGAGAACGATCCGCAGCTTCCGTCCCAGAAGAAGAAGGAGCGCCACTGGCGCACCCGCGCCGATCCGCTCGAGCCATTCTGGCCACGCGTCGAGGAGTTGCTCCAGATCGACGGTATCATTGCCGTCACGGTCTTCGAGACGCTCCAGGACGAGTTCGGCGAGGATGCTGTTCCCGATGCGATACGACGAACACTTGAACGCCGGATCGCCCGCTGGCGGGCACTGCACGGCGGCGAGAAGGAGATCTTCTTCCCGCAGCATCATGAGCCCGGTCGGCAGGGCCTGTCGGATTTCACGGTATGCGACAGTCTCAAGGTCACCGTTGCCGGCGAGACCCTGGCCTATCGCCTTTACCACTTCCGCTTGGCGGCGAGTGGCTGGGAGCATGCGGCTGTCGTGCTGGGCGGGGAGAGCTTTGCCGCCCTTTCGGAGCACCTGCAGGATGCCTTGTGGAAGCTGGGCGGCGCGCCGGCCGAACACCGCAGCGATTCCCTGTCAGCCGCCTACAAAAACCTCGACGCCGATGCGCAGCGGGATTTTACCCGAAGCTATGACGAGCTGTGCCGTCATTACGGCATGCTCGCTACCCGCAACAACCGCGGCGAGGCGCACGAGAACGGATCGATCGAAGGTCCCCATGCCCATCTCAAGCGACGGCTCGATCAGGCCTTACGCCGGCGGGGAAGCCGCGATTTCGTCAGCATCGAGGCCTGGCGCGAGTTCGTTGAGGCGCAGGTCGCCAGACAGAACCGGCGGCATGCTGCGCACATCGATGCAGAACGCAGGGTACTCAAGGCGCTGCCCGCAAGGCGAACCACCGATTTCGCCATGGTCACCGTCGATGTCACCCGCAACGGCACCGTCGCCATCGATCGGGTTACCTATTCGGTGCCTTCCCGCCTCGTCGGACGGCGCCTCAACGCGCATCTCTTTGACGATCGCATTGAGCTCTTCCTCGGTCCGGACAGGGTAATGTCCACGCCGCGTGTGCGGATCAGCCATCCCCACCGGGGGCACAGCATCGATTTCCGGCACATGATCGGTAACCTGCGCCGCAAGCCTGGTGCGCTGCGCAACCTCGTCTACCGCGAAGCCCTGTTCCCCGATCACGCCTACCGGCGGGCCTGGCAAGCCTTCGATGCCCAACTCGATGGACGGCAGGCCTGCCGCGATGCCGTCGCGCTGCTCGATATCGCCGCCAGGGGCGACTGTGTCGACGTGCTGGCCCGGCGGATCGATGAGGCACTCGACAGAGGGCGCTTGCCCGATGTCGATGCGCTCAGGGACGAGTTCCTGCCAACCGCAAGATCGCAGCGCGATGTCACTATCCCGCCTCCCGATCTGCACAGCTACAACAGCTTGATCGCCAGCGGGGAGGTGTACTGATGACCCGCACCAAGGACCAGGCCGCCGCCGTGCTGCCTACCCTGCTCAAGGCCTTGCGCCTGCCGAGTATCAACCGCAACTGGAAGCGCCTCACCGACACCGCCGATCGCGATGGCTGGCCGGCCGCCAACCTGCTGGCCTCGCTTCTCGAGATCGAGATGGCCGATCGCTCCTCCCGGCGCATCCAGCGCCATCGCGACCAGTCCGGCTTGCCCGCAGGCAAGACCTTCGCCACCTTCGATTTCGACGCAGCCCCCGGCATCCGCAAACCGCACCTCTTGTCCCTCGCCGCCGGTGACGACTGGATCGAGAGCGGCGGCAACCTGCTGCTGTTCGGCCAGAGCGGGACCGGCAAGACGCACGCAGTTGCTGCCATTGGTCATGCCCTCATCGACACGGGGCGGCGCGTCCTGTTCTGCTCCACCACCGACATGGTCCAGAAGCTCCAGTCCGCGCGCCGCGACCTCAGCCTACCCGCCATGCTCGACAAGCTCGACAAGTTCGATCTCATCGTGCTCGACGATCTGTCCTACGTCCGCAAGGACCAGGTCGAGACCAGCGCCTTGTTCGAGCTCATCGCCCACCGCTACGAACGCCACTCGCTCGCCATTACCGCCAACCAGCCATTTTCGGCATGGGACAACGTCTTCCCTGATCCCGCTATGACTGTCGCCGCGATCGACCGCCTCGTGCACCACTCGATCATCATCGAGATGAACGGCGAAAGCTACCGCAAACGTTCCGCCGTCGCCCGTATCAACGCCGGCGATTACGACCCGCCGAATGGCGCCCCGGACCGGCCATCATAATTGTCGCTGGCTTCGCGCTCGGGAGCACCCTTGCTGAGGCAACGGGTAATTGTCGCCAGCGGCAATTACATGCCAACCATCCCATGCGCTTCAGACCCTCGCTTCCGGCCAGCGTCAGCGACAATTACCCAGCGTCGTAATTGTCGCTCGACGGTTGCTCCCCGCAACAGCAAATGGTAGCCAGAATTCACCAACCGGCGCGGCCACCTATCGGCCATCATAATTGACGCCGACCGGACTCCGTAATCGTCGCGCTACAGTCAAGGCGCAGGTGGTTCCGCGAGTGTATTTCGGCAGAAAAGAGCGACGCCAGTCTTTGCTCAGAGGTCCCGTCAGCCCCCGCCATTGCTTCGCGGATCGAGCGCACTGCGATCCGGCTTGCCTGGTCGGATGCGATCAGGGCTGCGCGTTCAACGCGGCGTTCGGTTTCTGATCTGAAGTTTCGGGAGGCGCGCTGAAGCGGTGCCCGGTCAATGGCGGCATTGATCACGATAGTCTCCGATGGTGGTGGAGCGACGGCACGCGGGCACTCGTGCCGGCGCTCACGGGGTGAACTGGTTCGAGATGAGGCGCGCGAGTCATGCCGCGGCTTCCGCTTGTTCGATCCGTTCGAGCATCCGCTCGGCGCGGTATCCATCTTGCTCGCCGGCGCTGACGTTAGCCAGGCTCGACAGGAACCGTTGGACGGACTCCGCGTCCTCCGGGATCAGGCGGTCTGTGCGGTAGCCGATGAGTTGCAGCCCGCGCTCGAGTCCTGCGAGGCAGGCGCCAATGGACTTGCTCTTCCAAGCGCCAGGTAGAATGTCGTTCAGGCGGATGCCGCTGGTTGGAAGCTCCGCCTTGGAAGCACGCTTGCCGACCTGCTGGACAGCGTTCGCTATCTCATCTGAAAAATCATCATCGTCATCACACGCGCCAAACCGGCGCGCTGTTTCAACAGCATATAATCCTCTTGCTTCGGCAACATGTAATTCCCCCTTTAAGGGAATATAATAGGGGGTAGTTTTTGGCAGATTTCTGCGGGTTTCAAAATCGCGTATGTCAACTATCTCGCCCGATTGGTTGTCTCCCATGTCAACCATTTCGCTGAGATTGTTGTCGCTGGTGGCAACCATTTCCGCATTAGATACTTGTCGCTCAGTGCAACTATTTTCGGGATATACGACCCGGATTGTTTTGCGTCGGCGGTCATCGTCCTGCTGCTCAATCACGACGTAACCGAACTCGCGCAGCCGTTTGAGGGATTTCGAAAATCGGGCGATGTCGACCCCGATGTCATCGGCGAGCGTCTGCCATTTCGCGAAGCAGCCCCGACCGCCGCCGGAGCGAACTAGAGACATCCCATCCCGGAGCGCGATTGCAGCAAGCGCCCTGATGTCGAGCGCGTGTAAGGGTGTCGGTTTCGTAAACCGCGACCATGCCGAGCAGGGGCACCACATCGTAATGAGCATTGGGGATGCTCGAGAACACGCGTAAATCGTCGAGCGCGAAATCCGGCGTTTCAGAAACGGCTGGAAGCACGTTTATGGTAGTTGGAAGCTGCATGTCAGTGGACTCCGGCCAGATTTGCGTTCGGGTGGCCTAAATCGGATTCCATTCGCTCGATCTGCTCCCCTGCTTTCTCGATTTGCACCGCCACGCTGCGCGCCAAGTCGTGGAACAAGTCGATCCTGCGTAACGCCGCTGACTGTTCCTCTTTGCTTCTCTCATACCCCGCGTACAGATTGTGGGCCGCCTCTTCGCAGGTCTCGATCAACTGCGCTATCTGACCTGCCTTGACGGAGATTTCCTGCGCCACGAGGACCATTCGCCTAACGGCCTGGTGTTTCGCGCTCGCGTTGGCTTCGTTTGGAGGACGTGTTTCGCCTGGGCGATCAAGGCCTTCTCCCGATCGTCGGTAGGATGCCCGCCGCAATCGTAGATCGCGACAAACTTCCGCAGCGCGTCGCGGCTCGTTTGCGGCTGGTATTCGTCCATGGCGGACAGCGCTGCGAGGTATTCCGGCTCAAGGCTGGGGTCCTCGTTGTGCGCAACGAACATCATGCAAAACCGGGAAATCGGATCATCTTCCCCCAGCACGGTCGAGGGCCATTTGCTCGCTACGGCAAGGGTGTCTAGGTCGGCACAAGTCATCGAATCGCCCTCCTGTGGCGGTTGGTGGTCAGGGCCGGCGGGGGAGGTAGTGGCTCCCCAGCTGGCCCGCTTTCATCGGGCACCGTGCCCGGTGAAACTCTATCCGGCCTCCCTCTCGGGAAACGGCACGATCTCGGCCCCAGTACGGAGCGTATCGAGATAATCGCTCCACCACTGGGCCATCTTCACGCGCTCCGGCCAATGCTGGCCGCGGTGATAGGCGGCGCGGACCTTGTCCTCGTCGCCATGGGCCAATGCCCTTTCGATCGCATTGGCGCTCCAAAGGGGTTGTCCGGTTTTCGCGTCTTGTGCTTCGTTCAGCAGCGTTGACGCCGTTGCGCGGAAGCCGTGCGCCGAAACTTCATCGCTACCGAACCCCAGCCGGCGCAATGCCGCGTTGAGGGTGTTTTCGCTCATCGGCCGCTTGTGCGTTCGAATACTGGGAAAGATGTAACCTTCGCTCACGCGCACAGCATAAAGGCGGCGGAAGATCTCGAGCGCTTGCCGGGACAGGGGCACATGATGCGGTTTGCGCATCTTCATCCTGGCAGCCGGGATAGCCCACACCGACTTGTCGAAGTCGATTTCTGGCCATTCGGCGTGCCGGAGTTCGCCCGGACGCACGAACACATGCGGCGCGAGTTCCAGAGCGAATTTCGTGGTGTAGTGGCCATTGTAGCCGTCGATCGCCCGAAGCAATTCACCCAGCTTCTTGGGGTCGAGGATTGCGGCCCTGTGCTTGACGTCGGGTGAGAGCAGGGCGCCTTTCAGATCGCGGGTTGGATCGGATCGAAGGCGGGTGGTCGCTACCGCGTACCGGAACACTCCACCTGCAAGTTGAAGAGCCCGACGGGCTGACTCGATGGCGCCCCGAGCTTCGATCTTGCGAACCGCATGAAGCACCTCGGCCGGCTCAATGTCCGCGATCGGGATCGAGCCAAGGCTGGGGGTAAGCAGTCCGATCAACCACTCATTCTTGTCGGCAGTCTTGGGTGCCCAGGCCCGATTTCCATCACGCCTCTTATGCGCGATGAACTCGGATGCGATCAGGGCGAACGTGTTGCCGGCGTCAGCCTTGGCGATGATCGCCCGCCGTTGCTTCTCGCGTGAAGGGTCTTTGCCCGAGGCCAATTCTGCCTTGGCGGCATCGCGCTTTGCCCGAGCATCGGCGAGGCTGATCTCGGGGTAAACGCCGATCGCCAGCTTCTTCTCTTTGCCGTGCACGCGGTACTTGAGGCGCCACAGTTTCGCGCCTGTTGGCGTCACCTGAAGATATAGGCCGCCACTGTCACCAAGCTTGAATGCCTTCTCTCGGGGCTTTGCGTTCCGGACTGCCGTATCGGTCAGGGGCATGGGGGCCTCACATTATCGGATTTCCGAAGAATGCCCCCATCTGATCCCCCAAAGCCCCCGGCTGCGCCAAGTCCTTCGCGGGTTAATGCGGGTCAATATGTGAGGATATTCCTAGGATTTCCCGGGCTTGTAAAGGGTCATGCGGGGAAATTCGGGGTTTCCAATGGTGCCCGGGGACGGAATGCGGGCAGTGATGAAAAACAATCACTTAGCGGTGACCAACCATCTTCATTGACCGACGCAATCCCGCCGAGTCCCGCAGTTGCGATGTCCAACCATTCGAGCGGGATTCCGCAATCGGGAGTCGAACCGACTCCGAACCCCGATGTGGGCGGGGGCAAGGGTGAGTGGGCCGAAAGGTATGAGGCGGCGATGGCAGCCGTTGAGCGCCGCAACCAAGATGCAATCGCGCGCGCCGGCAGCCTTGCTGCGGCCTATGGCGACGATCCTTCTCGGATTGTTCCTGGTCGCGGAATTTGGGCTGGCAAGTGGTGGGTGCTCAAGGGCGCTATTTGCGATGGACCATATGACCGGCGATCGGAGGCGGTGAGGTTGGTCGCGCTTGATGAGCCGGACCAGCACGCCTTTTGCATCGGAGATTTCCTCCCATGACCTCTCTCCCCGAAGGCTTCGTTGCGCACTCCGGTGGGCCGTGCCCTGTGGCGCCAGATACGATGGTGACCGTGGTGTTCCGCGATGGCCAGGTCGTTGAACGGGAACGAGCCAAGTTTTGGTCTGGCCCTGGTGAAGACTGGTGGCGCTGGCAATCCCACAACCACGACAACGACATCATCGCCTACAAGGTGGAGAACCCCTGATGGACCCCGAGCTTGAGAGGCTGCTGGAGCGTGCCCGCGAATGGGAGCGCAATGCCACGCCAGAGGAAAAGAAGGCCATGCGTGAAGCCCAGCGCGAGAGTTTCATCCGCGCGATGGGGCCTTGCGAGCATGGCGATTACGATTGGGAAACGTGCCCCCAATGCCTTGCCAAGGTTTTTGGCACGCCTTCCACCGAAGGGAACCCCTCATGACAGAGACACCGTTGGAGGCCGCATTGGCCAAGCACCTTCGCGAACTGACGAAGGTAATTGTCAGCCATCTTGGTGGCGGTAGCGAATGGTTCATCCGCATTGGCGACGACTACTATGCCGATCCTAAGGCGGTAGGCCCGGAATTGCAGCGCCGCAAGACAGATGCGCAGGTCGCGAAGAAAGCGCTCATCCGCGCAAACCGTGAGGCCACCCCCCTGCCAACAACTGCCAATAACCCGGAGACCGATGCTCACCGGGATCTGGTGGAGGCGTTGAAAGGGATAGTCGATGCGGAAATCGCGGCGGGCATTGCAGACGTATTCTGCGATTATTGCGACGCTGACATGCGCGAGAATAGCGCCGCTGAGCATGAGCGCAACTGCCCCCTAGGCAGGGCTATCGCCGCCCTCACCAAAGCAGAGGTGACCCATGGATAAGCAGACCTGTGCGACGTGCCGGTTCATGGAAAATAGCCGCTGCCGTCTCGTTCCGCCGCAAGCGACCGCATGGGCGGGGCAGCGATCCTTCTATTGGCCGATCGTATATGTGCAAGACTGGTGCGGCGATCATCAGCCCAAGGAGCCTACGCCATCCAAGGAAGGCGGTGAAGTATGAGCGAGGATATGGAGGGGCGTCCGGGCGGGCTTTCGTCTGACGATGGAGCCGCAAGCGTCTCCACCCTACGGGCTTCAATCCCTGACGCTGACAAGATAATGTCGGTTGCTCGCTGGTACGGCCCTGCTGACAACATCACCCAATCGACAGCGCGCCACCTCCTAGACTTGGTTGAAGCGTATCGCGCAACCAGTGGCGAGCCCCATACTGTCCTTGGTCTGGCAACGGTTCGTGCTCTCAAGCAGATCAAGGGGTGGCAGTCTCCGTTGCGCTGGTTTTCAAGGACGAATGTCCGGGGCTCGTGGACGCTAGTTAGCTACCACCATCGCGCTCAACTATGCTGGGAATGGTCGGTTTGGTTCAGCATAGGAAAGGCCTCGCGGCTGCGTTCGTGGAATCCGCGCCACTGGGTTTTCATTAGCAAGCGGGCAAGCCGCATCGGCATTCCGTGGCTGTTCCAGTTGAGTCTGCACCGCCAGACCTATGGTTGGATGCTCAGTGGCGACGGAGAGCAACTCATCCGGTTCACCGCGCAAGCGATCGATGCCCGCAGGGCGGAGACGGGCACCGGCTCCGTTCACGAGAGCGCGGTCCGTCAGGATGCGCCCCTATCGAGCGGCACCCCAACCGAGGAACAACAGTCATGAGCGAGATCGACATTGAAGCGGTGCGGAGGGCGCTCGACTATGCCGGACGCAGCATCTGCACTCATGAGGACACCCATCGCGGAGGAACCATCTGGACGATATGCGAAGCATGCGGGTCGCGGTGGGCAGATGATCGTGGTGGCTTCACGCCGTCCCCTTGGCCAGATTTGCTGGCCAACGCCCTCACCGCCCTCGACCAACTGGCCAAGGAAAACGAGCGGCTGACCAAGCAGCGGGATGCCTGCATCATCATGGCGGAGGGTTATAGGGATCGTCTCAAGGCTATGCAGGAGGCTATCGTTGAGGCGGATCGTGCGCTTGAACAGTCGGAGTACGCCGCAAGTATCCATCTGGCGGTCCATCGCGCCCGCAAAGTCGGTGTTGCCGATCTTCTGGAGGTAAGCCTGGATGTCGGCGCTGTTCTTTTTGACCTCGGTCGCCTGTCCATTGAAATTGAAGATGACCTTGTCGCCGGCATCGACCGCCTTGATGCCGAATTCCTTGAGGCGCTCGTATTCGCCCATCGCGGCATCAGCCACGGCTTCGATCATCTGGTCGAGCGACTTGCCCATCGCCGCGGCGGTGTTGCCGTAGGAGGTGAGGGCGGCATTCGACGGGTCAAGGCCCTGCGACTTCAGCTTGGCGAACGATTCGACGACCTCGGAAAGCTCGTAAGGCGTGTCGGTCGAGAACTTCTTGAGCTGGGCGAACTGCGCCGCGCCACCGGCCTCCGATCCCTGCAGCGTCGTCAGGACAGAGCGAAGTCGCTCGAACTCGGTCGCCGTTTCGATGGTCTTGGAGCCGATCTCGGCAATATGCTCGGCGATCTTGGCAATCACGAAGCCCTTGGCGACTTCGAGGGCGCCCCCGAACCCGCGCTCGAGCTTGCCGCCCGAAGCGGAAGCATTCTCCGCGCTCTGGCGGGCCGCCTTGATCTCAGCGTCGGCCTCGCGCCACCCCTGCTTGAAGCCCGTGGTGAAACTATCGAAGCGGGCCTTCAGCCGATCGAACGCGGAGCCAATGCTGGTGGTGGCCTGCTGGACATCACCCTCAGCCTTCTGCGCGTCCTGCGCCATGCCAGCGAACGCCTCGCGTGAGCGATCGCGGATCGCGCCCAGGCGGTCCCGCATCACGTTGGAGGCTTCCGTGACCGCAGCGGCCGAACGGCGCAGCGCGGCCTGCGCGCTGGACTCGTCGCCAACGATCTTGACTTCGACCTTGTCGGTCATGGTCGCTCCAAATGAAAAAGCCGCCCCGGTCAGGGACGGCTATCGATGCTTGTCGGTGATGTTGCGGTGTCGCCTACAGGCGGCGAACGGCCTTCTTCCCGGCGGCTTCGGCGTATTGGTTGGCGTCATCGATCGCGGCGCGCAGCTCGCTTTCGATCACGGTGAGGTTGCTCACCTGCTCGGCAAGCGCGTCGACATCGATGGACGGTATCGAGGTCTTGTCGGCGGGCAACGACAACGGCCTGACGATCTGCGCGATGGCGGAGCCGAGATTGTGACGCGCGGACAACAGCCTGTCGATACGCTCGCTGGCATCCACGTAGCGCCCAAGCGCCTCGAAGTCGCGATTCTCGCTCACGCCGCGAAGGAACACGATGTCGCTCACGGGGTCAATCCTGATCTGTGGGGATCGGGCTTCCGGCCTATGGGCGCAGTTCCCGAGGTGATGAAACTGATACGTTTTCGTTGCAGCGGTGGCAAGGCGAAACGCACATCTGTAAATGTAGCTATTGACTACAATGTAGCTTTAGGCTACACAAATCGCATGAAGCCGATCAGCTATACCCGCGCCGCGATCAAGACCCTTCGCAAGATGCCCGCGAATGATGCTGCTCGGATCATCAGCAAGGTCGAGCAATATGCGGCTGATCCGGTATCGCTCGCGAACAACGTCAAGGCGCTCAAGGGTCGCGAAGGGATCAGGCTGCGGGTCGGCGACTGGCGCGTCATCATGGATGATGGCGTGGTGTTGGCCGTTCTGGAAATTGGGCCGCGCGGCGGCATCTACGAATGATGGAGATGAACATGGGCGAGATGATTACGATCCCGCTGGACGAGTACCGGAACCTCAAGGCTGCGGTCGATGAACTCGCCGATCTGCGCACCTATGATCGCGCCATGACCGACATCGCCGCCGGCCGCGATGAGCTGGTGCCAGCCGATGTTGCGAAGCGGCTTGTTAGCGGGGAAAACCCCTTGCGCGTCTGGCGTGAGTTTCGCGGCATGACACAAGCCACCCTGTCCAGCGCGTCGGGCGTGAACCGCGTTCAGATTGCTGACATCGAAGCCGGCCGGAAGAAAGGTTCGGTAGAGACTGTGTGCAAGCTGGCGGCGGCGCTGCAGGTTGGTGTTGAGGACTTGGTTTAGGAAGCGTCGCAAGTCTTAGCTGCCCAGCCCCTTTTCGACCAGGCGGCGGATGGCTTCAGAGCGCGGCAAATTATTCTTCTCCGCGTATTCGTCCAACCTACCTAGCAATGGTTGTTGCACGCGAGCGCGGATCTCCTCGCTTTCGACAGGCGGGCGGCCTCGTGGTTTTTTGCGCGGATTAATTGTTGACATGCGCCTTTTATACGCGCATAAAAGGCGGGCGGCAAGAGAGATTGAGCCCTCTCAAGCCGCCCTAACCGCAACCGATCACCGAAGGATCAGGTCATGGCTTCGATTGCCACTACATCAGATCGCCGCGGATTCCTATCCGCTGGTATCGCACTTGCTGCCGCCGCTCCGGTGGCCGCCGCCGTCAACATCTATGGCCCCGGCCTTCGAGCGCAATGGGATGCTGCGATGCGGGATTGCATCAAGGCTAAAGCGGAGGCTGATGCGCAGAATTACCTTAATGGGTCGGGTGACGCGCTAGTGAAAGCTGAAGGCGTTCTGCTCGATATGCCGGCTCCAGATCTACGCGCGGTCGAATGGAAGCTGCGCTGGTGTCGGACTTTCAGCGAGGACATGATCCTTGAGGCAAGCGATTTCGATATCATTCTTGCCGACATTGCCAGGCTTGCAGGAGGGAACGCATAATGGCCGCCTCCCAACAGATCATCCTCCCGGCGCTTCAAATCGAAACGATCACGCTCATGCTCATCGGGGACAGTCCCCTTATTGTCCATGCCTGGAGCGAGAAGGCCAAGCGCCAGATGCTCGACAAGCAGATGAAGAAGGCGTCCAAGGGCAAGGAGGCGAAAGACCCCGAGGCCGATTACGAAGCCTGCTTCTATCGCACCGAGACGGGAGCCTATGGCTTCCCCGCGATAGGGGTGAAGGCTGCCATGGTTTCGGCGGCGCGGTACGTTGACGCCAAGATGACCGTCTTGCGCGGCGCGTTCCATATCGACGCCGAAATGCTGCCGGTGATCGGGGAACCACGGCCGCGCGAGGACATGGTCCGCGTCGGCATGGGGACCGCCGACATTCGCTATCGCCCCGAGTTTCCGGAGTGGAGCATCCCGGTCCAGATCAAGTTCAACACGTCCGCGATCAGTGCCGAGCAAATTGCCAACTTGCTCAACGTCGCCGGCTTTGGGGTCGGGATTGGCGAATGGCGGCCGGAACGGAACGGCTCCTATGGGCGCTTCCATGTCGGAGGAGCAGAGGCATGATCTACCGCTGGAAAGAGGGCGCCCGGATCTCCGTTGACCCCCAGGCGGCCGGCGACGAACTTGAGCGCATCCGCGTTCGCCACAATGGCCGCCTTGAGCCGGAATGGGTGGTTCACACTGCCAAGGCCGCCAAGAACCCGCTGCACGACCTGTTCGAGTGGGATGACAACGTGGCGGCGCAGAATTACCGCGTCGATCAGGCCAGAGGCATCATCCGGTCGATTGAGGTCGTGGTTGAGGCGGCGGAAGAGCGGAAGCCGATGCGGGCGTTCGTATCGGTTGTGCAGGAGCGCGACCGGTCTTACACCAGCGTCGTTCACGCGATGAGCGATCCCGATCTGCGCAAGCAGGTTCTAAGGGCGGCGCTCACGGAACTGGAGGCGTGGCGGAAGCGCTACGCAGAGCTCGTGGAACTGGCGCAGGTTTTTGCGGCAATCGACGAGGCTCGGGGCGCCGAATAGGCCCCGAAACATGGCAGGCAAGGCAAGGTATGGAACGGTATGGCTCAGCAAGGCGTGGCTTGGCATGGCGGGGCTAGGCAGGCGCTGAACCGTGATGGATGGGGGTGGCAGTGAGCCACCTCCATTTCACTCGCAGTTCGAACCCACAACGGCGGTGAATGGCTCACGACGCCCTAACGCTGGACTATCTGCCGACAGTGAATAATCTCTGCGCCGAAAGAGGGGTTTCACATGTCGGACGAAAAGCAGTGCCCTAAGTGTGCCGAGACCATCAAAGCCGCTGCGGTTGTGTGCAAGCATTGCGGCTACAACTTCGAGCAGCAGCAGGTGCAGTTGAGCGCCAAAAAGAAGCGAGGGTGCTGGTTTTACATCCTCTGCTTCCTTGGTCTCGGAGTGGTCGCGAATGGCCTTGTTCTGGTTTTCAACCCGGACATCAAGCCGACCGTCCCCGCGACCCCAACCTTGAGTGCCGATCAGGTAGCGGATCAGACTAGGCTCAAATCTGCGGTCGCGGCGGCTAAGGCCGTTAAGGCCGCGCTGAGAGACCCCGATTCGCTCGTCGTAGAGCGGATCGGCACGGATGATGCCGGGTCGCTTGTCTGCATAGAGTATCGGGCGCGAAACGGGTTCGGTGGGATGAACCGATCATTCGTTGCCTTCAAGGATGGATCGCCCAAGGAAGAGGCTTCGTACTTCAACAAGAGCTGCCCGAAGGCAGTTTTCATTCTGACCGATCGCGTCAACCGCCGTCTGTAGGAAGCGCAATTCCCCTCTTCGGAGCCACATAGGGCACAGGCTCGGACTGACCCAGCGCGGCCATCAAGGCGTGCGGATCTGCCTGCTCGCCGCGCGCCGTCTCCTCGGCCGGCGCGGCATTTGGCTTGCTCGCTCCATCGAACCGCGCGCCCAGCGCTTCGGCCGCCATTCGCATCGTGATCGCCAGCGGCGGATTGTCCCGCCAGGCGGCACGGAGGGCATCGACACGGGGAAGGTCGAGTGCCCGGCATTGATCCCACGTCCATCCGGTCATGGTCGCGAGCCAGGCGATGAGAGCGGTTATTCGCTCTCGGTTGGTGCGTTTCCCTCCGGCGCGCCTTGCGCTTCGGCGGCCTCAGCCTCCAGAGCCTTTCGCTTGAGACCAGATGCGTCGAGCGCCGAGGTGAAAACCTCGTCCATGTTCGCAACGTCGATCAGGCCGCCTACTTCTTCGCGGGTGAGGTCCGGGTAGTTGCGCCTGAGCGCGGCCAGGGCGACATCGATCATCGTCGCGATCGATGCCTTGTCCATGCCGGAGACGGCGTCGATCCGGTCTTGAAGATCCTCGAGGGAGCCGAGTGTCAGCGGCGGGATGGTGTAGGTCTTTCCGTCGCCGAGCTGCATGGGGATGCCGGGGATCATGGTTTCGTTACTCCGAGGTTGCGAGATAGGCGACGTTGCCGGCGGCGTCCGCGAAGGCCGAGAAGTCGAACTCGGGGACCATGAAGTCGTCGAGCTTCGTCGCGAACGAAAGCTTGGTGCCAATGCACGCCGGCAGCGTGAGGACGAATTGCTTGCCGCCGTAGGGCACGAGCAGGTCGGCCCGGAACTGCGGGGCGTAGCCCATCAGCACGTTGCTGATCGCAAGTTTTTTCTTCGTCGTCGACGTCGCGGTGTACTGGTAGCTGATGCGGACAACCTTGCCCGTGTCGGCCGCTGCGAATACATAAGCCCCGGCGCTGACGCTGTACTGCCCCGCCGTCGGCCCGCTGACCACGCGGGTCATGGGGAGGCCGTTGGGGTCGAGCACGCCGAGATCGTTCGTCCAGGTGCCGGAGTTCGGCACGGTCGGCGTGATCGTGAAGGGGGTTGCCGGAATGGCCGTCCCCGTCGTGTCGATCACTTCGCCGATTTCGCCGGAAAGCAGCGTCTGGCCGAAGAACAGCGAGTTGATGGTCAGGCCGTTGAGCTGCGCAAACTTCGACTTGCCCGCGATCTTGCCCTTGCCGCGCCCGATCGCGACCGGGAACTGGTACTGGCCGAACAGCTCCTTGATGTCGAACGAGAAGTCGACCGATGCTTCCTGCATGATCCCGAACTGGATCGGGGTGGGCGCGGCGATCGCGTTGCCCGCGGCATCCGACTGCGCGGTGCCGACAAGGACGCCCGCGCCGAATCCGTACTGTGCCATTTGCACTACTCCATAGAAAACCCCGCCAAAGCGGCGGGGCAAGGTGGTGGCCGGAAGGCCGGGAAACAGGTTGTCAGGCGGTGAGGATGCTGATCGGGATCACGGCGACCTCGTCGTCGCCAAGGGTGCCTTCGCTCGTGGAAATCCGCCCATCGATGCGCGCGTATCCACGACGGTCAGGGGCAGGCTGGAGAGGTAGTTCCCGGCCATTTCGATCTGTTGCCGCTCCCAATGGTTCGGGCGGCCTCGCAGGACGCTGTAGGGCACGCGCTGCTTCTCGTTGTCGAACAGCGCTTCGGCGATCATTCGTCCGATCAGTTCTTCCTTGGCCATTTCCAGCGTGACAAACAGGACGCCGTGCCCATTGTTGGCGGCGCCGCGGGCGTAGGAGCAGGCGACAGCGGTCTTGCCCATGCCGGGGCGACCGCCAAGGATCGTCAGGCTCTTGGGGCGAGGGCCACCGAGAAGATCGTCCATCGCGGGAATGTTGACGCAGCGAACCCCGGTGGAATCATCATCCATCTCGGCCATGAACGATGCCACGCAATCGGCGGCATCGGCTTCGACCAGGCCAGTCTCGGCGCGGGCAGATACAGCGGCGTCGGCGCAGGATGCGATTTCAAGAAGCGGCGCGTTCAAGTCCGAGCATTTGGCGACGGCTTCGAGCAGCCCGGCGCGCATCCGGCGGCGATCGGCGAGGTCGATGATCTGGCGGGCAAACTCGCGCTCGTCGAGCACGCCGATGGAATTGTCGCCGGTCAATTTGGCGAGATAACTGGCCCCCCCTAGATCGGCTAAGTCTTGATCGCCTTCGAACATACCCTTGATGGCGATCGGCGAAGTGCCGCGCCCAAGCGATGCCTGATGTACCAGCGTTTCGAAAATGCGACCATGCAGCGGGTGCCGAAAGTCCTCGGCGCGCAGGATGTCCGCAACGCGATCAATCGCGGCACGATTTGTCATCATGCAGCCAAGAAGAAACGCTTCGGCCTCGACATTCGAGATGTCGGCCGGCGGCGGAAGCTCGGTGATTTCTGCGGTCTGCGCATTCATATGATCTTGTCCAGCGCGAGATAGAAGGTTTCGTAGGCGTCCTGGCGGAGCATGATCCAAAGCGGATTGTCGCGCAGGGACGGGGTTGCTGTTTCGGTACGGAGCAGGGCCGCATGGACCTCAAACGCCATTTCGGCGGCGCGTCCGTCTGCGTGCTTGATCTTGCGCTTCACCGCACCCTCCTGAGATCCTGAGGATGCTCCACGGCCCGCGTCAGACGCCCATTCCGCAGCCAGTGCATCAGCCGCCGGCGTGTGCCGTAGGAGCCGCTTTCAAGGATGAAGCCGCGCAACAGGCCCTTGTGCCGGTGTACGTCCGCCACGGCGCTTCCATCGCGCGTTTCGACGTCCTTGATCCGGTCCTGATCGGGGCAGCACATGGTGGGGGTCTGGTCGAGGTCCATCGTGGCTACCAGATCCTCACCGGGCACGCCGCACGCACGCACGACCCGATCTGCTTGGCCGACAACGCCACGCGGCAATGCTCGCACCAGGTCTTGTTCGGCGGCACGGTATCGGGGCGCGCCATCGCCGCATCGACTTCCGCGATCGTCCGGTGATCGGTGTAGGGCCAGCGCGGCGGCGCGGCTCTCGTGCCACGGATCGGGATCATGCTGGCCTCCGATGCTTGCAGCCGATGTCACTTCGGATGCCACAACGCGGGCAGGGCGAGCGGTCGGCGACGATCTGGCCGCCATTCTCGATGTCGCCGCCACGGATGCCGCCAAGGGAGCGCACGCCGCCGAACCAGCGGATACCGGCAGACGAATGCTCGGCCGCGCCGATGTCGTGCCGCATCCCGGTGGTCCGGTTCGCGTGGATGAAGCTCAGCTCGCGCTCGGCCGCTTCCTCGCGCGCCTTCTGGCGCAGCATTTCGATGCGCTCGCTCATCGGGCGCCTTCCATTGCAGCACGGGCCGCTATGGCGCCGACTTCACGCGCGAGTTTGCGGAAGATCCGCAACTGGTCGGGCGGGCACTCCGGCCACACGCTGGGACGTCCCCGTGGGCGCTGGACCTTGGCGTCGGCAGCATAGTGACGGACCGTGCGAGGGCTGACGCCGTAGCGCTCGGCCAAGGCTTCCGCCTTCATGCCGGCGCGGTACTCACGCAGGATCAGGCGACGGCGGGCGGCGCGGGCAGCGTGGGTGAGGCTGAGCTTCTTCATGCGCGCGCTTCCGCCATAGGTCTCAGCACTTCGTCCAAGACCCACGGGACATGCTCTTTTCGTGAAAGCATTCCATACGTGAGGATGCCGAGTGCAGCGGCTTCATCGGGCTTACGAAATACGAAACCGTATTCTCTGGCGCGATCTACATAGAGTTCGGTAAGTTCCTTGCGCTTGGTTCCGCGCTTAACTCCGCCGAGAAATCCAGTTTGCCATGAAGCTCGATGAATTCCTTGAATGGTGCGCATCAATCCGGCGCGGCGATACGCAAAATAGAAGCTTTTTGCATGACCATTCAGTTCGATAAGGACGTCATTTGCTTCATTCGACCTACCACCCCTCTGCTCCGGGGTAAGAGATCGTTCGTATAACATCGCGTCAAATCCGAAAACCTCGTGAAGTATTGCAAGGTTCTCGTGAAGAAGCGCGAGGCACTGACCTTCATCGTCAAATTCGGTGGCCAAAATCCAATAACCGTGAGCTACCGAAATTACGCCACGCTTGGGATCCTCAAACACACGCCAATTTCGGCTGACATTGCTTAGGCGAAGGCGCTCGAGTGCCTTAAGCCATGAACTTCCTGAAAACTTCTCCCGGATGTCTCCCTCCATCTGGACAGCCCATCCGGAGCAAGATTTGGCCAGGTCGAAAGCAGCGTATTGCATTATGACGCTCCGGCAGACCCGGGCGGGCACCATTTCGGCCCCGCCCGGAAATGGTCAGTTGAGTTGCGTGGAACCGGACATGGCGGCCATCGCCGCGGCACTGGTGCCGTATCCGGGCTCGGCCTTGTCCTTGTCCTTGGCGCGGCTCTTGCCCCGGCCTTCCTGCTTGGACAGTTCCTCGTCGGTCGCTTCGAACGGATTGGCCTTGTCGCCATCCGTGCCGCCGCCCAGGTCGAGATTGGTCGGATCGGCCCCGCCGGCTTCGGCAAGATCGTCGTCGCCGCCGGTATGGTCGGGCACCGTGGCCAGCCTCGGACGACCACCGGTGGCGCCGGCCTTCACGATCGGCTCGTTGCCCTGAGCGCCTTCCGCCATGGAAACGAGATCGAGCGGACGGCGATAGCCGCGAAGCTCAAGCGCGAGGTGCAGGGCGAGCAGGTTGTGATCCCGCTTGGCGTCTTCCATGCCGTCGAACTTGGCGATCAGGTCGAGGATCGATCGCGGGAAGTGGCACTCGTCCTTGACCCGCTTGTAGGGGTCGGAAAGGTCGCCGGTCTTTTCCTGGATGAACGCCTTGCGCGGCTTGATCTCGGTGTCGAGGATCTTGAGCGCGACCTCGGCATTCGGGCGGTTATACACGCCGCCGTTATCCTGCTCAGTCTCGGTATCGGGGGCTCTACGTCTGGCCATGGCGGCCTCCTGTGCTTGGGGTTGGCCGGTGGGGAACGATTGGCGCTGCCGGTGGGTAAAGGCACCGTATCCATCAGCGTCGCACGGGCTATCGGGACCGCATCGTTCCTCTATCGGGGCCACCGCGCCCCGTGGATTTCAGGCGCTGTGCCGGCGCACGTCGGCGACAACCTCGTCGCGGGGACGAAGTGCGCCGCCGGCGAGGGCGGAGATGGTCTTGGTCTGCGCGGCGACCCGGCGCTGCTGCGCGTCGGCGATCCGCTTGGCGGCTGCGGCGCGGGAGGCGCGAATGCGCTGCTGGCGCACGCGCTCGACTTGCTGGCGCAGTTTGTCGTTCTCGGCGTGGATTTCGACGCTGCGGACCAGTGCCTCGTCGAGGTCGGTTGCCATCTTGGTCAACGACTGCTGGAGGTTGACGACGTGGCCGCGCGCGGCGGTGCCCTGCTCGACGGCATCGGCAAGCAGTTTCGCCAAAGCGGCCGCGCGCCGGTTCTCGTGAAACGCGATCGCCGTCTGCACCAAGCCGACGGTAAACCCAGCAGCGCCTAAACCAGCGTAAGCCGCATTCAGGAAATCGATCATGGGGACCCTCCCTTGCATCGCGCTCAGCCGTTGCGGCCGGCGCTCGAAATCGGAACCATGGTGGCAATGATGGCGTCGGCGGCGCGTTCGACCGCCGGGCGCTCGGTGTGGTCGATCCGACCATCGGCGGCGGCCGAAGCGATTGCGGACAGCGGCTCCAGCACCGTTGCGACCAGCTGCGCGGGGTCGATCGCGTCTTCCTCGCCCAGCGACCGGGCGCCGCCGAAACCAATCACGGCGAGCAGCCCGTTCACGACGGCCGGGCCAAGCGCCGATCCGAGCGACAGCGCATTGCTCAGCGACGGCTCCTTGCCCTCGACGCGATAGGACTTGATCGTGCGCGCCGGCACGCCGGATGCGGCGGCCAGGCTCTCGTCGGTCCAACCCATCTGCTGCGCGCCGCGGAGAAGCCCCTGCACGACACGGCAGACACGATCTCGTCCAACGAAACCGCCTTCGGACGCTGACGACGGGTCATGCATGTGGGAAATCTCCATTATGGAAGTACGGGTCAGCGACATGGGAATGGTTGGAGGCGGCAAGCCGGGAGAGGATGGAGGCCGCCGCCTCCTGCCCTGCGGTGCGACCCGGCGGGCAAACTGTGGGGATGCCACTCATTCGGGACGCTCCCTGACATGAAACCCGTCCTCATCCTGCCAGCCGAGCGGCGCGCGTGCGGCCAGCCAGAACAGGACGGCGAGCGCGATAACGTCCAAGATGACAAGCGTCGCGATGTTCATGGCCGGCTCCTGCGGTTGCGGAGCGCGCGGCGCGCCCGGCGGATCAGGATGTCGGCCGCGCAGCTCACCGCGATCATCACGAGCGCGCCGGCGGAGAGGCGAAGGCCGAAGGTGAGGAGGGCGGCGAGCATCTACGCCGCCTCCCTTGACTCGGTGCCAGCGCGCTGCATCGTGCGCGCGGCAGCCAACAAGAACTGCGCGGGACAGATCATTGACCATCTCCACGGCAATTTCGGGATTGGCGCTGCTGCTGAGCGCGGCGTCGTTTCGTTACGCGCGAGCCGCGCACAAAAGGGCGCACTGGATGGATGCACCCGTGTTCAGCGTGGATTTCAAAAAAACGTCGTGGCCGAATTGGGTCAGGCTGGAGGTGCGTGTCGAGAACAAGACCGCCTCGACGTGGACAGTGCGCTCCATCGAACTGATGGACCGGCCCGGCAGCAGGTTTGTGAATGGCTCTACCATGAGCCTGTTTGCCGGCATCGAAGTCGCGGGCTGGAGCCCGTCCGATGCAAAGCCCGTCACCAAAGCCTTTGCAGTCAACCGGGTGGTTACCTCCGGGGGCGTGGAGACGATCCATGTTTACGCCTCTCCCGGACCGGTGGAGGGCAAAGGCAGTTCCGCGATCGGGGTAAAGGCGACGCGGCTGCTGTCCACCATGACGGCAGTGTCGCGGGCGCTGGCGATGGGCCAACCTTCCTTGGTCCATCCGATGATCTGCCGGCGCTCGCGCCTGATCGTGACGATCTGGTCGCGAAACCACGCGCGCTCGTTCCGGTGGAGCAAAACGCACGTCGCCAGCGAGATCATGCACGCGGCGAGCGCCATGCCGACCGACAGGTAATCATCGGGGGTGATGCAGAACCCGGTGGTCACGCGGCCTCCGGGGAGGCGCGGGGAACCCATGGATCGACGCTTTCGAGCGTGCTGATCTGCTCGTCGGTCAACTTGGCAATGCTGCCATGCCGCCAGCCGGTCGTGCGCAAGATGTGGATGGCGAGCGAGCGAGCGGGAGTCCGCTTGCCGCTAATAATCTGCGAGGCATAGGGAAGCGAGATGCCAGAAGCCTCCGCCAGCGCCGTGGGAGTGATCGTTTCCATGGCGCATTACTTTGCAGATTGCAAAGAGACTTGCAAGCCCAACCTTTGCAGTATGCGTGAGGACATGCCGCGTTGCATCTTGCAAACTGCGAAAATGGCTGATGACAAAAACGGCGGACCAAACCACCTTCGGGCGTGGCGTGAGTTCATGAAACTGACGCAGGAGCAGCTAGCAAATCTATGCGAGCCCCCTACCACCGGGGCGGTCATCAGCCTGCTTGAAGAAGGCGAGCGCGGCCTTTCTCTCAAGTGGTTGCGCAGGCTCGCGCCGGCCCTCAAAACTCGCCCAGGCTTCATCGCAGAGTACGACCCCAAGGAGGTCGATACACGCACGCTAGAGATGATCTCGGATCTGGCCCCAGCTCAGCTTGCCAAGGTCGAAAAGTTTGTCGTCGATTACATTAAGGATGGAACCAACGGATGACAGATCAGCCGAAGCCAGCCCCGCAGCCATCACCTAGCCCGACACCCAAGCAGCAGCCGTTGCCGGCGCGAGAAGACGAATACTTCGAGCGGTCAGTGCCTAGCTCACCGCTGCGTAAATTCTGATCGCTGCCAGCGCGGCAATCGAAAGCGCTCCGCACCAGATAGCGAAGCCAAGCATCCGCAGCTTCATCCGGTTCGACTTGACCGCAATAGCGATTTTTTCAATTGCGTCATGGGCCAAGGCGGCTTGCGCTATTGGCAAGGCTCTCTCATCCCCGTCGATTATACCTTCCATCATGTAGGCCGCCGGTGACACGGCAACCGCAGGATAAGGTAAAGCCCGAAGCGCCAAAAGTAACGAGACGGACCCGGCCGTAAGCAGCAGAGCCGCAAGTGCGCCCCATAAATCGGGCTTGCCGCTGGCTACAGCCAGCGTGACAGGGAGGTATCCTGCAAGCAAGATGAAGCATCGCTGATCGATGCGGTCCTTGTTTTCGATTACGTCAGTCAGATAGCGCTCAGCCTGAGCAAATGCTTCGCGCGCCACGTCCTGATTGATCTCCTTTAGGCCAATCTCATCGCGATTGATCATGGTCCCGAACTCCTGCCTTGGCCCGCGCGTCAAATAGCTTTCCTACATCTACGCCATAAGCGCAGTCTGCGGATAGGTGATTCGCACCAAGTTTGCAAATTGCAACTATTTCCAGTTGACGACTTTGCAATATGCAAATATTAAACCTCCATACCCGGTGAGCCGAAAGCGCAGACCCGGAAGCCAGCGATGGCAATGGAGGCGAAGATGCAGTTGCAATCCATCACTTCGGCAATTCCCGCGAACTACGATCGCGATGAAGTCGTGCGCGATCTGGAGCGCCTGCGGATCAAGCTGTCGGCCGCGCTTGGCGATATCGAGCGCATCCTGAGCAAGCCCGAGTCCGTCTGCATGGCGGTCGGCGTGTTCGGCCCGGCGCTGAGCGAGGATGCCGCTTGGATGCGCTCCGCGATCGAGCGGATCGAAGCCGGGGCACTTGCCGGGCGCATGGCTGAAAACGCCGCGCTGGGCCTGTCGGGGAGCGTCGTGGCATGAACGCCACCCGCACCCGCGCCGCCTGCTTCGATAGCGTCAAGGCTGATATGCGCGCCCGCCCGCTGGTCCGCCACACCTATCGGGCGTGGCACATCATGGACAGCACCGAATGCGCGGCCATCGACGTAGCGGACGCCACCACGCTCGCCGAAGCGCTGGGCAAGGTTCCGCTGTTCCACAAGCGGCACTTCGTCATCCACGAGACGGACACGATCACCGGCAAGACGGTGGCCCACTTCTACCAGGTCAAGGAGACCAAGAAGTGGCTCAAGTGCCCGGACACCGGCGTCACGCGCAACGTCGGCGTGCCCTATTCGGTCAAGCTGTTCGCCATGGCGATGGACGCGTTCGATCCGGTTGAGCCGTGGTCATGGTCGCCCGGCGCCGATGTCGTCGGGGCCGATCGGAACGAGGTGAGGCTGTGATGCTCCACCAGCTCCGCACCGCGCGCGCCATCCTCGCCGCTGACCCTGCCGATACCGCCCTGACCGCGCTTGTCGTGGCGGTGGCGATGGCCGTCTCACCGTTTCTCGTTCTCGTTATGGAGGCTTTCTGTGGCTAAGCCGATTTTCGTTTTCGGTTCCAATCTGGCTGGTGCCCATGGTGCCGGCGCTGCCCGCGAGGCGCTTCAATCATGGGGTGCTGCGCTGGGGTGCGGCGTTGGCTTGTCCGGCAATTCCTACGCCATCCCTACCAAGGACGAGAATATCCGGACGATGCCGGTCGAGCGCATTGCTCCGTATGTCGCCGATTTCGTTCGGTATGCGGCGGAACATCCCGAGATGTCCTTTCTGGTGACCGCGATTGGCTGCGGTCTTGCCGGGCACGATCCCCGCGACATCGCCCCGATGTTCTCGGGCGCGACCGAAAACGTCTTCCTTTCCGAAAAACTGGTGGCCGCGCTGCGGTCCTGAAAGGCTCCCCATGTCCAAGAAAAAAGAGCAGCCCGAGACGGCGATCCAGTCGATCAAGGGCTTCAACACCGATCTGACCTGTCGCGGTTTCCAGTTCGAACCGGGCAAGACCTATACCGTCGAAGGCAAGGCGGAGTGCTGCGGCAATGGCTTTCATGCCTGCCCCGAAGACATTCATCCGCTTTCGGTGTTCGGATATTACGCTCCCGGACGGTCCAGGTATTTCACGGTCACGCAGTCCGGCGACATTTGCCGCCGCGAAGACGACAAGGCTGCCAGCACTATCCTGACCGTCAATATCGAGATCGGCATCGGCGATCTGGTGAAGCGCGCATGGGATTGGGTGTGGGAACGGGCGATCAAGTCCGATGACGCCCATGTGACGATTGATCAGGGCGCGGCCAGTGCGACCGGCACTTGGGGCGCGGCCAGTGCGACCGGCACTCGGGGCGCGGCCAGTGCGACCGGCACTCGGGGCGGCCAGTGCGACCGGCACTTGGGGCGCGGCCAGTGCGACCGGCACTTGGGGCGCGGCCAGTGCGACCGGCGATCAGGGCGCGGCCAGTGCGACCGGCACTTGGGGCGCGGCCAGTGCGACCGGCACTCGGGGCGCGGCCAGTGCGACCGGCACTCGGGGCGCGGCCAGTGCGACCGGCACTCGGGGCGCGGCCAGTGCGACCGGCACTCGGGGCGCGGCCAGTGCGACCGGCACTCGGGGCGCGGCCAGTGCGACCGGCACTTGGGGCGCGGCCAGTGCGACCGGCACTTGGGGCGCGGCCAGTGCGACCGGCGATCAGGGCGCGGCCAGTGCGACCGGCACTTGGGGCGCGGCCAGTGCGACCGGCTATGTCGGACGAGTTATGGGCGCGGAAGGATGCGCAATCTTTGCTGTCGAGCGTGAGGCTTACCCTTCCTACAAGATCATCTCTGTAGCCGCTGGGATTGTCGGGCAGGACGGCATTGATGCCGATGTCTGGTACGTCTGCCAGTCGGGCAAGCTGGTCCCTGTATCATGACCGCCCGCGTCCACGTCCCCGTGCCCACCATGCGCCAGAGCAGCGCCGGCACCGCGCATCCGCCCCTGTTCGGCGTGACGCCAACCCGCGCATGGTACGCCGAGCGCATGGCCAAGCGTGCGCCGTGGTGGCGGTGGATCGCATCGAAGTTCATCGCGAAATGAGCCGCGCGCCCGCCACCTATGCCGATGCCCAGGCTGTCATGGCGCGCACCTTTCGTGGTGTCGATGCATCCGAGCCGGTGGCGGGCTTCTACAAGGTCCGGCTCGGCCGCGACACGATCATTCTTGGCGTCCGCCTCTGGTTTGGCCCGCCGCACGATCCCGAGACCGGCGAGGTCATGGACCGGTCGTGGCGCTGGCAGGCCGAGGCCAACGGTGAGCCGATCGACTTCGATACCGTGTGGCCGAAGTGCGCCGGGGGACCGGTGACGGAAGCCGAATACCGCTCGCTCGTCGCCCGGCAGGCGTGGGCGCGCGAGCAAGCGCCGGACAGCGCCTACGCGGAGCGCGGGCGGAAAATCGACCGGCTGAGCACCAACACGCCTTTGCCTTTCTGACCCCCGAAGGAGCATTCCCCATGCCGATTACCCAACCCGTGTTCGATGATGTCGCGCCGTGGCCTGAGAAGCCCAAGCCGGCCGAAGCCCTTTCCGGCCACAACAAGCCACCGGTTGAGGAGGAGGCGCGCGCGGCGTTTCGTGAGGCGCTACTGACCGATCGCCCCGACTTCGAGCAGAAGGTCGAGGACATCATGGCGGCCGCCGATCGCGCCAAGGTCGTTGACGACGAAAGCTATGCCCGTGGCGGCAGCTTCATCAAGCTGGTGCGTGCCGCGATCGATCACGTCGATACCGCGCACAAGTCGGCCAAGGCCCACTATCTGACCGGCGGGCGCGTGGTCGATGCCGAGAAGAACGAGCTTGGCGCGAAGCTGATGACTGCCCGCAACAAGGTTCAGGGCCAGCTCAACGACTACGCCGCCAAGAAGGAAGCGGAGGCGCGGGCCGAACGCGAGCGCGTTGCCGCGGAGCGCCGGGGCTCTTTTCCGGGCAGTCGGCATGACGGCCCCGGCACGCATTACCCAGGCGGACATGGATCGCGCCACCAAGGCCGTCGCCAACGCAGGCATCGCGCGTGCCCGGATCATCATGGATCTCAAGCGGGCGACGATCGAGGTGGTTATCGGCGAATCGGTCGACACGAAGCCGTCGGGTGATGAAGAATGGACGGATGAAGATGTCTGAACTTCCGCCCAACGTCTGCGCCGTCCCCGATCGCCACGGCAAGATACGCTACCGGTTCCGCCGCAAGGGCTGGAAAAGCGCCTATGTTCCCGGAGATCCCGGATCAATCGCATTCCACGAAGGCTATGCGAACATCATCAAGGCCGGCCCATTGGCAGAGACAGGACCGGTGTCGGCGGCGAGGATCGAGCCGCAAAGCCTTGATGACCTGATCGCCCGCTTCAAGGCCACGACGAAGTGGAAGAAGAAGGGCGAGAGGACCATGTATAAGCAGGCCCGCATCCTTGAGCGGTTTGCTGATCGCAAGGACCAGAAGGGGCGTCGATACGGGAACCGGCCGGTGGCCAAGATCACCGTCATCTGGCTCGACAAGATCCTTGCCGGCATGTCTGCCACGCCTGCCGCCGCGAATGAATTGCGCAAGGTGCTTGCGGGCGTGATGGACCATGCCATTCGGCTAGGATGGCGCACGGAAAACCCGGCGCGGCTCACCGACGTCTATAAGGAAGGCCCCGGCTTCCATACATGGACGGAAGACGAGATCGAGCGCTATCGCGCCAAGCACGAGCTGGGCACCATGGCGCGCCTGACGTTGGAGCTTGCCCTCAACACCGCGGCACGGCGTTGCAACGTCGCCACCCTGACCCGAGACGATATTCAGAACGGCCGGATCATCATCGCCCACGCCAAGGACAACGAAGAGGCTTCGGTCGAAATGCTACCGATGGCGAAAGCGGCGCTGGAAGCCCTGCCGGCAGCGCCGATCCGGCATCTGGTCACGACGCAGCACGGCAAGCCTTTCAGCGTCGCCGGGCTCGGAAATCGGATGCGCAAGTGGTGCGATGATGCCGGGCTGGAGAACTGCTCAATGCACGGCCTGCGCAAAGCGGTGTCGCGCCGGATCGCCGAGAGCGGAGGGACCGATGCCGAGGGCATGGCGATCACCGGTCACAAGAAGGCGGCGACGTTCGTGAAGTACCGCGCCAGGGCGAACCGAAGCAAGCTGGCAGACGCCGCAATGTCCAACCTGCTGTCCACGTTCGATAAGGAACAGTGATGGAACTTCCACCAAATGTCAGAGCGACGAAAGATCGCCATGGCAAGGCGCGATACCGATTCCGTCGTAAGGGGCTTCCAAGCCGGTATGTCCAAGGCGAACCAGGTACAGAACAATTCCTGCGGTCATATTCTGACTGTCAGGATCCTGACTATCGCCCCCAAGACAGGCGGAAACCCAGATCAAATCTGACCGACCATACTCTCGTCCCGAAAGGCAGGAGTGTGATCTACTTTATCGGAAATCAGAAGGGTGCCGTGAAAATTGGCATCACCATCAATCTTCCTGCGCGCATGAAGAAACTGCAGACGGGATCGCCCCATAGGTTGAGACTTCTTGCATGGACATTCGGGGATGAAAGCGCAGAAGCGGCGTACCACGAGCAATTCGCTCATCTACGCATAAATGGCGAATGGTTCTCGAGAAAGGCGGAGCTTTCCGATGAGATAAAGCGCCTTCTCAAAGTCGGAATTTGTCCAACCGATGCCTCTGAAAAAATGTCCAACCGAAAAAGTGGATGAAAATCAATGCGCTATTTTAAAGGTGGTGCCCGGGGACGGAGTCGAACCGCCGACACCGTGATTTTCAGTCACGTGCTCTACCAACTGAGCTACCCGGGCATCGCTGCGGACGTTTCCCCGAGAGGGCGTCTGGCGATTGGAAGCGCGGCTATGGCGAAGCGCGGCTGGCTTGTCCAGCCCTGTTTTGCACTTTTCACCGCTCCCCGTCGAACGCCGGCGGGCGCGGTTCAATCCTGCGCGTCAGGGTCGGCCGGCGGACCGGGCAGGGCATAGCCGTCGTCCAGCCACTGCACCAGATCGCGATCGCGACAGCGGGTGGAGCAGAACGGCGCGTGGGCTTCCACGCGGGGCTTGCCGCAGATCGGGCAGCGCCTTTGCCCGTTCGCGCGCGGAGTGGGTTTGAGGGTCATGCCGCAACTGCCTGCGCGAATCCGCCGTCGAGAGCAAGGCCAGTGTCCTCCTGCCAGCGCACGGCGCGTCCGGTGCGGCGGATCAGTTCGGCTTCCCATTCCGCCGGCATGGCCCTTCGGAGCGCCGGAGCGGCGGTCAGCAGCAGCACGCCGGGATCGGTGACCCGTTCCGCCTGCCGCAGCAGGGCGCGCAGGGCGGCGCCCGTGCGGTGCCGGGCGAAGCGCGCGACCAGCGAGGGCCGTTCGAGCCGGGCGACGAGCTGGACGAAGCCGAAGCCGTTCATGGCGGTGCGTTCGCCCTTCCATCCGGCCAGCGCTTCGGTGAGCGCGGCATCGACGGCAAGGCGGTCCTTTCGGTCCGCCAGCGTCGGGAAATCGACGCCGATCGATCCGCCGATGTCCAGCCGCGTCAGCGCACGGGCAATCGCGGGGACGGCGGCGCGCGCCAGCATCGGCGGCGGCAGCGTGCCATCGATGTCGATCAGCGTCATCGCCGGCGTCGGGCTGACGAGGAGGCTGCCGCCGGGAAAGGCGATCTCGCCGCCCTGCGCCTGTTCGACCAGTTCGTGCCAGCCGGCTTCGTCGAAGGAACGGTCGGTGATCGGCAGCGAGCGGACGGGCAAGGGGCCGGCGCGCAGTTCCGCGAGCAGGCCGGGAGCGGGGGCGGGGAGGGCTTCGGGACCGGCGGGGCGCGCCTGCGGCAGCTTGGTGCGGCCTTTTTCCGCGATCGCGGCGCGGGTCACGCGCAGCAGCAGGGTAGCCCCTTCGGTGACGGCGGGATCGAGGCCATCGACCAGCGCTTCACCGCCATCGGCGAACCGCGCGATGCCGCGTCGGGTGCCCTTGTGCTTCACCACGATTTGCGCGGGTCCGGTGAAGCCGGGCCGCAGCGCTTCGCCCCAGTCGACGCGCGCGGCGATGATGTCGCCCCGTTCCACAAGGATCGCGCGTTCTTCGCCGATCCCGTCTTCGTGCAGCCATTCAGCCAAGCGGAAAGCCCGCGCGGCGCAGCAGGAGGCGGGTTTCGTAGAGCGGCAGGCCCATCACGCCGGAATGGCTGCCGGAAAGCCACAGGCACAGCCCTTCCGCGCTGCCCTGGATGGCATAGCCGCCGGCCTTGCCGCGCCATTCGCCGCCGGCGATGTAGCCTTCCGTTTCCTCTGTCGTGAACCGCTTGAAGCGCACGATCGTCTCGCTCAGCGCCTCGTGCAGGGTTCCGTCGGGGGTGACGGCGGCGACGGCCGAGAACACGCGATGGCGGCGGCCGGAGAGCAGCGCCAGGCAGGCGCGCGCGGTGGCTTCGTCTTCCGCCTTGGGCAGGATGCGCCGGCCCGCGCCCACCACGGTATCGCCTGCCAGCACGAAGGCCCCGGGCGCCTGCGCGGCGGCGGCGCGCGCCTTTTCGGCGGCGAGGCGGACTGCGTGGGGGCGGGGCAGTTCGCCCTTCGCCGGGGTTTCGTCGATGTCGGTGGCCAGCACCCTGTCGGGCGTCACGCCCAGCCGTGCCAGCAGCTCAAGGCGGCGCGGGCTGGCGGAGGCCAGAACCAGGGGCGGCAGCGGGGAAGGCGGCGTGGGTACGCCGACCATCAGTAGGGGCCGGGGCCGCCCCGGCCGGGCATGAAGCGGTAGGTGATCCGGCCCTTGGTCAGGTCATAGGGCGTCAGTTCCACGAGCACTTCGTCGCCCACCAGCACGCGGATGCGGTTCTTACGCATCTTACCGGCGGTGTGGCCCAGGATCTCGTGATCGTTTTCAAGGCGCACGCGGAACATCGCGTTGGGCAGCAGCTCCACCACCGTGCCGCGCATTTCGAGGAGTTCTTCTTTCGCCATCGGCGGGTTCGGATGCCTTTTCGCTTGGTTTGCGTATGTCGCAAGGTTGTCGGAAACAGTCCCGCGCGGCGCGCCCATAGCGTCCCGCGAGCAAAAAGGGAAGCCCATGCCGACGCCGTCAGGCGGCGCGGGTGGATGTGCCCGGTTTGTCCACCGTGCGCAGCGGCGGGCATCTCCCCAAAGCGGGGCACAGCGCCTATCTGCACCATCATGGCCCGCGGCTCCGTTCCCCCTGACCGGCAATCGTCCGAACGTTTCCACGAGGACAAGGCGACCTATGCGCTGCGCGGGTCGGACCAGCCGGATATCGACAAGGGCGTGGAGACCATTCGCGAGGTGGTGCGCACGCTGCCGGCCAAGCCCGGCGTCTATCGCATGCACGATGCGCGCGGGGATGTGCTTTACGTGGGCAAGGCGCGGGTGCTGCGGAACCGCGTCACGAACTACACCCAGGTGGAACGCCTGCCCAACCGCCTGCGGCGCATGGTGAGCCAGACCCGGTCGATGACCATCGTCACGACCAATTCGGAGGCTGAGGCGCTGCTGCTGGAAGCGCAGCTCATCAAGCGCTTCCGCCCGCCGTACAACGTGCTGCTGCGCGACGACAAATCGTTTCCGTTCATCCTGCTGCGCACCGACCATGCGTTTCCGCGCATCATGAAGCATCGCGGCGCGCGCAAGGCAAAGGGGAACTACTATGGCCCCTTCGCCAGCGCCGGATCGGTCAACACCACGATCAACGCGCTGCAGAAACTTTTCCTGCTGCGCTCGTGCAACGATGGTTTCATGGCGCGGCGCGACCGGCCGTGCCTGCTCTACCAGATCAAGCGCTGTTCGGCGCCCTGCGTCGGCCGGATCAGCGAGGACGATTATGCCGATCTGGTGCGACAGGCGCGCGATTTTCTGGGGGGGAAGTCGTCCGCCGTGCAGCGCGAGATCGAAGGGCAGATGGCGCAGGCTTCCGAAGCGCTCGACTTCGAACGGGCGGCGATGCTGCGCGATCGCTTGCGCGCCGCCACGTTCATCCAGGGCAGCCAGGCGATCAATGCCGAAGGCGTGGGCAACGCCGATGTCTTCGCCATGGCCGCGAAGGGCGGTCACATCGGCATCCAGGCCTTCTTCATCCGGGGCGGGCAGAACTGGGGCCATCGCGCGTTCTTCCCCAGCCATACCGAAGGGCTGGAGGAAGCCGAGGTGCTGACCAGCTTCCTTGCCCAGTTCTACGAGGAGGTGCCGCCGCCGCGCCTGATCCTGGTCGACCGGGCGCTGCCGGAAGCCGACCTGCTGGCGGAGGCCTTGCAGGAGGCGGCCGGCGGCAAGGTGGAGATTTCGGTGCCGCAGCGGGGCGACCGGAGGCGGCTGATGGAGCAGGCCAGCCGCAACGCGGTGGAAGCCCTGGAGCGGCGTCTGGCCGAAACCGGCACCAAGGCCAAGGTCAACCGCGAGATGGCGGAGTTTCTGGAATTGCCCGAAGTGCCGCAGCGCATCGAGATCTACGACAACAGCCATATCCAGGGCACCAACGCGCTGGGGGCGATGGTCGTGGCGGGGCCGGATGGCTTCCTCAACAGCCAGTACCGCAAATGGAACATCAAGGCGGCGCAATCCAACGACGATTTCGCGATGATGCGCGAGGTCTTCCGCCGCCGTTTCGTCCGGGCGCAGGAGGAAGACCCGGATCGCGAAAGCGGCGTCTGGCCCGATCTGGTCCTGATCGACGGCGGCAAGGGCCAGATGAGCGCGGTGCGCGAGACGCTGGAGGAACTCGGCATCGACGACGTGCCGCTGATCGCCATCGCCAAGGGGCCGCACCACGGCCGCGAAGGGCGCGAAGTGTTCCATTTCCCGGATGGGCGGGAGAAGACGCTGCCCGTCAATTCGCCGGTGCTGTTCCACTTGCAGCGTCTGCGTGACGAGGTGCACCGCTTCGCCATCGGCGCGCACCGCGAAAAGCGCAGCCGCGCGATCACGGCCAGCCCGCTCGACGAGATTCCGGGCATCGGCCCGGCGCGCAAGCGGGCGCTGCTGCTGCACTTCGGCACGGCGGGGAAGGTGCGCGCGGCCAGCCTGGAGGACCTGCAGCGCGCGCCGGGGGTCAGTTCAGCGGTCGCGCAGACCGTGTACGATTTCTACCATCCGAACGGATAACCGGCCGAACGGATAGCACGCGTTCAGGGAAAGCTGACGACGGCGTTGTCGTCTGGAAATTCGGCGGCAACGGCATGGGGCAGGCCCGATGCTTTCCACGCGGCCTTTCCTTCCAGCACGGCCGAATCGTGGGCCACGCCGGCCACGGTAAACCGGGTGATGGCATAGGGCAGGCCTTCCGCCCCGAGCGCGGACGGCGCGTCCATCAGCTGGAAATGCAGGTGCGGCGCATCGGAATTGCCCGAATTGCCCAGTCTGGCCAGTGCTTGCCCGGTATGCACGGCCTCTCCCGGATGGACGAGAACGCTGCCGGGCTGAAGGTGGCCGTAGAGCGCGAAAGCACCGTTCCCCAGGTCCAGGATCACGGTGTTGCCGCTGATCGTCTCCACCGTCGGACGACGGCCTTCCTGCGGGTTGGCGCCGGCGTTTTCCGGCAGATCGTTGATGATCGAGACCACCCTGGCATCCGCCACCGCGAGCACGGGCGCGCCGTAGCCCGGATAGCTTTCGTTGCGGCCCGGGTCACCCGCGAGGAAGCGACCCTTGTTGTCGAGCCGGACCCAGTCGATCGCGAAGCGCTGCGCCAGATGCGCCCGCCCGTTGATCGCGTTCCACGAACGCCGGTGATCGGGCGCGGCCAGACCATTGGCGGCCAGCCAGCCGTCGCCGGCAAGTGGCGGGGCGATCACCACGGCCGGCGCGTCGACCGGAGTGGCCGGGCCGGTCAGCGACCGTTCGATCGTCTTTCCATCGGGCAGTGTCAGCGAGAAAGTCAGGCGATGGCCCAGGCCCGCCGGCACTTTTGCGCCGGCGGGAAGCGCAAGATCGATGAACACCACGCCGGTCCGTCCGCCGGGCAGCGTACGTTCGGTGCCGGGGGTGGGCTCCGGGCCGATAGTGCCGATCATCGCGGCCAGATCGGCCGGAGCATAGTGGGCCAGTACCGTTCCCGCATCGTCGAGCAGGTCCAGTGCCGCCAGATCGATCGGCGCCGTGTGAAAGTTGGTGACGCGCAGTTCGTAAAGCAGCCGCGCGCGGTCATCGGTCACCACCGGCGCGGGTGCTTTCGGTATCGCCACATCGACAGGAAAGCCCGATAGCGCCGGTGCCTCTGCCATGGCGACGAAGCCGCCGGTGGGCAGCGGAGCAAAGGCCAGCATGGCGAGGATGGGATAAGGCAGCTTCATCCCGCCATGCTCGCACAAGGCTCCGCCGGGTCAAGCGCGTTGGTCGACGCGCTTTGGCGGCTGGTGGAATGGCGACTGGCGGACGCGGATCAGGCCTTGGGCGCGATCGGCCGGATCATGCCTTCCTGCGCCACGCTGGCGACCAGCCGGCCGTCGCGCGTGTAAATGCTGCCGCGATTGAAGCCGCGCGCATGGTCCGCCCACGGGCTGTCGCAAGCATAGAGCAGCCATTCGTCGGCGCGGAAATCGTCGTGGAACCAGATCGCGTGATCGAGGCTGGCGCTCATCACGTTGCCTTTGTCCCAGCGCAGTTCGTGGGGAAGCGTGCAGGTGCCCAGCAGCGTCATGTCGCTGGCGTAGGCCAGCACCGCGCGGTGGATCTTTGGATCGTCCGGCAGGGCGGCCATGCTGCGGAACCAGGTATTCGCGACCGGTTCCATCCGCTTCGCCGAGGTCCAGCGTTCCGGTTCCACCGGCCGCAGGTCGATCGGGCGTTGGCGCAGCACGAATTCCTGCTGCGATTTGGGCAACTTGTCGAGATGGCGGCGGCGCAGTTCACGCTCGTTGACCAGTTCCTCGGGCGCGGGGACGGCGGGCATCGCACTCGCATGGCGTACGCCCGGCTCCCGCCGGTGGAACGAGGCCAGCATGGTCAGGATCGGCTTGCCAAGCTGGCTGGCGACGATGCGGCGGTTGGAGAAGCTGCCGCCATCGAGATCGCGCTCGACGCGGAAATCGATCTCGTAGTCCTCGTTGCCGCCGCGCAGGAAATAGGCGTGAAGCGAATGGACCGGGCGATCCTCCGGCACCGTGCGTTCGGCCGCCGCGAGTGCCTGTCCGATGACCTGTCCGCCGAAGACGCGGCCGACGCCGCCGGGTTTGCGGCTGCCCAGGAAGCGGTCGCCGCCCAGATCATCGACGTCGAGCAGGCGCAACAGGCCGCTGACAAGTTCCTCGCCGGAAAGCTGGGGGGCAGGGGATGCGTCGGTCATCGCGCTCCCATGCGCGAACCTGCCGTTTACGTCAACGCAAACCCTTGACCTTGGCATAGAGGCGCCAGCCGAAGGCCTTGGCCTTGTTGCTCGCGGGCCACCGGCCGGGCGCGCGCGGGCTCAGGCCGTTCCTGCGCAGCAGTCCGTTGAAGGCCCGCGCATCGGCTTCGGCGAAGCTCCATTCGGAACGCCAGGTGATCGACAGCGATACCGAAGGTGCGGGGCCGTTGCGGACGAAATGCGGGGCCATCACCGGCACGAACAGCGCCTCGCCGGGGGAGAGCGCCCATTCGCGGCCGCCTGCCGCCAGCTCGTCGCGCCAGTAAAGTTCGCGCCCGCCGCCCGTGTGATAGGTCTCGTGCGTTTCGTCTGGGGCGTAGAAGGCATCGCCCGCCGGGAACATCGTCATCACCTTGCTGCCCATCAAGTGCAGCAGGATGTTGTGTTCCGGATCGAAGTGATAGGGCGTGACGCCATCGGGGCTGGTGACGAAGACGAAGCCTTGCGGCTTCAGCATCGCGCCGGTGCGGGCCTCGATCGTCGGGCGCAGTTCTTCCAGCAGGCTTGCCAGCAGTTCGCCATAGGCGGGCACCTGTTCGATGTTCTTGAGCGCCGCCCAGCTGCCGGTCGACGCGATGTTGCGGATCGTATCGCCGATGCCCAGGCCGTTGCCTTCGGCCTTCGCGCCGTTCAGCCCCACGGGCAAGTCGGAGCGGTTGTATTCGACCGATGGCGCCGGCAGTGCTTCGGCCATGGCCGCCAGCGCGTCCAGCGCCATCAGCGGGTGATCGCCCAGCCGGTGCGTCAGCTTGTGCGGCTGTTCGGGATAGCAGGACGCGAAGGTGGCGCGGGCCTCGTCGGCGAAGACGGGCAAGCGGTGGCTTTCGCCAAACGATCCGTGGTCTGGTTTCATGGGATGATCCCTGCGGGATTGCGGTTGAGTTCCATGGCTACCAGCCGTTCGAACGCGGCGCGGCGGGTCGATCCGCCGATCGCGATGGAGAGACGGCCGATCGAGCGGCGTTCCATCCACAGCGAATCGATCATCGGGTGATCGGCTGCGGC
Organism: Novosphingobium sp. EMRT-2; assembly: GCF_005145025.1. Taxonomy (NCBI): domain Bacteria; kingdom Pseudomonadati; phylum Pseudomonadota; class Alphaproteobacteria; order Sphingomonadales; family Sphingomonadaceae; genus Novosphingobium; species Novosphingobium sp. EMRT-2. The sequence goes on along the minus strand of NZ_CP039695.1, from coordinate 1,460,641 downwards.
GCAACTGTCGCACCATGCAATATCTTCGCGTTCCAGCATGGCCAGGTTTTCCAGCTGGAGGAGAACGCCGGGCGAGAAACGGGCATAGCGTTCGTCGAAAGCGGTCTTGAAGGAAAAGGCGCCGGGCGCCGTCAGGAAGTTCGCCAGCATGGCGATCGGCTGTCCGTCAAGGGTAAGGCTCAGGCGTTCAAGCAGTCCACGATGGGCGGCATCGTTCATCGCCTCGCGGAACAGCAGTTGGGTTTGCGGCGCGCAGGCCAGCGCGCTGCCCGAACGGCCTTTCCAGCCTTCGGCTTCTAGCGTCAGGAATTGCTCGACCCACGAAGCGACCCGCTCGATTCCATCTTCGCGGTGGAACTCCAGCGCTCCCAGTTCGGACAGGCGGGCCTGTTGCCGGCGGTATTCCTTGCGCTTCTTGCCCGGCACCGCGCGCTGCAGGTAATCGTCGGGCGCAAGCCGGGAACACAGCAGCGCGCGTTCTTCCCGATGCACCAGTGCGATGCGCCTGCCCTGTTCCGCGCCGATCGCGTAGAGGCTGCCGATCAGGCCGTTGTCCAGCGGTTGCAGCGCAAGGTGAAGGAACAGGGCCGGGCCGGCATTGGCATCGGCCCAGGCCAGCAAGGCGCGCCAGAATGACGGCTCGTCCCCGCGCGCGACCAGGGGCGCACCCAGGAAGCAGTTGGGATGCAGCCAGTTGGCCAGATGCGGCAGCGGCCACCGGCCATAGCGCCAGGAAGGCGCCAGCGGCATCAGCCCGATCAGTTCACCGCCGCGCTCCAGCCGGGCGATCCGAACCGTGCCTGCGGGGTCGAAACGGCGCAGCGCCGGCAGCAGATACCAGCTTTCGAAGAACGGGTTGGGCGTGGAGGCATCGCGCGCCAGGGCATCCCAGCGCCGCACCGCCTCGGCATCGACCCAGCTGTTCCACGGCGCGACGATCAGCGCGGAATCGCCCGTGATGACGGCGTTAGCCGGTGCTGGCGCAAGGCGCTGCCGGGATCGGCGTTCGATGAAAGGTTGCGCGCTCACGAAACTGACTTCCGGCCCTGGACTGCCTGCGGGATCAACGCCGCGTGTCCGGGCTACCAGCAAGGACCGAAAGTTATGTTAATGATCGCACCGAAATGAAATGACCCCGCCCGAATGAACGGGCGGGGTCGCTTTCTCCCCGACTCGGGCCGGACGTTATGATCAGACCATGCTATGGCCAGCCAGCGCGGCAAGCAACAGCAGCGCGACGATGTTGGTGATCTTGATCATCGGATTGACCGCCGGACCGGCGGTATCCTTGTAGGGATCGCCGACGGTGTCACCGGTGACGGCGGCCTTGTGTGCTTCCGATCCCTTGCCGCCGTGGTGACCGTCCTCGATGTACTTCTTGGCGTTGTCCCACGCGCCGCCACCCGATGTCATCGACAGGGCGACGAAGAGGCCGCCGACGATCACGCCGAGAAGCAAGGCGCCCAGCGCCGCAAAGCCGTTGTCCTGCCCCGCGACCCACGAGATCACGAAGTACACGACGATCGGCGCGAGGACCGGGAGCAGAGAGGGCACGATCATTTCCTTGATCGCGGCCTTGGTCACCAGGTCCACGGTGCGGGCATAGTCGGGCTTCGAAGTGCCTTCCATGATGCCCGGATTGTCGCGGAACTGATCCCGCACGTCGACGACGACATCGCCGGCGGCCCGGCCGACCGCAGTCATGCCCATCGCGCCGAACAGGTAGGGCAGCAGCGCGCCGAGCAGCAGGCCGACAATCACGTAAGGATTCTCGAGGCTGAAATCGACGCTCAGGCTCGGGAAGAATTCGCGCAGGTCGGTGGTGTATGCGGCGAACAGCACCAGCGCGGCGAGACCGGCGGAGCCGATTGCGTAGCCCTTGGTGACCGCCTTGGTGGTGTTGCCCACGGCATCGAGCGCGTCGGTCTTTTCGCGGACCGAATCGTCGAGCCCGGCCATTTCGGCGATGCCGCCGGCGTTGTCCGTGACCGGACCATAGGCATCGAGCGCGACGACCATGCCGGCGAGCGCGAGCATGGCGGTGGCGCCATAGGCGATGCCGAGCGGGCCGGCGAGCTTGTAAGTGATGACCATCGAGGCAACGATCGCCAGCGCGGGAAGCGCGGTGGCTTCCATCGAAATGGCCAGGCCCTGGATCACGTTGGTGCCGTGCCCGGTGACCGAGGCCTTGGCGATCGACTTCACCGGGCGGTAGCTGGTGCCGGTGTAGTATTCGGTGATCCAGATGATAAGGCCGGTCAGCGCCAGACCGACGAAGCCCGCGTAGAACAGCGTGCGGCCGGTGAACGCATAGTCATGGCCGAACGCCTGATAGGTCGTGCTCGCTTCCATGTCGCCGCCCAGTGCGTGGCTCAGAGCGAACCAGATCGCCGGAACCGAGAGCAAGGCGGTAACGAAGAAGCCCTTGTACATGGCGCCCATGATGTTGTTCGAGGAGCCGAGCTTCACGAAATAGGTGCCGACGATCGAGGTGACGATGCAGACGCCGCCGATCAGCAACGGGATCGCCATCAGCGCATCGAGGTTGGCCGCGTTCTTCACGAGCAGCGCGGTCATGATCATGGTGGCGCCGATGGTGACGACGTAGGTTTCGAACAGGTCGGCGGCCATGCCGGCGCAGTCGCCCACGTTGTCGCCCACGTTGTCGGCGATCACCGCCGGGTTGCGCGGATCGTCCTCGGGAATGCCGGCCTCGACCTTGCCGACGAGGTCGGCGCCGACGTCAGCGGCCTTGGTGAAGATGCCGCCGCCCAGACGCGCGAAGATCGACACGAGGCTGGCGCCGAGCGCGAGCGCGGTGAGCGCGGTGACGACGGTGCGGCTGTTGGCCGCTTCACCGGCGACGCTGGTGAGATAGTAGAAGAACACAGCGATCGCGAGGAGAGCCAGACCCGCCACCAGCATGCCGGTGATGGCGCCGGCGCGGAAGGCGAGGGTAAGGCCCTGCTGCAGGCCGGACTGCGCGGCGGCGGCGGTACGGACGTTTGAGCGGACCGACACGTTCATGCCGATGAACCCTGCCGCACCCGAGAGCACCGCGCCAAGCACGAAGCCGACGGCCGATACCGCGCCCAGCGAAATCGCCACGATGACCGCGACGACCACGCCGACAATGGCGATGGTGGTGTATTGGCGCTTCAGATAGGCTTGCGCGCCTTCCTGGATGGCGGCGGCGATTTCCTGCATTCTGGCATTGCCCGCCGGTGCGCCAAGCACCTGGCGGCTGGTCACGAAGCCGTAGACGATGGCTAGTAACCCCAACACTATTGCAATTGTTACTAGGTTCACGAGAGCATCCCCCTTTATTGATCCGGCGCCTTTCTGTCCGGTTGCCCGTCGTTGCGGGTTGGTCGGGGAGGCTATAGGTTTATTCGCGCCTCGCAAGCGAAACGATGACCTGGATCAATTGTCCTGGGTGCCGTGGATATAGCCCAGCCTTCCTGCGGGCGGGATGCCGTCCACCAGCAGCGGATGCGGACCTTGCGGCGCGACCGATCCGATGCGCCACGCGGGGCACGGGGGCGTCATGCCACCCGGCAGGGTGAACAGCAGTTCGTAGTCGTCGCCCCAGCGCATGGCATCGGCGGCGCGCGCGGCGGGCAGGGCCGCGGGGAGCGGCACTGCGCCGGAATCGATCGCGATGGTCACGCCGCTGGCTTCGGCCAGGCGGGCGCTGTCGATCAGCAGGCCGTCCGACACGTCCATCATGGCGCTGACGAGCGGTGCGAGCGCTTTGCCTTCGGCCAGGCGCGGCACGGGACGGCGGAAGGCTGCGGTGTCGGCCGGGGTGCCGCCTGCCTGCAGCGCCTCGAAACCAAGCATGGCCGCGCCGACCGGGCCGGTCAGCCACAGCCCATCGCCCGGCTTCGCGCCGCTTCGGGACGGAACCGGGCGGTGCGTCGCCCCGCCGATCGCGGTCAGCCCGATTGCGCGCCGTTCGGCTGCATGCGTGCCCGGCGCGGTGGCGCCCACGGTGTCGCCTCCCAGCAGGGGTACGTCGAACGCGTCCAGCGCCTCGCGCAAGCCGGCAAGAAACCGCGCGTCATCGCGGCCAAGCATATAGCCCAGCAAAACGCCCGCCGGCACCGCTCCCTTGGCAGCAAGGTCGGACAGGTTGGTGGCGACCAGTTTCCAGGCCACGTCCGCCATGTCCTGCGTGGGCAGCCAGTGCACGCCTTCGACCATCATGTCGTGCGTGAGCACCAGAGCTTCCCCGCCGAACGCCAGCACGGCGGCATCATCGGCCAGCCCGCGCGCCGCGGGATCGCGCGCCAGCGCGCGCAGCGCGGCGATGAACCCGCTTTCGTCAAGAGGGAGGGGATCGGTCACCCCCATCCTTTGGGGCGAGACGGCGTGCGGGTAAAGGCCCGCCTTCCTGTCGCGGATAGAGGGCGTTGCGGCGTGACCGCTTGACCATGGATCGTGTGCGGTTTAACCGTTCGATTAAATCATTTGCCCGAGAGGAGTCGGAAGATCATGGCAACGGCCTATATCGTGGATGCGGTTCGCACGGCCGGGGGGCGGCGCGGTGGCCGGCTCGCCGGGGTTCACCCGGTCGATCTGGCGGCGGCGAGCCTCGATGCGATCGTTTCGCGCACCGGTATCGATCCGGCGGCGGTGGACGACGTTATCATGGGCTGCGTCACCCAGGCCGGGCAGCAGGCGATGCAGGTGGGGCGCAACGCCGTGCTCGCCTCGAAGCTGCTGCCGCAATCCACCCCGGCGGTGACGATCGACCGCCAGTGCGGTTCCTCGCAACAGGCGATCCAGTTCGCGGCGCAGGCGGTGATGTCGGGCGTGCAGGATGTGGTGATCGCGGCTGGCGTCGAAAGCATGAGCCGCGTGCCGATGGGCTCGAATGCCACCTTCCACATGAAGGAAGGGCTGGGGCACTACAAGTCGCCGGGCCTTGAGGCCAAGTATCCGAACGTCATGTTCTCGCAGTTCATGGGCGCGGAAATGATCGTGCAGAAGCACGGCTTCACCAAGGACGATCTCGACCGGTTCGGGCTCGCCAGCCACCAGAAGGCCATCGCGGCGACGCAGGCCAATGCCTTCGCCAACGAAATCGTGCCGATCACGATCGAAACGCCCGAAGGCGAACAGCAGCACACCGTGGACGAAGGCATCCGTTTCGACGCGACGCTGGAAAGCATCGCCGGCGTGAAGCTGCTTTCCCCGGACGGCTCGCTGACCGCCGCAACCTCCAGCCAGATCTGCGACGGTTCGAGCGCGGCGCTGGTCGTTTCGGAAGAGGCGCTCAAGCGTTACAATCTGACGCCCATCGCCCGCATTCACAGCCTGACCGTGACCGCTGGCGATCCCGTTATCATGCTGGAAGAACCGCTGTTCGCCACCGACCGCGCGCTCCAGCGCGCCGGCATGAAAATCGGCGACATCGACCTTTATGAAGTGAACGAGGCTTTCGCTTCGGTGCCGCTCGCCTGGCTCAAGCATACCGGCGCGGACCCTGAGAAGCTCAACGTCAACGGTGGCGCCATCGCGCTGGGCCATCCGCTCGGCGCATCGGGCACCAAGCTGATGTCGACGCTGATCCACGCGCTGCGCGCGCGGGGCAAGAAGTATGGCCTGCAGACGATGTGCGAAGGGGGCGGCGTTGCCAACGTCACCATCGTCGAGGCGCTGTAATCGTTTTCCGGGAGAGGATTGAGAACCATGAAGCTTGATAACACTGTTGCCGCGGTCGTCACCGGCGGCGCGTCCGGCCTCGGCGCCGCCACCGCCCGCGCGCTCGCCGCCAAGGGCGTAAAGGTCGCCATCTTCGACCTGCAGAAGGAAAAGGGCGAAGCCGTCGCGGCCGAAATCGGCGGCGTGTTCTGTGAAGTGAACGTGACGTCGGACGAAAGCGTCGATGCCGGTTTCGCGAAGGCGCGCGCGGCCCATGGCCAGGAACGCATCCTCGTCAACTGCGCTGGCACCGGCAACGCGATCAAGACCGCCAGCCGCTCGAAGGAAACCGGCGAGGTCAAGCACTTCCCGATGGACGCCTTCAACTGGATCATCCAGATCAACCTGGTCGGCACGTTCCGCTGCATCGCCAAGTCGGCGGCCGGCATGCTGACGCTTGATCCGTGTGACGAGTTCGGTGAGCGCGGCGCGATCGTCAACACCGCGTCGGTCGCCGCGGAAGACGGCCAGATGGGCCAGGCGGCCTATTCCGCCTCGAAGGGAGGCGTCGTCGGCATGACCCTGCCGATCGCGCGCGACCTGATGGGCGAAGGCATCCGCGTGAACACGATCCTGCCCGGCATCTTCAACACCCCGCTGCTGGCGGCCGCGCCGCAGAACGTGAAGGATGCGCTGGCCGCCTCCGTCCCGTTCCCCAAGCGGCTCGGCATGCCCGAGGAATATGCCAACCTCGCGCTCTGCATGATCGAAACGGGCTATTTCAACGGCGAGGACGTGCGCCTCGACGGTGCCATCCGCATGGCGCCGCGCTGATACCATAACAGACGCGGGGCGCGTCAACGGGCGCGCCCTGCCGTCCCCGGGAGAGGGCCATGACCGGTTATTCGCAGATTCTCCTCGATATCGAGGAGGGCGTTGCCACGTTGACGCTCAACCGCCCCGAGAAGATGAATGCCTTCACGGGCACGATGATGCAGGAAGTCATCGACGCGTTCGACCGCACTGATGCCGATGACGCGGTGCGGGTCGTGATCGTCACCGGGGCGGGTGATCGCGCCTTCTGCGCGGGAGCGGACCTCACCCCCGATGGCAAGGGCGGGCCGTTCTCCAGCGATGAACAGGTCACGGACCTGTCGGACCCACGGGTGCGCGACAGTGGTGGCCTTTTGACCTTGCGGCTCTACCGGTCGAAGAAGCCGATCATCGCCGCCGTGAATGGCGCGGCGGTGGGCGTGGGCGTTACCATGCAGTTGCCGATGGACATCCGGCTCGCGTCGAAGACGGCGCGTTTCGGCCTCGTCTTCGCGCGGCGCGGCATCGTGCCCGAAGCGGCGTCGAGCTGGTTCCTGCCGCGCATCGTGGGGCTGCCCCAGGCGCTGGAATGGACCATGACCGGCCGCGTGTTCGATGCCGAGGAAGCTTTGCGCGGCGGCCTCGTCCGATCGCTGCACGAGCCTGGCGAACTGCTCGATGCGGCCAGGGGCCTCGCGCGCGAGATTGCCGATAATACCAGCGCCGTGTCCGTGGCCATGACCCGCGCGATGTTGTGGCGCAATGCGGCGGCGGACCACCCGATGGCGGCGCACCGCGTCGACAGCCGGGCCATCTATACCCTGTCGCGCGGCAGCGATGCACAGGAAGGTGTGGCTAGTTTTCTTGAAAAACGCGCTCCCCGCTACCCCGGACGCGTTTCATCGGATATGCCCGCCTTTTATCCATGGTGGGACGAGCCGGACTGGGAATGACCGAGACGAACAGGAAACAGGACACGATGGATACGCCCGGCGCGCGCGAGCTGCTGCTCCAGACGGCTTCCGCGATCATGCGCGAAGGCGATCTGGTGGACATTTCCTTGTCCGAGCTTTCGTTGCGCTCGGGGCTGAACTCGGCGCTGGTGAAATACTATTTCGGTAACAAGGCCGGTCTGCTCAAAGCCTTGCTGGACCGGGACATGGAAGCCATCGTCCGCAGTGTCGATGCGCTGGTGACCAAGGACGACATGGCGCCCGAAGCCAAGCTGCGGCGCCACATCTCCAAGGTCATCGAAACCTTCTACGCCTACCCCTATCTCAACCGCCTGCTGATGCGGCTGGTTCGGGACAGCGACGATGCGGAAGCGAAGCGGATCGCCGAACGATACCTGACGCCGCTCTACCTTGCCTACGAACGGCTGATCGATGAAGGCGTGAAGGCTGGCGTGTTCCGGCCGATCGATGCGCAGCTCTTCTACTTCACGCTGACCGGAGCCGCTGATCGCTTCTTTTCCGCGCGGCTGGTGCTGCGGCACTGCTTCGATCAGGATACGCTGACCGAAGAACTGCGCGACCGCTATCGCGAACACACCATCGACATCATCATGGCCGGTATTCTGGCGCATTGACACGCGCCGCCACGGGAAGGGCCAAGGTAGTTGGCCCGATGCCCGCCTAAAGAAAATGTCGTGCGACCGGTCAGCTTCGCTTGAATTAATGGCATCGTCCTTTTCGCAGGCAACATTGTTTCGCTTGCGAGTCAGGTTGGTTTCATGTGAAGCGATCTTATGGCCGGAAAGCAGACCCGTCTCGATGAGTTCATACCCTATCGCATGGCTGTTACCGCCAATGCGGTAACCGATCTCATTTCCGGCGAATACAAGAACGAATTCGGCCTCAAGATCCCGGAATGGCGCGTGCTGGCGGTGCTGGGGGATGCGGGATCGCTGACCCAGCGCGAACTGGTGCGCGTGACGCTGATGGACAAGGTGGCTGTCAACCGCGCCTGCAAGGTGCTGGAAGATCGCGGGCTGGTCAGCCGCAGTCCCAACGTTGCCGACGGACGGTCGCATCATCTTATGCTTACCGAAGCCGGCCGCGCCATGTACGATCGTCTGTGGCCGCAGGCGCAGGAAATCTACGAGCGGATATTCTCCGCGCTCACCGAGCGCGAGACGCAACGTCTGCGCGTGATGCTCGACAAGCTGCTGAAGGCGGCGCGGGTAATCGAGGGAGAGCGAAGATGAAGCTGACGTCGCTACCACAGGGCCGGGATGGCAGACTGATCATCGTCTCCAGCGATTTGGCCTGGTATGCGGATGCGGACCACATCGTACCCACCTTGCGCGATCTGCTCGATTCCTGGGATCGCAACGCTCCGGTGCTGGAATCGCTGGCGATCGAACTCGAACATGGCGCGATCCCGCGCAAGCGTTTTCACGAGCGCGAGGCGGCCGCGCCGCTGCCGCGCACCTTTGCCGCGTTCACTGGCGCAGAGCGGGCGCCCAGCGACGATCTGCGCGGAGGCCGCGATCCGCTGACGCTGCCTGGCAATGACGTGCCGGGCGATGTCCAGATTGGCTTGGTCGCGGTTACGGGTGACGTGCCCCAAGGCGTTTCCGCCGCCGATGCGCTGGCGCGGATCAGGCTGGTGGGGCTGGTCGATGATCTCGTGCTGCGCGGGGCAGAAGGCGTGCCGGCACTGGCGGCGCGCCATTTCTCGCCGGTATTCGTCACGCCCGACGGCCTTGGCGAGGCATGGCAGGGCGGCCGGCTGGGCCTGCCGCTGACGGTCGAGCGTGGCGCCGAACCGGTCGAGCGGCTTTCGGGAGACACGGTGTCCGATTTCGGGGCGCAGATCGCGCATCTGGCGACGGTGCGAGGGCTGGGCGCGGGAACGCTGGTCGCGACCGCGCCGCTGGGCGTGGTGCCGATCGCGGTAGGGGAAACGCTGCGGATCGAGGCGCGCGATGCCAAGGGCCGCGCGGTGTTCGGCGCGATCGAGCAGAAAGCCGCGCGGTTCTAGGGCCACGGCGTCCCAGCTTGCGCGGGGACGACGTGGCTTTGGAACGCCTACTTGCGGTTGATGAAGTTGTCGCTGATCGAGCAGGCTGCCGGGCCAAGGATCACGATGAACAGCGTCGGCAGGATGAACAGGATCAGCGGCACGGTCATGATCGCGGGCAGGCGCGCGGCCTTTTCCTCGGCGCGCATCATGCGTTCGTGGCGGAATTCGGCGGACAGCACGCGCAGCGCCGATGCCAGCGGCGTGCCGTAGCGCTCGGTCTGGATCATCGTGGTGGTCACGCCCTTCACCGATTCCAGGTTCACGCGATAGGCAAGGTTCTCGAAGGCCTGCCGCCGCTCGGTCAGGAACGACAGTTCGATCGCGGTCAGCGCGAATTCATCGCCCAGTTCGGGATAGGCGCGGCCCAGTTCGCGCGCCACGCGATTGAATGCGGCGTCGACCGTGAGGCCGGCTTCGGCGCAGATGACCAGCAGGTCCAGCGCATCGGGCAATCCCTTGCGGATTGCGGAGGTACGCTTGCCGATGAGGTTTTGCACGAACAGGTCAGGCCCCTTGTAGCCCAGGATCACGATGACCGCGAACGCCATGAAGCGCTTGAAGCTGCCCCATTCGGGGAAGTAGTTGATGCCGTAGATCACCAGCGCGGCGATCAGGCCCAGCACGATCGGTCCGATCATGCGGCCAAGGATGACCGCGACGGCCCATTCCTTCTTGCGGATGCCGCCCTGCGCCAGCTTCTGCTGGATGGTCGCAAGCTGGCTGTCCTGCAGCACGCTCATCTTTTCGAGGAACGTGCGGATGATATCGGTCGTCTCGTTGCGGTGGACGATGCTCGCACGCTTGCGCGTGTTGGGCGTCACGATGCCGGCCTTGAGCTGTTCGCGGCGTTCGTTCAGCGCCTTGACGCGCTTGGCCATCGGGTCCTTGACCGTGATCGCGGCGTAGATGGCGAGCATCACCGCCGCCGCGGCGACGCCGGCAAGGATCGAGCCGACGGCAAGAACGTCGAAGCCGAGGAGGGTGGGGCCGTGCGGGGCATCCATGGTGTGCGTTTCCCTCGCTCAGATCTCGAAGTTGACCATCTTGGCCATGATGAAGCCGCCCAGGCTGAGCCAGACCATGCCGCCCAGGCCGATGACGATCAGGCGTTCGTCGGTGAAAAATTTCAGCATGTAGGCGGGGTTGATCCAGTAGATCAGCGCGAACACGATGAACGGCAGCGAACCGATGATGTAGGCGGAAGCCTTGGATTCGGAGCTCATTGCCTTGATCTTGAGCTTCATCTGGGCGCGCTTGCGCAGCACGTCGGCCAGGTTCGCCAGCGTTTCGGCAAGGTTGCCGCCGGTTTCGCGCTGGATGGCCAGCGTGATGCAGAAGAAGTTGAATTCCGGAAGGTCCAGCCGATCGCCGGTTTCCTGCATCGCTTCGTCCATCGTCCGGCCCACCTTGATGCGGTCGGTTACCAGCTTGAATTCCTCGCCCACCGGGCCGGGAAGTTCGTTTGCCACGACGGTCAGCGTTTCGCTGATCGGCAGGCCGGAGCGCAGGCCGCGCACCAGCAGTTCCAGCGCGTCGGGAAAGCGGGTGACGAAGGCGTTGGTCCGCTTGTTGATCGCGCGGTTGACGATCATGTGGGGCAGGCCAGCGCCAACGAGGATACCGGCGCCAAGGCCCAGCAGCGGTGCGCCGGTCTTGAGCGTGGCCAGCGCCATGACGGCGATGCCCAGCCCGATCGAGGCATAGACGTACTGCGTCAGCGTCCATCCCTTGCCGGTGCGGTGCAGGCGCAGCGCAAGGGCTTCGGACCGCGATGCCGATCCGGCGATGCGATAGGTGGTTGGCTTCCGCGCGGCCACGGCCTTGCGGTATTGCGCTTCCATCTTGTCGGAAGCGCTTTCCGAATGGCGGAAACGCACGGCCTGAAGCCGGCGCTGGCTTTCCTTGGCGGGCGAAGGCCCCAGGAAGAGGGCATAGCCGATGCCGAACAGCGCCAGCACGCCGAAGACGACGACGATCAGGGGCAGGGCGTTCATCGGCATCGGTCTCTTACCTCAAACCGCCACCTTCCAGCCTGTCGGGGACGGAAAAGTGGCTTCATTGTCGTGCGCCAGAGCAGGGGCGGGATCAGGAGGCCGGGGCGGCCGCCTTGCCCTTCTTGGCCGCGAGCATCTTCTTCAGGTCGAACTTGCTCAGCAGCGAAGCCTTGCCCGCCGCGGCTGCGGCCACGGGCTTCATGTCCGCATCGTCGCCGGCGTTGACGATCGCCTTGCCGATTTCGGCGATGACCGTCGTGGCCTTGATGTTGCGGTTGGCGCCCACGAACGTCTGGCCCAGCTTGGCCGCGTTGGCGGCGGCCTTGGCGTCATAGGGGATCATGAAGTCGATCTTGCGTTCGATCGAGGCTTCGAAGTCCGTCTTGCTGATTTCGCCGATGCCGGCGTGGACCTTGTTGACCACCACCAGCGCCTGCGCGTGGGGCGCGTTGCCCTTCAGCCACGACAGCAGGCGGATCGCGTCGCGCGCGCCGGCCAGCGTCAGTTCCGTCGCCACGACCGCCACGTTCACTTCCCCCAGCAGGTGCGGGAAGTTGATCAGCATGTTGCGCGGCATGTCGATCACGGTCATTTCGAACGCGTGGCGGAATTCTTCCTGCAACTGCACGAAGGCCGCCCCATCGGTCATCAGCGGCGCATTGATCGGCGCTTCCGCGGACAGGATCGCGAGATTGTCGTTCGCGCGGATCATGGCGCGCTCGATGAACAGCCCGTCGATACGGCTGGGATTGTCGATCGCGTCGGTCAGGCCACGGCCCGGTTCGAGATCGAGCGTCAGCGCGGCGGTGCCGAAGTGAACGTCGAGATCGAGCAGCGCGGTCGGCATCTTCTGGTCGGAGCTGAACAGCCATGCCAGCGAGGTTGCAATCGTCGATGCGCCGACGCCGCCACGCGTGCCGACAACAGCCGTCGAGATGTGGCGCTTGATCGCGCCGGCATCGCTGGTCTTGGGCGCGGCGAAGATCGCCTGGGCCTGGACCAGCGCATCGCGGACCTGGTTGGGCGACAGCGGCTTCAGCAGATAGTCCTGGATGCCCGAGGCAACCAGATCGCGATAGAGCCGCACGTCGTTGACCTGGCCGACGGCGATCACCACCGTGCCGGGTTCGCAGACTTCGGCCAGCGCGTTGATGTCGGTCAGCGGATCGCCGCTTTCCGAAAGGTCGACCATCAGGATCGCCGGGCTGGCCGTGATCGAGAGCGACTGGATCGCGTTGCGCAGGCCGCCCTTGTTGCACTTTTCAGGCTGCCAGCCCATGTCGACCACGATCGATCGCAGGACATCCAGCGCCGCGTCGTCACACATGAAGGCGGCGAACGTATCGCGATTGCCGTTCTTGAAGGGCGCGTTCATGGCTTAGTTCACTCCCGACTGGCTCGACTGCTGCTTGACGGTGGTGCCACCACCGCCCGTCGGCTTGGCGTCGCGATAGGTGCTGATCGCCTTGGTCGAGCTCATCACCACCGTATCGCCGGTGCCGGTCGCGCCGTGGACAAGGTGTTCCTTGTCGGCCACCATCGCGGCAAGGTTGGCGTTGGTCGCGCAGCCGAAGTTAGGCGATGCGCCATTGCCGAAATTCGCGTCCGACTTGGCGGACCAGTCCGGGCAGCCGGGCACGCTGGCGGTGGTGCGGGTGATGACCACGCGCGCCATGCCTACCGGGACCACGCCCTCGGTCACCGGCGCGGTATCGGCCAGCAGCAGCCCGAAACGCGCGGCCACGGCCTCTACCGCCGTGCGCGTCGCGCCCGACTGGACGGGATCGTCCACCGAAACGCGGTCGCCATAGCGCAGGCCCAGCGTCTCGAACCAGTCGGCCAGACGGCGCTGGTCCGCAACTGGAACGCCGCCGCCCGTAAGGGTGTTGACGTCGAAGGTATAGAGATTGCGCTCCACCACGGGCTGATGAACGCTTTCGAGCGACCGGTTGGTCGGCATGCCGGCGCAGCCGGAAAGGGCAAGGCCAAGCGAAAGGGCGATGGCGGCCCCGGCGAGACGGACGCTTGCAGGACGGTTGGAAATCACGGGCATCGGTCGTCCCTCTCTCAATTGATGCTGAAGCCGGGCGCGGGCGCCTCGGCGCTCTTGCCGGAACGACGGGCGTTGCGCGGTTCGGGCGCGGCCTTGTCGGCGGCCGCGGCCGGCCCCGATGGCTTGTCGAGCGCGCCGACCTGCGAACCGGACTGCACCGTGCTCGGCTTTTCGGTCGGGTGCATGCCCTGCTTGCCGCTGACGCTGTCGCTTTCCATGTTGCCAAGGATGCGCTGCAGGTCGTTGGCGGCCTGGAAGCCGTCGGTCGGCAGCTTGATCTGGTTCGCATCGACCGGGTTCACCAGATAAGGCGTGACCACGATCACCAGTTCGGTCTCGCCGCGCTTGAAGCCGGTCGAGCGGAACAGCGAACCGAGGATCGGGATGTCGCCGGCGCCGGGCAGCTTCTGGATGTTGTTCTGCGAGTTGCTGTTCATCAGGCCCGCGATCATGAAGCTCTGGCCCGAACCCAGTTCCACTGTCGTTTCCGTGCGGCGCACGGTCAGCCCGGGGATGGTGAAGCCGGAAATCTGTACGGCGCCCTGCGAGGACAGCTCGGACACTTCCGGGCGTACGCGCATCGAGATGCGGCCGTTGGAGAGCACCGTCGGCGTGTAGGACAGGCTCACGCCATAGCGCTTGTATTCGACCGAGGTCGTGCCAAGGCCCTGGCTCATCGGGATCGGGAATTCGCCGCCCGCCAGGAAATCGGCGGTCTCGCCCGACATCGTGGTGAGGTTGGGCTGCGCCAGCGTGGTTGCAAGGCCGACCGTTTCGGCCGCATCCAGCTTGGCCAGCATGCCCAGCCCGAACAGCTTGCCCGCCGCCGCCAGCGTGGTGCCGGTGGACGCGGGGTTAACCGTGGTGCCCGGCAGCAGCGCGACCTGCCCGGTCGACGGGTCGACGCCATAGTAGCTGACGCTCGAACCGACACCCAGCGGGGCGCCGGGATGGAAGGTGGAAGCAGCCGATCCCTGACCGATGCCGAACTTGAAACCGCCGGTGCCGTCGATCGAGGTGATGTTCGACGTCAGCGACTTGACCAGCGAGCGGCTGACTTCGGCGATGCGGACCTGCAGGTTGACCTGCAGCGGGGTGGCCAGCTTCAGGCGGCTGATGACCTGGGTCTTGTCGCCGACGAAGGCCTTCACCAGCCGCTCTGCCTCGGCCGCGTCTTCCGGCGCGCCGACCGTACCGGTGAGCAGCACGGTGCTGTTCATCGTTGCCGTGGAGATCTTGGCATCGGGCATCGCCAGGTGGAGCATCTGGTCCACGCTGTCGATGTTGGTGCCGACGCGGACATTGGCCGACCAGATCACGTCGCCCTTGCCGTTGCTGGCATAGACGGTGGTTTCGCCGCCGGCCTTGCCGAACACATAGAGCTGGTTCGTGGCCTTCACCTGCACGTCGGCGATGTCGTTGTTGGCGACGAACACGTCCGACATCCGACCGGGCAGGGTGATCAGTTCACCGCGGCCGATGGCGATGGCGATGCTGCGCGCCGGGCTGGTCACGCTCTGGGCGCTTGCCGCGTCCAGGGCGCCTGCCAGGGCCAGCGGCGTGACGAGCAGCGCGGCCGGAAGCAGCGGGAAGGTGATGCGGGCTTTCATGGTTTTGCCTTTCGCCTGCGCGGGCTTGTGCTGAGTCATCTCAGTTTCCCCCCACCGCGACGGTTTCGGTGTCCTTGCCGCGGGTGATCCTGACGATCGGGCCACGGTTGATGATGATCGGCGCTCCGGCCGGGGCGGCCATCGGCGGCGCGCCGGCGGCCATGCCGTGCGTTCCGAAGCCAGCGGGCACCATCGAAGGCATGGTCCTGCGCTGGAAGCGCGAGACGTCGCCGCCGGTGACGAAGCTGGAACCGTTCTCGACCGGCTGGTGCATCGCCTGCTTGATCAGCTTTTCCTCGTCGGCCTTGGTCGCGCCGGCCGGGATCTTGACCTGGCCCGATGCCAGCGCCTGTTCCAGATCGGCCGAATTGTCGGCGATCGAGCGGAGCGACAGGCTGATCGTGCCCAGCGTCTGGGCGACGGCGATCTTTTCCGCGATCTTGGGCGTCACTTCGACCGTCACCGTGCCGAAGGTGTGGACGCGGGTCTTGCCGTCCACGGTTTCCTGCTCGGTCGACTGGTCGGTCGCCAGCACGCGCAGGTTCTTGAGGATGGTTTCCGACGTCTGCAGCGCGGCCTGATTTTCCGCACCCTTGACCGATTGCGTCAGGACAAGGTCGATGTGATCGCCGGGGAAGACGAAGCCGGCGACGGCGGTGTGATCCGAAACCGCGATGGTCACGGCGCGCATGCCCGGCCCGAGCGCGGCGGCGAGGAAGCCGCGATCGCCCGGCGAGACGAGCGAGCCGCGCGTGACCGGTTCGCCCGCCGTGATCGGCTGGCGCACCACGGTGCCGAGCATTTTCGCCATGTCCGCTTCGCCTTCGACGAAATAGGCGTCCTGAACGAGATCCTTGGGCCAGGGCTGGTAGCCGATCGCATCCGCGGTGATGATCGTGCCCAGCGGCAACGCCCGCTTGGCTACCAGTACCTTGGGACCGCTTTCGATTTTCGCGGCAGCCTCGGCCTGCGGCGTCGGTGCGCCGCCGGAGAGCAGGCTCCTTGCCGCAAAGGCCGTGCCGATCGCGACGATCAGCGCCCCCACCAGCAGAAACAGCTTCTTTCTATCCATGGCCTTCTATCCCGCCCTCTTGTCCGGATTTGCGCCTTTTCAGGGAAATTGGTTAAAATTGGCCTATCCTGCCGAAACGGCTTGCAAAGCGGCCCAGTTGGTAGTGCCGATGATCCACAGCCCGCCGGCGGCGATCGCCACGCCGTAGGGGATTTTCAGCTTGTCCTTCTGCCGCCGCATCACGTGCCAGCCGCCCAGCACGATCGTCAGGATTCCTCCCGTCAGCGCCATGATCACCAGCAATTGCAGGAACAGCTTGCCGGGTATCCACAGCGCCAGCGCGGCGAGCAGCTTGACATCGCCGCCGCCCATGACCCGCAACGCGAACAGGCCGGCGAGAATGGCGAAGGTTAACAGCGCCACGCCGATCTGCACCGCGATGTCCGGCCAGACATGCCAGCCCATCGCGAACCAGAACGCGGGCGCGGCCAGCGCGATGGCGGCGTTCAGCCAGTTGTCGATCTGGCGGCGACGGATATCGGTGAAAGCGGCAACCAGCAGCGCGATTGCCAAGGCTCCGACCAGTCCGTAAACGATGAAATTGCCCTGCATGGGCTATGCCTTACGCGACAACCACTTACCAAACGGTAACCAAGAGTTGGCGGGGATTTCCGCCGATTCTGGCCCGATGGGGATCGGACCTGCATGGCGGTGAACATCGATCGGAGAGCGATTCCCGCCGCGGCGACGGAAGCATGGTGGTCCGCGCGCGACGGCCATGCCATCCGGCGTATCGATTGGCAGCGGGCCCCCGAAGACGCCGCTGCCGTGCGCGGATCGCTGCTGTTCATGCCGGGGCGCGGCGATTTCTATGAGAAGTACCTAGAGACGCTGGACCACTGGCACCGGGAGGGCTGGCGCGTAACCGCAGCCGACTGGCGCTGGCAGGGCGCTTCGGGGCGGTATGGTGCGAACCCCATGGCGGGCGACGTCCGCGATTTCGGCGTGTGGATAGACGATCTGGCGGCGTTCTGGTCCGATTGGCGGGCGCAGACTCCGGGGCCGCACGTGATCGTTGGCCATTCGATGGGCGGGCATCTCGTGCTGCGGGCGGTGGTGGAACGGCGGATCGATCCGGTCGCGGTCGTGCTCAGCGCGCCGATGCTGGGGCTGACCACGCCCGGTCCTTCCGCGCTGCATCAGGCGTTGGCGCGCTTCATGTGCCGCATCGGCGATCCGGGGCGGCTGGCGTGGAAGACCAGCGAGAAGCCGGGCTCGTCTCCAGCGGGCCGTCATGTCCTGCTGACGCACGATGCCGACCGTTACGCGGACGAACTGTGGTGGAAGGAACAGCGCCCCGCGCTGGCGATCGGGCCTGGAACCTGGCGCTGGGTGGAACGGGCGGTCGCCTCGATTCGCGGGATGGAGCAGCCGGGCGCTCTGGAGGCGGTCGACGTTCCCGTGCTGATCCTTGGCGCGCGGTACGATGCACTGGTCGGCTACCGGGCGATCGCGCGGGCTGCAGCGCGGTTGCCGCGCGCGCAACTCGTGACCTGGGGCCGCGAAGGCCGCCACGAACTGCTGCGCGAGGCCGACCCCGTGCGCGATCGGGTGATCGCGACGATCGACGATTTCCTCGACCGAATGGCCCCGGCTATCGCACGTTGACCCACCGAATGCTGCCTTCAGGACTCTGCCGCAACCCGTGACCACCGAGACTTTCGACATTGCCGTGATCGGCGCGGGCATGGCCGGCGCCAGCCTTGCCGCCGAGCTTGCGCCTTACGCCCGCGTGCTGGTCATCGAGGCGGAGGATGCACCGGGCTATCACACCACCGGCCGGTCGGCAGCGTTCTGGGAGGAAACCTACGGCGGGCCGGGCGTAGTTCCGCTGACGATGGCGTCGGGCAGGTACCTGCGCGAGCATGGCTTCCTGTCTCCGCGCGGGGCGCTGAGCATCGCGACGGCCGAGGACCGGCACAAGCTGGAAGCCTATGCCGAAAGCTTCGGCGCGATGGGCATCCACATCGAATGGCAAAGCCGCGCGGCGATGGAAGCGCGCGTGCCCGGCCTCCGCCCGGAGTGGGCTTTCGCGACGTGGGAGCCGGACTGTTCGGACATCGACGTGGCCGCGCTGCACCAGCATTACCTTGCCATCGGGCGCCGGGCGGGAACCGTGCTGCGCGTCCGCGCGCGTGTTTCCGCCGTGGAGCGCGATGCGGCGGGCTGGCGCGTGGCCTGGGGTGAGGGACAGGGGGCCGGCGCGGCGCGCGCGGCGATCGTGGTCAATGCGGCCGGTGCGTGGGCGGACGAGGTCGCAGCGCTGGCCGGTGCGGACCCGGTCGGCATCCTGCCGCTGCGGCGCACGATCGTGCAATTGCGCACCGATCCCGAAGCGTCGGCCGACATGCCGCTGACGCTGGGCATCAACGGAGACTTCTATTTCAAGCCGCAGGCCGGCCGGTTGTGGCTTTCGCCGCACGACGAAATTCCCGACGCGCCCTGCGATGCCGCGCCCGAGGAACTGGACGTGGCGGTCGCGATCGATCGCTTCGAGCAGGTGGTCGACTGGCGCATCGCCGCACTGGAACGGCGCTGGGCGGGTCTGCGCAGCTTCGCGCCCGATCGCCTGCCGGTCTATGGCTTTGACCCGCTGCGCGAAGGGTTCTTCTGGTTCGCCGGGCAGGGCGGATTCGGCATCCAGACCGCTCCGGCGGCGGCGCGGCTGGCCGCCCAGATCGTGCTGGGGCAACCGGCGGATGCGATGACGGCGGGGGTCGACCGGGCGCGCTATGCCCCGTCGCGCTTCGTCATGGCTGCCTGACGGTCCGACGTCGGCAAAATCACCATTCCGGTGGCGATTGACGATAGCCCCTTTGCGCCACCGGGCCGCGTGCTATCCCGTGTACGGGGACTGTTACTAACTGATCCAGCGCGAAGGAGCGGGTGTGATGGCGCATCGTTTTGAAATCCGGAAGAACAAGGCCGGCGAGTTCGTGGCCTATTTCTGCTACAACAGCGAAACCATTTTCTGGACCGAAGGCTATTCCAGCAAGGCGAGCGCGAAGAGCGCGATCGAATCGATCCAGAAGAACGGGCCGGCCGCGCCGGTGAAGGACACGACCGTCGAATAAGCGCTGCTGAGCTGGCGAAGGGCGCCGCGCGGCCGCGTTCAGGCGGCTTGCGCGGCGTCGCTGGCCAGGCGATCCACGCGTTCGTTCTCGGGGTGGCCGTCGTGGCCTTTCACCCAGACCCATTCGATCCTGTGCGGGCGGGCGGCGGCGACCAGCGCGCGCCACAGGTCATCGTTCTTGACCGGCTTCTTGTCGGCGGTCTTCCAGCCGTTCTTCTGCCAGCCGAAGACCCATTTGGTGATGCCGTCCAGCACGTACTTGCTGTCGGTATGCAGCGTCACCTGGCACGGCTGCGTGAGCGCTTCGAGCGCCTTGATCGCGCCCATCAGTTCCATGCGGTTGTTGGTCGTCTCCTTTTCGGAGCCGGCCATTTCCTTTTCGTGCTCGCCCATGCGGAGCAGAGCGCCCCAGCCGCCCTTGCCGGGATTGCCCTTGCACGCGCCGTCGGTGAAAATCTGGACGTGCTTCACGCGAAGACCCCGGCGTTGGCGGGATCAGTATAGAACGCCAGCCGGCGGGCGAAGGCCATCGGGTCCTTGCGCGTCACCAGCGCGTCGGCAGGGGTGTTCAGCCAGTCATAGGCGCGGCTGGCTGTGAAGCGGATCGCCGCGCCCTGTGTCAGCACCGGCAAGGCGGCGCGCTCTTCCGGCAGCAGCGGACGCACACTTTCGTAGCCTTCGAGCAGCGCCGCGGAGATGTCGGCGCGAAACGCCATGCCCGCGCTGTCGAAGCACCAGGCGGCGTGCGTCACCGCCACATCGTAGGCCGTCGTGTCGTTGCAGGCGAAGTAGAAGTCGATCAGGCCGGTCACCCTGTCACCCAGCATCAGCACGTTGTCGGGGAACAGGTCGGCATGGATCACCGAGCGGGGCAGGCCAGCGGGCCATTGCGTGGCGAGCCGGGGCAGGGCTTCCTCCACCAGATCGGCCAGAACGGGATCGATCGAGGCAAGACCGTCATGCCCGCACGCGTCCAGCAGGCGCTGCCATTCGGCGCGGTCCATGCCGTTCGCGCGCGTCTGCGGAAAGTCGGCGGCGGCAAGGTGCAACTGCGCCAGCGCCGCGCCGACGGCACGCGCCTGCGCCGGCGTGGGATCTGCCACGGAAACGCCCGGCAGGAACTCGATCAGCGCCAGCGCCTTTGCGTCGCGCACCTGATACAGCCGCCCATCGCGAGCGTGGATCGTGCGCGGCACCGGGCAACCCTTGGCCGCGAGGTGATCGAGCAGCGACAGGAAATAGGGCAGGTCGTCCAGTTCGATGCGGAATTCGTACATCGTCAGGATGAACCGCGCGCCCTTTCCATCCGCGCCGGTCGTCTCGATCAGCCAGTTGCTGTTCGAGACGCCTTCCGCGATCCCCTTGGCCGAGACGAGCTCGCCAATGGCGAAGCTAGCCACGATATCGGCCATCGCCCCGGCGTCGAGGTGGGTATAGACCGCCATTGCCCGGTCTTCTCAGTTGGCAAGCTGGCGAGGCAGCTTGAACACCATGTTCTCCTCGTCGCGCACTTTCACCGTTTCCTCGGTGACCGTGCGCCATGTGGAGAGGAGGTCCACCACTTCGCGCACCAGGATTTCCGGCGCGGAAGCGCCGGCAGTCAGGCCCAGCGTGGTCACGCCGTCCAGCCAGGCCGGATCGATTTCCGCCGCGCGCTGGATCAGGAAGGCGCGCGTGCCCTGCCGTTCGGCCACTTCGGCCAGCCGCAGCGAATTGGAGCTGTTGGGCGCGCCGATCACCAGAATCAGGTCGCAGGCGTCCGCGATCGCCTTGACCGCCGCCTGACGGTTGGACGTGGCATAGCAGATGTCTTCGGCGCGCGGACCAACGATACGCGGAAAGCGCGTGCGCAGCGCGGTCACGATTTCCGCGGTATCGTCCACCGAAAGCGTCGTCTGGGTCAGGAACGACAGCGGCAGATCGTCCGGGAACTCCAGCCGCGCCACGTCCTCGACCGTTTCGACCAGCGTGATCGCGCCGTCAGGAACCTGCCCCATCGTGCCGATCACTTCGGGATGGCCGTGGTGGCCGATGAACAGGATGTGGCGCCCGGCCTCGACCTGCCGTTCGGCCTGCCGGTGGACTTTGCTCACCAGTGGGCAGGTGGCGTCCAGCCAGTCCAGCCCGCGCGAATTGGCTTCCGCCGGAATCACTTTGGGCACGCCGTGTGCCGAGAACACGACCGGCGCGCCATCGGGCACTTCGTCCAGTTCCTCCACGAAGATCGCGCCCTTGGACTTCAGCCCGTCCACAACGAAGCGGTTGTGAACGATCTCGTGCCGGACATAGACCGGCGCGCCATAGAGCGTGATCGCGCGCTCAACGATCTCGATCGCGCGGTCCACCCCGGCGCAGAAGCCGCGCGGCGCCGCGATCAGAAGCTTGAGCGGAGCCTTGGCGTCGGCGGCATCGCCGGGGGCCGTTTGGGCCTGGTCTGGAAAGGTGGCGTTCATCGGGGGGCCATTAGCAGCGGCATCACGTTCCGGAAACCTCTCAAAGTCCAAGCATTGCCGAAAGGTTCGGGCGTGGCTAGAGGAATTGCGCTGCCCCGTGGATCATCTTGTCGGTTCGCGCGGATGCGGCATCGTCTTTTAAGGATTTCTGCGCTCATGACCGCCATCTTCCGCCGTGTTCCGAAGTCCGGTGTCGCCATCGGTTCCGCGATCGGCGTCGCCTTGCTGGCGGGGACGCTCTCCGGCTGCGCCAAGAGCAAGGGCGAACTGGTGGTGGACGACAGCGTGGGCGTGACGGCGCTGCGCGATCCGTGCCCGCGCGTGGCGATTCCCGAATACGCCGGCGACGTAACGCTGTTCTCCGATCCCAAGCGCACCGATTCGGGCGCGCTCGACGTGACCGCCTCGATCACCAACCTGCGCAGCACCTGCGATCAGGGGCAGGGTGGGGACAAGCTCTACACCGTCGCCACGTTCGACGTGCTGGCGCGCCGTTCCGACACGCGCGGCGCACGCCACGTCGAACTGCCCTATTTCTCCACCGTGATGCGCGGCGGCAACGTTGTCATCGCCAAGCGCGTCGGCACGGTGAGCATCGATTTCGCCGACGGGCAGGACCGCGCCACGGGCCATGCCAAGGCTGCGTCCTACGTGGATCGCGCGCAGGCGACGCTGCCGGAAGAGATTCGCAACCGCCTCAGCCGCAAGCGGCGCGCGGGCGATGCCGATGCCGCGATCGATCCGCTGGCGCAGCCCGACGTGCGCGCCGCGATCGCGCGCGCCACGTTCGAACTGCTCGTCGGTTTCCAGCTGACCGACCAGCAACTGACGTTCAACGCCACGCGATGACGCTTGTTGCGGGTCCGGCGGCGATTGCCGGGCTTGCAAAACCGCCGCGCCGCCGCAAAGGGGCGCTGGATGATGATCGCCTCCGTTCCTGCGGGGGTGCTCGCCCGTTTTTCGTGAGCCTTTTCCGATGCCCGATGTTCAAGCCAATCTTCACGCCGCCTTTGCCCGGGTGATCGACGCCGCGCTCGATGCGCTGGAAGCCGCCGGCACGCTACCTGCTGGCCTGCCGCGCGGCGCGGTGACCTGCGAGCCGCCGCGCGATCCCGCGCACGGCGATCTGGCGACCAACGCGGCGATGGTGCTGGCCAAGCCCGCCGGCACCAATCCGCGCGCGCTGGCGGCGGCGCTGGTGGCGGAACTGGAGAAGGAACCGCGCGTCACGTCGGCGGACATCGCCGGGCCGGGCTTCATCAACCTGCGCCTGACCGACGGCGCCTGGCTGGACGAACTGCGGCTGATCGCGGTGGCGGGCGCCGGCTATGGCCGCTCGACGCTGGGCGGCGGCAAGGTCGTCAACGTCGAATACGTCTCCGCCAATCCCACCGGGCCGATGCACATGGGCCATTGCCGGGGCGCGGTGGTGGGCGATGCGCTGGCCAGCCTGCTCGAAGTCGCCGGCCACAAGGTCATCAAGGAATACTACGTCAACGATGCTGGCGGGCAGGTCGATGTCCTCGCCCGGTCGGCGCACGTCCGCTATCGCGAGGCGCTGGGCGAGGCCGTGGGCGAGATTCCGGAAGGGCTCTATCCGGGCGACTATCTGGTGCCCGTGGGCAAGGCGCTGGCCGAGGAATTCGGCGATCGCTACGCCGCCGCGCCCGAAGCCGAATGGCTCGCGCTGTTCCGGCAGAAGGCCGTCGCCGCCATGCTGGTGATGATCAAGGACGATCTCGCCCTGCTCGGCATCCATCACGACCTGTTCTCGTCTGAGGCGGAACTGCAGGCGGCCGGTAAGCCCGAAGCGGCGGAAGCCTGGCTGCGCGCGCACGATCTGGTTTATGACGGGCATCTCGAAGCGCCCAAGGGCAAGACGCCGGAAGACTGGGAACCGGTGGAATTGCCGCTGTTCCGCTCGACCCGGTTCGGCGACGATCAGGACCGTCCGATCAAGAAGTCCGACGGCAACTGGACCTACTTCGGCGCGGATCTCGCCTATCACTTCCAGAAGGCGGAAAAGGCCGATGCGCTGGTCGACATCTGGGGCGCCGACCATGCCGGCACGGTCAAGCGGATCAAGGCCGCCGTCGCCGCGCTGACCGGCGCCGAAGGCAAGCCGATCCCGTTCGAGGTGAAGCTGGTGCAGATGGTGCAGCTTCTGCGCGATGGCCAGCCGGTGAAGATGTCGAAGCGGGCGGGCACGTTCGTCACGCTGGCCGACGTGGTGCGCGAAGTGGGCAAGGACGTGGTGCGCTTCACCATGCTGACGCGCAAGCCCGACGCGCAGATGGACTTCGACTTCGCCCGCGTGGTGGAAGCGTCGAAGGACAATCCGGTGTTTTACGTGCAGTATTGCCACGCCCGGATCAGCTCGACGCTGCGCAAGGGCGCGGCGGAAGGTTTCGCGCCGTCCGGCGCCGATCTTTCGGTGCTGGGGCCTGAGGAACTGGCGTTGGTGAAGCTTGCCGCGCAGTTTCCGCGTCTGGTGGAAGCGGCCGCCGTCGCGCGCGAGCCGCACCGGGTGGCGTTCTTCCTTTACGATCTGGCGGCAGGCTTCCACTCCTACTGGAACCTGGGCAACGATCGACCCGAAAAACGGTTCATAGTGGCACAGGATGCGGCGTTGACGGCGGCTCGGCTTTTCCTCGCGGCGCAAATCGGGCAGGTTGTGCGCAACGGTCTCGCCATCCTTGGGGTGGAAGCGGCCGAGGAACTGTGAAGGGTCAGCGACGTGAACATGGCGGACGGGGATCAGGACGGGCAGCACGAACGGCACGACGGGGATGAACATCCCTCCGCGTCGATGCCGTTCGACGCGACGGAGGAAGCGGCCGAGAGCGCTGCCGGCGCGCGTCTGGCGCTGGGCGACGAACAGCGGTTGCCGTGGCTCGAAGGCGCGGACGACGTGGAATTCGATGACGAGGAGCCGGGCAACGGCCGCTTCATCGGGTTCGCGGTTCTCGGGCTGGTCCTGCTAGCCGCGATTCTCGGCGGGGTCTATTGGGCCACGCACCGGGGCGGCCCTGCCGCCAATGCCGATGGCAGCCTGATCGAAGCCAGCCGCGAGCCCTACAAGATCGCGCCGAAGGAGCCAGGCGGCAAGACGTTCCAGGGCACCGGAGATTCCAGCTTCAAGGTCAGCGAGGGCGAAAGGCCCGCGGCCAACCTTGCCGGGGGAGCGGCTCCGGCGGCTTCCGCATCGGCCTCCGCCGCCGCCAATGCGTCGGCCGCAGCGGGCAGCAATGCGCCCAAGCCGGCCACGGCCCCGGCCGCGCCGGCTGCGGGTGGCGTGGGCGTGCAGATTGGCGCGTTCTCCAGCAGTTCCGCCGCCGAGACCGCGTGGAGCAAGCTTTCCAGCCAGCACGAGGCGCTGAAGGGCCTCAATCACCGCGTGGTCGAAGGCAAGGCGGATATCGGCACGGTCTATCGCTTGCAGGCGCTGGCGGGGGATGCGGGCGCAGCCAACGCGCTGTGCGGCCGGTTGCAGGCAGGCGGCCTCAAGTGCCAGGTGAAGCGCTGATCCGGTTTTCCCCGCCATTCCGGCTGCGAAGCCTTGCGGAATGGCGGGTTTTGGCCGAATCCTGATGCATGGTTCCGGCGATCTTCGGCCTTTCGGGCCTGACTCTCACCGATAACGAGCGCGCCTTCTTTCGCGATGCCGATCCGGCCGGCTACGTGCTTTTCGGCCGCAATGTGGCCGATCGCGCGCAACTGCGGGCGCTGACCGATGAATTGCGCGCGCTGCACGGGCGCGATCGCACGCTGATCTGCATCGATCAGGAAGGCGGCCGGGTGGCGCGGATGAAGCCGCCGGTGTGGCCGCCCTATCCGCCCGGCGAATGGTTCGGCCGGCTGTGGGACGTGGCGCCGGCCACCGCAATCGAAGCAGCACGCGCCAATGCCGAGGCACTTGGGCTCGATCTGGCCGAAGCGGGGATCAGCGTCGATCTGCTGCCCCTGCTTGATGTGCGCCAGCCCGGCGCGCACGACGTGATCGGCGATCGCGCCTATGGGGCCGAGCCGTTGCGCGTGGCGGCGCTGGGGCGCGCGGCGCTGGACGGGTTGGCGCGCGCGGGTCTGGCCGGCGTGGTCAAGCACATGCCGGGCCATGGCCGCGCCACGGCGGACAGCCACAAGGAAATGCCCACCGTCGATGCCTCGGCCGAGGAACTGGAGATCGATCTCGAACCGTTCCGCACGCTGGCCGGCGCCGCGATCGGGATGACCGCGCATGTGCGCTACACCGCCTGGGACGCGGAGAATCCGGCCACGCAATCGCCGTTCGTGATCGGCGAGGTGATCCGCAAGCGCATCGGTTTCGATGGCCTGCTGATGACCGACGATCTCGACATGGAAGCGCTGGCGGGCAGCGTGCCCGAACGCGCCGCCCGGGCCATCGCGGCAGGGTGCGATCTGGTGCTCAACTGCTGGGCGAAGATGGACGATATGATCGGCATCGCCAGCGCCACGCCCGTGATCAGCGCGGCGGCGCGGGAACGGCTGGCGCGCGCGCTGCGGGATACCACCGATTTCGCCGCCGATTTTGCCCCCGGCGCGCCGATGGAGCGCCATGCCGCGCTTGTCGCCAAGCGCGACGCTCTGCTCGCGCTGGCGGACGCCTGATGGAACAGGCCGCCGCCACGCCCGCTTCGCTGTTCGATGGCGATGCGGTGTGGAACGGCGTGGCTTCGGCGGCGACCGAGGATGCTTCGCTCTATCTGGAGCTGGACGGCTGGGAAGGGCCGCTCGACCTGCTGCTGGATCTTGCCCGGCGGCAGAAGGTCGATCTCCGGCGGATTTCGATCCTCGAACTGGTGGACCAATACCTCGGTTATATCGAACGGGCTGAGGCGCTGAAGCTGGAGCTGGCGGCGGATTACCTGGTGATGGCCGCCTGGCTCGCTTACCTCAAGTCGCTGCTGCTGCTGCCGGACGATCCGGAAATCCAGCCATCGCCCGAGGAACTGGCGCTGCGCCTGCAATTGCGCCTGCAACGGTTGGGCGCGATGCGGGAAGCGGGGGCACGGCTGATGGCGCGGGACCGATTGGGGCGCGACGTGTTTCCGCGCGGCGCGCCGGAAGGGCTGCATGTCGATCAGGAGCGGCGCTGGCAGTGTGACCTGTTCATGCTGATGCAGGCCTACGGCCAGGTGAAGGCGCGCACCGCGCCGGTGGTCCACATGGTACGCGAGCGCCCGGTGATGACGCTCGAATCCGCGCTTACGCGGGTGTCGACGATGCTGGGCGTGACCGTGGACTGGATGGACTTGCGCGCGTTCCTGCCGTCGCGGCGCGATCCCGCCTGGACCGACCCGCAATTGCGCCGTTCCGCGCTGGCCTCCAGCTTCGTCGCAGCGCTGGAACTGGCCAAGCAGGGGAGAGCGGAAATCGCGCAGGAGGAGATGTTCGGGCCGCTCATGCTGCGGGCGGCGCAGCCGTGATGGAACAGCTGCCGGAAGATCGGGCGGATGGCCTGACCGACGCATGGGGCGGATCGCCGGACGATCTCGTTCGTGCCGTGGAAGCGGCGCTTTTCGCGGCGGGCGAGCCGCTGACGCCCCAGCAACTGTCCGCCCATCTCGGCGGCGCACGGGTCGATGGCGCGCTGGCGCAGCTTGTCGCGCACTACGCCGGGCGCGGGATCGAACTCGTCGAACGCGGCGGCTGCTGGCACTTCCAGACGGCGGCCGATCTGGCCCACCTGCTGCGGAAGGAGCGCGAGGACGTGCGCCGCCTGTCGCGCGCGGCGACCGAGGCCCTGGCGATCATCGCCTATCACGAACCAGTCAGCCGCGCCGAGATCGAGGCGATCCGGGGCGTGCAGACATCGCGCGGCACGCTGGACGTGCTGCTGGAAGCGGGCTGGATTCGCGTTGCGGGGCGGCGCGAGGTGCCGGGACGGCCCACGATCTATGCCACGACGCCCGGCTTCCTGGCGCACTTCGGTCTGGAGTCACGCAAGGACTTGCCGGGGATCGACGAATTGCGCGCTGCCGGCTTGCTTGACCCGGTGGACGATGTTTTCGCGGCCTTGACGGGGCATGATGAAGAGGACCGGGGCGACGCCGAACCGGCCTTTTCCGACGACGAAGACGAACCTTTGCGGTCGGATTGACTCTTTACGGCTTGGATTGACTGGCGATTCCGCGCGAGATGCCCTATCTGGAGCGGAGAAGGAGATTTTACGATGGGTAGCCTGTCCCTACCGCACCTGATTATCCTCGCGCTGGTCGTTCTCGTGCTTTTCGGGCGTGGTCGCATTTCCGAAATGATGGGCGATTTCGGCAAGGGTATCAAAAGCTTCAAGCAAGGTATGACGGAAGAGACCGATCGCCCGGTAACCGCACCGCCGCCGCAGCTCCAGCAGTCCGCGCCGCCGGCGCCGTCTGCCCAACCGACTGCCGCTCCGGCCGAGCAGCAGGGGCCTTCGGGCAACGCCTGAACGCGGCCTGGATACCGGACCCGATCTGAACCATGTTCGACGTAGCGCCGTCAGAGCTGCTGCTGGTGGCCATTGTCGCCATCGTTGTGATCGGCCCCAAGGACCTGCCGCTCGCCCTGCGCACAGCAGGCCGCTGGATCGGCAAGATCCGCCGCGTCTCCAACCATTTCCGCGCCGGGATCGAAACCATGATCCGCGAGGCGGAAATGGAGGAAATGGAGCGCAAATGGCGCGAACAGAATGCCACGATCATGGCGCAGGACGGGGGAAAGGCTGCCGAAGGGCAGACGCCTGAGGCCGCTGCCGATCAGGTCGCCGCGCCCGGCGTGATCCCCGAAGTGGCGGCGCACGCGCCCACGCCGCCGGTCGAGACCGCCCCAGCGGCTCCATCTCCTCAAACCGACGCGCCCCGGCTGCTATGATTCGCGATATCGACGAAACCCAGGCGCCGTTGCTGGATCACCTGCTGGAACTGCGCACGCGGCTGTTGCGGTGCGTCTATGCGCTGGCGGTCACGTTTGCGATCTGCTTCTATTTCGCGGACGATATCTTCGCGCTGCTGGCGCGTCCGCTGATGGAAGCGTTTCCGCCGGGGCAGGGCAAGCTGATCTACACCAAGCTCTACGAAGCGTTCTTCGTGGAATTGAAGGTTTCGCTGTTCGCGGCGTTCCTGCTGAGCTTCCCGATCATCGCCAACCAGCTCTGGGCCTTCGTGGCGCCGGGGCTCTATGCGCGGGAAAAGAAGGCGTTCCTGCCGTTTCTGATCGCCACGCCGATTCTGTTCACCGCCGGCGCCAGCCTCGCCTATTTCATCGTCATGCCCACCGCCTTCAAATGGTTCCTCGGCTTTCAGGGCGACAAGGGCGGGCTGCATCTGGAGGCGCTGCCGGGCACGGGCGATTATCTGAACCTCGTCATGCAGTTCATCCTGGCGTTCGGCATCAGCTTCCTGCTGCCGGTGCTGCTGATGCTGCTGAACCGCGCGGGAATCGTCACGCGCGCGCAACTGGTGGCCGCGCGGCGCTACGTGATTGTCGGGATCACCGCGCTGGCGGCCGTGATTACCCCGCCCGATGTCGTTTCGCAGCTGATGCTCGCCATTCCGCTGCTGTTCCTGTTCGAAGGCACGCTGGTGGTGATGCGCTTCGCCGAGAAATCCGACGCGGCGGAAAAGGCGAAGCAGGAAGCCGATGCCGCCGCCGGCGAACCCACCCGGCTTCTGCCCTGATTCCCTGACCGATTTCCCGGGCCACCCCGCGTCCTTTTGAGCGTGGCATCGCTTGCCATGTGTCCGACTGTTGCTAAGGACGCGGGAGTAGCTCGAAAGGCCACCAGGGATGAGCCTGACGTTGGCGGCGCTTTATGCGCTTGCACTGATTGGTATCCTGTTTGTCGTTGCCGCCCTGGTCGAAGCGCGCGCGGACGCGGCGCGTAGTCGTCCGGCGCTGCGCCATGTCGCCTACACGCTGGCGCTGGGCGTCTATTGTTCGAGCTGGACGTTCTATGGCGCGGTTGGCAGCGCGGTGCGCGAAGGGTGGAACTACCTGCCGATCTACCTCGCGCCGTCGCTGCTGCTGATTTTTGCCCCGGCCCTGCTGCGGCGGCTGGCCGAAGCGGTGCACGAGGAAAAGGCTACCACCATTTCGGATTTCATCGCCGCCCGCTTCGGGCACGATCCCGGAATGGCGCGGCTGGTCACACTGATCGCGCTGGTGGGCATCATTCCCTACGTCGCGCTGCAATTGCGCTCGATCGGCAGTGCCATAGCGGTCGTTTCGGGCAGCGACGTCGCGGTACCGGTGATGGTTGCCGCGTCGGTCGTGCTTGCCGCTTTCGCGATCCTGTTCGGCGCGCGGCGGTATGAAGTCGCCGGGCGAAGCGAGGGCATGTTGTTCTCGATCGCGCTGGAATCAATCATCAAGCTGGTGGCGCTGATCGTGGTGAGCGCGATCGCCGTCTATGTCATCGCGCAGGCGCCGCCGGAGCGGTTCGCGATCGGATTGCGCGAAACGGCGGCGCGCTTCGGCCCTTCGCATCTCTCGTTCGAATTCGTGGTGATCGGCATGATTTCCGCGATGGCGATCGTGGTGCTGCCGCGCCAGTTCTTCATGGGCCTGGCCGAAGCGCAGCAGCCCGATGATCTGCCGCGCGCGCGGTGGGGCGTGGCGGCCTATGTCATCGGCATGGCGGTGCTGGTCCTGCCGATCGCGCTTGCGGGGCTGGTGGCCTTGCCGCCCGCCGCCGCGCCCGACCTGTTTGTGCTGGCGCTGCCCGATGCCGCAGGGCTGCACTGGCTGACCTCGATCGCGCTGCTCGGCGGGATCAGTTCTGCCAGCGCCATGGTTATCGTGGACGCTACCGCGCTGGCGACGATGGTCTCGAACGACCTGATCTTCCCCGCCGTTCTGCGCAGCGAGACCGACGATGCCGCCGGCGCCCTGGGGCGGCGCATGATGGTGGTGCGGCGCTCGGCGATCGTCGGCATTGTCGCGCTGGCGCTGGTATGGGCGCTGATGCTGTCGCCGCGCAGCTCGCTCGCCTCGATCGGGCTGGTCGCCTTCGCGGCGATGGCGCAGTTCACGCCGCACTTCGTGCTGGGGATTTTCGGCAAGGATCGCGATCCGGTTGCCGGGCGCGCCAGCCTGGCCGCCGGCTTCGCGCTGTGGCTGTGGACGCTGGCCATGCCGCAGGTCCTCCCCGAAGCGTGGATGATCGCATTGGCCGGAACGTTGGCCGATCCCTTGCGCCTGCTCGGCATCGGCCATGCCAGCCCGCTGGTCCATGGCGTGCTGTGGAGCATGGCGGCCAACCTGATCGTGCTTGTCGCCGGGACGGCGGGGCGCGATCCGGGAAGCCGCCTGCCGATCATGTTGCGGGGCGCGCGGCCGGTGCGCAACATCGGCGAACTGGCCGATCTGGTCGGTCGCTTCACCGGCGAGGAACGGGCGGAAGAGGAGTTCCCGGCTTATCGACGGACGCTGCCGGTCGATCGGCTGACGGCCCGACGGGCGCAGGACCTCATCGCCGGGGTGGTCGGAGTCTCGTCGGCGCGCACGCTCGTCGCCTCCGCGCTGGCCGGCGCGCAGATGAGCATCGAGGATGTGGCGCGGCTGCTTGACGAGGGCGGCCAGTCGCTCCGCTTCTCGCGCACGCTGTTGGCGGCCACGTTCGAGAACCTGCATTCGGGCATCAGCGTCATCGATGCGGACCTCAATCTGGTGGCGTGGAACACCCAATACATCGAACTGTTCAACTACCCGCCGGGGCTGGTGCGCGTGGGCGTCCCCATCGCCGACCTGATCCGCTTCAACGTGGAACGCGGCCATTTCGCGGGAACGCCGGACGAGGAAGTGGAGAAACGTTTGGCGCACCTGCGCGCGCGCCGGACGTTCACGTCGGAGCGCGTGCGGCCGGACGGGCGCGTCATCCGGTCCACCGGTGGGCCGATGCCGGGCGGCGGCTATGTCACCGCCTTTGCCGATACCACCGAGGAAGCCCGCGTGCGGGGGGAACTGCGGCGGACGCTTGAACAGCTGGAAAGCCGCGTCGCCGAACGCACGCGGGAATTGTCCGAAGCCAATCGCCTGCTGGCCGAATCGACGCGCGAGAAGACGCGCTTCCTCGCCGCCGCCAGCCACGATCTGCTGCAACCGCTCCATGCCGCGCGGCTGTTCGCTTCCGCGCTCGATCGCAGCGTGGAAGGCGGCGCGAAAATCATGGTCGCGCGGGTGGAGCGCTCGATCGTGGCGGCGGAAGACCTGCTGCGCGCGCTGCTCGATATCAGCAAGCTTGATGCTGGCGGCATCCAGCCCAGTCCCGAGGTGATTCCGCTGGCGCGCCTGCTGCGCGACATCGCCGAAGGCATTCGCCCGATGGCGGAGGAAAAGGAACTGCGGCTGACGGTGGGGCCGGTGTTCGGCGCAGTGGAAACCGATCCGGGCCTGCTGCGCTCCGTTCTTCAGAACCTGCTCTCCAACGCCGTGCGCTACACCGAGCAGGGCGGCATTCTCGTCGGCGTGCGGCGGCGCGGCAACGCTCTGCGGATCGACGTGGTCGATACGGGCGTGGGCATTCCCGAAGACCAGCAGAAGGCCGTGTTTTCGGAATTTACCCGGCTGGGGACGGTGGAGGCGGAAGGCCTTGGCCTTGGCCTTGCCATCGTGGAACGGATCGCCAGGCTGCTCGGCGTTCGCCTGGAGCTTGCGTCAACGCCGGGCAAGGGCAGCCGGTTCAGCGTGATCCTGCCCGCCGTCGCGATGCCCGACGAGGACGGAGATGCCCACGCGCCGTTTAGCGCCGGCCGGCCGCTCCGCGCACTGACGGTGCTGGTGGTGGACAACGATCCGGTCATCATCGAGGCCTCCGAAGCCCTGCTGGGCGGCAGCGGTCATACCGTGCTGGGCGCCGCGACCATGGCCGAGGCGCTGGCGCTGGTGGCGCGCGCGGATGTCGCGCTGCTCGATTTCCACCTCGATGGCGGGGAGGACGGCATTGCCCTGGCCGATCTGATCCACAAGGATCGTCCGGCCATGCCGATGGCGATGGTCACGGCCGAAAGCGGCGCGCAACTGCGCCGACGCGCGCGCCGGCGCGGTATTCCGCTGTTCGTGAAGCCAATCGATCCGTCCGCGCTGGAAGCCTTCCTCGCGCGGGTCTCAATGCGCGAGGTCGAGCCCCAGTGACCGCGCGACGAGCGCGGCCTGCGTGCGGTTGCGCACGTCCAGCTTGCGCATAATCGCGGTCATGTGCGCCTTGACGGTGGCTTCGCTCATACCAAGGTCGTGGGCGATCTGCTTATTGAGTTTGCCTTCCAGCACCGCGAGCAGCACCTTGAGCTGAGTCGGCGTCAGGCCCGCCACCTCGCGGCGAACCTGATCGACAGGCTCGGCCTGCGGGTGAATCTCCTCGGGCCGTCCCAGCGCCTTCCGGATGGCATCCTCGATCACGGTCAGATCGGCATCCTTGCGCAAGAAGCCCACCGCGCCGAATGCGCGCGCTTCCTGCGCGGCATTGGCGCCCTCAGCGCTCGACACCACCAGGATCGGCACATCGGGCTTTTCGGCATGGAGCAAGGCGATCCCGGAATAGCCGACCGCGCCGGGCATTTTCAGGTCCAGCGTGATAAGGCGCAGGTCGGGCGCGTCGGCCGTCGCCTTCGCGGCGGCGGCCAGCGTGCCTGCTTCCAGGATTTTTGCTTCGGGCGCGACGTGGGCAACCGCGACCGTCAGGGCCTGACGGAACAGCGGGTGATCGTCGGCGATCAGGATCGTACTTATACGGCCTCCGCCAATTTCGGTCGATTGGCCAGAAGATGGTCCACGACCGAAGGATCGGCAAGGGTAGACGTATCGCCAAGGTTACTTACGTCGTTTTCTGCGATCTTGCGGAGGATTCGCCGCATGATCTTGCCCGATCGGGTCTTCGGCAGACCGGGGGCGAACTGGATCACGTCCGGCGTGGCGATCGGGCCGATCTCGTGCCGCACCCACTGGATCAGCTCCTTGCGCAGCGCCTCATCCGGTTCGATCTCGGCATTGCAGGTGACGTAGGCGTAGATGCCCTGTCCCTTGATCTCGTGCGGCATGCCGACCACGGCGGCTTCGGCCACCTTGGGATGGGCAACCAGCGCGCTTTCGATCTCGGCCGTGCCCATGCGGTGGCCGGACACGTTGATCACGTCGTCGATGCGGCCAGTGATCCAGAAGTACCCGTCCTCGTCGCGCCGCGCGCCATCACCGGTGAAATAGAGGCCCTTGAACGTGGTGAAATAGGTCTGGAAGAAGCGTTCGTGATCGCCCCACACGGTGCGCATCTGGCCGGGCCACGAATCGGTCACGACCAGGCAGCCGTCGGTCGCGCCGTCCAGGAACGTGCCGTCGTTGTCGACCAGCGCGGGCTTCACGCCGAACATCGGGCGCGTAGCCGAACCCGGCTTCAGCGCGGTGGCGCCGGGCAGGGGGGTGATCATCGCGCCGCCGGTTTCGGTCTGCCACCAGGTGTCGACGATCGGGCAGCGGCCTTCGCCCACCACCTTGTGATACCATCCCCAGGCTTCGGGATTGATAGGTTCGCCCACCGAACCCAGCAGGCGCAGCGTCTTGCGGCTGGTCTTCTTCACCCATTCGTCGCCTTCGCGCATCAGCGCGCGTAGTGCGGTGGGGGCGCCATAGAAGATCTCGACGCCGAACTTGTCCACCACCTGCCAGAACCGGCTGGCGTCGGGGAAGTTGGGCACGCCTTCGAACATCACCGTGGTCGCGCCGTTGGCCAGCGGGCCATAGACCACATACGAATGGCCCGTGACCCAGCCGATGTCCGCCGCGCACCAGTAGATCTGGCCGGGCCGGTAGTCGAACACGTACTGGTGCGTCAGCGACGCCCAGACCGAATAGCCGCCGGTGGTGTGCAGCACGCCCTTGGGCTTGCCGGTGGAGCCGGAGGTGTAGAGGATGAACAGCGGGTCTTCCGCGCTCATTTCCTCCGGCGCACATTCGGCGGCCTGCGTGGCGACAGCGGTCGCCCAGTCCACGTCGCGGCCTTCGACCATGGCTACGGCGGCGCCGGTGCGCCGGAGCATGATCACCGTATCGACGTCGGGGCACTGCTTGAGCGCTTCATCGACATTGGCCTTGAGCGGCACTTTCTTGCCGCCGCGCAGGCCTTCGTCGGAGGTGAGCACGATGCGGCTGTCGCAGTCGATGATGCGGCCGGCGAGCGCGTCGGGCGAAAAGCCCGCGAACACGATCGAATGGATGGCGCCAATGCGCGCGCAGGCCAGCATGGCCACGGCGGCCTCGGGCACCATCGGCAGGTAGATTGTCACCCGCTCGCCCTTCTTCACGCCCTTGGCGCGCAGCAGGTTGGCGAAGCGGCAAACGTCCTCGTGAAGCTGGCGATAGGTGATGCGGCGTTCCGCATCCTCGGGGCTGTCCGGCTCCCACAGGATGGCGATGGCGTCGCCGCGTTCGGCCAGGTGCCGGTCGAGGCAGTTGGCGGACAGGTTCAGCGTGCCATCAGCAAACCACTTGATGCCGAAATCGGCCTCGTGAAAGCTGGTTTCCTTGACGCGGGTGAACGGCTTGATCCAGTCGATCCGCTGCGCTTCCTCGCGCCAGAACGCGTCGGGTTCCTCGACGGAGCGGCGGTACATTTCCTGATAGCGCGCATCGTCGATCAGCGCGTTGGCCGACCATTCCGACGGAACGGGGTAGATGGCCTCACCCATACTCAGGCTCTCCTCACATAATTCGTTGCCGCAACCCTACCGCACGGGGCCGGCGCGGCGCGCCTAGACAATGGTCGTAGATATAAGACCAAGCTCCGGCTGGTTGCCAGTTCTCGTTCGAGGAAAAGTCCGATCCGCAGTGTCTCGTCAGATGGGCACCGGGAGAGGGATTATCCAATGAGCATCAAGATCAGGGGATCTGTTTGGTTGCTCGCCGCAACCGCGCTGGCGGTGCCGGGCATGGTCCAGGCACGTCCGACCAGCCGTGAAGCCGCACTCGAGGCGCGCCTGCAACGGCTCGAAGCCGAAATGACGCAGCTGCGTGCCGATCTCAAGAGCGCGCGCGACGAGCAGGCAGCCCATGCCGATCAGGCTGCCAATCAGGCTATCGCGGTGCGGCAGACCGCCGAACAGGCGCAGGCCCAGGCGCTGGCCGCCACGCGCACGGCGGAAGCCGCCGCCACGAAAAGCGACGAGGCGACGGCCAAGGCCACCGCGCTGGCGGACGCCGCGCCGAAGCAGGGTTTCCGCTCGGGCAATTCCAGCGTCGTCCTGTCGGGCTACATCAAGCTGCTGGCTAGCAGCGCGCGCTACAGCGGCGGCGACGATCCCAGCAATTCGCTGGGGCGCGACCTTTACCTGCCGCAGTCGATCCCGGTGTTCAACCCGGCCAGCCCGACCTCGCCGACGCGTGTCACCGATTTCACCGCCAAGCAGACCCGGTTCTGGGTGGATGCCAACACCAAGCTCGGCAGCCACGCGCTGAAGGCCTATATCGAGTTCGACTTCCAGGCTGCGCCGGGCACGCCGCAGGCGCTGGGGCAGGGCACGCAGCGGACGACCAACGCCTATGACCTTGCTATGCGGCGCGCGTTCGTGCAGTTCGATCGGTGGATGTTCGGGCAGGAATTCACCAACTTCTCGAACCCCGCCGTCTATCCCGAAAGCACCGACTATGTCGGCGGCGTCGATGGCCTGATCTTCGTGCGCCAGCCGATGGTCCGCTACAGCCTGCCGCTCGACAAGGGGCTGACGCTGCATCTCGCGGCGGAGAATCCCGAAACGGCGTCGGCCACGGCAGGTGCCGCCGCGCTGATCGAGAATGGCGAGGACCACGCGCCCGATTTCACCGCGCGGCTCGAATACGCGGGCAAGTTCGGGTTCCTCGACGTTGCCGCGCTGGGCCGCCAATTGCGCGTGGACAACGCTCGGACAGGCTTGGCCCACATCAGCGATTCGCGCGTGGGCTGGGGCATCAGCACCACCGGCAAGATATTCCTCAACGAAAAGCACACCAGCGACGTCCGCTTCCAGGCGACCTATGGCGAAGGGATTGGCCGCTACCTGGGCCTGAACTTCAGCCCGGATACGGTGCTGCAGGCCAATGGCCAGCTCGGCAGCGTGCGCAACCTGGCCCTGTTCGGCGCGGGCCGCTTCGCGCTGAACGATCAATGGCGCGTGAACCTGATCGGCAGCTTCCAGCGTGTGAGCTACGCCGGCTATCTCAACCGCACCACGGCGGGCATCGCCATGTACAACCGCCAGGCGTGGAGCATCGCCGGCAACGTATTCTATTCGCCGGTCAAGAATGTCGACCTTGGTGTCGAATACCGCCATGGTGACCGGCGTCTGGTCAACGATCTGAACGGCCACGTCGATCGCCTGGATTTCGCCGCGAAGTATAGTTTCTAGAAGAAGTACCTAAAAATCATAACGATGCACGCGGCTCTTCGGGTCGAACAGCCGTAAAATAGACGTTCAGATCCTGTCTGGGACTGGGAGAGGCAATCATGGACTATCAGGAAATACCGGCGGATGCCGTCGGACTGCCAAAGCATCATCAGGCGACACACAGCGAAAAGCTGATCATCACGGCATCGTCACTGGGCACGGTGTTCGAATGGTACGATTTCTACCTCTATGGTCTGCTGACCTCGATCATCGCGGCCAAGTTCCTGACCGGGCTGAACCCGACCACGTCGTTCATCATGGCCCTGCTGGTCTTTGCGGCGGGCTTCATCGTCCGCCCGTTCGGCGCGCTGGTCTTCGGCAAGATCGGCGATACCTTCGGCCGGCGCTATACCTTCATCATCACGCTGGTGGTGATGGGGCTTTCCACCTTCCTCGTCGGCTGCCTGCCCACGTACGAGACGGTCGGCGTCGCCGCGCCGATCATGCTGGTCGTGCTGCGCATGTTCCAGGGGCTGGCACTCGGTGGCGAATACGGCGGCGCGGCGACCTACGTCGCCGAACACGCGCCCAACAACAAGCGAGGCCTCTATACCAGCTGGATCCAGATCACCGCCACGGCGGGCCTGGCCATGGCGCTGCTGATCGTGATCACGGTGCGTTCGCCCGTGACCGGCGTGGGCGAGGATGCGTTCAAGGCCTGGGGCTGGCGCGTTCCCTACCTGCTGTCGGGCCTGTTCCTGGTGGTGGGCCTGTGGCTGCGCCTGAAGCTGCATGAATCGCCGGTGTTCCAGAAGATGAAGTCGGAAGGCACCGCCTCCAAGGCGCCGCTGACCGAAGCCTTCGGCGAATGGAAGAACCTGAAGGTCGTACTCATCGCCTTCTTCGGCGCGATCGCCGGGCAGGCCGTGATCTGGTACACTGGTCAGCTCTACGCCATGTATTTCCTGGAAAAGATGCTCAAGGTGGATGGCATCCAGGCCAACACCCTGACGATCATCGCGCTGGCGATGGCCACGCCGTTCTTCCTGTTCTTCGGCTGGCTTTCGGACAAGGTCGGTCGCAAGCCGATCATCCTCGGCGGCGCGGCGCTGGCGGCCGTCACGCTGTTCCCCGTGTTCCATGCCTTGACCGACGCGGCCAACCCCGCGCTGGCGAAGGCCCAGGCCACGGCGCCGGTGAAAGTGACGGCGTTCCCCGGCGAATGCTCGTCGCAGTTCGATCCGGTGGGCGGCAACAAGTTCGACACCACCAGCTGCGATATCGTCAAGAACGCGCTCGCCAAGGCGGCGGTGAACTATGAGAACGTCGCCGCACCGGCTGGTGCCATCGCGTCGGTGACCATCGGCGGGGAAACGATCCTGGCGCCCGATCCGTCCACGGTTTCCGGCGACGACCGGAAGAAGGCGATCGCCGCCTTCACCGCCAAGGTCGCGGGTGCGCCTGAAGTGAAGGCGAAGCCGGCGGAGGGCGACAAGCCCGCGGTCGAAGCCAAGCCCGCCGTGGTGGGCGAGCTGGAGAAGGTCGGCTATCCGGCCAAGGCCGATCCGGCGCAGATGAACAAGCCGCTCGTCGTCGCGCTGCTGTTCTACCTCGTGCTGCTGGTGACGATGGTCTACGGCCCGATCGCGGCCATGCTGGTGGAACTGTTCCCCAGCCGCATCCGCTACACCTCGATGTCGCTGCCCTATCACATCGGCAACGGCTGGCTGGGCGGACTGCTGCCGGCGATCGGTTTCGCGATGGTCGCGGCTAACGGCGATATCTACCACGGCTTCTGGTACCCGGTCGTGGTCGCGGCGGCCACTGTGGTGATCGGGCTGTTCTTCCTGCCCGAAACCTTCCGCCGGAACATCGACCAATGACCAATGGCGCCGCGCCTTGTGTTCGATCAAGGTGCGGCGCCGAACCCCTTGGTACGGGGACGGGGACAGGAGAGGTTCGACGATGAGCGAAGCCTACAGCCGCGCATGGCGCGACAGTATCGAGCAGCCGGAACGGTTCTGGTCCGAAGCGGCCAAGGCGCTGGAGTGGACCTCCGCGCCTTCGCGCGTGTGGGACGAAGATGGCGGCTGGTTTCCCGACGGTACGCTCAACACCGCGCACAATTGTCTGGACCGGCATGTCGCGGCGGGGCGGGGCGAAGCCGCCGCGCTGATCTATGACAGCCCGGTCACCGACACAGTCCGGCAGTATAGCTACGCCGAACTGCTCGAGGAAACCGGCCGCGTTGCCGCGATGCTGGCCTCGCTGGGCGTTGGCCGGGGAGATCGGGTGGTCCTCTACATGCCGATGATCCCCGAAACCGTGTTCGCCATGCTGGCCTGCGCGCGGCTGGGTGCGATCCATTCGGTGGTGTTCGGCGGCTTCGCGGCGCTCGAACTGGCCAAGCGCATCGACGACGCCACGCCCAAGGTGCTGCTGACCGCCTCGTGCGGCATCGAAGGCGCGCGCGTCGTTGCTTACAAGCCGATGGTGGACGAAGCGCTGGCGCTGGCGGAGCATCGGATCGAGCATGTCGTGCTGCTTCAGCGGGATCGGCTGGAAGGCACGCTGCACGCGCCGCGCGATCGCGACTGGCAGACCCTGCGCGCCGCCACGGCGGCTGATCCGATGCTCGCGCCGGTGCCGGTCGCGGCCGCCGATCCGCTCTATATCCTCTACACCTCCGGCACCACGGGGACGCCCAAGGGCGTGGTGCGCGAGAATGGCGGCCATGCCGTCGCGCTCGCCTGGTCGATGGCCAATATCTACGACATTGGCGCAGGCGACGTGTTCTGGGCCGCGTCTGATGTGGGCTGGGTCGTCGGCCACAGCTACATCGTCTATGCGCCGCTGCTGGTGGGGGCGACGACGGTGCTGTTCGAGGGCAAGCCGGTGGGCACGCCCGATCCCGGCACGTTCTGGCGCACCATTGCGCGCCACGGCGTGAAGACCTTCTTCACCGCGCCCACCGCGATCCGCGCCATCCGCAAGGAAGACCCCGACGGCCGGTTCATCGACGAGATCGGTACCGGGCGGTGCCAGGCGATCTTCCTGGCGGGCGAGCGGGCCGATCCGGAAACGATCGCCTGGGCGGAAGGCTGCACGGCGCTGCCGGTGATCGACCACTGGTGGCAGACCGAACTCGGCTGGCCGGCGATCGCCTCGTGCTTCGCGCTGGGCGACCTGCGCCGCAAGCGCGGCAGCGCCGGATTTCCCGTGCCGGGTTATGATTTCACGATCCTGTCGGAAGACGGCCATCCCGTGCCAGCCGGCGAAAGCGGCGCGGTTGCGATCCGCGCGCCCCTGC
Source organism: Novosphingobium sp. EMRT-2 (assembly GCF_005145025.1). Classification (NCBI taxonomy): domain Bacteria; kingdom Pseudomonadati; phylum Pseudomonadota; class Alphaproteobacteria; order Sphingomonadales; family Sphingomonadaceae; genus Novosphingobium; species Novosphingobium sp. EMRT-2. The sequence goes on along the minus strand of NZ_CP039695.1, from coordinate 1,420,243 downwards.
CGCCCGGGGCCTTTCGCACACTGTGGAACAACAAGGCCGGGTACGAGAAGAACTTCCTCGCCTTTCCCGGCTTCTACGAAACGGGCGATGCCGGCTACATAGACGCCGAAGGCTTCGTGCACATCATGGGGCGCACGGACGACATCATCAACGTCGCCGGGCACCGCCTGTCCACCGGGCAGATGGAGCAAATCGTCGCCGGGGTCGATGGCGTGGCCGAATGCGCGGTGATCGGCGCGGATGATGCCATCAAGGGCATGATTCCGGTGGCGTTCGTGGTGCCGCGCGCGGGCGCGGAGGGCGACGACACGATGCGCGACCGGGTGATCCGGGCCGTGCGCGCCGAACTCGGCGCCGTCGCCGCGCTCAAGACCGCGTTCGTGGTCCAGCAACTGCCCAAGACCCGTTCCGGCAAAATCCTGCGCAACCTGCTACGCAAGATCGTCAATGGCGAGGATTTCACCACCCCGCCGACGATCGAGGACCCCGCGGTGCCCGATGCACTGAAAGCCGCGGTCGGCGGGCACGCGCTGGTCTGAACCTTTCGCCCGGCCGCATCGGCGCGATGCGGCCGGCTCAGGGCCTTGGTCCGAAAGCGGCCATGAAGATATCGGTGACGTTGCGCGCTTCGGTTTCGACAGCCGCCGGCGCAGGGGGGGGCGCGCCCCACAGGATGCGCCGGTGCATCCCGCCAAGGCACAGCGAGGTCAACGCGTCGGCCGCCAGCTGCGGATCGGCCTGGCGCAATTGTCCGCTGGCCATGCCGTCCGCCATGAAATCTCGGAGCATCGCCAGCGTGGGGCCGGGCGCGCGTTCGAAGAACAACTGACCCAGCTCCGGATTGCGTCCGCTTTCCGCCACGATCAGCCGGTGCAGGCGCAACGGTTCGGGCAGGGTCAGCTTTGCCATGAAGCTGCGCGTGAATTGCAGAACGGCCGAAGGCATGTCCTTCGACGGGCGCAACAGGTCGGCGAACTGCTGGCGATAGGCGGCGGTGGCCTCATCCAGCACTGCCGCGATCAGGTCTTCCTTGTTGGGAAAATAGCTCCACAGCGTGGCCTTGGAGCCGCCCAGTTCGGCGGCGATCGCCGACATCGACGTGGCGGCATAGCCGTTGTCGAGAAACTGGCGCTTGGCCACTTCGACGATGGCTTCGCGCCTGTCGATCTTGCGCGCCTCGCGCTTTCCGGGAGGTTTCTTTCCTGACTGCGGCATGACCGTACTATAGAGTACAGTTTTATGTTGACAAGGGGCGGTTCGACGTTATTGCCTAACCGTACCACAGAGTACGGTTTTTCCATGACTCAGTCGAATTTCCCATTCCTTTCATCGCTGGCGTTCGGTGGCACGCTGTTGCTGGCAGGGTGCGCGTCGATTCCGCAACAGGGGCCAGCGCCTGTTGTTCGATCGGCGGACAGCTTCGCGGCTACGCGGGCGCTGGTATCGCCGACGGTTGCGACCGCGGCTCCTGCCTGGCCAGAGACGAACTGGTGGAGCGCCTATGGCGACAGCCAGTTGACCGCGCTGATCGAGGAAGGGCTGGCCGGCGCGCCCGATCTGGCGGCGGCGGCGGCGCGCCTGCGCGCGGCGCGTGCCCTGGAGCAGCAGGCCGGCGCCGCGCGCCTGCCATCGCTGGGCGTGCAGGGCAGCGTGGGCGAAAACAAGCAGAGCTACAACAACGGTATCCCGCCCGCGTTCGTGCCGAAGGGGTGGAACGATACCGGGCAGGTCGCCGCCACGCTGGAATTCGACCTCGATCTGTGGGGGCGCAACCGGGCCGCGCTGGCGGCGGCCACCTCGCAGGCTGAAGCGGCGCGGATCGATCTGGAACAGGCGCGGCTGGTGCTGTCCACCAACATCGCCAGCGCCTATGCCGATCTTGCCCGTCTCACGGCGGAACGCGCGGTGCAGGCACGGGCGCTGGAACTGCGGCAGCAAACGCGCGCGCTGGTGTCCGATCGCGTGACCACAGGCCTCGATACGCGCGGTGAACTCAAGCAGGCCGATGCCGCCGTGCCGGCCTCGCGCGCTGATCTTGCCGCCACCGACGAAATGATCGCGCTCACCCGCAACCGCATCGCCGCGCTGGTGGGCAAGGGGCCGGATCGCGGCATGGACATCGCGCTGCCCGCCGTGGTGGCAATCGCGCGGGGCTTGCCGGTGGACGTCACCACCGACCTGATCGGCCGCCGGCCTGACATCGCCGCCGCCCGTGCCCGGGTGGAAGCCGCTGCCAGCCGCATCAAGGTGGCGCGCGCCGATTTCTATCCGGCGATCAAGTTGAGTGCGCTGGCGGGGTTCCAGGCGCTGGGCCTTGGCAACCTGTTCGACAGCGGATCCACCTATGGGCAGGCGGGGCCGGCGATCAGCCTGCCGCTGTTCCGGGGCGGGGCGCTGCAGGGCCAGTACCGGCAGGCGCGCGCCACCTATGACGAGGCGGTTGCGAGCTATGATGGTACGGTCGCCACGGCGTTCCGCGAAGTGGCCGATGCCGTCGCCAGCCGGAACGCGCTGGCGACCCGTCTGGGGGAAAGCCGGCAGGCGCTGGCGGCTTCGGAACAGGCTTACTCCATTGCCCGGCAGCGCTACGAAGGCGGGCTTTCCACATACCTCAACGTCCTGACTGCCGAGCAGCAGGTGTTGCAGAACCGGATGGCAGTCGCCGATCTGGAAGCGCGTGCCTTCTCGCTCGACGTTGCCCTTGTCCGCGCGCTTGGCGGCGGATTTTCGATCACTAGCACCGCGGTTGCCGCACCGAAGGATTCCTCCCATGGCTGAAGCCGATCCCGCCGTTCAGACCCAAGGCGCCCCGATGGCCCCTGCATCCGGCGCCAGCGAGAAACGTCGTACCGCGCTGCGGGCGATCGCGGCGGCCGTGGTGCTGGCCGCCCTTGCCTATGGCGTGTGGTACGTCCTCGTCGGCAGCCACTATGTCGAGACCGACAATGCTTATGTCGGGGCCGATACCGCCAGCGTCACCTCGATGGTCGCGGCGCAGGTCGCGGGCGTTCCGGTGCAGGACACGCAGGTTGTGAAGAAGGGCGACGTGCTGGTGCAGCTCGACGATCGCGACGCCCGCATCGCGCTGGCGCAGGCGGAGGCGGAACTGGCCAAGGCCCGCCGGATGTATGGCCAGACCGCGGCGACGAGCACGGCGCTGGCGGCACAGGTTGCCGCGCGCGAGGCGGACATCACCCGCGCGCGGGCGCAGCTCGCCGCGGCCGAGGCGGAGTTCACCAAGGCCCGGATCGATCTCGACCGCCGCCGCCGTCTCGCGCCCAACGGGGCTGTATCGGGCGAGGAACTGACCAGCGCGACCAACGCCTTCGCGGCGGCGCAGGCCAATCTCGAACTCGCCCGCGCCGGCGTGGCACAGGCCGCCTCCACCCGTGGCGCGGCCAGCGGGCAACTGGCCGCCAACAACGCGCTGATCGTTGGCACCAGCGTGGCCACCGCGCCTGAAGTGCAGGCCGCCGAAGCCCGCGTGGCGCAGGCGCGGCTCGATCTGGAACGCACCGTGGTGCGCGCGCTCGTCGATGGCATCGTCACGCGGCGCAACGTCCAGGTCGGCCAGCGCGTCGCGCCCGGTGGCGTGCTGATGCTGGTGGTGCCGGTGGGCCAGCTTTATGTCGACGCGAACTTCAAGGAAGGGCAGCTGGCGAAAGTCAGGGTCGGCCAGCCGGTCACGCTCACGTCCGATCTCTATGGCGGCGGCGTGACCTATCACGGCAAGGTCACGGGGCTTTCGGGCGGCACCGGGGCTTCGTTCGCGCTGATCCCCGCGCAGAACGCCACGGGCAACTGGATCAAGGTTGTCCAGCGCCTGCCCGTGCGCGTCACGCTCGATCCGCAGGAACTGCGCGATCATCCGCTGCGCGTGGGCCTGTCGATGACCGCCGAGGTTGACGTTTCCGGCAAGTGAGGAGGCGGTCCCATGGCCGGTTCGACTGAGGCTCCCGTAGCGATCCGTGGCGCCGCGCTGGTGATCGCCGGGATCGTGCTGGCGGCGTCCAACTTCATGGTCGTGCTCGATACGACCATCGCCAACGTGTCGGTGCCCCACATCGCCGGCAGCCTGGGCATTTCCACCAGCCAGGGGATATGGATCATCACGTCCTATTCCGTGGCGGAGGCGATCTGCGTTCCGTTGACCGGCTGGCTTGCCGGCCGTTTCGGCGCGGTGCGTACCTTTATCTTCTGCATGATGGGCTTCGGCATCTTCTCGATGCTGTGCGGCATGTCGCCCACGCTTGGGATGCTCGTGGCCTGCCGGATCGGGCAAGGACTGTGCGGCGGGCCGCTGATGCCGCTGTCGCAGACGCTGCTGATGCGTATCTTCCCGCCCGAACAACGCAACCAGGCGATGGCGCTGTGGGCGATGACCACGGTTGTCGCTCCCATTCTCGGGCCGATCTGCGGCGGTTCGATCAGCGATGCGTGGTCGTGGCACTGGATCTTCTTCATCAACGTGCCGGTGGTCCTGCTGTGCAGCTTCGGCGCGATGCGGGTGTTGCGCCCGGCCGAAACGCCGACGGAAGACCTGCGCGTCGACCGTACCGGCCTCGTGCTGATGATCATCTGGATCGGGGCGTTGCAGATCCTGCTTGACCTGGGGCGCGAGCGCGACTGGTTTGGCGATCCACTGATCGTGGCGCTGGGTGTTGTCGCCGCGATCTTCTTCGCGATTTTCCTGGCCTGGGAACTGACGGAGGAACAGCCGATCGTCGATCTGCGGGTGTTCCGGCACCGGGGGTTCACGGTATCCACGCTGTCGCTGGCGCTGACCTACGCCTGCTTTTTCGCAACCTCGGTGATCATCCCGCAATACCTTCAGGTGGGGCTTGGCTACACGTCCACCGATGCCGGCTATGCCACCTCGTTCATTGGCGTGGGCGCGGTGATCATGGCCCCCATCGTCGGCCGCCTGGCATCGAAGGTGGACCTGCGCCTGCTCGTTTTCGGCGGCATCCTGTGGCTGGGCATGGTGTCCTGGCTGCGGTCGGGCTGGACGGCGGATGCCGATTTCTGGACGCTGTCGTTCCCGCAGATGGTGCAGGGCTTCGGGATGCCGGCCTTCTTCATCGCGGCGACGGCGCTGGGCCTGAGCGCGGTGGAGCCGCGCGAGACGGCATCGGCGGCGGGGGTGATGAGCTTCATGCGGACGATGGCGGGCGCGATCGGCGCGTCCGTCGCCACGACCTATTGGGACGACAGCCAGCGCGTCGCCCGCAGCGAGATCGTCGGGCGCCTGAACACGGCGCAGGCGGCGGACGGGCTCTCGGCGCAAGGCTTCTCGCTCAACCAAACGCGGCAGGTCATCGCCAACATCGTTGATCGCGAAAGTCTGGCGCAGGCGACCAACCACGTCTTCCTGGTGCTGGCCGTGCTGTTCGTGGCGTCGGCCATGGTCATCTGGCTGACGCCGAAACCGAGCCGCGAAGTGGATCGTTCGGCTGCGCACTGACGTGGAAACCGGGGCGGGCGGCGATTGCGTCCACCCCGGCTTTTCCGGCGCTTACAGCTTCCAGTTCACCTGCGCGGTAAACGACCGCTGCGGGAACGGGTGGAACAGGTAGTATCGGTCGTTGTTGAGGTTATCGACGCCCAGCGCGAAGTCGAAATGGTCGTTCACATGGAACACCGCGCGCATGTCGATCACGAAGTATTTGTAGAATCCCTGATTGGTGTTGCCCACCGTATCGCTGTTGTCCAGCGTGGCATAGTTGCGGCTGGCATAGCGCGCAGCACTGGTGAGCGAGAGCTTCTCGCTCGCCCGCCAGGTCAGCACCGCGTTGGCCTTCCAGTGCGGCACGCTGGGCAGCAGCTTGCCGACCGAGGCGGGAAAGGCGCTGTTCCGGCTGGTGATCGCGTCGGCATAGGTCACGCTGCCGGCCACGTCGAAGCCGGGCAGCACGTCGCGCCGGTCGATCGCCAGTTCCACGCCCCGTGCGCGCGTGCGATCGACGTTCTGGACATAGCTGCTGGTGATCCCCGGCGTGTTGATGTTGGTCTGCGAGATCAGCGCGCCATCGATCACCTCGTTGAACAGCGACACGCGCATCGTGCCATGGGCGTCCTGATGCTCGACCGCCAGTTCGCCGCTGCGCGCACGTTCGGGCCGCAGGTTGGGGTTGGGATTGGCCAGCAGCGTGCCCACCGTGGTTGCCTGATAGAGTTCGCCCACGGTCGGGAAACGCCACGCCTGCCCGAACGAAAGGCGCGCGGTCCACTGCGGCGCGGGCTGCCATGCGAGCGAGGCCTTGGGCGAGAAGCCGTTGGCCTTGCGTTCCGCCTGCGTCACCGATGCGCCGCTGGCGATCAGGTTGTAGCCGTCCCACGCGCGCCACCATTCCTGCCGCGCGCCCAGCGTCAGCGTCCACTGCGGGGTGATCCGGATCGCGTCCTGCGCCCACAGCGCCAGCGTGCGCGTCTTGCCGCGCGAGGCTGTGCTGAGCGCGCCTTGGGTGGCGGTACCGAGCCAGTTGCTCGCCAGGAAGGTCTGCGCCGCCAGCTTGTAGCGATCGCCATGCCCTCCGAAGCTGACCTCGTGTGCGCCGAGATGGAGCGCGGCCTTGGCGTCCAGCGTCATCCATCCGGTGCCGTCCTGCCGCTGGATCGTGCCGGGTCCGCCGGCGAAGGCGGACGGCAGCCTGTTGGCGGTCGGGCCGCTGGTCGCGGTCGATGGGCCGTTCTGGAGATCGTGCGCGTAGTCGTAGAGCGTGCCGACAACCTGCCAGTCGATCAGCTTCGACCCGCCCTGAGCGGTCAGTGCGTGCGAAAAGTGCAGCGCGTCGCGGGTATAGACGCCGGAATTGAAGCCAGTGGTCACGCCGCTGTTGGCGGTGGCGTAGGTCGTCGTGCCCGAGCCGTCGCGCAGATAGCTGTCCACGGTGCCGCGCGTCTTGTCGGTCCAGATGCCGAGGACGTAGCTGAGGCGCGTATTGCCGCCGAGATCGAGCGCGGCCTTGGCCTTCCAGGTGTTCTGTTCGTGATGCTCGATGCCGCCGGCGCCCAGTACCTTGATTGCGGTGCCGGTGCGGTTGCGGTCGTCATAGGCGCCGGTTGTTCCGGTCGGTGCGGCTGCGGCGGTCACGATGCTGATCGGCTGGCTGTTCGCTACCGTGCGCGTGCCGCTCAGGAACACCGCGAGCGGGCCGAAGCGGTCACCCACCGAACCGGCGAACTGCCACGTCGGCAGGGTCTGGTGCGTGCCATAGAGGTCGGACTGCTGAATATTGGTCAGGACCGAGGCGTGGGCTTCCAGCTTCTCGGGCAGGCGCGTGGTGATGTTTACCACGGTGCCGATGCTGTTGCCGGCATAGGCGGCGGAGAAAGGGCCGTAGAGCACGTCGATCCGCGCGATTTCCTCCGGCGTCACCAACGTCCAGCGCGGGCTGCCGTTGCCGTTGTTGTTGGCGATCAGCGCGGACAGGATCGCGCCGTCGGCGAAGATCAGGCTGCGCGCGCTGGAGCCAAGGCCCGAGGTGCGCGTGGCGATCGGCGCGAAGTTGTCGCCGATGTGCCGCTTGCGCACGATCAGGCTGGGCAGGTACTTGAGCGTATCCTCCACGCTGACCGCGTTGATCTTTTCGGCGATCAGGTCCGCGGTCACCGCCGCCTTGGTGGACGGTGCGTTCTCGATCGTGGCGGCCTGCTTCTGCGCGATCACCAGAATGTCGGAACGGGGCGCGTCGGACGCCGTGGCGGCGTCTTCCTCGGCATGGGCGACTATAGGCGTTAAGACCAGCACGGTGGCCAGCGTGGAAAGAGACGTGACGAACGAAATCCTCATGGCGGATTTCTCCTCCGGTATCGGTGGAATGGCGGAGGCATGGCGCGGATGGGCGCGATCATGCTTTCCTGGAACAGTGGCGCGCGTTCAGGCGCCGGGACGGCCGGTCGGGTGCGACCGGCGGGCGTTCAGGAAAGCGCTGGCGGACCGCGCAAGGGCGGTTGCAGGCGCGCGACGCGCCGGATGATCGGCGAGGGGGCGGGAGCGAAGCCGAGCGCCAGCACGAAGGCGATCGCCAGCGCCAGCAGGATTGGGTCCGCGCCGCCCAGCGCCGGGAAGGCATGGCCGGCAAACGGGCAGACCTCATGCGCTTTCGCGCTTGCATCCTTGCCTTCGTGGGTCCCATCGCGGGCGGGAATGCTCACTTGCTTGGCGGTGCGTTCGCCCAGCGAATCCGCGCAGACCAGCAGCGTGAAGGTCCGGGCCTGCGGCGCGACCATGTACCCCGCCGGCACCACCGCCTTCATGCACAGCGCCAGCGCCACCAGGGCGGCGGCGATGATGCGATGGCGCAGGAGAAAGGCGCGGAGCGATGCCATTGCGGCGGCCGTTAGTCGGTCGCGGCGGCTTTGTCACGCACCCGCTGCATCCGCGCCTGCTTGGGTTCAGGCGTCAGCCCAGCGCCGCAGCAGGTTGTGATAGACGCCGGTCAGGCGGATGATCGAGGGATCGCTCTGCCCCACGGTCGCCCCCAGCGTCTGGATCGCCTGGTCCAGATCGAACAGGCTGGCGCGCGCCGCGTCGTCGCGGATCATCGACTGGATCCAGAAGAAGCTTGCCACCCGTCGCCCGCGCGTGACCGGCTCCACGCGGTGGAGCGAGGAGGAGGGGTAGAGCACCGCGTGGCCGGCCGGCAGCTTGACCTGCTGGACGCCGAACGGCGTTTCAACGGTCAGTTCGCCGCCGTCGTAATCTTCCGGCGCTTCGAGGAACACCGTCATCGACAGGTCCGAACGCACGCGAAAGTTGGTATCCTTCTGGATGCGCACGGCATTGTCGACATGGGTGCCGAAAGCCTGCCCGCCGGCATAGCTGTTGAACAGCGGCGGGAAGATTTTCAGCGGCAGCGCGGCGGCGATGAACAGCGGGCACGCGCCCAACGCCGCCAGGATCAGCTGCCCCGCCTGCTGCGCCTCAGGCGCTTCCTCGGGCAGTTGCAGGTTGTTCTTGGCAAGCGCCGACTGGTAGCCCGACGTGGTGTTGCCATCGATCCATTGTGCCCGATCGATGAGGGCGCGAACCGCCGCGACGCCATCGGCATCCAGCAGGCCGGGAACGGGAATAAGCATGAAAAGGTGCTGCCTTCAGCCTTGCAGAACAAAGGGAATTTCGACGACACCGCGCACTTTCACCGCCTGCCCGCCGCGCAGGGTCGGTTCCCAGCGCCATTTGCGCACGGCGGAGAGCGCGGCATCGTCCAGCCGGCGGAAGCCGCTGCTGTTGCTGACCGAAATCTGTTCGACCGCGCCGTCCAGCCCCAGGACCAGGGCGAGCACCACGGTTCCTTGTTCCTTGCGACGGCGGCTTTCCACCGGATAGCGCGGGGGAGAGCCGGCGACCATGCGCGTGCCGAGATCGCCACCCTGCACCGTGCTGGGCGCGGCGGGCGGCGCTGGCGGCGCGGGGGGAGCCGGCGGGGCGGGCGGGCCGGGCTGGATCACCGGCTGCGGCAGCGGATCGATCGCGGCCGGGGTCGCGGCGGCTTGCGGGATCACGATCTGGGGCAGCGGCTGCGTGGTGGGAACGGGCTGGGTCTGCGGCGGCTGCTTCGCCTGGGGCGGTGGCGGGGGAGGCGGCGCGAGCGAGAGCGTGACGGCCACCAGCCGGTCTTCCTGATGCTTGGCGGCGTGGTGCTGCACGGTCAGCAGCCCGGCAATCGCCGCGATATGCACCGCAGCCGTGATGACGAGCGCCCGCGTGCTGAAACGGCGACCTTCGCCATAGCGAGCAGACCGGGTGGCGGGCACGGCCGGGGCGGTATCGAGCAAGTTGCTGGACGAAACCAGCCGCATTCGGGCATTGTCTTTCGTCGCGGCGGCGATCTGGTCCCACGAAAGCAGGGTATCGCCGTCCGCGATCAGCCCTTCAGCCTTGTGCAACACGATCTGCCTCCGTGACTCGCGCCGATCCGACGGGCTTTGTCTTTAATGCGAATTACTCGCATATCATTGCTGTTGCAAATGCATATCAACAATGATTCAGGTCAAAGTTGCGTTCTGGCTGTCCCGAAACGACAAACCCCGCCGGCAGGGCCGGCGGGGTCGCTCCGGATAACGTGGCGTGCGATCCGGCGCGGGGTCGGATCAGAGCTTCACATTCAGCGTGAACACCGCCGAGCGGGCATCGCCCGGCGTCGCCCATCCGTTGTTGCGGATGCGCGTGTAGTAGAGCGCGTTGGTGAAGTTCTTGACGTTGAGCTGCGCGGAGATTTCGGGCGTGATCGCGTAGGACAGATAGGCCTGGTGCACCCAGTAGGCCTTCGATCGCAGCACGGTCGGCGCGGCCAGCGTCGGCGCGGCGAAGGCGAAGCTGCCCTGATAGGTCGCGCCATAGCCCACGGTCAGGCCGAACGGCAGGGCATAGGTGGTGAACAGGCTGCCCGAATGCTTGGGCGTGTTGGCGAGTTCCGAACCCGCGCCGGGATCGGGATTGGCCGCGCTGTTGGCGCACCCGGTCGCGCCCGGATTGTTCAGGCAGAAGTCCGATACCGACTGGATCAGCTTGCCCTTGAGATAGGTATAGTTCGCGGTGATCGACCAGTTGGGCGTGATCCGGCCCGAGGCGCTGAGCGCGATGCCATCCACCCGTGAATGGCCGTCGAGCTGCTGATCGGGCACGATCGGATCGTTCGAGGCGACGGCGTAGCGGTCCCGTTCGTTGCGGAACGCCGCGGCGGAGACCAGCAGGCCGCCATCGAACAGTTCGGCCTTGGCGCCGATCTCGTAGTTCTTGGCGGATTCGGGCGAGATGTTGCAGGTCGCCGTCGAGCAGGAACCGTTGACCGAGGCTTTCGACGGTGTGCGCGAGTTGCCATAGGCGATATACAGGCTGACGGCTTCCACCGGCTTGTACGTGAGGCCCAGGCGATAGGAGAACAGGTCCGCGCTGTTGCGCAGCGTTGCGCCGATCAGGCGATCGCCCTTGCTGTAGCTGACGATCGGGCCGCTCGCGGTGCCCGACGGGCCGGACCCGTTGAAGGCGGCGATCGCGTCGGTGCGGTTGCTGCCCGATACGTGATCGTAGCGCGCACCAAGGCTCAGTTCGAGATAACGCCCGAGCTTGAGCGTATCGAGCGCATAGACCGCGTAATTGGTCTGTTCGCCGCGCTGATAGCTGGTGGGAGTGATATTGATCGGGCCGGTGTAGAGATTGGCGCTGTTTGGGTCGGAAATGCTGCCGAACGGCAGGTGGCGCGTGGTGGTGGTCCGGTCATAGGGATTGGTGCCGTCGGCGTTGCGCAGGGCCGATCCGCCGAACAGTTCGAACTTCTCCCACGAAGCGGCCGCGCCCACGTCCAGCGTGTGCTCGATCCCGGCGGTATTGAAAACCGCCTTCAGGTCGATCTGGTCGAACATCAGCTGGTTGCGCGTGTCGCGCACGTTGCCCTGGGGGCCGGTCAGCAGGTACGATCCGGCGGGCACGGTGATCGCCACCGTGGCCGGGCCGCCGAACGAGGTCGCCGTCACCGGGCTGATTGCCGAAGCGGAAGTGGTGCAGGCGCCGCCCGTGGGCGTCACGCCGCTCGCCAGGCAGAAGGTTCCCTGCGGTGCGGTGGCGATGGAAAGCTGGCGCACGTCCTGCCAGCGGGCGAGGTTGCGGATCGAGACCTTGTCGCTGAATTCGTGCTCGAACGTCGCGGTGAACTGGTCAACGTTGATCTTCTGCTTGTCCACGCCGCGCAGCCCGTAATAGCCCGAACGGCTGAAGCCCGCGGGCTTGCCACCGGCAGAGGCGTAATAGGGCACGCCATACTGCGGGATATTGGTGTCTTCCTGGTGGTAATACTGCAGCGTCAGGCGCGTCGGGCTGTCGATCCCGATGGTCACGGCCGGCGCGATGCCCCAGCGCTTGTAGTCCTCCACGTCGCGGCCGGGCGCGTCGTTCCTGTGCGCCATGGCGTTGAGGCGGAACGCGATCAGGTCATTGACGCGGTGGTTCACGTCCACGGTGCCGCGATAGTAGTTGTCGGTGCCGATGCCCGCGCTGAACACCGCGCTGTCATCGCCCTTGGGTCGCTTGGTGATCAGGTTGATGTTGCCGCCGACCGAACCGGCGCCCGAGATCACCGAGTTGGCGCCGTTGGTCACCTCGATCTGGTCGACGTTGAACTGATCCGAGCGGGTGTACTGCGCGCTGTCGCGCACCCCGTCGATGGTGATGTCGTTGTTCGCGCTGTAGCCGCGCAAGTTGATGCTGTCGCCATAGCCGCCGCCGCCTTCGCCTGCGCCGAAGGTGACGCCGGGCACGGTGGAGAGCACGTCGCGCAGGGTCAGCAGGTTCTGCTGCTCGATCACCTCGCTGGTTAGCACGGTGATGGTCTGCGGCGTATCGCGCACAGGGCGCGTGCGCTTGGGCGATTCCAGCGTGCGGCCCGGTTCTTCGGTGATCGCGGTGTCGGTCACGGTCATGCCGCCCAGCTTGCGACCTTGTTCCGCTTCCTGCGCCTGCGCCGGGCCGGCGAAAGCCAGCGCGCTGACACAGCCGAGCGCGAGGAACGATGAGGTCGACGTGGTTCTGGTCACTGAAGGATTCCCCCTTGGTTTGAAATTTCGGGTCCGGATATTGCGATTAATTCGCAGAGTCAATTCTATTGATAATTATTCGCAACAATGCCAAAGGCTGCCGCAGACGTCGCGAGGCGCTAGTATGCCCGTGCTTGGGAATCGTGCGGGCTGGAGGGAACGTTGGACGGGATTCGGGTTATCGAGCGGGAAACCGGCGCGCAGGGCGGGGGCGATGCGCGCCCGGCGGATGCGGGTGTTCGGCCATCACCGGCCGCGCCGCGCCGCAAGTCGCGCAAGGCGCGCCAGTTCTGGCTCAGACAGTTGCACACGTGGCACTGGATCAGCGCTGCTGTCTCGCTGGTCGGCATGTTCCTGTTCGCCATCACCGGGATCACGCTCAACCACGCCAGTTCGATCAGCGCGGAACCCAAGGTTGCTTCGCGGCAGGCCACGCTGCCGCCCGCCCTGCGCGGCGTGCTGGAAGCCGGCGCGCGCAAGGACGCGCCCGTGCCCGAACCCGTCGCGGCCAGCCTGGTCGGTCTGGTGGGACTCGACGTGCGGGGCCATGCCGCCGAATGGAATGACGATGAAGTCTATGTCGCCCTGCCGGGGCCGGGGCGCGATGCCTGGGTCAGCATCGATCGCCAGACCGGGGAAGTAACGTCCGAGCGCACCGATCGCGGCTGGGTTTCCTATTTCAACGATCTGCACAAGGGGCGCAATTCCGGGGCCGCGTGGTTCTGGTTCATCGATGTGTTCGCCGCCGCCTGCGTCATCTTCACGCTCACCGGGCTGCTCCTGCTCCAGCTGCACGCGCGGCATCGACCTTCCACCTGGCCGCTGGTCGCGCTGGGAACGGCGATCCCGCTCGTCATCGCTCTCTTTTTCATCCACTGAAGGACTGTTCACGCCCATGCGAAAAAGCCTGATCCTCGTGGCCGGTGTCGTGGCCACTCCGGCCAGCGCCGGCACCCTGACGATCACCGTCCCCCGCCTTTCGGTCGCCGAATACCACAAGCCCTATGTCGCGGCCTGGATTGAGCCGGCCGCCGGCGGTCCGGCGCGCACGCTGGCGGTGTGGTACGACGTGAAGAAGAAGGGCAACGAGCCGGGCACCAAGTGGCTGGCCGACTTGCGCACCTGGTGGCGCAAGGGCGGCCGCAGCCTGAACCTGGCCGCCGATGGCGTCAGCGGCGCGACGCGCGCGCCGGGCGCCTATCGTATCCCGCTACCGGCCGATCTGCGCCCCGGCGCCTATGTCGTCCATGTCGAGGCGGCGCGCGAGAGCGGCGGGCGGGAGCTTGTTTCCGTGCCGCTGTCCGTGCCGGTGCGCGATGCTTCGGCCGCCGGGCGTTCCGAACTGGGCGCCGTTTCCGTCACCGTCCGTTGAAAGTGCGATCGATGCTGAACAAGACCCTTCTGCTGGCGACGGGATCGCTGGCCTTTGCCGTGCCCGCGCAGGCGCATGACGCCTGGTTCCTGCCCTCGCTCACCGTGTTGTCGGATACCAACCAGGGCATCACGGTCGATGCCGCCACCTCGTCCGTGCCGTTCGTCGCCAACCATGCGCCGCTGAACGTGGATGCGGTGCAGGTGCAGGCGCCCGACGGCACGGCCGGCAAGATCGAGAACGTCGCGCGGGGCCGCTATCGCAGCACGTTCGACGTGGTGATCGACAAGCCCGGGACCTGGCGGATCGGAACCACGATGGATGCGGTGATGGGAAGGTTCAAGGTCAATGGCGAGGACTGGATGGTCGGCCGGCGCCGTGGTCCGGGTGGCCCGGGCGCTGGCGCTCCCGGCATGGGCGCCGAGGGTGGCAACCGCCCGCCGATGCCGCCCGCTGGTGGTCCGGGCGGTCCCGGAGGTCCGGGAGGCGAGGGCGGCGGGCCGCGCCGCATGATCGATCCCGCGCATGTCGTCGCCACCGTGGCCGACATTCCGGCGAACGCGACCGATCTCGATCTCACCCAGAACCAGAGCCGCAACGAGTTCTTCGTCACCGCCGGCGAGCCGACACAGACCGTGCTCCAGGCCTCGGGCAAGGGGCTGGAAATGGTGCCGGTCACGCATCCCGACGATCTCGTCACCAGCGAGCCGGGCAAGTTCCGCTTCCTGGTCGATGGCAAGCCGGCGGCCGGCCTCAAGGTGGAATTCGTGCCCAACGCCCAGCGTTTTCGCGATGGCGATCACGCGCAGGCGCTGATGACCGGCGCGGACGGCCTGGTCACGGTGAAGTGGCCGGTCGCGGGTTTCTACTGGGTGAACGCCAGCCTGACCGACGACAAGCCAAGCGCGCCGCGCGCGACCAAGCGCCGCATGACGTACACCGCGACGCTGGAAGTCGTGGCGCCGTGACCATCGCGGCATCGACCGTTCCGGCGGCCATGCGGATAGCTGTGCCGGAACGGATCGATGAAACGGCGCTGGCGCGGTTCGACCGCGGCGCACCCGTCGTCGATTGCGACGGGGAGACGATGGGCACGCGCTGGCATGTCCGCATGGCGTTGCCGGCGGGCGGCGATGCGGAACTACTGGCGGCCCGCGTCCAAGCGCGCCTCGACGGGATCGTGGCAGAGATGAGCCACTGGGAGCCGTCCTCGCTGCTCAGCCGCTACAACCGCGCCGCGCCGGGAAGCTGGACCGCATTGCCGCCCGATTTCGCGGCGGTGATGGAAGCGGCGCTGCAGGTGGCGGAACGGTCCGCCGGGGTCTTCGATCCCGCGCTTGGCCGGCTTACGGACGTATGGGGGCTGGGGCCGCGCCGGCGGGACGCGCCGCCGGACGAGGCCGCGATCGCACGGGCGCTGGAGGTTTCCGGCTGGCGGCGGCTCGCGCTGGATCGGCCGGGCGAAGGCGTATCGGCCCGCCTGCTCCAGCCGGGCGGGTTGTGGCTCGACCTGTCGGGCGTGGCCAAGGGCTATGCCGCTGATGCCGTGGCCGACCTGCTGGCGCGGGCAGGCGTTGCGCACGCGCTGGTCGGGGTGGGGGGCGAATGCGTGGGGCGCGGGATGCGCCCCGATGGCGATCCGTGGTGGGTCGATCTGGAAACGCCCGCAGGCATCGCCCTGCCGGCGCTGCGCGTGGCGCTGCACCAACTGGCGGTGGCGACTTCAGGCGACTACCTGCGCGGCGCGCACACGCTCGATCCGCGTACCGGCCATGTGCCGTACGGCGCGGCGAGCGCCATCAGTGTGCTGCACGCCTCCTGCATGATGGCCGACGCCTGGGCCAGCGCGCTGGGTGCGGTTCCCATCGCGGAGGCGAGGGATCTGGCCGTGCGGGAGGGTCTCGCCACACGCCTGATCACGCGCGACGGGGCCGAGTGGCTCAGCCCGGCCCTTTCCGCGATGCTCTGACCCTAGAAGAACAGCTTGCGCACGCTGATCATCACCGTCCGGCCCAGCGGATCGAGATAGGCAGGCTGATAGGCATAGGGCGTTGCGCCCGTGCCGTCGGTTACTTTCTGGCGGGTGTTCAGCAGGTTGTTCACGGCCAGGCTCACGCGCATCCCCCGCATCCATGGGTGCTTGCCGATCAGGCCGGGCACCTGCGCAGGATTGGCGAAAAGCCGCAGGTTGAACGTGGCGAGGCTGCCGAAGTGCAGGTTGGCGCTGGGCGTGCCCGATGGATCGACCACGCGCGTCGCGCTTTGCCACTGGCCGGTCAGGCGCAGACCGAAGCCGCTGTGCGAGAGGCCGGCCTGGACTTCCACTTCATGCCGTGGCTGGCCGGACTGGCTGCCGATCGTGCCGCCGTTCAGCAGGTCGATGGTCGGCTGTCCGGCGGCAAGGCGCGCCGTCTCGGTCAGATGCACCGAATGATAGACCGCGAAGGTGAGGCGATTGCCGCCGCCCGGCCCGCGCCCGCCGGGACCACCCGGCCCGCCGAACCCGCGCGGAGGGCCGCCTTCGCCCCGGGGAGGGCCGCCACCGAAGCCGTCCTGCGGCGGGGGCAGCGGTGCGCCGGCCTCGCCCGCCCGCCGTTGCCGTTCGGCGAAGGCGCGCATGAAGGCCGCGCGCATCGCGTCGGCCTGCGCCTTGGGGGTTTTCAGCGTCTTGGAGAAGTTGAAGCCCCAGCGCAGCACGCCGCTTTCCTGCCGGTCGATGTTCACGGGCGTTCCGATGATGCGGATCAGGTTGCCGTCATCGTCGCGGATGAAACGGCTGGGGAAGGCAGCCTGCGTCGCGGCGGTCAGCGCGGGCAGGCTCATGATGCCGTTGTCCGTGCTGGCGTGGTTGTAGTCGACCGAGAAGGTAATGTCCTTGCCGGTGAAAGGCTTGAGCGTCAGGCCCAGCCGCCATTCGCGTTTTTCGGCGCTGAGCAGGGCGTTGTTGCCCCCGCTTACCCGCGTGACCAGCACGCTCTGCCCGGTGGTGTAATCGAACACCGGCACCTGCGGGGTGGGGATCTGCGGGTTGCCGATCTGCTGCATCGTCGGCGCGCTCTGTGTCGATGCGAACGAGGCGATCAGGCTCACTTCGCGGCGCGGCGTCCAGGTCGCGCCATAGCCATAGCTGGTCAGCCCGCCGAAGTCGGACAGGGTCTGCAACTGCACGTTGCCGTTCACCGAGAGGCGGCCCAGGAACGGTGAGGGGCTGTCGAACACCGGCACGTCTACGCTCAGCGAGGCGAGGCCGGTCGTGCGGTCGAGATCGGCTTTCTGCTGTGTCACCTGCGCGCGCAAGGCCTCCGATCCGAAGCTGTTGAACGTGCCGCCCAGCCGCGCGGTGAGCGAGATGTCGCCCGCCGGCAGGCGATAGGGCGTGACGTTGGAGGTCAGGTCCGCCGTCACCGTGTCGGTCGTGCTGCGGGCCACGTCCGCCGGCACCCCGCGCACGCTGATGGTGCGGCCTTCGTCGTGGTCGTAAGTCGTCGTCAGCGTGTTGTGCAGGCCCCGGAAATCCGCGTTCACGGTCGAGCCGAGGTGGAGCGACAGGTCCTTCGCCGTGCGCTGGAACACGTCGAGGTCCGGAGTCGTCGATGCGCCGATCAGCGAATGCTGGCGATCCACCACCATCTCGCCGTTCAGACTGGCGCTGACCTTCGGCGAGAACGTGTGCGCGTAGGTCGCCGTCAGCGTCAGTTGCTCGTCCGACGGGGCCAGCGAGCGCTGGGTGTCGCCGCCGGTGCTGGTGGTGATCCCGCGCTGGCTTTCGGCGAGCGCGGCCGTGTTCTCGTAATCGAGGTTGAGGTTCAGGCGGCCGTTGCGGCGGATGGTGAGGAGGCCCAGTTCGATTTCCGGATTGTTCGCGCCGCCATCGGTGGTGAACTTGTCCTTGCCTTCCACGGTAATCGACTTGAACCGCCGCCGCAGCACGATGTTCAGCACTTTCTGGTTGGCGGGATAGCCGTACTTGAGCGCCACTTCCTCGGGCAGCACTTCGGCGCGCTGGATCGCTTCGGCGGGGATCGTCGCGATTTCGCGGAAGCTGGAGACGCGCCGCCCTTCCAGCAGAATCACGGGCGAGCCGCCGCGCGTGCTGGCCAGCTGCGGGCCGAGTTCGGTCAGCAGGTCGTTGATACTGCTGACGCCGAGGGCGCGGATATCGCCGCCGTTGAAGGTGAGTTCGGGCTTGATGTCGCCGATCACGCTGCCGCGCGGCCTCTGGCCCTGCACGACGATCTCTTCCTCGCCTTCATCCGTCGCCTGCTGCCCGCTCGGCTGGGCGGACGGTTGGCCGGCCGCCCCGCTGTCGGGCGCGGCGGTCTGCGCCAGCACGGGCACGGGCGACAGGATGGTGGTGGCCAGCCACAGGCCGGTCGGAAAACAACGCTGCATGGTACTCCCTGATGCTGTTCGGCCGCGCACGCAAAGGAGGCGCGCACGTCCCGGTCCGTGATCGGATTAGGGGAGACTTGTGTCAGAGCTTTGCTGGACCGGGCCTGAATTGTCGCAATTGGTCGCGGTGCCCGGCGGATATGAAAGCTGCCGTTATTTCATCGTCTTGGCGACCTGTTCCGCGCGTTCCATCACCCGCAGCACGTTGCCGCCGGCCAGCTTGGCGACATCGGCATCGCTCCAGCCGCGCCGCATCAGTTCGGCCAGCAGCGCGGGATAGGTCGAAACGTCCTGAAGCCCTTCCGGCAATTCGTTGCCCACGCCGTCGAAATCCGATCCCAGGCCGACATGGTCCACGCCGGCCACCTTCGCGATATGCTCGATATGATCGGCCACTTCGCCCAGCGTCACGCGCGGGGCGGGGTGTGCCTTCAGCCAGGCGGCATAGTCGGCCGCGGCCTTTTCCGGCTGGCCGATGTCCAGCCCGCCGAACGGCGGCGCGTTCAGCCGGGTCTTTTCCGCCGCCGAATCCGCTGCCCACCGCCGGTAGGCATCCGAGACATAGGGCAGCGCGTAGTTGACCATGACCACACCGCCGTTCGCCGCCACCAGCTTCAGCGTCTCGTCCGAAACATTGCGTGGATGGTCGTCCACGGCGCGCGCGCCCGAATGCGAATAGATCACCGGCGCTTTCGACACGCGCAGCGCATCGCGCATCGTCGCCTCGCTCACGTGGCTGAGATCGACCAGCATCCCAAGCCGGTTGAGTTCCGCCACGATCTGTTCGCCGAACGGCGTCAGCCCATCGTGCTGCGGATTGTCGGTGGCGGAATCGGCCCATTCGATCGTCCGCGAATGCGTCAGCGTCAGGTAGCCCGCTCCCAGCGCGGCATAGGTCCGCAGGATGGAAAGGTTGCCGTCGATTTGCCCGCCGCCCTCGACGCCGATCATCGAGGCGATCTTTCCGGCCGCGTGCGCGCGGCGCACGTCCGCCGCCGTGCGCGCCAGCGCGAAGGTTTCCGGGTAACGGGCGACGATCGTCTTCACGAGGTCGATCTGTTCCAGCGTCTCTTCGACCTGCTGCTTGCCCGGCAGGTTGGCCGAGACATAGACCGACCAGAACTGTCCGCCGACCATGCCCTTGCGCAGGCGCACGATGTCGGTGTTGTAGGCTTCGGGGCTTTTGGAAAGATCGGTCAGGTCGATCGTCCAGCGCTTGTCCCCTTCGCGTTCACGCAGCGTTTCGGGCCAGTCGTTGTGCCCATCGATCAGCGGCGTGGCTCGCAGGACGCGCGCGACGCGAGCCTGGTAGTCCTGCGTCGCTGCGGGCGATGCGGCGAACGCGGGTGCCGTCAGCGCGGTGCAGACGGCGATCAGGCCGAGAAGGGCGGTGCGGCAGGTGGAGCTTGCGGGCATGGTGTTCCAGTGGTTTCGGCGTGACGATGACCGGACCAGGATGATCCGGATGATGCGCCGACCATACTCATGCGCGGCGCGATGCCAATGCAATCCTGCTGATACCCGGTGCACGCTGAGGGCTTGCATGACGCCTGCGCCCGCGCCAATCAGCCGGAATGCGTATAGCGCTTTTCGAGCCGGAAATCGCGGGGAACGTCGGCGCCGTGCTGCGGCTTGGCGCGTGCCTGGGCGTGGCCGTGGACCTGATCGAACCGATGGGCTTCGTGTGGGATGATCGCCGGGTGCGCCGGGCCGCAATGGACTATATCGATCATGTCACCATCGCGCGCCATGCCGGGTTCGATGCGTTCAGGGAGACCGCAGGATCAAATCGGCTGGTGCTGTTCACCACCAAGGCCAGCCAATCGGTCTATGATTTCGCCTTCGCGCCGGACGACATCCTGCTGTTCGGCAAGGAAAGCGCCGGGGTGCCGGCCGCGATCGCCGACGCCTGCCACGCCCGCGTGCGCATTCCGATGCGGCCGCAGGTCCGCTCGATGAACCTCGCCTCGTCGGCCGCGCTCGCGTTGGGCGAGGCGTTGCGCCAGACGCAGACTTTGCCTGGCTGATCGACGGTTGGTGCGGATGGCCCTATGGTGCCGTCATCGGGCACTCTCCCGCGGAAAGGACTTTTCATGACGTTAGCCAGTCTCGTCGTGCCGACATATCGGCAGATGCTTGGTGCGCTGTCCGGCTGGCTGGACAAGGCCCGCTCGCAGTTGTCGCCTGATGAGGCGGAGACTCTGCTGTCCGCGCGGCTTGCGCCGGATATGTTTCCGCTCGCCACGCAGATCCGTTTCGCCTGTGTGCAGGCCTATGAAGGCGTGTTTCGTCTCGGCGACGAGGCGTTTGCGCCGATCGTCGCCACGCTGCTGGACGAAGGGCGCAATGCCGGAGAACGGCCGGGTTCGCTTGCCGAGGCGCAGGCGAGGATCGGCGAGACCCTGGCGTTTCTCGATGGCGTCGATACGGCGGCGCTCGATGCCGCGGCCGGACGGGCGCTGGCGCACGGCCTGCCCAATGGAATGATCTTCGACCTGACCGCCGAACAGTACGCGCGGGATTGGACCTTGCCGCAGTTCTATTTCCACGTGATGATCGCCTACGCGATCCTGCGCAGCGCCGGCGTCGATCTCGGCAAGGCGGACTACGTCGCGCACATGTTCGCCTATCTGCGGCCAGGGACGGTGCCCGGACAATAACGCGGCGGGACGGCGGTGGTGAAGAGTGGTCGGGGAGATAGGATTCGAACCTACGACCCTCTGGTCCCAAACCAGATGCGCTACCAGGCTGCGCTACTCCCCGACACCGGGTTGCCCTTAGGGATGGCGGCCGGTGGACGCAAGCGGGAATGCCGCATCCATTCCCCGCGCGGCAGCGACTGGCCGGCGCGCGCGGGTGGGGTGGTGGGCCCGGCAGGATTCGAACCCGCGACCTAGCCGTTATGAGCGGCCAGCTCTAACCGCTGAGCTACAGGCCCGACCCCGGTGGAGGCGTTAGAGGGGAGGCGCGGTCTTGGCAAGGCAGGCTTGGCATGATGCGGCGTCAGCCACGGGCCAAGGCAGGATCAGCCGGCGGCGGCGGTGATCTCGCGAACCGTCGTGGGCTTGATCCCGCGCTGGGCGAGGTAGGTCAGGATTGTGCGCCACCAGTCGTAGAATTGCGTCAGATCGTCGGCATCGCGGACATAAGGCGTGTAACCGGGGCACAAGGACGGGCTGTGGAACGAGAATACCAGGATTGGCAGCCCGTCGTCGATGGCGATGTCCACGCCTTTCAGCGCTTCGTCCACGCTCACGCCTTCGGGCGTCAGCGGAATGCGTTCCAGCATGCCCACCCGCGCCAGCAGGCCGCGCAGGCGCGGCACGCGCCACAGCATCGGGTAGAGCGTGCGGCCCTGCTTGCGCAACATGCCCCAGAACACCGTGGTCAGCGGCAGTTCCATGAGGTTGGCGGCACGATCGATCCAGTAGGGCGTCAGCGGGTGATCGCGGAAGTTGGGGCCGCCACCCGAGCTGTAATCGAACAGCGCGCGGACCGAGGTGTCGATGGCGATGCCGGCGTCCGCCAGTATGCGCGCGCTTTCGGTCCCCACGCCATAGCGCCCGGCGCGGTAGATGCGCGGGGTGGAACCCAACTCGGTTTCGATCGCATCGCGCAGCGTGTTGAACTTGGCGCGTTCCAGCTCGCGCGGAAGATTGCCCGAGAAGCTGTTGTGAACGCTGACGGTTTCCTCGAAGGGCGGGCTGACCCAGGGGTGAAGCTGTACCCCGGCCTCGGCCTTGCCCGCCGCGATCGGGCCGCCCATCACCTCCGCCGCGCGCGGGTCTGTGGCGATGGGGTAGTCGACCAGATAGATCGGGCTGACGCCGAAGCTTTCGCAGAACGTCTGGAACTCGGCGATATGGGGCACATGATCCAGGCCGAACCCGGTGCGGCTGAACGGCTGTCCCCAGTCGAACTCTTCCTCGGTATCGACCGTGACGATGAAGCGCTGCCCGAAGTCGGCCGCAAAGCGGACCATGTCCGCCTCTGCCGGCAAATCCAGGATCGTCTTCATGCCCACGTTTCCCCCCGAGGGAACCGGACTGCTTCAACCCGCGCCGGCAGCGGGACCCTCACTTTCGCTAAGTGCATGATCGGGCCGGGTCAAGATGGGCAGGGTAACAATAATTTTTGAGCCGCGCCGTTCCAACCGTCCCCCTGCGGCGCGGGCTTCCGCCATAGCGAGACGCAGCGCGAAGCCGTGGCCCAGCATCGCGGAAACGGGCTGGACGCCGCCGCGCCCCTGATCCGGTGCGAACAGGGTTTCGTCGTCGTGCAGCGCAAGCGAGGCGGTCAGCGGCAGGGCCAGCACCGCCGTGCCGTTATCCTCGCTCAGCGCGGTGGCGAGCCGTTCGCCCGGCGCGGCGGAGGCGGCCATGACCGAGAACACGCGCCAGATCATGCGCTCCAGCTCGATCCTAGCCACGCCCACCGGAACCGGCGCCTCCGGCCGGGTAAAGCTCAGGCGCACCTGGCGCGAAACGGTCGCCGGCTCCAGTTGCTTCAGCAGCCGGCCGACCAGTTCGGCAAGGTCGGTCTCGCCCGGTTCGCTTTCCAGCCGCCCGCTTTCCAGCTTTACCAGCCGTTCGATTTCCTCGAACCCCGCCAGCATTCGCGCGGCGTCGGCGGCGATGCTGGCCGCCAGCCCCCGGTACTGGTGCGGGGTTTCCCCGAAAAGCTGTTGCTGGATCAGCTCGGCAAAGCCCTGGATCGCATTGATCGGCGTGCGCAGCTCGTGCAGCACCTGGCGCAGCCGGTCGGCGCTGCCATCGGGAACGTCGTCGTTGGCGGGCCGGCCGGACGCCGCCTCCGCACCGGCGACATGGGGCGCAGCCGGCCGGCGCAGCAACGCGTGATAGCCGGTGAAGCGCCCGCCGTCGGCGGAAAACAGCGGCGCGGCGTCGATCCGCCAGGCCCCGGCGATCAGCGGCGAACCTGTCAGTTCCATTCGCCCGGCGATGATCGGCACATGCTTTTCCGCCGCGCGGACGGTGGCGGCGTCGCAGCGTGCCGGTGCGCCCGGTTCGGTCGTGAACGGACGAAAGCCCACCAGCATCGGGCCAAGCCCGGCGCCCGCCTGCAACCCCGCCTGGACGATCCCGCCCGAGGCATCGCAGCGCAGGTCGACGGCGGTGATACGGGGGGGCGCCGTAGCGCGCGCCTCGTCGCTGAAGGGCAGATGCGGCGCCGTGGGATCGGCCGGCCCGGCGGCGGCATCGCGGTTGCGGCGGAATGCCTCGATCCGTCGGACGATCGCGCCGATGCCTTCGTTGCGACCGGGCTGCCCGTCCGTTTCAGGGGATGGGGGCGGCGTGCGCGCCGCCGGCGTCAGGACGGCGATCCGTCCGTCGCTAGCCTCGTCGATCGGCCAAGCGCCGGACTCGCTGGTCTGCGCGGGCGTGGCGGGAAGCGCATGATAGCCATCGGGCTGCGGCAGGCCGAAATCGTCGATCCCGAGCCGCGCGAGCAGCGCTTCCACGTTCGCGCCCAGATCGCGCCGGTGGCGAAGAAATCCGCGCGCCTGCACGGGCAGCGCGGGGATCAGGTCCAGCCAGCCCTGTTCGGAAAGGCGCGCCGATCCGATCGCGGCCAGCGCCACGCGCGGCTCCTGCGCGGCGAAGCGGGCGACCAGCGCGGCATCGGTCAGGCGGGTCTGGCGCAGCAGCGCGGCGCGTTCGTCCTCGCCCAGCAGGGTGGTCAGCGAATCCAGGCGCTCCAGCGCGGAATCGTGCCGCTTTACGCTGCGGGCGTCCTCGCGCCGCAGCAGGTCCACGAGTTGCAGGAACTGCGTCCTCGCCGCCGTCGGCCCGGCCGCGACGGTACGCAGCACGGTATCAAGGCGGTCATCGACGATCATTCCTGCTCCGATTGGCCCCCCGCGGACCGGAGAGCGGCCAGCTACAGCGGCAGACCCTAACAAATCGTGGCGGTTCGGGAAGCGGCATCATCGACCGCGTTGCATTGTGGGACGATTGCGATATGACACAATAAAATTATCACCCGCCCCTGGATTAGGTGTGGAAAATTACCATACCCGCCATGGATTCATGTGGTGACGATCGGGATGCTAAAGGCATGGCAACTTTGGATGCGATTGACCGCCGGCTTCTCGCCGAACTGCAGGATGAAGGCAGGGTAACCAACGTGGAGCTGGCGCAGCGCGTGGGCCTTACCGCCCCGCCGTGCCTGCGCCGCGTGCGCGCGCTGGAAGAGGCGGGCGTGATCCGCGGCTACCACGCCGATCTCGATGCGTCCAAGCTGGGTTTCTCAATCACGGTCTTCGCGCTGGTCAGCCTCAAGAGCCAGGCCGAGGAATCGCTCCGCCAGTTCGAGGAGCATATGCGCGGCCTTGCCGAAGTGCGCGAATGTCACATGCTGAACGGCGAGATCGATTTCATTCTCAAGATCGTCAGCCGCGATCTGCAAAGTTTCCAGGAATTCCTCACCAGCAAGCTCACGCCCGCGCCCAACGTGGCGAGCGTGAAGACCTCGTTGACGATCCGCACCGCCAAGCAGCTGCCCGGCGTGCCGATGGACGAATAGGCTCCCTTCTCCCCGGGGGGGAGGGGAAGCCTGAAGCTGGGTGGCGGGGCTTAGCCCGCCACCACCTCGATCTGCACGGTGTCCAGCGTGAACGAACCGTCCGGTTCGATCTCGAAATAGGTCGCCAGTTCGCGCGATGCGCCCGCCTGCAACGATCGGATCGCCGCGCGGTGCGGTTCGGGCGTGCGCATCCGTTCGACCCACGAGGAATACTCCATGCGCAGCCGCCGTGTCCTCACCGCGCGCAGCAGGAAGCCGGCCGCGGTCAGCGCCTCGCCCCATTCGGTGACCGAATAGTCGCGGATATGCGAAGGATCGCGCAGTAGTTCCACGGCCTGCAGATGCGTGTCGAGCGCGGCGGGGCCGGGGGACACCACATCGATGAACACGGCGGTCGCGCCGGGCTCCAGCACGCGCCGCGCCTCGCGCAGCCCGGCGTGGAAATCCCGCCAGTGGTGGGCTGAAAAGCGGCAGCCCAGGAAGTCGAACGCGGCGTTGGCGAACGGCAGGGCTTCGGCCGGCGTGACGCAGGTCTCCAGATTCGCCAGGCCGCGTTCGCGCGCGGTGTTCGCCACAGCGGCCATCATCTCGGCCGAGAGGTCCGCCGCGATGACGGCCCCGGCATGGCGGGCCAGCCGATAGGCGACATGGCCGCCGCCCGCGCCGAGATCGAGCGCGCGGCGCGGGCGCGCGTGTTCCGCCAGCGCTTCCAGCGCGTCGAGATCCTCGCCGGCGGCGTGGACGGGGCTGTGCACATAGGCTTCGGCGCGGGGGCCGAACTGGTCCTGCACCAGATCATCGTGGGAACGGGTCATGTCTTGCTCTCCTTGTTCCGCGAGAATGCACCCATTTTACCCTGTTACAATAGATGCATTTATCCTGTTATAAGTGTGCCTATGTTGAGCGAGGAACAACGCCGCCTGCTCGGGCGGTTCATCCGGTCGCACCGTGAACGGGTCACGCCATCCGTGCCCACGCGGCGGCGGCGGACGCCGGGGCTGCGGCGCGAGGAACTGGCGGCGCTGGCGGGGATCGGCGTGACCTGGTGCGCGTGGATCGAACAGGGGCGCGACATCCGCGTTTCGCCGGAAGCGCTAGCCCGGCTGGCGAACGCGCTGGCGCTCACCCCGGCGGAACGCGCCTATCTGTTCGAACTGGCGGGCCGGCGCGATCCCGATGCGCCCCGGTCGGAACCGATGCCGCAGGCGCCGCGATCGGTCCGCGCGCTGGTGGAGGCGCAGGCCCATCCGGCCTACGGGCTGGACCGCTTGTGGAACGCCTGCTGCTGGAACGCGGCGGCGGAGCATCTGTTCAGCGGCTGGCTGGGGCCGGGCCAGCAGAAGAACCTGCTGCGCTATACGTTTACCGAACCTTCTGCGCGCACCCTCCTGCCCGACTGGGAGGACCGCGCCGCCCGGCTGCTCGCCGAATTCCGCGCCGACTATGCCCGCGCACTGGACGATGCGGCGATGGCGCAACTGGTGGCGGAGATGAAGGCGGAATCCGCGCTGTTCCGGCGACTATGGGATGCCCAGTCGGTCAGCGTGCGCGAAGGCGGGCAACGCACGTTCCTCCATCCGCTCGACGGGCCGCTGGCTTACGAACAGCATACTTTCATCCCGGCGGAGCGGGTGGACTACAAGCTGGTGGTGCTGTTTCCGGGAACGGGCGGATAGCGGACCGCCGAAGCGCCTGCGACTTTGTCAAATCCGCCGGCTTCAGCCCGCCGCGGCCGCCTGCTCATGGTGGCGGATCACTTCGTCGATGATGAAGCGCAGGAACTTTTCCGAGAATTCGGGATCGAGCTTGGCGTCGGTCGCCAGGGCGCGCAGACGCGCGATCTGGCGTTCTTCGCGACCGGGGTCGCTGGCCGGCAGCTTCTTTTCGGCCTTGTACGCGCCGACCGCCTGGGTGATGCGAAACCGTTCGGCGAGAATATGGATCATCGCCGCGTCGATATTGTCGATGCTCTGGCGGAATCCTGCCAGCACCGGGTCGTCGCTCATTCCCTTACCTCGTCGTTTGTCGGCCCAACCCGCGCGGCGAAACCGCGTCGCTCGTGCGCTAACGCGCAACTTGCGTCTTGCCAAGCCGCCGCCCCTCGGCCAAGCGGACGGCGATGACTGCAACCGTCCACTCGCTTCCCCGCAAGGCAGAGCCTTCGCTCGCCCCGATGATGTCGCTGGTCGCCGAAGGCATGAACAGCGTCAACGCCGTGATTCTCGACCGGATGCAGTCGCGCATTCCGTTGATCCCGGCGCTGGCGGGCCACCTGATCGCGGGTGGCGGCAAGCGGATGCGCCCGATGCTCACGCTCGCCAGCGCGGCGTTGCTCGGGTACGGCGGGGCGCGGCATTTCAAGCTGGCGGCGGCGGTGGAGTTCATCCACACCGCCACGCTGCTGCACGACGATGTCGTGGACGGGTCGGACCTGCGGCGCGGCAAGAAGACCGCCAACATCGTGTTCGGCAACCCGGCCACGGTGCTCGTCGGCGATTTCCTGTTCAGCCGCTCCTTCGAACTGATGGTCGAGGACGGCTCGATCCGGGTGCTGCGCATCCTGTCCAACGCCTCGGCGGTGATCGCTGAGGGCGAGGTCGACCAGTTGACCGCGCAGCGGCAGGTCGAAACCACCGAGGAACGCTACCTCGCGATCATCAGCGCCAAGACGGCCGCGCTGTTCGCCGCCGCCTGCCGCATCGCCGCCGTGGTGGCCGAACGGCCCGAGGCGGACGAGCTGGCGCTGGAGGCCTATGGCCGCTACCTCGGCATCGCGTTCCAGCTGACCGACGATGCGATCGACTACGATTCCGACGCGGCCGAGATGGGCAAGGACCAGGGCGACGATTTCCGCGATGGCAAGA
The DNA here is from genome assembly GCF_005145025.1 of Novosphingobium sp. EMRT-2. NCBI lineage: Bacteria > Pseudomonadati > Pseudomonadota > Alphaproteobacteria > Sphingomonadales > Sphingomonadaceae > Novosphingobium > Novosphingobium sp. EMRT-2. The sequence goes on along the minus strand of NZ_CP039695.1, from coordinate 1,392,535 downwards.
TGACGCTGCCGGTGATCCTCGCCTATGCGCGCGGTTCGGACGAGGAACGGGCGTTCTGGCGCGATGCGATTGCCGGCAACCGCACGGGCGATGCCGATCTCGTCCACGCGATCGCGCTGATCCGCAAGCATGACGCGGTGCTCGCCACGCGTGAACGCGCCCGGCACTATGCCCAGCGCGCGATCGATGCGATCGCAGCGTTTCCGGCCAGCGAGGCCAAGGCCGCGATGATCGAGGCGGCCGAATTCGCGGTGGCGCGCCGGTTCTGACCGCGCGCGCCGTTCAGCGCGGCAGCAGGAACACCACATAGCCCCGGAAATGGGGATCGCGCGCGAGTTCGGGCGGCGCGCGCCATTCGCCGCCTTCGACCAGCCCCAGCCGATAGGGGAAGGGCAGGCGCGCCAGCGAGCGGAGATAGGCTTCGTACCCCGGCACCGTGCGTCGTCCCTGATAGGTTTGAAGCACGACGTCATCGACCACGGTGCCCAGGGCGGCCAATGCCGCCGGATCGCCACCCGCGCTCCAGTCCATCAGGCCGGTGATCGACAGCTTGTAGCGCCGGGGCAGCCGCCGCCGCGCTTCGGCCAGGAAGGTGGCATATCGGTCCAGCCCACGCGTGCGCGCATCGAAATCGAGTTGCAGCCCGGCCAGCCGGTTGCCCGCTGCCTGCCAGCGATCGAGTTCGGCCAGCACCCGCCGCCAGACCGGCTCCTCCCAGTCGAGCCGTTCGAGCCGGACCACCAGCCAGATCTCGGTGTGGCGGACATGCGGCACCCCTGCCCGCAGGGGCACGAACCCCCCGGCGTGGCTGGCGCGCACTTCGCCGTCGAGCAGGTAGATCGTCTTCGCCTTCGCCAGCACTCCGGGCGCCTTCACGCCCGCCCACAGGAAGAAGGCATCATGCTGCGCCGCGTTGACATGCCCAGCAGGCGCTCGTTCGCCAGCTGGGCGCTTGCCGCAGCCCGTCAGCAGGCCGAGGCACAGCAAGAGTGCGGCAATGGAGCGGATCACCAATAGACGCGCAGGCTGCGAGCCCACTGGCTGTTGGGGTAGTCGCGCTTCAACTGGTCAAACCACGCCTTGCGCTGGGCGATCGGAACCTCCTCGCCCCCGCAGTCGCTGATGCCCGCCGGCGCGTAGCAGCGGATCGCGCGGTACAGTGCGTAGGCACGCTCGTCCGCCGCCGCCTGCCGGTTGGCGATGATCGCCGCGTAGATCGCGCCGCGCGTCAGCACCGCGCCGCTAAAGCGGCCGGGGCCGGACGCCAGCGTGCCGTCGGCCTGCACCGGGTCGAGGGTGGTGAAGCGATCGAAGCCGTTCAGTCGCCAGAATTCGCCCAGGCACAGTCGCGCGCGGACATTGGCCGGGTTCTGCGAAAGCTGCCCGGCGGTGACGTCCAGTGCGGGGCAGGCGAGTTCGCTGGACCACTTGCCTTTCGTGAAGACGCCCACCGGCACCGCGTCGCCCGTCCCGAAGTCCCAGATCGAAAGCTCGCTGCCCGCGTCCGCCGGCACCAGCACGCGATCGCGGCCGAAATCGGCATAGTGGCCGTGCGCAAGATCCTTGTGCAGCAGCGTGAACAGCGCGATTTGGCGCGGATGCGGGGCCGATGCCGGATCGGCGGCGAAGCGGCGCAGCAGATCGGCGCCCGCCAACCGCATCAGCAGCAGTTCGCGGATACGGTCGTCGCGCACGGGCGAGTTTGCATCGAACACCGTCTCGAACCGGCCCGCCTTCTGCCAAGCCAGCGCCAGCGCCAGTTCGGCCAGCGGACGCTGATAGGGATCGGACGCCGCGCCGATCAGCCCCTGCCAGTAGCCCGTCTCGCCATTGCCACCCGCCAGCGCCATGCCGCGCAGCATCCGCGCGCTGAACGCCAGCGGCACGCTGGCCGGTTGCGGCGCGCGATCGGGGAGCAGCGCTGCGGCTTTGGCATTGTCCTTCGCGATGTAGAAGGCATGGGCGGCCTGGAGATAGGCATAGAGGTCCGGGCGCGCGGCGAAGCGGCCTTTCTGGCCCGCCAGCGTGGCGGCGCTCAGCGGCGGTTGCTCCTCGCCATCGAACTGCCGCATCCGCATCAGGTCGATCACGGCGAGCAGCATCGGGCTGTCGACCGCCGCTTCCGCGTTCTTCTGGAGGATCAGCTTGTTGTCGATTTCCTGGATCAGCGTGGCCAGTTCGGCGCTGTCTGGCGGGAGCGCCTGCAGCAGCCGTTCGTATTCGCGGCCAAGCCCCGCCAGATCGCCCGACAGCCACAGTGCGCGCCGGTCGAGGCCCCGTGCTGAATCCGCATAGCGGCCTTTGGGATAGCGCTTGAGATAGGCGGCAATGGCGGCGCGGGCGCGCTGGAGCGCGGGCTTGTCGACCTTCTCCGGCCCGGTAAAATCGCCGTACTCGTCAAAGCTGGCAGCCTGCGCCGCGTTCAGTTCCACGCGCAGCGCCATATAGGCCGCCGCTTCGGCGATCCACGGATCGCGAGCGCCAGCCAGTGCGGCGAACCCGCCGCGCGCCTTGTCCCACTGGCCGATGTAAAACGCGGTGGCGGCATCCACGTAGCCGGCGAATTCGCGCCCCGATGCGCTGGCGACCTGCGCGCGCCACCCATTGTCGAGCGCCGCGTCGGCATGATCGCTGATCTCGGAGCACTTTTCCGCCAGGGTCGCGCGCGCGCCGCGCAGCGCGGTGCGCTCGCCTTCCGGAATGCCCTTCGCGGCGGCGAGCGCGGCTTCGAATGCCGTCTGCCCGGACGCTGCGCTGTTACAACGGGAATTGAGCGGCTGGTCTTCCGAGACTGCCTCGTCTGCGCCGCCACGCCCCGCGTAAGTGTCGCGCAAGGTGTACCAGCCGAAGAAGCTGTGACCGAAACCGCGCTCCTCCCACGTGGGCTTGGCATAGGCGATGGCCTTGCCCAACGGTGCCGTCCGGCGCAACAGGAACAGATTGACGCGCGTATCGTTGCCCGGCGCGAGCAGGGCGCGGTTGCCGCAACTGAAACCGCTGTCGGAAAGCGCCCAGACCGGATCGCACGAATAATCCGAACTGGCGCCAGCCGGCCCCGCACCCGCCAGCAGAGCCAACCCCGCAACCCCGGTCCAGATCGCGATCCGCCTCTTGTTCCGCATGTCCACACTCCCCAGCAGTGGGCGCGAGAGTACGGGATTCGCCGGAACAAGGCAAAGCGGCAAGGCGGCACAATCTATCGTCGGGGGCATCATCGGGGGCCAATCGCCACCAGTTTCGCCGCGTTTCCACTCCGGAACGATGGGAGGCAAGAAATTGCGCAAAACCCATTGCGTTCCCCGCGCGCCCTCTGTAAACGGCGCCCCTGCCCACGGGGTAGGGCCGCTTTAGCTCAGCCGGTAGAGCACATCATTCGTAATGATGGGGTCAGGTGTTCGAGTCACCTAAGCGGCACCATTTTCCTCTCCATCGCAGCCTCACCTACCGGTTCGCCGTTCAGGCAGGCCTGATCGTTCGCCTTCGGGTATCCGGGGTTGCGCGGGGGCGGCCCTGGCCGCATGGTCGCGCTTTGGCCCGGAAAGTGTCCGTGGCGTTCAAGGAGTTGTCATGAAATCTGCGGGGCGTTCCCCATCGTTGCTGTTGCGCTTCCTGCAGGGCGAAGCGGCTGGTGGCGTGGTGCTGATGCTGGCGGCTGCACTGGCGATGGTGATTGCGAACGGGTCGCTGGCCGAAGCCTATTTCCACCTGCTTCATGCCGAAACCGGGCCGGTGCTGAGCGACAAGCTGGGGCCGATGACGGTCCACCTGTGGATCAACGACGGATTGATGGCGATCTTTTTCCTGCTGGTGGGGCTGGAGATCAAGCGCGAGTTCGTCGACGGGCGGCTGGTCACCTGGCAGCAGCGGCGGCTGCCGTTCCTGGCGGCGGCGGGCGGCATGGCGGTGCCGGCGGCGTTCTACCTGCTGGTCTCGGGCGGCCATCCCGATCTGCGGGCCGGCTGGGCGATCCCGGCTGCGACGGACATCGCCTTTGCGATCGGCGTCATGGCGCTGCTGGGCAACCGGGTGCCGACGTCGCTCAAGCTGTTCCTGACCACGGTGGCGATCGTGGACGACATGGGCGCGGTGGTGATCATCGCCGTGGCCTACACCGCCAGCATCTCGTGGCTGGCGCTGGCGGCGGCGGGCGGGATATTCGCCGCGATGATGGTGCTCAACCGGATGGGCGTGCGCCACCTTGGCGTCTATCTGGCCGGCTTTGCGGCGCTGTGGCTGGCGATCCTGATTTCGGGTGTCCATGCGACGATCGCGGGCGTTCTTGCGGCGCTGACCGTGCCGATCGTGGCGACGCCGGGCGCGCCCGATGCCGAGGATTCGCCGCTGCACCGGCTGGAACACGCGCTGCATCCGGTTTCGGCGTGGTTCGTGGTGCCCGTGTTCGGGCTGGCCAACGCGGGGATCGCGCTGGGCGGGAGCGGCCTCCACGCGCTGGGCGATGCGCTGCCGCTGGGCATCATCGCCGGGCTTTTCCTGGGCAAGCAGGCGGGCATCTTCTCGGCGATCTGGCTCTCCGTGAAGGCAGGGATCGCGCAGCGTCCGCGCGGGGCGACCTGGTTGCAAGTCTATGGCCTTGCCGTGCTGTGCGGCATCGGCTTCACGATGAGCCTGTTCATCGCCATGCTGGCCTTTCCCGGGGCAGCGGCGCTGATTGACGAAGCGAAGCTGGGCGTGCTGGCCGGATCGGTGCTGTCCGGATTGCTGGGCTTTGCGATCCTGCGCCTTGCGCCGCGTGCCGCGGATCAGGCCAGTGTCGAGAACGACGTCGCGCGTGAGATCGACGAGGACGGAGACGTCAAAACGCTGTGACGGCACGGCTCAGCGGCTGAGGTCTTCGCGCAACGCGTCTTGCGGCATCGCGCCTTGCCGTTCGAGTTCGTCCAGCGTGGCGAGCGCCATTGCGCGGTAAGCGGGCAGAACTGCGGGACAGGCGCTTGCCAGTGCGGCGATATGGCCCCGCACCGTATCGGCATCGCCGCGCAGCAGCGGTCCGGACAGAGCCGAAAATCCGCCGATCAGGCTATTATCGAGTGATGCTTGAACCAGAGGGGAGAGAAGGGCGCCGGGGTCTCCTATGCCGGCGGCGCGCAACGCGTCGGAGGCGCCCGCGATCAACGTGACGAGGTGATTGGCCGCGTGCGAGAGCGCGGCATGATAGAGCGTGCGGTGTTCCTCCGCGATCGGGACCGCCACACCGCCCAGCATCGCCACGATCTCCTGAGCCTTTGCGCCCGCTTGTGAATCGGCTGCGGTGATCGCGAAGCGTGCACCCGTCATGCGCCGTACCTCCTGCGCGGGATCGCCGGTGAAGGTCATCGCGGGATGGATTGACGCCGTCAGCGCGCCCTTGTCACGCAAGGGTGCCAGCAGCGCTGTGCCGCTGCGTCCGCTGACGTGGAAGACAAGCGGCGCGTGGGAGAATGCTCCGGTTCGCGCGAGTTCATCGACGACCGTCGCGATGGCATCATCAGAAACGCAGACGGCGATCACGTCTGACCGCGCCGCCAGTATGGCGCATGTCTCAGCTGCTTCGACACCCTCGATTGCGGCGAACTTGTCGGGCGAGCGGCCCCACATCGTCACCGGCGCGTGGCGCGAAAAGCCCAGTGCCAGCGCGCGCGCCACGCGGCCGGTGCCGATGATGCCGATGCGGCGGATGAGGGCTTCGAGTGCCATTCCGCCACCTTAGCGTGTCAGGGCGTGTCGTTCCATCGCCCGCCGATCGCCTGGACCAGCGCGATCGCGGCGGTCTGCTGGTCGACCGTGGCCTGGATCTGAGTCTGCCGGGCGCTGAGTGACGATGTTTCGGCGACGATCACCTGCGCGTAATCGACCGTGCCGCTGCGGTACTGGTTGGTGACGATCGCTTCCGCCTTGGTCGCGGATTCGCTCGCTTCGGCGCGGCTGCGCGTGACCTCCGCGAGGAAGCGCGTGGCGGCGAGGTTGTCTTCCACCTGCTGGAAGGCGGTCAGCACGGTCTGGCGGTATTGCGCGGCGGTCTGCTCGTATTGCGCGCGCGCCTGTACGACCTGCCCGTGGCGCGCGCCGAAATCGAGCAGCGTCATCGCGCCGCTGAGCCCCAGGGACCACAGGCTTGTCGCCGCGGTGAACAACTGGCCCAGCGAGCTGCCGTTGGTGCCGGCACTGCCCGACAACGAGATTTGCGGGAAATAGGCGGCGCGCTGAATGCCCACGTTCGCGTTGGCGGCGGCGACGCGGCGCTCGGCGGCGGCCACGTCCGGGCGGCGCTGGAGCAGCGCGCCGGGCAGAACGCCGGGCACGGTCGGCACCACGGGCCGCCAGTCCGCCTTGGCGATGGCGAACGTCGAGGGATTCTCGCCGACGAGCACGGCCACGGCGTGTTCCAGCACCGCGCGCTGCCGCCCCAAGTCCTGCCGCGAGGCCACGGCGTTGCTGAGCGTGGTCTGCGCCTGATAGACGTCCGACCGGGCGACGGTGCCGGCGTTGTACTTGTTCGTGGCGATGGACAGGGCGCGCTGGTAATCGCCGATGGTGCGGTCGAGCAGGTCGATCTGCGCATCGATCCCACGCAACTGGATATAGTTGGTGGCAAGCTCGCCCTGCGCCGAAAGCGTGGCGTTGGCGAGATCGCCCGCGCTGGCCTCGGCATTGGCCTTGGCCTGCGACACCGCGTTGCCAAGCCGGCCCCAGAGATCAGGCTCCCAGCTTGCCCCGATGCTGAGCGCGTAGCGGGATGTCGTCGTCGTGCTGGAAATGCCGCCGGGCGTGGTGGTGGTGCCGCCATTGGCGTTGGTGATCTTCTGGCCGGCGAAGGTTTCCGAATGGGTGCCGCTGGCCGACGCGGTAAGGCTGGGGAACAGGCCCGATCGCTGCACCTGCACTAGCGCGCGCGCGGCATCATAGGCGGCGCGCGATGCGGCGATGTTCTGGTTGGTGACGCTGACCTTGCGTTCCAGGCCGTCCAGCACCGGATCGTTGAACAACGCCCACCAGTCTCCGCGCGCGGCCGCGTCGGACGGGGTGGCGGGCGCCCATTGCGGGTCTTCCTTGAACGAGGCGGGGATCGCCACGGTCATCGGCGGGCGATAGGCCGGGGCCATGTTGCACCCGGCAAGCAGCAGCGCGGGGAAGGCGGCGAGGATGGCGCGGTTCATGCCGGGGCTCCGGTGGAAAGCGTGAGGTCTGGCGCGGGCTTGCGGCGGCGGAAGCGATCGAGCGCGAGATAGACGACCGGGGTGGTCAGCAGCGTAAGCACCTGGCTGGCGACCAGACCGCCGAAGATCGCCACGCCCAGCGGCCGGCGCAGTTCCGCGCCATCGCCGAAGCCGATCGCCAGCGGCAGCGCGCCGAGCGCGGCGGCGAGCGTCGTCATCAGGATCGGGCGGAAGCGCAGGATGCACGCCTCGCGCACGGCCTGGGCGGGCGTAAGGCCATGGTTGCGTTCCGCCTCCAGCGCGAAATCGATGATCATGATCGCGTTCTTCTTCACGATGCCGATCAGCAGGATGATGCCGATCAACGCGATCAGGTCGAATTCGCCGCCCGTGGCAATCAGCGCGATCATCGCGCCGACCCCGGCCGAGGGCAGGGTGGACAGCGCGGTGAGCGGATGGATCGCGCTTTCGTAGAGGATGCCCAGCACGATGTAGATCGCGACCAGCGCAGCAAGGATCAGCAGCGGCATCGATGATGTCGATTGCGCGAAGACCTTGGCGGTGCCGCCGAATTCGCCGTGAACGGTGGCGGGCAGGGCCAGCGAGGCCTGCACCTGTGCAATCATCTGCGCTGTCATGCCGAGCGAGACGCCGCGCGGCAGGTTGAACGAGATCGTGGCCGAGGGTTCGCCGTCGGAATGGCTGACTTGCGCGTTGGTCGATCCTGTGGACCAGCGGGCGATGGCGGAAAGCGGCGCCATGGTGCGGGCCGAAGTGCTGACGGCGGTGCCGGAGGCGGTGGCCGAACCGCCCGCTCCGGTACCACCGATTCCGGCGGCGGCCGTGGCGGCTCCGGGCGCGGTGCCGACGGGCAGATAGATGTTGGCCAGCGCATCGGGCGAACCGTTGAACTGCCGCGCGGCTTCCATCACCACATGGTACTGGTTCAGCCCGGAATAGATGTTCGCCACCTGGCGCTGGCCGAACGCGTCATACAGCGTGGCATCGACCGACTGCATGAGGATGCCCAGCCGCGCGGCCGCATCGCGGTCCACCTCGACGAAGGCGTTGGCGCCCGCGTCCTGCTGGTCGATATCGACATCGGTGATGAGGTCGGGATGTGTCTTGAGCGCATCGACCAGCTTCTGTCCGGCTGCCTTCAGGGTATCGGGGCTGTCCGCCTTCAGCACGTATTGATAGGTGCTGTTGGTCTGCCGGCCGCCGGCCTGGAGGTCCTGCACCGGATTGAGGAACAGGCTGACGCCGCGCACGCGGGCGAGTTTGGGGCGCAACCGGGCGATCACCTCCTGCGCCGGCGGGCGCTGGCTGCGCGGCTTGAGCGTGGTGAACAGGAAACCGCCACCCGCGCGCGATCCGCCGGCGAAAGCGACTACGGTGGCCACGGCCGGATCGCTTTTCACGATCCGGGTGATCCGCGTCATCTTGTCCTGCAGGTCGGTGAAGGAAATGCTCTGGTCGGCGCGCACGCCGCCCATCAGGCCGCCTGTATCCTGCTGTGGAAAGAAGCCCTTGGGCGAAACCCCGATCAGGTAAATGTTGAGCACCACCGTGCCGAGCAGGATCAGCAGCACGATCCCGCGATGCGCCAGCGCCCAGTCCAGGTTGCGCGTATAGCGCGCCTGCGCCCAGTCGAAGGCATGGCGGGCGGTGCGCATCAGCCGGCTTTCGCGCTCCTCGTTGCGGAGCAGACGGGCCGCCAGCATCGGCGTGGTGGTGAGCGAAACGATCAGGCTGATGCCGACGGCGACCGACATGGTCAGCGCGAATTCGCGGAACAAGCGCCCGACCAGGCCACCCATGAAGACCAGCGGTACGAACACCGCGATCAGGCTGACCGAGATCGAGATCACGGTGAAGCCCACCTCGCGCGCGCCCTTCAGCGCTGCATCCATCGGCTTCATGCCTTCTTCGATATGGCGGCTGACGTTTTCCACCACCACGATCGCGTCGTCGACGACGAAGCCCGTCGCCACCGTTAGTGCCATGAGCGAGAGGTTGTCGAGCGAGAATCCGGCCAGATACATCACGCCCAGCGTGCCCAGCAGCGAGGCGATGACCGCCGCCGCAGGGATGAGCGTGGCGCGCCAGCTGCGCAGGAACAGGCTGACCACCAGCACCACCAGCAGGATCGAGATCAGCAGCGTGATCTCCACCTCGTGCAGCGAGGCGCGGATCGTCAGCGTCCGGTCCGACGCGATGGACAGGTGGATGTCGGGCGGCAGCGCGGCTTGCAGGGCCGGCAGTTGCGCCTTGAGCGCGTCCACCGTGGCGACGATGTTGGCGCCGGGCTGGCGGCTGACGAGGATCGGCACCGCGCGTTCGCCGTTGAACAGCCCCATCGTGCGGATGTCTTCGGGACCGTCGGAGACTTCGGCGATGTCGGCAAGGCGCAACGCCGCACCGTTGCGCCAGGCGATGATGGTGTTGCGGTAATCCGCGGCATAGCGACCGGCCTTGTTGGAATAGACCTGCCAGCTGTAGGTGCCGGTATCCATCACGCCGCGCGGTCGGTTGGCGCTTTCGGACTGGAGCGCGGTGCGCACGTCTTCCAGCGCGATGCCGAAGCGCGACAGCGCCAGCGGATTGACCTCCACCCGCACGGAGGGCAGCGCCGCGCCGCCCAGTTCCACGTTGCCCACGCCCTGCACTTGGAGCAGCTTCTGCTGCACGACCGTGGAAACCGCGTCGTAGATTTCCGAAGCGCTGCGCGTGGGGGAGGTGAGGGCGAGAATCAGTACCGGCGCTTCGGCGGGGTTCGCCTTGCGGTAGCTGGGATTGGTCTTGAGCGTGGCGGGCAGGTCCGCGCGGGAGGCGTTGATCGCCGCCTGCACATCGCGCGCCGCCCCATCGATGTCGCGCGAAAGATCGAACTGGAGCACGATCTGCGACGATCCGACGCCGGAGCGGGATGTCATCTCGCTGACTCCCGCGATCGTGCCGAGGTGGCGTTCCAGCGGCGCGGCGACGCTGCCGGCCATGGTCGAGGGGCTGGCGCCGGGCAGGTTCGCCTGCACCATGATCGTCGGGAAATCGACCGCTGGCAGCGGCGCGACCGGCAGGCTGAAGAACGCGCCGATGCCCGCCAGCATCAGCCCGATCGTCAGCAGGATCGTGCCGACGGGGCGGCGGATGAAAGGCGCGGAAATGTTCATGCGGCCGGAGCCGTTCCTGCCGCCGGTGTCGGCGCGGGGGTGCGGCGGGCTTCCCGGCGTTCGCGCCAGTCCTCCAGCGCCAGGAAGATGACCGGCGTGGTGAACAGCGTCAGAACCTGGCTGAAGATCAGCCCGCCGGCGATGGCGATGCCCAGCGGCTGGCGCAGTTCATGGCCCATGCCGCCGCCGAAGATCAGCGGGATCGCGGCGAACAGCGCGGCGAAGGTGGTCATCATGATTGGCCGGAAACGCAAGTGAGCGGCCTGCCGGATCGCTTCGCGGGCGTTGGCCCCTTCGTGGCGCATCGCTTCCAGCGCGAAGTCGATCATCATGATCGCGTTCTTCTTCACGATGCCGATCAGCAGAACGATGCCGATGATGCCGATCACGCCCAGGCCCGACCCGGTCAGCCACAGGCCCAGCAGCGCGCCGATGCCGGCGGAGGGCAGGGTGGAAAGGATCGTCACCGGGTGGACGAAGCTTTCGTAGAGCACGCCCAGCACGATATAGACTACCACGATCGCCGCGAGGATCAGCCACAGCTCGTTGCCGAGCGAGGATTTGAACGCGCTGGCCGCGCCGGAGAAGTTGGTCGACAGCGCGGGCGGCATGCCGATGGCCTGTTCGGTCCTCTCGATCGCCTGCACGGCGGAACCTAGCGAGACGCCGGGGGCAAGGTCGAAGCCAATCGTCGCGGCCGGGAACTGCGCCTCGCGCGCCACGACGAGCGGCGTTGCCTCGGTTCGGATCGTGGCGACGGTGGACAGCGGAATGCTGGCCCCGCCCGCCAGCGGGATGCGCAGGGCGCCCAGCGCTTGCGGGTCGGTGATGGAACCGGGTTGCGCTTCCAGGATCACGCGGTTCTGGCTGGACTGGGTGTAGATGGTGGAGACGATGCGCTGCCCGAACGCGTCGTAGAGCGCGTTGTCGATCGTCAGTGCGCTGAGGCCGAGCCGCCCGGCGGTATCCCGGTTGATGTCGACCACCACCGCGCGCCCGTCTGCCAGTACGTTGGTGGTCACGTTGCGCAGATGGCTATCGGCCTTGAGCACGGTGGCAAGCTTCGCGCCCCATTGATCGACCAGATCCTGATCGGCGCCCTGAACCGAAAAGCGATAGGCGTTGACGCCGGTCGAGGTGTCGATCGTGAGGTCCTGCACCGGGCGGAAATAGACGCGGACGCCGGGAATATCGGCCACCGCCTTCTCCAGGCCGCCCAGCACGTCATCGAGATCGCCACGCTGCCCTTCGCCCTTCAGGTTCACAAGCATCCGGCCCTGCGACAGCGTGGCGTTCTGGCCATCGACGCCGATCGAGGAACTGAGGCTGCCGACGGCGGGATTGGCGAGCAGCGCTTGCGCCACCTGCTGCTGAAGCGCCGCCATGCGGGCATAGCTGACATCCTGCCCGGCCGACGTCGTCACCGCGATCTGCCCGGTGTCCTGTTCGGGAAACAGGTTCTTGGGAATGACCATGAACAGCAGCCCGGTGACCACCAGCGTGCCGGCGAAGACCACCATGATCATCCGCCCGCGCGCCATGACCCAATCGAGCGAACGGGCATAGCGATCGGCCAACCGGTCGAACTGCCCGCGCGTCCACGCGGTCACGCGGTATTCGCGCTCCTCGTGTTCGGGGCGCAGCCAGCGGGCCGAGAGCATGGGCACCAGCGTCAGCGCGACCACCGCCGAGATCAGGATGGTGACCGCGAGCGTCACCGCGAATTCGCGGAACAGGCGGCCGACCACGTCGCCCATGAACAGCAGCGGGATCAGCACCGCGATCAGGCTGACGGTGAGCGAGATGATGGTGAAGCCGATTTCGCTCGCACCTTTCAGCGCCGCGTCGAACGGCTTCATCCCGTCCTCGATGTGCCGGGCGATGTTTTCCAGCACCACGATCGCATCGTCCACGACGAAGCCGGAGGCGATGGTCAGCGCCATCAGCGTGAGGTTGTTGATCGAGAAATCGAGGAAATACATCGCCGCGAACGCGCCCACCAGCGACAGTGGCACGGCGATGCTGGCGACGACGGTGGCGCGGACGGAACCCAGGAACAGCAAGATCACCAGCGTGACCAGCAGCACCGCCAGCACCAGTTCGAACTGCACGTCGGATACCGAGGCGCGAATGCCGGCGGTGCGATCGGTCAGCAGCGTGACATGGACGTCGGCCGGAAGCTGCGCTTCCAGTTCGGGCAGCGCGGTCTTGATCGCATCCACCGTGCCGATGACGTTGGCGCCGGGCTGGCGCTGTACGTCGATGACCACGGCCGGCGATCCGTTCATCCACGAGCCGAGGCGAACGTTCTCCGTCCCCTGGACCACCGTGGCGACGTCGGACAGGCGCACCGGCGCGCCGCCGGCATAGGCGACCACGAGATTGCGATAGCTGGCGACATCGGCCAGCTGGTCGTTGGCGTCGATCGTCCAGCTTCGGGTCGGACCGTCGAAGCTGCCCTTGGCGGCGTTGGCATTGGCGTTGCCGATCGCGCTGCGGATCGTTTCCAGCGAAAGGCCGCGCGCGGCAAGGGCGGGCACGTTGGCTTGGATGCGCACGGCGGGGCGCTGCCCGGCGGACATCGATACGAGGCCCACGCCCGAAACCTGCGCGATCTTGTTCGAAAACTGCCGCTCGACGATGCCCTGCACTTCGCCCAAAGGACGTGTCTTCGAGGTGATGCCCAGGCTGATGATCGGCGCGTCGGCGGGATTGACCTTGGCGTAGATCGGCGGGGCGGGCAGGTCGCTGGGCAGCAGCGTGTTGGCCGCGTTGATCGCCGCCTGCACTTCCTGCTCGGCCACGTCGAGCGACAGGTCGAGCCGGAACTGCATGGTGATGACCGAGGCGCCCGAGGACGAGGCCGAGGTCATGCGGGTAAGGCCCGGCATCTGCCCGAACTGGCGTTCCAGCGGTGAGGTGACGGTCAGCGCCATCACGTCGGGGCTGGCGCCGGGATAGAGCGTGGACACCTGGATCGTCGGATAATCGACCTCCGGCAAGGCCGACAGCGGCAGTACGCGATAGGCGACCAGGCCCGCCAGCAGCACGGCGATCATCAGCAGCGTGGTGGCGACCGGGCGCAGGATGAACAGGCGGGAAGGGCCGCTGGGTTCGGCGGGCGCAGGCGCGTCGAGCGCGTCTTCGGACGCCATCAGTTCCCGCCGCTCTTGGCGGAAGCGCCGCGCTTGTGGCTGCCTGCCGCCCCCCCGCCGCCCTTGCCGGCTCCCGGCAGGCGTACGGTGGAGCCATCCTCCAAGCCGTCCGCGCCTTCGGTGACGACCGTGGTGCCGGCCGCAAGCCCCGACAGGATGGCGACGCGGTTGTTCGCGCTGGGGCCGATCTTCACCGACGTCAGCTTCACCTTGCTGCCAGGCTGGAGCGTGAACACGAAATCGCCCTGCGTGCCATGGCGCACGGCGCTCACCGGCACAGTCACCGCGCCGTGCAGCGTCTGGACGAGCATCGCGATGTTGACGAAGCCGCCCGGGAACAAAGCGCTGCCGGGATTGTCGAAGCGGGCCTTGGCCTTGACGGTGCCGGTGGTGGAATCGACCTGGTTGTCGAAGGTCAGGAACCGGCCGCTCGCGATCCTGACGTTGCTGTTCTGGTCGCGCGCCTCCACGGGAAGCCCCGCGCCGCTGCCCGATGCCTGCCCGATCTGCGAAAGCTGCACTTGCGGCAACGCGAAGCTGACGTCGATGGGATCGACTTGCGTCACCACCACGATGCCATTGGTGTCCGACGGCGTGAGATAGTTGCCGATGTCCACCTGCCGGATGCCGACGCGGCCGGTGATGGGCGACTTGATCGCGGTGTAATCGAGGTTCAGCGCCGCGGAACCGATCGCGGCACGATCGGCCGCCACCGTTCCGGTCAACTGCCCCACCGTCGCGCGCTGTGTGTCCACCTGCTGCCGCGCGATCGAATCCTGCTTGAGCAACGTTTCGTAGCGCGTCAGGTCCAGCCGGGCGGAGCGCAACTGCGCCTCGTCCCGCGCCAGATTGGCGCGTGCCTGGGCCAGTGCAAGCTGGTACGGGCGGGGATCGATCTGGGCGAGCACCTGCCCCTGCCGCACGATCTGCCCTTCCTGGAAGAACAGCTTGAACAGCACGCCCGAAAGCTGCGGCCGCACGGTGGCCGTCACGATCGGCTGAACCGTGCCCAGCGCGGTGACGCTGACGGGCATGTCCTGCCGTGATGCCTTTTCGACGTTGACCGCCGCGGCGGGGCGCCCGCGCGCTTCTCCGCCGCCGCGTTGGGAAAGCCAGCGTGCGCCCAATCCGGTCAGAACCAGACCAAGGATGACGGCACCGGCCATGAGCCATGTTTTCGTCCGGCTCGATCCGGCCGGCTGGGACGACGCCCCGGATGCCGTCGTCTGATCATCACGCGCAGACATTTCTTCGACTGAAGTCATTCCAAACCGGTCCTGCCTCAATCTGCGCAAGACGGGTGTCCGCGCCAGATTATCGACTCGATGGCCCCAACCGAGTTGCCGGTATGTCGGGGATCATCGGGCCGGCTGCAAGTCACAGAACGTCGCGAACCGGGTGCAAATGATTACAAGTCGTGACAGACCTGGAGCATGGAACGGCCGTGCGCGCGCTTTTGATCGGGCGCACGGCTCTTGCAGGCTTCAGGCGCTTTCGGCAGCGGCTGCCTTGCGTGGTTTCCGGGTGCTTGCGGCCTTCTTCGCGGGCGCGACCGTTTTGGTGACGACGGGGTCCGCAGCCACCTTGGCCGCCTTGGGCTTGCGACCCAGCCCCAGCCTTTGCGCGACCGCGCGCCGCTGTTCCGAATAGCTGGGCGCCACCATTGGATAGTCCTTCGCCAGCTTGTAGCGTTCGCGGTATTCGTCGGGAGTAAGACCGTGGCTGGTCAAGTGCCGCTTCAGGCTGCGATAAGGTTTCCCGTCGATCAGGCTGATCAGATGATCGCGCGAAGCCGTGCTTTTGCGAACCGAGACCGCAGGCACAAATTCCGGTGCTTCCGGAGCCGGCGCCTCAACCTTGCCGGCAAGTGCATTGCGCGTCGTTTCGATAAGCGATGCTAGTTCGTTACTGGGGAGGCTGTTGTTAGCGACATAGGCACTCAACAGTTGCACCGTTAAAGCCGTCAAATCCGATTTATCCATTTCCTGCATCGCTTAACCCCTGTTTTATCGAGCAATCTTCTCATTTGTGCCGGAATTGCCAATGTCGAACACATTCATGCCCGGTTCTTTCTATATCTGTGGGGGTACAGGCATACAATCAAAATGGTGAGAATTTCCGGCCCGGGAATTGTGCCAGCTTGGCACCGTGTCTTCGCGCGTGGCGGACGGCGGCCTTCACGGGCACGATCCAGCCTTGTTCCTTGCTGGGGAAGGCCGAGGTCTGCCATGCGCTGGCGCCAATCCGGATGCGAAGGCGGACGGACCCCCAGCCACGGCCCTTGCCGTGTTCGAGCCGTTCCATCAGCGCCGTGGCGGACAGCGCATCGCCCACGCCGCCATCGATCGTCAGGAAATACCAGTTCGCGGCACTGGGGCCGGACCAGCGCCATAGCGGGGTTGTCAGGCGATAGGTTTCGCCGCTCACTTCGCGCGCCGGATGGGAACGGGCAGGTTGCAGATGTCGATGCCGCCGGCCGGCCGGATATAAAACGGATCGCGCCGATTGGCGCGCGCGTCGGCATAGCGCCGAAAACTGTCGCTGATCGTGGCAAGATACTGGTAGGCGGGCAGGCCGGGTACGTCGGAGCCCTGGCGGATGGACAGGATCGGCGTGCGCTCTGGGGCGGTCTTGTAAAAGCCGATCTCGCCGGTGCCGCGCGGCAGCGCAGACAGGTGCTCCATGCCATCGATGACGCGGCCGACCAGCGCGATATTGCGATCAAGCTGGCGCGGGGCATGGCCGATCACGGCATAGAGTTCCGCGCCCGAACCGGTATCGGGCGGCATGTCGCGCCCCACGCCCACCATGCCATAGCAGTGGAGCGGCCACATCCGGTCCTTGCCGAACCCTACCGGCCAGCCGGCGTCGATGCCCGTTCCCGGGGCGTAGGCATCCGGTTTCCGGCTGATCATTTCCGGGGCGGCGAACACTTTCGACGTGTAGTCGTCCTGCGGCACGCGGGCGAGGCCGGCGGGAAGCGGTTTCGCCCGCGCCTTGTCCTCCCCATCGGGATCGCCCCACTGGACCACGTAGTTGTCCTGCACGCGGTTGATGCTGGTGCCATCCCACCAGCGCGCGGCGGTAAGCTTGCGGATATTGCCGATCCACCCTTGCGAGAACGGGGCGGGCAACAACTGGATAATCACGCGGCGCGGGCGCCCCACCGCGTCCGGGGCAAGATCCATAACGATCAGGTCCGCGGGATCGATTCGTCTCCAGTCCGCATCCGGTGCCGTCGCGACGATTTCGGCGGGCGCCATGGCAGGTGGCCGGGGGGAAGCGGGGGCGGCGCCTCGTGCCGGGATACCGGCTAACGAGATCAGCGAAACGACGGCGAAAAGGGCGCGGGCGGGCGAGTGCAACATTTGTCTCTTGTGGCAGGCATCCGCGCCTTGCGAAAGCCGCTTCATCCCGCTAGGGCGCGTGGCTCCAAGGCATGCGGAGCGGTGGCCGAGTGGTCGAAGGCGCTCGCCTGGAAAGTGAGTATACGTCAAAAGCGTATCGAGGGTTCGAATCCCTCCCGCTCCGCCAATTCTTCGAAAATACGTTGAAATCTCAAGGGGTTAGGCCAGCGCCGCCCCGCCAGCCCACGTGTTGGCCAACAACGAAATTCCGATGGCCGCGCCGCTGATTTCTTACCCTTCCGCTGTAGCGCGAAAAAAATTGGCGAACATAATTGGCGTAAATAAACCAGCACAAATTAGAGACAATAAATAATAATTGCCGGATTATCTGGTGCGTGCTAGCAACTCCACCATGATCAGAAGCCGTGGCCGTCCGGCCTACTCCGAACTGGCGGGTTGCCCGTCACCCCAAGCGGTCAAGGCCGCCCGCGTCCTAGCCAATTTGTCACGCGAAGAAGCGTCAGCGCTTGTGTCCGTTTCGTCACGCACCTGGACCCGGTGGGAGAACGGGGAGGGCAAGATGCATCCGGACGTTTGGACGGCGTGGCTAGCCGCACTCGTTGACGGTCCCATCGCCCCCCCATTGCCGATGGCATCGCACATCCGGGAATTGAGGGAGGCAGCTGGGCTGACGCAAGAAGCCGCCGCCCGGATGTTGGGAGTATCCGTCGCCTCATGGTACGGCTGGGAGAGCGGCCGCAGCACCATGCGGCCGGCACAGTTTAAGCAGTGGTGCAATGATCTTGAAGCCCAGCTTGAAAACCGCCTGAAAGATGTTCGGGCGCTCATAGCGACGGCTTGAGATTGGGTGAAGCTGGGCACTAAAAAGCCGGATCGGCTGCCGAAGGCACCGGTCGGAACCCGCCAGCCCACGGTTCAATCCGGTCGGTCGGCTTGGTCGCAAAGGGCGCGGCAGCATCCTTATCCGGGAACAGGATCGGCGACCCGCCGGCACCCACCAGGGGGCGACCGTTGGCCGTCACGATGATATGCCAGTCCTCATTCATGGTCGCCCCTGATATCCCCTTCCAGCTCCATCGAGGCCAGCAGATCGTCCAACGGGCACCGCCATAGTTTCGCGAGCGCCTCGCACTCCGGCCCTGTAGGCGCTGCGCCGGCTTCCAGCGCAAGCAGGCGCTGCACCGTGATGCCGGTCTTGCGCTCGATCAGCGGGTACGGGGTACATGCCTGCATGGCCCATGCGTATAGCCATTTGTCCCCGGTGCGGATGGGGCGATGAACGGGATGCCCCGGCCCCCACGGCATCCATTTCCGCTCCAATTTCTGCTCGCCCTTCCGTCGCATAGCCGGCTTGGAACATACAAGGAACGATTCGGCAAGGGAGTTGGAAGCGCAACTTTCCATGCGTCATGCGGTGAAAGAAGGGTTTTCCCGCTCGGCCGTCTCGACGGCATCCGGTGAGACATCGAACTGATCGGCCGCGAACGGCCCGTGCATGTCGATGTTCATTCCCGTCCGCACGTCGTCGAAGCAGGCATAAAGCCCGTCCTCGCGCTGCTCCAGCGTCGCCGCCTCACCGCGCAGATGCTCATGCACGCCGATGTAGACGCCTCGCATCGCTCCAATCTCCATGATTGCTCTCCTTTACAGGCTGTACGGCCTCGGCATCACGCCGGGCACAAGGCTGACCTGATCGACGTAACACGCCTTGGTCCCGTCCGGCGCGGTGCTGCTATCCGCGAACATGCGCAGGCGCACGATCGTGGCGTCGTCGGGGATCTGGTAGGGTTCCAGAACGGTCCAGCCAAAGCCGTCCGTTTGTGTGATGTTCGCATCGGCAATCTTGACGTTTTTGGTCCCGCCAATCGACGCGGCGGTAACGACAAGGCAAAGGCGACCGAGAAAATTACTGCTCCCACCCTTGTCACGCCAAACGCGCGCGGCCCCGGTCACCCAGCGGCCCAACAGGTAGTTGCGCAGGGCGGCAGGCACCTGCTGTTCGATGTAGCTTTCAGCCGCACCGCTGCCGATCATTTTGCAGCTAAACGGCTTGCGCGGGTTGGCGTAGTACGTCGTGTCCTTGCTGATCGCGACGGTGCCCGCGCCGCCCACAGTCCATCCGTCCGGCGCAGCCCCCGTGTTGGTCCACGTCTGGAAATCGCCGTTGACGATCAGTTGCTGATCCGCCGGCAGCAGCAGCGAGGGCGGGCGAGCAATCCCGACACCCGGCGAACTGGCATCCCACCACTTGTTGAGCATATCGACATAGAGCGCGCAGCCGGTGCCGGTGCTCTCATGGATGCCGTCGCCGTTGTAGAGGCTGTTCGGCTTCCCGGCGTCGAGATAGGCCTGATAGACCGTATCGTCCACCGCGATGCCCCACGCGGCCGCATTGCGGAGCAGCGCCGGACGCCAGCTCGTCTCCCCATTGGTGTTGGCCTGGAGCGGATGCTGCGTGGTCCACAGGATCGGTGCCATCGGGTTGACCGTGCGGAACTGCTCGATCGCGGCCAGCATCTCGCCGGCGATATTGGTGAAACTCGCCATGTTGATGCCATGCCCGATAAACAGGGCATCCGCTGGCACCGCCGCCAGCGCACGAAGGAAGTAGGCGTGCATGAAATAGCGCGGGATCGAGCCGGAAACGCTGGCCTGGTAGATGTCGAGCCACAGCCCGTTGCCGGGATCGCGCAGGGTTTCGGCCAGCACGTATTTCTGTGACGACAAGCTATCATAGACGAAGATGCGCACGCCATGCGTCGCCGGCAGCCGGCCGGACGCGATCAGGCTGTCCGCCCATTGCGCGGGATAGCGGCGCGGCGTGCCGTCAGCGGGCACGCTGTTGCGCGTGGTGCTGTCGCCCCACACAAGGATCGTTGCACTCTGTAGCAGCGCCAGCTTGCGCTTGACCGATGCCAGCCAGTTTGCAGCGAAACCGATGCCAACGCCCGCCGCCCAGTCCCGTTTTGCGCCGGGTGAGGCCATGCCGCGCGCTGCCATATCGACCGCCACGTCAGTTGCCTCCGATCACATAGACGGGGGCGGAAAATTTCAGCCATTGCCGCCCCGGCACCGAATAGATGGCCGGGATGGATGCGACCGCCTGAGGCGAGTAATTTTTGTCCAGCACCGGCTGCGCGTCATACGCCAATGCCGCATCGTCCAGCGAACTGGTGACGGCGACTGACCCCGCAGAGAACTGAAATTTGATCTCGCTATAGCTGCGCGCATCGAACGCCGTGTTCGCCGGCCAAAACACGGCGTTGGACACCGGGAGCGAGACGACTTCGGCGAACGTGCCATCACCCAAATCCCGCAGCCGACCCTGCGTGCCGTTGGCCGTCGCGGGGCGCGTGTCCATGTTGACCAGTTTGTCAGCCATTGCGGTGTTCCTTCACTTCCACGGCTTCAGGCGGGCCTGAAGCGTCTCGACCGGATAGCCGGGCAGGCCGGTGCGGCAGTATTCCAGGCGGCGCATCGATCGGCGCTGCACGCCATTGCTGAACTGCAGCACGCCGCCCTGCCGCACCTTGTTCCACCGAGCCAGGTCGTTGCAGCCTTCGGCGATCTTGCCCTGCTCGATCAGGCGGCGGGCGGTTGAGGTACACCATCCCGCAACGCCGAACTGATAGGCGTGGTTTACCGCCGCCACGCGCTGCCAGTCGCGGCCTGGCTGGCGAAGGGCCGGCGAGCAATCCATCACGCCCTGGGCGTGTTCGATCAGCGCCTTGTCCAGCATCGCGGTGCATTGTGCCTCGGTGTAAACCTGTCCGAGCTTGATGCGCTGGGCGATCCCGTCGCACGCGGTGGCGACCCCGCCGATGTCGAGATAGGCGCGCCGATACTGCGGGCCGCTCACATGCGTGATGGTCGGCTCGCCATCGGGCGCCACCGTGACCTGCACGGTGCGCCCGCTCTCGTCCTGCGGCGTGATCGTATAGAGTGTGGTTGCGGCAAACACGCCGACGATCGCGGCCAGCGTGCCCTTCTTGATCTTGGATGACATCAGCGGTTCCGGGATTTGGGAATGATCCCCGGAACTATCCGGCGCGGCCCTGACCGGATTGATGTCCGCCCACTGACGGTCGGCGCAGGTCGGCAGCGACAGCGCCATCTCTAGCGTGGTTTCCGGCTCGGGTGCAATGGCGATGCAACCGGGCTGCATCGCCTATGCCCATTCCTCGAAATCGAATGACCACTTGGTCTTCGTCGGGTCTTCGCGCTCATACGCTTTGAGGCCCGTAAACAGGCCGTAGTGCAGCCGGTTGCGCTGGCCGGCCGTCGCGTCCGGGTCTTCCACGACCAGCAGCGGGATCGTCTCGCCGTGGTCGAGCTGGAGCTCCTCCAGCGCGTCCGTCTCGGCCACCGAGAGGTCGCCCAGCGTCCAGGACCAGGCCCGCTTGCGCGCGCCCTCCATCGTGGCAAATCCACCGTCAGGCAGGCTGGCCACGGTGCCCGTATCGATCACGCGCCGGCCGCTGCCGAACTCCATGTTGAACTGCGGCTGCCATGCCTTGCCGGCCATCACCACGCCGGCCGTCAGCGCGGGCGATCCGGCCGCCTGCGTCACGGCGAGGCGCAGATAGCGCACGTTGAAGACGTCGCCGTGCCAGAAGGCGTGCGTGCGCTTCGGGGTGCGGCTGGCGCTGTCCACGGCCCGCAGCGCGCCGGCCGGCGACAGCGTCACGTCGGTATAGCCGGCCGCGCCGCCCGTGATCGTCCACGTCGCGCCGGCAGCGGGCGGATAGAGGTAGCCGAGATAGACCGTGTCCACCGGCACCACGGCCCCGAAATCGACATCGATATTGGCGACCGATCCCGCCGCGACATCGGCCCACACTTCCTTGGGCGGGCGCGTCAGCAGGTTGGCCACGCCGCTGCCGCGCGACGCGGCAATCGCGGCGATCGGCGTAGGGGACAGCAGAAGCACGTTGCCCATCAGAGCCTCCGGATTACGGTAAGAGTGGACGTGCCGGTTGCCATGTTGTCGGCCGCGCCGATGACGAACACGTCCAGGCCGGCCTCGTAACCAAGGCGGTCGATCGTCAGCGTCACAACCTGCCCGAGATACTGGCGCCACGCGCCGGCCAACTCATGCTCCTCGATCGCGAGCGGACCGCCGCCGCCGAGGAACGCGATCTGACGGGCGCCCTCGACGATCGCATCACCCTTGGTCGCCAGCGTGGTGACGCGCTCGGTCGTCTGCGCGGTCGATCCCCAGCGCGCATCGAGCGCGGCATCGGTCGTGACCTGCCACTTGGCATCGGCCATCAGCCATTGCGCATAGAGGGGATCGACCGCCGTCATATCAGTTGGCCGCCGCCTCGCCGCCGGCCTCTTCTTCAGCGGCAGGTGCCGGCGCCGGGTTCATGCCGGCGACGATGCCCTTCAGGCGCGGCATGATCTCGGCCAGCGCCTTGACGTGCGTGAACACCAACTCGTTGTCGATCCAGCTGGCTCGCTGCGCGGCCATGGCCGTCGCGATCTGGTCGAACTCGTCCGTGTTGACGATGGCGGCGAGGTTTTCAATCGCGGTAGGCATAGTCGTTCCTCCTTCAGAACCCGGTGACATCGACGAGCAGGAAGCGGCCATAGGCGGGGCTGTTGCCCAGCGGCGTTGCCGCGCTGGTCGAATACATGCCCTTGCCCTCAAGGATCACGCCGGTGGCGTCGAAGTATGCGCCAACGCCGAACACGGCGACCGCCCAGATGCCCGTGCCGAGGAAGGCGCTGCTGAACCCGCGATCACCGCTGCACTGAACCGCCGCATAGGTCCGGCCGGTGGGCAGGTTGACGTGGCTGTTCGGGCCGCCGTTGGACCAGCCATAGACCTGATAGGAAACCGGGATCAGGTATTCCTCGTTGGCATTGAAGCAGATTTCGTTGGCCGCGTTGCGGATCACCAGATACTTGGCCGGTGCGCCACCCGGTTCGTCGAACACGTAATAGGTCACGACGTCGCCGGCCTTGGACAGGAACCGATAGGTCCACGATCCGCCGCCGTTATCCGTGGCCGAATGCAGCATCACGGGCGAATTGGTGCCGGTGGAACGCACCGCGACCACCGGATTGACGCCTGCCACGGTAATCGCAACCGGCACGACGCCATCGCTCGCGGTGAAGGTGCCCTTGGCCCGCAGCGCGAGGTTCTTGTACGTCTCGTCGATCTGGCGGGAGCCATCGACGCTGTTGTTGAAGCGAGCGAACGCACCCACGGTCAGTACGTCCCGTAGAGCACGATCGAGCCGCAGCGCACCGAGGTGGAATAGCCACCCGGCGCCCACGAGATCGTGGTGCCCGAAACGGACACCGAATGTGGGAACTTGGAGCTGGCGCCATACCCGCCATCGGTCGGGATCACGATGACCCACGGCTTGCCCTGGCCAAGGTCGGGCACGTTCATCGATCCGCTGCCATCGGTCGATGCCAGCGTGAACTTGCCCAGCTTGCGCGCCAGAAACGACTGCTCGGTCATCTTGATCGAGCCATCGGCGCGGCGGATGCGGACATAGGGCTCGGGCATCAGGCGATCCCCATTTCGACGCGGGCCACGCCGCCGCTGTCGATGAACCGCAGGACGCCCGCAATGAAGGTCACCTTGGCGCCGCCGGCCGGGCTGGAGATCTCGAACAGGTCAGAGCGGAACTTGATCGCCCCGGTCGAACCGTTGTTGTTGATCTCGATGCCCACCGTGTAGCCGTTGGCATCGACCTGCAGCGCCCAGCGTGCGAACGCGGTGGCCACGTTGCTGTTGAGCGTGCTGATCGCAGTCGCCTGCGTCGAGATCGATGCGCCTTGCGCCGACACTGTGGACGTCAGCGACGCGATCTGCGCCGACGCGGTCGATAGTGCCGTAGCCTGCGTCTGGATCACCGCCCGCGCATTGGCGCGGGAGTAGGTGTTGAACGTGGTTTGCCCGGCTCGTGCGTAGCCGAGATAGGGGCGCAGCGCCCACATCCAGCTATCCGTATAGCCGGCTGCCGTATCCCACTTCAGGACGACCAGCACCGCTCGGGTTGTGCCGGCCGGCGCGGCAATCGCAGGCACGCCGACTTGGGTATAGTCCGACTGGCTGCGCCCGCCAGTTCCGACGGTTTGCAAGCCTGACCACCCCGATCCCGTCCAGCTGCCAGCGTCATCAAGAAAGCCGACCTGGACAGCAACTTGCGCGCGGTGCGCGGCCACCCATGCATAGCCCTGGACTACGTCGCCGGGCTGACACGCGATGGCATCCGACGTCCAGTTGATGTTGGTATCAGCGCCAACGCGGTTGGTCTGGTGCAACGTCAGACAGTTTTCGGCGATCGGGTGCCAGTTGGCATCCGGCAGGTTCACGCCGACGTTATCGACCGCCGCTCCCGAACCCGGATCGTACCACATCGTCCACCCGGCCGAACTCCCGGCCGCGAAATCCGAATTGGTCAGCAGGTTGCCGCCGCCGGCCGAAACCGTCGTGGTCAGAGCGGCGACGTTGGCGTTGGTCGTGGCGATCGCGCTGGCGTTGGCGGCGATCGACGCGGTGTGCGCGGTCACGGTCGTGTTGAGCGATGCCGCTTGCGTTTCCAGGCTGCTGATCGCGCTCGCCTGCGTCGATACGGTCGTGCCAAGCGCGGAAACCGTCGTGGTCAGCGTGGCAAGGTTGCCGGCGACGTTGCTGATCGCGGTCGCGTTGCTCGCGATCAGCGATCCTTGCGACGCCGTCGTGGTCTGAAGCGTCACGACCTGGCCGCCGACCTCGGCGATGGCGTCGCCCAGCTCCACGGCCTGCGCCTGAAGGTCCGATGCCTGCGCTTCCAGCGCGGCGATATTGCTGATCGCCGCCGCCGTGTCGGTTTCCAGCGTCGACAGCTTCGTCGTGATCGTCGCGGCCGGCACGCCGTTGACCGCGCCCGTGTCGGCCGAAGTATGCTCGCCGGTCACGTCGGCGCCGGGCTGTGCCGGCTTCAGCGCATCGATCGGCGTGCCGTCGCCATAGGTCACGCCGTCGGTCAGGACGATCGCGGCCAGGTCGCCGCGCGCCATGACCTTTTCGTTCCGGCAGTAGCCGAGCTTGCGGGTAGCGACCGGCCGAAACACCGAGGTGCGCTTCACCGACTGGCTGATCCCCGCCGCGACCGGCGCGCCCCACGCCCATTCGCGCAACACGATCTCGCCGGCATCGTTGAGCAGCCACAAGAGCGACGAATTGCCGAGCAGCTCTTCGACCATGCTGGCTACCGTCGTGCTGTCATCGGCCGCAACCCAGCCGACCGGCGCCGGCCGGGCCGCGCGCGCCGCCGCGATCGTTCCGGCCGCGAACGCGGTGCCCGGTCCGGCCGCGACGATCCGCGCCACGATGTCGGCCGTGGTTTCGACGTAGCCAGCGCCGATCTCGCCGCGCAGGTCGGCGGTCAGGTCGCCGGACGGCTGTGTCCACCAGCGGACGCAGGCAAGCGACGGGCACACCACGCCACCGCCCGGCGGAACCGCAGCCGAACGCAACGTGGCGAGCGTCGCGGCGGCGCTGCCCTGCCAGTTCACGATCGTCAGGTCGGCGGCTGGCGCGCCCTTGTCGCGTACCGCATCGAATGCCTGGATCGGGTGAAGCGGATCGGCCCAGCAATAGATATTGTGCGCCTTGTCGATGCACTCGCCCGCGCGGTTCCAGACACGCCCCCACACGCGCGGCTTGATCTTGCCATCCCACTCCGGCGGCCCGTCCAGATCACCGGTGCCGCCATAGCGTGCGGTCAGCAGCGGCTTTTTGAGATCGGCGGCCGGATCGGACATTGTGATCTTGATGACGCCGCCCTCTACCGTGGCGCCGAGCGCCTTGCCGGCCAGTGCAACCGGCGGCAGCGCGCCCTGATCATTCTCCGGCCCGATCCGCATGACGGCGTCCGCGTCGATCCAGAACAGGTTGGCCAGCGCCGTCAGGTCAATCTTGGTCGTGGCCGCCCACTGGACTTCGGCGCCCTGCGTTTCGCCGCCGGCCCCGAAGTCGCCGCCTTCGAATTTGATGCTGGTAACGAACGTCGGCAGCTGGACGTTGCCGGCGCGCCAATCGACAAACCCGCCATAGGCGTACGGGTAATCCATGCCACCGCCGGCAAGGCGCACAACTTGCACCGCGCCGTCCGCAGGATTGCGGGGATGCAGTTCGACCAGGGCAACCGGCGCAGCCATCAGTACGCCAACTGCGCGCGCAGGTTCGACAGGTCGGTCTTGTTGAGCGCGGCGGCAATGGACTTGAGATAGTCCGCCGAAAGCCCGGTCAACGCGGTCAGCTTGGCAAGCTGGCCCGCCTGTTCATCCAGCAGCGTGTTCGTGGTCTGCAACGCGGGATCGGTTGCCTTGTCGGCTGCCGACACGCGTGCATTCGCGGCTGCAATCGCCTGCTGCGCCCCGTCGATGATCGCCTGCCGATCGGCAGCGAAACCGCCCGTCGTGCCATAGACATCCTTGGAGACCGAAGCGAGCTGCTGATAGAGCGAGGCCAGCTTGTCGGCCGCGCCCTCAACGCCAGCATTGGCGTCGGCCTGCGTGGCGCTGATCTTGGCCAGCAAGGCGTTGCGCTGATCGACGGCCGAACCCTCGAACAGGCTGCCGCTGGTCATTTCGTCGATCAGGTCTTGCAAGGAACCGACCTGCTCCTTCAGCAGCTTGTCGGACAGCGCGAGCCGTTCCTTGGCATTGAGCTTTTCGACCTCGACAATATCGAAGCCATACTTTTGCGCCAGCGACAGCCGTTCCTTGGCCGTCTGCTCGAAGCTGCGGAATTCCTTTTCCAGCGCGGCCTGGACGCCGCCCAGCGCCAGTTCAAGGTCTTGCACCTTGACTGCTTCGCGCAGGGCGCTGTCGATGTCCTTGGTGGACAGCAGCGCGGCCTGCACCTTCTGGCTGATCCCGCTGATCGCGCCGTCGGCAATCGCGTTGCTGATCGCCACGGCGATGGCGGCGGCCTCGTCCTTGCCGTCATAGATCAGGTCGCCGCCGACATTGGCCTGTTTCCACGACTTGTCCGCGACCTGCGACGATCCGGACGCCGACACGCTGATCCAGCCCGAGGAACGCTTACCGATCGAGACCGAATAGTTGCCGACGCTCGCACCCAGCTGCTGGGCGATCTGGCTGATCGTCGATTGCAGGCCCGATCCGCTCGACGCCGCCTGCTGCACCAGCTGGTTGTTGTTGCCGCCCGAGCTGACGCCCGAATTGGTAACGACGGCGTAACCCTTGGTGGTCGAATGGAAAACGCCGCCCAAAAGGCCGCCCAGCACGCCACCGAGGACCGATCCAATCGGGCCGGCCAGCCCGCCAAGGTTCTTGGAAATCGACGTGAGGCCGGACGTAAGGAACTTCTCGCCAACCTTCTGGCCCAGGGCGCCGCCGATCGCGCTGCCGATCGTGCCGGTTGCCCCGCGATCCCCGAGAATGATCCGGCTCGCGGACGAACCGGTAAATGCGCCAGCCAGCGCGTTCGGCAGTGCGGTTTCCAGCTTGTTCAGCGTGGATTTGACGCCGGCCGAGACCTTGACCGGAATGTCGAGGCCCAGCTTGCCCAGGAACGCGCCGGCCATATCGACAAGGATATTGCCCGTCGGTTCGACGGATGATTTGCTGGTCCGCTTGCCGATGACGGTGATTGGGGCATCCGCGCCATTGTCGTTGGCGACCTGTTCGCGCAGCTTGTCGCCCAGCCCGGAAAGGAAGCCTTGCAACGTCGATGAAACGGCGTTGCCGGCACTGCCGAAGGCATCGCCCACGGCCTCCTGCAGCGGGGACCGTGCGGATGCGTTGCCGATCGCCCTGTTCGCCTCACGCACGACATTGGCGAATTCGATAACGGCCGCCGAACCCTTGCCCATGGCCGTGGCCATTTCCGTGCCGGCAGTATCAACTTTGCCCTGACCGCTGGCCTGATCCTCCAGCGACCGGAGCGTGTCGCCGAACAGTTTCTCGACGATCCGCTGCGATGTCTGGTTGATGTAGGAATTGGCGAAAGACGAAAGGATGTTGTTGAGCGACAGCCGGCCCCGAAGCGCATCCGCAACGGTTTGCGTCAACGCGGCGCGCATGTCCTGCACGGCGCGCACATTGGTCTGGATCAGCGCCCGCTGGTCGCGGAAAACAAGGCTCTGGCGCCGCTGGGCTTCAACGGTCGCAAGCACGGTCTGAAGCTGGTCGCGCGTGAGCGGCCCCATCTCCCGCTGCAAGTCCAGCACAATCTTGAGCGCGGCGGCCTGGTCATCCTTCCCGGCGATCAACAGCTTGTCGATCTCGGCGCTTTCCCGCGCCTTTTC
This sequence comes from Novosphingobium sp. EMRT-2, assembly GCF_005145025.1. Taxonomy (NCBI): domain Bacteria; kingdom Pseudomonadati; phylum Pseudomonadota; class Alphaproteobacteria; order Sphingomonadales; family Sphingomonadaceae; genus Novosphingobium; species Novosphingobium sp. EMRT-2. The sequence goes on along the minus strand of NZ_CP039695.1, from coordinate 1,364,403 downwards.
GAGATAGTCGCCGAACGGCTTGTCGAGGTTGTCCCGAATGGCCTGCTTCAGGGCGGCGATGTCACCCAGCGCATCCTTGTAGTTCGGCGGCTTGCGGCGCTGCACGTCCGAGGCAAGGTCGTCGAGCTGCCGCAGCGCCTCGTTGACCTTGCGGACCTGCGTCGGGATATCCGCAAACTGATCGCGGATGCTCCCGATCTTCTTGTCGGTATCCTCGCCGAATTCCACGCGGGCCGCTTCCCGCCGCGCCGCCGCGTCGAGATTGACCTTCTTCGGCTTCTTGGCCTTCGGTTCCTTGCGCAGCGCCGGATCGAGCGCGCCGGCAGCCAGCGACTGATCGATCAGGCTGGCCGTTTCCTCCATGCCGCGCGCGGAAACGATGTCCTGCAGGGCCTGCAGCGCCTTGTCGCGCGAGATTTGCGCGCCGCTGTAATCAAGGCCCTTCAGGCGGTCGAACGCCTTGGTCGGGCTGAGTTTGCCTTTCTCGACATTGCGCAGCACCGTGGCAACGATCGAGCCTTCGGCTTCCTTGTAGATACCCTCGACTACGGTGTCGCCCGCCAGCGCCGCGCCCGACAGATCAAACCACGACGGCGAGGCAGCGTCGCGAAACACCTCTTCAAAGCTCTGCCGGCGCTTCAGCGCGTCCGTCTTGAGATCGAGCGACTTCGCCTGAAGGTTGAGCAGTGCTGCCTGTGTATTGGCATCAAGCGCGGCGGTGTTGAGCTTGATCTTGCCGGTCGTCAGGTCGAACACGTCGCCCAGCAGACCCTGCACGTCCTTCAGCCCGGTCGAAACCTCGTGCGCCTTCGCCGTTGCATCCGCGCTGGTATAGAGCGCGTTGGCCAGCGCGCCGGCCAGCGATACCGCCACGCCGATCGCGATGCCCCATCCGCCACCCATGAACGTGGCAAAGCGGCCCATTGCGCCGGTGCTTGTCTCGCTCGCCGCCGCGATCATCGAGATAGCGGACGATAGCTGGCCGACCTGCTGCGCGGCGATCGTCGTCAGCCGCGATCCCGATGCGTAGGACGCGAACACGTCCTGCAGCTGGTAGCCCACGCCCTGCCACCCGGCGCGGGCAAGCCCAAGGTTCTTGTTGAGCTGATCCTGCGCCCCATCGACCGCAAAGATCGCGGCGGCGCCCGCCCGCAGGTTATCGTTGGCGAGCTTCTGCGCCGCCGCGTATTCGCGCGCGGAAATCGCGCCGGCCGCGAACAGCTGGTCCGCGCGCGCCAGCTCCTGGTCGAACCGCTGCTGCACCGCGAACATCGGGTCCAGTTCGGCCCGGAGCTGCGCGGCCACCGAAGCGTATTGGTTGGTCGCTGTTTTCGCCCGCCCGAAGGCGGCCGCATTTTCGTTCGCCGCCTCGGCTGCGCGCCCCAGACCACTCGCCGCGCTCTGTGACGCCGTGGCAACCGCCTCCGTGGCGCTGGCCAACTGGACGCCCGCCGCCGCAGCGACCTTTTCGACATCGGCCACGTCGGCGATGCCGGCGCGCATGTCCTTCAGCTGCCCGACGAAGCTGGCGCCGCCTTCGACCTGCAGCCGAACGCCGGTTACGATCGTCGTCATGGCCGCCGGCCTTCCGCCAGGGCGTCCAGCGCCGCCGCTTCCATGCGGCGCAGATCAGTGAACAGCGCGGGCGTCACGGTGACATCCATCATCGCCGCCGTCGTCTGGATCGCACCATAGTCGATGCCGAGGCGCTGCCCGCTGATCGGGCACCACCGCCATTGCGTGGCGAGCGACAGGAACAGCGCAAACGGCTGCACTTCGTCCGGAGCCAGCTCGATCTCGCCCGGCGCCACAACGGTTCCGCCAAGCCGCTCCTGCATCCATTCGGGCATTTGCGCGGCTTGGGTCATGGGATCGGCCATCCTGCGGGTCATGCCGCCCCGCCCGGTTGCCCAGGCGCGAGCGGCCTTTTTCAGTTTCCCTCGCGGATTTCCGGCGCGGCGCGGCGGCACGCGAGGTAGGCGCGCCCGACAGCGGGCGCCACGTTGGGCGCCTGGAGCAGTGCGCCAAAGTTGGCGGCGTTGAACGGCAGCGGCTCGCCGTTTTCGGCACCCACGCCCCGCCAGTCCGATACCACGCGCATGAGGCGGGCAACGGCGGCATCGGTCGATACGGCCTTCTCGCTTCCGTCCTCGGCAACCGAAGGGGCGGCCAGCTCCTGCGCCCAGGCAACGTAGTCATCTTCGCCCAGGATGCGGAAGCGCAGCTCGATTTTGTTGGTGACGACTTCGCCTTCCTCGGTCACCCCGTCGAACAGCACCGGCCACCAGGCCATGCGCTCGCTAATCAGCCGATACATGCTCATTCTCCGTGTTGTTGGGGTGCGGGGCCGGTTGTCTCGGCCGTGTCCCCGCTCTGTCGGCTACTGGTCAGCCCGGCCCGGACGCCAGCGACCCATTCAGCCGGCCGTGCCGGCAACGCTCCCTCGGGTGTTTATTTCGCAGTGATCACCAGATCGGGCGATCCGCCGTCGATCGTGTGGATCAGCTCCATCGTCCACATCACGATGTCATCTTCCTTGCTTTCGGTGATGCTCGTGATCTGGGCCTTGGCCGTGGTGATCTCCACGATGTTGCCGGCAGCGATGCCATGGGTCAGGTGCAGCGCTACCAGTGCGCCGGTGCGCAGCGTCGAAAGGTAATCCTTCGTCGCCACGTCCACCGCCTCGATCACCAGCGTCGATTTCATCGCGTGATTGCCGCGCCGGATATAGCGGCTGCCGACCAGATTGCGCGGCGCCACAGTAACGCCGGCATCCGCCTTCCAGCTCCGCATCTTCGCGGCATAGCCGTCCAGCGTGAAATCCGTGTTCGCGTCGTTGACCTCGACCGGCTGCTTCCAGCGCGCGAGCGCGACTGCACCGGGCGCCGTCTTGTCGAACGGCGTGGCGGCGGGCAGCAGGCCGGTCCAGTTGAAGGTGATGAACGGATAGGCGCCGGCCGTGAAATCGAGCTGGTAGGTGCCAACGCTGCCCAGCGCCTTGCGCCGCTGGTCAGACAGGAAATCATAGTGCGAAAGGCTGGCGCCCACGCCGGGAGCGGCAAAGCTCTGCTGCGCGTCCACGCCGGGCGAAAGCACGGCCGCAGCCATGCCGCAGCCTTCCAGCAGTTCCATCCAGGCGGGCGCCGTGCCGGCCGCGCCGGAACCGGCGATTTCGACCTCGTAGGAGAACGTGCGCCGTTCGTTGCTGGGCGCGCTGGCCTGCGCGCCATAGAGGCCGCTGTCCAGATTGCGCTCCAGCTGGTCGAGGTCGACCGGCTTGCCCTGATAGTTGCGCGTCAGCACGCCATTGGTCGCCGCCACCGGCACCGCATCGGTGCCGTAGGTCACTTCCTTCTTGGCGAGGACGACCGCCACCCAATCAACCATTTTCGGTCTCCGTCTTGGCCTTGCCCTTCGCCGTTGCGGCGGTGGCGGCCCACGCTTCGGGCGCCACGTTCGGATCGGGCTTGTCCAGCTTCGCCAGCGCGCGGATGCGCGCAGGGCCGTTCAGCGGAAGGCCCCACTGGTCCAGTTCACGCCCCTGACCGTCCACCTTGCGGGGCGCGGTCGGCGGGTTGAGATCAACCTGTTCGGTCATTGACTTACCTTCCTGAAATGCCGAGAAACGCTAAAGGACATCGCCCACGCCACCCGCTGTCCGTCGGTTGACAGCAACCGCCCTCCCGCGATTTGACAGTGCGACGACGCGTCGGGATGCATCCACCCGGCCAGCGCCGTTTCCACGGCGCCGATCGCTTCGCCGAGCGCCTCGTTCACGGCACCCGGCCGGCGCTCCGTCCGCACCACGACAACGACGTTGAAAATCTCGGTGATCTTCTGATCGACGGCGCCCGCGCCCAGCGTATTCGCTCCGGCGCTTTCGCGCTCGGGCACCACGAACAGCGCCGGGCTGACGCGCGGCGCCTCCGACAGTCCCGCGAATTCCAGCACGCCCTCGGCATGGTTGAAGCCGGCAGCGAGCAGGCGGGCGACGATCGGGGCTTGCGCGATCATGCGGGCGCGCTCCCCGCGAACAGGCCGCGCAGCCAGTCGCCCAGCACGTCCTCCGCTACTTCGTTTTCCTTGGGGCCGAACCCGATGAACTGGCGTTTTGGCATCACCACGCGGCTGACCACCGTGGCGCCGAACTTCAGCGCCTTCTTGTGCTTCGGCCTGATCTCGCCACCCTCGTTATGGATGCGCGCGTAAACACCGGGGCCGCCGCTGGGCAGCACGCCAACCTGCGCATAATCGGGGCCGGCATCTTCGCGGGCCGCAAGGCGCAGATCACCAGTAAGGTGCAGCAGCTTGCGGTCCGGATCGGCGTTGCCGTGCCGCTTCGCCCACGGCACGCCCAGCGGATCGCGTTCCTCGTCGAACCGATCGTGCACCAGGCCCAGCCATTCGCTGGCGATCTCGCCCATCGGCTGGCGCATATCCGCACCACCGGCAATCGCGCGATCGAGCGCGGCTTCGATCTCCGCGCTGGCCAGCGTGATCGTGATTTCCACGCCGCTCATAGCGGCCACCCGCGCGCATATCCGTCCAGCCCGTCAGGGTAGGCGCGGCGGCCGGGGCTGATCAGGACGGGATTGTCGGCATTGGCGGCCGGCGCCGGGGGCGTCGCCGCCGGGATCGGCATCTGGCCCGCCTGGATGCGCTCCAGCATGCGCAGCGTCTGCTTGGCCTGGTCGGCGATGCCATCCGGCGCGCCGTCGGGATAAAGCGCGGCGCGGGCCAGATCGGTCATCATCTTCTGCACGATCAGCGGCGGATCGGACAGGGGCACGGCATAGCGGCCGGCAAGATGCGCATCGATCGTCGCCTGCGCATCCGACAGTACGCCGATCAACAGCGCCCGGTCGATGCGCCCGTCGCCAATGCCATCGGTGCGCGCGATCACTTCGGGCAGACCCACGCGGCCGACGAATTCGGCGATCGTCAGGTATGGCACGCCGCCATCGGGCATGATCCAGGCGGCGTCGATCACCGCCACATCCAGTTCGGTTTCGGCCGAGGCGCCGTCCGCGCCAACCGCCGCCACCGTCACCAGATAGCGTTCGCCATCCCCGCCGGCTGACAGCGTCAGCGTGATCACGCCGTCCGCCAGCTCGGGCACGGCCGTCAGCAACGGCGCGCCGGGCACAAGCCCGCGCGCGATCACGGTGACCGCGCCGATCGCCGCCACCACGATCGGCAGACGCACCGCATGCCGCAGCACTTCGCCCGGCTGTTTCAGGATGGCTTCAACGGCCATGCAACCGCCCTTCGGTGTCGGCCGCCGTCAGGCCTTGCCCTTGCGGGCAGGCTTGGCGGGTGCGGTGGCAGCCACAGGCGGCTGGGCGTCGGCGACGGGCGGAAGTGGCTCGGAACCGGCAGGCGGCCCACCGGCCTCAAGGGTAGCCTCGGGCACCTTGATTACGGTCGCGGCAAGGCCGATCACGCTTTCGGGCAGGTCAGCGGCCGAGACCGCACCGGCCGCGATCCGCGCGGAGATCTCGTCCATCAGGTCACTGGCCAGCACATCGTCCAGCCCCACGGTCTCGCCGGGCAGAAGAACCGCCGCGCCGAAGTCCTTGAGAGCTTGAACGAATTTCATGATGTCACGGCCCGCCAGTCCTTCGCCCGGCAGCAGCACCAGCGCACCGAGGGCCTCCAAGGCCTGCGCCAGTGCCTCTATATCGGTCGGGCGGATCCCGACCGTGCTCACGTCCACAAGCGCTTGATCGGGATCGCGGGCGAAATCGACACCGATCAAAGCCAGCTCCACTGTAGCGGGCGCGTCCGTCCCTTCGAGAGCGCCGATGGCGCAAAGGTTGCCGGCCAGATGATCGGGCAACGCGATCACTTCGCCTTCGCCAATCGGCTCGCGGGCGCGCAGCGGGTCAGCGCGGCGCAGGCCGCGAACGGTGATCAAGGTCTTGTATGTCTGCATGGAAACAAACTCCGCGAAGGGGAGGGAAAGGCCGGGTGGCGGCGGGTCAGGTCGCCGCCACCCGGTCAGGCCGCGCCAAGGATCAGAGCGCGGCCTGAAAGAGGAACCCGGCGTCAGGACCGACCATCTCGGGCGAGAATTCATCCAGGCAGTCGTTCACCCAGCTGCGGATGCCAGCGTCCTGCCGGCTCGGCTCGACCAGCGGATGTCCGGAAAGCTGATAGGTGTAGCCGTAGCTGGGGACCGGCATCTGACGCTCGCCCTCCAGCGGCACATAGGCGAGGATCGCATCCCCACCCCATGCATCGACGGTGGTGCCATCCGGCATGTCGTAGATCGCGTCGCCCGCAACCACGGTCGGCAGATCGAAATAGGCGCGCAGCATTTCCATCGTCACCGATGCAGAGGTGGTGAACTTGAAATGGTCCCTGATCTTCGGGTGCGATTTGAGCTTGCTGGCCAGCTTGCCGCCCAGCATCAGCGTGTTGGCCCGCACGCCAATACGCGAACGGATTACCTCGATCGCGTCATTGACTTGAACCAGCGGATCGCTGTCCGGATCGGACCACTTGTCGTCACCAGCCAGCGCCGCCTTGTTGGCCGCGGCATAGTTGGCCGCCAATCGCGCCACCCCGGCCTGCTGAATTTCCTTTTCCAACGCGATCACCGCCAGCACGGTGTCCACGCCGATCTGCTGCAGATCGAGGCCCGGCACCTGGCTCGCATCAGCCATGTGCTCAAAGGGCACGATCGCCGAAAGCGCTTCCTGGTGCAGCGCCACCGGCTTGCCCTCGTACCCGAATTCCAGCGCAACGATCGGCGTGCCGGGCGCTCGGCGGGTGCGGCGACGTTTGAAGGCCGAGCGATCGAATTCGATCCGCTTTGCTGCGCGCGTCGGCATGGTGACGGTCGGAAACAGAGCGCCTCCGACATACTGGCCGTTCCTGTAGCCGCGCGCATGCTGGGTCAGGATCGGATCAACGACGCGGGCCTGCGAAGTGTTCATGGACATGGGGTTTGCTTCCTCGTGAAAAGATGATGTCGGGGGGAGGCCGTTGCGCCGCCTGACTGCCGGATGTGGGCCGGATCAGGCCGCCTCCCTGGGCGTCGGGGTTGCGGCTAAAACCGCAACAGCACCTCAATCAGCTGGCCGGCAGCGGAAGCACCGCTGATAGCGTAACCTCCGATTTCGCCAGCGCCGGCTCGCGGGATCGCCCTGCCGGTGGCATCGGACTTCACCTCCGCGCCGGGCGCGATGATGTCACCGGCCTCGACCATGCGCGTGCCGTACACATCGACCTCGAAGGCTTCGCCCACGGCGGCGGCATAGCAGGACACGCCCTGCGGCTTGGCACCGGCCGCGCAATGCGCGCCGGTCAGCAGGCCGACAAAGCGATTGGCGGAAACCGCTGCCGAGGCGAGGGCGGTCATGGAAAACAGAACAGTCTTGGACATCGTGCTGGTCCTTCAGGATGGTGCGGGGAGAGTGACGGGCCGGATCAGGAACCCTGCGCCTGGGCGCGCCTGACGCAGGCCATCCAGTCGAGATCGGGATTGTCCCGCTGGATCGCAGTCGCGGCGGCATGAAGCGCACCAGCGGCCGGATCGACGCTGTAGCCATCCGGCGCGGCGAAGCTGACGTGGGTTTCCTGTCCCTCGGGTTTCTTGCCATGCTCGCCGAAGCTGACCAGTGGCGTGGCGCCGTCGAACAGTTTGCGGAAGGCGTCGGCCGGGGCCATCTCGCCCGCTTCGCCAAAGCTCACCATCGCCGTGGCGTCGAAATGGTCGAGCAGGCCCACGACCAGGCCCTTGCCGGCCGGCGCCAGCAGCGCCTTCGACACCAGCCCTTCGGCAAACGACACATGCGCCTCGTGCCGGGCCTTGGCCGCCTTTTCGGCATCGGCCTTTTCGCGGGCCGCGACTTTGGCCTCACGCTCATTCAACGCGGCTTCGCGCTCGGCGAAGCTCACTTCCTTTTCCTTGTCAGCCAAAGCGGCCTCCTGTTCGTGGGATGAAAAATCCAGCGTGACCGCGCCTTCATCCGCGCCGTCGGCGAACTGTACGGTGCCAAGCCCCTTGATCCCCGGCGCATGCGCACCCAGGAAACCGATGTGCTTGAGATACCAGGCGCCGGGCTTGGGATTGGCCGGATGCTCGGGCGGGTAGAACCGCGCGGAAACCTTGGGAAAGCGCCCCTCGCTCACCATCTCGGCAAAGGCCGGCTCCACCTTGTCGGGCGTGGCGACCAGCGTATCACCCTCGACGGCAAGACCGCTCACCCAGCCATAGGCCGGATCGTCCAGCTTGGGATGGCCGACCACCAGCGGCGCCGGATCGGCGGCGGGGTCATAGGCGGCGGCGGTCGCCGCCAGCTCGGCCGCACCGAACGAGACCTGAATGCCTTCGTTGCTGGTGAACGTGCCGGTGCGGGCAATGCGGATGGTGCGGGGTTTCGTCTGATCCATGCCGCCCAGCTAACCGGGCGGGAAACGCGCGCGTGATGTCAGCGGACGGACATCAGGCCGGAATGGACGTGACAGGCAGGCAATGGCCCATCGCCGCACCGATGGCAAGAGCGCCGGAAGGGTGACGATCGAACCGCGCCAAATCTGCCCGTAGCACGCTGCTACGGGGTGTCGGCGTCAATTCAGGTACCAAGGAGCGGATCGTCGCTCCACGCGCCCTGTGGGCCAAATTTCGGGGTGATGAAAATGCAGCCGATCGTCGATGCACTGCGCATGCGCCTGGTCCCGATCGCGGGCGGCCTGGTCGGCCTGCTGATCATCGCCCTGATCGCGGCCTGGCTACGCGGCAACCACTATCGCGACAACCGCAACGAATGGCGCGACGTGGCGCAGCTGCAGCGCAAGGCTGTCACCGCAGCGGAAAAGGCTGCTGCGGCGCGCGCCGAGGCTGTCCGCATCGAAACCGAAACCCGTTACGCCGAACAGGCGAGAAAGGCCGATCGTGAAGAACCTGCCTCTGTCGTGGATCAGCGCGCTGCCGCTGATCGCTATGGTGATGCTCATGCCGGCGTGCGCGCCCCGGTCCATTGCGGTCCATCCGGCGGACCCGCCGCCACCGCCGCGAACGGTACTGCCCCGGATCGTGACGGACCCGGTGCCGATGCCCTGGCAGGATACGTCACCATCCCCCGCGTCAAATACGACCAGTTCCGCGACAACACCTTGAGGCTGGAGCGGGTACGGATTTGGGGCGAGGGATTAATCGCCGATGGGCTGGCTGTGCCGAGTGAGGAGTTAGGCGCACCAGCCGATTAGAAGGCCCTTTTCGGCGGCTGCTGCACCTTGCATCGCCCTTGCTCTGTCGAGTTAATAACTGACACAACGCGCGTAATGGACAGGTCAGTCCGGCTTAATTCGTATGCCATCATGCCCGTCCTAAAGACAACCTTATCAGCACCAAATGCGGCCGGAACCGTTTCGGTGTGGCCGGAAGATGGCATAAAAAGAGTCACCTTTCCGGATTGCTCATCTGCCGTAATGTTTACTGGCCAGACCCCGCCGTTGCTTTGAAATTCACACGACAGATACGTTGAAGCTGCCAGTGCCGGGCATGGCAAAAGTAACAGCGACGATATCAACAAAACCTTCGTGAAATTCATTACTATTCCCCCATAAGCCGAGCGTGCGCTACAAATCCGCTAGCACCGTCCTGACGCGCCCCACAATTCTAATGTCCTTCAGTGCCGAACCCGCCAATGCCTCCGGATGATATTCTGGGTTGTCGGACATGATGACGATTGATTTCGGCCGCCCATCTGGCGCCACGTCCACCGGCATTAGACGTTTCACGAAGGCTTCTCCGTCACGGCTGAATACGTAAATGCCTTCGCGTTCGATATGAGGATCAAGTTGGACAAGCACCATCGCCCCATCAGGGATGGTAGGAGCCATACTGTCCCCTTTGACCTTGACCAATCCTGATAGATCGGCGGCTATACCGCGCCGAAGGAGCCACGATCGAGCGAATGCGATGCCGTCTGACGCGCTCTCTCTCGCAGGTATCAGTCCAGGTCCGGCTGATACATTAACTTCATACTGCCTTATTAAATTGAAGTCTTCGCCATTGAGTTGAACGTCTCCAGAAAGAGGCTTCGATAAATCTGGAAGATTTACCGAAACCTTTGGTCCGTCTGCGATTATGTCATCTTCACTTATGCCAATGGCTTCGCAAATGGCGTAAAGATTTTTGTAGCGAGGCCGTGAACCTCGCTCGGCAATTTCGTCAAACCGTAGAATTTCTACTAGCGATTGGCGTGAAATTCCCGCGCTAGCGGACACTTTATCCTGACTGCCAAACCTTTTGATCGCGGCCTTGAGGCGCGCGGCGGCCGCAGCTGACCAGCCAGCGACGAACGCATTTTCATTTTGCGCTTTACATGTCTTTTTGCCTGTCATAGCTAATGACAAGCAAAACGACAGGAGGAAAGGCGCGGTATGGACGATATGCACCCCGAGGACATCAAGGCCGCAATCAGAAAGCGAGGCACTACTCTCGCTGATTTGGCTGCGGCCAATGGTGTCAGCAAACAGGCACTTGGCCTTGCCATCAACGCACGCGTTTCAGCGCGTTGCGAGGGCATCATCGCGGACTTTCTTGAACGTCCCGCGTCGGAAATCTGGCCGAGCCGGTACGGAAAAGACGGCCAGCGCATCAAGATGCGGCGGGCAGCCTGATGCGCCTTGCCTCGCCTAATTCGCTGCTCGGGGAGGCGCGCGCACGTGTCTGATCCCCACGCCCCGCTGCTCGGGAAGCGCGGCACCATCATCATCGACGAGTATGCCTTCGTTCCCACGCCCACGCCCTGGGCGCGCTGGAAGGCCGCCTCGTGCGAACTGGTGGACTGGTGGGCCGCGACTCTCATGCGCGCTCTATACATGCGGCCACGCGCCATTTGTACCGCGAATGTTCGCCTTGCGTCGGAACGGGTCAACAAAGGCGACGAACCGGTTATCCTGCCAGACAACAGCATCGCCAGCGGCGAGCTTGCAAGGCTGTTGCAGGCGCAGGGCATTGCGGTTTCCTTTCCCCCGCCCGGCCGCATGCTGGGCCGCACCGAGGCCGAGCGGCTTGCCCGCGCGCTGAAGCAGAGCGGTGGCGAATGAGCGCCGCCGTGCCTGATGCCCTCTGGCTTACCGCGCGCGAGATCGCGGACCTGCGCCTTGCCGGCCTGCCGACCACCGAACGCGGCGTCCGCAAGCGGGCCGAAGCCGAGGCATGGCAGTGGAAGCGCCGCGCCGATCTCGGGGGCGGACGGGCCTACTGCGCGCTGGCGCTGCCAGACGCCGCCCGCGATGATTTCGTTTCGCGGCAGACCGATGCGGTCAAGGCCACGGCACGTCAGCGCGGGCGACCGAAAGGCACCGGCTTTTTTGACCGTCATCCGGACATTGCCGATGCGGTCGAGGCGATGATCGCCGAACAGCGGCGCCCAGCGGCGACCGTCCTCAAGCTGCTACGCGCCTTCAATTTCGGTGAACTGCCGCATCTGCGCGTGCTTCAGCTGTTCATGCGTGATCTCGAAGAGCGTAAGAAAGTCCTCTTCACCGCCTTGCGCGATCCGGATGGCTACAAGTCGTCCTATCGCCCCGCGCTCGGCCGTATGGATGCAACCGTCGGTTACGCCCACGAAATGTGGGAGATCGATACGACCAAGGCCGACGTGCACTGCACCGATGGCCGCTGGTCGGTGCTGGGCATAATTGATCGCTGGAGCCGCCGCGCCCGCTTCCTCGTTGTCGCGTCGGAAAGCGCGCAGTCGGTCCGGCGCATGCTGGTCACCACGATCGCGGCGTGGGGCGTCATGCCCGAAGTGCTGAAGGTCGATAACGGCTCGGGCTTTATCAACGCGTCGATCGGCACCGCCCTCGATCTGCTGGGCATCACGCTCGACCCCTGCCTGCCGGGCACGCCGGAAGACAAGCCGCACGTCGAGCGCCTCTTTGGGACGTTCATGCGGGAACGCGCGGCGCTTCTGCCGGGCTTCGCCGGGCACAATGTCGCGCAGGCGCAGAAGCTGCGCGCCAAGGCCAAGAAGAAGACCGGCCGCGCCGAGATCACCGCCAGCATCAGCGGCGCCGAGCTGCAGACCATTCTGGATGCGTGGGTTGATGGCGAATACCATCAGCGCACGCATTCCAGCCTGAAGATGTCACCGATGGAACGGTGGCAGCGCAGCCCGCAGCCGGCGCGCGCCGCACCGGGTGAACGCGAACTGAAGCTGGCCCTCTCGGCCTATGTCGGCACGGCCACTGTCACCAAGCGCGGCGTGCGCTGGAAGAACGGTCGCTACTGGTCGCCGCGTCTCGTCGAATGGATGGGCAAGCCGGTCCACGTTCGCCGTGACGAGGACGATCTCGGCGCGCTGTTCCTGTTCGACGCGAACGGCAATTACATCGACACTGTGGTCGATGCCGCACGGTCCGGCATGACCGAACAGCAATTCGCCATGGCCGCCCGCAACCAGATGCAGGCGCACATGAGCGCGGCCAAGGCGGAACTGCGCGCCAAGCAACGGCTCTATAGCTTTGACACAGCGCGCGACGAGCTGCTGCGCGCCGAGGCCGAAGCGGCGGGCAAGCTGGCACATCTGCCGCCGCCGACCGTCCGCCACGTCACCCCGGCCATCGCCAGCATCGCGGCCACGCCGGAAGCGCCGGTCGATCGCGCGCAGCTCGATGCCGTCATGCGCCGCACCGAACAGGTCGCGGCACCGGCCCGCACGGTCGAACAGAAGGTCGCCGAAGCCGATGCCGTCATCGCCGCGGACAAGCGCGGGGATGCGGTGGAGCCGGACGCACTGCGCCGGGCGCAGCTCTACGCGGGCACCAGCGAATACCGCGCCCACAAGATGACCTTCGTCGATTTCCAGCGCGCCGGCCCTGCCGCGCCGCGCCGCCAGCAGGGCGCCGCCTGATGCGCCCCGAAACACCCTTTCACCCTGCCTTCAACCACGGAGAACCGCCGATGCATGATCTTGCCAACCAGCCCACTCTTGATTTCGGCGATCACTCGCCGGGGCAGGGGCAGGCGCAGCTCACCAACATGGCGCTGTGCCTCAAGACGCTGATCGACTGCCGCGAAAGCGACAATCCGTCCGCGCGCATGGGCATCTTCCATGGGTTCTCGGGCTACGGAAAGACGGTCGCCGCCGCCTTCAGCGCGGCGCGGACCGGCGCGGCCTATATCCAGGCGCAGGAACTCTGGACCCGCAAGACGCTGCTGGACGTGCTGGCGGCCGAACTCGGCATCGCCCGGCCGAAGCGTGTGGCGGCCGATCTGCTGCGCCAGATCATCGAGCAGCTCAACCGCCAACCCGTCGATCTGATCGTGGACGAGATGGATTACCTCGCGAACAAGGGGCTGGTTAACACCCTGCGCGACATCCACGACGGCACGAACATCGCCATCCTGATGATCGGCGAAGAGGCGCTGCCGGCGAAGCTGAAGGCGTGGGAGCGGTTCGACAACCGCATCGTCGCCACTACGGCTGCGCTGCCTGCCTCCTATGACGATGCGATCAAGCTGCGCGATCACTATTGCCACCGTATCCGCATTGCCGATGACTTGGCCGAACTGTTCCGGGTGCACTGCAAGGGCGTTACGCGCCGCATCGTCAACAACCTGCAGGCCGCCCAAAAGCTCGCGGCCGAAGAAGGCATAGCCAACATCAACGCCGCATGGTGGGGCGATCGTCCGGTGCGCACCGGCGACGTGATCACGCGCAAGGCGGCCTGACCATGCGCGGCCCGGAAGCTATCCCCGCCGTCATCATCGTCATCCCACGCGATGTCGAAACCGACGATCTGCGCGAACAGCAGCGGCGTTTGGCGCGGGCTGTCGCGCCGATCGCCGCCGCGCTCCCGGCCGCCATCCTGCCCCCGATCCTGATGCTCGCCGCGCATCTTGCGTGGCGGTGCATCCCCACTCTGATTTCGCAGGTGTTTCCATGACCGCCGCCAGCGCCATCCGTCAGCCGCTCTGGTCCACCCTTCGCATGCTGTCCGATCCCGCATCCGTCCCCGAACTGGCGGGCGCGATCGGCGCGCCGGCCAGCTCCATCGCATGGCGCCTCTCGCGCTGGGCGCAGGCCGGGCTGCTCACCGCCATTCCCGCCAACGACCGTCAGGGACGCACGCGATACCTCATGCCGGAAACCGCCCGCACTCTCGCCACGCCGCCCGCCCTCGATGCCGCGCTTCGGCCCAGCGCCAAGCGCGGCGGGCGCACCGCCATGTGGCGCGCCATCCGCATCCTGAAGCGGTTTGATCTCGTGCAACTGTGCATGACCGCCGAAGTCACCGAAGCATCGGCGAAGGTCTATGTCAGCGCGCTGTTGCGGGCCGGCATCCTGCGGCGGGTTGTGCGCGGCAACGCCAATTCCGGCCAACGCTCCGTCTATGCTCTGGCCGGCACCTATGGCCCGCTCGTGCCCGTCATCGGGCAGCGCCGCGAAGGCGGGCGCACCGTCACCATCGTCACCGATCCGAACACCGGCACCGCGCGCGAAATTTCCGCGCACCCGCCGCTTCCCCCCCTTTTTTGACCACGGGTGTTAACCATGATTGTTAATCAACTCTCCACCAACATGGCGCGGGCGATTGCCGCGTGGGGCGATGATCTCCCGCGCTGGCTCCATCTGCTCGCAGCGGCCTGCGACCAGACCAGTCAGCGGAACGTCGCTGATCGTCTGACAGCGGCCGGCTTCGCCTGCAGCTCCGGCACCATCAGCAAGCTGATCAACAACAAGTATCCGGCCCGGACCGTCGAACCCGAACGCGCGGTCCTGTCGGTTTATGGCGGCGACCAGGTCGGTTGCCCCATCCATGGGCCGATCCCGCTGCACAGTTGCATCCGCGCGCGCCGCCGCAAGGGGCCGCCGGCCAACTTCGCGCATCAGCAGTTCGCCCGCGCCTGCCCGACCTGCCCGAACAACACGGACGCGCCGGAAGCCGAAGGGGCCGAACTGTGATCCGGCCGATCGTCACGGCTGCACCGCACCCGGTGCCTGTGCCGCATTCTCCGCCTCCTGCCTTCCGCACGGATGAACCGAACCGTTGCCAGGGCTGCGGCTCCATCAACTGGCTGGTCGGCCGGCAGAGCGCGGAATGCGCGGTCTGCGGTGCCGTCGCCCTCATCACCATCCCCGCCACCCCAACCAGACTGGAAGACTGACCATGGCACCACCGCGCCGCAAGGCTCCGAAGCAGGAAGCACCGCAAACCCTTGAAGCCGCCATCGCGCTGATCGCCGAATACCGCGATCTGAACGATACGATCGAACAGCTCGCCGCCGACGCTGGCAGCGCCATCGCCCGGATCGAGGCGGAACGGGATCGCATGGCGAAGCCACTGGAAGTGCGCGCCAGTGCCATCTTCCTCCAGCTTCGCGCCTGGTGGGCCGTTGCCGCGCCCGAGCTGACGCAGAACAAGCGCAAGTCGGTGCCGCTCGCCGGCTGCCTGATCGGCGAACGCACGTCGCCGCCCGCGCTGAAGCTGCGCAAGACCACGATGGCCAAGCTGGTCGAAAAGCTGGTGGCGCTGAAGAAAGCGGCAGTCATCCGCACCACGCACAAGCTGGACAAGCCCACGGCGATCAAGGCCATCCAGGCGGAAGACGAACTCGGCCGGATGCTCGGCGAACTCGGCGCCTACGTCGCCCAGGGCGAGGAATTCTTCGTCGATTGGCCGCGCCCGAAACCGGCCGACACCGCCACCACGCCTGAAACGGACGAATGACCATCGGCGCGGGCGGTGCCGCGCGCTGCCCGCGCCCTTTCCCAAGGATCACCCCATGACACTTCAGACCATGACACGCCAACACCGGGTGGAACTCGCCCGGTCCTATCTGGCGGCCGGCGCCATCGCGCAGGGACACTGGCGGCGCCAGGACGAACAGGGCCGCGAACTGGTGTGCCTCCTGGCCGCCTTCGGCAAGGATATCAACGGCACCGAGGATTGCCCCGCCGCGCTCATGCCGCGCTGGCTTGCCCGGTTCGTTCCGGCCGTCGTTGATGGCCTGCCGTCGCATCAGCTCCAGCGCCTCGCGTCGGGCCTGATCGATCGTGCCGCACGCTGGCCGGTGCTGGATGGCGATGCCTGGACGCGTGTGCACTTCGGCCTGATGATGGAAATCGTCTGGTACGCCACGGACGTGGCCCGTTGGCTCGATGCGTCGGCCGGTCGCGTCTATGGCGCCAAGCCTGCGGCGCGCGAGCGGTTCGATGACGTGTTGCGGGCATGCGACGATGTCTGGCGCGCCCTGTATCACCAACAGGAACTTGAAGCTGCTGGCGAAGCCGCGCGGCACCAGCATGCACTTGCGCCACGCCTAACCCTCGGCACGGCTGGGCAGGAACGATTGGCGCTGAAAGCCGCCGAGCATGCCGTCCACGCGGCCTATCGCGCGGCGGACGGCTCGGCCGTCGATGCCGCCTGCTACATGGCGCAGGCGGCCAAGCTCGCCCGCGACTATCGCTCGGAACATGCCGCATGGCGGTTCGTCGTCGATGTCCTCTTCCGCCTGTTGGACAAGGAGATCGGCAAGTGAGCGGCAAAAACCCTCTGATCCCGCTCCGGGTCGTCGGGCGCGATATGCCCGTCTATCAGTCGGGCGGACACGTGCACGATGGGATCGCGTTCGGCGTCCTCGGCGACGAGGTGTTTATCACGATCTCGCGCGGCGGGCGGGCTTTCTATGTCCGGTTGTCCGGCGAAGAGATTGACGCCGTTGCCGGTCTGTTGGCCGACGCGGTCTTTGCCGCCACGCGCGCGGAAGCGCCAACGCGGGGGACCGTCCAATGACCCCGCAGCAACGCCGCGCGCTCGATTTCATCGAGCAGTACTACGCCGATCGCCGCATCGCCCCCTCGTTGAAGGAGATCGCGGCGCATCTTGGCACCAAGTCCCGCACCCGCGCTCACGAAGCGGTCGCGGCCCTCGTGCGCGATGGGCATCTGGTCAAAACCCATGGCGGTCGCCGCAACATCGCGCCCGCCCAAATCCAGCTCGATCGCTTCACGACCGCAGCCTTGCGCGCCGAGCTGCAGCGCCGGGAGACCGCCCATGGCTAAGACCGTTCACGTCCATCATGGGCGCCGCCAGGGCAAGACCTCGGCTGAACGGCTGCGGTTCTACCGCGCCGTCCGCGCGGCCTGCCACGCCAACAAGATGGATGATGATGACCGCAAGGCGCTCCAGTCCAGATTAATCGGCAAGGAAAGCCTGTCGGACATGACTATAGGTGAGATGGCGCGCTTGCTCGATCACCTCAACCGCGGCCACACCGCCCCGGCCGGGCACCGCGCCCACATCGGTAAGGTTCGTGCGCTGTGGTGGAGCCTGTACTGGCTGGGCCTGGTCGACAAATCGGATGACCGGGCGATCGGCGCCTTCGTCAAGCGTCAGACGGGTGTCAGCGCTCTGCGTTTCCTCGACCATCGCCATGCCCCCGCCGTGATCGAGGCGCTGAAGTTTTGGCTGGAGCGTGAGGGTGTGCAGTGGCCCACCAGCGAAGAGACAGCAGCTATTCAGATCGAAACGGATGGCTTTACGGCCACCCATCACGAACGCTGCGCCGTCATCAACGCCTTGCGAGGGCGGATCGATCGCCACGGCGGCGGCAGCGCCGAACGCATCGCCGCCTGGGTCGAGGGGCAAGGCTATGATCGCGATCGGTCCTACTATGACCTGCATGTTGCTGAACTGGATGGCCTGATCCGTCACCTTGGCGGCATCCTGCGCCTGCGCGGCGAATAGCCATGGCCCGCCCGCGCACCTTCCGGCCGGAAGACATCCCGATCCCGCCCGATGCGAAGCCGCACGAAAGCTGGCCGCCGATGATGCTGGAGATGGCGGCGCACATCGGGCCTTACGACACGCTGCGCCTGGTCGATGCCTTCGCCGGGCAGGAGGTTTACATTCCGATGGACGCCGGGCGCAGCCCGTTTGTCGAAATCGTCGGATCGGACAAGGCTGCGATCCTTAGCCACGTCTATGGCCGCGAACGCCTGCCGATCCCTACGGGTCGCAACGCGCTCTTGCGCGCACGGCGGCAAGGCGTCATTGCTGCGATCCGCGCTGGTCGGCTGACTGTCGTGGAAGGGGCCGCGATCCTGCGCATGGCGCGGCGGCACCTTTCCCGTCTGGTCAACCAGACCGACGAAGGCACCGAATGCCAGGCGGCGCCCTTGCTGGTCCGCCCGAAGGATGCCCGGCAACTCGAAATGTTCGGAGAGAATTGACCGTCCGATAGCGTCTTGATGCGCACCGGGGGACTCCCTGCCTGCGGCCTCCATTCCAGCACGGTGAAACACAGTTTCATCGCTGCTGCGCGTGGAGGCCGTTTTGCGTTTCGGACATCCTGTTTCGTCGGTGGAGGGCTGATCCGTGCCGTCCTCCCTGCTCAATATCATGATCGACCTGTGGCCGATCATTTCCGCGATCACGCCGATCCTGTTCGGCGCCGGCTTCCTCTATCTCCGCACGCAATTCCCGACGAAGGCTGATTTCGACAGCCTGGCGCGGACCGTCGGGGATCTCGCCAACAGGCTGACGGCCACCACCACGGCCGTCGATCATCTTGCGCAGGAGCAGGACAGCGCGCCGACGCGCATCCAGCTCATGGAAAAGATCGCGGCGGTTGATGCCCGCGTAAGCGGGGTAGAGCGCGGCCTTGGCAGCATCGAGCGGCAGCTCAACTCTACCAACGATTATCTGAAAATCCTCGTGGATCGGGGGCTGGATCGATGATCCCGGCCGCCATCGTCCCGCTGATCCGGCGCGCCATCCTCGATCTGCTCAACGACATCGGCGGCGAGCAGAACGATGATGTCCTCGCCATGCTGCTTGCCCAGCTTGGCCATCGCATCGCGCGGCGCGACGTGGCAGACCAGTTGCGCTGGCTGGCCGAACAGAAGCTGATCGCCAGCGAAGAACTCGGCCCGTTCATCGTCGCCCGCATCCTTGTGGACGGGCGCGACATCGCCGAGGGCCGCCTCGTCGTCGAAGGCGTCTGGCGCCACAAGACCGGCGACTGACATGGGCCGCAAATCGTCCATCAAGACCCTGCCCAAGGAAGTGCAGGCGGCCGTTGTCAGCGCGCTGGAAGCCGGCGCTACGATCGACGGCATTGTCGAGAAATTGGCCGACCTCGGCCATCCCCGTTCACGCTCGGCCGTGGGCCGCTACGCGAAGGACTATGCCGGCCTCGCCGAACGGCACCGCGATATCCGCGTGGTGGCCGAGAGCTTCGCCAAGGACTTCGGCAGCGCGCAGAACGCCGAAGGCAAGCTCATGGTCCAGCTGCTCACCAGCATCGGTGCGCGCATGGTCCTGCCGTTGGCGGCCGGCGACGGCGAAGACCTCGACCCGAAGGCGTTCCATTTTCTGGCCAAGGCCACGAAGGAACTGCAGTCGGCCGCGAAGATCGACGCCGATCGCGACGCCCGCGTCCGCGAGGAAGGCCGCAAGCAGGCCGAAGCGGAAATGCGCCGGAAGCTGGACGATGCCGGTGGCAAGGGCGAGCTTGACCCCGATGCGCTGAAGCGTGCCCGTCGCATCCTCGGATTTGCCGACTGATGGCCGACTTCGCGGTCCGTGACGAGCTGCAACGGCTCATCAACTTCCACCCCTACCAGTGGAAGTGGTTGCAGGACCGCAGCCGGTTCAAGGCTGGCATGTTCGCGCGTCAGACGGGCAAGACCTTCACGTCCTGCGCCGAGCTGGTCGATGACTGCATCGAAGCGGAGCTGGCGCGCAAGCGTACCCGCTGGGTGATCCTCTCGCGCGGCGAACGCCAGGCCATGGAGGCCATGACCGAGAACGTGAAGCCGATGACGCGCGCGTTCTGGGAGCTTTACAACGGGCTGAAGGGCGCGCCGCCGGAAGTGCAGGAGGGCGAATGGCGTTCCGAAGAGACCGGCGCCACCTATCGCGCGTTCGAGGTGGAATTTCCGGGCGGCTCGCGCATCACCGCGCTGCCCGCCAATCCGGACACCGCGCGCGGTTTCTCGGCCAACGTCCTGCTCGACGAATTTGCGTTCCACGCCAAGTCCAAGGCGATCTGGGGCGCGCTGTTCCCCGTGATCTCCAAGGGCTGGAAACTGCGCGTTGTTTCCACGCCGAATGGCAAGGGCAACAAGTTCTACGAGATCATGACGGCCAACCCGTCGATCTGGTCGCGCCATATCGTCGATATCTACGACGCGGTCAGGCAGGGCCTCGACCGCAACGTCGAGGAACTGAAGGCCGCGCTGAACGACGCGGACCTGTGGGCGCAGGAATTCGAGCTGAAGTGGCTCGACGAAGCTACCGCGTGGCTTGATTTCGATCTGATCAACGCCGTTGAAACCGAGAGCTATGGCCGTTTCAAGGTCGTTGAATACACCGGCGAGATCATCACCGCCGAGCGGGAGTATGGCGAGGAACTGCGGCCCACGAACGGCGAAGTCTTCGTCGGCATGGATATCGCCCGCAAGAAAGACCTTACCTGCATCTGGGTAGCGGTGAAGATCGGCGACACGCTTTACCCGCGCGAGATCATCACCATGCGCCGCGCACCGTTCCGCGCGCAGCTGGCAGAGCTGGCGCGCGTGGTGAACCGCGACCGGGCATCGCGCGTTGCGATCGACCAGACCGGCATGGGCGAACCGTTCGTGGAAGCCGCCCAGGACTTGCTCGGCCGCTCGCGCGTGGAAGGCGTCATCTTTTCCATGGTCCGCAAGTTCGCGATGGCCTCGCTGCTCAAGGACGCCATGGAGGATCGCAAGTTCCGCATCCCGGTTGGCGACATGCTGCTGCGGGACGATCTGCACTCGATCACCAAGGCATTCACCGCCACCGGCGGCGTGCGCCTGGTCCACGATGGCGAAAGCGATGGTCACGGTGACCGGTTCTGGGCGGCGGCGCTGTGCGTATCGGCCGCGAACGACAATGCCGCGCCGATCGACGTGCATCGGCTCCCGGACTCGCGGCTGACCGCTGAAGAAATGATCATCAACACCACCGGCTTCGGAACCATCCGGCGCCGGGCCAGCGGGCTGTTCTTCTGATGACGATGCTGCGGATCGTGACCGGCGCCGGCTGCGCTACGGCACAGGACATCCTTGCACTGGCCATGCGCCTTGGCACCGCCGCGCGCGAACTCGGCCTGAAGGTCGTATCGATCAAGGCCAGCCACAGTCGCGGCTCGGCCTCGCGCTATGTCACCCTGCGCGATGCCGGCCAGCGTGACTGGCTGATCCGCGTGTCCAATCACCGGCTGCCGGTCAACAATACGCACCCGCTGCCGCACCTCGACTTCGTGTCGCTCGATGGCGCTGCCGGGCTGAACGAAGCCACCGTCTTCCTGCACCGCGTTGCCATGGGCCGGGCCGAATGGACCGACGCCAACGATCCGGCGCGCCGTGCGCAATACCGCCGCAATCGAAAGGCCCGCAAGTAACCATGGCAGACGCAACCATCCCCAAGCCGCAACCGGCTCTGCTGGGAGAGATCGCGACCACCCGCGACGGGCGCGACATCACGCAGCCGTGGGTGCGCGGTCTGCGCGAGGCGCGCGACCCCAAGCTGTCGATGGCGGTCGATTGGGGCGCCTACGATGTCGTGTTGAACGACGATCAGGTCAAATCGACCTTGCAGCAGCGGATCGGCGCCGTCGTCGCGCGCGACTGGAACACCATCCCCGGCGATGAAAGCGATCCGCGTTCCGTTGCTGCGGCCGAGGCGTTCGACAAGACCGTCAAGCGCCTGAAGTGGGATCGGACCACCGGCAAGATGCTGATGGGCTCGTTCTACGGTTATTCGGTCGCAGAGATGATGTGGGGCTACCGCGATGGCCTCTTTGATTTCGTGGACATCAAGGTTCGCCACGCGCGCCGCTTCCGCTACGATGCCCAGGACAACCTGCGGATGCTGGTGCCCGGCAACATGCAGGGCGAGATCATGCCGGAACGCAAGTTCTGGGTTCACGCGGTCGGCGCGCCGGACGATGACAGTCCCTACGGTCTCGGGCTGGCGCACTGGCTCTATTGGCCCACGCTGTTCAAGCGCAACGGCATCCGCTTCTGGAACATCTTTCTCGACAAGTTCGGCACGCCGACCGCGAAGGGCACTTATCCGCAGTCGACAAGTCCGGAACAGGTCAACAAGCTGCTCCAGGCGCTTCAAGCCATCGCCACCGACAGCGGCTTTGTTGTGCCGGAGGGAATGGCCGTCGAACTGCTGACGGCGGCGAAATCCGGCACGGCCGATTTCCATCAGCTATGCGCCTACATGGACAGCGCCATCTCCAAAGTCGTGCTGTCGCAGACCATGACGACCGACAACGGGTCGCCCAGGAGCCTGTTGCCGATGTCGAACGCTACGACACGCTGAGGGCGTTACGCCATGCGTCATGATCCGGCCAGCGCCGCTGTGGTTGTCATGCTACGTGGCCTCAAAATGTATGGCATGGCGCAAGCCGCTGGTGATCTGATCGAGCAGGGCGCGCCAGCCTTTGATGCTGCCGTTCCGATCCTCTCACAGCTTCTCAAGGCGGAGATGTCCGAGCGGGAGGTCAGGTCCATTGCTTACCAGATCAAGGCAGCCCGGTTCCCGGCCTACAAGGATCTGGCAGGCTTCGACTTTGCCGTCAGTGAGGTCAACGAGGCGCTCGTGCGTCAACTTCACCGTGGTGACTTTATGGATAGCGCCGACAACGTCGTACTGATCGGCGGACCAGGCACCGGCAAAAGCCACATCGCGACGGCTTTGGGCGTCCAGGCGGTTGAGCATCACCGCAAAAAGATCCGCTTCTTCTCCACCGTCGATCTGGTCAATGCGTTGGAGCAGGAAAAGGCCGCAAACAGAGCGGGCCAGTTGGCCGAGCGTCTGTTGCGCCTCGACCTCGTCATCCTTGATGAGCTGGGATATCTACCCTTCAGCCCTTCAGGCGGGGCCATGCTGTTCCATCTGCTCAGCAAACTCTATGAGCGGACCAGCGTTGTTATCACCACCAACCTGAGCTTCAGCGAGTGGTCCAGTATCTTTGGCGATGCCAAAATGACCACCGCCCTGCTGGATCGCCTCACGCATCATTGCCATATCCTTGAAACCGGCAATGACAGCTTCCGCTTCAGAGCCAGTTCCGCCGCCCCAAAATCCAGAAAGGACAAATCACCCGCTTGACCCTGCTCGTCGCAGGCAGCACATCATCCACGCCCACCCGGGTCACTTCTCAATGAAAATCCCGGGTCACTTCTCAGTGCAACTCAACAGCCTCCGATTTTGAATGAAACAATCCTTTAAATCCAGCCTCTTGCTGGACGCCTCTGGACGCTGCAGAGGGTGAAAATGGTGCCAGAAGAGCTTGATCGCTGGGCGACTAAGCGGTTGATTTCGCAGTCAAATCATAGACTTGCAAACTCGCCAAGGGCACTAATAGCACGATCTGGATTCGTGGAAAAGGGTGGACGTCCTCGGATACGATGGTTCGAGTCCTGATTGCACTTGTTTAGGAGGGTTCAAGCTGAGCGGGCAGTGCGCCGGGATGCCCTCGCTGCAACCGGATGACATGTGACAAAACCTCTGATAAAGATTCAATCCATCAGAGGATTCGTCACATGGCCTCGAGGCCCATCTCGCAACGGACAAAGCTTCGCAGTCTATTTACCGCCCATACAATGAGGCGCGCGGGAGAGCTGCGTGCCGCCGGTATCGGTCCGCAAACGATAGCGCGGGCCGTCGAGGAAGGTGAACTCGAGCGCATCTCGCGTGGCCTGTATCAGCGGCGCGACTCAGAGATTGAGGAGCACCAAATACTGGCTGAAGCTGCGATCCGGGTTCCCAAGGGCGTCATTGCCCTGACCTCGGCCCTGGCCTTTCACGGCCTGACTGATCAAATGCCGAGACGGATATGGATGGCGATCGGCACGAGCGATTGGTCGCCAGTGCAATCCTATCCGCCACTTCGGATCGTACGCTTCACCGACTCCTATCTTCGCCAAGGCGTCGAGCATCATACGATCGCCGGCGTAAACGTACCTATCTATTCGATTCCGAAGACCCTCGCCGATGCGTTCCGCAATCCCAAGCTGGTCGATCGTTCGGTCGCAGTCGAAGGACTTCGTGCGGCAATCGAGCAACGCAAGACGACACCGAGCGCAATCGCCGAAGGAGCCAAGGCCGGCGGTGCCTGGAAGACCATGCGCCCTTATCTCGAGGCCCTCACCGCCAATGGCTAGATCGCCCGTCAATCTCGCCAAGTCGGTCAAGGATCGCCTGCTCAATATTTCGCGAAGAGAAGGCCGCGCGTTCGACGTTCTGCTGGTCCGCTTCGCGCTTGAGCGCCTCCTCTATCGGCTGTCGGTCTCGGAATATCGCGAGCGATTCGTGCTCAAGGGCGGAATGCTGGTCACGGCGTGGATCGACGACGACAATCGAGTCACGCTAGATGCCGACTTCCTGGGCCATGGCGACGCCAATCCCGACAAGCTGGTCGCCGACTTCCGGGCAATCATGCAAATTGAAGGAGGCGACGGCCTTGTGTTCGACGCCGAAGGATTGGTTGCCACAGCGATCCGCGAGGAAATGGAATACGGCGGCGTCAGGCTCAAGACGGCGGCCTATCTCGAGCGCACGCGAATACCGGTGACAATCGACATCGGCTTCGGCGATGCGCTGGCGGATGCCGCTCAACAACTCGACTACCCGACGCTGCTCGATCTCCCTGTCCCGCACATTAGGTCCTACCCGCCGGCGACGGTCATTGCCGAGAAGTTCCAGGCGATGGTGGCGCTCGGCGTGCTCAATGGCCGGATGAAGGACTATTATGACCTATGGGCCATACCCAGGAATCTGGAGATCGCCTCCGAGGATCTGGATGTGGCCATCCGCGCGACTTTCGAGCGGCGCGGAACACCTATCCCGACAGAACGGCCGCCCGGGCTTTCAGCCAAGATGATGGAGGACGAAACGAAACAGCGCCAATGGCGTGCTTATGCCGCTTCCGTCGAACTCGAAGGCGTTGGTCTGAATTCCATCATTGATGCGGTGTGGAATCTTGTGGGCCCCTCATGCGAAAGGCTGTCGGCAAAGACTGCCTAATCAAGCTTTTCGCAGACCGAGGGAACGCCTACCGCCTTGGGTCCCGAGATACCCATTCTGAGCTATCGAAGCCTCTATAAATCAAATTATGGGATGTTTTGATCGATAAGAGGGCGGGTCATCGATCACGCGCCAAGGCATCAAACGCCTCGTCACCCTGCCTTTGCCGCTCCCAGTTCAGTCCGAAAAAAGGCGCGAGATATTTGCGCGGCCGATCTGCATCATTGGCGCTGCTGCCTCGCGTGGGTGATGCGCTGACAGGGTGCGTCCAGCCTCGAATACCTTCGGACGATTGGCGCGCGGATTGCCAGCCGCACGCAAATTGGCCATCCAGCGTTCATGCCCGCCAGCTTTGCCGAGATCATCGTCCCCGTTGCCGCGTCGCTCGGCGGCGCGCTGGTGGCGGGTTGGGTCAGCTATATCGCTGGGCGCGGTGTTCGTCTGCACGAGTGGAAGCTGCTGCTCGTGCGCGAGCGGATCCTCGAGCGGCAGCGCCTATATGCCAAATTCATCGCCGAGGCCGATCGTAACTTGCTCACCGTCGCGACCGGTGGCACCAAGTCAATCGACAACATCATGCCTCTGTTCGCGCTCCAGGCCGAGATCTGGCTGCTCTCGGGTCAGAGCGTGCAGTATGCGGCCAAGCAGATCTGCGACTTGGCGCTCTCCGCCAATGCGGCAGGAAAAGATCGTGCCGAAGGCGATGCATTCGCGGCGAAGACAGCCTTTATCGAGGCGGCGCGTGCCGAGCTGGCGGCGCTGGAGGCGAGGGTCCGCAAGGGCGGTCCCTGAGCTAGTCGCCTTGGGCTACGAAACGGTCGAGCCAGCGATTGCCTTCGAGCGATTCGCTATACGGACGCCGCCTGGAAATGCCGGCGGCGCCGTCCTTTCCCCAGCGATTATATTGCGACAGATCGTCGAGCAACGGATCGAGCCAATGATGGCCATGATATTGGAACTGGCGATGCTCGCCGTGTTTAAAGGCCTCGCTCAGATCCGGCTTGTCGTCGCGATAGAAGAGGAAATCGCTGGCATAGACCTGCGTGATCGCGGTCAACCGCTCCACCTCTTCAGCGCCGAGCCGCAGCGTGACCAGGCGCGGCTCCGACGGATATTGCATCGGCGACATATAGACGATCGTCGCCGTCGGCAGGATCGGCAGCACCAGCTTGAGCCCGGAGTTAAGCGCGTCCTGCGAGGCGGGGAAATTGTGCAGGAAGCCGTCGCCGGCGATGAACTCCCGCTCGTCGCTGAACAGAATGGCCCAGCGGCCATGCATCATGCGTTTGCGATAGGCGTCATAAAGCCCGCGCTGGTTCGCGGCGATCAGCGTCTTGTCAGCGGTCGGATCGGCTAGGCCAAAGCTGCGCCGGTAATACTCGGTGGTCCGTTTGATCGACGCGCGAATGCTTGGGCTGCGGGCAAGCAGCGACGCGGTGACACGGGCGATCTGCGCCGCGCGTTCATCGGGGAGCGGTTGCGGGAGTATCCGCTCGACCATCGGCTGATCGGGCAATGCCAGCGAAGCCTCGAGCGTTCCTAGCCACCGCACGAACGCTGCCATTTCATTGTCAGGCTCGTTGAAGATCGGCTCGAAGGTTGAATCCCACGGTCCGCCCATTTTCATATGATGGGCATTAGTAATCGCCCCGAACGCGCCCGGCCGCGCGCGGTGCAAAGTTCCATTCGGGCGGATTACCGAGACCATGGCGTCGGCCGCCGCCCAATGGTCGGCGAGGGTTCGAGGCCACCAATGGTGCAATTCAGTCTTTAGCGGCTTCTGCTTCATGGCCATAAGCTGGGGGCAAGGCTGGCCGATGTCGAGACGTCGTGATGCGACGCCTCGCGTAGGCCCAGGAAGAGCAGCTGGCCTCAGTTCTCCGCCAATAAGCTTTTCACCAGTCGTGCCCGTCGATGCACTATCAACGAGCGGTTCGCTTGATCTTCAGGCGGTCAGCTGACGACGTAGTTGGCATCATATTACGCAGGATATTCTGCATCCAGAGCGGAAGCGTCAGCATATGGGCTTGGAGGTCGTTGACGATGTCGACGCCGTGATCAGGGTGGGCGAAGATGGTGCGCAGGCGCTTGGCGACAGCCCGGTCGGTGTCGCCCCCGGCGTCATGCAACCAATGCAAAGCCTGGACCACACGCATGCCTGGCCGGCCGGCCCAGTGGAGCCGGCTGGGCGCGGTGGTTCTGAAATCGATCTGGAGGTTGCCGAGCGTAATGGGCTTCAGCCTGGCATCGGTATGCACTACGATGCGGGCCGGTACGGCATCGGAGAGACCAATATCGTTGGCAGCGGTCGCGCCATCGATCAAGATGCGGGCTTGGTCCCGGCGAGCCAGTGCGTGGACGATGGCGTATGGATCGGGGTGCGTAAGCTTGCCCGTGAGGTGGTTGAGTTTGGGCTTGTCATAGAGGCCGCGGGCAATCCTGCGAACGTCGCCATTGCGGGTGGTCTGCCTTGAGAAAATTGGTCCAATTCTGAAGCGAGCCCTTTGGGGCATGAGAATTGGAGAAATGTACGGGACGTCAGCGATTTACGCCGGAGCAGATAATCGCGAAGCTGCGTGAGGTGGATGTGATTGTCGGGCGGGGAGGGACTGCCGTCGAGGCTTGCCGGCAGATCGGCATTGCCGAACAAACGCTCTACAGGTGGCGTAAGGAATATGGCGGCCTGAAGGTCGACCAGGTGCGTCGGATGAAGGATTTGGAGCGGGAGAATGCGCAGCTGAAGAAGCTGGTTGCAGATCTCGCCTTGGATAAGGCGATCCTGCAGGAGGCGTCGAAGCTGACTTTTTAAGCCCCTCTCGTCGCCGCGAGGCGATCGAGCAGGTCCGTCGCGTACTTCCGGTATCGGAGCGGCGGACCTGCCGTGTTCTGGTTCAGCATCGTTCGACGCAGCGACATCGTCCGAAGGATGACGGCGACGAGCAGCGTCTGACGGCTGACATCATCGCGCTGGCCAAGGATTATGGTCGGTACGGCTATCGCCGCATCCATGCGCTGCTCGGCGACGCTGGCTGGCAGGTCAGCCTGTCGGTGGTCGAACGGATCTGGCGGCGGGAGGGTCTTAAAGTACCGAAGAGGCAGCCGAAGCGACGTCGACTCTGGCTGGGCGATGGATCGTGCATGCGGTTGCGCCCGCAGCATCGCGGGCACGTGTGGTCGTACGACTTCGTCGAGGATCAGACGGACAACGGCCGCAAGTTCCGGATGCTCAACATCATCGACGAGTTCAGCCGGGAATGCCTGGCGATGGTACCGCTGCGGCGGTTCCGGTCCAACGACGTCATCGACGTGCTGGCCGATCTGTTCATCGAGCATGGGCCGCCCCAGCATATCAGGTCAGATAATGGCCCCGAGTTCGTCGCCCATGCAGTGCGCGGATGGTTGGGCCGCCTCGGTGTCACCACCCTCTACATCGAGCCCGGCAGCCCTTGGGAGAACGGCTATATCGAGAGCTTCAATGCCCGCCTGCGTGATGAACTGCTCAATGGCGAGATCTTCTACAGTCTGGAGGAGGTCCGCTGCGTCACGAGCTGGTGGCGCGATCATTACAACCGACTGCGCCCGCACAGCAGCCTCGGCTACCGACCACCGGCCCCAGAAACGATCAAGATGCCAGCCTGGACACTCGGCTCAGCTACGCTTCGCCTCCCGCCCAGGCTGGCATCGGAAATCCGGATCAGCTAATCATGAAACCGGACCAATCATCGCGGGCAGTCCATTGGCGGCGATACGCGCGCGCTTCTTGTCGAGCGCCGGATCGATCCCGTTGGCGATCTTCTTCTTGGCCTCGTCGCGCCGGGCGCGCGCCTCTGCGAGGCTTATGGTCGGCCAGCCACCGAGGTGAAGCTTCTTCTGCTTGTCGAGGAAGCGGTAGTTGAAGCGCCACAGCTTCGAGCCGTTGGGCTGGATGACGAGATAGAGGCTTTGAGAATCACTCAGGGTCCAAGCCTTTTCCCTCGGCTTGGCGGCATTGATCTGGATGTAGGTCAGTATGGTCGTTTTCCCAGCAAGGCCGGGTCGATCCGAGGGCAACAATAAGGGCAACTTTTGTTGCCGCTGTTGTTGCCCTTAGCCGGATTTCGCCGGACGGTGTCTGGCGATTTTCGGTCTAAAAATGCTGTAAAACCAGCCGCTTACTGGACGCTGCTGGACGTATCCAGAGCCAGTATTGGTGCAGAAGAGGGACCGTGACGTGCGAACAAGGCTTTATATCACAATGCTTTGTTGCCCTGATTCGCTGATTCGATACCGTCAAAAATACCGTATCGCGCTTTGGCTTGGTCCTCGATGAGGACTCAAATCGCTGACCGCAGTGTTTTGGTGCTCAGCGGCCTCCCTTATAGCTGTCGGCCCGTGCCCTGGCCAGAAGGGCTTTGAGCGCATCGACCGTCACCAGTGTGCACCTGCCGATCTTGATCGTCTCCAGGTCGCCCGAGGCGATCAACTCGTAGAGCTTCGACCGGCCTATTCCGGTCATCCGCACCGCATCGGGGATCCGGACGGCGAGCGGCTCCGCGCCGTTGGTTCGGATTGCCTTGGGGCTACGATCGAACGGGAGCGCAAGCTGTTCGTCGCTTGCAGGCGACTTGTTTTCCCGGCGCTTCAATCTCCCTGCTCCTGCGCAAGCTTGTCGAGCTGCCGTTTATGCCCTTCGTGGACTTTCACCCTGACGGCCTGCGCATAGCCATCGGCGAACGTGGCCTCAAAATGTATGGCATGGCGCAAGCCGCTGGTGATCTGATCGAGCAGGGCGCGCCAGCCTTTGATGCTGCCGTTCCGATCCTCTCACAGCTTCTCAAGGCGGAGATGTCCGAGCGGGAGGTCAGGTCCATTGCTTACCAGATCAAGGCAGCCCGGTTCCCGGCCTACAAGGATCTGGCAGGCTTCGACTTTGCCGTCAGTGAGGTCAACGAGGCGCTCGTGCGTCAACTTCACCGTGGTGACTTTATGGATAGCGCCGACAACGTCGTACTGATCGGCGGACCAGGCACCGGCAAAAGCCACATCGCGACGGCTTTGGGCGTCCAGGCGGTTGAGCATCACCGCAAAAAGATCCGCTTCTTCTCCACCGTCGATCTGGTCAATGCGTTGGAGCAGGAAAAGGCCGCAAACAGAGCGGGCCAGTTGGCCGAGCGTCTGTTGCGCCTCGACCTCGTCATCCTTGATGAGCTGGGATATCTACCCTTCAGCCCTTCAGGCGGGGCCATGCTGTTCCATCTGCTCAGCAAACTCTATGAGCGGACCAGCGTTGTTATCACCACCAACCTGAGCTTCAGCGAGTGGTCCAGTATCTTTGGCGATGCCAAAATGACCACCGCCCTGCTGGATCGCCTCACGCATCATTGCCATATCCTTGAAACCGGCAATGACAGCTTCCGCTTCAGAGCCAGTTCCGCCGCCCCAAAATCCAGAAAGGACAAATCACCCGCTTGACCCTGCTCGTCGCAGGCAGCACATCATCCACGCCCACCCGGGTCACTTCTCAATGAAAATCCCGGGTCACTTCTCAGTGCAACTCAACAGCGAGCTTTACAAAAGGACGACCCGCGAGCTCGTCGCCAAGCATTCCGAAGTAGTCGGCGACAACCTCGTCAATTTCGGATTCGGACCAATCTTCAGCCACCCGATCTCAGCTAACCGATATCGCAGGGCCTGACCAGGACGCGAGTAGCCAGATATTATTGACCATATGCCGAGCCTCCCAATGTAGGGGCCTCATCCACGGCGCCGCTTGCTTCTGGTTCACCTTCCTGTCCTGCATGCACCTGGACCTCGGTTGCCCGCTCAGCGATCTCCTTTGTGAAGACTTCCAGCATCGACGAACCTGCTGGCATAGCTTCCACCTCCTCGACCGCTGCGGGCAGTTCGCGCAGCAACCGCGCCGCTACTTGTTCCACCCGCTGCACCGTTCCTCGCGCTGCCAGTCCTGCGGCTTCGGCCATGCGCCGCCAGTGGCGACCGTAGATGTGCCGACCGCGGCGTTGGCCGCCGATGGCCTGGGCGTGGTTCTGGGTGATGTTGGTCCAGGCGAGGCCCGACATCAGGTCGTAGAGCGGGGCAAGCTGCGGGGCACCGGGGCCGAGCAGGATCGAGTAGTTTTTCGCGTGGGAGTCCACGTTGCCGATGGCGATATTGAAGATCACGGCGTCCAGCAGCCGGGTGATGTCGCGCGCCGTCATATGCTGGCGGACAAGGGCGAACATGTCGGCGATCGAGGGGCCGCGCATGCCGGTGCCGTTGAATTCATACTTGGCGGC
The DNA here is from genome assembly GCF_005145025.1 of Novosphingobium sp. EMRT-2. Classification (NCBI taxonomy): domain Bacteria; kingdom Pseudomonadati; phylum Pseudomonadota; class Alphaproteobacteria; order Sphingomonadales; family Sphingomonadaceae; genus Novosphingobium; species Novosphingobium sp. EMRT-2. The sequence goes on along the minus strand of NZ_CP039695.1, from coordinate 1,333,087 downwards.
AGGCGGGCGGCCGAGTGCCTGACAGAAATCCTCCTGATGCAGGCGGCGGACATCGTTGCCGGTACCTATCCGATCGTAGCGATCGACCAACAGATAGCTGCGCTTCCCCGCAACGCCTGTGGTCACCGGCGCGACATTGAGGCCGACGCGGCGGGCGAGGACCATGCATAGCGCCTCGTGCTGGACGCTGCCGGGCAGGCTTGGATTGTCGGGCTTGAGGATGTGGGTGGAGGGCGCGCCGTTGATCGGCACGGCGATCTGACCGTCGATGATCGCCACCGGCAGCTTCTCCTGCGCGCCGGCAAGACTCATCGAGACACCGTCCTCGCCGACCAGGAATGGCCGTGCAGGCAGTTCCTCGATGATCCGCTCCAGTGCGTCGACATCCGGGATCGTGCGATAGCCGGGCTTGCCGCGTGGCTGCAGCGGAGTGATGCTGAGCGCGCCTGCCAGATCGTTGCCGGTCTGCGCGATCAGGCCGAGCGCGTCCTCCGGCGCTGCACCGAGCGCGCGCGTCATGGCGCGCAGCGGTTCACCCTCCGGCAGAAGGTTCATGAGCCAGGGGAGGACCTGTTCTCCCTCATAGGGCTCCGGCCGGATCGGCATGGCCAGCGAGACCGGGAAGCTGTCGGCGGATGAGGTCCAGGCATCCGCGTAGGCAAGGCGGGTGGCCTGCGGGGCTGCGCTGATCGTGGCGACCAGGCGGTCTTCGTGGTGAACCGGAAGGTCCACCGTCAGGCCTGCGAAATGCCGGTTGCGGTGAGCCGCAAGCCGACAGCCTTGGCGGCGGCGAGTGCCTTGCCGAGTTGCGCAGTGGGCTTTCCTGCTTCCAGATCGACGATGAAGCGCTCACCGCTGTTGATGGCGAGCGCCAGCTCCCGCTGGGTAAGGCCAAGGGACTTTCGGGCGGAGGCGACGGCTGCGCCGAATTGGGTTGCGTTGTCGATCATGTCAGTCTTACCGAGCGGGAAGTTCTCATATGTGCTGTAGAGTTTCAAGAGCATTTCTTCCCGATCGGGAAGGAAGCCCCTTACTGTTGAGGCTCAACCGGAAATTCTTACCGATCGGTAAGTTCGTTGGTGACCTGGCCGGACGTTCCGTGCTATCGAGGGCGCGTCGAAGTCAGTGGATCTGTCCATGTCGATCGCCAGCGCTCAATACGACGATAACGAAATACTGGCCATGACGCGGGCCGCCGCTGCATTGGTCGCGCGCTGGGGCGTTCAACATGAAGCAGCCGAACGGCTTCTCAACGGCGAAGGGCGGGCCGCAGCGCTACTCGGCATTCATCGCGCATTGCGATGCATGTTCGCTGACAGCGATAGGGCCGCGCGGTGGATAGGTGCTCCCAACGAGGCCTTTGCTGGAGCCAGCGCGCTGGATCTCATGCTGGCAGATGGCCTCGCAGGTATGCGGCGCGTCGAGGCCTACCTTGATGCGGAAATCGCCGGCTGAACAGATTGGTGACAGATCCTGAGCAATGCAGCAGGATCAACCCGGCAACGCGCTTGCAGCGCCCGATGGCTTGCGGAAGCTGCCTTGCAGCACCTTTGCACCGGACCTGAGCTGGTCGAGGTAATCCGCCCAGCTCTGCATCATCCTGATCCGCTCATCCCAGTGCTCGCCGCGCGCGTAGGCGCGACGGACGTCATCGGTCTCGGCATGGCCAAGTTGGCGCTCGATTGCGTCGGGATTCCAGCGCCCCTGTTCGTTCAGCAGCGTGCTGGCCATGGCGCGGAAGCCGTGCGCGGTCATCGTGGTGCCGTCGAAACCCATCCGCCGGAGCGCGAGGTTGATCGTGTTTTCACACATGGGCCTGTCGCGCTTGCCTTGGGCAGGGAACAGGTAGCGGCGATTGCCGCTGATCTCGCGCAGCTCTTCCAGTATGGCAAGGACCTGACGGCTGAGCGGCACGCGGTGCGCGATGCGCATCTTCGTCTTGTCAGCGGCGATCGTCCAGATGTTGCGGGTGAAGTCTAACTCGCTCCATTCGGCCTGTCGCAGTTCGCCAGGGCGCACGAAGACATAGGGAGCCAGCCGCAGCGCTGCGTGAGTGACCGGATAGCCTGAATAGGCATCGATCGCGCGCAGCAGATCGCCCGCTTCCTTCGGCGTGGTGATCGCGGCGCGGTGCGTCACCTTGGGCACGATCAGTGCGCCGCGCAGGTCTGCCGAAACGTCCCGGTCGGCGCGGCCGGTGGCGATGGCATAGCGGAATACCTGCCCGCAGGTGCTGCGCAGCCTTCGTGCGGTTTCGTAATGGCCGCGCTTTTCGACAGCGCGCAGGACGGCGAGCAGTTCGGGCGCCTTGATCTCGCCGACCTTGCGGTCTCCGATGATGGGGTAGGCGAATTCGAGCAGCCAAGTCAGCTTGCCCACGGTCACATCGGCACGGCCCTCGCGTCGGGCCTTGTCGAGCCATTCTTCCGCAACGGCCTTGAAGCTGTTCACATTGGCAAGCGGGCCGGTGATCTTGTCGATCTTGCGCTTGGCGGCAGGATTGATGCCCTCTGCGATCTGTTTCTTGATTTCCAGCCGTTTGGCGCGGGCCTCGGCGAGGGTGACGGTCGGATAGACCCCCAGCGCGGCTGTCGCTCGCTTTTCTCCAAAGCGATAGTCGACCCGCCAGCACCGCTGACCGGCCTTGGTGACCAGCAGGTACAGGCCTCCGCCGTCGGAGAGCTTGTAGGGCTTGTCGCGCGCGACTGCCTTTCGGACTGCCAGATCGGTAAGCATGAAGCCACCTTTTTGCCGGTTTCGATACCGTCAAAAATACCGTCGGATACCGTCAATTGCAACGATTTCAGCCGGATGCCGGCGGACGCCAGATCCGTGAAAAGCCTTTGATTTCTTGGATTTTTCCGGACGCTTGCGGATGCGTCCGGAAAGAAAAATGGTGCCCAGAAGAGGACAAACAAGTAAAAAGTAAGTATTTGATAAAATTACTATCTACACATTTCGAAGATTGAAATGCCACTTGCCATGCCCCCAAGTTTGAATTGCTTACAAGATTTGGGTCTCTAAGCGCTGTTTCAGGCACATTCATCATGTAGCACGGTGTATCGTTCCAATGCAAGTTTTTTGGTTCGATTTATTTGTGACTGTTTGTTGCAATACGTACCGGCTTTGGGTCCCCACAATTCGATCGCGCCATGACATGGCACCTACGGCCATGAACTGCTGACCATGCTCCCCCGGTCGGAGAGCTCTCGAAAGCGGCAGGTTGATCCCCCACAGGGTATATTGCGGGTTTATACCTTAGAGGGTATAGAAGGGCCAACGGAGGCAGTGATGGATCAGCTTGTAAGATTGCCGAGGCAGCTAGGTGCAATCATCCAGAGTGCGCGTGTGCGGCAGGGGATGACCCAGTCAGAGCTGGCCGACATTTCCGGTACACAGCAGAAAACCATATCAGCCATCGAGAACGGCAGCGTCGGAGTAAAGCTCGGCACGCTGCTCCGCGTGATCGCGAGCCTCGATCTCGATATCAAGATCGGGCCGCGAGAGCGTGGCCCCTCGATCAAGGATGTCTTCTAAGGCCAATCAATTTAGCTTTGGCTTCCAGCTCTTTCCGTGTGCCGCAGCAGCGTCCCGCTCCGGCAACGACACAACCCGGAGATGTTAAGAGATCCAAAAGGTCGGTGTGGCACATAGAAAGCTGCGCGATATCTGAGTTGTAGATACCATTAGTGCGCATAACCCCAGACGTAGCGAAGGGCCATGACACAATCTCTGCGCGGCGATTTGGCGAAACGCTATCTTCTGGAGGACCTGCCCGGCGCGTCCCAATTGGGAGCTCGCTTGAACGGGATCTTGTTGAAGATCGATTCTGGCGAGCAAGTGACCGCGTTGCAGCGACAGTTTCTCGTCGCGTCGGGTCTTCACGCCCTCTGCGCCTTGTCCGATGGCAAGATCACTCAAGGAGAGTTTCGCCCCCAGGCCGAGCAGGAGCAGGCAGCGCGCATTGAGGAAGCTTCGGCCAAGGCCGTGAAGGATGCGGCAGAACGGGCGGCATGCGAAGAGGCAAAAGCCGCCGCGGTCAGGGAGACCTTTGCCGCCATGGCGAATGATCCCGTGCTGCGCCGGAAGCGGGAAGCAAGGGAGCTGCGGCAGCGCTTCGGCATAGGATATGTCGAAAGCGAGGACTATCCGCGCGTGATGGCGCTTCTCAGGCAAGTCGCCAATCGGCAGCGCCTCAAGGCCGAGGACGTCGCATGGCTGAAGACTGAGGCCGATGACTGCTGGACAGAATCGCTGCAGAAAGTCTTCCATGCATTGGAAGCCGAAGCCTTCACAAAAGCATGGGAAACCAGCGGTAATCCCTGGGATGCCGTGAACGCGAGCGCGCATTGGCGCAAGGCAGATGAACCCGAGCAAGCCTTGAGCCTGACCGCAGCAGCGCGGGCGCAGATCGGTCCAAATCCCAAACTACATTCGGCCCTTGCAACAACGCGCGGCGGAGCAATGCGTGACCTGCGCCGCCTCGACGACGCGAAGGCATTGGCAAACGACGCGCATCGATTGACCCCGAGCGACTACAGGCCCTGCACATTGTTGGGCGCAGTCCACATCGAGCTTGGTGACCTCCAGGCAGGGCGCGAATGGTATGCCAAGGCCGAGAGCCTTGGCGCTTCGCGCCAAACGATCGACAATGATTGGCGCGGACTGCTGATGCGCGCCCCCATTGATGAGCAGCATCGCATCCGCGAATTCCTTCTCCACCATGATCCTCAGCGCTTTGCTTGGCTCCGGCGTTGGCCTGGGACCGGTCAATCGCCTTTGCGTCCAAAGTCCGCACACTCGATCAAGAGAAGAAACGACACCGCATTCGTCGAGGTGGGTCAGCATGATCATCGTACCCGATGATCCGGGCCTTGCAGGTCCCGACGACGTTTTCAAGGCGACCGTCCGGAAAGTCTTCGACGGCGATGGCTTTCTGGCAAGCGTCTGGCATCCCTACCGCCAGGCTTGGGTTGAGCGCGTTCCGTTCCGCTTTGCGTTCATCGATGCGCCCGAAATGGCGCAACCATTCGGTCAGGAAGCCAAGGACTTTCTGGCCGGTCTCATCGCGGACAAGGAGCTGCGACTCGACCCGGTCGGCAAGGAGTCCACTGGCTACATGCCCATCGATTCGTACAAGCGGGTGCTGTGCATGGCATTCCTGACGGAGCAGATGGATGTCGGGACGGTTGACTATTATCACGAGGGCAAGCGGGGCGGCGGATCGGTCAAGCGAGCGCGTCCCGTCACGCGCAACATCGAGCTCGAGATGATTGTGAACGGCTGGGCCTGGGTGGCCGAGCAATATACGTTTGACCGCGAGACGGAGTATTTTGCAGCGCAAGACGATGCCCGGCGTGATCGGCGAGGCCTTTGGGCGATGGACAATCCCGAGCCACCGTGGAGCTTCAAGCGTCGGCAGAGACGTCGGAGCAAGGTGTCTGAGCGACAGGGTCAATTGATCTGACTCGAGGTTGCCGAGTTTTCGGCGCGCACCCCAATCTGTGGGGCATCGAGAACCATGACGCCGATGCCTCTGGTTTAACAATGAGAAAAAATGCTAAGTTTAGCTTAGCGAAATCGACTAAACTTAAACTCGACGTTGGTTTGAGAATGTGCCATAAGGCTAAGCATGGCTACGCGTTTTGAGGGAAAACTAAACCAGCTGCAGCAAAAGCTCCCCGATGGGCTGCTAGTGGATGCTGCCTGGTTAGAGGACCAAGGCTATTCTTCTGCACTGCGCAGCCAATATGTGCGTGCAGGATGGCTCCATAGCCCAGCGCGCCGCGTCTATCGCCGATCCCAATCCCCGCTGACCTGGGAACAGGTCGTCATATCGCTTCAATACCTCATGGATCTGCCGCTCACGGTAGGCGGGCGCACTGCGCTCGAGGAGCTTGGCTATGCGCATTATCTCTCCGCGCGGATGCGCGAGGTCCACCTTTATGGACCGACACGCGCCCCGACCTGGCTGGCCGATCTGCCCCTCGATATAGACTTCCAGTGGCACAACAGCCTGCGCCTGTTTCCGAGCGATGCTGATGCCCCACCAGCGCCGCAACCTGTGATGTACAGTGCTGCCGGCATGAGCCTCCCAATACGATATTCCAGCAAGGAGCGTGCGCTGCTCGAACTTCTCGACGAGCTCCCGCACCGCGAAAGCTTCCATCAGGTCGATATGTTGATGGAGGGCATGACTGACCTCAGTCCGCGTCGATTGCAGACCCTGCTCGAGGCCTGCGCAAGCGTGAAGGTGAAGCGGCTTTTCTTCTTCTTTGCTGACCGGCACCGCCATGCCTGGCGATCGCGGCTCGACATGGAGCGGGTCGATCTAGGGGCGGGCAAGCGCGTTCTCGTGAAAGGCGGCAAGCTCGATCCCACCTACCAGATAACCGTCCCGTCTGACCTGGGAGGCCAATGAGAGCATGGCTTTCCTCGATACCTACCGGCAGCAAGTCGCGCTCCTGATCCGCACCATCCCTTTTGTCGCCAGGGAGCAGGCATTTGCCCTGAAAGGCGGAACTGCGATCAATCTGTTTGTGCGCGACATGCCCCGCCTGTCTGTCGATATTGATCTGACCTATCTGCCGGTCGAGGACCGCGCCACATCGCTCAAGGCCATAGATGCCGCGATGCTGCGAATTGCAGAGCAGATTGGCGGCGGCATTCCAGGCGCGAAGATCCATCCGTCTCGCTCTGCTGGCGACGACATCGTTACCAAGCTGATCGTCCGTTCCGGGGATGTGCAGATCAAGATTGAGATCACGCCGGTCTTGCGCGGCACAGTCTACGAACCTGTCATCACGCCTGTGGTACCGAGGGTCGAAGAGGAGTTCGGCTTTGCCGAAATACCGGTTGTCTCCTTTGCCGACCTCTATGCCGGCAAGATCGTCGCAGCTCTTGATCGCCAGCATCCGCGCGACCTGTTTGATGTGCGCGACCTTCTCGCCCATGAGGGGATAGGGGACGAGCTGCGCCGGGCATTCCTAGTCTATCTCATCAGCCATAATCGGCCGATGGCAGAGATCCTCGCCCCCGCACGCAAACCACTGACAGAGGAATATGCGCGGGGGTTTGTCGGTATGACCATCGAGCCGGTTGAACTTGCCGAACTTGAAGCCGCTCGCGAGGCGCTGATCACTGCGATGGTCGCTGAAATGCCCGAAGCTCATCGGCATTTCATTGTCGGCTTCAAGAAAGGCACGCCCGATTGGGACCTTCTCGGCATACCTGGAGCCGACAAACTGCCTGCCGTTCTCTGGAAGCGACAGAACCTCGACCGACTTCCTGACGGGAAGCGAAATGAGCTGATCGCTGCCTTGGAGAATGTGCTGCTTGCGTAACCGTAGGCTTGGCCAGTTGCGACATGCCATGGGGGCAGAATACCCGACTTTCGTCCGCGCTAGGGTCCGCAGCCCATGAGGTTTCCGTCGCCAACGAGGCGCTCGGCGAAGCCTCCGCTCGTGACGATAGATGGGCGCAACCGAGTCGCGCAGATTCCGGCAACAAACACCGACACAATGCGCTGCGGTTGCCGTCGATCACCGCCATAATCGAGCGTGAGCTTGTCGTTCACACAATTCTTGCTGGCCGCAATGCGTCCCGGTGCGTCCACTCGCGTCCTCGCAGGATGTGGAACGGTATTTGATCCTGTTTTGTTCTTTCCAACAGCCAGGCGTCGCACATAGCTTCTGATGGTCACTGAAGCTCAGGCAGGGGTGTCGGGTTGAATACAGGACCGTCGTGCGGCGCGCCCTGCGACGGTCAACCGGTCACTCCGGAAGGGGACGACGGCGCCAGTGACAGAACCTTGAACCAAGAGGAATCTGTCATGTCCAATACCGAACTGATCACCTGCCAGGAGGTGCTGCGCCTCACCGGCATTCGCAGTCGCTCCACCATCTGGAGGAAGATGCGAAAAGGGGGCTTTCCCCACCCCGTCGACATCGGTGGGGGCCGCATTCGCTGGCGCGCCGCCGACATCTCGGAATGGATCAACGCCCTTCCGCTGCGCCGCTACTGACCCCCTCGATTGGCGGGCAGTGGCCCGCAGAAAGCATTCCCAAAATGTCCATTTTCTCCATGTTGGAAGCCGCCTTGCGCGCGGAAGGCTGGGCGCTCGTTCGTGTCCCGGTCAATGACCGATACAAGTCTCTGACAGAACTGATGATCGACGATTACGTCAGGCGGCTCAGTCGCCCGGGCCTCGATGGCAGCTGTTACCGCAACTTCATCGCCGACTGGCTCTACTTCGAACGACCCATGATCGATCGCTTCAAGGGCGAGGAATTCTCGGCCCAATTTGAAGGTCCCCTGGTCGCGATCGGCGACAAAACATACCCGCTCGGCGGGTTCATTCTCCACCATCTCCAATGGGCCCGATTGTCCCCTGAAGATGCTTTCGATCTGCGCGAGACACTGCGTGCTGTGGTCGATCGGTCGGTGCGCAAATGGATGCAGGACAAGGACCTCACATTCGTCCCCGCGCTTCCCGAAAAGCCGTTCCCCGACCGCGCTGCCGCCGATGCTGAAGCCGAGCGTCAGATCCGCGCATTCGCGCGAGTACCTCGGGACCTGGGGGATATCTAATGGAGCACAGCCAGGACTATTCACCGGAACCTGTGAAGGGCCACGATGCGATGCATCGGGCCCGGAAAAGGGATACACACCCCACGCACGCGTGCAGCAAGGATTTCTGCGGCTTTTGGTGCGCGCGCAGAGCGCGCTCGTTCAGCGCAGCCACCACAAACGTCGCAATTGCGCCATTTCGGGAGCGCGCTTCAAGCGCGCGCGGGAGGTGGTGATGGCAAGCTACATCAAGCGGACTATCCGCCTCAATCCGTCGCAGGCAAGAACCCTGTCCGGCTTCGCAAACCGGCGCGGACTTTCGGAGTATGCCTTGCTGCTGAAGGTTATCGATGCAGGCTTCCTTGCGCTCTTGCACGGCACCGACCGGGAGACCGATCTTGCCGAAATGGCGAGCGTGATCGGGTCTATATCAGAGCGCCTTGCCGAGCGCGGCACGAGCCGTGAGGAGGCCAGCGCCGCCGAGAAGCAGATCGCCGCGCTTGATACACGAGAGGCCAAAAGCCATGCGGACCACAAGAGCTTGCGCGCCGACTGGCGCGCGACGGCAGAGGCGAAGGGCTTTGGCGAGGCGGCGCAGGCGCGCGCCATCGCGGAGGCCAAAGAGCGGGCAAGGGCAGGCGAACTGGCGGCTAGCCCTGAGATCCTCGCTGCCCGGGCGGTCGCCTGGGCTGCCGCCAAGCTGTCCGAGCGTCAGGCCGTGTTCCCGGCCAGCACGCTGGCCCGAGAGGCGGGTGACTATGCCTTTGGCAGGCTCAGCCACAACGCCATCAGCGCTGCCATTGCCGAAGCGGGCGAGCGCGGCGCGCTGGTCCCGCGCGCCTATCTAGACCGGCGCGGCGCAGAGTCTGCGGGGTTCACCACGCCCGAAGCCATCGCCACCGAGCAGGCCATGCTGCGCTTGGAAGCCGCCGGGCGCGGCGTTTCTGTACCGCTGGCTTCGTCGCTCGCTGCTGCGCGGACGGTCGAGCGTGCCGCAAGGCAATCCGCGCGGGCTGGCTTTGCCTGGACCGACGATCAGAAGCGCGCGACCTCAGCGCTGCTCACCTCGCGTGACCGCGTGGCAGCTGTGCAAGGCTATGCCGGGACCGCCAAGACCACGACCGTCCTGGCGACCTATGCTCGTGAAGCGGCGAAGAGTGGGCTGACGGTGACCGCGCTTGCGCCGACGGCTTCGGCTGCGACAGTCCTGGGAGAGGCGCTGGGCCTTCGCGGTGATACGGTCGCGCGGCATCTCGTGTCACCGGAGGCCAAGGGGCTCGGCAAGGGTGCGGTCTGGATCGTGGATGAAGCTTCGATGCTCTCGGCGCGTGACATGGCAGCTCTGATGGCCAGCGCTGACAAGGCCGGTGCACGGCTTGTGCTGGTGGGGGACGTCAGGCAGCTTGGCTCAGTCGGCGCGGGCGCAGCTTTCGCCCAGTTGCAGCAGGCGGGCATGGCCACCGCAAAACTGGCCAACGTTGTGCGGCAGACCAATGCCGACACCCGCGAAGCCGTCATGGCGTCAATCGAGGGCCATGCCGGCAAGGCGCTCGCGGCGCTGGAGCGCGGCGGCGGCGACGTGATCGAAGGTGCAAGCAGGGATGCCCGTCTAGCGACGATGGCACAGCGCTATGTTGCCCTGAGCCCTACCGAGCGTGTGCGCACATTGGTGATCGAGCCTTCGCGCGACGGGCGCGACACTCTAACCGCCATGATCCGGCAGCAGCTGGTGCAGCGCGGCGAGCTCTCATCCGCGGCCGTTCGGTTCGAGGCCCTGGAAGCCAAGGGACTGACCCGTGCTGAAACCCGGCAAGCCGCAAGCTATGCGATCGGCGATGTTGTCCGCTTCGCCCGCGACTATGCCGACAAGGGCGTGACGCGAGGCTCTGCCTACCGGGTCGAGCGGATCGATCCGGACAAGGCCGCTGTTGCATTGAAGGCCGCCGACGGCTCATCCGTGGACTGGCGGCTGCGCCAGTGGGGCGCGGGCAAGGTCGAGGTGTTCGAGTGTTGAGTTGCACTGAGAAGTGACCCGGGATTTTCATTGAGAAGTGACCCGGGTGGGCGTGGATGATGTGCTGCCTGCGACGAGCAGGGTCAAGCGGGTGATTTGTCCTTTCTGGATTTTGGGGCGGCGGAACTGGCTCTGAAGCGGAAGCTGTCATTGCCGGTTTCAAGGATATGGCAATGATGCGTGAGGCGATCCAGCAGGGCGGTGGTCATTTTGGCATCGCCAAAGATACTGGACCACTCGCTGAAGCTCAGGTTGGTGGTGATAACAACGCTGGTCCGCTCATAGAGTTTGCTGAGCAGATGGAACAGCATGGCCCCGCCTGAAGGGCTGAAGGGTAGATATCCCAGCTCATCAAGGATGACGAGGTCGAGGCGCAACAGACGCTCGGCCAACTGGCCCGCTCTGTTTGCGGCCTTTTCCTGCTCCAACGCATTGACCAGATCGACGGTGGAGAAGAAGCGGATCTTTTTGCGGTGATGCTCAACCGCCTGGACGCCCAAAGCCGTCGCGATGTGGCTTTTGCCGGTGCCTGGTCCGCCGATCAGTACGACGTTGTCGGCGCTATCCATAAAGTCACCACGGTGAAGTTGACGCACGAGCGCCTCGTTGACCTCACTGACGGCAAAGTCGAAGCCTGCCAGATCCTTGTAGGCCGGGAACCGGGCTGCCTTGATCTGGTAAGCAATGGACCTGACCTCCCGCTCGGACATCTCCGCCTTGAGAAGCTGTGAGAGGATCGGAACGGCAGCATCAAAGGCTGGCGCGCCCTGCTCGATCAGATCACCAGCGGCTTGCGCCATGCCATACATTTTGAGGCCACGTAGCATGACAACCACAGCGGCGCTGGCCGGATCATGACGCATGGCGTAACGCCCTCAGCGTGTCGTAGCGTTCGACATCGGCAACAGGCTCCTGGGCGAGGCGCAGGGCCTGCGGGGCATCGATTGGGGATGCCGGTGGAGCCTTGCCATCGATCAGGCGGTGCAGAACATTGAGGATGTGGGTTTTGGTCGGCACCCCAGCTTCGAGGGCCAGTTCGACGGCGCTGAGCACAGCCTGTTCGTTATGCTGTAGAACAAGGGCGAGGATTTCGACCATCTCCCTGTCACCACCGAGCCGCTTGAGCAGATGCCCCTGCAGTTGCCGGAAGGCTTCGGGCATTTCGAGGAATGGCGCCCCATTGCGCAAAGCGCCAGGCTTGCGCTGAACAACTGCCAGATAGTGCCGCCAGTCATAGATCGTCTGCCCCGGCTTCTGGTGAGAACGGTCGATAATCCGGTTGTGCTCGCACAAGATTTGCCCCTCGGCCGCGATGACCAACCGATCAGGATAGACCCGCAGGCTCACTGGCCGGTTCGCAAAGGATGCAGGAACGCTATAGCGATTGCGCTCGAACGCGATCAGGCAGGTCGGCGACACGCGCTTGGTATGTTCGACAAAGCCATCGAAGGCCCGCCCCATCGGCATCAGGCTGATAATCTCAACGGCGTGCACATCGGCAACTGTGCCGGGGAGGACGCCATGCTGGATTTCTCCCCATTGTGCGATGCACCGCTCTTCCAACCAGGCATTGAGGGCATCAAGATCTGGGAAGTTGGGCATTGTGTAGCGCGACGATTACGGAGTCCGGTCGGCGTCAATTATGATGGCCGATAGGTGGCCGCGCCGGTTGGTGAATTCTGGCTACCATTTGCTGTTGCGGGGAGCAACCGTCGAGCGACAATTACGACGCTGGGTAATTGTCGCTGACGCTGGCCGGAAGCGAGGGTCTGAAGCGCATGGGATGGTTGGCATGTAATTGCCGCTGGCGACAATTACCCGTTGCCTCAGCAAGGGTGCTCCCGAGCGCGAAGCCAGCGACAATTATGATGGCCGGTCCGGGGCGCCATTCGGCGGGTCGTAATCGCCGGCGTTGATACGGGCGACGGCGGAACGTTTGCGGTAGCTTTCGCCGTTCATCTCGATGATGATCGAGTGGTGCACGAGGCGGTCGATCGCGGCGACAGTCATAGCGGGATCAGGGAAGACGTTGTCCCATGCCGAAAATGGCTGGTTGGCGGTAATGGCGAGCGAGTGGCGTTCGTAGCGGTGGGCGATGAGCTCGAACAAGGCGCTGGTCTCGACCTGGTCCTTGCGGACGTAGGACAGATCGTCGAGCACGATGAGATCGAACTTGTCGAGCTTGTCGAGCATGGCGGGTAGGCTGAGGTCGCGGCGCGCGGACTGGAGCTTCTGGACCATGTCGGTGGTGGAGCAGAACAGGACGCGCCGCCCCGTGTCGATGAGGGCATGACCAATGGCAGCAACTGCGTGCGTCTTGCCGGTCCCGCTCTGGCCGAACAGCAGCAGGTTGCCGCCGCTCTCGATCCAGTCGTCACCGGCGGCGAGGGACAAGAGGTGCGGTTTGCGGATGCCGGGGGCTGCGTCGAAATCGAAGGTGGCGAAGGTCTTGCCTGCGGGCAAGCCGGACTGGTCGCGATGGCGCTGGATGCGCCGGGAGGAGCGATCGGCCATCTCGATCTCGAGAAGCGAGGCCAGCAGGTTGGCGGCCGGCCAGCCATCGCGATCGGCGGTGTCGGTGAGGCGCTTCCAGTTGCGGTTGATACTCGGCAGGCGCAAGGCCTTGAGCAGGGTAGGCAGCACGGCGGCGGCCTGGTCCTTGGTGCGGGTCATCAGTACACCTCCCCGCTGGCGATCAAGCTGTTGTAGCTGTGCAGATCGGGAGGCGGGATAGTGACATCGCGCTGCGATCTTGCGGTTGGCAGGAACTCGTCCCTGAGCGCATCGACATCGGGCAAGCGCCCTCTGTCGAGTGCCTCATCGATCCGCCGGGCCAGCACGTCGACACAGTCGCCCCTGGCGGCGATATCGAGCAGCGCGACGGCATCGCGGCAGGCCTGCCGTCCATCGAGTTGGGCATCGAAGGCTTGCCAGGCCCGCCGGTAGGCGTGATCGGGGAACAGGGCTTCGCGGTAGACGAGGTTGCGCAGCGCACCAGGCTTGCGGCGCAGGTTACCGATCATGTGCCGGAAATCGATGCTGTGCCCCCGGTGGGGATGGCTGATCCGCACACGCGGCGTGGACATTACCCTGTCCGGACCGAGGAAGAGCTCAATGCGATCGTCAAAGAGATGCGCGTTGAGGCGCCGTCCGACGAGGCGGGAAGGCACCGAATAGGTAACCCGATCGATGGCGACGGTGCCGTTGCGGGTGACATCGACGGTGACCATGGCGAAATCGGTGGTTCGCCTTGCGGGCAGCGCCTTGAGTACCCTGCGTTCTGCATCGATGTGCGCAGCATGCCGCCGGTTCTGTCTGGCGACCTGCGCCTCAACGAACTCGCGCCAGGCCTCGATGCTGACGAAATCGCGGCTTCCCCGCCGGCGTAAGGCCTGATCGAGCCGTCGCTTGAGATGGGCATGGGGACCTTCGATCGATCCGTTCTCGTGCGCCTCGCCGCGGTTGTTGCGGGTAGCGAGCATGCCGTAATGACGGCACAGCTCGTCATAGCTTCGGGTAAAATCCCGCTGCGCATCGGCGTCGAGGTTTTTGTAGGCGGCTGACAGGGAATCGCTGCGGTGTTCGGCCGGCGCGCCGCCCAGCTTCCACAAGGCATCCTGCAGGTGCTCCGAAAGGGCGGCAAAGCTCTCCCCGCCCAGCACGACAGCCGCATGCTCCCAGCCACTCGCCGCCAAGCGGAAGTGGTAAAGGCGATAGGCCAGGGTCTCGCCGGCAACGGTGACCTTGAGACTGTCGCATACCGTGAAATCCGACAGGCCCTGCCGACCGGGCTCATGATGCTGCGGGAAGAAGATCTCCTTCTCGCCGCCGTGCAGTGCCCGCCAGCGGGCGATCCGGCGTTCAAGTGTTCGTCGTATCGCATCGGGAACAGCATCCTCGCCGAACTCGTCCTGGAGCGTCTCGAAGACCGTGACGGCAATGATACCGTCGATCTGGAGCAACTCCTCGACGCGTGGCCAGAATGGCTCGAGCGGATCGGCGCGGGTGCGCCAGTGGCGCTCCTTCTTCTTCTGGGACGGAAGCTGCGGATCGTTCTCGATCCGGCGTGCGCTGCGCTCGCTGATACCGGCCTTGGCAGCCGCGACGGCCTGGGTGTGTTGGCGACGATGGGTCATGAAGAGAAATACCTGCTGATCGGAAATGTGGTGGCCCGGCATCGCAAACCCATCGCTCGTTGTTCGATGAGTGTTCCGATACCACCGCCCGCCACAGCCCCGATCAGCCCCCCCGAAAGAAGGGGAAAAAGATCGCCACCGGTTGTCTGGTCCGCTCTCCGGTCGGGGCTACGCCCCTCCCTACGATCAGCCCAGACAACCGATCCTACCGGCCATCATAGTTGCCGCTCAACCGGCCATCGTAGTTGTCGCCACGCAGCATTGGCTGCCATAACCGTCGACGCGCATCCTGAACGTTTTTCTCGACCTGACCTTTCTCCCAGCCTGAGGCCGGATTGCAAAAATCCGTTTCGAACAGGTAGTGGCTGGCCATGGCAGCGAACCGCGCATTGACCTGTCGGACTTTGCCCTGGCCGATCCGGTCTACAGCCGTCTTCATATTGTCGAATATTCCACGCTGAGGCACGCCGCCCAGCACCCGGAAGGCCTGCGTCAGTGCGTCGAACAACATCTCGTGCGTTTGCAGCAGATAGGCTCGCGTGATGAACGCCCGACTGTGGGAGAGCTTGGTATGGGCCACCTGCAGCTTGGTAGGCCGGCCATTCAGAAGGGCGTAATCTTCACTCCAATCGAACTGAAAGGCCTCACCGGGCTGGAAGATCAGCGGTACGAATGTGCCGCGCCCACTGGTTTGCTTTTCATATTGGCGTTCGGTCTTCCACGAGCGGGCGAAGGCGGCAACACGGCTGTATGATCCCTCGTAGCCCAGCTTAACCAGATCTGCATGTAGCTGCTTGGCTGTTCGCTTCTGTTTGCGCGACTTGCCAGATTCCACCCGCAGCCACGTCGTCAGTTTTTCTGCAAACTGATCAAGCTTGCTCGGCCGTTTGGGAACCTTGAACGTCGGCTCCACCGCGTCATCGCGCAGATATTTGCGGATCGTGTTGCGCGATAATCCAGTCCGCCGCCGGATCTCGCGAATGGGGATGCCTTGCCGAAAATGCCAGCGGCGGATCACACTGAGTAGGTCCATGTCGATCACTCCGATGCCTCCTGACTGTCAGCCAGGGGCGAGGAAAACATGGGTCAATTCTCAGTGAAAACTTATAACCCTCCCGGGTCACTTCTCAGTGCAACTCAACACAGAGACGTTTTTGCGTCCGTAAAGACCTGATTGACCAGCGGGAAATTGACCTTGGACTTGTCGCCTAGGGTGACCAGAAGCGTCCGATAGAACTGGAGGCGCTCTTCGCCTTCCTTAGCCTTCAAAGCCTTCCACCGGTACTCCGCAGGAAGCCGCTCCTCGAGCTTCTTGCCGTCTCGCGATACCTCCTCCAGCATTTTGAGCAGCAAAAGGTAGGTCAGTTCGGTGACATATTCGTAGTAGCTGACCCCGCCACCCTGAAGGCTCTTGCTGGCGTTCCAAAGCTTCTGAACGGTCTCACGCGCCCTGGGTCCGTTCATTATCCTGCCTCTTTCCAAATGCTCTCATTGAGGTCGCGAACGACCTGTTCCAGCTCGCCATTAAACACCCGGTCGATGCGTGGCCAGCCACCAAGCGAGGCGAAAGGCTCGGCATCGAACGCAGCCCGATCCACTACGATTTCAAGCTCAAGCTGGCGGCCGATCCGTTCAATCCACTTGCGCTGCACATCCGTCCAATCGCGCTTTCGCAAGATCGCTTCAACGGCGAGGCGCACGCGGTCTGCATAGGGAACGAGCGGGTCGCCAATCGCGGCCTGGCGGATGTAACCAACGATCGACGCCGCAATGTCCTGATTGGTGGCATCGACCCAGGCGCGCTTGATCTTGCTGTCTGTGAAACCCTCTGCGTCGAGCGCGAGCCTGAGCTGACGCAATTCCTCGCGGGTCAGTTCTTGCGGACGCTGGACGACGATCCGCAGCGCGGCAATCCGGTTGACATTGTCGCGGACGAATTGGGCAAACTTGTCGAGGAAGTCTTCCGGCTTGTCAGCGGAGCCATAGCCGCGGGTCACGCTGGTCACCTCGTCGGGGTGCTCCGATATCGGGAGCATGCGAGGCGTTCCGTCCTCGTTCGTCCAGTCGAGGATTGGGCCGAGATTGGGTCGGTCGGCAGCCCAGATAGCCAAGTCAATCGGATCGCCTTTGACGAAGCGATCAAGGCTAGCTTCGGGCGTTTCGCCAGCTTCAATCTCAAACTTGGCCCGCGCCTCAGGCGACAGTTTTTTGAGCCGGCGACGCAGGCGGACAATGATTTGCTCGCGGACACGGTTCTTGTGTTCGGCATCACCGCGCCCCTGCAGCTCTTCGAACAGTTTGGTCAACGTGAACTTGGGATCAGCCGCGACCGGCTTCATGTCCGTCATGTTCTGGAGGTGCGCATAAAGATCAACCGCATCGAAAATGCGGAAGCCCTCCTTGCCGATCTCCGGGCAAAGACGTGTCGCGCGCCCCAGCATTTGCTCGTAAAGGATGCGGCTATTCACCCGCCGCATGAACACAAGGTTCGTGATCTTGGGGACGTCGACACCGGTGGTGAGCAAATCGACCGTGACCGCGACCTTTGGCAGGGGATCATTGCGGAACGCGAGGATGAGATTTTCGATCTTGTCGACGTCGCCGGTCAAACGCTGGACTGTTTCATCCTTCATCGGGCCATAGGCATCGCGGAATGCGTCGCGCAGCTCCTTTACAAGAATGTCGGCATGCGCCTTCGAGACAGCGAAGATCAAGGTTTTGTCAGGATCGGCAGGGTCGATATATTTGACCAGCTCCCGCGCAATTGCCCGGTTGAACGGAACCGTCACCACACTCTTGTTGAACTGCTCGACCTCAAACCCGATTTCATCGGGCAGGGTTACGGTTTCCACCTGGCCCGTGCCGGGGTGGACAAAATCCACCGCTTCGTCGCGAACGAACTGGATACCGCCCTCCGACAGCTTTGTGGCAATCCGGATTGGTGGCTCATGGTCGTTGAGGAAGCCGTCGACGACAGCTTCGCGGTAGGAATAGGTGAAGATCGGTTCGCCAAAAATGTCAGTGGTATGGAGCGCAGGGGTGGCCGTCAGCCCGATTTTGACAGCATCGAAATGCTCCAGCACGCGCCTGTATTTCGACACATAGTCAGATTGGTCCCGGAAGCTGAGATCGCTGTCCGACATTTCGCGATCCAGCAGGTAGCCACGATGGCATTCGTCGACCACCAGCAGATCATATTGATCAATCGGTGGCGCGTCCTGGGCACTCTCGGAATAGAGCACGCGGCGCACCAGGCCCTGAATTGTGCAGATATGAACTCGGGTCTCTTCATCCGGCGCAACATCGGCCAGACCCTTGAGGCCAAAGATGTCGGCGAACGCCTTCCCATTGACCACCTTGGTGGAGGTGAACTCGTCCTTTGTCTGACGCCCCAGCGCGCTCCGGTCGACAACAAAGCAGACCCGGCGAAAGCGCTTTGCTGAAATCAAGCGATAGAGCATTGCGATGGCTAGTTTGGTCTTGCCGGTGCCCGTTGCCATCGCGACGAGCATGGCTTTGCGACCTTCGGCCAGACCTCCCTCGACAGCCTCAATGGCATTGCGTTGATAATGGCGCAGCGGGAAACCGAAGTCGAATGGCTGGGTCGCCAGCTCATGGGTGGCGGCTTTGACATCGACAGCAAGACGCTCGGTGAGCCCTTGCGGTGAAGGCCACCCGGCCAGAACTTCAGCTGGGTTGTTCGGGTCTCGCAGATCCCGCCGCCAGATGCCGGACAGAGCTTCAACCTGTTTGAGATAGGGCCTGCCGTTCGTCGAGAATGCAAACGGAGCCTTGAACACGTCCCACGGTCCGCCCTCGGCGAACTCCGATTCCTGCATGTGAATGTCTGACGCATAGCGCTCAGCCTGGCGCAGCACGGCCATGACATTCTTGTTTTTGCGCTTGGCTTCTATCGTACCGACAAGAGTCTTCCCGCAAAACAGGGCGTAGTCTGCCGGACCTGTCATCGTCGGCCATTCGGCAATGGCCCGGTTACGTCCTTTCACGGGTCTGGTGCCATTCGAGTATCGAAGCGTGGGAGTATCGGCCTCCCAGCCAGCATCACGAAGCTGCTGATCTATCAGCGCGCGGGTGCCCGCTTCATCGAGGCTGATCTGGTCAGCAGCGTCGCGCGCAAGTTCAACGACGATTTCCGGCGCTGGTGCATCATCGCTTCGCGCGGACGCAAGTGCTGCCTTGAGCTGCGCCGATAGCTGCAGGCGTTCGCGCTCCGCATCCTCAGCCAAGGTTTCCCAGACCGCCCGCTCTTCGCGCTCGCTCGCGGCGATTTGCTCGGCAGAATTCCGCTCGGCGGCGGCTGTTTCGGCCTCTGCTCTCAGGCGCTCCGCTTCTGTCTGTGTTGCGACAAGCTCCGCTTTCAGGCGGCTTAGCTCTTCGATAAGCGGTGCGTTGGCATCGCTTGGCGCAATTGGCGGCACGAACGGCCCAAGCTTCTCGGCCGGGCGATGGAAGGTCCGAAAGTACCAGATTGAAAGCTGCCGGGCTAATTTCAGTGAGTTGAGAGCCCCGGCATGGTCATCAGCGCCGCCATGTGCCGCCTCGTTCCCGGCGATGCGCAGGGAGTGGAACAGCTCACAGACTTCACGCGGAAGGCTACACTCGAACTTCAGTCGCCGCAGCAGGTCAGCGAGATTGTCTGAGGGGGAGACTTCCAACCCGAAGCGCGACCCGGTCAGCTGTGCGATGAGTTCTGAAAGCTGCCTCAGCTTGATGAGGCATGTGTTGGGATCGTCGGCGAAGTAACGCTCAGCCAAGGCCCCAAGGCGGTAAGCCTGGGGCTCAAGCTTTTGTAGAAATGCAAAATTCGAGTTTCCCCCGATCATGTATCCAACGTATCGCCACACCGTCATTTAGACCACAGATTTCCGCAGTACCCGGCAATCGGGATAGTAATAACTTCAAGCAGTTCAGAGCGCTACCCTGCCGGGCGACCTGCTCTATCCGCTGGCGCGGACCGGGCCTGTAGTCCCGGCCCATCTGGGTAATGATCAGGAGCGGGGGGAGGCGGAGCGGGAGGTTCTGGAGGACGCGCTCTGTCCCGCATGGCCGGTGGCCATGCTCCTGAGGGCGCGGCGTTCCTGAGCTGACCCGCAGGCGCTCTTGCCTCTGTCATTGCCGGACGCCCGCTGGCCCACTTGGCCCGCGCGCAGGGCGTCCGGCGGCTTGGCGCCGTGCAAGGGCGCCGTGTTTGTGCGGATCGCTGCGGCGATCCTTGAGGGGAACGCCAAGGGCTTTGCCCTCTCGTTCCCAAACCCCAATCGTCACCCCCGTGTGGCAGGCTTCGCCTGCTGGCCCGCGCCAGGGCATCGATTAGGGTTTTCCCTCCCCCTCCCATCCTCGCCGGAAGGCAGAGCCGCATGCCGCGTGACGGATGCGGCTTTGCCGGATGGAGTTTGGACCATGGGTGACCTGATCTTGAATTACCGCGCGTGCGGGGCCGAGTGCCGCGAGGACTGGCTGCGCATGCTGGCGCATGACAACGGCTTGCCGCTGGCGGCGGTGCAGCAACTGGCCGACGAGCTCGGCGAGCGCGAGGATTTTGGCGAGCTGGTGCGGCTGTGCGAATGCGGCGGGAGCATCGCGTCATGAGCGGCGCGGTGCTGTCCCGTGCCGAGCGGATTGCGCGGCTCAATGATCTGGCGCGCCGCGCAATGGGCATTGCCTGTGTGGTGGTGGCGACCGAGGGCGTTCGGGCCTTGCCCGAAGACGATCAATCGCGGCTGCGCGAGCTGGTCGAGACCTTCGATGCCTTCACGCCGGACAATGATCCCTATGGCGAGCGCGACTTCGGGGCGATCTGGCAGGGGGTGGACGGTGTCTGGTCGACTTCGCGGCCTGTGGATGTTGCCATGACCGTGCTCTGGAAAATCGATGCCTATGACCGCGCGTTGCGGTTCGGCAGTGAGGACCCGGCTGATCCTGCCGTTACGCGGCGGGTGCTGACCATTATGTTGGCAGGCGAGTATTGATATGGCGGCCCGCTCCCACACGGTGGAACCGTCGCGACTTGCTTTCGGTGCGTGGTGCCACGCCAGCGAGAAGCAGGTTGGCGAAGGCGATATTCGCGCCAGCTACAGCGCCGACCGCATCGGCATGGGTCAGCCCATCCGCAAGCCATTCCGATACGGTGGAAAGCTTTGGGTCTGTGTTGGCACAGGGCCTGCGGGAGCTGAGGCCTACCGGCTCGTGCATCCATCGCTGTATGGCGGCGCGGCGCGCAGCTATCATGATCGGTGCAGCGATGGCGATCGCGCGCGCGGTGATCAGGCAGGCATTTATGATGGCATTATCGTGCGTCACGCCGGACGGGAACTTGTGATGTGTGGTCCGCCCGTCATGTTCGTCGCAGGCGAGGAGGCGCAGCTGTCGCTGTTCTGATGGGATCGGTGGATTGAGGTCTGCTGTCCAAGCGCGCCGCCTGACACGTCAGGCGGCGCGGTGATCCACAAAGCAGTGTTCATTGTGCCAATCGAGAAAGGCCGGCTCCGGATCGAACCGCGCCGCCGGGCGCAAGGTCGCCTTTTCGAATTGCTGGAAATAGTCGCGGGTTTCGCGGCTGCGGCTGTCGCGCAGCTGGCGGGAGACATGAATGCGGCGCGCACGGTCCACGGTGATCAGCCCGCGATCGAAGGCGCGGTCGAGCGTGGCGGATAGCAGCAAGCCATTTGCGGGATTATGACGGTTCTGGCTGTCCTTGCCCCACGGCTTGATATGGCTGGCGGTCAGCAGGCGCGGGTCAGCAATGCCGGTAATGCAACAAGCCTCTTCATAATTGGCGAGCACCGCGCGCCGGAAAAAGTCCTGGCCGACGCGCTGGTTCACTACCGCCTGCGTCGTGGACTCGCCTTGCCACGGCTCGAATTTGAACTCGCTGCGTTTCTCGTGGAGGCGCTGACTGGCGGGCGGTATTGATTGCGCGGCGGCGATCTGGCGGTCGACCTGGCTGGACCACAGCTCTTCGGCCCGCGCCACCAGACCCGACCAGTCCTGCCCGAACTCAGCATAGGTGGCGCGGTCGAGCTTCGATGCACCGTCGAGCCCCTTGCGCCCGCTCTCGGTGATCTTCGGATCGAGGCTGGCAAAGTTGCACAGCTTCATCGCCACCGAGCTGCTCGACCGGTCAATGGCAGCGGCGAGCGTCTGGATCTCCGGATTGCCCGAGTGCAACTTCCCGAACGGCAGCTGGAAATAGAGGTAGAGCGCGAGCACCGTCTCCTCCTCGCTCCAACGTTTCCGCGCGGTGCCTTCCATTGCCATGACAAGGGTTTGGGACAGAGCGCGGCGCGGTGCAAGCGGGGGATGGTGGGATGGGCCTGGGCGTCCTTCGGTCTGGCGGCTTCGTTTTGAGCACCCGCACTGGCCGCACGCGGTCGACGGTCAATGTCCGGCCCGCGCCGGTTCCGTTCCGTCACCCGTGTTGAACATGACCCCTCGCCCTTTGCCGCGCGGCCTTCCTGTTTGGTGCAACGAGCCACCAACACTAAAGGAACATCCCATGGCCCGCACTACCCAAACATCCGCACCCGACAGCGCGCCCGAGCCCAAAGCCCCGGATTTCATCGCCTGGCACGTCAGCAATCGCGGCGAAAAGGCCTTCTGGACCAAGGTCGGAGCCGCCTGGTTCCACCGCGACCGCAAGGGCCTGTCGCTCCAGCTCGAGGTCGTGCCGATCAATGGCCGGATCGTCTTGCGCACGCCGATGGACGACGAGGCCAAGAAGGTGCAGCCGGGCGCTTAGCGCCCGGCAACGGCCTCGCCAGTGTGCTCTAAACTCTCAAACTGAATCCAGGATGTCATCCTCGCCGTCAACCCGTTGCTGTCCCATAGCATCAGGCGTGCAGATTGAAGCGTGCCCAAATCGATCTAGCCAGTGGATCTTTGGGCGACAGCCACGATTCGCATTGGCGGACCGACATGGTCGTAAAAGCCAAACCCAATCGGCTGCTCATCTTCGCTCGGAGGGACTGCATCAAACGCACGAAATTCCCCCTTTAAAACCCGCCGCTTGCCCGCTATGTAGTGAAACAGCTTACGCGTTTTGGGTGCCTAACGGCATCTAGTCCGACGTTTCGTTTGGACTTCAAATTATTGGTCACACTTGTGGCTCCGGAAGAGTCCGATACGAGATCGGCTCTTGCAGAGCCGCTCCGCTCGATCTCGTATCGGACTCTTCCGGAGCATAGGTAAGCTATTTTAATGCTTTTTGAGTTCCTGATACAAATGGATCCGAAAGCAATCTGGGTCAGAGCACCTACCAAATTTATCCTCCTATGTGGCGGACATATGTCCGATAAGCCTGAGGATGATCCAAAGTCTCTGAGAGACGTGTTCTACAAAATTATCGATGGCGCCATTCCGCCCGATGCATCTTTGGTGCGGGCGGAGGACATAAATGCATTCTATATTAAGAGCGCCAAGTACGATGATTTCCTGCGTTTCGAGAGCGATATCGCTCAACTTTGTGAAATAATACTCTTGTTCTGCGAGAGCGAGGGTAGTTTTTGCGAGCTAGGTAGCTTCTGTACCGTTGAAGAAATTCGTAGCCGAACACTGGTTATCATCGAAGAGCGGCATTTTCACGTCGAGTCCTACATTCGATTAGGTCCGCTCCAAGCCTTACTGAACGAGAATGACGCGGCGGTTGTGACTTTCACCTTCGCAAGCCTCAATGGATCTCCTGGAAATTTGAAATCCATAGATTCAGACAGACTTAAAAAATTGATTAGACCAAAAATTGATAAGCGACTCGCATCGATACCATCGCATACAACATTTGACTTAAATAAAGAGGGACATATCATCAAAGCGATGGTCGGGTTCTGTCAGGAATTCGGCGCTTTGGAGAAGGCCGAAATTCTTCTAGCGCTTCAGCATATCGGCGTTGAACTTCGCGAGGAGCAGCTAGATAGGTTCCTTTTATGTGCAGAACAATTGAAATGGGTTAAGACAGTAAGGAAAGGTGATCGTTGGCTCATTTTCTCAAATAAATCTCTCGATAGGGATGCAGCACAGTTCAAGATAAGCGATGGCGCTCTTCCGTCGGCTAGAACGAAACGCCGTTTAGCGATTCTTGAGAGTTGGCGTGAAAATGACGAAGATCGGTATAACGCCATACTGGAAGTAAGGAACATGCCATGGGGCATTTGATCGAACAACTTGCTTCTGGCTCGGGGCTGCTTGAGAACGATGTGCGAAAAATCGTTGCTACGGCGCATCGCCGTTACAAGCACTATACCATCAAGAAGCGTAATGGCGAAGATCGTCCAATTTCGCAACCTGCTAAAGAAGTGAAGCTCCTTCAAAGGCTTTTCCAGAAACAATTTCTCCAGAATCTTCCGGTGCATCCATCCGCGACAGCTTACGAAAAAGGGCTTTCGATAAAGGAAAACGCCGGGCGGCATATGCACAACGGGCCGATCTTAAAGCTGGATTTCAAGAATTTCTTCCCGTCTATCAAGGCGAGTGACTGGGTGGCATACACAGAAGCGCATGGCCTGCTGGACGATTTGGAAGATCGCGAGCTGTCGGCACGGCTACTTTTTAAGTCCACTAGAACGTCAGCGGGCATGCGATTGGCGATTGGAGCGCCGACCTCACCGCATATCTCTAACCTCTTGATGTATGATTTTGACCGTTTGATGGCTGAACGAGCTGCTAGAGAGATGGTCACATACACTCGCTATGCCGACGATTTAACCTTTTCTGCAAAGCGAACTGGCTATCTTCAGCCTATTGAGAAAATCGTCAGAACGACATTGCGCGAAATCAATCGGCCTCGTCTGACCTTAAACGATGAAAAGACAGTCTTTGCGACTACGAAGTATCGTAGAGTTGTGACAGGCCTTACGTTGACGAATGATGGTACGATCTCGATCGGACGAGAGCGGAAGAAATTAATTCGTGCGATGATACACCATTATGAAAAAGGCTTACTCGATGCGGAAAATTTAAGAAAGCTTGTAGGCCTGCTTGCATTTGCGAACGATGCTGAGCCTGCGTTCGTGCTTCGTATGAAGCTTAAATATGGTGAGAAATTGATGGCTGAGATACTAGACCTCTCGTAAGCAGAAAATCGAATGCACGACATATGAATTAAAGACTATCGCGTCGAAGACAATCGTGCTGAGTGCTCGATTCTCCCCAGAAGATTTTGGGGAAGGTAGCGGTAGATTTGAGGTCGCTATAATCGTAAGAAGATTAGATCTTTCAAATTTGATGCTCTAGAAAAGCCATGTTTTGGGGAGCGGCATTTGTTCAAATGCGCGATGCAACATCCCCAGAGCCGCTCCCCAGCCGTTGTCAATCAAACGCTCTGCCAGACCTCAGCTCATCGAGATAGTCGCTCCACCACTGCGCCATCTTGACGCGCTCATCCCAGTACTGGCCTCGATTGTAAGTGCCACGGATGGCATTGCTGTCGCCGTGGGCCA
Source organism: Novosphingobium sp. EMRT-2 (assembly GCF_005145025.1). NCBI lineage: Bacteria > Pseudomonadati > Pseudomonadota > Alphaproteobacteria > Sphingomonadales > Sphingomonadaceae > Novosphingobium > Novosphingobium sp. EMRT-2. The sequence goes on along the minus strand of NZ_CP039695.1, from coordinate 1,307,918 downwards.
GCGCGCGTTCGATCGCATCGGGGTGCCAGAGACCGCTTTCGTTGAGCAGGGTTGAAGCCGTTGAACGGAATCCGTGCGCGGTCATCTCATCTTTGCTGTAGCCCATGCGGCGGAACGACGAGTTGATCGTGTTCTCGCTCATCGGTCGTAGCCGGGTGTGGAAGGCTGGGAAAATGTAGCCTTGGCCCCCGGTGATCGCCTTCAGCTCCGTGAGCAGTTCGAGCACTTGGCGCGATAGGGGCACTGCGTGTGTACGCCGCGCCTTCATCTTCCCTGCGGGGATCGTCCAGATCGCCTTCTCGAAGTCGATCTCCTGCCACTCGCCATGCCGCATTTCACCCGGTCGGACGAAAATGTGCGGGGCGACCTTCAGCGCAAGCTTGGTGATAGGGTAACATTCGAACGTATCGATGGCGCGCAGCAGTTCACCCAGCTTCTCCGGTTCGAGAATCGCCGCATAATGGCGGGCCTGTGGCGTCAGCAGCGCACCTTTGAGGATGGCCGTCGGGTCCGTGGTGCAGCGGCCAGTGGCGGCGCCGTAGCGGAACACCCGGCTCGCAAACGAGCGGCACTTCTTGGCAGTCTCTCGATTGCCGCGTGCCTCAAGCTTCTTGAGCGGGGCGAGCATCATTTGCGGGTCGACATCCGAAATCGGCATGTGCCCGATCGCGGGCTTGAGCAGATCGAGGAACCAGCGAGCCTTGAGCAGGGTGGCCTCGGCCCGGCCTTCGCCGACCATCTTGATCTCGATGTACTCGCGCGCGACCGACTCGAAGGTGTTGGCGGCGCTGATCTTGGCCGTCGCCTTGTTCTTCTTTCGCGTCAAAGCAGGGTCTTCGCCCTTCGCAATACGCAGTCTGAGCTCGTCGCGCTCGAGGCGGGCCGCCTGAAGACTAACTTCGGGCCAGGCTCCAAGAGCGATCCTCTTTTCTTTCCCGCCTACGTAATACTTCAACCGCCAGAGCTTCGAGCCGTTGGGGAAGATTTCGAGGTAGAGGCCGCGCTCATCGGCGCGCTTGTAGGCGGTAGCTCCGGGCGAAAAAGCTCGGATTTGTAAGGCTGTCAGTGACATTTGGGGGCATGACCTTTCGCCAGAAAAGGGCATGTGGGGGCATATGCCCCGCTCCATGCCCCTGATTGTGGGGGCACGGCCTGAAACAGCGTGAAACACGCGGCATCAAAATCCAGCCAAAACTGGCAGAATTCTGCGGTTTTTTCAAGATCTTTGATGCCACTCCCGCAGGAGTTTTGGTGCCCAGAAGAGGACTCGAACCTCCACGCCCTTTCGAGCGCCGCCACCTGAAGACGGTGCGTCTACCAATTCCGCCATCTGGGCACGGAGGCGATGGGCCAGAACGCTCATCGCCGGGTAGGAGCGCGCCGATACGGGATGGATTCGCGGGTGTCAACCGCGACGTGTCGAATGATGCCGACTCTTTTTCTTGGCCATTGAATTTGGCCAATCCAGCGTGCAAAGGCTTTCGCGCACGCGGCGGGTGTTCCGGTCCGCGCACGGCTATTTTCTGGCGGGTTGACGGATATGGGCAAGGGCAGGACGCGCGATCTTGAAGGCAGGCTGGTCACGTTGATCGGCGGCAGCGGCTTCTTCGGCACGCATCTGGCGCAGGAACTGCTGGCGCGCGGTGCGCGCCTGCGGATCTGCAGCCGGCATCCGGAAAAGGCGTTTCATCTCAAGCCGCTGGGCAATCTTGGCCAGGTGCAGTTCCTGCGCGTGGACGTGAGCAAGCCCGAGGCGGTCGCCGCCGCTGTCCATGGCGCGGACGCGGTGGTGAACCTGGTCGGGGCCTTCAAGGGCGATCTCGACGCGATCCAGGGCGAGGGCGCCGGGCGCATCGCCGCCGCGGCGGCGCAGGCCGGGGCAACCGCGTTCGTGCATGTCTCGGCGCTGGGCGCCGATGCCGGATCGCCTGTGGCCTATGCGCGGACCAAGGCCGAAGGCGAGGCTGCGGTGCGCGCCGCGTTCCCCGGCGCGACGATCCTGCGTCCGTCGGTGCTGTTTGGCGACGATGACCAGTTCGTCACCATGTTCGGCCGGATCATCGCGGCTTTTCCCGTGGTCCCGGTATTCGGTCCGGACGCGCGGTTGCAGCCGCTGAGCGTGGACGACGCGGCTGAAGCGGTGGGCAACGTGCTCGCCGACCCCGCGGCCCATGCGGGCAAGGTCTATGAGCTGGCCGGCCCGGAAGTGATCACGATGGGCGATCTCAACCGCCGGATCGCGCGCGCGGAGGCGCGGGACCGTACTTTCATCGATCTGCCCGACGGTGTTTCCAGCCTGATCGCGGCGTTGGGCTGGCTGCCTGGCGCGCCGTTGACGCGGGACCAGTGGCTGCTGCTCAAGGCGGGCAGCGCGGCGACCGGCACGTTGCCCGGCATCCGCGATCTGGGTGTGCATCCGCGCCCGCTGGCGCTGTTCCTGGAGCGGTGGATGGTCCGTTTTCGCAAGCACGGCCGTTTCGGCTCCAAGCCCCGCGCGGCCTGAATCCGGCAAAGGCGGCGCGTGAACGCCGGCGTCAGGCGTTCACGTCGCCGTAGTGCGAGGGCGGCTGGATCACGTCCATGCGTTCGGACAGGAGCGGGCGGAAGCTTGGCCGGCTCTTGAACACCGAATACCAGCCGCGCGCCTGTTCGTGCTGTGACCAGTCGATGCCGCCGAGGTAGTCCGCCACCGAAATCTGCGCGGCGGCGGCAAGGTCGGCGAGGCTCATCGTCGCGCCGGCCAGCCAGGGGCGGTTGTCGATGAGATAGTCGATATAGTCGAGATGGGCGTTGGCCAGCCGCATGGCCTCGCGCAGCAGGCGGCTGTCGGGCGGCTGGCGGTAGATCAGCCGCTTGCGCATCCGTTCTTCCATCAGCGGATGCGTGACGTCGGCAAAGAAATTTTCGTCGAACAGCGCCACCAGCCGGCGTATTTCGGCGCGGTTGGCGGCGGTGCCGTTGATCATTGGCGTCTTGTCGACCGTTTCCTCGAAGTATTCGCAGATCGCCCGGCTGTCGACCAGCGTGATCTCGCGTTCCGGATTATGCAGCACCGGCGTGCGGCCGGCCGGGTTCATGCGCGTGAATTCGTCGCGCTGTTCCCACGGATTTTCGCGCCACAGTTCATAGCCGACACCCTTTTCGCTGAGCAGCAGGCGAACCTTGCGGCTGAACGGGCAAAGGGGAAACTGATAGAGTTGCCACATGGCGACATTCCATGGCGCAGGGCCACGGGCGAAGTCCAGCCGCCATCGGCTGGGTTCCCCACAATTTCGCATCCGCCTGGGGTAAGGCGCGATCGGCCGACGGGCGGATCGGACCGCGCGCATCGGCGCGCGCGGCCCGATCCCGACCCTAAGACGCTATCCGAACAGGCGCAGGCGTTCCCGCAGCGCGTCGATGGCGATCTTCTCGATACTGGCGGCCGGGCAATCGGCCGTCAGCAGCGATGCAAGCGAGCGCTGTTTCTGGCCGATCATGTCGATCGCCTGCAGGGTGGTCATGTGGCGGACGACGATATCGGGATCGAGGCAGAGCGACGCGCCAAGCGCTTCGACTTCCTGCGACAGTTCCTCAAGGACGATGGCGATCTGCCGGTGCGTGGCCTCCTGGTTCATCGGTATCCTCCATGCGTCAGGCGGCTTCGGCGAGCTGGGCTTCGTTGCTCAGCGCGGCGAGGTTGAGAACCATGACCATGCGTTCATCGATGGCGGCAAGCCCTTCGAGGAACGGGATGACCGTGTCTTGGCCGGTGCTGGGCGGGGGCGGTTGCAACGCCTCTTCCGGCACGGTGACGATGTCGCTGACGGCATCCACGATCCATCCGCCGATCTGGGCGTCCATCTGGGTGACGATGATCGCGTGGCGGGGCGTGGGTTCGGTCGCGTTCCAGCCGAGGCGGGCGGCCAGATCGACGACGGGCAGCACGGTGCCGCGCAGATTGACCACGCCCGCGACATAGGACGGCACGCGCGGCAGGCGCGTCGTGGGCGACCAGGCGCGGATTTCGCGGATGGACATGATGTCCAGCCCGAAGACCTGGCCTTCGACTTCGAATGTGATCAGTTCGCGGATCATCGGTTTGTCTCCCGTCCAGCCATCAATGGGTGACGCGGCGGACCGCCGCGACGAGCTTGGCGGGATCGAACGGTTTCACGATCCACCCGGTCGCGCCGGCGGCGCGGGCGCGGGCCTTCTTCTCGTCCGAGCTTTCGGTGGTGAGCACCAGAATCGGGCGATCGCGGTGCCGTTCGCCGTCGCGCAGGCGCTCGATCAGGCCGAAGCCATCCAGGCGGGGCATGTTGATGTCGGTAATGACGACGTCGACTTCGTTGCTTTCCAGCCAGTCGAGCGCGGCCATCCCGTCTTCCGCCTGCGCCACGTCGAAGCCGTTGGAGGCGAGGGCGTGGTTGAGCAGGGCGCGCATGCTGGGGCTGTCGTCGACAGTCAGGATTCGGGTAGATTTGGTCATGTCGTGGTTCGCTTTCGAGTGAGAGGGGTTCCCTGTCAGAACAGTTCGACGTCGCCCGACGCCTTCTGCGGGCGGGTGGTGGGTTGAACGGGCGGGGCAAGGCGTTCCTCCACCACGCGGCAGCGGACCTGCCCCGAGGCGGGCCGGAAATCGACGCGGCGCGCCTGCGTGCCGCCCAGGTCCTCGCGCATCAGCACGATGCCTTCGCGGATCAGGAAGCCACGGGCGAATTCGGCATTGATCGAACCGATCTTCATCATCGTCCGGTTCACGTTCGCGCCGCCATAAAGATGGGCCTTGAGCCGGTGTTTCCGCGCGCCCCGCGCCAGCATCTCGTTGACGAGCACTTCCATCAGATAGACGCCGTAATGGACGTCGATCGCCGCGTTCGGGCTGGGCGGCTCGGCCAGCAGGAAGTGGTTCATGCCGCCCACGCGCACTTCCGGATCGTAGAGGCAGGTGGACACGCAACTGCCCAGGACGGTGGTGAATTCCTCGTCCGCACCGTCGCTGGCGAAGGCCTGGCCCTGCATGACCGTGCGGCGCTGGGGATGGGAAGGAAGGAGAGGGCGATGATACATGTCAGGCGGCCTTGCTGAAAGTGTGCCGGGCGATCTGGTCGATCGGCGCGACGATGCTGGCGGCGCCCAGCGCGATGGCGGCGCGCGGCATCCCGAAGACCGCGCAGGTCGCTTCGTCCTGCGCTATCGTCAGCGCGCCGGCACGCGCCATGGCCAGCAGCCCGCTGGCACCGTCCGAACCCATGCCGGTCAGCAAGATGCCCACGGCGTCCTTGCCGGCTATTTCCGCGGCTGACTGGAACAGGGCGTCCACGCTGGGCCGGTGGCCGGAGATGCGATCGCCGGCGCGCAGCTTCGTGCGCAGGATTTGCGGCCCGCCGACCAGAAGATGGCGATCGTTGTCGGGCGGGAAATAGATATGGCCCGGCCGCAGCGGCAGGTCGGGTTGCGCCAGCACCACGCGGGCGGCGCAAGCTTCGTCCAGTGTGCGCGCTACGGCTGCGGTGAAGCGCTCGTTGATGTGCTGGACAACCAGCGTCGGCGGGCAATCGGCGGGAAACTGCGAAAGCAGCGTGTGCAAGGCTTCCACGCCCCCGGTGGACGAGCCGATGACGATGACCTTGGGCGGCCCCTTCCTGGTCGCTGGAGGCGGCGGAGGCGGGGCGGCGGCCATGGGCGTGGCCGGTGCGTCATCGCGCGCGAAGCTCACTTTCGCGGCATCGCGGACGAGACGCGCCAGCTTGCCGCCATCGTCGAGCGGCAGCGTGCCCGAAATCTGGCTCTTGGCATAGCAATCGACGGCGCCCAGCGTCAGCGCGCGGGCGGTCGTTTCGTTGCCCTGCTGGGTTGCGCCCGATACGATGATGACCGGGGTTGGGCGCAGCTTCATGATCTTCTCGAGGAAATCCAGGCCGTTCATGCCCGGCATTTCCACGTCGAGCGTGACGACGTCGGGGTCCAGCTCGCGGATCATCTGGCGGCCTTCCGCGGCGTTCGCGGCGGACGCGACGACTTCGATGTCATCTTCCTTGGACAGGCGCGTATGGATGATCGCGCGCATGGTCGGAGAATCCTCGACGACGACGACGCGGATCGGGCGGCGGCTCATCGGCTGCCTCCTTTGCGATAGATGGTGGGGCCGACGCTAGTAAGGTGGTCCAGCGCCGGTCCGGTCACGCGCTCGCTGTGGCCGATGTAAAGGTGGCCGCCGGGCGCCAGCTTTTCGGCGAAGCGGGCGACCAGCCGCTCCTTGGTGGGGGTGTCGAAATAGATCATGACGTTCCGGCAGAAGATCACGTCGAATTCCCCCCGCATGGGCCACGGGCCTTGCAGGTTGAGCGAACGGAAACGGACGAGGGCCTGCATTTCGGGCACTATCGTGGCGTCCGCGCCGTCGGTCCGGCACCAGGCTTCGCGCAGGCGTTCGGGCATGGGCTTCAGATCCTCGGCGCGATAGCGCGCGGCACTGGCCTTGCGCAGCGCGTGGACCGCGATGTCGCTGGCCAGCATCCGCACGTCGCGCTGCGCGATCGCCAGTCCGGCGTTCCGTTCGGGGCCGAGCAGGGTCATCAGCAGCGACCAGGTTTCCTCGCCGCTAGAGCAGCCGGCGGACCAGATGCGCAGCTTGCCACCGCGTTCCAGACGCTTCACGAAATCCGACCGCAATTCCTGTGCGAAGTGCTCGAAATGATGCGCTTCGCGGTAGAAGAACGTGTGGTTGGTGGTGAGGGCGCAGATCGCGCGCGAGCGTTCCTCGCCATCCTCGCGGATACGCATGACATAGGAGCCGAACGTGGCGCAGCCCGAATCCCGCACCAGCGGGGCGAGGCGCGAATAGACCAGCATCGCCTTGCCCGGTGGCAGGACCAGCCCCGCCTCGCGGTGCGCGATCTCGCTGATGGCGGTGAAATCGTCGTTGTCGTAGATGCCCGGGCTGATCCCGGGCATCGACGGTTCGAACGCGGCGGCGATGTTCATGCGGCCTCCTGCGCCGGGGCGGCGGAGAGGCTGCGCGCGACAAGGCCGTCCACGTCGATGATGAGCGCGACGCGGCCGTCGCCCAGGATCGTTGCCCCGGCCACGCCTTCGACCGACCGGTAGTGGGTGTCGAGGCTCTTGATCACGACCTGCCGCTGATCGCGAATGGCATCGACCAGCAGCGCGGCGCGCCCGGCCCCTTCGGTTTCCACCACGATCAGCACGCCGTGATCGGGCGTTTCGGCAGCGCCCAGCGCGCCTACGGCGGCGTGGAGCGGGATGATCGGAATGAACCGGCCGCGCACGTTGATCATCGCGCGCTGCGTGCCCAGGCCCTTCACATGCTCGATGTCGGGCCGCAGGCTTTCGACCACGCTGGCCAGCGGGATGACCAGCGTCTGGTCGCCCACGTTGACGACCATGCCATCGGAAATGGCCAGCGTCAGCGGCATCGTCAGGATGAAGGCCGTGCCCTTGCCGGGTTCGGATTCGATGGTGATGCGGCCGCCCAGATCCTTCACGTTCTGGCGCACCACGTCCATGCCCACGCCCCGGCCGGAGATGTTGGACACGGTCTGCGCGGTCGAAAAGCCGGGCGCGAAGATCAACTGGTCGATTTCTTCCTTCGATAGCTGGACATCGGCGGGCACGAGGCCCTTTTCGATCGCCTTGGCCAGCACGCGCTCGCGGTCTATGCCGCGCCCGTCATCGGCGATGCGGATAACGATCCGGCTGGAACGGTGCTCGGCCGAAAGCGTCAGCGTACCCTCCGGGGATTTTCCGGACGCAACGCGCTGATCGGATTCCTCGATGCCATGGTCCACCGCGTTGCGGATCAGGTGCGTGAGCGGTTCGCCCAGCCGCTCGATCACGGTCTTGTCGAGTTCGGTGCTTTCGCCCGATACGTCCAGCCGCACATGCTTGCCGGTGGACTGGGTCAGTTCGCGCAGGATGCGCGGCACGCGGCTGAACACCGATCCTATCGGTTGCGCGCGGATGGACATCGCGCTTTCCTGAATGTCGCGCGTCAGGCTTTCGAGGATGGTCAGTTCCTCGGTAGCGGTCACGCCTTCGCTCACGAGGCGCTGCGCCATCATCGCCTGCGCGATCACCAGTTCGCCCACCGCGTCGATGAGCCGGTCCAGTTTGCCCAGTTCGATGCGGATCGTCTGGTTCGCGGCGGCAGCCGGCGCCGGCGCGGCGGAAGGGGCCGGACGCGGAAGTTCCTGTACCGCCGCCGAAGTCGGGGCAGGGGCAGCGGGAGCGACGTTGCCGGGCTTGGGGTCGGGCAACTGCACCGGCGGCATGGCGAGACCGCGCCCGATCACGAGATCGCATTCGTCGCCGATGAAATCGAAGATGTCGCGCACGGCGGCTTCGGTGACGTCTTCGGGGAAGCTGAAATGCCAGCCGAGATAGCCGGTTTCCGGATCGATCTTGTCGAGCGGCGGGACTTCCGAGATGTCGCAAAGTTCGCAGCGGCCGCCCAGTTCGATGGCTTCGCGCAGCATGAGCACAGGCTCGCTGCCGTTGCGCATGGCACCGGCATGCGGCCGGACGCGCATTTCCCAGCGGCCCGCCGCATCATCGTCATCGCCTTCCGCATCGGGTGACGATCCGCCCATTGCCCCGGCCAGATCATCGAGCATGGCGTCAAGATCGATGTCGATCTCCGCATCGGGCGCATCCTGCGCTTCGGGCGCGGGTTCGGGAGCCGGCTTCGCCTTGGTGGCCTTGGCCGGCTTGGCCTTCGGTTGGGGAGCCGGAGCCGTTGGGCCACCGGCGTTGGCTGCCTGGGCCGCCGTCAGCTCGGCCAGCAGGGCCGTGTCTTCCGGCGTCTCGCCGGCGCCTTGCGCCGCGGCAACATGATCGCTCAGCGTATCGAGCGCGCGCAGCAGCAGCTCGATCAGCGGATCGGTCAGCGGCACGGTGCCGTCGCGCACATCCGAAAGCAGCGTTTCGAACGTGTGGGTAAAGGCCTGGAGCGCAATGAAGCCGAACGCACCCGCGCCGCCCTTGATCGAATGGACGCCCCGGAACACCGCGTTGACGGTGTCATCGTCCTGTGTGCCGGCCTGGCAGGCGGCCAGCCCGGTTTCGGCGGCCGCCAGCGATTCCTCGCATTCCGCGAAGAAGATGGCCTGGATTTCCTCGCTCGTCATGCCGCGCCTCCATCGAACAGGTCCGCTTCTAGGCCGGCCAGCCGGGCGATATCGCGCAGGACGGGGGAGGGAAGAATGGTCGCCCCTCCTTGCGAGCGCCGCGCGCTGACCAGCAGTTGCAGCATGGCCTGCCCGATCTGCGAGCATTCGCGCGCATCGATGTGCAGCGGACCTGAGCCAAGCGCTGCGATCATGGTGGGCAGCACCGCTTCGGCGGCGGCCCGATCGCAGCGCGATGGCAGGGTGATGGTCGGCATCGTGACGGTTCCTTCGCGTGGCGTGCATCCGATCCCGTCAGGCTGGCTGCCCGGTCGGTTTCGCTGGAAGGCATTTAACCATCGAGGCGCAAAGGCTGCCTTGCGGAGAACCTAGGTTGAGATACCTATCCCCTCGGATGCAATTTGCTCGGTGATAAAGCGTTAAGCCTGTTTGCCGTGAAGGGGTGCCGCCTGGGCACGCCTGCAGGCGAAGGTTTGCAAGCAGATGCACGAAGCAAGAGTTCTTGTCGTTGACGATTCAGCCGCCATGCGCGCGCTGTTTTCGGATATTCTGGACCAGGCGAAGAACGTCCGGGTCGTGGGCGCGGCGGCCAACGCCGCCGAGGCGCGCGACCAGATCGACGCGCTGCGCCCGAACGTGATCACGCTCGATGTGGAAATGCCGGGCATGAGCGGAATCGAGTTCCTGGAAGAGATCATGGAGCACAATCCGCTGCCCGTGGTCATGCTGTCGAGCCTGACGCAGGCGGGCACCGAAACCTCGCTCAAGGCCTTCGAGCTGGGCGCGGTGGAGTGCTTTCCCAAGCCGCTGCGCGCCACGCCGGAACAGTTCAACAAGTCGGTCGGCAAACTTGGCAAGATCGTGCTGGCGGCCGCCAACAGCAATGTGCGCGATCGCAAGACGGTGCGCGACCAGAAGCAGGTGGATGCCCAGTTCGAATGGAACGGCCGCATCGTGGCGTGCAGCGCCTCGATGGGCGGGATCGACGCGCTGACGACGCTGCTATCCGATTTCCCGTCCAATTGTCCGCCGACCATTGTGGCGTTGCAGGCGGAACCGGCGCTCGTCGAAACGTTCATCAAGCGCCTTAACACCGATCTGAAGTGCGCGGTGAAGGCGGCGAAGGACGGCGCGACGCTCAGCCAGGGCACGATCCACATCGCGGCCGATCCGGAATGCCACGTCGTCGTGGAACCGGGCACACCCCCTCGTATTCGCTTGATCGCGCGCGAACCGATCGAAGGCGCACGGCCTTCCGCCAACCTGCTCTACGGCTCGATCGCGCGCGGCGCGGTTCCCGCGGTGGGCGCGGTGCTGACCGGCATGGGCAACGATGGCGCGAAAGGGCTCAAGCTGTTGCGCGATGCCGGCTGCGATACCTTCGCGCAGGACCGCAAGACGGCGCTCGTTGCCGAAGCGCCGACGGCCGCCATCGAACTCGATGCCGCCTCGCGCGAGGTGGCGCTCGATGAACTCGCGACCGCCATGATCGGCTGTTGCCATATTGGTTGAGGCCGGCATCGGGCGGTGTTGACCCGATGCCGGCACGACGATCGATCCGGACCGTGCGTCCCATTGCCTTCGGGGACAAGGGGCGGGGCCGGTGCGGGGGATCGTGACCGGCGGACAGATGTGTCCGCGACCGGTCCGGATCGATCAATCCTTTAGCAATCCCGGAAGGTAGCCGAATGAAGCGGCCGTGGCGTCAGCCGCGCGCCGCTTGCAGCATGGCCTGCCGGATCTCGAGGAAATCGGCGCGGATTATGGAAAGACGGTCGGCGTCGAAGTTCACCGCGGAATCGAGCACGGAGCGCCGTGCCGCCTGATAGAGCTGGATGAGCGCCGGGCCGGTGGGGTTGCTGGTATCCACCCCCATTTCCAGCGCCAGCAGCGAGGAAACCGCGCGCGTCAGCGCCGCGCTTTTCGCGGCGTTGTCGCCGCGCCCTGCCGCGTAGATCGCGCGCGATAGCGAGCCGGTGAACTGTTCCAGGCACAGGTCCACCAGTTGGCGCGGATCGGCGCCAAACACGCGCGCGTCAAAATCGACCCGGCGATAGGCTTCGCTGGGATCCCGGAGATACCGCATCAGCCACTGGAGCTCTTGGAGTTCCAGGCGGAAATCTGCGCCTGCAGGAAGGACAGCGTCGATTTCGACGCGCTAAGCCGCGTGTCGAGCGAGGCGAAGCGGCTGACCATCTGCTGGCGCAGCGTTTCCTGTTGGGCGGCAAGATCGCTCTTGTCGCTCGCGGCCTTGGTCTGCGCCGCCGTCAGGCGGTTGACGGTCCCGGTCAGCGAACTGGGGTCCACTGCCGAGGTGAGGTTGCGCGAGATCTTGTCGAACGAGGCATAGACGCCATACAGGCCGTTGGTGAACATGGCCGCGGATTCAGAAGGATAGTTCGCCAGCGTGGCGGACAGGCGGTTGGAATCCAGCGCGAACGTGCCGTCGCGCTGGATCACCAGGCCGAGATCGGAAAGTGTCTTGGGCGCGCCGGCCGCGGCGTTGGGCATGATCACCGTGCTGCCAAGCGTCGTCAGCGTGTTCTGCAGCGAGCGCGCGCCGGGATCGTTGTTCAGTGCACCCGTGTTGGGATCGGTATCGTTCTTCAGTTCGCTTGCGACCGAGTTCAGCGCATCAACGAGATCGGTCATCGCCGTCGAAATCGCGCTGGTCGGATCGGAAAAGCCGATCGTCGTGGGCGAACCCGCGTTGGTGCCCGTCAGCTTGAGCGTCAGGCCCGGCGCGGCATCGGTGATCGTGTTGGACGTGCTCGTGCGCTGCACGCCGTCCAGCTTGTACACCGCGTCGGTGGCCGTCGTGGTCAGGCGCGAAAGATCGCCGGAAGGGGACCAGGCGAGATTCGACAAGCCGGGATCGGAGGCGTTCTCAGACGCTTCCAGGACGAAGCCGTTGGCCGCGCCATTCTTGCCCTTGAGCACCAGCTGCGCGCCGTTGGAGCCGTTCGCGACATAGGCAGTGACGCCTGCGCCCGAAGCGTTGATCGCCGTTGCCACATCGCTGAGCGTGGCGCCGGTCGGCACGGTGATGTTGACGGCGCTGTGGCTCGTATCCTCGGTGAAGGAGGAGCCGGACACGGTGCCGAACTTCAGCGTCAGCGTGCCCGAACCGACGGTCGAGGTCGACGCGGCATAGACGGGCGAGCTGAGCGTCTGGCTCTTGGCGACCGAAGTCACTTCCAGCGAATAGGTGCCGCTGCCCGAAAGCGTTCCCTTGGTGACGGTAGCCACGCTCGCGTTGGCAATCGTCGGCGTCACGGCAAGGTCGCCCGTACGCACGCGCGTGCCGAGCGACGTGGCCAGCGAGGAAATCATGCTTTTCAGCGTGGACGCGGCCGAGATCTGCGTCGTCAGCTTGTCGTACTTGGTGCTGAGCTGGTCGATCCGGCTCGCGTACTGCGCAGACGAAAGCTGCTCCGCCAGCGACGCCATGTTGATGCCGCTGCCACCGCCGAGGGCCGACAGCAATGTCGACGTAACCGACGAGGATGATGTCGACGAGGTCGTGCTCGAAGTGGATGAGGTCGTAGCCATGACGAAAAGAACGGTCCCTTGGCTGGTGAGTTAAGGGGTGACGGATCAATGCATTGTCTGGCGTTCCGGTCGGCCGTCCGCGTCGAAGCGAACCTCGATCGGCACGTCCACCTGCGGCGCGGGCGGCGTCTCGCCGCGCTTGAGCGAAAAGACGAAAGCCAGGACGGAGGCGACCGCGACGTAGAGTTCCTCGCGGATCACCTGGTTTTCGCGCGTGGTGAAGTACACGGCGCGGGCAAGTGCGGGGTATTCCAGCGTCGGCACGTTCAGTTCCGCGGCCAGTTCGCGCATCGCCAGCGCCTTTTCACCACGGCCCTTGGCCAGCACGATCGGGGCAGAGGCCTTGTCCGGATCGTAGGCCAGCGCGACCGAGAAGTGGGTCGGGTTGGTGATCACGAACTGCGCCTCGCGCATCGCCTTCTGCACGCCGCCCATGGCAAGCTGGCGCTGCTTGTTGCGGATCGCGCCCTTCTTTTCGGGCGAACCTTCGGCTTCCTTGCTTTCGTCGCGCATGTCCTGGTGGCTCATGCGCAGGCGCATGAAGCGGCGTGCCCACTGGACCGGGAAGTCGATCATCGCGATCAGGACAAGCCCGCCGGCGAGCATGAACAGAAGGGAAAGCAGCGAATCCCAGGCGTAGGCCAGCTGCATCCTGACTTCGCCGCCGCCCAGGCCGACAAGGCCCGAAATCCGCCCACGCATCCACAGGTAGGCAATGCTGCCCAGCAGCGCGAGCTTGGCCAGGCCCTTGCCCAGTTCGATCCAGCCCTGCAGGCCGAGCATCCGCTTCAGGCCCGAAAGCGGGTTGATCCGCGATGCCTTGGGGGCAAGGTTGCTGCCTACCCAGCGTCCGTCGCTGAGGCCGATCTGCGAGCCGAGCGAGGCGGCCATGATCAGGCCGCCCAGGACCAGCACCGGCGGCAGTAGCGCGACGATGGCCGGCACGATCATTTGATCGGGCGAGAAATCTTCCAGCGTGCCGCGATCCCAGGTGAAGCCGGCGCGGGCGGTATCGCCCAGTTCGGTCAGCACCCAGGGGCCGGCGAACTTCAGCCAGGCGGCGCCCACCAGCACGGCAATGGCGGTGGTGACTTCGCGGGAGCGCAATACGTCGCCGCGTTTGGCGGCGTCCCGTTTGCGCTTCTCACTTGGGGCGAATGTCTTTTCGCCATTGTCCTCGGCCACGGCGGCGCTCCTACTTGGCGATCATCGCGCCGGCCTGCGTGACGGCGGCGGCGGAAAGGTCTTCCAGCCGGTCGGTCAGCAGCGGCATCGCGGCGATCAGGGCGACCAGTCCGGCAAGAATGCCGGCGGGCAGGCCCAGCGAGAACAGGTTGAGGCTGGGGGCCGACCGGCTGATCACGCCGGTCATCACCTGCACCAGCAGCAGCAGCAGCGTGACCGGCAGCGCGATCGAAAGCGCGGTGGCGAACATCACCGAACCGAAGCCCATGATGATTTCGAACCGGCCGGGCGCGAACCAGGCGCTGCCGGGCGGGAATGCGCGATAGCTTTCCACGATCAGCGCGATCCAGTTGAGATGCGCGCCAAGGCCCAGGAACAGCACGGTCAGCACCACCGCGAAATACTGGCCGAGCGCGGGCGAATGCGCGCCGCTGGAAGGGTCGGCGGCGGTGGCGATGCTCATGCCCATGCTGGCGCCGATCACTTCGGCGGCTATCGTGGGCGCGGCGAAGGAAAGCTGGAGCACGAAGCCGAGCGACAGGCCGATCATGATCTCGTTGAGCGTGGCCATCAGCCCGGCCAGCGACAGCAGCGCCGGCGGCGGGGCGACCGGCGACCAGGCGCAGATCATGATGGCCAGCGATGCCGAAAGCACGACGCGCAGCTGATAGGGAACGGCCATCGCGCCGAACAGCGGGGCGGCGAGGATGGCGGCGCCGATCCGCGTCATCACGAACAGCATCCGCCAGAACTCATGTTCCAGTCCGCCGAAGCCGAAGTTGAGCTGGATCATCGGGTGGCGCTCAGTTCCCGGTAGCCGCGATCTGGGCGAAGATGTCCTTCATGAAATCGCCGATCAGGCCCATCATCGCGCCGCCCAGCAGCACCAGGACCAGCGCAATGATCGCCAGCTTGGGCACGAAGGTCAGCGTCTGTTCGTTCACCGAGGTCGCCGCCTGGATGACGCCGACGACAAGGCCGACGGCCAGCGAGGCGAGCAGGACCGGGGCGGCAACCAGCGCGGTCACCCACAGCATCCGGTCGGCAAGGGCAAGGAGGGCGGAAGTATCGTCCATGGCGCGTCTCCTCCTAGCCGAAGCTGGCCGCAAGGCTGCCCATCAGCAGTGCCCACCCGTCCACAAGAACGAACAGCAAAAGCTTGAATGGCAAAGAGATTACCGTTGGCGACATCATCATCATGCCCAGGCTCATCAGCACCGACGAAACCACCAGGTCGATCACCAGGAAGGGCAGGAACAGCATGAAGCCGATCTGGAAGGCGGTCTTCAGCTCGCTGGTCACGAAAGCCGGCAGCAGGATCGAGAACGGCACGTCGGCGGCGTTGGTGAACCGGGGCGCGTGGGCCATGTCGGCGAACATCGACAGATCGTGCTCGCGCGTCTGGCGGATCATGAAGGCGTGGAATTCCTTGCCGCTCGCACTGATCGCCTGTTCGGCGTTGATCGTGCCGGCGGCATAGGGCTGGATCGCGTTGGCGTTCACCTTGTCCAGCGTCGGCGCCATGACGAACAGCGACAGGAACAGCGAAAGGCCGATCAGCACCTGGTTCGGCGGCGACTGCTGAAGTCCCAGCGCTTGCCGCAGGATCGCCAGCACCACGAGAATGCGGGTGAAGCTGGTCATCATCAGAACCAGCGAAGGCAGGATCGTGAGCAGCCCCATGATGAGCAGGAGCTGCAGCGACAGCGAAAGGCTGCCACCCTGCTGGTTGCCGGCCATCTGGCCGAAGGCGCGGTCGAGCGCGCCCGAAACGGCCGAAGGCGACGGGGTCGCGGCAGCCGGGGCTGAAGCGGGCGCGGCCTGCGCGGCGATGGTGGAAGCGGGGGCGGCGGAAGCGGGCGCCACGGCTTGCGCATGGGCGGCCGGCACGCTGCCGAAAATCAGGGAAATGGTCAGGAACGCGCTGAACAGGGCGGATGCCAGGGGGCCGAAGATACGCATGCGAAGAAGATCCTGCGGGTGGGCGGCGTCAGGCCGTGGTGTCGATCAGCGGCTCGTGCGAGGCGCTGCGCGCCGGTGCTTCGGCCAGGGCAACAAGCCCGTTCTTCGAGGCCGAGACGAGGATTTCGCGACCGTGGAATTCCAGCACGGCAAGCCGCAGGGTGGGCGAAAGCATCTGCGTTTCGATGATCTTCACCGAACGCGTGCCCTGTCCCTGCCCGAACTTGCCTTCCATCCGCTTGGCGAACTTCAGGCTGGCCCAGGCCAGGCCGCCAATCAGCGGCAGCAGGATCAGCAGCTTGAGAATATACCAGAACATCAGGCGGCCTCGCCCTTTCCGGTGAAGGCGACAGGCGTTGCGTCGCCCGCCAGTTCGACGATGCGAAGGCCGAAGCGATCGCCCTGCGCCACGACTTCGCCGCGCGCGATGAGCTTGCCGTTGACCATGACGTCGAGCAGTTCGTCGGTCTGGCGGTCGAGCATGATGACGCTTTCCTCGCTCAGGCCGAGAACGTCCTTCAACTTCATTTCGGTGCGACCGAGTTCCACGGTCAGGCGGACGTCCACGTCCTTCAGAAGATCAAAGCTGCGGGGAATAAAGCTCATGGGGTGCCTCGTTCGAATGCGTGTGGTCTGGCAAAATCAGGAAGGGTTGGTGATCTGGATGGCGACCCGGTCATCGACCGAGCCAAGCGTTCCGTGCGCGATCGTTCGTTTGCCGACGCGGACCGGAATGTTGCGGGCGATCGGCAGGGACAGGATCTGCCCCACTTCCAGCGACGATATCGTGGAAAGCGGCAGCGCCACGTCGACCAGCAGCGCGCTGACCGGCAGCGGCATGTCCGCGAACGGTTGCGACAGCGGATCGGCCGGGCCAACGCGGGTACGCGCGATCGGTGGCTTCTCGCCATGCCCGAACAGGTGGGCCAGCGTGGTCAGCGGGAACGCGATCCGCATGGTCCACGGTGCGAGGCCTTCCTCCGTCACCGACACGGTCAGCACGGCCAGCTGCGTCGCCGCCGGGAAGGGGTGAAGCTGACGCAGGCTGCTGTCGCGGCGGATCGGCTGGACGGCGTCCGCCGAATTCGATCCCAGCGCGGCGGCCAGCCCGATGCCGATCTGGCGTTCCAGCCGGTCGATCATCAGTTCCGCAGAGAGGGGGAATTCGCGGGGAAGCACCTCCGGCACCTGGCCGCGGCCGCCAAACGCGCGGTCCACCAGGCTGAGCACCGCTTCCGCCTCGATCGTGCAGAGCAGCGGAGCAGCCTGGGAGCCGGCTGCCATCAGGCTGTTTGCCGCCAGCGATTCAACCGTGGTGACGAATTCCTTGAAGTTGCAGCTCGTCGGTTCGGCAACCGCCACCTGCGGTCCCTCGTTGCCCAGCAGCGGTGCAAGCGCGACGCGGAGCGAGCGGGCGAACCGTTCCGTGGCGCGGGAAAGCGCCGGGATCAGTTCCGCCGGTCCGGGGCCGGGGCGCAGCAACGCTTCGCTGTGCTGGGCCAGCGGGCGTTCGGCAATAAAGGCGCGTTCTGGCTTCATGGTTGCCTTACTGGACGATGAAAGTCTTGAAATAGACCGCGTCGACTCCGCCGAAACCTTCGGCCGAAGTCAGCACCTTGTTGATCGTGGCGGTCAGCCGCTTCTGCAGGCGATCCTTGCCTTCGGCAGTGTGGATGTCCGCTTCGGGCGTATCGGCGAGATCGGCGAGGATCGCGGAGCGGAGCGCCAGCTCATGCTTCTTCAGCCACAGCATCACGCGATAATCGCGGCGCGTGGAAGCGGCGATGCTCGTCTGCACGAGCGCGTCGGAATCCTTGAGGTTCGACGTGAAATCCTCGGCGAAGCTGAAGTACAGCGTGCGGTATTCGCTGCCGCCATCGCCCTCGGCGCCTTCGGCCGCCGCGCCTTCGCCTTCGCCTTCCTTGGCCACGGGCGCGAAGGGGTCCTTGGCGCCCTTGCGGATCAGCTTGGGCGTGTTGTCTTCCTTCTTCGCCTCGTGCGAGCCGCCGATGATCCCGGCCGCGACAAGGCCGTAAGCCCCGCCGCCGCCGACGGCGATCAGGCCAACGGCCATGCCGATCTTCATCATCATGCCACCGCCCTTCTTCGGCTTGGCTTCCTTGTCCTTCTTATCGCTCATGCGAGGTCCTTCGATCGGTATTCGTGGAATGGTGGGGCGCGTCAGGCGTAGATGCCGTCAGCGTTGGGATCGGTCGCGGTGTCCTGGCTGCCGACGCGCGGCGCGGCGGTCTGGGGACGCGTATCGGCGATCGGCGCGCGGCCCTGGCGGCCCTGCGCGTTTGCGCCGTCGGCCGAGGTCTGCGCCTGGCCGCCGGCGTGGCGCGGCTGCGCTTCCGATCGCGGCGCGTTGGCATCGGCGTTGGTGGAGCCGGCTTCCGCGCGGCTGGCGGCGGCCACGGCAGGGGCAAAGGCCGGGTCGGCGCTGCTCATCGCCACGGACAGGCCATTGTGTTCCTGGCGGAACTGCAGCGAGACTTTGCCGAATTCGGCGTGGGCGAGCGAAACGCCAACCGTTCCCATGCCAGCTTCTTCCTTCGCGCGGGCGATCGTTTCCACCAGCGTGGCGAAGTTGACGGGTTGCGCCGCCGAAGCGCCGTTGGCTGGCGCGGCGCCCTGGGGCTGCGCGGCGGTGGCCGGCGCGGTCTGAATGGCGGCAAGCGAGTAGCCGTCGGTCGGCAGGGCATCGCTCTCTACCTTGGTGGAGACGGCGGCGGCAAGCGTGGCGGACTGTGCCTTGTGGGCGGTTTCGGAAGGCGCCATCGCCTGGGCCAGCATGTCCGCCGTCTGCGGGGCTGCGGCGTGGGCCGCGGCCTGCGCCTTGTCGCCGGTGGTCGCCGCCGGTGCCGCGCCTTGCGGCTCAAGCGTGAGCTTGGCGGCCGCGACGTCTTCGGGAATGCCCAGGGCATTGACGATCTGCGCGCCAGCGGCCTTGGCCGTTTGCGCGATGGCGGCGGGCAGGGCGGGAGCGGTTGCGGCCGCGCTTGCGCCGCCGGTGGCATCGGAAGCGCCAGCGGCGTTTCCGTTCGCCTGCGTTTGCCGCAGAAAGCTGGCGATCAGTGCGGGATCGATGTTTGCCGTTGCCCGGGCCTCGGCATCCTTGCGATCTTCGTCCTTTTCGGAGGCGTCATCGTCATCGTTGCCGGATGTCTTGCCGGCAACCGGCAAGGTTTTGCCGCTTGCCGGCAAATCGTCTGCCGGTTTTGCCGTATCGCGTTGGGTGGACGCGGCGCGATCGTCGTTCGCATTGCGAGCGGCGGACGCCCGCCGTTGGTCCAGAACGGCTTGAAACGCCGGACTGCCTGCATTCTCGTCGATCGCGGACAGTGCGGCATCGCTGCCTGCACGCGCGGCCGTCGCAGAATTGAAGGCGGCAATTTCGAACATCGCGGACTCCCTGGTGGTTCCGCGATCTTCTATTCAAGGTTCGTGCCAAATGCCTTTTTTGCCGTCAATGCCACGGCGTTGGCCGCCGTTTTGCGGGCAATGAGCTGGGACTGGGCCTCGACCCTCTCCTCCACCGCCGCCCGCCTGCGTTCGGCTTCCGCGGCTTCGCGGGCCTTTGCATCGGCGATGGCGCGCGCCCGTTCCATGTCGGCGCGGGTTCCGTTGGTAACCTCGTCCAGCCCGCGCACGAACTGGTGCAGGTGCTGGAGCGCGGCCGCGTCTTCGGCATCGCTGCGCGCGGCATAGTCGAGCGACATGCGCGCAGTGCGTTCGGCCAGCCCCTGCAACTGGGCAAGGGTGCCCTCCGCCACTCCCGCTTCGACCAGCGCATTGCGTCGCGCGATGTCGCGGATGCGTTCCAGGCGTTGCAGGCGCGCAAGTTTGGCGCGTTCAGCCTTCATGGTCCAGCAGCTTGGTCAACGCGGCGACGCTCGCATCGAGCGGGACGATTTCGGGCGCCGGCTGGCACAGGAACTGCGTCAGCTCGTCATGCATGGCGATGGCCCGATCGAGCTGCGGGTCCGCGCCCGATCGATAGGCTCCCATCAGCACAAGATCGCGATTGGCTTCGTAACTGGCGATCAGGGCACGGAAATCGCGCGCCAGCTTCTGGTGTCGCGGCGCGGTGATGTCGTTCATCACGCGGCTGAGCGAGGCGGCGATGTCGATGGCCGGATATTGCCCGCGCTGCGCGAGGTCGCGTGAGAGCACGACGTGGCCATCGAGGATCGAGCGGGCGGTATCGACCACCGGATCGTCCTGGTTGTCGCCATCCGCCAGCACTGTGTAGAGGCCGGTGATCGAACCGCCACTGGCAGCGGAGTTGCCTGCGCGTTCGACCAGCTTGGTGATCGTCGCCAGCGCGGACGGCGGATAGCCGCGCGCCGCGCCGGGTTCACCCAGCAAGAGCGCGATCTCGCGCCCGGCGTGGGCCACGCGGGTCAGGCTGTCCATGATGAGCAGAACGCGCTTGCCTTGCGCGCGGAAGTATTCGGCCAGGCTGGTGGCGAGCAACGCCCCGCGAATGCGCAGGTTCGGCGCGTGATCCGCCGGAACGGCCACCACGACGCTGCGCGACCGCTTCTCGCCATTCATGTGGCGTTCGACGAAATCGGACACTTCGCGCGCGCGCTCGCCGATCAGGCCGACGATGACGATTTCCGCCTCGGCCCCGTGCGCGACCATGTCGAGCAGGACCGATTTGCCGACGCCGGAACCGGCCATGATGCCAATGCGCTGGCCGACCCCGAACGTGGTGATGGCATTGAGCGCCCGAACGCCGGTATCGAAAGTCTGGCGGACGGGGCTGCGATCCAGCGCGCCGGCGCGGACGCCTCCAGAAGGCCACTCCTTCTGCGCGACGATCGGGGCGCCGCCGTCGATCGGCTTGCCTTCGCCATCGACCGCGCGCCCCAGGAAGGCTTCGCCCACCGGCAACATGCCGGGGCGGCCTTCGGGTTTCACACGCGATCCGGGGCGCAGCAGCACGGGATCGCCGAGCAGCATCATCAGGGTATTGCCGTTGCGGAAGCCAATGACTTCGGCCGCCAGCGAACCGCGCCCGTGCATGATCCGGCACTGGGTGCCGATCGGTACGGAAAGGCCGGTCACTTCCAGCATGCCGCCATCACAGGCCGTCAGCAGGCCATAGCGCGCCGGCGCCAGGTCCGGCTCCGCCGCGGCGAAACGGTGGAGCATCGCCAGGGCCGGGTTCATGCGGGAAGGAGGGATGGCGTCCGGCGCGAGCGCGGGATTCAACATGCGCGAAGCGCCTCCTGCAAAGCGATGCGCCACTGTTCCGGCCCGTCCTCGACGCCACCCTGCGCGCCTTCCACGCGGATGGAGCCGCGTTCGAGGGCGGGATCAGGTTCGAAGTGCCAGTCTTCGGGCAGGTTATGGGCAACCAGTGCAAGATCCTCGGGATGCAGTCTGACGATACGCGCGTCCTGCGCGCGCGCGAGCATTCCGGCGGCGATCTTCACGCGTTCGGTAAGCCGGTCGGGCGCGATGGCGGCTTCGTCCAGCACGGACTGGCACAAGGCGAGAACCGTTTCGCGCAGCCGTTCGTGCAGCAGCGCAAGCTGTTCACCGTCCATCCGCGTCATGGCCATTTCGATCCGGTGGCGCGTGGCGTCCGCGATCGCCGCTTCGGCTTCGGCGGCGCCGCGTCCCTCGGCGTGGCCCTTGGCATAGCCATCCGCGAAAGCGCGGGTGACCGGATTTTCAGGCTCCGGTTCAGGGACATGCTCGACAACCGGGGCAGGCGGCGTTTGGGCTCGACGCGCCAGCGGCGATACTTCCATGCGGCCGCCGCCCACGAAGCGCTTGTCCGGGGCAAAGCCGACGCGCCGTTCCGTCAATGCGGAAAGCGCAACCGCGCGGGTCGGCTCAGACATAATCGTCGTCGCTCGCGCCGAACACGATCACGCCTTCGGCGGCAAGCCGGCGCGCGGCGGTGACCATGGCCTTCTGCGCCTCGATCACTTCGGCCATCTTCATGCGGCCGCGTTCGTTGATCTCGTCGCGCACACCATCGGCGGCGCGCGAGGACATGGCGTCGAAGAACACCTCGCGTTGCGTGTCCGGAATGCCCTTCAGCGCGGCGATCAGCGTGTCGCTGTCCACTTCGCGCAGCAGCGAACCCATCGACTTGCTGTCGAGCACGAACAGGTGCTCGAACTTGAACATCTCGTTCTCGATCTGCTTGGCGAGCTGTTTGTCGATCTTGTTGATCTCGGGCATCACGCGCTTTTCGACGGCGCGCGCGGCGGCGTTGATAATGTCGGCCGCTTCGCGCGGCCCGCCCATCGTCATCACCGACTGGCCATGGCATTCGCCGATGCGGCGGTTGAGCATCTGTTCGAGCATCGCGATGGCATCCGGCGAAACCGGCCCCAGCGTGGCGATGCGGTGCACGACCTGCGGCTGGATGTTGTCCGGCAGCGCGTGCAGCACGGCAGCGGCCACTTCCGGATCGAGCTGCACCAGCAGCACCGCGATCGCCTGCGGGTGTTCGTCGCGGATCAGTGGGGTCAGCACCTGGGGCGTCAGCCAGCGCGCGAGTTCCAGCGGCGAGGTGCGCGGCAGGTCGGCCGGCGTGATGCGCTGCATCAGGCTTTCCGCCTTGATCTCGCCCACGGCGCGGGTCATCAGCGAACGGACCTGGCCGATGCGGTCGTGCGCGGTCAGGCCAAGCCGTTCAGTGCGTTCGACGAAGCCGGTGATCGCCTGCGCGATCGCCATCGGGCCGATCTCGCCCAGCGCGCACATCTTCTCGCCCAGCGTCCGCAGCTCTTCCGGTTCAAGCTGACCGAGGATTTCGGCGGCCTGCTCGTCCTCAAGCAGCATGACCATCACCGCGGCGCGTTCGGCGCCGCTGATGGGAGACAGGTCGCTCATACCGCTTCCTCCGTGTTTTCCTTCAGCATCTGGCGCAGGGCGGCAACGGCGCTGTCAGGCTTTTCCTTCACCAGCCGCTGGGCGATGCCAACCTGGCGGCTCAGCAATTCGGTATCGACGACGCCCGTGGAGGCGTCCTGCGCCGGGCGCAGATCGGCCTTGGCGACCAGCGGCTTGGGGGCGGAAACGGCGCCTTCGCCATCCTCCGCTGCCTCTTCGTCGTCGTTTTCAGCCTTGTTGCGCTTCGATGCGGCCGTATCACGCTTCAGCGCCTTGATCAGCGGGCGCACGCCCAGCAGCAGCACCAGCAGCACCGCGAGCAGGGCAACGGCATTGCGCAGGATCGTGGCGAACCACGGCGTTTCGTAGAACTTGGGCGCTTCGACAACCGCCGGCTTGAAGCTGCGGATGGCAACGGCGACCTGGTCTCCGCGCGTCTGGTCCGCGCCAACGGCGGCGCTGACGAGCTGCTTGATCTGTTCGATATCGGCGGGCTTGGCCTTGGCCATCGCCTCCTGGCTCACGGCCACGGCAACCGACAGGCGCTTGATCTTGCCCGGCGCCACGTTGGACACGGCCACTTCGCGGCCCAGTTCGTAGGTGCGCGTGGACGAGCTTTCGCCATTGGCGGGCGGCGTGGCGGGCGTTCCGGGCGTACCCGGAGTTCCCGGCGCCTGGCCGTTGGCGGCCTGCGCTCCCTGTGCCGGCGTGCCTTGCGGCGCGCCAGGCTGGGCGGTGGTCGCCGGCGGCGGCGTGTTCGACAGCACACCGGGCACCCCGATCGCGCCGGCCGCTCCGGCCGACTGGGAAGCGGACTGCGATTCCGTGCGGACCGCGCCCTGTTTGTCATAGCTTTCGCGGGCCGAGGTCACCTGATCCATGTCCAGATCGACCTGGATCTCGCTCGAAAAGTTGCCATCGCCCAGCATCGGGGTCAGCAACTGGGAAACCTGCTGACGGAGCTTGTCCTCCATGCGGCCCTGGATTTCGATGCGATCGCTGTCGCCGGCCTTGGCGGCGGACAGCAGACGGCCGTGCTGGTCGATCACTTTCACGGAATCGACCGACAGGCCCGGCACCGATCCCGCCATCAGGTTGACGATCGCCGAAACCTGGCTGTCGGAAAGCTGGCGGCCACGGGCAAGCTTGACCATCACCGATGCCGAAGGCGCGACGTTGTCGCGCACGAACACCGACTTTTCCGGTTCGGCAAGATGGACGCGCACGGCTTCCACGCCGTCGATTTCCATCATCGTCAGTTCCAGCTCGCGCTCGCGCGCGGCCTGAAGGCGCTGGCCTTCCAATGTGCGGCTTGCGCCCATCGGCAGCTTGTCGATCATCTGCTGCCCGGTTTCGGGCGCGGCGATCGCGCCGTCCGAGGCGGCGACCATGCGCGCCTTGTAGAGATCGCTTTCCGGCACGGTGATCGCGCCGGTCGAATTGTCGATTGTGTAGGGGATCGACGCCTTGTCGAGCGCGGCGACCACCTGGGCGCGTTCGTTGTCGGAAAGCTGCGAATAGAGCATCCGCTGCGGGGCAGGGGCCATGGTCATCCACAGCACGCCGGCAAGCCCGGCTGCCGACATGCCGGCAAACCAGGGCAGGGCGCGGCGAACCGACGTCTGGCCCATGAAGGCGCGCAGCCGCGCCGAAGCGCCGCCGAGCGCGGGATCTGTCAGCGGCGTCAGCACCGAAGGGCTACTGCCACCGGCGACAGCGGGAACAAGGTCACTCATTTATCAGACCCCCATCCGCATGATGTCCTGGTAGGCGGACAGCAGGCGGTTGCGAACTTGGAGCGTGGCTTCGAAGGCGACGCCGGCTTCCTGTCGGGCGAGCATGACCTTCGCGACATCGGTCACTTCGCCACGTTCATAGGCTTCGCTGACCGCTTCCGCCTTGTTCTGCGTGGCGCTGACGCTGTCGAGCGCGGACTTGAGTGCTTCGGTGAAACCGCCGGCCGGACCACTGCTCTGGGTCTCGGCCGCGCCCGATGCGGCTGCATCGGGCTTGTGGATCTGCTGAAGCAGGTTGGAACGATCAATGATCTGCTGACGCAGCGCGATGATCTGCTGCACCCCGGCGGCACTTCCGCCGATTCCGTTGATACCACTCATCGACGACCTCCAGCGACTGCGATGCCGGCTTCACGGAAGCTGGCAAGGCGATAGCGTAGCGTGCGTTCCGAAATGCCGAGCTGGCGTGCCGCGGCCACGCGGCTGCCGCCGCAGGCCTCGAGCGTGGCCAGGATTGCCCGCGCTTCGGAAATCTGAACGATGTTGGAAAGCTTGGCTCCGGACGCGCCCATGTCGTCGCCGACGATTTCGGCGGGCGCGGCTGGTACTGCCGGGTTGATCGGCGTTACCGTGCCTGGCATCGCTGCGGCCTGCGCGCCGTTGCGGTCGGTGACCAGGCGGGCAGGGCGATCGAACACGACGTGCTGCGGCAGGATTTCCGGCGCGTCGCCCGCCAGAAGCAGCGCGCGGCGCACCACGTTTTCCAGTTCGCGGACGTTGCCCGGCCAGGTGTGCTGGGCCAGCAGCGCGATCGCGGCATCGGAAATCCACGGCGTGTTCATGCCGCGCGGAACGTGGCGCAGCATCATCGCGAAGGCGAGCGGCGCGATATCTTCCGGGCGCTCGCACAGCGCGCCCAGCGACAGCGGGAAAACGTTGAGGCGGTAGTAAAGGTCCGCGCGGAAGCGGCCTTCCTCGACTTCCAGCGGCAGATCCCGGTTGGCGCAGGCGATCACGCGCACGTCAACCTTGACCGGCTGCGTCGCGCCCAGCGGCAGGACTTCGCCTTCCTGCAGGGCGCGCAGCAGCTTCGCCTGAAGCGACAGCGGCATCTCGGCGATTTCGTCGAGCAGCAGCGTGCCACCGTCGGCCGCGCGGAAGAAACCTTCGCTAGCGGCGTTGGCGCCGGTGAAGGCGCCCTTCTGGTGGCCGAACAGCAGTGCTTCCAGCATCGTTTCCGGCATGGCGGCGCAGTTGATGGCGATGAACGGCTTGTCGGCGCGGCGCGACCGATCGTGGATGAAGCGGCTCAACACTTCCTTGCCGGTTCCGGTCGGGCCGTTGATGAGCACGGGGATGTCGCTCGCGGCGATGCGTTCGGCCAGGGCGAGGACGGAAAGGCTTTCTGGATCGGCGGCTACGGGCGTACCGGCGGGGGCGGCACAGGCAAGCAGCGCGGCGAGCGCGCCTTCCGAAGCTCCATCGACATAGCGCAGCGTGAACTGGCGGCCTCCCGGCGCGCGGATCAGTTCGTTGTGCGGTGCGCGTTCTAGCGCGATCGCGATCTTTCTGGGATCATGCTGCACGCCTTCTTCCGATGCGTACACATACGTACCAGCGCTGCTGCCGAAACTCCCGACAATAGCGTCCGCCCGCTGAACCAGTGGCGCGTTAACGCTTCCGGCCTGTTCAGAGACGTTCAATCCGTCCGTATGCTGATCCATGTTAATGGTCCCCGTCTTAACCATATCTGGTGACGGTTTGCCTCTAAATCCTAAATGAACCATTAACCTCAGTGTTCGTACTTAGGCGTTGAGCGTAGTTTTTTGCATGCCGCGCATTTTTTCCCCTTAAAAACCTGATCCCCATGCCGGTCTTTGCCTCGACAGCCGCGTTATCCCCGTGACTCGGCGGTCCTCTCGGGAACGATCCTCACTGGAGACTGACATGACCGTTATCAACACCAACATCAGCGCACTGCGCGCGGCGAACGCTTCGAACTCGGCCAGCCAGATGCTGGGCACTGCCATGCAGCGCCTGTCCACCGGCACCCGCATCAACAGCGCGAAGGACGACGCCGCCGGCCTCGCCATCGCCACCTCGATGACCTCGCAGATCACTGGCATGAACCAGGGCATCCGCAACGCCAACGACGGCATCTCGCTGGCGCAGACCGCTGAAGGCGCGCTGGGCGAAGTGACCAACATGCTGCAGCGTATCCGCGAACTGGCCACCCAGTCGGCCTCGGGCACCTATCAGGACACCACCGACCGCACCTACATGCAGACGGAAGTCGACCAGCTGACCTCGCAGATCGACCAGGTCATCACCAACACCAAGTTCAACGGTGTTGCGCTGTTCGACGGCACGACCACGACCGTGACGATCCAGGCCGGCGCGAACGCCACCGACACGGTCGATCTGGAAATGTCCGACCTTACCACGCTTGCTGCCAGCGGCGGCGCTGCCGGTTCCTATGACGTTTCGACGGCGACGGCGGCCAATGGCCTGCTCACTTCGCTGAACACGGAACTCGAAGACATCTCGAAGGCCCGTTCGACGCTGGGTGCCGGTCAGAACCGCCTCCAGTCGGCGGTGAACAACCTGACCAGCAACGTCACGAACCTGTCGGATGCCCGCTCGCGCATTCAGGACACCGACTACTCGGCGGAAACGACGGCGCTCGCCAAGGCCCAGATCCTGAGCCAGGCTTCGACGGCGATGATCGCCCAGGCCAACCAGAGCCAGCAGAACGTTCTCTCGCTGCTTCGCTAAGCCTGACGCAACCTGACACCTGCCTCCACCAGGTGGCGGCCCGGCGATCGCGAGATCGCCGGGCCTTTGGCGTTTTGAGCGCGGACATTCGTCTTGACTGCTTGACTCCGCGCGCGCGAGGCGATTGGCGGGAGCCGTGGCTTCGTCTGGCAAATATCTCGTGCGGTCCGCCGCCATCCGGTTCCGCCGCCGCCTGCGCGAAAGCGAGGCGGCCTTTATCGTGCTCGCGCTGCTGGCCGGGCTTGCGGCCGGCATCCTCACCAATGCGCAGCAGTTCCTGGCGCATGGCATCCAGCACTTCTTCTATGGCGTCACGATCAACCGCCTGAGCGCGCTGGGATCGATCCATCACCCCTGGCGCCTGCTGGCCCTGCCGACCGGCGGGCTGGTGCTGGTGTTCATGGCGCGATGGCTCCATCGCCGCCGCCGGACGCTGATCGACGTGGTCGAGGCGAATGCGCTGCACGGTGGGCGGTTGCCACTGTCCGACAGCCTGATCATCGCCGGGCAGACGATCGTATCGAACGGCGCGGGCGCTTCGGTCGGGCTCGAAGCCGCTTATGCCCAGATGGGCGGGGGCGTCGCCTCCGCGCTGGGGCAATGGTTCAAGCTGCGCCGCGCGGATCTGCGCACGCTGACCGGGGCAGGGGCCGGCGCAGCCGTCGGCGCGGCTTTCGGCGCGCCATTGACCGGCGCCTTCTATGCCTTCGAGATCGTGATCGGAGCCTACACCCCGGCCGCGATCGCGCCGGTGGTCACGGCCGCGTTGTCGGCGGTCTTCATCACGCGCCTGCTTGGCGTTGAGCCTTATCTGATCGCGACGACGGCGAACCGGGTGCTGCACACGCCCGATTACCTTGTCTATGCGGCGCTCGGGCTGGTCTGTGCGTTCATCGGCATCGTGGTCATGCGCTTGGTGACGGCGATGGAGCTGGTGGTCCAATCCTGGACGCGCATCGGCGCGTGGCGGCCGGTGATCGGCGGCTGCCTGCTCATGCCGATCGCCTGGCTGTCGCCGCAGGCGCTGTCGGCCGGACATGGCGCGCTGCATCTCAACCTTCTGCTGCATCCGCCGATCATGTTTCTGCTGACGGTGCTGGCCCTCAAGATAGCGGCGTCTGTGATCTCGCTCAGCTTCGGTTTCCGCGGGGGGCTTTTCTTCGCCTCGCTGTTCCTCGGTTCACTGGTCGGACAGATTTTTGCCGGTGTGGGCAACATGCTGTTTCCCGGCTTGGCGATCGATTCCAACGATGCGGCGCTGGTGGGCATGGCCGCATTCAGCGTGTCCGTGGTGGGTGGTCCGATGACGCTGGCCATGTTGATGCTGGAGACCACGCACGATTTCGCGCTGATGGGCGTGGTGCTGACCGCATCGCTTATTTCGAGCGCCGTCACACGCGAAGCCTTCGGTTATTCCTTCTCCACCTGGCGTCTTCACGTGCGCGGATCGATCGTGCGCAGCCCGCGCGACATCAGCTGGGTCGTGGACCTTCACGCCGGCCGAATCATGCGCAAGGACTGGGTCAGCATCGCGGACGACAGCACCATTGCCGCGTTTCGCGCGGCGATCCCGTTGGGGTCGGTGAGTAAGGCCGTGCTTGTCGATCGCGAAGGGCGCTATCGCGGGATCGTTCCCACGGCGCTGGCCTATCGGTCCGATCTTGCCATGGATGGCCTGGTCAGTTCGGTAGCCACGCTGGTCGATACCGCGCTGCATCCCGAGACCGGCATCCAGGAGATGCTGGCCCTGTTCGATCGGCTGGCCGTGGACGAAATGGTGGTGATCGATGCCGGACAGCACGTCGTCGGCGTGGTCACCGAACGCCATGCCCGCCGGCGCTATTTCGAGAAACTCGAAAGCGCGCAGCGGGACATTTTCGGCGAAACCTGAGGGGCAGGCGTCAGTTCACGAGCAGGATGGAAATCCGGCGGTTGCGCGGATCGGACGGGTTGTCCTTCACCAGCAGTTCGCGGTCGGCCACGCCTTCGATCCGGCGGAAGCGGCTTTCGGCCACGCCCTGGTGCATCAGCGCCTGTCGCGTGGCTTCGGCGCGGCCGGCGGATAGCGACCAGTTGTTGGCAGCCTGGCCGGGCTTCCACTGCACCGAATCGGTATGGCCGCGCACGGTGATGCCGGATGGATCGGGGCCGATCGCCTGGCCGATCGCCTGCAACAGTTCGGTCGCGTCGGGCGTCAGCAGCGTGGTGCCGAGGCGGAACATCGAGAAGTTGGCGTCGTCGACCAGGTCGATGCGCGTTCCTTCGGTGGTGTCCACCATGCGGACCTGCCGGGCGAGCTGGCGCAGCTTGGCGTTGGCGGCCAGCTTTTCCTGCAACTTCTTCTCGACGGCCGTGCGTTTGGCCTTCGATCCGCCGTCCTTGGCGCCGCCGGTGGCGTCGCGCGGCACGGTCAGAGTCTTGGTGCCGGTCTGCGCGGCCTTGTGCGGATAGTTGTCCGCGTCGGTGATCGAGGAGCCGCCGAGCAGGCCATAGGAGCCGGCTTCGCCTTCCTTCATCTTGACCAGGGTGGGCGTGAAGTAATCGGCAAGGCCCTTGCGCTGCTTTTCGGTGGTCGCGCCCAGCAGCCACAGCAGCAGGAAGAAGGCCATCATCGCGGTCACGAAGTCGGCGTAGGCGACTTTCCACGCGCCGCCATGGTGGCCGCCGGCTACCACCGTGACCTTCTTGACGATGATTGGCGCCGGAGGCGGCTCGTTCTTGCCTCTGGGAGGTTTGGCCATGGTTCAGCCTTCCCTTAGCGGCCGCGCAGCGCGTCGAGCAGTTCGGACAGGCCGGGGCGGAAGGCATGGCCAAGGCCCGACCGCGCGCTTTCCACCACCAGCGGCTGCGGCCACCCGTGAAGCGAAGCGATGATGACCTGCTTGACGGCCTGGAAGATCATCTCGTCCTGATCGAGCACCTGCTTGAGGCGGCTCGCCAGCGGGGCGACGATGCCATAGGCCAGAAGCACGCCCATGAACGTGCCGACCAGCGCCGAACCGATCATGCCGCCAAGGATGGCTGGCGGCTTGTCGATCGAGCCCATGGTCTTCACCACGCCCAGAACGGCCGCGACGATACCCAGCGCGGGCAGGGCGTCGGCCAGGCCCTGCAGCGCGTGCTGCGGCTCGGCTTCCTCGTGGAAGTGCGTCTTCATCGCGTGATCCATCACGTCCTCGACAGCGTGAACCTCCAGCGTGCCGGAGGAGACGACGATCAGGGTCAGCGTGTCACAGATCAGCGAAATCAAGGGTTTGTTGGCGAAAAGGCGCGGAAATTCCGCGAAAATAGGTGAGCTGGCGGGGTCCGTGACATGGCTTTCCAGCGCCACCGGCCCGTCCGACCGCAGGATCTTCATCAGCTTAGTGCACAGGATGATCGCGTCGATGTGATCCTGCTTGGTGTGCTTCGGCCCCTTGAACACTTTGGCGAAGCCGCCGCCGATCGCCTTCAGCTCGTGCATCGAGTTGCCCGTGACCAGCGCGCCGACGGCCGCGCCGCCGATGATGAGCATTTCGTGCGGGATCGCCTCCATGACCGGCCCCAGCGCGCCGCCAGTGATGGCAAAGCCGCCGAAGACCATGACCAGCAGGATAATGATGCCGATACCAGCGTACATGGAAGTTCAACCCTTCAGAATTCGAAAGCGGTATGGTTCGGGATCAGCTCAACATGCTGAACAATGACAGGCCCGAAAGTTTGGTGAAGCTGGCCTGGCTGGCTTGAAGCACCGTCGACAGTTCCTGGAGCCGGGTGAAGGCTTCGGTGATGTCGGTGCCGCCGATGTCCTTCTGTTCGGTGGCGCGCGATGTGGCCATCGCGGTCTGCCGCTGGACGTTGATGTCGATCCACGACAGTCGCGAACCCACCACCGTTTGGGCGGTGGTGACCGAATCCAGCCCCGCCTGGAGCGACGTCAGCGCATTGTTGGCGGCGGTGGTCGCCCCGGCGCCCCCCGCATCGAGTGCGTCGGACAGGGTCTTCACGACCGACATGATGTCGGTCTGCGTCCCGTTCACGTTGAACGACAGAAATTCCGGACCGGTCACGCCGCGCGTGACGGTCTGTCCGTCGCCCAGCGCAAGCTGCCCGGCCGAACCGGTGCCGACATAGGACGCGTTGCCCGAAGCATCGACCGTGTAGGCGTCGCCGCCCGTCTGGCCACCGAACAGCGCGTGCCCGGCGGAATCGCGCGTATTCGCGAGCGCCACCAGGTTGCCCTGCAACTGTTTCAGTTCGGTGCTGATACTCGAACGCTGCGTGTCGGACATTGTGCCGCTCGCGGCCTGCGTCGCCAGCTGCTGCACGCGGATGATCGTGTTGGAAAACTCGGTCATCGCCGAATCCGCCAGATTGAGATCCGACGTCGCACGGTTGGCGGCGTCGGTATCGATCTTGGACAGCGTGTCGGTGCGCGACAGCGCGCGCAGCCGCGATGCCGCAACCGGATCGTCCGACGAGGTCGTCAGCCGATTGCCCGAACTGATCTGCGTCTGCAGCTTTTCCGCCTGGGCGCGCAGCGATGTGAGATCGAGCGTCGAGCGGCTGTAGAACGCGCTGGTGCTGGTAGCGAAAGTGGTCATGATATCACCTGATGCCTATCAGCGTGTCGAAGATGTTGGAGGCCACCTGCATGACGCGGCCAGATGCCTGGAACGCCTGCTGGTAACGGACGAGATTGACCGCCTCGCTATCGAGATCGACGCCGGACTGTGCGGCCAGCGTGGTCTTGGCGGAATCGGAAATGGTCTTCAGCGCATCGCGCGTTACCGTGCGGCCCGATACGGCCGACGAGACGTCGAACAGGATCGAGTCCATCTTGCCTGCCGGGTCGGCGTTGCCGAGCGCGTTGCGCAGCGCGTCGAGGTTCGTCGTGTTAAGGCTCTTGGCCGCGGCGCCGGCCGGGGCCGTGGCAATCTGCGATCCGTTTGTCAGTGCCAGCGAGAAGCTGGCCGCGTCGGTGCCGGAGAACATGGCCACGCCGGGGTTGCCGTCCACGTCCACGCCGCCGGTCTGGACGCCGTTCACCGTGGTGACGATGTTCGCCGCGAGCGCATCGAGATCACCATGAAGCTGCGACAGCTTGCCGAGCGCGAGGTTCTGGCCGGCGAGCGAACCGCCGGAAAGGGCAACGCTGGCGCCCGACGCCGTCGAAAACGTGATCGTGCCATCCGCGGCGGTCGCGGCGGTCAGCGCATCGGTGTTGCCGCCGTTGACGATAGCCGGGCCAGATGCGCCGCCGATCTGCACTTTCACGGTGCCGTCCGGCGAGAACGTGGTCGCGATGTCGCCGTACTGGCTCATCTGCTGCAACAGATTGTCCCGCTGGTCGAGCAGCGAGGTCTGGTCGCTGGTCGCGTCCGATGCCCGCGCGAGGCGGACGTTGGTGCGGGCCAGTTCCTGCGCCAGGCGGTTCACCTCGGTCACGCCGGCGTTGGCCTCGAAGTGCAGGCCATTGCCCACCGCGTCGAGCTGCTGCGAGGCGATCTGGAAGGTGTTGGTCATCGTCCGCGCGCTTTCCACGACGGATGCGCGCAGCGAACTGTCGGTCGGATCTTCCTTCAGCTTCTGAAGGGCGGATTCGAACCCGGTGATCGAATCATAGACGTTGGACTGTTCCAGCGCCGTTTCGACGTTGCTGAGACCGGTTACTTCGGCATCGGCGCGCGCCGTGTCCGAGCCGGTCCGGCGCACTTCCGATTGCCGGAAGGCATCGGCGTTGCGCACCACCTGGCTGACACGGACGCCGGACAGCGAAACATCGGACGTTTGTCCGAAGTAGCCCGTGGTCGAAACCTCGGACATCTTGGCCGTGCGGCGGACATAGCCTTCCGTCGACGCGTTCGCGATGTTCTGGGCGGTGACGTCCAGCGCGATCCGCGCAGCTTTCGCGCCGCTGCGGGCAATCGAGAGAAGGTCTGACGACATCGCCGGTTACTCCTTTTTCGCCGAAGCCTGCGGGAAGCGGGCGGCAATCTGCGCCTCGATCTGCTTGGCGAAACCAAGCGCGCCCGTCTTGGAAGCGATGTCGGCGAACTGTTCATCGCGCATCGTGGTAAATGTTTCGTTGCCACGGCCCGCAAAAGGATCGTCCTCGCCCGCGAAATTCGTCTTGTGGGCCGCCGACAGCATCTGGCGGAGGAAAATCGCCTCGAAACCCTGCGCCGCCTGGCGCAGTTTCCCGCGCTCGGTCGAGAGGGCGTCGGTGGCGGCGGATACTACGCCGCCGACGTTGATCGGAAGAATGCTCATATCACCACCATTTCCGCCTTGAGCGATCCGGCCTGCTTCAGCGCTTCCAGGATCGCGACGAGGTCCGAGGGCGTGACGCCCAGCTTGTTGAGCG
This sequence comes from Novosphingobium sp. EMRT-2, assembly GCF_005145025.1. Classification (NCBI taxonomy): domain Bacteria; kingdom Pseudomonadati; phylum Pseudomonadota; class Alphaproteobacteria; order Sphingomonadales; family Sphingomonadaceae; genus Novosphingobium; species Novosphingobium sp. EMRT-2. Next base: position 1,274,367 of record NZ_CP039695.1, on the reverse strand, counting down.
CATCGACGATCGACGACAGCGAGGCGCCCGGCTTGAACAGGGCGACATGCGCCTGCTGTTCCTGCACGTCGATCTGGCTGTTCGGCGTGACCGTGGTGCGGCCGTTGCTGAAGGGCGCGGGCTGCGAAACCTGCGGCTTTTCGTCGATCTTGACCACCAGCTTGCCGTGGCTGATCGCCGCCGGGGCAAGGCGCACGGCGCTGTTGATCACCACGGTGCCGGTGCGGCTGTTGACGATCACGCGCGCGGGGGTTTCCGCCGGGTTGACCTCGATCATCTCGACCGCGGCCATCGTGCTGGCGCGCGCGTCGGCCCCTTCGGGCAGATGCAGCGCCAGGGTCACGCCGTCTTCCACCGAAGCCATGCCGGGATAGCGCGCGTTGATCGCGTCGCGCACGCGCGATGCAGTCAGGAAGTCCGCGTTGAACAGGTTCCAGCGCAGGATCGGGTTGTCGTCGAAGCCGGTGGCGACCGCGCGTTCCACGCTGGCGCCTTCGGCGATCCGGCCGACGGTGGGAATGTTCACCGTGACTTGCGATCCGTCCTTGGCGGCGACGCCCAGGCCGCCGACGGCCAGGTTGCCCTGCGCCATCGCGTAGATCTGCCCGTCCGCACCGTAGAGCGGCGTCATGATCAGCGCGCCGCCGCGCAGCGACTTGGCCTTGCCCAGCGTGGAGACGGTAACGTCGATGCGCTGGCCCGGCTTGGCGAAGGCGGGCAGGTCGGCGGTGATGAGCACGGCGGCCGCATTCTTGAGGCCCGGCGACACGCCCGGCGGCAATTGCACGCCAAGCCGGCCAGCGGTGCCTTTCATCGCCTGCGTCAGGTATTCCAGGTTGTCATCGCCCGTTCCGGCCAGTCCGACGACGATGCCGTACCCGGTCAGCTGGTTGGTGCGGACGCCCTGGAACGCGCCCAGATCGCGCACGCGCTCGGCATGGGCCGCCACGGGGGCGACAGTAGCGAGCGCGGCGGCGAAGGCGGCGGTCAGGGAAAGAAGCAGGCGGCGCATGACGGACCTCGAGGAAAGCCTCAGAAGGGGCTGAGAATGTTGAAGAACTTGCTGAGCCAGCCTTCACGGCTGGCCCGCTGGATCGCGCCGTTTCCGGCATATTCGATCCGCGCGTCGGCGACTTGCGTCGAAACGAGGCTGTTGTTCTGGTCGATGTCGCCAAGGCGCACGATCCCGGAAAACTGAACCCATTCCTGACCCTGGCTCAACAACAAGCGCTTTTCCCCTCTGACGAGGGCGGTGCCGTTCGGTCGCACTTCCGCGATCGTGACGGACAGCGAACCCCCGAGAGAGTTCGTCTGTGCGGCATTGCCCTTACCGTTGAACGACGATCCGGCCGACGCTTTAAGGGCGTTGGGGTCAAGAAACGACAAAGGCCCCGCGCTCGGCGGCACGATATTGGCGCTGCCGGCGCGGTCGGTCTTGGAGCTGGCCGACTTCGAGGTTGTCATCTGTTCGACCAGCACGATCGTCAGCGGATCGCCGACCGAATGAGCGCGGCGTCCTTCGACCAGACCCGCGTAACCTGCCGAGGCATTGAAGATGCTGCCGTCCGCGGGGCGCGGGGCGGGCTGCTGCGGCAAGGTCGGGCTGAAGCCCACCGGCGGCTTGCGGCCGGCCTGCGCCGGGCCTGCGACGTTCAGCGCCAGCAGTGCCGCACCGATCAGCAGGGCCTTGCCGGCGTTCGCGCGCTTCAAGGGAGAATGCATCATGGTCACAGCGTCTGGTTCGCGTTCTTGAGCATTTCGTCGACGGCGGAGATCATTTTGGAGTTGATCTCGTAGGCGCGCTGGGTCTCGATCATGTCGACCAACTCCTGCACCACGTTGACGTTGCTCGCTTCGAGGAAGCCCTGCTTGATATGGCCGCGGCCATTGTCGCCGGGGATGCCGATCTGCGCGGTGCCGCTGGCGGCGGTTTCCATCAGGAAGTTGTCGCTGCTGGCGCGCAGGCCCGCCGGGTTGGCGAAGCTGGCGACCGTCAACTGGCCGAGCTGGGTCGGTTCGGCGTTACCCGGCAGCGTGGCCGATACGGTGCCGTCCTGGGCAACCGTGATCGCCGATGCGCCTTCCGGAATCGTGATCGTGGGCTGCACGACATAGCCCTGCGCGGTGACGAGCTGGCCTTCGGCCGAACGGCTGAAGTTGCCCGCGCGGGTATAGGCCAGCTGACCGCCCGGCAGAGTCACCTGGAAGAAGCCGTCTCCATCGAGCGCCAGGTCCAGCGCGTTGTCGGTGTTCTGCAACGATCCCTGCGATTCGATGCGCGTGGTCGACTGGATGCCGACGCCGGTGCCGAGATTGAGGCCCGTGGCATAGGCGGTTTCGTTCGACGACTGCTGGCCGGCGACGCGCGCGTCCTGATAGGCCAGCGTGGCGAAGTTGGCGCGATCGCGCTTGAAGGCGGTGGTCCCGACGTTGGCGAGGTTGTTCGCGATCACGCGCATCCGCGTGTCCTGCGCCTCAAGCCCGGTACGGGCGACGTGAAGGGCTGAACTTGGCATCGTTCGGTACTCCGTTAGCTGCTGATGCGCATGAGCGCGGCGCTGTTTTCATCGACCTCGCGCGCGGTCGAGATCAGTTTGGTGCGGATGTCGAAGCTGCGTTGCGCTTCGATCATCTGGACCAGGACGTCGGCGGGATTGACGTTCGACTGCTCGAGCGATCCGGTCACCACGCGGGCGTCCTCGTCGCCGGGCAGCACGCCGCCGCCTTCGACGCGGAAGAAGCCGTCGATGCCCTTCTTGATCGGCGATCCATCGGTGCTGACCAGCTTGATCCGGTCCACCACCTGCGGCGGGGTGTCGGGCGTCGCGGGGTCGGCGGCCATCACGCTGCCGTCGGGCGCGACGGTGATCTTCGAACCGAGCGGCACGGTGATCGGCCCTCCACTGCCGATCACCGGCCGCCCGTCGCCATTGACGAGCAACCCGGTCGCGTCGACCGCAAGATCGCCACGACGGGTATAGGCCTCGGAACCGTCGTCCGCCTGGACCGTCAGCATGGTCTTGCCCGTCATCGCGATATCGAGCGGATTGTCCGTCGCGATGATGGCACCCTGCTTCATGTCCGCGCCATAGACCTCGCCATCCGTCATGGCCCGCGCCTCCAGGCTTGGGCCTTTCAGAGTCATCGGCGTGGTCGTGAGCATTTCGGCACGGAAGCCCACGGTCTGCGCGTTCGCCATGTTGTTGGCGATCATCCGCTGCTTCGTCATCGACGTGCTCATGCCCGAATAGGCGGTGTAGATCAGACGGTCCATGGTTTAGCCTCAGGTCCGCAGGTTGATCACGGTCTGCGAGATTTGCGTCGCCGTATCGATCGCCTTCGCGTTCGCCTGGAAATTGCGCTGCGCGGTGATCAGCCCGACCAGTTCCTCGGCGATGTCGACGTTCGAACGCTCGACCGCGCCGGCGAGAAGCCCGCCGTACCTGCCGGTCGAAGGCGTGCCATAAGTGGCTGCGCCGGAAATGCCGGTCGCGCTCCAGTTAGAGGAGCCTTCCTGGCGCAGGCCGGTGGGCGTGGTAAACGAGGCCAGCGCGACCTTACCGATCACGGTGTTCGAACCATCGGCATAGGACGCCGTGACATCGCCGTTCTCGGCAATGGTGATGCCAGCGTATTCCGAACCGGCGCCGTTGGTCAGCGGGATCTGCGCGTCGGTCAGCGTGCTGCCGCCCGGAGCGTAGATCTGCAGACGGTTGTTCGTGTCGTCATGGATGTAGCCGCTGCTGTCCATGTCGAACGAACCGTTGCGGGTATAATAGGTGTTGCCCGTCACCGCATCGCGCGTGGTGAAGAAGCCTTCACCGGTGATGGCGACGTCGAGCGCGTTGCCTGTCAGGTCGGTGGCGCCGGCCTTGAAGTTCTGCTTGATCGCGGAAACCTGCGCGCCGATGCCGATGGTCATGGTCGGCGAGGTCTGCGCGGTGGTGGCCACGATATCCGCGAAATCGGTACGGCTCGACTTGAAGCCGTTGGTTTCCGCGTTGGCGATGTTGTTGCTGATGACGCCCAGATCGGTCTGGGCGTTCTTCAGGCCGGTGAGTGAAGTGTAGAAAGACATGGTGGAGGTCCTTTCCGGTTGAAGGTCTTAGCTCGCCGTGCCCGTGAGCTTGGTGTTCAGGGTGGCGATCTGGCTGGAAATGGTCTTGAGCGTGCTGCTCATGTCGTTCGAGGTCGAAAGGCTCGAGAACTGCGCGAGCTGCGCGACCATCTGGGTGTTGTCCACCGGGGCGGTCGGGTCCTGGTTCTGAAGCTGCGTGGTCAGCAGTTTCAGGAAGTCACCCGCGCCGAGCGAACCCCACGAGTTCTTGGCGGTGGACGTGTTGGTCGTCGAACCGGTGCCCGACGTATTGGAAACGCTGCTGGTCATTATTTCATCCTCATCGTATCGAGCATCAGTTGCTTGGCGGTCTGCATCGCTTCGACAACATTCTGGTACTGGCGAGAGCTTTCGAGCATCTCGACCATTTCCGCACTTTCATCGACCGGAGCGGACCAGACATCGCCGTTCTGGTCGGCGAGCGGGTTGTCCGGCTGGTGATCCTTGATCGGCGTCGCCGACGAACGGTACACGCCGTTGACCTTGACGGTGGCAAGGCCCGTCGACCGGTCCAGTTCTTCGGAGAAGACGGGACGCAGCGGGCGGTAGGCCGTGCTTTCGCTGGATGAGACCGTACCCGCGTTGGCGAGGTTCGATGCCGCCGCGTTCATGCGCACGAGCTGCGCGGACATCGCGCGGCCGGCCACGTTGAACAGCGTCATGGGGGAGGTGTTTGGGCCTGCCATGGTTTATTCGCCCTTGAGCGCGCGCGTGACGTTGTCGATGCGTCCGCGGATGAAGGAGAGGGTGGCGGTGTAGCCCACCGCGTTTTCGGCGAAGGCGGTCTGCTCGGTCGCCATCTCGACGGTGTTGCCGTCAAGGCTGGGCATGACCGGCACGCGATAGCGCGTGGCCGATGCCATCGCCTGGTCTTCGCTCGCGCCCGTGGCGCGCGCCTTCAGCGCGGCCTGGAAATCGATGTCCTTGGCCTTGTAGCCCGGTGTTCCGGCGTTCGCGATGTTGGACGTCAGCAGGCCCATGCGCTGCGAACGCAGTTCAAGCGCCTTGCCATGTATCCCGAAAAGACTGTCGCTCATCGTCGGTCAGCTCCGCATAGGTGTTGCCGACATCGATTTTGCAAGCATCGTGCCAAATCGTTTTGCCGCTCCCGAACATCGTCCAACCGGCAAAATCGCGGCGCGTTTCCGGCAAGGGTTTGCCGTTTCGCGGCAGGGACCGGCAAAGTTCGGCCACTCCCTGAAACCTCGGAAAACAAAGCCGTTCTTCGCCCCGAGCAGGAGTTCCTGATCCATGGATTTCACGCATTTCTACAATCCCGCCGCCGCCGTCATCGTCTTTGGCGGCACCGCGCTGGCCGCGGTGCTGCGCTGTGGCCTGTCCGCGACCGCCACGACGGGGAAGGCGCTGACGGACCTGTTCCGGCCGCGCTTCCGTGCCGATACCGTCCGCGCCGTCCTGGCCGGGCAGGCCGCCGACATTCGCGCGAACGGCCTGCTGCGCGCCCAGCCGTGCCGCAGCGGCGATCGCGAGTTTGATGAAGCCACCAACGCCATGCTGTCGACCCGGTCGGTCTCCGGCCTGCTCGAAAAGCACGAGGCCTTTCGCGCCACGCGCCGGACGAAAGCGGGCGAGGCGGCCGGGATGCTGGCGCAGGCGGCCGATCTGGCGCCGGTGTTCGGTCTTGCCGGAACGCTGGTGTCGCTGACGCAACTGCCGGCTGACGGCGTGGCACGCGGCGCCTTTTCCAGCGCCATCGGCATGGCGGTGCTGACCACGCTTTACGGGCTGATCTTCGCCAATCTCGTGCTGGGACCGCTGGCCAAGATGGTCGAGCGGCGCGCCCGCGACGAAGAGGCCGCGCGTCAGTCGGTGATCGACTGGCTGGTTCAGCAGGTCGCGCTCGCCACGCCGCGCCACGCGCGCCTGGAGGGCGATCACCATGGCGGCCATACCGCTGCACGCCACGGCGCGGACGATCACGCCGCTGCGGCGACGCGTGCGGGGGAAGCGGCATGATCGTCCGCCCGTCGACCGGCTGGCAGACCATTCTGGCCGACCTGTCGATGATCCTGTTCATGATCGCGGCTTCCGCGCTGGCCAACACGCCGGAGAAGGCGCAGCCTGTTGCGAAGGCTCATGCCGCCGCCGCGCACACGCCACCGCCCGCGCCCGTCCAGGCCTCCGTTCGCGCCGAGCCTGTGGGCGTGTGGTCCGACGGTGCCGGCGCTCCGCCTTTGGCGCAATGGCTGGCCGATCAGGGCAGCGATCCGCGTTTGCGCGTGACGATCGTGGTGCGTCATGGCCCCGGCGATCAGGCGGCCGCGTTCGCGCGCGCCGCGGCGCTGGCGCAGAGCGCGGGCGAACGCGGCAAAAACGCCCGCGTTGTCGTGGAGCCGGGCACCTCGCGCGGCGCCACGGTTACGCTTGGCTTCGATACCGAAGAAAGCGCATCGGCCAGCTGATGGATGGCACGATGTTTGCTTATTTGCGTGAGACACTTACTTATCCGGGGTCCTAACCCATGAAGCGCAAGATTCCTGCCTTTACCCTACTGGCCATGGCGCTGGCTGGCGTTGCGATCGGCACGCCTGCACAGGCCCAGCGGGCCGGGCTGGCCGATCTGACCGATATCGACATCGCCGTGGCGCGCTTCACTGGTGCGCCGATCGGCGTGCCGGGCGGCGCGGCCTTGCCGGTGGATCGCCGGATGCGCCTTGCCGCCTGCCGCGCGCCGCTGGCGCTGTCCTGGCGGGGCGGCACGCGCGACAGCGTGATCGTCCAGTGTCCCGACGCCGGCAGCTGGCGCATTTTCGTGCCGGTGGTCGGCCTTGCGCCGGCAACCCGGCAAGAAGCTGCCGCCCCGGCGGTTCTGCGCGGCGAAGCCGTGACCGTTTCCGTGACGGGCGAGGGCTTTGCCGTCTCCCAACCCGGAGAAGCCATGGATTCCGGGGCTGTTGGCGCGTGGATACGGGTCAAGACCTCGGCCAAATCCGACCCTGTGCGTGCGCAGATCGTGCGTCCGGGACTGGTGGAACTACCGATCGAATGACCGCCATTCGGCAATTTTTTTCCGGGTGGCCTTAACGCACCGGCTTCAACGCCGTTCTTGGGCATGAGAAACGCTATAGGAGCGGGACCATGCCATCATTTGAAATCGGACCGACGCGCCCGGTTGGCGCGGTTCAGGTCAAGACTGTGAACACCGAGACTGGCCTGCAATCGGTCAAAGCGGACGATCAGCCGGCAACCTCCGGCAGTGTGGCTTCGTCCACACCGCAGGTGGAAACCAGCGAAGCGGTCAAAGCCGGCACTGCGCCGGTCAACTCCGAACGGGTTGCGGAAATCCGCAAGGCGATCGAGAGCGGCCGCTATCCCCTGATCCCCGCCAAGATCGCTGACGCGATGATTGCTGCCGGTATGCTCTGGAGGAGCCCGCAATGAGCCATGAAGCCGCCGTCCGTCCCATCGAAATGCGCGACACGCTGCGGCAGATGGTTGCCGTCCTGCAAAAGGAACGGCACGCGCTTGCCGGACTTGACGTGGATGCGATCATGGGATGCGCGGTGGACAAGAGCAACCTGTGCGGGCGCCTGGGTGAAGCCTCGCCGGATCTGGTCGATGAGGAATGCCGCGGCCTGCTGGATGCAGCGCGGCGCCTCAACGAAGCCAACCGCCGTGTGCGCAACCTGATCGCCTCGAACGTCTCGGCGCGGCTGGACGCGATGGTCGGTGCGCCGACGCTTTACAATGCGCATCGCTCTACCCGCCGGCTGAACTACCGGGCCTGATATTTATTTCCTTGCGCCCCTTAATCGGGGTGTTTGGCACGATCTTTGCTTATCCCTTTCCTGAAGCCGCTTTCGAAATTCGGAAGCAGCGTGACGGAAAGGGATTTTTGTGAGTTCAGTCCAGTCTCCCGCCGGGCCGGCCGCATGGGCCGCTGCCATGGACGGAACAACCGGGCCGGGCGATGTGCGCGCCGCCATCTCGCGGGCCGCACAGGCGACGGGAGTCGACTTCGGCTACCTGCTGGCGCAGGCACGGCTTGAATCCGGCCTCAATCCCAATGCGCGCGCGCGCACGTCCAGCGCCACCGGGCTTTACCAGTTCACCAATTCCACCTGGCTTCGCACGCTGGACAAGCATGGCGCGGATCATGGCTATGACTGGGCCGGCAGCGTCATCGAGAACGGCAGCGTCCGCGATCCGGCGCTGCGCCAGCAGATCATGTCGATGCGCTCGGATCCGCAGCTTTCGGCGCTGATGGCGGGCGAACTGGCCAACGACAACCGCAACTATCTATTCGGCGTGCTGGGGCGGCAGCCGGGGAATTCCGAACTCTATCTCGCGCACTTTCTCGGCGCGGAAGGAGCGGGACGCTTCCTGACCGCCATGGCGACCGATCCCTCGCAATCGGCGGCGGCACTGCTGCCGCAGGCTGCGGCTTCGAACCGGTCGATCTTCTATGACGATAGCGGCGCGCCGCGTTCGCTGCAGGGCGTGATGAGCTTGCTCAGCGGCCGCCTTGCCGCCGCCGGTGGCGCGGCCAACAGCGACATGGCCTGGGCCGGCGGCTATTTGCCGGCAGCGTCCGGCAATGTCATGCCGGTTGACAATACACCCACCTTCACCGGTGGTCCGATCGCGCAGGAGTTTCAGGCGACGGCCTATGCCGCCGGCCAGCAACCGGCCCGGCCGGCTTCCTCTATGGCGGACACGCTGCGCGATGCCTTCGCGCTGAACGACGCTTCCGCCACCCCCAGCCATGTCCGCGCCGCCTACGACCGGCTCCGCTCTTTCGGACTCTAAGCCACGATGCTCAAACGCCTAGGCTCACCCAGTGCTCTCGCGTTGCCGGCGGGGATTCTCACGCTCATCGTCCTGATGATCGTGCCGATCCCGTCGTTCATGCTCGACGTGTTCTTCGTCCTCAACATCGCCCTTTCGGTGGCGATCCTGATGGCGTCGATGAACGCCGAGAAGCCGCTGGATTTCTCGTCCTTCCCATCCGTCCTCTTGTTCGGCACCCTGTTGCGCCTGGCGCTCAACGTCGCCTCCACGCGCATCGTGCTGGTCAACGGGCACCAGGGCGGCGCGGCGGCCGGCCATGTGATCGAGGCGTTCGGCGCGTTCCTGATCGGCGGCAACTTCGCCGTCGGCCTGTTCGTGTTCATGATCCTGATGATCATCAACCTGATGGTGGTGACCAAGGGTGCGGGCCGCGTGTCGGAAGTGTCCGCGCGTTTCACCCTGGATGCCTTGCCGGGCAAGCAGATGGCGATCGACGCCGACCTTGCCGCCGGCCTGCTCACCGCCGACGAAGCCAAGGCCCGTCGCCGCGAAGTGGCGACCGAGGCGGACTTCTACGGTTCGATGGACGGTGCCAGCAAGTTCGTGAAGGGCGACGCCATCGCCGCCCTGCTGATCCTTGCGGTCAACATCATCGCGGGCTTCTGCCTGGGCATGATCAGCCACGGGCTGACCGCCGGCGATGCCGCGCAGAAATACGTGACGCTGGCGGTTGGCGACGCGCTGGTGGCGCAAGTCCCCTCGCTGCTGCTCTCCATTGCCGCCGCCGTGATCGTGACCCGCGTGTCGGATACCCGCGACCTTGCCGGGCAGATCGGCGGCCAGCTCGCCGATCCGCGCACCTGGCTGCCGGTTGCGGTGATCCTGGGTGCGATCGGCATGATACCGGCGATGCCGCAGTCGATCTTCCTGCCGGCGGCCGCGCTTGCGGGCTGGCTGTGGTGGGCGCTGAAGAAGCGCTCCGAACGCCCCGCGCCCGAAGTGGTCGAAGAGGAAATCCCGGTCGATCCCTCGCGCATCACGCTGGAAGAGGTCAGCGACCAGACGCTCGTTACCATCGAGCTGGGCTATGGCCTTGTCCATCTGGTCGACGACCGGCGCGGTTCGCCGCTGGTCGCCCGGATTACCGGCGTGCGCAAGCAGCTCAGCCAGACCTTCGGCTTCATCGTGCCGCAATTCCGCGTCCGCGATGCGCTCGATCTGCCGCCGAACGATTATCGCATCGTGCTGGGCGGCGTCACACTGGGCGGGGCGAGCATCAAGGGCGAGAAGATCCTGGCCATCGACGTGGGCGAGGCGCGCGAGAACCACGGGCTGCAGGGCGATGCCACGCGCGATCCCAGCTTCGGCTGCCCGGCGCTGTGGATCGATGCCGCCCAGCGCGACCATGCCATCGCCGAAGGATTCCTGACGGTCGATGCCAGCACGGTTATCGCCACGCACCTCAACCAGCTTCTCGGCGAACGGCCGCAAGTGCTTCTGGGACCAGACGAAGTTCGTGCCATCTTCGACGCGGTCAAGGTCCGCGCGGCCGGCCTGGTCGAAACGATCTACCCGCAGCCGCTGTCGCTGGGCGCCGTCACGCGCCTGTTCCATGCGCTGCTGGAAGACGGCGTCAGCATCGCCCATCCGCTGCCGATCCTCTCGGCCTTGAGCGAAGCGGTGTTGCAGACGACCGAGCACGATCGCCTGGTGGACATCCTGCGCGCCCGCCTTGGTGCGATGATCGTCGCGCGGGTGTGCGGGCCGAACGATCGCCTGCCGGTGCTGACGCTCGACGGCTCGCTGGAACAGATGATCGTGCAGGGATTGCAGGACCCGGTAACCGGCCAGCCGGTGATCGAGCCCGATCTCGCGCGCGGGATCGGCGAACGGGTGGCGCAGATCATCAGCGATCGCGGGCCGACCGCGTCGCCGGTGGCGCTGGTGGTCCAGCCCCGCGCGCGCCGTGCGCTTTCGGCGCTGCTGCGGATGCGTGCGCCGACCTGTCTTGTCATTTCGATCTCGGAACTGCCGCCGACGCAGCCGATCGAGGTCATTTCCGTCATCGGAAACGAGGCGCACAGGCCCGTTCCCGCGCTTCCCCAACCGTCAGTGCTGCACCCCGAGGGCCTTGCTGCATGAAACATGATCAACGTCGATTTGCCGCCGCGCGTGCCTACCGTGACGATACCGCGGATCGTATCCGCCGGTTTCTGCCCATGGTCCGGCGCCTGGCGTGGCATATCCATGGGTCCGGGCGCGCCGGCATGGAACTGGAAGACCTGGTGCAGGCCGGGCTGGTTGCTTTGACCGAATGCGCCCAGAAGCACTCCGGCCCGACAGAGGACGGCTTTGCCGCCTATGCCAAGATGCGCGTGCGCGGGGCCATGGTCGATCTGGTGCGCCGCGTGACGCCGCTTTCGCGCAGCGTGTCCGAACGGCGCAGGATGCTGGCCGATCATACCGCGACGCTGCGCAACGAACTGGGGCGCGATCCCACCGATGCCGAACTGGCCGCCGCCATGGGCCTGACCGACCAGGAACTTGCCACCTTGCACGCCGGGAGCGAACCAGTGCGCTTTGAAACGATCGACAGCGCCTATTCCGATAGCGATCCGGCCTTTGCCGACGACCGGCCCGACAGCTTCGCCTTGCTGGCCGACGAACAGATGCGCGCGCGGGTGGCCTTCGCTATCGCCGCGTTGCCGGAAAGGCTCCAGCTCGTGATCCAGCTCTACTTCGTCGAGGAACTGAACCTTGCCGAAATCGCGCAGGTGCTCGACGTCAGCATTCCCCGCGTTCACCAGCTCAAGGCGCAGGCGCTCGAAAAGCTGCGGGCCGCGCTGGGGGATGAGGCCGACATTCTCTGATCGGCTCTTGCCGCATCGTCTCCCATGATTTAATCGATCGGTTAAATCATGGGAGAGCAAGATGCGGATTGATGCGGGCACGGCCGCCGTCGTTACCGGCGGGGCTTCCGGACTGGGACGCGCCACGGCAGAGGCGCTGGCCGCCAGCGGGGTGCAGGTCGCGATATTCGATCTGAACGAGGAACTGGGCCGGGAGGTAGCCGGCGCGATCGGTGGCTTGTTCTGCAAGGTCGATATCACCAGCGAACAATCGGTGGTGGCCGGCTTCGAAAAGGCCCGCGCCGCGCATGGGCAGGAACGCATCTGCGTCCATTGCGCCATGGCCAACCGCAAGGGCAAGACCGTCGGCCGCAACAAGGAAACCGGGGAGTTCGTGCGCCTTTCGACCGAGGACTATGAATTCGCCGCGCAGGGTATCCTTATTGCCAGCTACCGGGTTGCCTCGCTGTCCGCGCTGGGCATGGCCGCGCTGGCCCCGCTGGAGGACGGCGAACGGGGTACCATCATCCTGACGGCCTCGGTCGCCGCGCAGGACGCGCAGGTGGGGCAGGTCGCCTACGGTTCGCTGAAGGCGGGCGTGAACGGGCTGGTGCTGCCGATGGCGCGCGATCTCATGGACCTTGGCATCCGCGTGAACTCGATCATGCCCGGCATCTTCGGCACGCCGTTGCTGGGCCGCCTGCCGGAAAAGGTGCTGGATGGCCTCAACGCCTCGGTCCCGTTCCCGAAGCGGCTGGGCAAGCCCGAGGAATTCGCGTCGCTGGCGATGGAACTGGTGCGCAATTCCTATTTCAACGGTCAGAACATCCGCCTTGACGGCGCGATCCGGATGGCGCCCCGCTGATGCCCATTCGCCTATGCCGCAAGGTTCAGGCGCCCGATGGCGTCTGGGCCTGCTGCTCCACCACGATGGGATCGCCCACGCCGATGCGCTTGCCGTCGGTGATGATGACCTTGTCGCCCAGCTTCGCCTGTTCGAACAGGCGCTTGGCAAAGGCATCGGGCACGCCGATGCAGCCGTTGGTGGCATAGCCCTTTTCCACCTTGCTGCCGTGGATCGAGACGCCGTCGTTGGTCAGCCGCAGCATGTAGGGCATCGGCGCGTCATAGATGTTGGAAACGTGATCGGCGTCCTTCTCGGTGATCGGGAACACGCCGACCGGGGTGGGCTTGTCGCCATAGCCCTTGAGGATCGCGGTCGCGCCGATCTCGTGGCCGTTGCGGAACACCGACAGCGTGCGGGCCTCCAGATCGACAGTGACCACCAGCGGCCCCGGTTCGCCCTTGCTTTCGTCCCAGAAGAACTGGCCGAACTTGATCGGTTCGTCGATTTTCAGGATCGATTTGACCACGAACGGATCGTCGGCCGGCGGCTTGGGCGCAGGGGCGGGTTGCGGCGGCTTGGCGGCAGGCTTCGCCGTCGCCGGTTGCGCGGTGCCGTCCTTGTGCGGGAAGAATACCTGCGCCGCATCCTGCCCGACGTGGAACGCCAGCATCGAGGCGAGCGACATGGCGATGAAGCCGGCGGGGACGCGAATCCAGCGCTTGCGCAGCAGATTCATCGGTCCATCGTCTGTCACAGGTGCCGGCCTTTCATCGCCTTCGGTCGCGCGCCGTGCGTCCATGCTTCGCGCGGCCTTGCGCACGGCTTAACACACAGGGCTGAAAGGGAAGTAAACCCGATCGTTCCTCCCGCTATCGGCGGCGGCCGCTATTCGCTGCGGACGGTGATGTCCTTCGATACAAGGTCCATCGTGCCGTAGCTTGTGACGAAGCTGGCGTCCGCCGCATCGCGCCCCACGCCGATGACCGCGAAGGCGTCTGGCGTGATCATGCCCGTGGCATCGACGATGCGCCAGCTTCCGCCCTGGCCCGCCGGATCGGCCAGGAAAACCTCGGCCACGGCGTGAAAGTCCTGCGGCGATACGCCGGGGCCATAGCCGGACGCGAACCGGGCCGGGATGGCCGCCGCGCGGGCAAGGGCGATCAGCGTATGGGCATAGTCGCGGCACACGCCCCGTCGCTCGACGAAGCTGTCCAGCGCGGTGGTCGCGGAATTGCTCGATCCCGGAACGTAACGGAAGTGGCCGGCGATCCAGGCGCGCATCGCCTCCACCTTCGCACCGCCCGCCAGTGCGCCGAATTCCTCCTGCACGAAGGGCTGGAGCCGGCTGGCCGGGCAATAGAGCGAATCGAGCAGATAGGGCACCGCCTCTCCCGGCAGGCGGTGCGGCGGCAGCCCGGCTAGCGACGCCAGGTCGAAATCGTTGCGCAGCACTTCGATCCGCGCATCATAACTGACCGAGAATTCGCCGTCGTGGTGAACCCATATCCTTTCGCCGATGCCATCCTGTGCCCCCACGCGCAGAAAGTGCGGGGTGGGCGTGCTGGCGATGTTTGCGGAAAGGATGGACTGTTGCGAGGTCGGGGCCGCTTCGATCTGGAGCAAGGCATCGGTTGCGCCATACATGCGGCAGGAAAGGCGGGTGGCTATGGTGAGGATCATGATCGCTCCAATGGTTTGACCGCCCATGCGTTCCGATGATGTCAGCCGCGTGAAAGGAAAGGCATGGTACGCGCGATTCGATGGACATTCCGGGAAATCTGATCGCTGCCTTGCCGCCGGCGCTGACCGGTGCCCCGCCGCTGCTTCTGGCGGCGGGCGGCGCGATCGTGCTGGTGATGATCGCCGGCATGATTCGCGGCTTTCTACCGTTGACCGGGCGGCTGCTGGGCTTTGTCGGCAATGTCGCGTTGCTGGCGGTGTTCGCGCTGACGGTGGTGCGCTTCGTGCATCTCGATCCCACGTTCGATTCCCTCACCTCCAACATCGGGATGCCGTCGCAGAGCGTGGCGGGTGGCGAAACGCGCATTCCCCTGGCGGCCGACGGGCACTACTGGATCGAAGCGCGCGTCAACGGCGTGCGCCAGCGCTTCATGGTCGATACCGGGGCCACCATCACGGCGCTGTCCGAAGATGCCGCCGCCGCCGCCGACATCAGGCCCGATCCGTTGCGCCTGCCGATATCGGTGCGCACGGCGAACGGAGAAGTGGAGGCGCGCATGGCGCGGGTGGGCGAATTGCGCTTCGGATCGATCGTGGCGCGCGACATGGACGTGATCGTCACCGGGTCGACCGGCGGCCTCAACGTGCTGGGCATGAACCTGCTGTCACGGCTCAAGTCGTGGCGCGTGGAAGGCGGGGTCCTGATCCTGAGTCCGAAGCATCCGCAGAAGGCGGCGGATACGCCATCCTGAGCCGCGGGATCAGGATGGCCTCGCGACGAACAGGAACGTCAGGCGTCGCCACGCCGCTTCCATCGGCCCCTGGCGGAATCGGGCAAGCCACCATGCCGGCCAGGCCAGCATCGCGATCCAGCCGAGTACGACGAAAGCCGGCAGCCACAGGCGCGGCAGTTCGGGGCCGAGGCCCAGGCCCCAGCCCGAAAACACGGCGCCCATCAGCACCGTGGTCCCCAGGTAGTTGGTGAAGGCGCAGCGTCCGGCGGCTGCGAGGCGGCGGGCGAGCGGATGGCCGCTTGCGCGCGGCCAGCACAGCAACAGTGCGGCGAGGTAGCCCAGCGCCATGATCGCGCGCGGGATCGCCGCGATGTGGTCCATTACGCCCAGCATCGCGCGCGGGGGGAAATGATGCGCCCAGATCCACCAAAGGACCGGCAGCGTCAGCATCCCGCCGATGCCGATGCCGACCGCCGCCATGCGGGCGATCGCGCGACGGCTCCAGCCGCCGGTGAAAAAGCCGCTGCGGAACAGGGCGATGCCCACCAGCATCAGCGGCAGCGTTTCGGTCGCCGTCGCCAGCGCGATCTTGAACGGCAGGAATGGTGCCAGAGCAAGCCGCAGCCGGATCGCCTGGAGGAAGCCGGCGTTCAGGATCTGCGTGTCCTGCGCCATCGATTGCGCGATCCGCGCCATCATCGCGGCCTGTTCAGCCTGTTCCGCTGCAGTGCCATGCCCGGACAGCACGCGCTGTTCGGCCGCTATGCCGGGCACATCGCCGATGCCGTCCAGTCCGTGTGCGGCGCAGAACACCGCGATGGCAATGGCGGCCAACGCGGCAGGCGGCAGGCGGCGTAACACCAGCGCGCCCAGGCCGCACAGGGCATAGGGAAACAGGATGTCCCCCCACCATAGCAGCAAGTAATGCGCGTATCCGAACAGGGCGAGCCAGAACAGCCGGCGGGCCTGCATCGCATCGCCGTTCAACCCGCGCCGTTCGGCGGCTTCGATGAACAGCATCATGCTGGCCCCGAACAGCAGCGTGAACAGTGCGCGCATCTTGCCTTCGAATAGCAGGAACGACAGCGCGAACCACGCGTCGGCACCGGGTTCGACGCGGGGCAGGGCGGGCGAGAAGCTGGCGAGCGTCGGACCCCAGAACCCGGTGATGTTGATCGTCAGGATGCCCAGCACGGCAATGCCGCGCACGAAATCGATCGCCGCGATCCGCGAAGGGCCGCCATGCGCTGGAAGTGGGAGGGAAGCGGGCTGGTCCGAAGCGTGATTCGTCAAAGCCTTACGGCTTTATCACCAGGCACGCGATGCCACCAGCCTTGAGGCCGTCGCACGCCCTTTCCGCGTCCGCCTGTCCGCCGTAGCCGCCGGCGAGCAGGCGCGTCACGCCGCCGGAGGGAATGTCGATCCGGGGATGGCCGGCCAAGCCCGGTCGGGCCTTCACCCGGCTCCACAGCGCATCGGCATTGCCGCGCTGCGAGAACGCGCCCAGCTGGATGCGCCAGTTGCCGGTCGCGCGGACGGTGGGCGGGGTATGCTGGGCTGGCGGGGGAGGTGCCGGTCGGGGCGTTGCCGGTCGGGGCGTTGCCGGGCGCGGGGGTGCGGGCGGTGGCGGAGCCGCCGCGACGGTGGAGGCGGGTACGCTGATGGTGGGCAACGGCCGGGGCGCGGCGTTGGCGGGCGTTTGCACCGGCGGGGCCTTGGCGCCCAGATCGCTGGCGGCGAGTTGCACGCTGCGCGCCTGTTCCGCTTTCCGTTCGAGATCGCCGGCCAGCGAAATGCCCATTTGCCGCTGCTCCAGCGGGATCACGGTGTCCATGGTGGCGAGGCTGGATGTCGCCTGCGGCAGGCCGCTGGCCGCGGCGCGGGTCATCAGCGCATAAGCGCGCACCCAGTCCTTGCCCACGTAATCGCCGTTGAAGGCGGCGATGCCGAGGATGTACATCGCGCGCGGCTCTCCGCGATCAGCGGCGGTGTTGAGCCAGGGCAGGGCCTCCGTCTGGCGGCCCGACTGGAACAGCACGATGCCATAGTTGTCGCCGGCCTGCGGATGTCCCTTGCGCGCGGCGCGGCCGAAATAGAATTCGGCCTTGGCCATGTCCTGCGGCACGCCTTTGCCCAGCCGATAGGCTTGCCCCAGGTTGAACTCCGCGTCCGCATCGCCCTTGGCGGCGGCTGTCTCCCATTGGCGGACCGCGCCTGCATAGTCCTGCCGTTGCCAGGCATCGACGCCGGATTTCACCACGTTCGCGTTCGCACCGCTGCCTGTCGTCTGGGCTTGGGCGGACAGGGCCGGGGCGGCCGCGCAGGCTGCCAGTATGGCAATTCCTATGGTTGTTCCCGCTTTCGGTCGAAGCACGGCAAGGCCCCCGCTCGTGTAGTAGCTGCTGGATTGGGTATGGTATTTGTGATCGGTTAACCCCGCATTAGCAAAGAATTGCGGCCTTGCGAGCCTCATTGCCACGAAATCGGGTGCGTGTTGTCCCTTCCCCCTCCCGCGCGGCATTAACGGAAATTTCAGTCTGTTCTGCGATCTCCCGTTCAGGACCGTTTCGGTATAAGAGGGGGATACCCATTGCGCGTATTGGCTTTGGCATCGCAGAAGGGCGGATCGGGAAAGACCACCCTGTCCGGTCATCTTGCCGTGCAGGCGCAGCGCGCCGGCGCCGGCCCGGTCGTTCTCATCGACATCGATCCGCAGGGGTCGCTGGCTGATTGGTGGAATGAGCGCGAGGCGGAATACCCGGCCTTCGCCCAGACCACCGTGGCCCGTCTGGCCGCCGACCTTGCCGTTCTGCGCCAGCAGGGCTTCAAGCTGGCCGTAATCGATACGCCACCGGCGATCACGATGGCGATCCAGTCGGTTATCTCCGTGGCGGAACTGATCGTCGTGCCCACGCGCCCCAGCCCGCATGACTTGCGCGCCGTTGGCGCCACGGTCGATCTGTGCGAGCGCGCCGGAAAGCCGCTGATCTTCGTGGTAAACGGCGCGACGCCCAAGGCACGCATCACCTCCGAAGCGGCGATCGCGCTGTCGCAGCACGGCACCGTAGCCCCCGTAACGCTGCACCACCGCACCGATTTCGCGGCCTCGATGATCGATGGGCGCACGGTGATGGAAGTCGATCCCAAGGGGCGTTCGGCGCAGGAAGTCACTGCGCTGTGGACCTATATTTCCGAACGGCTCGAACGCAATTTCCGCCGTACCGTCTTCGCGGTGCCCGCGCAGCCGGCGCCAGTCATCGGCGCTGCTCCACGCGCGGCCGGAGGCTTCGGCCGCCGCGTCAGTGGTTCGTGAAGGGAGGAGCCTGATGACCGAACCCCGCTCCTTCGCTTCGCTGACGCCAAGCCTTCTTGCCCGCAAGGGCGGCGCGCGCCCCGCCATGCGGCCCCAGCTTGCGCCGATTTCCTATGACGAACAGCACCGTGTCGGGCTGGGCGGCGGCCATGCTCCTCTCGACGATCTGGGCTGGAACGATATGGGCGAGGCACCGTCGCATGGCTCATCCCATGGTGCGCCGGTGCCCGATCATGCCGACGCCGCGCCTGCGGTGCCCGAAGTGGTGCGCCAGATGAAGACGCTCGCGCAGGCCGTGGCCGAGGAAGCCCCGGTTGTGGAAGAAGCTCCCGCATTTGAGCCGGTATCGGCACCGTCGGAACCCGAAGTTGCGCCGCAGCCGGCGCGTCGCCATGGCGTTGCCCTGGCTTCGGGCCGCAAGGCCGCTTTCACACTGCGTCTCGACGCCGATCGCCATTTCCGCCTGCGGCTTGCCAGCACTCTGGAGAACCGCAGCGCGCAGCAGGTCGTGACCGACGCGCTCGACCGCTTTCTCGAAACCGTGCCCGGTCTTGAAGACCTGGCCTGCCGCGCCAAGCGGCCTTGATCCGTTTGCCAGGGGATTTTCCGATCATGCAGCCCTCGATCGATTTCACCGCACCGCGCGCTGCCCCGCTTCGCCGGCGGCTGCGCATGGGGTTAGCCACCGCGCTGGCGGCTGGCCTGCTCGCGGGCTGTGCGGCCGGCGGGCCGCATGCCGACAAGATCGCGGCCAATGCCCGCGCGGAACTGGGTGGCGGCCATGCCGACAAGGCGGTCGCCCTCGCGGAAAAGGCCGTGTTGTCCGATCCGCGCAACGGCGCTTACCGCCTCCTGCTGGGGAACAGCTACTTGCGCGCCGGCCGCTTCGAATCCGCGCGGCAGGCCTATGACGAGGCGATGGAACTGGGCGAGGACAGCGGCAAGGCCGCGTTGAGCCTTGCGCTGGCCGAAATCGGCATGGGCCGCAGCAACGAGGCGGTCGACACGCTGAACAGCTATCGCGATGCCATTCCGGTCGAGGACTATGGGCTGGCGCTAGCGTTGGCCGGCCGTACCGGCGAAGGCATCGAAATGATGGCTAACGCGCTGCGTACCAGCGGGACCAATCCCAAGATCCGCCAGAATCTTGCATTCGCCCTGGCGCTTCATGGCGAATGGAAGGAAGCCCGGGTCATGGCTTCGTTCGATGTGCCCGCCGACCAGCTCGACGCGCGCATCCAGCAATGGGCGGCCATGGGCAATCCCGAGGACGTGCGCCTCCGCGTGGCCTCGCTGATCGGTGCTCCGGTACGCGAAGATGCCGGCCAGCCGACGGCGCTGGCGCTCGCCAACTTCCCGGAAACGGCGCAACTGGCCGACGCCGCCGCGGCGAAGGCGGAGACGCCGAAGGCAGGCAACGCCGGCGCGGCCCCCACGCTGGCCAAGGCCGCCGTGGAGGAACTGCCGGCGCTCGATACCGCGCCCGCTCCACGAGTGGCGGACGCTTCGACGCAGCCGCGCCCCGCGCAACTGGCGATGATCGACGCGCCCGCGGCGAAAGCCGCGCCGGTCGCGGTGGTTCAGCCGCAGGCCCGGCCCTATCGCATCGCCGCACCGGTGACGCATCCGGCTGTTCGTCTTTCCGCGCGCCCGGTGGCCAAGCCGGCAAGCAGGCTGGCGGTGCGTCCCACGGTCGCACCGGGCACGCATCTGGTACAGCTGGGTGCGTTCTCCACCGCCGATGGCGCACGCCGGGCCTGGCGTCACTTCGCGTCGCGCAATCCGGCGCTGGCGGGCTATCGCAACGTGACCACCGAGGTCACCGTCAACGGCCGCCACTTCTGGCGCGTGCAGGCGGCTGGCTTCGTCGGGCAGGCTTCCGCCGCCACGCTGTGCCGCTCGGTCAAGGCGCGCGGCGGCGCGTGCCTCGTCATGGCCGCGCCCCGTGTGGCTCCGCCGCAGCCGGGCCGCCCCTCCGATACCCGTCTCGCGCGGTTGCGCTGACGGGCTTCGGCCCGCCTGCGTTCAGGCGATCAGCTTGCCGCCCTTGAACAGGGCGTTGACCCGGCCTTCCACGGGCCGCCGGTCGAACGGCGTGTTGCCGGCGCTGGCTGCCATCTTGTCCGAATCGACGATCCAGGGACGGACCGGATCGATCAGCGCGATATCGGCTTCCCAGCCGGTCTCCAGCCTTCCGGCATCCACGCCCAGCAGGCGTGCCGGGGCACCGGCAAGCAGGTCGAACGCGCGGGCAAGATTGATATGACCATCGCGCACCAGAGTCAGCGTCAGCGGCAACAGCGTTTCCGCCCCGGCCATGCCCGGTTCGGCATCGGCGAAGGGCAGGCGCTTGTCCTCGGGGCCGCGCGGATCATGGCCCGATGCGATCACGTCGATCGTGCCGTCGGCGATCGCGGCGATCACCGCCTTGCGATCGGCATCGCTGCGCAGCGGCGGCGAAAGGCGGCAGAACGTCCGGAAATCGGCGAGTTCCAGATCGGACAGCATGAAATGCGCCGGGGTCACGCCCGCGCTCACCGGCGCGCCGCGCGCCTTGGCCTTGCGTACGAGATCCAGCGCGCGCGCGGTCGTCACCTGCCGGAAGTGGACGTGGCAACCCGATAGTTCGGCCAGCGTGATGTCGCGCGCCACCGCCAGCGCTTCGGCCTCGGCCGGGGCGGACGGCAGGCCCAGCCGGGTCGCCATCTCGCCGGCGGTGGCCACGGCCGCGCCGGTGACGCCGGCATCCTCGGCATGGGTGATGACGACCAGCCCGAGCATCGCGCAATAGCGCAGCAGCCGAAGCATCACGCCCGAATCGGCGATCCAGTTCCGCCCGGTCGCGACCGCGCGTGCGCCGGCCTCGCGCATCAGGGCCAGTTCGGCGAGTTCCGCGCCTTCCAGCCCGCGCGTGGCGGCGGCGAGCGGGTGGACCCAGAAATCGGGCTTACCCGATTGCGCGGCGAAGCGGACGCGCGCCGGATGGTCCAGTGGCGGCCCCTGATCGGGCATCAGCGCGGCGCGGGTGATGCCGCCGAAGTGGAACGCCGGCTTGTCGATGGCGAAGACGCCCAGATCGACGAGGCCCGGCGCGATCAGCGCGCCGCGCGCGTCGATCACGTCATCGCCTTCCGCCGGCGAAACATTCCCGATCGCCACGATCCGCCCGTTCTCGCAGCGCAGCGCGCCGGCAACGGGTTCGCCTTCGGGCAGCACCAGCCTGCCGCCGGTGATGGTCAGCGGGCGCGGGGTCATGTAAGGACTCCCTGTTCTTCGGCCCAGCCGGGCACGCCTCTCGCGCGCCGTGTCAGCACGTCCAGACAGGCCATGCGGATGGCGACGCCGCGTTCCACCTGCCGGGTAATCAGGCTGCGGGTTGGATGGTCGGCCACCTGGCTGTCGATCTCCACGCCCCGGTTCATGGGGCCGGGATGCATGACGAAGGCATCGGCTTCCGCCTTGGCGAGCCGGTCGAGCGTCAGCCCGTACAGATGCCTGTATTCGCGGGGGGAGGGGATGAACTGGCCGCTCATCCGTTCCTGTTGGAGCCGCAGCATCATCACCACTTGCGCGCCCTTCAGCGCCGCGTCGAAATCGTGGAAGGGCTTCACGCCCATCGCCTCGATCTCGGCCGGCATCAGCGCGGGCGGCGCGCAGACGCTGACATCGCAGCCCAGCGCGGTCAGGGCCAGGATGTTGGAGCGGGCGACGCGGCTGTGCAGGATGTCCCCGCAGATCGTCACGCGCAGGCCGTTCAGGTCGCTGCCGGGGGGGCGCTTCAGCGCATGGCGGATGGTCAGCGCGTCGAGCAGTGCCTGCGTGGGATGCTCGTGCTGGCCGTCGCCCGCGTTGAGCACCGGGCAATCGACCTTTTCGGCGATCAGCCGCACCGCGCCGGAACTGGCGTGGCGGATGACGATGGCGTCCGCGCGCATCGCGTTCAGCGTCATCGCCGTGTCGATCAGCGTTTCGCCCTTCTTCACGCTGGACGTGGCGGCGTGCATGTTGACCACGTCCGCGCCCAGCCGCTTGCCCGCGATCTCGAACGACAGCAGCGTGCGGGTGGAATTCTCGAAGAAGGCGTTGATGATGGTGAGGCCCGAGAGGACTTCGGCGCGCTTCTGCGATTGCCGGTTCAGCTCCACCCACTGTTCCGCCTCGTCCAGCAGGAACAGGATCTCGTGCCGGGCAAGCCGGCCGATCCCGGTCAGATCGCGATGGGGAAAGGCAAGGCCGCCGGCGGGATAGCGGGCCGAAGGCGGTGCGGCGGAGGAGGTGGGGGTCGATGGTTGCATCGAAGACCACGCCCTAGACCCGGCACGGAGGCATCTCAAGCCTTGCGGCTGGAACTCTTCGCGTTCAGGCCGTAGATATCCCCCATGAAATTCGCCCGCTCGGCCTGGAAGCTCCTCGTCGCCGTCAAGGACGCTCTCGTCCTCCTGTTCCTCCTGCTGTTCTTCTGGGCGCTCTACGCGGTGCTCACGCTGCGTCCGGCCCCCGGCATGGTGCGTGAAGGCGCGCTCTATCTGGTGCTCGATGGCCCGGTGGTGGAGGAACGTAGCCATATCGATCCGCTGAGCCTGCTGACCAGCGGCGAGAAGCCGCGTCGGGAATACCGCGAACGCGACATCGCCCGCGCGATCGAGCAGGCGGCCACCGATTCGCGGATCAAGGTGATCGTGCTCGATCTCGAGAAGTTCGCGGGCGGGCGGCAGGTCCATCTCAGCCATATCGGCGCGGCGATGGACAAGGCCCGGGCGGCGAAGAAGCCGGTGCTGGTCCGCGCGGTGATGTATCAGGACGATGGCGTGCAACTGGCGGCCCATGCCAGCGAGGTCTGGGTCGATCCGATCGGCGGCGCGATCGTGACCGGCCCCGGTGGCACCAACCTTTATTACAAGGCGCTGCTCGACCGGCTGAAGGTGAAGGCGCACGTCTTCAAGGTCGGCACCTACAAGAGCGCGGTGGAACCCTACATCCGCGACGATGCCTCGCCCGAAGCGAAGGAAGCGCTAAACGCGGTGTACACCGCGCTGTGGGACAGCTGGCAGGCCGAAGTGAAGAAGGCCCGGCCCAAGGCGAACCTAGCGCTGGTGACGGGCGATCCGGTGAAGTGGCTGGCCGAAAGCAATAACGATGCGGCGCAGGCGGCGCTCAAGGCCGGGCTGGTCGACAAGCTGGGCGATCGCATCGCCTTCGGCAAGCGCGTGGCCGAACTCGCGGGCGCCGATCCGTCGGCCGGGCTTGGCGCGTTCCGCTCCACCGACATGGCGACCTATCTCGCCGACAAGCCTGAACCGCGCGAAGGCAAGGCGATCGCCGTGGTGACCATCGCGGGCGAGATCGTCGATGGCGATGCCGGGCCGGGGACCGCGGGCGGCGACCGGATTGCCGCGCTGCTCGACAAGGCGGCGGCCAGCGATGACTACGCCGGGCTGGTGGTGCGGGTCGATTCGCCGGGCGGATCGGTGCTGGCCTCGGAACGGATTCGCGCCGCGATCGAACGGATCAAGGCCAAGGGGCTGCCGGTGGCCGTGTCGATGGCGAATCTGGCCGCAAGCGGTGGATACTGGGTCTCCACGCCTGGCCAGCGCATCTTCGCGGAGCCGGACACGATCACCGGCTCGATCGGAATCTTCGCCGTGATCCCGACCGTCGAGGACACCATCGCGCAGTATGGCGTCCACGCCGATGGTTTGCGCACGACGCCGCTGGCTGGCCAGCCCGACCTGCTGGGCGGGCTGACACCGGCGTTCCAGGGGCTGCTGCAGGGCCAGATCGAAAACAACTATCGCCGCTTCATCGGCCTTGTCGGCGCATCGCGCCACAAGACGCCCGAGCAGGTCGATGCCATCGGCCAGGGTCGCATCTGGGATGGCGGCACCGCGCGTCAGATCGGTCTTGTCGACCAGTTCGGCGGGCTGGATGATGCGCTGGCGTGGACCGCCAAGGCGGCCAAGGTCGACAAGTGGCACCCCGTTTTCCTGGGATCGGGCGATGGCACGGTGCGCAGCCTGCTGGAACAGATGGCCAGCGACGACGGGGACGCCGCGGCGGCGCCATCGGGCGATCTGGCCGGCTTCGTTGCCTTGCGCCAGCAGGCGCTGGCGGGCCGGTTGATGGCCGATGTCTCGCGCTTGCTGTCGGGGCGCGGTGCGCAGGCCTATTGCCTGGAATGCGTGGGCGATGACCGCGCCGCCGCTCCTCCCGCCGCGCATCAGGGCTGGGGCTTGCTGGCCGCGCTGGCGCGCCTGGCGCGCTGATCCGGAGGCGTCCGGAAGGCCGCATTGCCCGATTGGACCCAAGGCGCTTGCCCTTTTCCCGCCGCTGCGATAGGGGCACCGCCTGCTTTTCGCCGGATGCGGGCGTGGCGGAACTGGTAGACGCGCTGGATTTAGGTTCCAGTATCGCAAGATGTGGGGGTTCGAGTCCCTTCGCCCGCACCAGTCGCTGCGCCAAGCTCCGACCCGAGGACGACGCGCCGCGCGGTGCGTCAATGACGTACAGAAAGTTGGATCAGGATGCAGATCGTCGAGACCACCAACGAGGGCCTGAAGCGCGCCTACACCGTGACCATCCCGGCCGCCGACATCGCGTCGCGCGTCGAAGGGGAAGTGAAGAAGATCACGCCGCAGGTGCGGATGCCCGGCTTCCGCCCCGGCAAGGTGCCCGCGAACCTCGTGCGCAAGATTCACGGCCCGGCGCTTCACCAGGAAGCGCTCAACACCACCATCCGCGCCGCGCTGGACAAGCTCGTGGCCGATCACAAGCTGCGCCCCGCCGTGCAGCCCTCGGTCGCGCTGGGCGATGGCTATGCCGAAGGGCAGGACGCCGAACTGACCGTCGCGCTCGAAGTCCTGCCGGACATCGCCGCGCCGTCGCTCGATGGCCTGAAGCTTGAAAAGCTGGTCGTGCCCGTGGGCGAGGACCAGGTGGACGAAGCCGTCAACCGCATCGCCGCCGGGCAGAAGAAGTTCACCGACGCGCCGAAGAATGCCAAGGCCAAGGAAGGCGATCAGCTGATCATCGATTTCCTCGGCAAGGTCGATGGCGTCGCCTTCGAGGGCGGCACCGCCGAAGACCAGCCGCTGGAAATCGGTTCGGGCCGCTTCATCCCCGGCTTCGAGGAACAGCTCACCGGTCTGAAGGTCGGCGACGAGAAGGTCATCACCGTCACGTTCCCGGAAGACTATCCAGCCGAGAACCTGAAGGGCAAGGAAGCCACCTTCGACATCACGGTGAAGGCGGTGAAGCACGGCGGCGAGTTCGTGGCCGATGACGAGTTCGCCAAGATGCTCGGCCTTGAGAGCCTGGAGCAGCTGCGCGGCCTGCTCAAGGGCCAGCTCGAACAGGAAACCGCCGGCCTCACCCGCACTCAGATGAAGCGCGCGCTGCTCGACCAGCTGGCCGCCGGCCACGATTTCGCCGTGCCGCCGTCGATGGTCGAAGCCGAATTCGAGCAGATCTGGCAGCAGCTGACCCACGAAGCGAGCCACGAGGAAAACCCCGAGGAAGCGCTGAAGGAGATCGAGGCGGAGAAGGAAGACTACCGCAAGATCGCCGAACGCCGCGTCCGTCTTGGCCTGCTCCTGTCGGAAATCGGCCAGGCCAACGGCGTGCAGGTGTCCGCGCAGGAAATGGAAATGCTGATCCGCCAGGCGGCCCAGCAGTACCGCGAGGAAGATCGCCAGCGCTTCATCGAGTACGTCCGTTCGGAACCGCTTGCCGCCGCCCAGCTGCGCGCCCCGCTCTACGAGGACAAGGTCGTCGACTTCCTGTTCGACAAGGCCGAAGTGGCTGAGCGCGAAGTGACGCGTGACGAGCTGCAGGCCGCCATCGAAGCCGAAGAAGGCGTGACGCCGGCGGCCGAAGCGAAGCCCGCCGCGAAGAAGAAGGCTCCGGCCAAGAAGAAGGCAGAAGCCCCCGCCGAGGAAGCGCCCGCCGCCGAAGCCCCGGCCGAGGAAGCCAAGCCCGCCGCGAAGAAGGCCGCGCCGAAGAAGAAGGCGGCCGCTCCCGCTGAAGCTCCGGCCGAGGAAGTCGCTGCCGAAAAGCCGGCTCCGAAGAAGAAGGCTCCGGCCAAGAAAAAGGCTGAAGAGGCCTGATCTCCGGCCACGTCGCCTCCTTCCGGGGCTGACTGACGAAACGGGAAGGGCGTGCCGCAGGGCGCGCCCTTTTTGTTTGTCGCGATCCTGTCATGCCCGTGTCGCATGGCTCGCCGGGTGCGGGCCTGCACGCGGGAGGGATCGGCGATGGCCGGAGGCTGGCGGAAATTGCGCGTGGGGTATCGCTATGGTCGCGCGCTTGCCTCGCTCGTTCTTGTGCTGATGCTGTCGGTGCCCTGGCGGCTCGCTGGCCGCTGGCGCACGTCACGCCGCGCGATCGAGAACGCGGCGTGGGACATCCTGTTGCGCGGCTTCGGCATTCGCGTGCGCTGCCATGGCGACCGGCGCCTGGTGCCGGGTACGCTGGTGCTGGCGAATCACCTGTCGTGGGTCGACATCGCGGTGCTGGCGCGCGTGGCGGACGTGGGTTTCGTTGCCAAGGCGGATGTTGCGGGCTGGCCGCTGCTGGGCGTTCTGGCGCAGCGGCACGGCAGCGTGTTCGTCGATCGTCATCGCCGGGCCGGTGTGGTCGAGGCGGGGCGGGAGCTTGTCGCGCGGCTGGCGTCGGGGCGCTCGCTGGTTCTCTTTGCCGAGGGCACGACCAGTACCGGGGAGGGCGTGCTGCCTTTCCGCACCAGCCTTGTTCCCGATCAGGCGGTGGACCTTCGCATGGTCTGTCCGGTCACGCTGGCCTGCCGCGATCCGCGCCAGCGGGAGTTGGTCGCCTGGGTCGGGGACGACGCCCTGCTGCCGCACGCGCTGGCGCTGGCCGCTGCCGGGGGTGCGACGATCGACGTCGATTTCGGCAAGCCGCTGAGCGGCGGGGATCGCAAGCAGGTCGTCCGTGAAGCGCAAGCCCGAATCGCGCTGCGCCTGGCCGACCTGCTGGGCGGTTGCGCCGCCCCGACGGAAGATCAGGCTGCCACGCTGAAACGGGCGGCGTAGCGTTCCGAGATCAGCTCCACCGGCATCACGACGCAGACGTCGATCGTGTTGAATTCACGGTCCACGAACGCGCCGTCGCCGAAGCGGGCACCGGCGCGCAGGTAGCCCTTGATCAGCGGCGGCAACTGCACCAGCGCGCGCCGCTCGTCATAGCTGCCGCGCGGCAGCCGTTCGAGCGCGATGCCCTTGCCGGGAAGCACGGCGGGCCGCTGGTAGTCCGGTGCGAGGCAGACGTGGTGGAGGTAGGACAGTGCCGCCGCGTGCGCGTCGGGGTCGATGCCGGGGAACGAGGCGCAGCCGAACATCAGCCCAATGTCATGGAGCGCGAGATAGTCCGCGATGCCGCGCCAGAGCAGCGAGATGGTCGCGCTGGTGCGATAGGCGGGCAGCACGCACGAACGCCCCAGTTCGAGCAGCTCGCCGCCGCCGGTCGCGCCGGCCAGCCGGGATAGGTCGAACTCGCCTTCCGAATAGAAGCCGCTGGCCTTGCGCGCCACGCTTTCGCGCAGCAGGCGATAGGTGCCGACCACCAGCGGGTCTCTCCCGCCATCTTCGGCGCACCCGTCCTCGTCGACCACGAGCAGGTGATCGCACAGCGCGTCGTAGGGATCGCTGTCGATGCAGGAATCACCGCTGGCCGATGGACCGGTAACCGGAATGTTCGCGCCCATCTCCGCGGCGAAGACCTGCCAGCGCAGTTTCTGCACGGCCAGAAGATCGCCGTCGTCGCGCGCGAGCCGGACCGAAAGCCTGCGAAGTTGAGTCTGCGAACCCATGGTGTCCTCCGATCCTTGATCGTAGGATGCCTTCGTGACCGCTGCGCGTCGAAGCGGTGACAGTTTGACGGCATGAACGGGGGATTCGCCACGGTTCCGTCAAGATCGCGCGTGGCAGTTCCGCTGTCCAAAGGGCAATCGGAGCGGTATTTCCGGCATGGACGGGTTAACGCCCTTGAACATCTTCCCGTGGCACGCGACATAGACGCGGCAACCACAAGAGGGATTCATGCTCGACCTGTTCGGCCACAACAGCGGCGCCTATGGCGCTCAAGGCAAGTTCACCACCGATCCTGTCACCGGCGCGCTCGTTCCCGTCGTCGTCGAACAGACCAGCCGCGGCGAACGCAGCTTCGATATCTTCAGCCGCCTGCTGCGCGAACGCATCATTTTCGTGACGGGCCAGGTGGAAGACCACATGGCGGCGCTGATCACCGCGCAGCTGCTGTTCCTCGAATCGGAAAACCCGTCGAAGGACATCTCGATGTACATCAACTCGCCGGGCGGTGTCGTCACGGCGGGCATGGCGATCCATGATACCATGCAGTACATCCGGCCGCGCGTTTCCACCGTGTGCATCGGCCAGGCCTGCTCGATGGGCAGCTTCCTGCTCGCGGCGGGCGAGCCGGGCATGCGCATCGCGCTGCCCAACGCGCGAATCATGATTCACCAGCCGTCCGGCGGCGCGCAGGGCATGGCCTCCGACATCGAGATCCAGGCGCGCGAGATCCTGCGCATCCGTGAACGGATGAACAAGCTCTACGTCAAGTACACCGGCCGCACGCTGGAGGAGATCGAGCGGGCGATGGATCGCGATACCTTCCTCGAAGCCGACGAAGCGCAGAAATTCGGCCTTGTCGACAAGGTTTTCGAATCGCGTCCGGCCACCGACCAGACCGGTGTCGAAGAAGGTTCGGGCGGCGCGCCGGCCGCCTGATGAGGAAGAACTGACAGGGGCCGCGCGGCGCTTAACCTTGGCGAAAGGCACCGTGCGGTAACCCGATTTTCGCTTTGAACGTGTCCGGTTGATTAATGCCCTTGGGGTAGTAGGATGATCGGGCCGGCCTTCCGTGGGAAGGCGCCTGGGATGATAGAATGACGAAGCTTTCCGGATCGGATACCAAGAGCACCCTGTATTGCAGCTTCTGCGGCAAGAGCCAGCATGAGGTGCGCAAGCTCATCGCGGGGCCGACCGTGTTCATCTGCGATGAATGCGTCGAACTGTGCAACGACATCATCCGTGAAGAGACCAAGGCCGGGATCGCCGGAAAGAAGGATGGCGGCATACCCACGCCGCGTGACATCTTCGAGACGCTGAACGACTACGTGATCGGTCAGGACCGCGCCAAGCGCGTGCTCTCGGTGGCCGTCCACAATCACTACAAGCGCCTGAAGCACAGCGGCAAGGGCAGCGAGGTCGAGCTCTCGAAGTCGAACATCCTGCTGGTCGGGCCGACCGGTTCGGGCAAGACGCTGCTGGCGCAGACGCTGGCCAAGACGTTCGACGTGCCCTTCACGATGGCCGACGCCACCACGCTGACCGAAGCTGGCTATGTGGGCGAGGATGTGGAGAACATCATCCTCAAGCTGCTGCAGGCGTCGGACTACAATGTCGAGAAGGCGCAGCACGGCATCGTCTATATCGACGAGATCGACAAGATCAGCCGCAAGGCGGAAAATCCCTCGATCACGCGCGACGTGTCGGGCGAAGGCGTGCAGCAGGCGCTGCTCAAGCTGATGGAAGGCACCACCGCCTCCGTTCCGCCGCAGGGCGGGCGCAAGCATCCGCAGCAGGAATTCCTGCAGGTGGATACGACCAATATCCTGTTCATCTGCGGCGGCGCGTTCGCGGGGCTGGAAAAGATCATCGCCGATCGCCTACAGAAGCGTTCGATCGGGTTCGGCGCGCACGTTGCCGATCCGGACAAGCGCAAGGTGGGCGAACTGCTGCAGAAGGCGGAGCCGGAAGACCTGCTCAAGTTCGGCCTCATCCCCGAATTCGTCGGCCGTCTGCCGGTGATCGCCACGCTCAACGACCTCGATATCGAGGCGCTGGTGAAGATCCTGCGCGAGCCCAAGAACGCGCTGGTCAAGCAGTACCAGCGTCTGTTCGAGCTGGAGGACGTGCAGCTTACCTTCACCGACGACGCGCTGGAAGCGATCGCCAAGAAGGCCATCGAGCGCAAGACCGGTGCGCGCGGCCTGCGGTCGATCGTCGAAGGGCTGCTGCTCGATACGATGTTCGACCTGCCCACGCTGGAAGGCGTGACCGAAGTGGTCGTCGACAAGGATGTCGTCGATGGCCGCAAGGAGCCGGTGCAGGTGCTCAAGGGCAAGGAAGAAGCCGCCTGACGGCAGCGCTTCCCGTTCGCTGAACTTCTGAAGAGGCGGGTTTCCTTCGGGAAGCCTGCCTCTTTCGCATTCAGCGCCTTCTCGCGTTCAGGCGTCGCCGCCCTGGCACCCGTGCGCGCAATCGAGCATGGGCTCGGCTTCGATCTGGACGGTGGTGTGGCAGATCCGGAAATCGTGCTCCAGCTCGTGCGCCAGTTCGCGCAGGAAGGCATCGCCGGGGTGGCCTTGCGGCATGACCAGATGGGCGGTTAGTGCGGTCTCGGTGGTGCTCATTGGCCAGATGTGCAGGTCGTGGACGGCGGTGACGCCCGGCTGGCCGCACAGAAAGCTGCGCACCGCGCCTTCGTCAATGCTGGCGGGCACGCCATGCAGGCCCATCTTCACCGAATCGCGCAGCAGATCCCACGTGCCGATGGCGATCACCGCCACGATGACGAGGCTGGTGACGGGATCGATCCAGGCAAAGCCGGTCGTCGCGATGAAGAAGCCCGCCACGACGACGCCCGCCGAAACCGCGGCGTCGGCGGCCATGTGCAGGTAGGCGCCGCGAAGGTTGATGTCGTGCTTGCTGCCGCGCATGAACATCAGCGCGGTAGCGGCGTTGATGACGATGCCGATCGCGGCGACGATCATCACCGGGCCGCCGGCCACCGGTTCCGGCTCGATCAGTCGCCGGATGGTTTCGACCACGATCGCGCCCAGCGCGACCAGCAGCAGCGAGGTATTGGCCAGCGCGGCCAGGATCGAGCTGGACTTGAAGCCATAGGTAAAGCGGGCGGACGGCGGCCGGGCGGTGAGCACACTCGCGCCCCAGGCGATCACCAGGCCCAGCACGTCCGAAAGGTTGTGCCCGGCATCGGCCACCAGCGCCATCGATCCGGCGATGATGCCATAGGCCGCCTCGACCACGACGAAGCCCAGATTGAGCGTGATGCCAATCGCGAACGCGCGGCCGAAGCTGGCGGGGGCGTGGTGATGCCCGTGCCCGTGCCCTGAACCGTGGTCATGCCCATGGTGATCGTGATGGAGGTGATGGCCGGCTGACATGATCGCCTCCTAGCCCGAACCGGGCCGGCAGGAAAATGCTTTGCGGATGCGATGATATGCCAGGGGGCCTGTAAGCCGGGTTCTGTCCCGCCGATGGTATGCCATTCGGCACCGTATCGGCGGGGGCAGCCATTCCTCTCGGCGACACGTTGCCGTGCCGCTCCAGCAACCAACCCGGACATTGCAGGTCCGAAGACCTTGGCGCGAAACACGCCTGCCGGTTGCCCGGCGCGCCGTCCCTATTCGGTCTTGCTCCGGGTGGGGTTTGCCGTGCCGCTTCCGTTGCCGGTCGCGCGGTGCGCTCTTGCCGCACCCTTTCACCCTTGCCTGCGCCTTGCGACGCATAGGCGGTCTGCTCTCTGTGGCACTTTCCCTGACCCCCGCTTGCGCGAAGGCCGGCGGGCGTTACCCGCCACCCTGTTTCGTGGAGCCCGGACTTTCCTCGGCATCTTGCGATGACGCGGCTGCCCGGCCCCCTGGCGAGGGGTCACCTAGCATGGCCGAGGTCGCGTTCCAACAGCAGCTCGAACAGAAGGCCACCGATTTGTCCGTCGATCTCGCCGGTGATCTTGTGCGGGCGCCAGCGGCGCTGGAACGCGCGCACCGCCGCGCGGCCGTCCGATATGTCATAGCCGAAGCGTTCGAGCGCGAGAAAGAACGCGCCGTCGTTGTCGTAGAGCAGCCGCATGGTCGGCTTGGGGATGGGCAGCGCCAGGCGGTAGCGCGCGAGCAGCGGCCAGTCGAACAGTTCGCCCGGATCATCCTTGCGCGCAGGGGCTATGTCGGAATGGCCGACCACGTTGGCGCGGGGAACGTTGTGGCGCTTCACGATGTCCGCCAGCAGCGGGATCAGCGCTTCCATCTGCGCGTCGGGGAAGGGGCGGTATCCCCATTCGTGCCCCGGATTGACCAGTTCGATGCCGATGCTGGCCGAATTGACGTCGGTAATTCCCCGCCAATAGGACCGGCCGGCGTGCCACGCGCGCTTTTCCTCGGGCACCAGCAGCGTGACGGTGCCGTCCTCGTCGATCATGTAGTGGGCGGAAACCTCGGCGGCGGGATCGCACATGCGCTCCAGCGCTTCGGCGGCGGTGCGCATCCCGGTGTAGTGGAGCACCACCATCGATACCGGCAGCTTGCGCTCGTTCCAGTTGGGCGAGGGAACCTCGCGATGGATCAGCCACCGGTTCATCGCCATCCCGGAGCGCCTTATGCCGCGGGCACCACCGCGCCCATCACCAGGGCGTCGTCGGAGAGGTGATACTGCAAGCCGCCGCCCATGCTGGCGACAAGCTGGTGCAGCATGGCGGCGGGGGCGGTGCGGCTGGAAAGCTCTTCCGCCCCGGCGCTACCGTCCAGCGCGCGGCCGATGGCGGGATCGAAGGCGATGCGCTGGCCCGAAGCGCGCACCACGATCTCGCTCGTGCCGTCGCGTGGCTCCGCCCCGATGTCGAGCGTGCCGCCGCGCACCAGCGAATCGAGCGCAATCAGCGAGAGGTTGAGGAGCACTTTCACCGCCGGCTTGGGCAGGGTGTCTCCGCCCAGCACCCAGTTCACCGTGACGCGGCCGTTGTTGCCGACCAGCGCGTCGACCAGCGCCTTGGGTTCGGAAAGCGGCACCGAATCGCCGAAGCCGCCGGCCGCGCCGAAGGCCAGCCGGAAGAAGCGCAGCTTGTCGGTAGAGATCTTGGCGCTCTGTTCCAGCAGTTCGAAGCAGCGCTTGCGCATCTCCGGGTCTTTTTCATCGGACAGAAGCTCGAGCCCGTTGGAAAGCGCCCCCACCGGGCTGAGCATGTCGTGGCACAGCCGGGAGCAGAGCAGGCTGGCGAGTTCGAGTGCTTCGGTGGTCATGATCCGGCGCTTGCTTTCGGGAATGGAGTGTTCGGGGCTGGTGAAGTTGACGAAGTTGACACGGTCCTGCGCGCATGACCCGCCCCGGAGCGGGATGGCCCGTAAAGCGGCGCGTGCGCGGTCCTCTCGGCGTGTCGGTACGGCATGGTTGCTTCGCCTTAACCTTCTACGGTGTCATAGGAAAGCGGTTCGAAACCGGATGGCGCATCCTTCCACAAGGTGATGCGCCCGCGCGCCACGATGGCCCATATCCGGTTGTCGCCCGCCGCTGCCGCCTGATCGGTCCGGGAAGGATGGGGTAGGCCGTTGGGATGGGAATGAAAATATCCCAGCACCTTTGCGCCATCCGCGCGCGCGTGGCGATGTGCGGCGATCAGGGCCGCCGGGTCGATCTCGAAATGGCGCATCGGGTCGGATGCGACGTTTGCGGTGGGCATCGCAGTCTCCACATGCGCCCCTTGCCCAAGCAGCAGGCCGCACGCTTCCCGTGGCGCCGCGCCGGCTGCGGCTTGGCGCATCGTGGTCAGAGCGGATTGGCGGATAACGAAGGACATTGCGCTCCGGCGGGATCATCGGTGGGTACGCGCCAGGCAAAGGATACCGGATCGCAAAGGCATAGACCACACTTTCGCGGTTTGGCGCAAAAGGGCTGGTGCTCGAGGGCGCTTGTCCACGTTTTGCTTCTGTATTCCGGTGCATTTACCATGTTTCCATGGCGCCGAAGTGTTCCTGTTTGGGATTCGGGTCTTCGCAACCCCCGTTGTCGCTGGTTCGGCAGGGGCGTAAAAAAACGCAATGAAAAAGCTTTACTCGATTCAGTATCTTCGGGCGTTTGCGGCGCTTGCGGTGGTCGTTGTACATGCGATTCTTCATCCGCTGAATGTCGAGATTCCGTCGATCGTCCGTCTGGGCAGCTTTGCCGTGATCCTGTTCTTCGTTATAAGCGGGTTCATCATGGTGTCGGTGACGGGCAACGGCGCTTTTTCAGCTCCGGATTTCCTGCTCAGGCGCATCGCGAGGGTGGCGCCGCTCTATTGGCTGGTCACACTGGTAGTCGCGCTGATAGCGATCGTCTTTCCGATGCTGCTCAAGAATACGACTTATTCGCTGGAGGGCTTTGTCAAATCCGTGCTGTTCATCCCGTTCCGGCGCGGGAATGACGAAATCGTGCCGATGATGAAGCTGGGATGGACGTTGAACTACGAGATGTTCTTCTACGTTCTGTTCGCGGCATTCAGTTACCTGACTGCGGCCAAGCGGTTCATCGGGGTGGCGCTGGTCCTGCTCGGCATCACGCTGTTCAATGCGCTGTTCCAGCCGCAAGGCGTGGCCTTTGAATTCTATGGCCGCCCGGTGGTGCTGACGTTCGTTGGCGGGATGGCCATCGGCCTGTGGCACCTGCGCGGGGGAGATGCGGAGGTTTCCATCGGTTCCGGTCTGGGCTGGCTGCTCGCTGCCGCCGTGTTTCTGGTGGCGGGCATGCGCGTGACGCCCGAGGTGTTGTTCAGCAACCAGGCCGATGCCTGTTTCATGCTTGCCGGAACCTGCCTGGTCATGGGGGGCATCCGGCTGGAATCCGCGCTGCCACGTAGCAACCTGTTGCTTTTGCTGGGCGATGCCTCATACTCGCTATACTTGGTGCATATGTATTGCATCGCCGCATTGTTCATCGTTCTACGCAAGCTGGGGGATTGGGCGATGGATTTCCGTCTTGTGCCTGCTGTTTTCCTTTCCTGCGTGGTGGCGGTGGTGGTGCATTCTTTCGTGGAAAAGCCGATGATGCGCATGTCCCTTAAACCCCGCATGGCGCGGCGCACGGCGGACAGCCTGCCTCGGTGACGGCCACGGCGCACGCAGTCGGCGGCCGACTGCGCCTGGACATCCAGGCCCTGCGCGGCCTGGCAATTCTGCTGGTTCTGGCGCATCACGCGCGCGTCCCGTTCGTGCCGGGCGGTTTTCTTGGCGTCGACATCTTCTTCGTCGTGTCGGGCTTTCTGATGGCACGGATCATCGACGACGGACTGGGCAATGGCAGCTTCACCTTCGCGGGCTTTTATGCCCGGCGCGCGCGGAGACTGCTGCCCGCGGCATATGCCACGCTGGTCGTCACCGCCGCTTTCGCGGTGTTCCTGCTGGATAGCAAGGAACTGAAGGATTTCGCCGCGCAATTGGCCGGCGCCTTTGCATTCGTGGTCAATGTCGTCCTTTGGCGGCAGGCCGACTATTTCAGCAGCGGCGCGGAATTGAAGCCGCTGTTGCACATGTGGTCGCTTGCGGTGGAGGAGCAGTATTACCTCGGCCTGCCGCTGCTGCTGGCGTTCGCTCCCCGGCGCTTCCGCCTGTCACTGGTGACGATGGCGACCGTAGCGAGCTTCGCGGGATGTCTCTGGCTACGCTCGTTTGCGCCATCCGCCGCCTTTTACATGGTGCCGTCGCGGGCCTGGGAGCTGGGTGTCGGCAGCGTTCTGGCACTGGCGCTGGCGCGCGGACGGGTAAAGCCCGGGCGATGGCCGGCGGCGCGGATGTTCGCCGTTGCGATACTGCTGATCGTGCCGCTGGTGGCCGATGATGCGAACCATCCCGGCTGGGCGGCCCTGGTTTGCTGCCTTGCCACCGCGCTGTTGCTCGTGCCGGGCGGAGAGCCGGGCAAGCGGCTTTCCGCCATGCTGGCGCCCATCTGCGCGACGGGCGATCGTTCCTATTCGCTCTATCTGGTCCACTGGCCGGTGTTTGCCTTTGCCGGCAACGTCATGATTGCGCCGGTGCCGTTGTGGGTGAACCTGCTGCTGATCATTCCCTGTCTTGTCTGGGCCGAGGCGCAGTATCGCTGGGTTGAGCGGCGTCTGCGTTCGTTCCGGATGGGCGCGACCAGCTTGGCGGTCTTGCTCGCGATCCCGCTGGTGACCGTGGGGCTGGTCTATGCAGCGACCCTGCGTTCGGGCGCTGCGGTGGGGGACCGTGCACCCAATTTCGGCCTTTCCGCTGCCTGCAATGGCAATGGCTCCACGCTGGAGGATCGCGCCTGCCGTTCCGGACCTGCCCCCGAGACGCTGGTATGGGGGGATTCGTTCGGGATGCACGTTGCGCCGGGCGTAGCGGCGGTCACACCTGGAGGCATCGTGCAGGCGACCAAGACATTCTGCGGACCGTTTGTTGGCGTTGCCGCGGTCAACGAGAAACTCTATCCCCGCAGGCAGGGCGAAGCGTGCCTCCGTTTCAACCGCTCCGTCGTGGCGATGCTGGCCCGGCATCCGGAGCTTAGTACCGTGATCCTGTCGAGTTCCATCGGCCAGTATCTGCCCGATGCCGAACCCGGCTTCGCGCTGCTGGTCGATCGCGGAAACGGCGCGCCTGTTGTTTTGCCACGCAGCGAAGAAGCCTTGCTGCACGCGCTTGATGAGACCGTGGCGGCGATTCGGGGGATGGGGCGAAAGGTGGTGTTCCTGGCACCGCCTCCTTCGACGGCCACTGACTACGGCCGGTGCGCGCTGCGCCGGACAGAAGGGCGGTGGACCCTGGGCGCGAATGCGGAATGCAGTTTCGCGGAAGCAGAATATCGCTCGGAAAAGCGGGCCGTCCTTCATTTCCTCGAGGCCGCCGAACGCGGACATGATATTGGGGTCGTGCGCATGGATCGCTGGTTTTGTCCGGGCGGGCGTTGCCAATCCTATCGCGACGGCGTCATTCTGTATGCCGATCACGCCCACCTCAGTGCGCGCGGATCGGTGATGGCCGCGCGCGACGGAGGATGGGCGAGCGCGATCGCGGTTCAGGCGCGATGAACGGGAAGACCACGCATAACGTTTTCGAAACTCGGTTATGCCATTGTTCTTCTTGGGGCCATCAAGCGACCTGAGCGCAAAATTTCGCTAGTTTTCTTCTTTTGGGACCATTAAGCATGGCACTATGCTGCACTGCACTACTGGTATTGGTTCTTCATGTAGGCTAGTGAAGCCGTAAGTAATCGGGAGCTATGGTGCGGCTGATTTCTGATACCACTGCCGGAACGCCTGCTTCCGATGAAGCCGATGTGGTGTACATCGGCGGAATTCGTAGTTCGCGGCTGACGCGTGCTGAATTGGCCGAGGTTATGGTCAACGACGTTTCGCGGGCTCGTGCCGGGCAACTTGAAATGCCGCGGGTGGTCGTTGCGACCAATGGACTGGTCATTACCAACTATCATCACGATCCGGATTTTCGCCGGCTGATCGACCAGGCCGATATCGTCGATGTCGACGGGATGCCGCTGGTGCTGGCGACCCGGCTGTTGTGCAAAAACCCCGTGCGGGAACGCGTTGCGACGACGGATTTCGTGCGCGATGCATCGGCGATCGCGGCGGAAACCGGTGTGCGCTTCTTTTTCCTGGGCGCGCGCGATGACCGCGCCGCAAAGTCCGCGTATAATCTGACCAAGGCCTATCCCGGACTGGAGGTGGTCGGTACGCGGAACGGCTATTTCACCCGCGAGGAAGAAGACGATATCTGCGCGCAGATCGTCGCTTCCGGGGCCGACGTGCTCTGGCTTGGTCTCGGCAGCCCCAAGCAGGAAGATTTCGCCATCCGCAACCGGCACAAGCTGGCCGGCCTCGGCTGGATACGCACCTGCGGCGGCCTGTTCGATTTCTATTCCGATTTTGCGCCTCGCGCACCGGCATGGATGCAGAATCTGGGCATCGAATGGATGTTTCGCGCGTGGCAGGAACCGCGCCGGCTGGGATTGCGGTATCTTGCCAGCAATCCGGCGGCTATCTACCATATCCTGACCAAGACGCACGATTAAACGCTTGAAATAGCTTGGAGGAAGCGACTTTCACTCCAAGCGGAAAACAGGTGCGGACCATGCTGGTGCCGGTATGAATTCTGAGCGCGCAGATGCCGGTCGCGCGCCTGGCGATCGCGGTGACATGAAGTGACCATAGCTCCGGCCAGCGTGCATCAGATCGGGATCGAGGCTGGCCGCACCGGCCGGCGCAGGCGTTCGCCTGCGGGGTCGATGGCGCGCGGCCGCGTTTTCAGGGCCGTGCTGCTGGTGATCTCTCT
The DNA here is from genome assembly GCF_005145025.1 of Novosphingobium sp. EMRT-2. Taxonomy (NCBI): domain Bacteria; kingdom Pseudomonadati; phylum Pseudomonadota; class Alphaproteobacteria; order Sphingomonadales; family Sphingomonadaceae; genus Novosphingobium; species Novosphingobium sp. EMRT-2. The sequence goes on along the minus strand of NZ_CP039695.1, from coordinate 1,235,962 downwards.
CGGGCTGGGCAGCCTTGCCCTGCTGTGGGGCATGATGCCGCATCTGTTCGAGGACAGCGGCGAGCGCGTCTGGAATCCGCCGAAATCGACACTGGGCGCCCCACGCCCGAACGAGGCGATGGCCTGGCGGCCCGTGGCCATCGGTGGCGGGGGGTTCATCACCGGGTTGTCCGCCGATGACGCGGGCAAGACGTGGGTGGCGCGAACCGACGTGTACGGAGCCTATCGCTGGGACGCGGCGGCGGACCGGTGGGTGCAACTGGTCTCGGCCCGGTCGATGCCTCAGGAGAATGTTGTGCAGGCCGGGGCGGCTGCCGGGGTTTACGAGATCGTCGTGGCGCCGGGCGATCCGAATCGGCTGTATATGGCCTTCATGAACGGTGTTTTCCGTTCCGACGATGGCGGCGGCCATTGGCGGCGCGTGCTTGGTGGGCCTGGCAAGGACGAGGCATTCGCGCTGGACGCCAATAGCGAATTTCGCCTCTATGGCGCTTTCATGGCGGTTTCGCCCGAAAATCCGGATGTTGTAGCGTTCGGTTCCCCTGATCGCGGGCTTTGGCGCAGCGGCGATGGAGGCGGCCACTGGGAACGCGTCGCCGCCGTTCCGCCTGCGCGCGATATGCGGCCGGGCAAGCCCGGCGTGCAGGCACCGGGTATTCTGGTGTGGTTCCGAAAGGATGGGGGGACCACACGATTGTGGGCCGCATCCGCGGGGAACGGTGTCTATGCCGGCAATGCCGATGGGGGCGGAATGGCGTCCGTCGGCGGGCCGCGCTTTGTCCGTCGCGGCGCATTTGCGGCCGACGGCTCGTTCTATGCCGCGGATGGCGAGGAAAAGCGCGTGATGCGGTTGTCGGGCGGCCGATGGGAAGAGTTGACCGCCCGTATAGCCGACGGGCGCGTCTTCGCTGCCGTCGCCGTCGACCCGGCGCACGGAACCGTGATGGTCGGCGATCAGGGAGGGCGGCTGTGGTGCTCGGTTGATGGAGCCACATGGAACATGGCCTCGCGCAGCGCCAAGGTCGGGGACCGCGATCCACCGTGGCTGGCCATCGCCGACCACGCCTATTTCGCCACGGGCCAGATCATGTTCGATCCCAACCGGTCCGGCCGGCTGTGGACGGCGGCGGGAACAGGCGTTTTCACCGCGCAACCTGCGTCTGCCTGCGCACCGGTCGTCTGGGAAAGCCGTACCCGTGGGATCGAGGAACTGGTGACCAACGATGCGGTCAGTGCGCCCGGCTTCCCTCCGGTTTTTGCCGCATGGGATTTCGGCATTCACGTCAAACCGGATCTCGATGCCTTTTCGACCGGATTCGGGCCGCGCCAGCGGATGCTGATCGCCGCGCAGCAGGTGGACTGGACTCCCGCGCGCCCGGGCTTTCTGGTCACCAATGCTTCGGATACCCGCATGGGTTGCTGTTCCGAAGACGGGCAGTCGGTACTGGCCGGCTATAGCGAGGACGGGGGGCGGACGTGGACGCGCTTCGCCAGTTTGCCCACGCCGCCGGGCACCGATCCGGCCGACCCCTGGCGCATGTCATTCGGCACGATCGCGGTTTCGTCGGACGATCCCGACAACATCGTGTGGGAACCGGCATTCAACCGCTCGCCCTTCTATACGCTTGACCGTGGCCGGACATGGTCGCGCGTGGTGTTGCCGGGCGAGATGCTCCCGCATACCGGATCGTTCAAGGACTATTGGCCGCAACGGAAGACGCTGGCGGCGGACCGGGCTGCGCCCGGAACGTTCTATCTTTTACACAGCGGCGATGGCGACAACATCTCGCTCGCGGGGGTGTGGGTCACGCGCGACAAGGGGCAGCGCTGGAGCCGTGTTTTCGCGGGGCAGGTCGTGCCAGACAGTTCGCGCGCGGCCAAGTTGCGGGCCGTGCCGGGGAAGGCCGGCTGGCTGTTCCTGACCAACGGGCAACCGAAATCCCGTGATTCGCGACTGCGGCGATCTGTCGACGGTGGCAAGACATGGACCGTTCTGGAGGACGTGGATGGCGTGGACGATGTCGCTTTCGGCAAGGCGCCGCGCGGCTCGGACATGCCCACAATCTTCGTTTCCGGGCGGGTCGGCGGTCGCTTTGGCATCTGGCGGTCTGTCGATAACGCGCGAACCTGGCAGCGGCTGACCGGTTTCCCGCTCGATCGTCTGGATCAGGTGACGGTAATCGAAGGCGACAAGAACGTGTTCGGCAGGGTCTATGTCGGTTTCACCGGTTCCGGCTGGATCTATGGCGAGCCGGCGCCGTGCCGGCCGGGTACGATTTCGGCCGCCGGCGAGGAAGAGTGCAGTGCGGTGGAGCAGGCGCGCTGAAATGCCTCTGGGAATGGGATCTCCAGGTAGGACGCACAGGCCGGTACTGTCTGCCGACAGGCTGGGCGCTGTTCCCGAAGGCCCGTTCGCGAAAATTCGGGGGCTGATCGAGATTGTTGCCGGGGCGTTGGCCCTGTCGTGCGGGTTCTTCTTCGCCTCGTTCGACAGCATGGAGGGTAGGGCAATGGCCTGCCTGGTCATGGGCCTCTACCTGCTGCTGTTGCTGTTCCGCCCTGTGCCTTTGACCTTCTGGCGAGCGTTCCTGCCGGTGATCGGCCCGGTGCTGCTGGCGATGGCGTGGATCGCGCTGGCGCCGCTGCTCGCCCCTGGGGCCTGGCTGGCACCAGACATGGCGACGGGCAACATCGTCGGTTTCCATGCTGCCGTCATGGCGCTGCTGGCAGGCGCGCTGATCGGGTATCGACACGTTCCGGTGGTGCGCCTGATTGATATCTGGCTGATAATCGTGGCGCTCCAGCTCGGTCTGTCTTTGCTCATGGGGACGGGCGTGCTGGCCGGGCCGTTCGACGTTCCCATGTTTCGCAATGGGCGGCTGACCGGTCTGGCGAGCAACGCCAATATCCAGGCGGTTCTGGCCGGCATCGCCTTGTTGCTGACGGCAGCGCGGGTCGCCGCGCGCTTGCGGCACCAGCGGCAACCCTGGCGCGCTCTGGTGCGCAATCCCGGCATAGCCGCGCAGTTGGGGCTGGTCATACTGTGCCTTGCGGTGATGCTCTACGCCGGATCGCGGTTTCCGCTGTTCGTTGCGGGGCTGCTGCTGGCGGTTCTTGGCGCACGCGCGCTGGCGCGCGGCGGAACGCGGGGGGGGCTTCTCCGGATCGCGTTGATAACGGGTCTTGTCGGAGTGATCAGCCTGGCCGGGATGGCCGATGTCGTCGTGCGCCGCCTTGGCGAACTGGACGTTGGCGCCGCTGTGCGGACCGAAATGTGGTCGCGTTATCTCGCAGCGGCGTGGCGCTCTCCATGGTTCGGCTATGGGCCGGGCGGCTTTCCCACGCTCAACAGCATGCTGTTGCCCGATCCGCTGGTGGCCGAAGCGGCGTGGACGGTCAATTCGCCCCACAACATCCTGCTGCAACTGCTGCTGAAAGGCGGTCTGCCCTATCTGCTGTTTCTGCTGGCGGCGGCGGCGATGGTGGCCGTGCCTGTAGTCCGCCACTTTTCGGGCGGGCGACGGTCGCTGGAAGCATGGGGCATTGCGCTGGCTCTCGTCTTTCTGTTCGCCAACGGCATGATCGATATCTGCCTGGACGTGCCGGCGACCACCTGTTTCGCCATGTTCCTGGCCGGCGTGTTATGGGGCACTGCCCGCCCGGTTCCGGTAGTCGGCGTCTCCAAGCCGTGACCGGCGCCATTCCGTAAGAAGCGGAACGAAAGCGTCGGATTGCCGTGCCATCGCGAACACGCGATCGCGCAGGGATTTGTCTATGCGAGCGAGCCAGACCGCTTCCGCGACGCTGCGCGATCGCGTTTCCGGCGACAGGTCGGACCAGTTGCGGAAGGCATAGGCGACGCGCCAGGCGCCAGCATTGCGCTGGTATGGGGCATCGGCATAGCTGCGTTCGAACGCCTTGCGCGTTTCGGCATCGCGCTCGCCCCGGCGCTGGGCCGTGCTGAAGGCCACCATTGTCCATGCTTCCCCCCAGATGGGGCGCGTGGCGGTGGCTTGCAGGGCGTCGGTGCGCGCGGCATCAAGCAGCCGGCTGCGCAACACCGGATCGTTTTCGGCGCCAGCTGCGAGCACTTTCATGTTGGCCGACGACAACAGCCCGCGCGGGGGGAGACTATCCGTGCCCGCCTGAAGCAGCGACGGTCCCGAAAGTGGATAGTTGCGTTCGGCCAGGAGGCTCAACACGCCGAGCTGGCGGATCAGCGGCGCAACGGCCTGTTCCGTCCGGATGACACCGATGGACTGCGCAAGGCACAGCAGCACGGCACCGGCAACGCCCAAGCTGACGAGGCGGTCATACGGAACAACCCGACGACCGCCTTCCATCAGGCCGCGGCGCGATAGTACTGCGTGTACTTCTTGGAATAATAGAGACCGCCGATCGCCTCGGCCGCGGAATCGACCATCGTGTAGATCACGCCGATCGGGTTCGAGCCGTCCGACTGCAGCCAGTTGACGGCGGACGCGGCGGCTTGAGGCGGCGTGGAAGCCCAGCGCACCGCCAGAACGGTGGCGTCGGCCATTGCGGCCAGGAAGCGGCCGTCAGCCAGGCCCACCAGCGGCGGAAGGTCCAGCACCACGAAATCGTAACGGTCGCTCAGCTTGTTCAGAAGCGTGACCATGCCGTCGTTGCCGAACAAGTCTTCGGAACTGAAATACGGCGCGGAGACCAGAAGCTGATCCATGCCTTCGACATCGCCCGGGTGGATGGCTTCCGCTTCGCTCGCGGTGCCGTGCAGCACCTCGACCAGCCCTGGCCCCGAACCGGGGTTCTCGACGATATGCCGCACCTGGGCACGGCGAACGTCGCAATCGACCAGAATCACGCGTGAGCCGTTGAGCGCCAGGGTACGGGCGAACGACAGCGACGACGTGGTCTTCCCTTCGCTGGGCAGCGCGGACGTGAAGGCAATGATCTTCGGCGGCTTGGCCGACTTGACCCCCAGAATGGCGGCCCTGGCAATACGGAACGATTCGCTGAACAGCGAGGTCGGCTTTTCGAGCAGCGTGCGCCCCGGGTTCGATGAACGCGGCAGCTTGGGCACGGCGGCCAGCACTGGCAGACCGAGCGTGGATTCGACGTCGTCGATCGTGCGCAGGCCGCGAACCATCATTTCCTGGAAGATGATCGTGGCGATGCCCGCGGCGAGGCCGACGACCAGCGACAGCACGCTCATCAGCAGGCGCTTGGGGAAGGTGGGTTTGGTGGGCACGTCGGCCCGGTTGACGATCACGGCCTGCGAAATCTGATTCTGCGACGCCTGGGTCGATTCGAGCCACATCTGCGACATGCGGTCATAGGCCGCGCGCTTGGCTGCCGCATCGCGCTCCAGGCTGTCGGCGATCACGGCCGCACGCGTGTTGCTGGCCTGTTCGCCCGCCACGCGGCCCATCGTCGAGCGCAGGCTTCCGGCGCGTGCTTCCACGGCCGTCGTATTGGCACGCAGGGATGCCACGGCGCGTTCGGCTTCGTCGCGGATCTGCTGGTCGATCGACGCGAGCTGATCGCGCACACGGATGCTTTCCGGATGCCTGGGGCCGTACCGGGCCTCCACCTCGCCCTGATTGCGCAGGATTTCGGCCCGCTGACGGCGCAAGTCGTTGATCACCGGGGAATTGCGGACCTGCTCGACAGAATCGAGATTGCCGCGCTGGATCTGGCGTTCGGCGGTGCTGAGCGCGGCGCGTGCGGCCGCGGCATCGGATTCGGCCATGGCCAGCTGGCTGGACAGCGGGCCAACCTGCTGGTCGACGATCGTGCCGGCGTTTGAGCCGGAACCCTGCGCGAGGCCCGCCTGGGCGCGGTACTGCGCAACCTGCTCGTCGGCCGCGCGCATTTCGGCGGCCAGCTTGTCGAGCTGTTCGCGGAACCAGTCGGCCTGCCGGGCCGCCGTTCCGGTCGAAGTGTTGACCTTGAGGTCGAGATACCCTTCCGCGACGGCGTTGGCGACACGCGCGGCCTTCTGCGGGTCTTCGGAGGTGTATCCAACGGAAATCAGATAGGTCAGCTTGTCGCGGCTGACCGAAAGGCGGTCGAGCAGTGCGCTCGCCAGAGCCGCATCGCGATCACCACTGACATTGCCGGCCTTGCGCACGCTTTCGAGCAGCTCCGGATCGTTCTCAAGCTTCAGCGCCTTGACGACGCGCTGCGCGAGTTCCGTGGAGCTAAGGACGGCAACCTCGGTCTCGATGGATTCGGGACTGAGCGCTTCCTGAGGCTGCTTGTTATTCAGCGGATTGCGCGATGGGTCGATGCGGATCAGCGCGGCCGCAGTATAGCGCGGCGTGATCAGGGAAATCCCGGCAACACCTGCGACAGTGATGGCCACGGTTACGATAACCAGCGTCAGCCACCGCCGCCGCAAGGTGTCCTGAGCGCTTTGCACAAAGTCCGAGAAGCGTCCCGCTGGTGCTTCGTTTTGATGCGTAACTTCCATGTCTCTATGGATTCCTCAGACGATTGTGCGGTGCACTATAACATTGATTTCCGCGGTGCACCAAGATCAGTATTGCAGCGTTGCGCCGAACAGGACGCGGAACTCGTCGAAATCGGAACCCAACCCCGCCCCGTTGCGGTTGCGGCTGGTGTAGGAAATCGTCGAATTCAGATTCAGCCTGCGATTCGCCAGATAGCGAGCCTGCCCGCGAACTCCGACGACATCATTCTTCAGGTTCGTTCCGACATAGTTCTGGTGCGAATAGTCCACCGAACCGCTTAAGATAAGATTGCGCAGCATCTCATGATCGATCTGTGCTCGTATCCGGTTGTCGAAATAGCCGGTCGTGCCCAGAATGTTCGAATCCTCGATCGTGCGGCTTGCGGACAGCGAAAGCGTGGTGAGTTCGGACGGGAAGTATTCCAGCCGGACCTGCGCCGCGAAGCCATCGAGCGTGGGATAGAGCGAGGGGGTATCATATTTGCGGTGCGTGTAGCCCACGCCGATCGAACCGCGCAGCAGGCCCGCCAGATCGAGATTCATCCCCGCGAGGAAGCGGACCGCATCCGATGACCGGTTGGGATCGCCACTGAGCAGCAGATTGTCATAATCGACGCGTTCGTAACCCAACTGGCCGAAGACAGTGGCGCTTGGGGTAAGCGCGTACTCGACCTGCCCGGTGACGCGCCATGCCTCGCGATTGCGGTCCCGCTGGCTGCGGATCGTGCCGTTGCCCACGTTGATCGTGCTGAAATCGAGATTGGTCCAGTCGAAGGCCAGCGTCGTGCGCGCCTGGCCGGCCTGATAGCTGCCCCGCAAGGCGGCATAGGTGCGCAAGTAGCTTGAAAGGACCGTAAAATCGCTCTGAATGCCGCCCGAGAATGGCGTTTCATAGATGCGGCCGATCTGGAATTCCGGGGTGACGGCGATGTCTGAACGTACATCCAGCCGGCTGAGCACGCCAAGATCCCAGTTGTTCTGGTTGCGGCGCGGCGTGCTGAAAAAGCGCTGGAAATCGCCACGCGCGCGCGCGCGCAGCTGGTGGCGGTTCCAGTCGGATTCGACGCGCAGCGCAGGGCTGATGCCGGCGAAGCCATCGGTATCGCGGTTGCTGCCGGAAAGCAGGACGTTGTCGGTGAGTCCGGCATAGGTGCTCAGCGAGGGGAAAACGTTCAAGGAGCCAACGTTGATGCCCAGCGGATCGTAATCCGGGCGAGCCTTTTCCTGTACGCTAACGTTGCGGCCCTTGTCGAAATCCGGCGGTATCGCGGTATCGATCAGGACGGAACCGCTCGCCGATTGGGCGTGAGCCGAGGTCGCCACGGCCGTGGCGACGAGCGCCAGCGTGAACGAACCGATGATGTTGAACCGTTTCACTTTATAGTTTCCCCAGTTCGCGAAACCTCCACCCAGGCGGACGATCCGGTCGCAGGCAGCAGAGTTAATCCTTCAATGCGCGGCCTTCGCGGCGCGGGCGCGTGGCCTTACGACGTGTAGTTCGAAGAACCGCCGCCAACGCCGACCACGGGCGAGCCGAATGCGCTGTTGCCAAAGCCATCGCCACCGCCATTGATCGCCCCGGTGCCTCGCCGCAGGGTGCGGCGCTTGAGCGCTTCCGCGACGTTGAGGATGGCTTGCCGCTGCACCGCGGAAAGCGACGGCGTGCCGGCAAGGCTTTCAAGGGCGGCAATGGCCGCCTCGTTGGAACAGGATACCTGGCTCACCGCGAACAGGGTGGCGCCTTCGTAGTCCTCCAGCGTCGCGTTGGCCGGAAGCTTGGCGAACTCGGACAGCACGGGGCCGCTCAGCGCGCAGGTCTCGGTGCTTTGCGGCGCGCCACTTCCGTTCTGGCCCATGGCGAAATCCGGCACGATGGCCAGAAGCGATACCGTTGCCAATCCCGCCGCCAGCAGGCGGGTTCCTCGATTTTTTCCCAGCATTTTACAACCCCCTGTAGAAGTCATGCAGCCTGGGACCCTCAGTGCGACTTTATCAACTCAAGAGTGCTGCAGAAAACGATTCAGAAGAAAACGGTTAGAAATAACGCTCGCCGATGCGAATGGTATCGCCCGGCAAAACTCGAAGATCAGGACTGACTTGAAACGCCACTTCCTCGGTGGTGCCTGCCCGCCTGATATAGACGATGCCGCGCGCTGCGCGCGGGGTGAAGCCCTGCGCGGTGGCGACGGCGTTGGGAACCGTCAGGCCTGCGGAATAGGGATACTGGCCAGGCGCCTTGACTTCCCCGAGAATGAAGAAGGGCCGGAAATTGATAACCTCGACGCTGACCTTCGGATCGCGCAGATAGCCATCGGCCAGCTTCGTTTGCACGGCAAGGGCCACTTCCTGCGGCGTCCGGCCCGTGCCTTGCACGTCACCGATCAGCGGCAGGGAAAGGTTGCCGGATGATCCGACCGCGAATTCCCCGGAAAGCGTTGGTTCGTTGAAGACCGTGACCCGAATCTTGTCGCCCGCGCCAAGCTTGTAATCCTCGATGGTATCCGTGTTCGCGTTCGCGACATAGCGATCGCCAGAGGAAACGACCTGTGCTGGCGCGCCCGCGCAGGCGGTCACCGTGCAAAGCAGAACTGCGCTGATCAGGATGCGAAGGAAAGCAACAACTTTCATCATGCCCGGTCCGGTCTTCCTCATGTCAGGGTCACATATTACGCATTCGCAGTATAGAACAGTATGACGTTGATCACAATGACTATCCATGTGTTGCATCGCGGGATGTCTTGTTTCAGGACGGACTCCCAGGGAAATATGTTGCACTGGCGTTGCTGCGCGGCAACGATCCCGACACCGTCCGGCAGATTCAGGAGAGTGAAAGTGCCGACGACGGGGACGAGGCCGGCAAGGCCGGACGACATCGGAAAGGCGGTCGGGTGAGCGGTCAGGCTGGTTCGGGGCATCGCCTCGTTGGCATCCAGTTGTTGCGGGGGCTTGCGGCGTCGATGGTCGTGGTGTCGCACGCGAACACCATGATGGGACATGGCGAATTTTTCGGCCTCAGTCCGTTCCCCATCCTCGACACCGGGGCCTTCGGCGTCTCGATCTTCTTCGTCATCAGCGGCTTCATTATCGTTTTTGTTTCGCTGAACGGGCAGGGTGACGCCCGTGTGTCCACGGGCACGTTCGCCTGGCGGCGTTTCGTGCGGATCGTGCCGTTCATGTGGCTGTGCACCCTTGGCTACAATCTCCTGAGCTATGCCGGAACACATCAGGTCGAATGGGGGCCAATGCTGAGGGCACTGGTTCTGTCGCCCGTCGGGGAACTGAAGCCCAATGTGCTGTGGTCCCTGCGCCACGAACTGATCTTCTATGCCCTGTTCGCGGTGGCTTTGCTGGGAACAAGGCGCCGGATCTGGCTGCTTTATGCCTGGTTTGCGGCGCCGCTGGTTTATGCCGCGCTGTCCCAGGCCGGGTTGTTGTCCGCGCTGGCGGACAGACCGCTTGCCGCAGAGTTCCTGAAAGTCCTGCTCATGGGCAGCGAAGTTGGTGCGAACTTCCAGTTCGCTGCCGGCTTCCTGTTGGGCATCCTCTATCTGCGCTCGGCGCCGATCCTGCGTGCGCGGGCGTGGGCGGGCCTGCTGGTCGCGGCCTTCGCCGTGATCGCGGCCGATGTCGTGGTGGAAGCGACCGCCATCCCCTCCGGGCTTTGGCGGGCCGCGGCGTGGACTGCGCTGGCGGCGCCGCTCGTGTGGCTGGCGCTGGTCGCTCCCCATGAAGATACGATTCTGTCGCGCGCTGCCGAAGCCCTGGGCGACGCGTCGTTCTCGATCTATCTCGTGCACAACCCCGTGTTGCTGATTCTGTTTCGGCTCGCCCGCCCATTGGCGGCGCATGTGCCACTTGCCGGGCTGTACTTCGTGTTCGTCGGGGGCGCGATCGTTGCCGGGATCATCGTGCATCGCCTTGTGGAGCGGCCGCTGCTCGCTTGGGCATCCGGTCGATCGCCTCACTTCCGGGTGACGGGAGCGGGACGCGCCCAAGGCTGAAAGTCCGCGGCGTGGGCTTGCCGGTGAAGCCTGCTTTGAGGGCCTGGCCGCACTATCATCGGCAAATATATAATGCGCAGTTTACCTTTGCGTCTAACTTAAGCGCAATTCGCTTGCCCCATAAGTCGACCCAACTTGGTCGGGGCGCAAGCGATGTATTACAATGCCATCGGAAAAGTCATGCCGGAATCCGGCAAGACTACTAACTGGACGATTACGGGATCGGCAGGCGGGGTTCGCAACGGCACCGCAGGTAACGATATCTTCCACAGCATAGCGGGCGATACGCTCGTCGGCGGTGCCGGAGATGACGTCTACAACCTGTGGGACGCGGCTTCGACGGTACGCGAAAATGCCGGCGGCGGGGTGGATTCGATCTACGTCCGCTTCTGGGGTGGCATGGCGCTGCCCGGCAATGTCGAAAACCTGTACCTCGTTTCGGCGGGATCGAACTGGGGAACGGGCAACAATCTCGACAACCTGATCGTCGCGGGCAACACGGGCGCCACGCTCAACGGCCTGGGCGGGAACGACGTGTTGGTCGGCGGAAAGGGTGCGGACGTGTTCCGCGTTGCCGCCGGGAATGGTTCCGACGCGATCGTCAACTTCCAGCCGGGATGGGATGTGGTCGATCTCGATGGCTATGCGATCACGTCGTTCGATGACCTGCTGGCCCGCTCGAAGCAGGTCGGCGGGGATGTCAAGGTCACGTTGTCATCCTCTGAAACCCTTGTCTTGCGTGGTGTGGCGCTGTCGAGCCTGACGGCGGCCGATTTCGATCTGCCGCTTGCGCCAGTTTCGGCGGCCGACGGTGCCATCGTGATCGACCGGCCCGGCGCCGGCTGGAATTTCAACGGCTGGTATGCGCTGAACAACACCTGGAACATCAGCGGCCTGGCCTGGGGCAAGGACGTGATGGTCACGACCCAGTTCTCGCCCGGCAATGTGACCGATGGGGCAACCTTTTCCTGGTCGGCACCGCTTTCCACCAGCCTGACGCCCACGATCCTGGCGTTCCCGGAACTCATCTTCGGCATTAGTCCGCTGAACCCGGCCGGCGTGAATCCGACGGATACCGAGCACGTCTTTCCCGCGCGTGTGGGAGACATCACCGCGTTCACGGCCAAACAGGATCTCGCCTATACGGGCAACCTCGCCGGCTTCAACGTCGCCTACGACATCTGGTTGACGAGCAAGCCCGGTGGCAACGCCAGCACGATCACCAACGAAGTGATGATCTGGGTGCACAAGGGAGCATTCGAGGCTTATGGCGCCGCCATCGGCACGTATGTATCGCCCGACGGCCAAACCGCCACGATCTATCACAAGGACACCTATACCGCGGTTGTGTTCGACAAGGATCTGCCCACCGCCACGGTCGATGTGGCCGCGGTCCTGAAGGCATTGCAGGCGCTGCACATCGTTTCGGCGGATGAATATGTCGGATCGGTCGAACTGGGGGCCGAAGTCGTCTCGGGCACGGGCCGGCTGGTCGTCAAGAATCTCGATCTGTCGCTGACGACGCAGAACGCGGATGGATCGCAGACGACCAAGGTGGTGACGGGCGAAGGCACCACGGTTTCCACGATCGGCGCGCCCAACAAGGCGCTTGAGGCCGCATGGGCCACCACCACCGTGGATGGCACGACGACAGAACGCGATGCCTATGGCAACGTGCTGACCAAGAAGACCGTGCATCAAGCGGATGGTCATGTGGTGGTCACCACCTTCGATGCGGCCGGCAAGGCCGTTGCGGTAGACACGTCGACCAAGGCGGATAGCGCGATTACCACTGTGCATCAGGACGGCGCCGGAAAGACGCTGGGCAGCACGGTCTCGGACTATTCCACCGTCGGCTCCATCTGGACGTCGGAGTACGACGCGTCCGGGGCGAAGCTCTTGACGAAGCACAGCGTGATTCAGGCTGACGGCAGCACGGTGACGCAGTTCTATAACGCCGCGGATGCGCTCGTCCGCGCGGAAAAGACCATCGTCCAGTCGGATGGCGTGGTTACCCAGCACTTTGATGCCAATTTCGTTCTGACCGGGGCGGACAAGGTGATGGCCGGACTGGGGGTCACCCAGCACTTCGACGCCGCCTTCAACCTTGTCGGCGCGGACAAGACCATCGTTCAATCGGACGGATCAACGATTACCCAGCATTACGACGGTGCCTTCAAGCTCCTGTCGTGGGACATGGTGAAAGTCGCCAATTCGGCGGTGACCACCTATGCCTATTCCGCGAACGGTGTGCTGACCGGTATCCATGTCGATCGGATAGACCCCGGCAATATCGTCAAGACGATTGATCTCGATGCCAAATGGAACGCATTGTCCGCCAAGCTAACCGGAACCGCCGGGAACGATGTTCTCACCGGCGCGACTTACGCCACGGAGTTTCACGGCGGTAGCGGATCGGATACCATCCGCTGCGGTAGTGGAGTGGACACGATCTACTTCGATACGGCAATCGGCCATGGCGACGTGGACACCATCCGTTCGTTCAAGAGCGGAACCGACAAGCTGGTGCTGGACAGCGGGATCTTTTCGGCATTGGGCCATGGCGGTGCGCTGGCCGAAGGCGCTTTCGTGATCGGCAAGCAGGCGATGACGCCGGATCAGCATCTGCTGTACGACAAGGCCAGCGGCGATCTCTACTATGACGCGGACGGTAGTGGGGCGCAGGCTGCCGTGCTGTTCGCACACTTCGAGAACACCGCCACGCTGGCCGCGCACGATTTCGTTCTTATCTAGGGTCAGGACCCTAGCCGGTTGGCGGAACCGCGCTTCCGCGCAGGCTGGCGGAGCGGGCGCGCCGTCGGTTGACAGCGCATGAAACCCGGCGGTTAATATGCGGTTTGGGTTGATGGCGCTAAACCAGCGTCACCACTGGAAACTGGTATCTGGAGATAGGCTTGGCGAAGCGGAAGATCAGACGATGGCAAGCGTGACGGCAGGGCAGCGCGCCCGCCCGGCGACGGATCGTGGGGAACGCATCTACGCGATCGGCGACGTGCATGGCTGCTATGAACTGCTGGTTGCCCTGCTGGCGCGGCTGGACGAACACGATGCGGGGCTGCCCGCCGCGCGGTCGCAGCACATGCTGCTGCTGGGCGACCTGATCGATCGCGGGCCGGATTCGGCCAAGGTGCTGGGCTTTCTGTATGATCTGACGCGCGAGACCGATCAGGTCCTGGTGCTGCAGGGCAACCACGAACAACTGATGCTGCGGGCGCTCGATGGCGAGCCGGGCATGCTGAAGGCGTGGATGCGCGTGGGGGGGAAGCAGACTCTGCAGAGCTTTGGCATAACGCCGCCTGATCCGGATGAGGATGTGGACATCGCGGGCTATACCGCGATGCTCAATCGTTCCTTTCCGCGTCCCTGGATCGACTGGCTGCGCGCCTTGCCGTTGCGCGCGCGGTCAGGCGATTACTTTTTCTGCCATGCGGGCGTGCGGCCCGGCGTGGCGCTCAACCGCCAGACTGCCACCGACCTCCTCTGGATCAGGGGAGAATTTCTGTCCGATCTCGGCGATCACGGTGCGGTGATCGTGCACGGTCACAGCGTTCATACCGAACCCGAGGTACGGCACAACCGGATCGGCATCGATACCGGCGCCTATCGCACGGGCATCCTTTCCGCGGTCTATCTGGAAGGGACGCAGCGGGGCATCATTACGACGGATTCGCTCATCAGAGCAGCTTGACGGTAGCCGCGCCAGGGGCGATGGGATGGCCACGGCGGCCAGGCGTCTGGATTTCCCGCATCCGGCATGAATGGAGCACCCGGTGTCCTTGATCGCTTCGCTAACCCTGCTTGCGGCCGCCGGTACGGGACGCCTGGGTTTCCTCACGGCGGGCGAACTCGCGGATCGCTGCAATGACAGCGCGCCGACCGGCATCACCTATTGCTTCGCCTATGTCACGGCGGTCTACGATACGATGCGCGCCTATGAAATCTGGTTGGGCGAGCGCGAGTTTTGCGTGCCTGGCACGATTTCGCAGAGCGAGTTGCGGCGCAAGTTCGTCGATTACGTGGCAGCGCATCCGGACAGTCGCGCGGGGCTTGCCGCTTCGGGCGTCGCCATCGCGCTGAAGGAAGGTTACAAGTGCGTCGTGGGGCTTGATGAGAATGCCAAGGTGGACGGATTGCCAGGCTTGAAGCTGGTGCCGCCACCCGCCGCACCGGCATCATTGCCCCCGCCGCGTCCGTCGCCGGCCTCTCCTTCGTCGCCACCGCCTGCATCGACGGTTCCCGCGCCGGCCACACCCTGATCTATCCTGGCGGCGTTGAAGCCGTACCTTCCACCTTGGTCTGTGCGATGTTGCCGCTGCGGGCGGCGGCTTCCAGCGGCAGTTGCTCGTCGTAGAACCGTACCAGCCCCTTGAGATCGAGTGGCCGGTCGGTCTTGCAACCGAAGAAGAACAGTCCCGCCGCCGCGTCCAGGCTGCGGCGCGGCGCGCACCACCGGTCGAGCAGGCGGAGCCAGACGAGCGGAAGCGTCAGCAATTGCCCCAACTTGTTGCTGCGTGTGAGCGCAGCCGCGAGATAGCGCAGGGCGAGAAGGCTGGCGGTGCCGGGTCCGGAGGACGTCCCGGCCGCAATCACTGCAAAATCGCGGAACAGCCAGCGATGGCCGCTGGGCGACCAGCGCGTAAAATCATAGGCTTGCTCGTGCACCGGCCAGAGGAACGGCGTATCGGCGAAGACCAGCCCGCCGGGCCGCAGAACGCGGACGATCTCCGCCACGACCCGCCCGGGATCGGCGACGTGTTCAAGCACGGCCTGTATCCATACGGCGTCGATGCTGCCATCGGCGAACGGAATTGCGTGAGCATCGGCCACAAAATCGGTTGTTTGCGAGGCATAGATGTCAAAGCCGATCAGATCGATGTCTGCCGCTGCGTAGAGTGCCTCCGCCCCCGCGCCAATCGCGCCGCCGCCCACCACCAGTACGCGGGCGCGATGCGTGCCCGGCATCGCCAGCCTTGCCAGCATTGCCTGCGCGATGCGGGGCGCGATGCGATTAGTACCGTTCACCGCACGGGTCAGCAGGGCGCGCCATCCGCCCCGCCGGATCGGACTGGCGGCGGCGCTGGCGAGTACCGCGTCCCGATCAAGAATACTGTTGGAGAAATCGACCAGCACCGGCTTGCCGCCCACCACCGGGAATGGCACGCTTGCGAGCGCGCAGTTGCCGCATTGCAAGCCGCCATCGGGCGTATGGCGCAAGCTGGTGCGGCAGCGTGGACAAACCAGATCATCCTGCCAGCGGCTCGACGATGTCTCGATCACAATTCCCCCTTCCGGAACGGACCGGCCTGCTCGGATTCATGGCATAGAAAGGGTGATGCGCCAAGAAGTTGCCGGCACGGCGGGAGAGTCTCGTCACTGGTCGTAGGCGGTTGTCCGGCCTCCGCACCGTGCTTGACAGCCCTGGCGGTGTGGTGGACAGCGAACAGGCAATTCCGCGGGCAGAAAGAGAGGCAGACAGCATGGGATTTCTCTTTCGCCGCCGCCCCAGGCTTCCGGCAACGGCCAAGGGTGACCGCGTCTATGCGATCGGTGACGTCCACGGCCGTCTCGATTTGCTGACCGAGCTGCTGGACCGGGTCAGCGCGCATCAGCGTGGTGCATCGGGCAAGCGATGCCATCTGGTACTGGTCGGCGATCTGGTGGATCGGGGGCCGGATTCCGCGCCGGTTGTCGAGCATGTGTACAATCTGCAGAAGACGACCGGAAACGTGGTCGTGCTTCAGGGCAACCACGAAGACATGATGATGGCCGTCTATGGCGGCGACGGTCGTGTCTTGCGGCCCTGGATACGTTCCGGCGGGGATGAGACGCTCCGCAGCTATGGCCTTGCCGTGCCAGAGGCGGATGCCGACCCGGCAGATACCATTGCCGCCATGCGCGAGCGCATTCCCGCGCATTTGATGGAATGGATGGGGCGTCTGCCGCTGTCAGCGCGGTCGGGCGATTACTTCTTCTGTCATGCGGGTATTCGCCCCGGCGTGCCGCTGGCGCGGCAAGGCCGCAACGACCTGCTGTGGATTCGCGAGGGATTTCTGGATGATGCCACCGATCATGGCGTGGTGGTCGTGCACGGGCACAGCATCACCGCGTCGGTTGATTGGGCGGACAATCGAATCGGTATCGATACCGGCGCATACAGGACCGGAACGCTGACGGCGCTGGTGCTTGACGGGGAAGACCGCGAAATCATCACCGCCGGAATGTAATTCCCGGCCGTTTCGCACCTGACTGCCGGCGCGCCAGGTTGCGGTGCGAATAGAACAACAAGTCATCCCGACCGCACCGGAAGTGGAATTTCGGCTCATTCCTGCGCATGAAATGCTGCGTTGCGGCGCGCTTGCCGGACGGGAGGCACCGCCGCGTGCGCTGGCGTGCCGGTCATGACCGCCGCGGGACTCTTGCAAATCGCCGAACTTTGCCCCAGATTGAGACAATAATAAGAAAAACCAGTAAATGTTTTGGAGTGGGAGCCAAACGATGGGTCGTACTGGAAGCGCAACGTATTTCTGCAGCGATGGTGTCGATGAACGCGCTATCGTTACCATGGTGGACGGACTGGGACTGGGCGCCGCCTTCTGGGGCAGCGTGTTTCTGGCGCTGACGATACCGCTGGCCTTCTGAATTCGCCACGTGATTGCGTTCCGATAACGCGGATACCTTCGCCGGGGTGAAAAGCGGAAGCCTATGCGCCGCAGGTCAGGGGCTTCCGCTTACCTGTCGCCAGTATCAGTAAGCGTTCTTGTGCAACACCACGCCGAACGTGCGGATCAGGATCAGCACATCGCGCCAGATTGTCCACTTATCGAGGTATTCGAGATCGGACTGAAGGCGATTTACGAGATCTGACTTGCGGTGCGTGGCGCCGCGATAGCCGCGCACCTGGGCCAGTCCGGTCAGGCCCGGCTTGATCGCGTGACGGTGCCAGTAGCGTTCGTCGATGTGCCAGAACAGCAGGTTTTCAGCGGTTGAGCCCAAGGCATGCGGACGCGGGCCGACGATGCTCATATCGCCTTTCAGCACGTTGATGAGCTGTGGCATCTCGTCAATGCTGGTGGCGCGAATGAAGCGGCCGAACGGGGTGATGCGATCGTCATCCCGGCTGGCGGAGCGGCTGCCGACGGCATCCGAGCGACCGACATACATGCTCCGGAACTTGAGGATGTGGAACAGCCGGTTCGAGCGGCCGACGCGCGTCTGCACGAAGAACACCGGTCCCCGATCCTGCAGGTAGATCACCAGGGCGACGATCACCAGCAAAGGCGCCAGAAGGAACAGCACGGATCCTGCCACGGCAATGTCGAACAGCCGCTTGATGATACGATCCTTCAGGCCCAGCGGCCCACGTGAAACGATCAGCGTGGGCGTGCCGTCCTGCCGCGCCACGCCGATCGGTGACAGTTCGGTCATTTCCGGCGCGATGACTTCGCCCTGCACGTTGGCGCCCTTGAGCGTTAGCGCCCATATCTGGCGGCGTTCGGGCGGGCACTGGACGACCACGCGATCGGCGTACTGAATGACTTCGGCGAAGCGATCATACGTGGCCGGGCTCAGCCGGGAAGGATTGAATACTTCGCCGGATTCCACAAGGATCGTGCAACTGGCCGAGGAAACCGCAGGGGCGGGAACCCCGTCATAGACAACCACGACTTCATAAGGCTCGCCACCTACCAGCGCGCTTGAATGGCGCACGAACAGATAGCGCAGGACGGCGATGAACAGGCCCGAGAGCAGTACGCCGGCGACGAACGTGGAGCGCGACCAGCCCTCGCTGGCCTTGAGGAAAAAGGCGACCAGCATGATCACCGCGGTGGACATCGCGAATGCATTGGTGGCGCGACCGATGCTGGTCCAGCGTTCGTGCATGATCGCCGGGGAGTAAGCACGCATCAGCAACGCGATCGGGACGAAAAGCGGAACGAGAAGGGCCATCTGATCGAGACCCTGCCCGTTGTCTTCGTGAAAGATGTGCAGGTTGCTGGCGAGCAGGAAGCCCGCCGAAATGGCGATGATGTCGCCCAGCAACATCATCAGATACATGCGCAGGCGCAACATGGCTTTGGAGGATGATCGGTGACTGCTCGATTCGGCAGACGGCATCACGTGCCAGGCTTGCACTTCCTCCATTTTTACCCCCGGCAGCGGTTACAATCTTAACTGCGACGTGCGCTTCATGCCATGCTGAGACTATAGCAGTAATGCGCTGCGTCATACTCCGACGGTTTTACATTTGTCTCAAAATAGTACCGTTACAACCCAATACCGCACCCTGTTTGTAAAATGCCAAGGGTTTTTTGCTGTTGTGCGGAATCGCGATTTTGCATCGCAAAATCGGTCTCGCTTGCAACATTCGGCAAAAATCCGAAGTGGTGGCAACGGCAACGCAAAGGCGGAAAACGACCACCACGCCGGTCATCTCGCATTTGCGACAAGAGAATCGAGCAAGGCCCGCGCGAGGGGCGGTTCCCCTCGCGCCGGGGTCAGCGGCCGATTCCGTAGTAGGTGAAGCCGGCCGCTTCCGCCGCCTCGCGGGCGTAGATGTTCCGCAGATCGACGAGGACAGGAGCCTTCAGCAACTCCCTGGCGCGTGCCAGGTCGAGCGCTCGGAAAGCGTCCCATTCGGTCACGATCACCAGCGCATCGGCATTTTCCATCGTGTCGTAAGGTCCGTCGAAATAGCTGATGTTGTTCAGCACTTTCTTCGCCTGCTCGGTGCCTTCGGGATCATGAGCGCAAACATGCGCGCCCGCATCCTGCAGGCTCTGGATGATGGCGATGGCCGGGGAATCGCGCATGTCATCGGTATTGGGCTTGAATGTCAGGCCCAGGATCGCAACCGTCTTGCCGCGGGCATCGCCGCCAAGCGCGTGGACCACCTTGCGGCCCATTGCGCGCTTGCGATTGTCGTTGACCGCCACCACCGCTTCAACGATGCGTTGCGGTGCTTCGAAATCCTGCGCGGTCTTGAGAAGGGCCAGGGTGTCCTTGGGGAAGCAACTGCCGCCGTATCCAGGCCCGGCGTGCAGGAACTTGGAACCGATACGGTTATCCAGCCCAATTCCGCGCGCCACATCCTGCACGTCCGCGCCAACCTTTTCGCACAAATCGGCGATTTCGTTGATGAAGGTGATCTTGGTGGCGAGAAATGCATTGCCCGCGTATTTGGTCAGCTCTGCGCCGCGCCGGCTCATCTCGATCACCGGCGATCGGCCGATGGCCAGCGGCCGGTAGATTTCCCGCATCACTTCCAGCGCGCGCGCATCATCGCCGCCGATCACCACGCGGTCCGGGCGCTTGAAATCGCTGATCGCCGCACCTTCGCGCAGGAATTCCGGATTGGAGACCACGGCGAAGTCCGCATTGGGATTGGCTTCACGGATGATCCGTTCGACCTCGTCTCCGGTGCCCACCGGCACGGTCGACTTGTCGACCACAACGGTAAAGCCGTTCAGGGCGTGGGCCACTTCCTCTGCGGCGGCATAGACGTAGGACAAGTCCGCATGGCCATCGCCACGGCGCGACGGGGTGCCGACGGCGATGAACACGGCGTCGGAATCGCGCGTCGCATCGACAAGGTCGGTGGTGAAGGACAGCCGCCCGGCGCGGACATTGCTGGCGACAAGCTGGTCAAGGCCGGGCTCGAAGATCGGAATCTCGCCGTTGCGCAGCGCCTCGATCTTGGCGATGTCCTTGTCGACGCAAACGACGTCGTGGCCGAAGTCGGCGAAACAGGCGCCGGAAACCAGACCCACATAGCCAGAGCCGATCATCGTTATGCGCATGTTTGAAAATGTCCCCGCGTTACAAGGCCGTTAAGATGTTTCATTCGGACTGTACTTGCCGAAATCTGCAGGTTGGCCATCTACCGCCCCTGATGCTGCATTGCAACGATGACTTATGTCCCGAAGCCGATCAACAGCATACCGCATAACCCGGAACGGCGGCGGTTCCGGCGCTAACCAAACCGAAGGTATTTCGCGCTAGGCTGGCGATATGGACTTCTTTTCACAGTACCATGAGCTGAAAGAGGCGCTTGTGGCCGCCATGGGGCAGAGCCATGCCCTGATGCATGTTCACGCCGGGCTTGCGATCTACGTGCTGTTCCAGCTTGTCTGGGGAACGCGTCGGGGATCGGTTCCCGCCTTGCTGTGCGTGTTCTTCTTCGAGGCGTTCAACGAAGTCTGCGATCGGCTGTTCTACGGATCGTGGCGGGGTGGCGATACCCTGCGGGACGTGCTGCTGACGATGCTGTGGCCATCGGTGCTGGTCGCGACCAGCCATTTGCGCCGATGGTCGTGGAACCGGCGCGCCCGGAGACTGCGCGAAGGACAGATGCTTTCCGCGCAAGTAGCCCACCGCGCCGCGCGGGCTGCTGCGCCTTCATTCACGGCCTAGTCCCTGAAAGCGCGAGCGAACTGATCGCGTAGAGGCTTGAGGACATAGGACAGCAGCGAGCGTTCGCCGGCGCTGACGAACACCTCGGCTGGCATCCCCGGCTTCAGATCCAGCCGCTCGTGCGCGATCACCGCCTGATCCATCAGGACGTGTACGCGATAGAAGCTGGCGCCGGTGTTGGGATCGGAAGTCCGTTCCGGCGAAACGAAAACCACGGTGCCGGGGATTTCCGGCGTCGTCGGCGCGCTGAACGCGGAAAGCCGGACCCGTGCCTTCTGCCCATAGCGAAGGCGGTTGATGTCGGCGGGGTTCATCGCCGCTTCCACCAGCAGACGCTCGTTCTCGGGCACGATTTCCATGATTTTCTGCGCCGGCTGGATCACGCCACCCACGGTGGCGAAAGCCAGCTTGTCGACCGTGCCTGAATAGGGCGCCCGGATTTCCGTCCGGCTGAACTGGTCCGAAGCGGAAGCGCTCTTGACCTGCTGCTCGTTGAGCGTGGTCATTACCTGGGCCAGTTCGGTGCCGGCTTCGGATCGCGCGTTCTGGTCGATCGAGATGATCTGCTGGCGGGTTTCGGTGATGCGCGCGCGCGTCTGGGCGATATTGGCTTGCAGCGAGGCGATCGATCCGTCCATGTCCACGGCGGCCCGTTCCAACTGGTTGAGCCGGTTGATGGTGACCAGTCCCTTCTTCCAAAGATCCCGGACGCCCTCCCGCTCGGGTTCGATCAGGACTTTCTGCTGCTGCAGCGCGCCGATCTGGGCGCGGTAGCTGTCGATCTGTTGTTCAAGCTGCACGACACGCTGGGCAAGCTGGCCGCGCAGGCTGGCGCGTTCGCTGCGCCGAAGGTTGAACAGGCGTTGCTCCGATGCCATGGCTGCCGCGGCGGATGAACTTGCGTTGCGAGTCAGCTCCGGCGGGAAGGCGATCGCGGGCGCATTTTCGCGCTCCGCCATCAGCCGTGCCCGCTGCGCCAGCAACTGATCCACCGTCTGAACGGAAAGGCTGGCGTTGAGGCCGGTCACATTGTCTTCCAGCTGGATCAGCATCTGGCCCTTCGCCACCTTTTGCCCATCGTGAACGAAGATGGCTTTGATGACCCCTCCTGCGGGATGGGCGATCTGCTTGACGCGGCTTTCGACACCCAACTGGCCCTGTCCGACCACGGCACCGCCGACCTGAATGACACTCGCCGCCAGCACCAGCACCAGCAGGAATGCGCCCAACCCCATGAAGGCCAGGCGCCGCGTGCGGACAAGGCGTTCTTCCACGCCCAGCGGGTCGGAAGGCGAGGGAGGGGGCACATCCACGGAAAGCGCCAATTGCTCGTTCATGCCACCGGCTCCCCTGCGATCCCGCCCGGCGGAGCGGGAATGAGCGGGGCGATTTTTGCCAGCACGGCGTCACGCGGGCCAAACATCCTGGCGTGCCCGCCCACCATGTAGAGCACCTTGTTGACGCGGTTGATCGCCATGCCGCGATGGGCAACCACGACCACGATTCCGCGACGGTCCTGGATTGCGCGGATGGCGGCGTCGAGAGCCGCTTCGCCTTCGGCATCGAGGTTGGAGTTCGGTTCGTCGAGCACGACGAGAAAGGGATTCCGATAAAGTGCGCGGGCGAGCGCGATGCGCTGGCGCTGGCCGCCGGAAAGCTGCTCTCCGTCCGCGCCGACCGGCGTTGCATATCCCTTGGGCAGCGACACGATGAGATCGTGTACGCCCGCTATCATCGCCGCCTCCACGATCGCGTTCGAATCGTGATCGGGATCGAAGCGGGCGATGTTCTCGCCGACGGTCCCGTTGAGCAATTCCACTGTCTGCGGCAGATAGCCTATGTATTCGCCCAGTCTCTGCGGGTCATACTGGTCGAAGGTGGCGCCATCGAGCCGGATCGCGCCGCGCACCGGTCGCCAGGCATCGACCAGTGCCTTGGCCATCGAGCTTTTGCCCGATCCGCTGGGGCCAACGATGCCCAGCACATCGCCCGCTTCCAGCGTGAACGAAGCGCCCTGCGCGGTGATTTGCTGGGTTCCCGGGGGCGCGACGACGCAGTTTTCGACCGAAAGCGTGGCGGCGGGGCGGGGCAGCACGGTTTCTGCCACCGGCGTGGGTGGGAGCGACGCCAGCAGGCTGGAAAGCCTGTTCCAGCTGTCGCGGGCGGCGGCAAAACCGCGCCATTGCGCGATGACCTGGTCGACTGGCGCCAGCGCGCGGGCCGAGAGGATCGAACTGGCGAAGATCACGCCGCCGCTTGCCTTGTCGTCGATCACCAGCAGCGCGCCGACGGTAAGGATGAGCGACTGGAGCGTGATGCGGAAAATCCGGCTGATGCCGCCATAAAGGTTCGTGGCCCTCGTTACCCGGTCCTGCGCGGCGAGAAACACGCGGTTGGCCGCCTCCCAGCGTTGGCGCAGCCGCTGCTCCATGCCGAGCGCGTGAATCGTTTCCGCATGGCGGAAGCGCTCCTCGCTCGCGGCCTGACGGGCGACGATGGTCTGCGCGCTGCGCTGAGTGGGTTCCGCGCTGGCGCGATAGGTCAGGTAGGTAAGTCCTCCCATGATGCACGCGCCGATCAAGGCCGTGACGGCAAGCCAGATGTGAAGAATGGCCAGCACCAGCAGGAAGAACACGATCCAGGGCGCGTCGATGAAAGCGCTGGGACCGCTGCCGGAAAGGAACGAGCGGATCGTATCGAGATCGCGGACCGCGCCCGATGGCAGGCCGCTTGCCCCCAGGCCGCGCAGGCGCGCAGTGAAGGCGGCGTCCTGAACCCGCGCGGTCATCCGCTGATCAAAGGAAATCGCGATGTCGTTCAGCAGGCGGGACCGGAAGGCATCGAACAGACCCTGGAACGCATAGACCGCCAGCACCATGAACAGCAATCCGACCAGCGTGGGTATGCTGCGGCTTGGCAGGACCGAATCGTAGATCAGCATCATGTAGATCGAGCCGCCCAGCAGCAGCACGTTCAAAGCGCCGCTCAGCAGCGCGACCACGACAAGCGAGCCGCGCAGTGAGCGCATGGCGTCGCTGAGTTCCCCGGAATTGAACGCGCTCACCAAATCGGTCCTCGATCTGAGGGAGGGGCAAGGTTTCAAGCTAACAGAAAGCAGGCGCTATCAGAAAACAGGTGGGGTGGAATTTGTATTGCAAGGGTCATGCTTCGATTGATTCCACCGCGTCGAAGAGGGCGCGGGGCGGTGTTGTCAGGTGTGTTCGGTCCTTGTCGAGCGGCTGGCGCGCAAGGACGTAGATTTTCGGCGAATAGCGCCGCAGCACCGGCGTGGCCGCCACCGCGCGATAGGCGAGCCGGGGCAGTGCGCGATGCGAGGTCACGAAGGGCAGTACGCCCGCGCCGGCCATGTCCATGCCCAGGAAATCGACGAAGGCACGCAATTGCCGCATGGTGTATTCGTGCTTGTGCCGACCCGTCGGATCGGCGCGGTATTTCATGTAGATGTTCTGCCCGAGCAGCAGTTTGCCGATGTTCGCCACCGATGCAACGTTGGGCACGGTGATGCACAGCAATCCACCCGGTTTCAGCACCCGCCGGACCTCATTGGCGAAGCGCAGCGGGAAGTATTCGCAATGTTCCAGGATTTCGCATGCGGTAAGCACATCGACATCATCGTCGGCGAAGGGCAGATCCTCGTCCTCGATGTTGCTGTGGTGCAGGGCGATCGATCCGTGGCGGGAATAGATGCGGTCGCACCCTTTCAGCGGGTGGGCATCGTGCGCGAAATAGACGCCTGAAGCCTGCCTTGCCCCCGCGGCCAGCGCGCGATCCAGCAGGTAGAAGGGAGACGCGCCGATATCAGCGACATGTGCGCCCGGCATGTACCGCTCGATCAGCCGAAACGTGCGATCCAGCCGCGGACGGGCCATGCCGATGTAGTCCCCGTCTCCATCATAGGGCGTGGGACGGGTCAGTTCGCTGTCGAAAAACAGGCGAAAGCCGTTTCCGTCGGAGGCAGGTGGTGGCGTGTGGACCATGGCTACTGCATATCGTCCTTTTTGCACCGCGTCACGTTCGAGCGATATGTTGTGGGCGGAGAACAATCGCAGCATCGCCAAGACGTAAGCATCCGTACCGTGGCACGGGGCGTGCGCGACGACAATACCGCAGTCCGGAAAGAGGCGGCGTTGCGGCAGAAAGATGGTGCATTGCGGTACACCGTGATAAATTGCATCGCGCGGTCCGGTCCGTTCTGGTAATCCGCCGCTGTGAACGATCAGGCGATCATCAACCCTGCGGCAAGCGTTGTGCCCCCGCCCCGGCCGATCCGTCCGCTGGCGCGCCCAGTTCCGCGCGCAGTTGTCTGGCTGACGGTGTTGGCGCTGGTTGTCGCGGGCGGACTGACGCTGTGGCGCGTGGCGCCGGCGGGCTGGTGGAAAGGTGACGCGCGTTCGAGCGTGGTACGCGTCGCGCTGCCAAACGCGCCGCTCCCTTTCCGTGTGGAAGATCTTTCCGTCGATCCGGACAAGCTGGAAAAGATTTCGCCGACGGATGCCGTGGCCCGCAATGCGGCGATTCCGCTGACGACCGAGAAAAGTCCCGCAGCCAGAACCTTTTCGCTGGTGAGCGGCCAGGCAAGCGACTGGGAACGAGCGGTGGAATGCCTGACGACCGCGATCTATTATGAAGCGGCGCTGGAGCCTGTGGATGGGCAGCGGGCGGTGGCCCAGGTCATTCTGAACCGGGTGCGGCACCCGCTGTATCCCAAGACCGTCTGCGGTGTCGTCTATGAAGGGCACGAGCGGCGGACGGGGTGCCAGTTTTCCTTCACGTGTGACGGCTCGCTCGTGCGCAAGCCGGTCACTGCGCTGTGGGATCGCGCGCGCAAGATCGCCGCAGCGGCGCTGGCCGGCTCGGTCTATACTCCGGTCGGCTGGTCGACGAACTATCATGCGGATTACGTCGTGCCGGTGTGGATCACCAAGTTGCTTAAAGTATCCGTCGTCGGGCGGCATATCTTCTATCGGTTGCCCGGCACGTTCGGTTCGCCTGGCGCGTTCAATCTGGCCTATGCCGGCAATGAGCCGGTCTTTACCGGACAGGATCAGGCGCTGGCGTTGGATGAAACGCTGACGCAGGTGGATGAGGGCGGCGTCGTGAGCGCCGCGCGGCGGCCGTTGCTGGCGAACAGCGAATCCATCAACTCGGCCCCCGCGACGCCGACTCGCCCCACGGCGCGCTGGTTGCTCTCGATGGAGGCGACCACACCCGATTCCGCCTCCGCTTCCGCTGCGGCAGCCGGGGCGCCCGCCTCTGCCGCAGGGGGCGACAAGACCGGCGGTGCGGCGGCCGGCAAGCGGATGATCGTACCCAATCCCTGATTTTCGCCCGGCCAGCGGTGGACTGGCCAAGGTTCCGGAAAATTTTCCTGTCCTACAACCTTTGCGACATGCATTGGAACATAAGGAGAACATGGGGTTGTGGCCGTTCCGACCGGCGTGGCGCTTACCGACGCCGCGCAGGGCGGACGAAGAAGGGCCATCGCCTCGCGCGTTTTCCCGCAATGGAGGACTGACATGGTGGATGTGATTACGAGCATTCTGGCCGGCACGGCCAAGCGCTTCCGCGACATGGGCGATGGAACGCACGCGGAGGTGGTGCTGGCTGTGGATGGCGGTCCGCGCTATAACGCGGCGTCATCGGCTCCCTTGACCGGAACCGCGAACGCATCGGTGACGACCCCGGCATTCACGCCCCAGCCGGGACGGGAAATTGTCCTTACGCTGTCGGGCGCCTGGAGCGGCACGGTCAGCCTGCTGCGCTCCGTCGATGGGGGAACGACCAAGCTGCCAGCGACTTTGGCCAGTGCGCCGCTGATCTGGTCCGGCAATCTCAATGAACTGGTCTGGGTGGAAACCGAAGCGGCAGCCACGTTGTATCTCGACATCGCCCTGGCTTCCGGCACCGTTACCTATCGGGTGTCGCAATGAGCGCCGCGCTCGCGCTGAAGGCGCTGGGCGTGGCGACCGCCGCGAAGCCGAAACGGGACTGGGCCGCCGCCGCCGGCATCGGTTTCGCTGCAAACTGGCTGGCATCGGTCAAGCGCAAGCTGGCGGCCGGGCAGAACGCAACGATCCTGGTGTGGGGCGACAGCACCACGCGCAACAGCGTGCCCGCCGACGGTACGCCGCGCCGCTATCCCGCGCAATGGGCGGACAGCCTGATCGCGTCCGGCCGCCTGCCGGCGACGCATGGCGTGCGCATCTATGTCTATGACAGCCTGAGTACCCAGAAATACGTGCTGGCCGAAACCCTGCGCGATCCCGGCAACGGGCTGTGGCTCGACATCTATCAGGCCAGCGTTTCCGGCTCGATCCCGCGCTATTTCCTGCACGCCTATTTCCTGCGCGCGATCGCGGCGGTGCCGGCGGACGCCCTGTTCATCGGGCATGGCATCAACCTGGCCAGCTTCACCAATATCGAAGGCGAGATGCTGGCCGCGATCGAGCAGTTCCGCACCGTCCATCCCATGACGCCGATCCTGTGGACCACGCAGCATCCGCTCCAGGCCAATACCAATGGGGAGACGAGCTGGCGTCCGGCGCTGCTCCGCAATGCGGCCGCGTGGGGCATCGCGGTGGACGATACGGTCTATCAGGCCTACCTCGCCGCCGGGAAGCCGAATGGCCTCTACAACGGCGATGGCATCCACGAGAGCACCGATACCGGCTGCGCGCTCTACGTGGCGATGCTGAATGCGTGGTGGGACGCCAGTTCGCCGGGTGCCGGCATCGCGCGCTCGCCCTCGCTGCTGCTGCCGGCGGACCAGCAGATGATCGTCAATGGCGATTTCCAGACGTGGACCAACACGGCGGCCGCGCCGGACAGCTTCACGTCGAGCGGGACGATCGCCTTCAGCAAGGACACGACGACCTACGCCAATCCGCGCAAGCCGTTCTCGCTGAAAGGCGTGGCCAGCGGCGCGGCGCAGACGTGGATCGACCAGGTGGTGGATGCCACGAAGTTCCGCCAGTACCTGCTGGGCAAGCCGGTGACCGCTTGCGCGCGGGTGTGGCGCGACACGGGCGGCTCCAGCACCAACTTGGCCCGCCTGTGCCTGCGGGCCACGGCGGCATCGCTGGGGGGCACCGTGAACGCGGTGATCGCCGACGCCAACATCGTGCAGACCAACGGCTTTGGCTGGATCGTGCTGAAACCGTTCGTGCTGCCCGACGACATCACCGGCCTGAGCCTGCGCCTGTTCATCGACAGCGGCACAACGCCGGACGGGACCAAGGCGTGTTACGTCGATCAGATGAGTCTGGTGCCCGGCGTGATGCCGAGGCCCTACGCGGCTTAGCTGGTCCGGGTGGCCGGGGGGGGTACGTCCCTGGCCACCTTTTCCATCGCCTGTTCGCTAAAGCGAGAAGCGTTGATTGCTGCGCGGGAAAAAGCGCGCGATGGTGCGCGCTTCAGCCCTTCCGTTCCAGGCGGTCGCTATCGTTCCATAGCGTGCAACCGGTCGCGGTGCTTCTTTCAGAATGACGCGGAACTGAGCGAAATACCAATTCTTTACGGTGACATGGTGTGAAATCGTGGTGGATTGTCCCAGCGTGCGACAGAAGGAGAAACTGGTTGCAAATGGATTGTGCATCTGCGAAGGCTTTGGCTGTTCTTTGGCTAGTCTGGTAAGCGGTGAAAATGGCTGAAAAGGTTGCATTAATAACCGGTGTGACGGGGCAGGACGGGGCCTATCTCGCTGAGCTTCTGCTTTCCAAGGGGTATGTGGTTCATGGCGTCAAGCGCCGCTCTTCTTCGTTCAACACGGGGCGTATTGAGGGCATCTACCAGGACCCGCATGCGGAAGGTTCGCGTTTTCACCTGCACTACGGCGACCTGACCGATTCCACCAACCTGATCCGGATCATCCAGGAAACGCAGCCGACCGAAATCTACAACCTGGCCGCGCAAAGCCATGTCATGGTGAGTTTCGAAACGCCCGAGTACACGGCCAATGCCGATGGTATCGGCACGCTGCGCCTGCTGGAGGCGATTCGCATCCTGGGCATGGAAAAGACCACCCGTTTCTATCAGGCATCGACATCGGAGCTGTACGGCCTGGTGCAGGAAGTGCCGCAGCGGGAGACGACGCCGTTCTATCCCCGCTCGCCCTATGCCGCGGCCAAGCTCTATGCCTACTGGATCGTGGTCAATTACCGCGAGGCCTATGGCATGCACGCCTCGAACGGCATCCTGTTCAACCACGAGAGCCCGCTGCGCGGCGAGACCTTCGTGACGCGCAAGATCACGCGGGCGGCGGCGGCGATCCGGCTGGGGCGCCAGGAGAAGCTGTGGCTGGGCAATCTCGATGCCCGCCGCGATTGGGGCCACGCGCGCGAATACGTGCGCGGCATGTGGCTGATGCTGCAGCAGGAACAGCCCGACGACTACGTGCTCGCCACGGGCGAGACGACGCCGGTCCGCACCTTTGTCGAATGGGCGTTCGCGGATGCGGGCATCACGCTGCGCTGGGAAGGCGAAGGCGTGGACGAACGCGGCTATTGCGTGGAAACCGGCAAGTGCCTGGTGGAAGTGGACCCGCGCTATTTCCGCCCCACCGAAGTCGAACTGCTGATCGGCGATCCGACCAAGGCGCGCGAGAAGCTGGGCTGGGTCCACGAGACTTCGGTCCGCGACCTGTGCGCCGAGATGGTGCGGGACGACCTGCAGGTGATGCGCGACGCGCCGATTGCCAAGGATGCCTGACCCGATGGAACACGGCGCCTTCGATCTTGCAGGCCGGAAGGTGTTCGTCGCCGGACATCGCGGGATGGTGGGCTCGGCCATCGTCCGCCGCCTGCAGGCCGAAGGGTGCAACGTGGTGGTGGCCGGGCGCGACGTGATGGACCTGCGCGATCAGGTGGCGGTGCGCGGCTGGTTCGAGCGGGAGCGACCGGACGCCGTGTTCCTGGCCGCGGCGAAAGTGGGCGGCATTCTGGCCAACGACAGCTATCCGGCCGATTTTCTCTATGACAACCTGATGATCGAGGCGAATGTCATCGAGGCGGCCCATCGCGTCGACGTGGCCAAGCTGCTGTTCCTGGGATCGTCGTGCATCTATCCGAAGTTCGCGCCGCAGCCGATCGTGGAAAGCGCGCTGCTGACCGGTCCGCTGGAGCCGACCAACGAATGGTATGCGATCGCCAAGATCGCGGGGATCAAGCTGGCGCAGGCTTATCGCCGGCAGCACGGGCGCGATTTCATCTCGGCCATGCCGACCAACCTTTACGGACCGGGCGACAACTTCGACCTCAGGACCAGCCATGTCCTTCCGGCGCTGATCCGCAAGGCGCACGAGGCCAGGGCGAACGGGGCCGCCGCGGTCGAGATATGGGGAACGGGATCGCCCCGGCGCGAGTTCCTGCACGTCGACGACCTGGCCGATGGCTGCGTCTTCCTGATGAAGCACTATTCCGGTGACGAGCACGTCAACATCGGCAGCGGGGAGGACGTGACGATCCTCGATCTGGCCCGGACCGTCGCCGCGGTGGTCGGCTTCGCTGGCGATATCGCCACGGACCCGACCAAGCCCGACGGCACGCCGCGAAAGCTGATGGACTCCGGACGCATCCGCGCCCTAGGCTGGGAACCGAAAATACCTCTGAAACAAGGCATCGAGGAGGCGTATCGGTGGTATCTCGACCACGCCGAACCCGCCGGCTCGCTTGCGTAGCGAGGCGATCATGCAGGCGCGTGTGAATCAGGGCGATGCGCTGACGATGGCGAGTCCTTCGGGGCTGCCAGCCACAAAGGTGCTGGGAGTGCCGGTCAGCCTCGTGAACATGGATCTGGCCGTGAACACGATTCTCGGCTGGGTACGCGATCGGAAGTCGCATTTCATCTGTGTGCGCGACGTGCATGGCGTGGTCCGTGCCGTCGAGGACCCGGATATCATGGCGCTGCACTACAAGGCGGGGATGATCACCCCGGACGGGATGCCGCTGGTCTGGCTTGCCCGTTGGCGTGGCCATCGGGATGTGGGCCGCGTTTGTGGCGCGGATCTGGTCGATGCGTTGTGCGAAGTGTCGGCAAAGGCGGGCGTTTCCCATTATTTCTTCGGCGGAAAGCCGGGCGTTGCCGAACGCATGGCGCAGAATCTCGTGGCCAAGTATCCGGGATTCAAGGTCGCCGGTCTGGAGACGCCGCCCTTCCGCGCGATGACGGCGGAGGAAGATGCCGCTGTCGTGGAACGGATCAAGCAATCGGGCGCCGGCGTGGTGTGGGTGGGCATCAGCACGCCCAAGCAGGAATTCTGGATGCGCGATCACGTCGACCGTCTGCCCGGGGCCACGTTGATCGGCGTGGGCGCGGCGTTCGATTTCCATTCGGGAGACGTGAAACGCGCGCCTCGCTGGATGCGCAAGACCGGTTTCGAATGGTTGCATCGCCTGTTGAGCGAACCGCGTCGCCTGTGGCGCCGTTACCTGATCCTGGCACCGAAGTTCGTGCTCATGCAACTGCGCCAGGGACGGAACGGCTGAATCATGCGCTGCCCCGTGCCTGTGCCGGTTTTTGCTCCGGCGCTATCGGAATCATGTGAACCTGACTGCTCGCTCAAAGAGGGGCGGCCGTGATCGGCAGAGCCTGGAAATCCCTGAAGCGCAGGCTGTTCGTATCGGGCAGCGTCGTGGTGGGGCAGCGGTTCCATATCGGCATGCTGTCTTATGTCAGCGCTTCGCGGAAGCTGGCGATCGGCGATGATGTCTATATCGGCAAGTTCTGTTCAATCCAGGTAAACGGGGAGATCGGGAACGGCTGTCTGATCGCCAACAATGTCGGCATCGTGGGACGGCGCGATCACGATATGCGCGATGTGGGAAAGCTGATCAGTCGCGCGGCGTGGGTCGGCGACACGCCGCGTCTGGCGGATGATCCGCGCAACAGCGTGACCATCGGCGCGGACGTCTGGATCGGCTTCGGAGCGATCGTCCTGAGCGGCATCACCATCGGCCGGGGAGCGATCATCGCTGCCGGGGCCGTGGTAAGCGAGGATGTGCCGCCCTACGCGATCATGTCCGGCAATCCGGCGTCACGGATCGGCATGCGGTTCACGCCCGAACAGGTGATCGAACACGAAGCGGCGATGGGAGCGGGGGCGGCGTGAGGCAGGTCCGGTATATTTTCCCTGTTTCGCACCACTATCGCTATCCGTTCCACGAACGGCTGAGGGAGCGGCTGGCGCTTCACGATGTCGATTACCGTGTCGTATATAGCGATCCGCCGGAGGAGAACCGGCAAAAGCGCGATACCGTGGACATTGCCTGGGGCATCAAGGTGCCGACCACCACGATTGGGGGGCTGGCGTATCAGCACGGCCTGCGCGAGGCGCTGAAAGCGGACCTCGTTATCGTCCAGCAGGAAAACAAGCTGGCCCTGAATTATTTTCTTAACATCGCCTCGATGATTGGTCTGAAGCGCGTGGCCTATTTTGGCCACGGCCGGAACTTTCAGGCGCGCGATCGCAGCAGCCGCGCCGAGCGGTGGAAGCGGTTCTGGGCAACCAGGGTGAACTGGTGGTTCGGTTATACCGACGAGACGCGCAAGCATATCGAATCGCTGGGCTTTCCCGCCAGCCGGATCACCGTGTTCAACAATGCCGTGGATACCGGAACCGTGCGCCAGCAGATCGCGGCGGTCACGCCCGAACGGCTGGCCCACCGGCGCGCGGAACTGGGGTTGACGGGCACGCACGTGGGCGTGTTCGTGGGCGGTCTTTACGAAGACAAGCGATTGGATTTCCTGATCGAATCCGCGTGCCAGACGCGCGCGCGGGTTCCGGATTTCGAAATGCTGGTGATTGGCGGCGGTCCCGCTTTCGAAACGCTCAAGACGCAGGCGGCGCCCCATCCCTGGATCCATGTGCTGGGACCGAAGTTCGGCCCGGACAAGATCGAACTGATGCTGCTGGGGCAGTTGTTCCTGATGCCGGGATTGGTGGGGCTGGCGATTCTGGACGCGGCCGCCGCAGGGCTACCCATCGTGACCACGGCCTTTCCCTGGCACAGCCCCGAGATCGCCTATCTGAACGATGGAATCAGCGGGCTGATCGTGCAGGACTGGGAAAATCCGGTAGCTTACGGCGATGCCGTTGCGGAGATCCTGCTCGATCCCGAGCGTCTGGCGGCGATGCGCGAGCAGGCGCGCGCCGTGTCTGCCCGCTATACGATAGAGGCCATGGCCGACCGCTTCGCGGAGGGCGTGCTCAAGGCCTTGCAGGCATGAACGCCTATCGCGTCAGGAACGTGGTGTCGCCCCCGAGAAACAGGTAGGTGGGGCGCGCGCCGGCGAGCAGGGCATCGAGCTTCTGCCGGTATCCTCCGGTCTGGCCTGCATAGGGCCTGAGCAAGGCGAAGAGGATGGGCGCTTCCGGCGCCTCCTGCGGCTGTCCCGCCAAGGCGCCGATGCGGCCGCCGGACGGGGTGCCGGCATCGTCCAGAATGCGATCGGCGAGGCGGGTTAGCGCGCCTCGCTCGGCCGCGGAAAGGCCTGACGGATCAAGCTCTGCCGAAGCGGCCAGCGGTGCCGCCGCGAACAGGTGGTAGTGGAGCGATTTGGGACCGCGTTTCAGTTCCGCCGCCAGAGTCCCTTCCGGCGTCACTTGCGCGAGGCCCAGCGCGCGGCTGTTACGCCCGAACGCGACCAGCCCCCTGTCATTGGCGGCAAGGCCGGTCGCCAGCGCGGCAAGGCCGCCCCAGTAACGGTGGTTGTCGATCAGGCCGCGATCGATCCTTTGCTGGTTGAATGCCTGCACCGCCCTGGCGCTCTGCACCAGCCAGGAGCGGATCATTCCGCCCTCTGGCATGGCGTCCAGCGCGCTCTTGGCCTTCAGGTACGAAATTGCGAGGCTGGCGATCATCCATTCGCGGAAGAACATGTCGGCATCTGCGGGAGATACCGTCATCGCACCGGCTTGCGCCTGGGCCGCGAAGTGCGCGGCAAGACAGCGGGCCGCGGCCGGATCGGGCGCCTGCCGGTAACGGTCCGCGAGCGCGTTTATCCGGCGCACGGGGCCAACAATGGCCGCGCGCACGCCGGCCTGTGCCTGGACTTTGCCTGGATCGAGGCGTGACCGTG
This sequence comes from Novosphingobium sp. EMRT-2, assembly GCF_005145025.1. Taxonomy (NCBI): domain Bacteria; kingdom Pseudomonadati; phylum Pseudomonadota; class Alphaproteobacteria; order Sphingomonadales; family Sphingomonadaceae; genus Novosphingobium; species Novosphingobium sp. EMRT-2. The sequence goes on along the minus strand of NZ_CP039695.1, from coordinate 1,201,981 downwards.
TCGCGTCGCTGTCATCCGCGACATACCGGGTGACGATTTCCATCGTGCGGGGAATCGTCGCGACCGGAGGGCAGCCGGGCGAAACGCCGGCGGCGCCGGCAAGGAGCAGAAGCGGAACGGCGGGAACAGGCATGTTTCAGGACGCCTCCTGCGCTTGCATGAGATAGGGTAACCAGAACCGGCGCGCTGCGGCAAGAATGGCTCCGAAGACCACGACGCCGATCATGACGGAAGCGGCGATCGTCAGCATCGGATGCCCCAGGCCGTGCAGTTCGCGCTGCGCCAGCCAGACGATGCCGGACATGGCGAGCGTGGCGAGAACGGGAACGGCCAGCCACCGCGCGGTCTGCGCCAGCAACGCGGGCGTTTCGCGTCTCCCGATGCGTGATGCGATGACCAGTACATAGCCGATGACATAGCGCACCGAGAAAACCACCGCCATGTAGGCCGGGCCAAGCCGCCCGAACGGGACGACGAGAATCACGCCGATGATCAGTTCGACAAGCCGGACATTGGCGATGAGCCTGGTCTGCCCGGCCAGCATCTGCTGGGCGCGCTCGATGGTTACCATCGAACGGAAGATGCCGCCCACCGTCATCATGATGATCAACGCGGCGGCGCCGTCCCACTCCGGCCCGAAGATCATCTTGATCGCCAGCGGCGATATGGCCGCGAATCCGGCGAAACTGGGAATGGCGGTAATGCCCTGCATCAGCACCGAACTGCGATAGATCCGCTCCTGATGCCCTTTGAGACCCTGCCGCGCGATCATGGACAGCATGACCTTGTCGAACGAACTGGCGACGAGATCCTGCAGGATCTGCACCAGCCGCTTGGCCAGGCCATAGACCCCGGTCACGCTGTTGCTGAACAGGGCGCCGATCACCAGAATGTCCAGCCGGTTGCCGAAGACATTGAGAATCGTGGACCACAGCATCGTGGCGACATGGCCGGCAAAATCATGCGCGATTGTCCGGTCAAGGCGCATGCTGGGGACGAAGCCGGCACGAATCGAGCAGAGCGTAAACATCGAGATGTGCAGCGCGCCCTGCTGGATGATGAGACTCCAGAAACCCGCGCCACGATAGGCGGAGGCCACGCCGATCGCGGCGCCGATCAGGTTGGAGAGCGCGGAGTTGGTCGCGTACTGGCGCGATCGCCCGTGTCGCATCAGCAGTGCGCGGGGAACGGAAGCCGCGCCTTGCACCACGATGATCAGCGCGATCGCCTGGATTGCCCACTGCGTTTCGACGCTGCTGTAGAACCATCCGAAACCGAACGCGATCACGGCGATCAGCGCGGCCATCAATCCCGAGATGCCGACGGATACCCAGAACGTTGTCGGCGCTATATCCGCTTCTTCGCCATTTTGCCGGACGATCAGGTTTTCGACCGCGTCGGAAAAGAACGTGTCCGACAAGATCAGGAAAGTGGAGGCGATGGTATAGATGCCGAAGGCCGCGGGGGAGATGAGCGCGACGATCGTGGTGAACGACGCCAGCGTAATCAGGTTGTAGGCCCATCGGCCTGCCAGCATCCACGCGACGTTCTTGGCAAGGGACATGGTGGTTTCCCGTGATCTGGCGGTCTATTGCAACAGGGCGGAGAAGTCCGCGACGAAGACCGATCGCACGCCGTTCACGGCGCCGTTGAACGTCAGGAGGTGCCCTTGCGCGTCCCACGCGGGATGCGGATCGATGCGGTATTCGCTGCGCGGTCCCTTGTAGGCGGGGGCGGTGTCGATCCGCACGGCGTTGCGCACGGCGTCAGTCGCCAGATCGATCAGCCGCAGCGGGACGGTGCCATCGTTCGCGGCCATCGGTTCATAGGCGTAGCAATCGGTCATCAGGTGCCCGCCGCCGGGGTGGATCGTGGGATGGCCGGAACCTTGATGACGCGAAACGGAGCGCAGGTCCGCGCCATCGAAGCGGACCGACCGGAAATGCAGCGGCACGCCGGCGCGGCCGATCGGCAGGCCCGTGCGACGACCGATCTTGCCCAGCAGGATGCGCATCCGCCCGAACAGGCCGGCGCTGGATGCCGGCGGCAGGTTCATGATGATGCGGTCGCCGTTCGGTTCCCAGTTGGGATGGTGGCCATCGGACCAGACATGGGGCGGCACGGCGACCCGTATGTTCGATCCGTCCGCGTCGAGCGTCACCAGCCAGTTGCGGCTCTTGCCTTTGCGGGCACCGGCCGGGAACTGGCGGACGATGAACATGATCCGCGTGCCCTGGTCGTTCCATTTGGTGTGAAAGCCATAGACGGCGTTGGTTTCCGGCGCGAAAGTATCGCTCGCGGGAGCGATTGCCGCGCACACGTCCGCCAGGCTCACCAGCAGCCGGCTTTCACCGCGCTCCAGATCGGTGATGAATATGCCGTCGTCGGCAGGCGCTCCACTGTTCGGGGCGACGCGACCGGGCGGGACGTGTACCCCGTAGCCGGCCTGCGCGATGCCGATCTTGACGAGATCGGGCGATATCGCGAAACGTCCATCGCGCGAAACATGATAGACCGGCGCTTCGAACCGTCTTTCCGTACCATTGGTGAAATCGACCTGCACGCCATGCGGGAGCCACGTCGCCTCGTCCATGCGGTTGAACAGCAGGGCCGCGTCGGTCGCGCCCCATTGCACTTGCGCTCCGACCTGCGTGTCCCACGCCGCTGTGCTGTCGCGATAGACTTCCTCGCCGCTGGCAAGATCAACGACCACCACGAACGAACGGTCTCCGGGCGCTGGCGGCCTGTCCTGATAGGGAAACTCGTTGAGGGCGATGTAGCGTCCGCTGGGGCTGATCGGGCAACTGTCGAAGAAGCGGTGAATCGTCGGCCGTTTGCCATCGGTAATCTGGTGGACCGGCACCAGCGGATCGAACAGTTCGTATCGGGGAAACGTCTGCAGGCGCATGACTGGGGAATCCTGGGGAGAGGCGGCTGGGAGGGTCACGGCAGCGCGGCGATGGCCTGAACGATGCCTGACCGCGCGCGCGCGAAGATCGCGATGTCGACGCCCGGATCGGCAGGGGTTGCCATTGCCGGCAGTTCCTGCCGTGTCAGATCGACCAGCCGTTCCGCCATGCCCGAATCCTCGAACAGGCCAATGATCTTGCGGTTGCGCGCGGGGTGAACCAATGCCCAGACCGGGGCGCCGCAGCTTGCGGAAAACAGCAGGACATGCAGCCGGTTGCTGAGCACCCAGGCGGCTTGCTGGTACAGGTCGAACAGCGCGCTTTCGCCGATGGCCGCGCCAACGGTTTCGCAGGGGCGATCCGCCTCCAGCCGCTGCTTCAGCGCGGCGCAAACCGGTTCGTCGCGTTCGACCTGCGCCGAAAGGACGATACGATGGCGGCGTTGCGGGTCCAGCGCATCCAGCATCCGGCGCGCCGCCGTGGCGATTTCATCGATGTGTTGCGCCCCTTCGGCGCGGAAACTGAGAACGATGTAGGGAGCCTGCCTGTCCGGCGTGTGCTGGCGCGTGGGCAGCATGAACGCAAAATCAGGGAAGCGCCGCACATGCGCGAGTCCGATGCTGTCGGCATAGGCCAGCGAGATATGGTCGCGCAGGCCGATCAGCCGCATCGCCCGCGACTTCAGCTTTTCGAACCGGGCACGGCCCGGCGAATATGGCCCCATCGACGCGCCCATGCGAATGATCTTCACGCCACACAGCCGCAGCAGCCAGAAATACGCCGTGGAGATGCATTCCTTGACAGCCTGCATTCCGCGCAGATCGCCGGAATAGCCGCCCGGCAGCAGCACGTAATAGGTGTCGCCATCGCCCGACAGGGCGGAGCGGATCAGTTCCAGATGGAAACCGGCGCGTGCGGTGCGCTCTTCGCCCGGGGCGAGATGCAGGTTGGCGATGAACGCGGCAGGCGCGTGGGCCAGTCCGACCGCGACGGTCCCGCGCGTGCGCAGCAGACCGATGCATTCGCGGTTGATGATCAGGTCGCCAAGATTTTCGTATTGGGTTTTCAGGAGGAGAAAGAAAGTCGGACGGGGTTTTGTCGTCTGGCTGTCTGCCCTCATCGGTCGCTCGCCCGATTCTGCAGCGCTCCGGCGCGGACGCGGCCGGAAGAAGGACGGGGCAGCGCGCGCCAGACGCCCGCGCCATTGCCCGTGGCCAGGAAGAAGTAGGCCAGCAGGATCGTGGAAAGTTCGTTATAGCGCGCGCCAATGTTCATCACGGTGCCGATGACCGCAAGCGACAGCGCGAAGATCGCCGATACGGTATCGACCGGCCGCCGCAGCGTCCAGGTGTTGCGCAGCGCGGTGCCGATCGTCATGAACAGGATCGTCGAGAACAGCAGGAAACCCACCGAGCCCATTTCCGCCGCGACTTGCAGGTAGACATCGTGAAAGTGCGGTGCCTGGTAGTACTTGTCGACGTTGACGATAGCGCCCGGCGCGTTGGGATCGTCACCGAATATGCCGCCATAGGCCCAGCCCAGCACCGGCTTTTCCGACCAGAACTGCACGGCATAGGCCCAGAGCGTGGTGCGGCCGGTCAGGGTCACGTCGCGGCCCAGGGCGCCAACCGCATCGGCGAACAGGGTCTGCCATGACAGCAGCGCGACGACGGCGCCGAACAGCATCATGACCAGGAACAGCAGTCGAAGCTGAAGGTCTTGCAGACGCGGGAGCAGAACCATCAACACGCAGACCAGCAACAGCGTGACGAGGCCCAGCGACGACCCGGAAACCAGCACCGCCAGCGCGCACGTCGCCGCCATCGGCCAGCGCCAGGGATTGCGCAGCAACTGAATGTTCATGGCGAACGCGATCGCGGCATAGAAGCCGGCGTAGATCTTGTGGCTGAACAACCCGCGGACCAGGACGGTGCCGAGCAGGTTCGCGCGATCGATCGGATCGAAATAATAGGCGTGTGGCAGGCCGACCACGGCCATGAGCAGGCCGATGACGATCAGCGCGTTCAGCGTGAACAGCAGGATGCGCTCGAACCGTTCGAGTGAAAGGTGGCGATGGCATGCCCAGGCGAAGGCGAGGTTCGCGATGAGCGAAAACCCGTACATCAGCGTGGCATTCGGCATCTTGGACCACGCCACGCCGGCGATCGCCAGGCCGGCGAACGCGAACAGGACGACTTCCCGGAGAGTGATGGATGGCCGCAGGCTGGTGATGATGAAGGGGGCGGAAATGCCGTAGAGCGCCAGCCAGCTTATCGTCAGCAGGCCGCTGCCTTCCAGCATCTTGCCGGTGGGATCGACCGGCGTGAGGAGGTTGGCCGTGGCCCCCGCAGCGGCGACGAGATACAGTACAACCAGCGCCGCAATCATCGAATCGACGAAGCTGCCGGTTCCGGATCGGCCGGTTCCGGGCCGGGTAACCGGCCTGCGCGGACGTTTGGCCACGAGTCGATCCTGCACGGTCTGTAGGGAAGCGGGATCGTTCATCTCACTGTTCCTGACGCAGATGCTCAGTCGCGATCGTCATCGTGCCGGCGAAGGCGGCATGATTGCGCACGCTATGCGGAAAAGACCATGCCAATATAACCCAGCAGGCCTGACCGGAAACACTTTCCACGCGTATTCTTCCTGCACTGTGCCAGTCACGGACAGTTTCATTTGCACCGCACAATGAGTCATTTGCCACGGATGCCTTTGCTTCGCCAGCGGGAATTCCCATAAGACGGGTTGCGCAGCATGATCTTTTTGCGGCATTTCGACCGACCGGCCGCGGCGTGCGCCAGACAAATGACGGCGCGCGGTACTTCATGCGGCCAAGTTTGTCGGAAGGAATTGGCGCGTACAACGAAGGATATATAAACGAATTTCACCGCACCATGATGGTACACTTCATTTTCAGCCCTCGGTTGATTGCAGTGCAGCAACAATGGTAGCAGGTTGATATGCAAGCCAGCCTTCGATCGGTTTGGCGTCGGAGTAGATTCGAGGATATGGGGATCAAGGTTCTGGCGGTGGCATCCGGCGGAGGGCACTGGGAGCAGTTGCTGCGTCTTCGCGCGGCATTCGACCAGTTCGATACCCGCTACGTCACTACCGATCCCGCGCTGGGTTGGAGGGAAGGCATCGAGGACGTCCTCAGCATTCCTGATTCCAACCGCAACGGCCCCGTCGCGGCCTTGCGGACGATGTGGTGCGCCTTTGCGCTGGTGCTGCGCCATCGCCCGGAGGTGATAGTGTCCACCGGCGCGTTTCCGGGGCTGGCCTGCCTGATCGCGGGGCGTGTGCTGGGGCGGCGGACAGTGTGGATCGACAGCATCGCCAATTCCGAAGAGCTTTCGGCCAGCGGGCGGATGGCCCGCTATTTCGCAACCCTGCGGGTGACGCAATGGCAACACCTGGCTAACCCCGACCAAGGGCTCTATTTTCTGGGGGCAGTCATTTGATTCTTGTCACCGTCGGAACGCAGTTGCCCTTTGACCGGCTGATCCGGGCCATGGACGGCATTGCGCCGGATCTGGCGCAGCCCGTCTTTGCGCAGACCGGTGGCGGCACCTATCAGCCCGACCATATGGAGTGGCAACATTTCATCGAGCCGCGCGAGTTCGAGGCCCGATTCGGGGCCGCCAGCATCATCGTGTCGCACGCCGGGATCGGTACGGTGCTGATGGCGTTGCGCCATCACAAGCCGTTGATCCTCTATCCAAGGCGCGTGGCATTGCACGAGCATCGCAACGATCACCAGATGGCGACCGTCGCCGCGCTTGCCGGCCGGTCCGGCATTTACGTGGCCGAAGACGACGAGGCGCTGGCGCGGACATTGCGCGAGCGGCTGGAAGCGCCGCGCGCGGATTGGGACGATGCCGTGCGCGGACAACTGGTCAACGCGCTGACGGGGTATATTTCGACCGGGAAAATCTGATCTGGCGGGCCCTGTCCGGCGCGGATCGTGCTCAGGCCGCCGGCTGGGGCGGTATCGCGGCCTCTCCGCTATCGCTGCTGGCGATGCGGACGGTCGGCGCGGCCGCCGGCGCCGGGGTCAGGCCTCGCCACACCAACGGATCGCCGGGCGTCTGCACGCGAAGCCACTGGTACGTCACCTTCGACCATGGCCTGACCTTGCGCACGAGACTGTCGAGCACGTAATCGCCATCGGGCAGGCGCGCGATCAGAACGGTGTGCAACCCGGCGCGGTACTTGTAGGCCACGGCCAGAAACAGCCGGTCTGCGGGGAAGCCCATTTCCATCAGGCGCATGCGCTTCTCGATCGCAATGTCCTCGCAATCGCCGGCGGGCCGCCAGCCGTAACCCAGACGGTTCCAGCGGTCTTCCTCGCCCGTGGAATTGATGTCTTCCACCTGGACGACGGCATCGTTGACGTTGCGGTTGACCTTGCCGATCAGCGCGAATGCCGCCTTTCCGTCAAAGGCTGCGTCCGCCGGTTTCGCAGGCTCCCCATCGAGCGGGGGAAGCGCTATCGCGGGCGCCGCAGGCTGCAACGGCTGCGGAACCAGCGTGACGAAGGCTGCCGTCGCCAGTCCCCGGGTTTGCGATGGTATCGCGTCGCTCACCTGGTCGCACGGGACATCGGGAGCAAGGCTTTCCGTCCAGCCAGCCGCGGGCGGGCAGGGGGCGGTTGCGACTGGAGAGGTCGCTGTCGCGGCCGCGTCCCCGACCAGAAGACGGACGAGACCGAAGCGATCGACGGGGTTGTCCTTCCCGAAGCGCGACAAGTCATCCGCCGTCACGCGCAAGCGACGATAACCCGCGCCTTCGCGATCGAACGCGGGTGGTGCCGAAGCCATGACCACAAGTGGCGCGCTTTCGGTTGGCGGGCTGAGCGCGGCGGCGATGCTCGTTGCCCCGGCGAGGCACAATTCCGTATCGCGTTCGCACATCTGGGTGAAGCCCAGCGGAGCGGATGCGGGAGCGCCCAGCGGAATGAAACTTCCGCCGTCGGCTGGGCTTTTCGCTTCTGCGTTGCCGCTTGCCAGCCACAGGCCGGCCAGTACGGTATAGAACAGGCGCATCGGACGCTCCATGATGAACGTCCGCTGTTTGCCGCATGCAGGGTTTGGGCCGGGTAACGCTTCTTAGTTAAGCGCGACGTAACCTTTGGTAATCCATGTCTCTATTTGACGGGCAAGTACCCGGCATCTATGGTGATGCGGTAGTTTTCGTGCATCGGGAAACGCGCTGGACGACTTTGTTCTGGAGGAACAGGTGGGCATGTCCCGATCGTTGACACAGGGGCAGGCCCATCGGGCACGCGGAATGATCGTGTTTGCTGCAACGCACCCGTCCGGTGGCATTCGTGAACTGTGGGGCAATCTCGCCGATGCGCTGGCCGAGCGCGGCTTCGAGACCCAATGCGTCGCGTTCTATCCGCCGCGCTGGGGAGAGGCGGGTGGCGGAGATGGTAGCGGAGCCGGGCGGAGCTGGCTCCATTTCGTTTCCGGGCCACTGCGCAATCCCGTCCGTGCCGTTCGTCTGGTGTTCGCGCTGGCGCGATGGCTCAGAGCGCATGAACCGCGGCTGGTGGTGACGGCGATGCCCGCCGCCAATGTCCTGGTGCCGATCGTGGCGCGCTGGAGCAGCCCCGCGACGCGCGTTGCCATTTCCCATCATTCGCCGGTCGAAACGCACGCGCCGCTGCTTAACCGGCTCGATGCGTGGTCCGGGCAGTTGCGCAATGTCCGCGCGATCATCAGCGTGTCGCACGCCGTGTCCGCGTCGCTGGCCAGCAAGCCGGCCGCGTACCGCGCCAAACGCCGGGCGATCCGCAACGCGCTGCCGCCCGATATCGAAACCTATCTTTTCGGCATGGCCGGTGAAGTCAGGGATGCGCCAACCCAGCGACGGATCGTCAGTACCGGGCGGCTGGCCTATCAGAAAAACTACCCGATGCTGCTCCGCGCGCTGGCGGAGGTGCCGGATGCTTCGCTCGATATTGTCGGGACCGGGCCTGACGAGGCGGAATTGCGGGCGCTGGCGGAGCAACTGGGCATTGCGGAGCGGGTCCGCTTCCTTGGCGTCCGCCCCCGGCGCGAGGCGCTTGCCATTCTGGCCGGGGGCGATGTGTTCGTGCAGGTCAGCAGGTTCGAAGGGCACAGTCTCGGGCTGATCGAAGCCGCGCGCGTAGGATTGCCGCTGATCGTTTCGAATGTGCCCGAGCAGGTGGAAGCGGTCACGGCGGAAGGTGGCGACGCCTGCGGCATCGTGGTTCCGCTTGACGACGATGCCGCCCTGGCCGGGGCGATCACCGCGGTGCTGAACGATTCCGCCGCTTACCGGCGGTGGAGCGCGGCTGCGCGGCGGATCGCGGAGGAAGCGCGGTTCGATGCGGTTGTCGACGCATACGAGGCATTGGCGGTCTGATGCGCGGGGCGAACAACAGGCACTATCTGCTCAACATGCCGCCGCCGCCGCTGATGGCGCTGATGTCGCCCGCGCGCGTGCGCAGGGTCATCGCCCTGATCGCGATGGTCATGCTGTTCGGAATGCTCGTGATCGGCACCCGGCCCTTGCAGGTGCGGGTTGCCGATCCGGCAACCGCGATGGGCGACAGCACGCGCCAGTTCTGGTATATCTCGATTTTCGTCATGCTGATCCTGGGATCGCAGTGCTACAACAACATGCAGCGGCTTTGGGTCCTTCCGCCGAGCATGGCGCTGGTGCTCGTGTGGTCGGCGGTCACGTTGTTCTGGTCGGCCGATCCCGGCATCGGGATGCGCCGGCTGCTGCTGACCGCGATCCTTATCTGGTCGATCTTCCGGATATGCGATGAACTGGGCTTCCGGCGATCGATGGCGGCCTTGCGGATCATCCTGGCGGTGGCGCTGGTGCTCAATTTCGCAGCGGTCGCGGCCAGCCCAGTGGCAGTCCATCAGGAAGGGGAGAGGATGGACCTCAACCTGGTCGGGTGCTGGCGCGGATTGCTGGAGCACAAGAACTACACCGGAGCCTTGTGCGCGGTCACGGTTCTGGCATTCGTGTTCGGCGGCAACCACTGGCGCCTGCTTCCCCGCGCGGCGGTGTTGGCCGGCAGCAGCTATTTCCTGTACAGGACCGGTTCCAAGACATCGATGAACATTCTGCTGGTGGCGATCGGCACGGGCTGGCTTTACCTGCTGTACAGCCCGGCCTATCGCGCCTTCCTCGTCCCCCTGGCGATGGTTGCCGGTGCGGGCATAAGCTATTTCGTCACGACCCGGTGGGGTGTGATCGTGGCGCCGCTCTACAGCCCCGACCAGTCGCTGCTGACGGGGCGCGTGGTGATCTGGCCGGTGGTGCTGGACTATTGGTACGATCATCCCTGGGGCGCCGGGTTCGGTTCGTTCTGGAACGTCGGGCTGGATGGCCCCGTGTTCCGATACAATCAGGACTGGGTCGCGCGGCTGGGCAACGGCCATAACGGCTACCTGGACTTGCTGGTCACGATCGGGCCGGTCGGCCTTGCCCTGGTCATGCTCGCCGTGTTCGTTTCGCCGCTGACGAGCCTGCTGACGAGCCTGACGTTGCCACGGGGGGCGGCGGCGTGGATCGTTTCGGTGATCGTGTTCGCCTTCGGTCACAATCTGACGGAATCGACGCTGCTGGATCGAGACGCTTTGCTGGAAGTGCATCTGATGTTTGCTCTCGGCCAACTGGCTGCGCTGCTGCGCGCGTCGGGTGAAGCGAAAGCCGTCCGGAGCAAGGGGGCGGTGGAAACGCGCGGCGGCGCGGATGCCGTGGTGGCCGATACCAATGCCGCAATGGTTGGGGGAACTCTATGAACACCGAAGCGCGCGATGATGGCTGGCGCCTGGAAAAGCCGGCCAACCGCCAACTGCTCGCCGCCTGCCTTGGCGGGGTGCTGCTGCTCGTGCTGCTTGGGCCGCTGATGGTCTATAGCGACCAGCCCATGCTGGGCGAGGGCAACGCCGGGCGCCAGCTGGCCTATTTCGCGCTGACGGCAGCGGTTCTGTTCGGCCTTCGCCCGGCGGAATGGCGCCGGTTGATCGCCGTGCCGATTCCCCTGGTCGTGGCGCTCGGCTGGTGCTGGCTCAGCCTTTCGTGGTCGATCGATCCCTCGGTCGCGTTGCGGCGCATGATCCTGACGACGCTGGTGATCTGGATCATCTTCGTCAGCGTCCGGCAGATCGGATCGGCATTGACCGTCAACATCCTGCGGATCGCGCTCTGCGTCACGCTTTTCGCCAACTTCGTCACCGTCGCGCTGTTTCCCGATTTCGGGATTCACCAGGCCAACGCGATCGGCGACAAGGAACTGGTGGGAAGCTGGCGTGGCATCATGATGCACAAGAACTTCGCCGGCGAAGTCAGCGCGCTGCTGATACCTTTGCTGATCTTCGACGCGCCGCGCAAATGGCTCTGGCCGCGTGTGGCCGGAATCGTGGCGGCGGCGGTATTCCTCTACTTCTCGCACTCCAAGACCTCGCTTGGCCTGATCGGCGTGGCCGTGCTGGCCGGCTTCGCCTTTGAACGGCTGCCTGCGCGCCGCCGCGTCTATGTCATCCCGCTGCTGATGGTGGTGTTCGCGGCGGCTGCGCTGCTCAACGATCTCTACAGCAATCCGCTGGAAGCGCTGTTGCGCGATCCCGAAGCGGTGACCGGGCGTTCCTCGGTCTGGCGTGCCTTGCTGGCCTACCTCAACGATCACCTGTGGCTGGGGTCTGGCTACGGTTCGTTCTGGAACGTCGGCCCGATCAGCCCGATCTTCAAATACGCCAAGGGCTGGATCACCGAACTGGCGAACGGCCACAACGGGTTCCTCGATCTGGCGGTCCAGATCGGCGTTCCGGGCGCGCTGCTGGTGGTTGCCTCGGTGATCGTCGTGCCGTTGGTCCAGGTGTTCAGCGACCATCGGCTGAAGGCGCAACGTGTGGCCATCGTGATCGCGTTCATCATGTTCGCGTTCATGCACAACACCACGGAATCCAGCCTGTTCGACCGTGACGTGATCATGCAGGTGATGCTGATGTTCGCGCTGGCGCTCATCCCCGCGTTGAAGGCCGAGGCCGATCGCGCCGACCGCCGTCGCGTCAGCTCGCCATGGGCCACGGCGAGTATGCGACACGCGCTTTCATGAACCGACTGGCGCGTTACGTCCTTGCCGCGCTTGGCCCGGTGGCGACGGCGGGCGCGCAGTTCCTGCTTTCGCTGCTGCTGCTGCGATCGTTGCCGCCGGCGGCGTTCGGCGGCTTTTCGTTCCTGCTGATAGCGGCGACACTGGCAACGAGCGTGTGGAGCGCGATGTTCTGCGCGCCGCTGCTGGTGTTCATGACGCAACGGCGGGAGCAGGGGGCGGACCAGGCGGCAAAGGCGGTGCTGATGGCCAGCGTTGTCGGTGCGGCGATCGCGACGGTCGGGTTCGCCGCGCTGGCGCTCGCGACGGGTTTTCCGGCGGAAGCATCGGTGATCTTCGCCTTCTTCGCTTCGCTGGGCCTCGTCCGCTGGCTGGGCCGCGCCCACGCCTACGCGCTGGGACACCAGACGCGCACCATCGCTTCGGACGTGGTCTATGCGGTGTCGCTGATGGGGGGGATCGGCCTGCTGTTCACGCTGGAGGCGATCACGCTCGACCATGCCTATCTGGTATTGCTGGTGGCGACTGTGGCCGGGATCGGCGCGCTGGGCAGACCCTATGCCTCGGCGCTGCTGATCGCGCCCACACCAGCGGTGCTGCGGGGCTATCGCCGGGTATGGCGCGAGCATTCGAGCTGGTCCCTGGCCGGGGTGGTTTCAACCGAGGCAACGGTGAACTGCCATGCCTATCTGGTGACGGCCATCTGCGGGCCGGCGGCGTTCGCGCCGATCGCGGCGACGCAATTGCTGATCCGTCCGATCACCGTGGCGACCAATGCGCTGATGGAGTTCGAGCGCGCGCAGATGGCCCGGCAACTGGGCGAAGGCGCGGTGGATTCGGCCGCGCACGCCTTGCGGCTGTTCCGGATGGTGCTGGCGGGTGTGTGCCTGCTGGTGGGGCTGGCGGTGCTGGCGCTGTTCCTGTTCGCCCCGCGCCTGCTGTTTCCGGCGCATTATGCCATGCCCGTGCTGGTGACGGGGGCCGCATCGTGGTTGACGGTGGCTTTCATCCGCGCCATCCGCACGCCCGAAAGCGCGCTGTTGCAGGCTGCCGGCGCATTTCGGCCTCTGGCGATGGCCAGCATCTATTCCGCCGCGTTTTCCATCGCCACGGTGGCGACGGTTCTGGTGTTCGCGCAGCCGATCTGGTCGGTGGCGGGCGTACTGGGCGGAGAACTGGTGTTCCTGTACTGGGTATGGCGCAAGGCGTGGCAATGGATCGCTTCGGCGCGGCGGCCCGATCCCGGCGCCAGGGGCGGCGAAGTGGCTGGCGCTTGGGCGCGTTAGGGACGGTAGAGATGGAACAGGGGCAGGATCGGCCGTTGCTGACGATCGGGATCAAGGCGCTGAACGAGGAGGAGCACATCGCCGCCGCGATCGCCAGTGCGCTGGCCGCCGTGGCGCGTGTGGGTGGCGACGTGGTGCTGGCCGACAGCGGATCGACCGACCGGACTTTGGAAATCGCCCGGACTTTCCCGATCCGCATCGTGCAGCTTGCCAACCTGGACGAGCGGTGCTGCGGTGCGGGGGCGCAACTCGCTTTCCAGCACGCGACCGGCGAGTTCTTCTATCTGCTCGATGGAGACATGGAACTCGATCCCGCCTTCATCGATGCGGGCATCGCCTTTCTGCGTGATCATCCAGGCCATGCGGGCGTGGGGGGGCGGGTGCGCGAAATGAATGCCACCAACGCCGAGTTCAAGATCCGCGCGGCCAAGGTGGCCGAAGGCAGCGACTGGCAGCCCGGCGATGTGGACCGGCTCGATTGCGGCGGGCTGTATCGCGTCGATGCCGTGCGCGCGGCGGGGTACTTCGCGGACCGCAACCTCCATGCCTTCGAGGAATTCGAACTGGCGGCCCGGCTGGCGGCGCGGGGGTGGAAGCTTGCCCGTATCGATGTGCCGGCGGTGCGGCACTATGGCTATACCACGCAGGGCTATCGCCTGCTGATGCGGCGCATCCGGTCGGGCTATACCGGTGCGACCGGTGAAGTGCTGCGTGCCGCGCTGGGCAGGCCGCATCTCGCGGTCGTTTTGCGGCGGCTGGGCCATATCCGCAAGGGCGTGGCCGTACTGGGCTGGTGGGTTCTGCTTGCCCTGCTTCTGGTGGCGCGGGCGCCCTGGTGGTTGTCCGTGCCCTATGCTCTCGCGCCGATGGCGTGGTTCTGGTGGCGCCGGCGTTCGCTGGAACTCGTCCCTTATTCGTTTCTCGTGTGGAACAGCACCGCATTGGGTCTTGTGACCGGCCTGTTCCGGCCCCGCGTGCCACCGGAGCGGCCGCTGCAATCCGTCGATCTCGCGTAAACAGGGGGCAACGGCGCAAAGATGCCCTGAAGCCCCTTGCCGCGGTTGCAACAGTTCCCATATCGCGGGGCATGGGGGGAAGCGCAGAAGTCATCACGGGCATCTTCGAAGCGGGCGGGCTGCGGCTTGACCGGGCGCTTGCGGACGTATCCGGCCTTTCTCGCGAACGCATAAAGGCGCTGATCGAGGAAGGCGGGATCGAGGTCGGCGGGCGTATTGCTACGCAGGCTTCCTCTAAACCCGCGGCGGGCACGCCTTACACGATCCGCGTGCCGGAAGCCGCGCCGGCGGAAGCGGTGGCGCAGGATATTCCGCTGGCGGTCGTGTACGAAGACGCGGACCTGATCGTGATCGACAAACCGGCCGGTCTGGTGGTTCATCCTGCGGCGGGGAATCCCGATGGTACGCTGGTCAACGCCTTGCTGCACCACTGCCGGGGCCAGCTTTCGGGCATCGGCGGTGTGGCGCGGCCGGGGATCGTCCATCGCATCGACAAGGACACGTCCGGCCTGCTGGTCGTGGCCAAGACCGATGCCGCGCATGAAGGGCTGGCCAGGCAGTTCGCCGATCACTCGATCACGCGCGCCTATCGCTGCGTCACTGCCGGCCAGCCGCTGCCGCCTGCCGGAACGATCCGGGGCGCGATCGGCCGGTCCAGCCACGATCGCAAGAAGATGGCGCTGGTCGAGGAAGGCCGGGGCAAGCACGCGGTGACGCATTACCGCACGCTGGCGCCGCTGGACGAGGCGGCGCTGGTCGAATGCCGGCTGGAGACGGGGCGGACGCACCAGGTGCGCGTTCACCTTGCGTCAATCGGCCATGCGCTATTAGGCGATCCTGTATATGGACGCACGCCCTCCCGGCTTCGGCCGCTTCTTTCCCGGCTTGGTTTCCGCCGTCAGGCATTGCACGCGGCCGAGCTTGGATTCCTCCACCCGGTCGGCGGCCAGCCGCTCCACTTCGCCAGCCCGACGCCCGTCGATATGCGGGAACTGATCGTCGAATTGTGCGTTGAGGGGCAGAATGCCGTGGCTATGTCCAATCTCTAGCATTAGCATCCACTGGTATAATAGATATCAACCCGCGAAGATTCCATGTGTGGTCCCGCCGCCGAACGCCCATTAGGGGTTCAGGCACTGGGGTTCCGACGCGAAGAAAGGAAGTGTTCAGGTGAGTGAACAGAAGAACGCGCTGTCCGTCCCCTCGTTGAACGGGGAAGCCAGCCTCAACCGCTATCTGGCGGAAATCCGCAAGTTCCCGGTGCTGACCGCCGAGCAGGAATACATGCTCGCGAAGCGCTATCAGGAACACCAGGATCCGCAGGCCGCCGCCCAGCTCGTCACCAGCCACCTCCGGCTCGTGGCCAAGATCGCGATGGGCTATCGCGGTTATGGCCTGCCGGTTTCGGAACTGATTTCCGAAGGCAACATCGGCCTGATGCAGGGCGTCAAGAAGTTCGAGCCGGATCGCGGCTTCCGCCTGGCCACCTATGCGATGTGGTGGATCAAAGCGTCGATGCAGGAATTCATTCTGCGCTCGTGGAGCCTCGTGAAGATCGGCACCACCGCCGCGCAGAAGAAGCTGTTCTTCAACCTGCGCCGGATGAAGAAGAACCTCGAGGCGTTCGAGGATTCGGACCTCCATCCTGACGACGTGCGCAAGATCGCGACCGATCTCGGCGTGCCCGAGCAGGAAGTGGTCAACATGAACCGCCGGATGATGATGGGTGGCGACGCCAGCCTCAACGTCCCCATGCGCGAGGATGGCGAGGGCAGCTGGCAGGACTGGCTGACCGATGACCGCCCGTTGCAGGACGAGACGGTGGCCGATGCCGAGGAAGCCCAGTTCCGCCACGAAATGCTGGTGGAAGCGATGGACAGCCTCAACGACCGCGAACGCCACATCCTGACGGACCGCCGCCTGATCGACGAGCCGAAGACGCTCGAGGAACTGAGCCAGGTCTATAACGTCAGCCGCGAGCGCGTGCGCCAGATCGAGGTGCGGGCGTTCGAGAAGCTGCAAAAGGCGATGCAGCGGATCGCCGGCGAACGGCATCTGCTGCCGGCCGGCTGATCGTTTCCCTTCGCGCGGACAAGAACAAAGGCCGGGGAATCTCCCCGGCCTTTTTCGTTAGGAAGCCTGCTTCTCCGCTATGGAGTCAGGGCTGGCTCGCCACCTTCACCGGTGGGATCTGCCCGCCGCCCAGCGCCATGAACAGGCCCACCGTGTCGGTCAGCCGCGCGGCGCGCGCGGTGATGAGCTGCTGGCGCGCCGCCGCCTGCGTGGCCGACGCGTTGAGCACCGACAGCGTGCCGACCGCACCGAGCTGCAACTGGCGCGTGGCGAAGCCCAGGCTGGTGCTGGCCGAGCGGTCTCCCCGGTCCGCCGCATCCAGCGCCGCGCCATCGGTCTGGAGCGCGGTGAGCGCGTTCGAGACATCGGCGAAGGACTGGAGCGCGGTGGCGCGGTAATTGGCCTTGGCCGCTTCCAGCGCGTCTTCCGCCGCGTGCTGCTGGTGGCGCAGTGAGCCGCCGTGGAACAGCGGCGCCCCGATCGAGCCGATCAGCGCCCAGAACGGGTTGCCGCTGGCAAACATGCTGGCGAAGTCCAGCGCCGCGCCGCCGGCGTTCGCGCCCAGCGTGATCGAAGGCAGGCGCGCGGCGATGGCGGTCTTCACGTCTGCCGCCGCGCCTTCCATCGTCGCCGCTGCGGCGACCACATCGGGCCGGGTGGCGACGAGATCGGACGGCAGGCTGAGCGGGAGGTCTGCCGGCAGTGCCAGCGCATCGAGCGAGGGCAGGGCGGGCAGGGGGAAACCCGGCGCGACGCCGAGCAGCACCTGCAAGGCGCTGCGGTTGGCGGAGAGCGCGCGGTCCAGCGGAGGCAGCGCGCCTTCGGCCGCCGCCAGCGCCGCTTCCTGCGCCGCCACGTCGGCCGCGCCGACCGCGCCCAGCGCCTGCCGCTGGCGCAGCAGGTTCAGGATGTCGCGGTTGCTGGTAACGGCGCTGCGGGCGGCGTCCGCCTGCGCTTCCAGCGCGGCGTTCTGGATTACCGCCAGCGCGGTGTTGCCCGCGACCATGGTCTTCACGCCCGCCAGCCGCGCCTGCTGCGCGCGCGTGGCCGCCTGCGCGGAGCGGATGCGCGAGCGCGTCTCTCCGAACAGGTCGAGCGTGTAGGTCAGGTTGACCTGCGCGGTGTGCAGCGTGAACAGCGAGGGCGTTTGCGTCGGCAGGGGTGACGACAGCACGTTGCCAACGCGCTGGCGCGAGGCCTGATAGCCCGCGTCGATCTGCGGGAACAGGCCGCCCCGCGCCACGCGGGTCAGTTCGCTTGCCTGCTTGAGCGTGGCCTGCGCGACCTGGATATCGTTGTTGGCGGCAAGCGCCTGCGCGACGAGGCCGTCGAGAGCGGGGCTGCCAAACGCCTTCCACCATTCGCCTTCCACCGCCGCGCCCGGATGGACCGCCTGGGCGGTGCCGGCCTGGGGCGCGATCGGCGTGTCCAGCACGCTGGCGGGCGCGTTGCCCGCCGGTGTGGGCGGTTGCGGCAGATCGACCTTGACCGGAGCGGCCAGCGTGGGCGTGGCCGTCGCGAGCAGCAGCGCCACCTTGAGCGCGACGTTCATCAGGGGACGCGTCATGCCGGCACCTCCGTTCCTTCCTCGCCTTCGTCGCCTTGTCCTTCGGCCTTTTTTGCCCAATTGGGCTGCAGGCGGCTGGAGAAACGGTCGATCAGCAGCGGCAGGACTAGCAGGATCAGCACGGGCGCGAGCGTCATCCCCCCGACCACGACGAGCGCGAGCGGCTTCTGCACCTGGCTGCCGATGCCGGTCGAGAGCGCCGCCGGCAGCAGGCCGATCGCGGCGACGAGGCAGGTCATCACCACCGGCCGCAGCGAATTGGTCATCGCGGTCTTGAGTGCCGAGGCACGGTCCGCCCCTTCGTCTATCGCCTGGTTGAAGTTCGTCACCACAAGGATGCCGTCCATCACCGATATGCCGAACAGGGCGACGAAGCCGATCGCGGCGGAGATGCTGAACGCCGTCCCCGTCAGCAGCAGGCCCAGCACGCCGCCGATGATCGCCATCGGGATGACGCTGAACGCCAGGAAGGTATCCCGCAGCGAGCCGAAGTTGGCGTAGAGCAGGCCGATGATGATGACGAGGCTGATCGGCACCACGATCTCCAGCCGCGCTATGGCGTTCTGCAGGTTGGCGAGTTCGCCCGCCCATTCCAGCGAGTAGCCCGGCGGCAGCACCACGTGCTTGGCGATGTTCGCCTGCGCTTCGGCCACGGCGCTGCCAAGGTCGCGGTCGCGGACCGAGAACTTGATCGGGATGTAGCGGGACTGGTGCTCGCGATAGATGAACGAGGCGCCGGTCGTCAGCTTGATCTCGGCGAGTTCCGACAGCGGCACCTGGATCGGTGTGCCATCGGGCGAGGTCGCGCCCACGGTGATGCGCTTGACCGCCTCGATGCTGTCGCGCTGTTCGGGCTTCAGGCGCACCACGATCGGGAAGTGGCGGTCGGTGTGCGGTTCGTAGATATCGCCGGGCGAGGTGCCCCCGATGGCGGCGGCGACGGTCTGGTTGATGTCGTCAGGCGTCAGGCCATAGCGGGCGGCCTTTTCGCGATCGATGTCGATGCGCACGGTCGGCTGGCCCAGCGACTGGAAGATGCCAAGGTCGGTGATCCCACGCACTTTCTGCATCTGGTCCTTGATCTGGCTGGCCAGCTTTTCCAGCGTTTCCAGATCGGGGCCGAACAGCTTGACCGAGTTCGCGCCCTTCACGCCCGAGGCCGCTTCCTCCACGTTGTCCTCGATGATCTGCGAGAACGAGAAGTCGACGCCGGGGTACTTCTCCTGGAACTTCTGCGAGAGTTCCTTGATCAGCTTTTCCTTGTCCATGCCCGATGGCCATTCATCGAACGGCTTGAGCGGGACGAAGTATTCGACGTTGAAGAAGCCGGTGGCGTCGGTGCCATCGTCCGGGCGGCCGTGGGCCGAGAGGACGGCGGTGACTTCCGGATACTTCAGCATGTCGCGCCGGATCGACTGCGCGGTCTTTTCGCCCGCTTCCAGCGAGATCGAGGCCGGCAGCGACGCGCGGATGTACATGTTGCCTTCTTCAAGGTGCGGCAGGAACTCGATGCCGAGCGAGCGCACTCCGATCAGCGCGCCTACCAGCAGCAGACAGGCCCCGCCGATCGTGAACAGGCGGTTTTTCATCGCGAAGGCCGCCGCCGGGCCATAGACGCCACGCATCTTGGTAACGATCCACGTTTCCACTTCGCTCAGCTTGTCGGGCAGCAGCATTGCCGAAAGCGCCGGGGCCACGGTGAATGTGGCGATCAGGCCGCCGATGATGGCATAGGCATAGGTCTTGGCCATCGGGCCGAAGATGTGGCCTTCCACGCCGGTCAGCGTGAACAGCGGCAGGAAGCTGGCGATGATGATCGCGGCGGCGAAGAAGATGCCCCGGCTGACTTCGCTGGACGCGCCCAGCACCGCCGAGAGCCGGCTGGCGAAGGTATAGTGCGCGCCCGTATCCTTGTGGGCTTCCACCTCGTGCGATCGTTCGGCCATGTGCCGGAATATGTTCTCGACCATGATCACGGTCGCGTCGACGACAAGGCCGAAGTCGAGCGCGCCAACCGAGAGCAGGTTGGCGGATTCCCCCTGGAGCGTGAGGATCAGCACGGCGAAGGCAAGGGCGAAGGGAATCGTCGCCGCCACGATCAGCGCGCTGCGCAGGTTGCCGAGGAAGGCCCACTGCAGGAAGAAGATCAGCAGCACGCCGGCGACGAGGTTTTCCATCACGGTATGCGTGGTGACGCCGATCAGGTCCGAACGGTCGTAGATGCGTTCGAGCTGCACGCCGGGCGGCAGCACGCCGGTAGTGTTGATCTTCTCGACTTCGGCCTTGACCGCCTGGATCGTGGGCATGGACTGCGCGCCACGGCGCATCAGCACGATGCCCTGGACGATATCGTCGTCGTTGTTGAGGCCGGCGATGCCGTTGCGCGGCAGGTTGCCGATGCGGATCGTGGCCACGTCCTTGACCAGCACGGGGGCATTGCCATCGCGGGCGACGACGACGTCCTCGATCTGGCTGACCGACTGGATCAGGCCGATGCCGCGCACGATCGCCGCTTGCGCGCCGAAGTTGATCGTCTGGCCGCCGACGTTCGCGTTGCTGTGGCTGATCGCGGTGATGACCTGGCCGACGTTGGCGTGGTGGGCGACCAGCTTGTCGTGGTCGATCACCACTTCGTAGGAGCGTTCCTTGCCGCCCCAGCCGGTCACGTCGACCACGCCGGGGATCGCGCGGAAGCGGCGCTGGAGCACCCAGTCCTGCAGGGTCTTGAGATCCTCGACCGAATAGCCCGCCGGCGCCTTGATGCGGTAGCGGTAGATTTCGCCGACCGGGCTGGTGGGCGAAATCTGCGGCACCACCCCGCCGGGCAGCGGTGGCAACTGGGCCAGGCGGTTGACCACCTGCTGCAGCGCCTGATCGTAGTTGTAGTCGTAGGTGAACTGGATCTTCACGTCCGACAGGCCGAACAGCGAGATCGCGCGGATCGCGTTCATGTGCGGCAGGCCCGACATCTGGACCTCGATGGGGATGGTGACGTTGCGTTCCATCTCCTCGGCCGAAAGGCCGGAAGACTGCGTCACCAGTTCGACCATCGGCGGAACGGGATCGGGATAGGCTTCGATGTTGAGGTTGTAGAACGCGATGCCCCCGGCGACGAGCATCGCGACGAAGAAGCCGACGATCGTCAGCCTTTGCCGCAGGGCGAAACGGACGAGCCTGACCATCAGTCGCCAAGCCCCGCTTCGTTGACGAACAGGGCGCCGTCGGTGATGATCTTGGTGCCGGGCGCAATGCCGGAGGTGATGGTGACGTAGCCGTCATGGCTTTCGCCCACGGTCACGTTCTGCGCCTTGACCCGGCCCTTGCCCAGATAGACCCAGACCCGCGCGGTATCGCCTTCGTTGATCACCGCGACCGCCGGCACCGCCAGCGCGCCCGGCGTGCTGCTGGGCGCCTTGATCGTGAAGCTGGCGAACATCTGCGGCTTCAGCGCGCCATCGGCATTGGCGATGGTCGCGCGGACCGGCAGGCGGTGCGTGACGGGATCGAGCTGCGCGCCGACGTTGTCGATCACCGCATCGAACACGCGGCCCGGCCATGCGTTGGTGGTGACGTTGACGTGATCGCCAACCTTCACCCGCGTGGCATCGCTTTCCGCGACTTGCGCGATCAGCCATACCCGCGACAGGTCGGCGATCACGAACGCCGGCTGGCTTCCGCCCACCTGCACGAATTGCCCGGCGGAAACCGCGCGGGTGGCCACGGCGCCGGAGATCGGCGCGCGCAGCGTGGCGAGCGCGCCGCTGCCGCCGCCGCCGCCGAACACCGATAGCTTGCCGCGCGCCGCCGCTGCCGCCGCATCGGCGACGCGCACGGCCGACTGGGCGCTGGCGAGATCGGCCTGCGCCTGCTGGTAGTCCTTCAGCGCGCCGCCGGCGGTCTTGTAAACCTGTTCGGCCCGCGCGGCGTTCTCCTGCGCCACGCGAAGCGAGGTGCCGGCCGCCGCGCGCTGCGCCTCGGCCGACATCAGTGCGTTGCGGGCGTCCGCAATATCGCCGGTGCGGATGCTGAGCAGCGGCTGGCCCGCGCCGACGCGCGCGCCGGCTTCGACGAAGACGTTCACCACCTGGCCCGAATAGGGCAGGAACACCGGGGTGCTTTGCGTGCCGTCCACGTCGATCATGCCGGTGGCGCCGGTGCGGATTTCTCCGTCATCGGCCTGCACCGTCTGGATCTTCATGCTGGCGATCTGGCCCTGGGTCAGTTGCAGTTCGCCCGGCGGCAGTGCTGGGGGAGGCGTTTCGGGGTGCCGGAAAAGGGCGCGGGCCAGCGTGATCGCGCCGTAGATCGCCACCACGGCGACAACGGCGATGATCAGCAGCCTGATCTGCCGCGACCGGCTGAGTGCCGGAACATCATGTTCGAAAGTCATCGGTACCCCACGTCAAAACGCTGCGCGCGCCAAGCATACCATGCCTGCATTGCGGCCGCGAAGTGGCCGTCCACCCCGTTCCGGGTCAACTTAAACATGCGTAATGTGCAGGCAAGAATCGCCGATTTCCGGGCCTTTCAAAGCCTCTTTGCTTGCCGCCCGGCGTCCGGTAAGCAAAGGGCATGTTCGAGAGCCTGAAGCCCTCCCGCCCCACCCGCAACCATGGCTTCGCCTATCGCGCTGGCTGGTGGATAGGCCGCGCGATCATTGCCTTTCTGGTCATCAGCGTGGGTTTGACGGTGCTTTACAAGTTCGTGCCCGTGCCGGTCACGGCCACCATGCTGATGGACCCCAACGGCTTCACCAAGGACTGGACCTCGCTGGACGCTATCGATCGCAACATGGTCGATGCGGCGATCGCCGGCGAGGACGCCAAGTTCTGCCTCCATTCCGGCTTCGATGAGGACGCGATCCTCACCGCCTGGCGCCGCAACCAGCAGGGCGGGCGCATTCGCGGTGGCTCCACGATCAGCCAGCAGACCGCCAAGAACGTGTTCCTGTGGCAGGGCGGCGGCTATTTCCGCAAGGGCCTGGAAGCCTGGTTCACCGTGCTGATCGAAACGATCTGGGGCAAGCGGCGGATCATGGAGGTCTATCTCAACGTCGCCGAAACCGGGATCGGGACGTACGGCGTCGAAGCCGGCGCGCAACGGTACTACAACAAGGGGGCGCGGCACCTTTCGCGCATCGAGGCCGCCCGCATCGCCGCCGCTTTCCCGCAGCCCAAGGTGCGCGCGGTGACGGGGGCGACCGGCTTCACCCGCCGCCACGGCAACGCCATCGCCGCGCGCGTCAACACGGTCCGTGCCGATTACGACACCTGCGTCTATCGCTGAAACGACGTTGGCGCTGGGAGGAGGCTTGCCGGCGTCTCCCGAGGCATCAGGAGTTCTCCCGGCCGGGATCGAGTCGGCCGCGAACCGCACCGCCGGCCTGTGCGATGTTCGTTCGAGGTTGAGACGACGCGGACCAGCCATTCCCACCCGCTGAGAGGGTGCGTGTCCAAAAATTCATGAAGCGGGCTGGCGGGCGAATAAAGGTGGCGTTCCGATGACGTCCGGAGCGCGAAGCAGGCCGGGGAAATCCCCGGCCCGCCATCGGCGTCAGTTTCCGGCTTCCTTGACGATCAGCGTATAATCGCCGCCATCGTCGCCCACGCTGAAGGCGCGGACCCGCACGAGCAACGGGCCGCTGGTGCGCGCGGTGATGTTCATCTTCTCGGTGCCCGAGGTGTTGTCGTCCACGGTGCGGCTGGCGGCGAAGCCCGCCCCGTCCTTGCCGTCTTCGGGTTCCAGCGGATCGGGCTGGCCGACTTCCAGCACGGCGTCATAGGGCGCGTTGAGTTCGAGACGATAGGAACGTCCCGCCACGACCGGCAGGATATAGAGCCGGGTATCGTCGCTGCTGGCGAGCTTGCCCTGCACCGGCGTGCCGGCACGGAGCGCGGCGGGCGGCGGCGGCGGGGGAGGGGCCTGGGTCGGCTGGACCACGACGGTCGCGTCGTTGGTCTCGTCGGACAGCGATTCGAGCTGGACGTAATAGGTGCCCGTGGCCGGCAGCTTGCGCTGGATCTTGGGGTTCAGCCCGTCGCTGTCGTCGTTGTCGGCGATCACTTCGTAGCCGCCGCCGGCGACCGGCGCGGCCAGATGCAGCACGGTATCGCTTTCCGAGGTCGCGGTGATCTTGACCCACTGGCCCGCCTTGCCTGCGAACGACCAGACGCGCGGCGCGCCCTTGCTGATCTTCACGAAATCGCTGCCGCCGATCTCCAGCGGCGTGGCCGGGCGGGGCTGGGCGGAAACAGCGCGCGGGCGTAGCAGGATTTCACGGGCCACGTCGGCAGCATCGGTGGCGATCACGTAGCGGCCGGCCTTGGGGGCGGACAGGCGCAGCGTCAGCGTGCCATCGTCCGCGCGCGCCAGGCTGCCGCCGCTGGCGAAGACGTCGCTGGGGAGGGGTGCCACGACCCTGCCGGTCGCGTCGCAGGCGGAAAGGCCGGTGGCGGGCGCCTTGCTGTCATGCTCGTCATCGTCGCCGGAATCGGCCGCGCCGACCGGCGCCAGCTCAATCTGGAGACCTTCGCCGGCCGCGAGATCGACGGCGAAGCGCGGGGCGGAGCCTGCCGGCACCTGCTCCAGCTTGCCCACGGGCAAGGCGCGGGCGCCATCGGCGGAACAGGCCGCCAGAGCCGGATCGGCAAGCGCGATCGTGGCGAGGGCAAACGAGGCGGAAAGAAGCAGTCTGGTCTTCATTTCGAGAAACGGTCCCATGCGCCGGGTCCGAGATGGAAACCGGCGGCGATGTCATGCCATGAAGCGCGCGCCGACGCAGTGGGGAATCGCACACCGATCCGGACACTGTTCCGTTTCGGAGATGTCTGTTCCGCCAACGAAAAGCGCGGGAGGAAGCCGTGCTTTCCCCCGCGCTTTGCGTGTGCGTTCTGCGCTGCGATCAGAAGCTGATGCGGGCGCCGATGCGGATGGTGTAGAGCGAGGAGCCGTTGGTGGTCACCAGTTCGTCGGCCAGAATGGTGTCCGGGTTGGGCTGCTCGTACTTGTACTGGGCGCAGGCGTTGCCGCCGTTCGCGACGCAGCTCACCTTCGCCACGACCTTGCGATAGGGGAAGCTGGAACGCAGCTGCTGGCCCCACGAGCTCTTCAGCAGGTTCGTGAAGTTCTCGATGTCTCCGAATACGGAGAAACGCGCGCCGAGCGGCAGCGGCACTTCCTGTTCCAGATGCAGGTCGATGCGGGTGAACGCCTTGGAACGGAAGGCATTGCGCGGCGCAACCTGGCCACGATAGGCGGCAAGGCCCGAACCGTTGATGATCGCGTCGATCCGGTTGGCCGTCGTGGCGCTGTCATACACCACCTTCGGATCGCTGAGGCTGGTCGGGACGTAGAACAGGTACCGGGTGTTGGTACCTGCCGTTCCGAACACGCCAGAACGACCGCCCGAAAGATCCTGCATCGCGTAGCTGTACGGGCTGCCCGCACGGGTCGTGCCGAACAGATCGATGCGGGTCTTGTAGTCGCCGAAGAAGGCATGTTCGTACGACAGGTTGTACCGGAACGCCCAGCGCACTTCGTCGTTCGCATGACCCGGCGAAATCGAGTTCGGGTCATAGTACGTCGAGTTGCCGTAGTTCGACGAAGCGATCGACGAGGTCAGCGCTCCGGCATCGCGCACGTCCTGCCGGGTATAGGCGCCGCCGATGGTCAGGCCGAAGTCCCAGGTCTTGTCGAAGCGGACCACACCGATCCAGCTGCGGCCATAGTCGGTGTTGGTCAACAGCAGGTCCTGCCCCGTGTCACCGGAGTTCGGAACGGCGAGGCCGTTCTGGTAGCGCTGGCGGCCATCGGGCGTCAGCGAACCGGTAAGCACCTTCGAACGCAGGTCGACGATGGTCACCTGGCTGCGGACCTTCGAGTAGAGCAGGTCGGCCCCGAAGTGCCAGCCATCGCCGAGCGGGCCGAGATCGGCGGTATAATCCGCCGACAGCGTCGCACGCCACTGGTTGGGCATCTTCAGGTTGGGATCGATCGCGTTGATCGTGGTCGTGGCATTGGGGTTCGACGTAAGCGACCCAGCCGCAGCCTGGACCGCCGCATTCGCCGCGGTCGGAATCACCGTGAACGACGGCGCGTTCAGGATCTGCGAAGCGGTCGCCGCATTGCCGCCGGCAGCGGTGCCGTTAAGCTGATACACGCCTCCGTCGGTAACGCGCGCCGTGATCGAGGTATTGATAACGCCGGTGTTCGAGAACGAGTTGCCGATGTAGACGTCCGGCGATCCGCCACCGAAGATACCGCCGCCGCCGCGAACGGTCAGGCGCGGCGTGGGCGTGAAAGTGAAGCCAACGCGCGGCTGCAACAGGCCCATGCCTTCAATGGAATAGGTGTTGGGGAAGCCATAGCGCGTGAGGAAGTTCGGGTTGAGCTGCGGGTGCGACGAGGTGCCGTACACGTCATAGCGCAGACCTGCCGTCACGCTGAGCATCTTGTTGACACGCCAATCGTCCTGCAGGCCGAAAGTGTAGGTGTCGTAGGAGAAGTTCGCCGCGGCGTCGTTCGGATTCAGCGTACCGGCATTGTTGTAGCTGAACGATTGCGCGTTGCCGTTCCGGAAATCCGCAATGCTGTCGAAGTAGTAGGAGCCGGCCGATGGATTGACGAACAGGTTGAACGTCTTGGTATGGTTCCATTCGCCCAGCAGGCGGAAGTTGTGATCGCCTGCGCGCAGCTTGGCGGAAATCGACCCACCCCAGGTGCGCACCTGAAGGACGTTCGACTGGCTGGGACCACCCGAACCGATAATGTACTGCGGCGTACCGCTGGGGCAGCTCAGGCTCGCATTCGTCGTCGTCGCGCCACCGGTGCGGTTGGGCGTGTTCGGATCGGCGCAGATCGCGAACTGCGCGGTGCGGCCCATCAGCGGGAACTGGCCGCTGTCATAGGCCTTGTAGAGCGCGCGGAATTCGGTCGAGAACTTTTCCGACCAGTCGGCGTTCCAGTTCAGGATGCCGGCGCGCAGCTTGTTGGGCTTGGTATAGGCGTTGGACGAGAGGCCCAGGTTGGTATTGCCGGTCGTGGTGTTCACGATCAGCGAATCCTTGGTGTACAGGCCGGTCAGCGAAACGCGCTGCGTTTCCGAAAGGTTGGCGTCGAGACGGCCGACGATGCGATCGTCCTTGTCGCCGTCGGTCTTCAGGATGCCACCCGGATCGAAGCTGTACTTGGTCTTCGCGATGCTCTGGATCAGGGCAAGGTCGGCATTGGTCGCGCCGGTGACGGGCGTGCCGGAATTGTCCTCGACGGTACCGGGCTGCACAGGGCGTGCCGCGCGAACGCGCTCGGCCGAAACCATGAAGAACAGCTTGTCCTTGATGATCGGGCCGGAAAGCGTGGCGCCGAAGTCCTTGCTTTCGAACGAGGGCAGCGGGATCCGGCCATCGGGGCGCGTGATATAGGGCGCGGTCTTCTTGCCGGTCAGCGCATCGGAGCTGTAGGTGAAGAACGCGGTGCCATGCCAATCGTTGGTGCCCGATTTCAGGATCGCGTTGCTGACGCCGCCCTGGAAGAAGCCTTCGCGAATGTCATAGGGCGCGACCTTGGTTTCGAACTGGCCGATCGAATCCAGCGGCACCGGACCGCGGCGGGAAGGCAGAGCGTCGGGGTTCAGGCCGAAGCTGTCGGTGATCGGCACGCCGTCGATGGTGAAGCGGTTGAAGCGCGGGTTCTGGCCGGCGAAGGATACCTGGCGACCGTTGGTCGAACTGGTGTCGAGCGTGGCGAACGGGTTGCGCGCGGCAAGGTCGCGGATGTCGCGGTTGACTGAAGCCACCTTCGAAATCTGTTCCGAGGTCAGCACGGTCACCGGGCCGGCGGAGAGGTTGCCGGCGCCCTTGATGCGGGTCGCGGTCACGATGATCGGGGCGCCCTGGTCTGCGCCGGTTTCGGCGGCGGACAGTTCGATGGGCAGTGAGAAGGTCTGGCCGACAACGGTATAGACGTCGGTCACGGTCGCGCCGGGGTGGCCGGGGGCGGTGACCTTGACGGAGTAGGGGCCGCCAGGACGAAGGCTGTTGGCGGTGAACACGCCGCTACCGTCGGTGGTGGCGCTGGTGATCGTTCCGGTGGGCAGGTGCTCGATGGTGATCGTCGCGCCGGCGATAGCGGTCCCGGCGTCAGTAACCGAGCCGCGCATGGAGGCGGAGGTTTCCTGCGCATGAGCGGGCGTGGCGATGGCGGTCGCCAGCGAAAGGCCAGCCACGCTGGCGGCAAGGAAGAATCTGAACTGCATGTCGAACCCCGTTTTGGACCGGAAAACCAGCCTTTGAGCGTCCATCGCCCGACGTTTTCCGTATCCTTCGCGGATGCGGAATCACCCCTCGGAGCAATGGGCGGGCAACTCTTAGCGGCCCTGCCGGAAGACTCGAACAGGTTGCAGATGACACCGATATTGCAATGTTTAGACATTGTGACGACATGCGCCGACGCACGCGGAAAAAATGTGCGATCTTTGGTGAAGAGAAGACGTAAAAGGTCCTCCCCGCGGTCATTTTGGGTAATATTATTGCATATGTTGCCATACTGCAACGCAGCAGGAATTTTCGATGCAGAGCGGCCTCGCCAATGAAGCGGCGGCGCCCTGGTCAGGAAATTCCAGACGGGTCGTTATCCGACACAGTTACCAACCACTGCCGCGTGCCCTCAAGCCCCAGGCCCGTCAGGCGGCCGGATCGATAGGCGCCGGTGTCGAGTCCGATCCGGTTGAGTGTGAATTCCGGTTCTTCGGCGATCGTGTGCCCGTGCACCACCATGAATTCGCGGACGGACCGGTCCTGGAGAAATTCACCGCGAATCCAGCGCATGTCGGATGCGGTCTGCTCGGCGATCGGCATGCCGGGGCGTATCCCGGCATGGACGAAGAGGTAGTCGCCAATGTGGATGCGTTCTTCCATCGCTCGCAGGAAGGCGATGTCCCCCGCCGGCACGCGTTCGGCCATCGCCTTGCGAAGATCGGGCAGGGTGGCGTGGTCGCCGGCATCCGGGTCGATCCGATAGCTGGCCAGGGTTTCACGGCCGCCGAACCGCAGGAAGCGGCGCAGCGTTTCGTCGTTGTCGAAGCTGCCGAGGAACATCTCCTCGTGATTGCCCTGGATAAAGCGGACCCGGCGTTGCCGGCTCCATGTTCGCGCGGTGTCGATCACGCCGGCGCTGTCCGCTCCGCGATCGACCAGATCGCCCAGGAGGATGACGGTCGTGTCGGCCGGACCGCGCGCCGCGTCGTCGGCCTCGATCCGGTCGATCATCGTCCGGAACAGGTCGAGCCGTCCGTGGATATCGCCGATCGCATAGAGGCGCTGACCACGCGGAATGGCGGCCCAGGACGTCGCGGGGGCGGCGTTCGCGGCGCGGCGGGCAAACAGGGAACGGAGCGTGTTGAACATGATCGAATGGCTTTCCGCCCGTGGATATGCGCGGCGCCTCGCACCGAAACAAGCCGGTTGCGCGCGGTGATGCGGAAAAGACACATTCATTTACAATAGGGCAACATAGGGCAATTTTCGTCTTGTGCATTGCAGCACGGCCATGCAGTTCTGGCGCCGCAAGCTCAAAGTCGGCCCATATATACGAGGCCGGCGGGGCTCCGCAGGCGGGACGACGCGTCAAGAACAAGCAAAAGGAAATGCTCATGCGTACGTCCATCAAGGCCCTTCTGGCCTCGACTCTTTTCGTCTCGACGCTGGCCGTGGCTTCGCCCGCCCTCGCGGACGAAACCGCTCCGCCGAGCGATTTCAAAATCACCGGAAGCGCCGCCGTGGTCAGCCAGTACCGGTTCCGCGGCATCTCGCAGTCGAACAACCGTCCGGCGGTGCAGGGCGCGATCACCGTTGCCCACAGCTCGGGCTTCTATGTTTCGACCTGGGGGTCGAGCGCGTCGGCCGGCAACAGCACGGTCAACATCGGCGGCACCGAAATCGACGTTTATGGCGGTTACACCCATGGCCTGGGCAGCAGCGGCGTGACGATCGACGCGGGCCTCTATGGCTACATCTATCCGGGTGCGCCGGGCCTCAACTACTACGAAGTCTATGGCTCGCTCGCCAAGACGATCGGTCCGGTCAACGCCAAGGCGGGCGTGTTCTTCGCGCCGAAGCAGACCGTGCTCGATTTCACGCCGACGCACCACAGCACCTATGTCTATGGTGAGCTGAGCGGCGGCATTCCGGGCACGCCGATCACGCTGCACTCGCACCTGGGCCACACCGGCGGCGGCTTCAATTACACGAAGCAGTACATCGACTACAACGTGGGTGCCAGCCTGACCTGGAAGAACCTGACGTTCGACGCTTCGGTCGTCGGCACCAACGTCAGCAAGTCGGATGCGGCCGCCGCGCCCTTTGCCGACCAGACGGGCACGCCTTCGCCCTTCGAAACCTATCGCGCGGCCAAGGCCGTGGGCGTGTTCTCGGTAACCGCCAGCTTCTGACCTTCCGGCCGAAAGGCAGGATGACGCGGGGGCCAGCGCCGGAAATCGGCGCTGGCCTTTCGTTTGGGAAAACCTTTCCGCGCACCGCCCTTGGGTTTGGCGGGGAAGGGCACTACCTTGGGCGCGGACGTCCTCCAGACAGAGCGAGTGCCGCGTGACCAAGTATCTGCATACCATGATCCGGGTGACCGACCCGGAGGCCACCATCCGCTTCTTCGAGCTTATCGGCGTGCACGAAGTGCGCCGGATGGAAAGCGAGAAGGGCCGCTTCACCCTGATCTTCCTGGCCGCGCCCGGCGGGGAAGGCGTGGCCGAAGTGGAACTGACCTACAATTGGCCGCCCGAGGACGGCGAAGGCGAAACCTACACCGGCGGCCGTAACTTCGGCCATCTCGCCTACCGGGTCGAGAACATCTACGAAACCTGCCAGAAGCTGGCCGATGCCGGCCATATCATCCACCGCCCTCCGCGGGACGGGCACATGGCGTTCGTCAAGACGCCCGACGGCATATCGGTGGAACTGCTGCAGGACGGGCATCTCGAACCGGCCGAGCCGTGGGCCAGCATGCCCAACACCGGCAGCTGGTAAGGCTGGCGCAACCGGTAAAACGGAAAGGGCCACTCCCCGCAAGAGGAGTGGCCCTTTTCATGGGTCCGAGCCCGGCAAGCGCGAGAGGCTTCAGCCCTCGACGTGCTCCGCGAGCACGGTCAGTCCCTTGGCGCTGACTTCGGCGAAGCCGCCCTGGACCTGGATTTCCTCCGGCACGGCGCCCTGGCTCTTGTAGAGCTTGATCGTGCCGTCCTTGACCGTGGACATGAACGGCGCGTGGCCTTCCAGCACGCCGAATTCCCCGTCCGTGCCGGGAACGACGACCATGTAGACCTCTTCCGAACGGACGAGGCGGGCCGGGGTGACGAGTTCGAAGTGCAGCATGTGCCTTGCCTCTTAGCCCTCTCACCCTTCAGGGGGAGAGGGTTGGGAGAGGGGGCTCCCCCTCTCCAACTCCGACTAGCTCCGGCTATGCCGCAGCAAGTCTCCGTATCCTCTCCCCCGAAGGGTGAGAGGCGTTCCAACTTACGCCTCTTCGGCCAGCTTCTTGGCCTTGGCGACCGCTTCGTCGATGCCGCCGACCATGTAGAACGCGGCTTCGGGCAGGTGGTCGTATTCGCCATCGACCACGGCCTTGAACGAGCGGACGGTGTCTTCAACCTGCACGAACTTGCCCGAAATGCCGGTGAACACTTCGGCGACGTGGAACGGCTGGCTGAGGAAGCGCTGGATCTTGCGGGCGCGGGCGACGGTGAGCTTATCCTCTTCCGACAGCTCGTCCATGCCCAGGATCGCGATGATGTCCTGCAGCGACTTGTACTTCTGCAGCGTTTCCTGAACGCGGCGGGCGGTGTCGTAGTGCTCCTGGCCGACAACGGCGGGCGTCAGCACGCGCGAGGTGGAGTCGAGCGGGTCGACCGCCGGGTAGATGCCGAGTTCCGAGATCGCGCGGTTCAGCGTGGTCGTCGCGTCAAGGTGCGCGAACGAGGCGGCCGGCGCCGGGTCGGTAAGGTCGTCGGCGGGGACGTAGATGGCCTGGACCGAGGTGATCGAACCCTTGGTGGTCGAGGTGATGCGTTCCTGCAGCGCGCCCATGTCGGTTGCGAGCGTCGGCTGGTAGCCCACGGCCGAAGGAATACGGCCGAGCAGCGCCGACACTTCCGAACCCGCCTGGGTGAAGCGGAAGATGTTGTCGACGAAGAACAGCACGTCCTGGCCTTCCTGGTCGCGGAAGTATTCGGCCATGGTCAGGCCCGAAAGCGCGACGCGGGCGCGGGCGCCCGGGGGCTCGTTCATCTGACCGAACACGAGGGCGACCTTCGAGCCGTCCGGCGTCGGGTTGCCGTCGGCGTCCTTGGCGATAACGCCGGCGTCGAGGAACTCGTGGTAGAGGTCGTTGCCTTCACGGGTGCGTTCGCCCACGCCCGCGAAGACCGAGACGCCGCCGTGGCCCTTGGCGATGTTGTTGATCAGTTCCTGGATCAGCACGGTCTTGCCCACGCCGGCGCCGCCGAACAGGCCGATCTTGCCGCCGCGCGCATAGGGGGCGAGCAGGTCGATCACCTTGATGCCGGTGACGAGGATCGCTGCTTCGGTCGACTGGTCGATGAATTCCGGGGCCTTGGCGTGGATCGGGGCGGTCTGTTCCGCGCCGACCGGGCCACGCTCGTCGATCGGTTCGCCGATCACGTTCATGATGCGGCCCAGCGTCTTGGGGCCGACCGGCACCGAGATCTGCGCACCGGTATTGCTCACCGGCTGGCCGCGGGTGAGGCCGTCGGTCGAGTCCATCGCGATGGTGCGGACGGTGTTTTCGCCCAGGTGCTGCGCCACTTCGAGAACGAGGCGGTTGCCGTTGTTGTCGGTTTCGAGCGCGGAGAGGATCGCCGGCAGCTCGCCATCGAAGCTCACGTCGACGACGGCGCCGATGACCTGGCTGATCTTGCCGGTGGAGGTCGCTACTGCGGTGGCCATGGTTCTTTCCTTGCCTTCTGTCCCGATCGTCAGAGCGCTTCCGCGCCCGCGATGATTTCGATGAGTTCGGTGGTGATCGCGGCCTGGCGGCTGCGGTTGTACTGAATGGTCAACTTGTTGATCAGCTCGCCGGCGTTACGCGTGGCGTTGTCCATCGCGGTCATCGACGCGCCCTGTTCGGACGCTTCGCGTTCCAGCAGCGCGCCGAACACTTGCGTGGTGACGTAGCGCGGCAGCAGTTCTTCGAGGATTTCCTCCTCGCCCGGTTCGTATTCCACCACCGCGTCGGCCGCAGCCGCGGCGGCGGGGGCGGGAACCGGAATGATCTGCGTGGTCACCGGGTCCTGCGCCAGCGCCGACTTGAATTTCGGCGCCACGAGGTGGGCGACGTCGAACTTGCCCGCTTCGAACATGGCGAGGATCTGGTGCGCGATCGCGCTGGCTTCGTCGAAGCCGGGCGTGCGCACCGTGCTGGTGTCGAAGTTCTCCGCGATCGCCTTGGGATAATCGCGGCGCAGCGGCGCGCGGCCCTTCTTGCCGACGAGGTAGAAGGTCACGGTCTTGCCGGCGGCGATCAGCGCGCGGGCCTGGGCCTTGGCTTCCTTGACGATGTTCGAATTGAGACCGCCGCACAGGCCCTTGTCGGTGTTGACCACGACAAGCAGGTGGCGCTGGTCGGACCCGGTGCCGCGCATCAGCAGCGGCCCGTTGTCCTGCCCGGCGACCTTGGCGGCAAGGCTGCCCATGACTTCGGCCAGGCGACTGGCATAGGGGCGCGCGGCTTCTGCCGCCGCCTGCGCCTTGCGCAGCTTGGCCGCCGCGACCATCTGCTTGGCCTTGGTGATCTTCTGGGTCGACTTGACCGAGTTGATCCGGCCTTTGAGTTCCTTCAGCGAAGCCACTCAATTTTCTCCAATTCGTCACCCCGGCGAACGCTGGGGTCCCTATCCACTAGGCCGTACCTGGCGGCACGAGATCCCGGCTTGCGCCGGGATGACGTGTGTTACGCGAACTGCTTGGCGAACGCGTCGAGCGCGGCGACCAGCTTGCCCTTGGCTTCGTCGCCCAAGTCTTTGGTGTCGCGGATCAGGCCGAGCAGGTCGGCATGGCTCGTGCGCAGGAAGCTGAGCAGTTCGGCTTCGTACTCGGTCACGCGGCTGGTCGGCACGGCATCGAGATAGCCCTGCGTGCCGGCGAAGATCACGCAGGTCTGCTCTTCGAAGCCGAGCGGCGAGAACTGGGGCTGCTTGAGCAGCTCGGTCAGGCGCGCGCCACGGTTGAGCAGCTTCTGCGTCGAGGCATCGAGGTCCGAACCGAACTGCGCGAAGGCCGCCATTTCGCGGTACTGCGCCAGTTCCAGCTTGATCGAGCCGGCGACCTTCTTCATCGCCTTGGTCTGCGCCGACGAACCCACGCGCGAAACCGAGAGGCCGACGTTGATGGCCGGGCGGATGCCCTGGTAGAACAGGCCGGTTTCCAGGAAGATCTGGCCGTCGGTGATCGAGATCACGTTGGTCGGGATGTAGGCCGAAACGTCGCCCGCCTGGGTTTCGATGATCGGCAGGGCGGTCAGCGAGCCGGCGCCGTTCTCGTCGTTCATCTTCGCGGCGCGCTCGAGCAGGCGGCTGTGGAGATAGAACACGTCGCCCGGATAGGCTTCGCGGCCCGGCGGGCGGCGCAGCAGCAGCGACATCTGGCGGTAGGCCACGGCTTGCTTGGAAAGGTCGTCGTACACGATCACGGCGTGCATGCCGTTGTCGCGGAAGAATTCGCCCATGGTCGCGCCGGTGTAGGGCGCGAGGTACTGGAGCGGTGCCGGTTCCGAAGCGGTGGCGGCGATGACGATGGAGTATTCCATCGCGCCGTTTTCCTCGAGCTGGCGGACGATCTGCGCCACGGTCGAGCGCTTCTGACCGACGGCGACGTAGATGCAGTAAAGCTTCTTGCCTTCGTCGGTGCCGGCGTTGACGGCCTTCTGGTTGATGAAGGTGTCGATGGCGACGGCGGTCTTGCCGGTCTGGCGGTCGCCGATGATTAGTTCGCGCTGGCCACGGCCGACGGGCACGAGCGCGTCGATCGCCTTGAGGCCGGTCTGCACGGGTTCATGCACCGACTTGCGGGGGATGATGCCCGGCGCCTTGACTTCCACGCGCTGGCGGCTGGCGGCCTCGATCGGACCTTTGCCGTCGATCGGGTTGCCGAGCGCGTCGACCACGCGGCCGAGCAGGCCCTTGCCCACGGGCACGTCCACGATCGTGCCGGTGCGCTTGACGGTATCGCCTTCCTTGATCTCGGCGTCCGAGCCGAAGATCACGACGCCGACGTTGTCGGCTTCGAGGTTGAGCGCCATGCCCTTCACGCCGTTGGTGAATTCCACCATTTCACCGGCCTGGACCTTGTCGAGCCCATGAATGCGGGCGATGCCGTCACCCACGGACAGCACGGAGCCGACTTCCGAGACCTGGGCCTCTGTGCCGAAGCTGGCGATCTGGTCCTTGATGACCTTCGAGATTTCAGCGGCGCGGATTTCCATGTTCAGCCTTTCGTAGAACCTGTGGGGCTTTTCAGCCCTTCATCGCCTGGGCGAGAGAATTGAGACGGGTGCGGATGGAACTGTCGATCATCGTGCTGCCGATGCGCACGACAAGACCGCCCAGAATGTCGGGATCGACGCTGGCCTTCACCTTCACGTCGCGCCCTTCGCGTTCCTTCAGCTTCGCCGAAAGATCGGCAAGCTGCGCGGAGTCGAGCGGGTGCGCCGTGGTGACTTCGGCCGTCACCTCGCCGCGCGCGGCGGCGGCGATCGCCGAGAAGGCGCGCACGACGTCGGGCAGGGCGGACAGGCGGCGGTTGCCGGCGAGCACGCCGAGGAAGTTCTTGGTCAGCGGCGCCAGACCCAGCAGGCCGGCGATTCCCTCGACGACCTTGCCGGCGGCTTCGCGGCTGACTTGCGGGTTGCGGATCAGCGCGGCCAGATCGGCCGATTCGCGGATCGCGGCGGAGAGCTTTTCGAGATCGCCTTCCACGGTGGAAACGGCGTCCTGCTCGCGCGCCAGATCATAGAGCGCCGATGCGTAACGCCCTTGCAGACTGGCCGTAATGCCGCTGGAAACTTCCACGCGCTCAGGTCCCCCTTCATTCGGATAAGCCGATTGGGCCACGCACACGCTTTAACACGTGGTAGCCCGCAGACGGGGCGCGCCTAGCAACGTAACCGTCGTATTACAAGATGCGAGTTTCGCGCCTTCGACCTAGGTCGCGCAATCGTATTCGTTGCGGATCGTATCGTTCCGCGCGTTTCGAAACGGACGTTCAGGGCTGCGGCTGGCAGTTGTAGCGCATCCGCTCGTTTGGTTCGGCCGGAAGCAGCGCCTTGATCGCCTGCTGCGCCTCGCCAAAGCGCCGCGCGGCGTCGGTCGGTGCGCCGCACGCTGGGACTACGATTTTCTTCCGTTCGGCGCGGGCCTTGTTCATGTCATCAAGGCTCATCAGGAAGCGCTCGACGATGTAGGTCCGCGTTGCCGGATCGTAGCGGTTGACCGAAATCGTCTCCTCGCCGTCCGGAACGAGGATTCGCGTCCAGCCGTCCTGAGCCAGCCCGTATTGCGCCCGGCCGTTGACGCAGCCGTCGGCGCTCCATTCCAGCGGAACGTCGGTGATGTCCGAAACGGTGACCCGGCTGCGCTGGGTATCGATCACGCAGGCCATGCGCCCGGTGCCTTCCGTCGCCGCGCCGGGGGCGGTGACGCCGGGGGTCGGGCTCGCAGCCGCGAGCATGTCCTCCGCCCTCGTCTCGATCGATTCGAGCGACGGGCGCACCAGCCAGGTCACGATCGCGGCCAGCAGCAGCACGCCCCCGGCGGCGCCGGCGATCCTGAGATTCCGGCTCTCGTTGCGCTGCATGAACAGCAGGGCGCTGCCGCCGGCCAGCAGCGCCGACACCAGCAGAAGCGCGGCTAGAGCCATGCCGTTGTCGCGTTCGGAAAGAACCGCGATTTCCGCATCGCGGCGCGCCTTTTCGAGCGCCTTCGCCTTGGTGGCGTTCCTGGCTTCGGCATCGGCGGCCTGGCGGGCGTGATCGCTGGCGGCGCGTTCGCTTTCGGCGCGGTCGAGGTCGGCGATCGAGGTGCAGGGCAGCCCGCTGACATGGGCTTCGACCTTTGCCTGCCGCAGGAAGGCGGTCAGTTCGCGCATGGAGATGGCGAAATAGAACGCCGAATCGGTGCTGTTGTCGCTGACCGTGCCGAAGCTGTTCACGCCCAGCACGCGCCCGCACGAATCGAACAGTGGCCCGCCCGAATTGCCCGCGCCGATCGGTGCGGTGTGCAGCAGCGTGTCGAACGATCTGGACGTGCGCCCGGCCGAGACATAGCCGCGCGTCTTCACCGGGGCCTGCGGTGTGACCAGATCGGCCATCGACAGGCCCTGCGCCAGATCGACATTGCCGGGATAGCCGACGGCATAGACTTCCGCGCTGTCCGCCGGCGCGCCCGAAAACAGCGTGACGGGCGAAAGCGATGCCTTGCTGTCGACCTTAAGCAGCGCCAGATCGTTGCTGGGCGAATAGGCGACAAGCCGCGCCTGATAGCCGCTGCGCCCTTCGGCGGGCACGACGCCCACGAGCAGCGAATCGTCCTGGCGCAGTTCGTCCACGACGTGGGCGTTGGTCACCACCAGGTCGGGCGCGATGGCGAAGCCGCTGCCGTGCGTGATGAGCTGGGCGTTGTCGCCATCGTTCTGGATGATGACCACGCGCACCACGCCCCGGCTAGCCGCGGCGATATCCGCCGGATCGGCCAGCGCCGGTGCGGCGATCAGCGCAAGGAACAGAAGGGCGATGGCGCGCGCGGCGCAGCGGAAACTCGGCATGATCGGCCGTTCTTGCGCCGTTTTGCTTTGACCGCAAGTTTCGGGAAGCGACCGCCATGCGATCGCGATAGAAGCGTGGCATGACATCGCCTGATACCATGCCCGAAACCAAGATCGACAGCACGACTCGCCGGGTGATCGGAAACGGCTCAGGCATCGACTTCGACTGGGCCTATGCCGCGTTCGAGCGGCGGGATCGCAGCCTGGACGGGCGGTTTGTCGGCGCGGTGCTGACCACCGGCATCTACTGCAAGCCAAGCTGCCCGGCGCGGCGTCCCCGGCGCGAGAACGTGGTGTTCTATGCCGATGGCGCGGAGGCGCGGACGGCGGGCTTCCGGGCCTGCCGGCGCTGCCTGCCCGACGAGGTTGGCCGCGACCGGATCGCGGTCGAACGGGCGGTTGCGCTGTTGCAGGAGGAAAACGCGCCCAGGCTTGAGCAGTTGGCGGCGCTGGTCGGCTATGCGCCGCACCACTTCCAGCGCCTGTTCAAGCGGGAGACCGGGCTTTCGCCCGCCCGCTATGCGCGCGAGCGGCGGGCTGAACGGGCGCGGCAGGCGCTGGAGACGGCGGGCAACGTGACCGAGGCGGTCTATGCGGCGGGCTATTCGGCGCCCAGCCGTTTCTACGAGGAAACCGGAAAGGAACTGGGGATGACGCCATCGGCCTGGCGCAACGGCGGCGCGAACGTCGAAATTCACTGGGACATCGCGGAGACAAGCCTTGCGCCCATGCTGCTGGCGGCAACCGCGCGGGGAATCTGCCGGCTTTCGTTCAACGAGGACGAGGCTGATCTGCGCGCCCGCTTTCCCCATGCCACGCTGGTGCGCGGCGGCGAATACGTGGCGGTCCTGCGCGAAGCGGCCATCGCCGCCTGCGACCGTCCGGCGGAAATGCCGGACCTGCCGCTCGATGTGGATGGCACCGCGTTCCAGCAGGCGGTGTGGCGCGAACTGCGCCGCATTCCGCCAGGTGAAACCCGCAGCTATGCCGAAGTCGCCGCGGCCGTAGGCAAGCCCTCCGCCGTGCGCGCGGCCGGGTCTGCCAACGGCGCGAACAACGTCGCCGTGCTGATCCCGTGCCACCGGGTGATTCGCTCGGACGGCACGCTGGGGGGCTATGCCTATGGCCTCGACATCAAGCGCGCGTTGCTCGCCCGCGAAAGCGCTTGATCTTGGGCCGGGAAGCAGCAGTCCGGACCGGCAAGGACGCGGATGATAGCCCCTCTTTCAATGCGCTGCGTTGACCGAGGCCTTGCCGTCCTTCTTCTCCTGATCCCGGCGCTTCTGCATTTCCCGCAACGATAGGAGCACGGAGATTCCCGCCTGGGCATTGTGCGGGTCGAAAGCGATGGGCCGGACCACCGCCAGCGCGTTGGTGAAATCGTCATGCCGGGCAAGATCAAAGCCATAGGCGACGCGGATATCCGTCACGTCGGGCGCAAGCTGGAATGCACGAGCCAGCGCGTCCCGAGCATTCTGCGGAGGTGCCTCGCGGCGCAACCCGAAATTCCTGTACCATTGATACAGCACGAGCGGATCGTTGGGATTGCCCGCGTTCGCCCGGCGCAACAGCGTGCCGACTTCCTTCCAGCGCGCGGGATCGTTATTGCCGATGAAGTGCAGATGTTCGGCCTGCGCCTCGGCCTTGTAGAGCAGAGCGCGAACATGCGCTGGATCGAGCGAGAGCACGCGATCCAGCGCATCGGCGGCGCGTTGCCGCAGAGCCGCCTTGGCGCCGCTGTCCGAAGCTTCATCAGCGGCAACGGAGGCGGCGCGGGCGAATTCGAACCAGGCCGCCGCCGAAGCGGGGTTGGCCTGCGCGATCAGGGCCAGTGGTTCGACCGCCGAAGCGGCATCGTCGCCGGCCCGGCGCATGAGGCGATAGGGGATGAGCTGCGTTTCCACCGCGTCCAGTTGCTCGATGGCCGGTTCGGGGGCGTCCGAAGCGGGCATATCGAACCTGTAGTAGGTCAGCCGTCCCGACCGGTACTTGTCGAGATCCTTGTCCAGCTGGGCCAGATCGCCAAACGCCTGCTGCGCGGCCTCGGGGAGCGCCGTTCCGGTGTTGAGCAGGTTCAGGTAGGTATCCATCTGGCCTTTACGCTTCGTGCCGACCACCAGCATGTGGGTCAGCAGCCACGACCGGCCATAGCGGAAGTCCAACTGTTCAGCGTTGCCGCTGAACGACGATTCGCCCAGAATCGACGTGATCGGCACCGGTGTGCTCATGAACAGTCCGTAGGCGCGGTACTTCGGCGGGCGGCCGATTTCGTATCCGCCCTTGGCCGGAAACTCCACGGTCGCCAGCAGTTCGGCAAAGCCTTCGGTGAACCACGCGGGATAGGCACTGACGAAGTTATGCAGCATGAAATAGTGCGTGTATTCGTGGAAAAGCGTGGAGTCCCGGTCCAGATCCAGTTCGTTGCTGGCTCCTTCCCGGTTGGAGAGGATGATGCTGCCCTCGGTGTCGGGCTTGTAGAAACCCGCTGTGGTCTTGGAGCCTCCCATCAGCTTGGCGACGTTTTCCTGCGAGCGCAGGATGTATATGTCGATTGGCGGGGTATCGGGATCAAACACCGCCTTGTAGCGATCATTGAGGACCGCTTCGAACTTCTGCGCCTTTTGCGCCAGCGTCCGCAGCGCCTTGGGATCGCCATCGCTGTACATCACGAAATGCGCGGTACGGGCACGATACCATGTCGTCGCCTGCAATGGCGCTGCTCCCGCGAGCAGCAGCCCGGCGGACACCAGAACCGCCAGCCTTCTGATCCCATTGCGCATCTGCCTTGTTCCCCCTGCCAAGATCGCGGCAAGTCTCACAAGGTTTCAGACGTTTGCAACCGGCTTTTCGATCGGATTTAGACGAAGCTGTACGGATCGATGTCCACGGCCACCCGCACCCCCGAGGGGAACCGCAGCGGGTCCAGCCACGCACGGATCACGCGCTGGAGTTCGGTGGAGCGGCGCGCGTTGACCAGCAGGCGGTAGCGATAGCGTCCGCGCAGCAACGAAAGCGGAGCCGGGGCGGGGCCAAGGATCATCACGTCGGGCAGTTCCGGGCGGGTGCCGCCGATCGCACGCGCCGCCTCGCGCGCTTCGGCCTCGTCCTCGCTCGAGACGATGATCGCCGCCCAGCGCCCGAACGGGGGCGCGCCGGCGTCGCGGCGCGCTTCGGTCTCGGCGGCGTAGAAAGCGTCGCGGTCGCCGCTGGCCAGTGCCCCGATCACGGGCGCCTCGGGATGGCGGGTCTGGATCAGGACTTCGCCCGGCTTTTCACCGCGCCCGGCGCGTCCTGCCACCTGCGCGATCTGCTGATAGGTGCGCTCCGCCGCGCGCAAATCGCCGCCTTCGAGGCCCATGTCGGCATCGACCACGCCCACCAATGTCAGCTCGGGGAAGTGATAGCCCTTGGTCACGAGTTGGGTACCGACGATCACGTCGATCGCCTTGTTCGATGCCTGCTCCACGAATTCGGCGGCCTTGGCGGGGCTTGTCAGCGTGTCTGAAGTGACCAGCGCAACCCGCGCTTGCGGAAGGATTTCCGCGACCTCATCGGCGATGCGCTCCACGCCCGGACCACAGGCGACGAGGCAGTCCGGCTCGCCGCATTCGGGGCATGCGTCCGGCGTCGGCACTTCGTGCCCGCAGTGATGGCAGGCCAGCCGGCGCGACAGTCGGTGCTCGACCAGCCAGGCCGAACAGTTCGGGCACTGGAAGCGATAGCCGCAGTTGCGGCACAGCGTGAGCGGGGCATAGCCGCGCCGGTTGAGGAACAGCAGCGACTGTTCGCCCTTTTCCAGCCGGTCCTTCAGCGCTTCCACCAGCGGAGGGGCCAGCCAGTGCCCCCGCGGCGGCTGCTGTTCGCGCAGATCGACCACCGCGATGTCGGGCAGCGACGCGCCGCCGAAGCGGTCGGGCAGCACCACGCGCTCGTAGCGACCGGCCTCGGCCATCTGCAGGCTTTCAAGCGCGGGGGTGGCGCTGGCGAGGATTACCGGCACGTTTTCGAACCGGGCGCGCATCACCGCCACGTCGCGCGCGTTGTAGCGCACGCCATCGTCCTGCTTGAACGAGATTTCGTGCGCCTCGTCGACGACGATCAGGCCCAGCCGCGCGAAGGGAAGGAACAGCGCCGAGCGCGCGCCGACCACGACCCGGGCCTGTCCGGCGGCGATGCCGCACCAGGCGCGGCGGCGTTCGGAGGACTTGAGTGAGGAATGCCAGGTGACCGGCGCGACACCGAAGCGCGCCTCGAACCGCTTGAGGAAACTTTCGGTTAGCGCGATTTCGGGCAGCAGCACCAGCACCTGCCGCCCCATTCCGATCGCGCGGGCGATGGCTTCGAAATAGGTTTCGGTCTTGCCCGAGCCGGTCACGCCATCGAGCAGGAACGGACGGAAGGCATGCTCTTCCACCGCCGTCACGAACGTGGCCGCCGCTTCGCGCTGCTGGTCCGAAAGATCCGGCACGGCATGGCGCGGATCGGGCGCAGGGTAGGGGCGGTCGCTGTCCACCAGCACGGGTTCGAGCAGACCGGCGTTGACCATCCCGCGCAGGACGCCGTCGGAAACGCCGGCGATCTCCGCCAGTTCGCGGATCGTCGCCTGCTGGTCGATCAGCAGGTCCAGCGCCTGCGCGCGTTGCGGGGTGATCCGTCCGGTGGGCTCGCGCCCGGTCAGGCGGTATTCGGTGACGGTGCCGCCGCCCCGCAGCGCTGCCGTGCTCGACAGCGCCATGCGCGCAACCGAGGCGATCGGGGCGAGGTAGTAGTCGGCGCACCATTCGATCAGCCGGCGCAGCGGCGCGGCCAGCGACGGCACCGGCAGCACGGCAAGAAGCGGCCGCAGTTTCGATTCGGGAACCTCGGTGCCGGGCAGCCGCTCCGCCTCCCACACCACGCCGATGATCTGGCGCGGGCCGAGCGGCGCGACCACCACCGAACCCGGCTCCACCGCCATGCCGTCGGGCACGCGGTAGTCCAGCGGGCCGAGGGCGGCGTTGAAGACGAGGCAGCGGACGCGGTTCATGCGTGGACTGCTATATGGGGCAGATCGTGCACGGGCAAAGGGGCGTCGCCTCTGGCATGGGGATACACTTGCGCCCGCCACGCGCTATAGGCGTCAGGGAATCACTTTCCGGTCAGGACCACATCCCATGAAGTTCTTCGTCGATACTGCCGATACCGCCGAAATCGCCGACCTCGCCGCCACCGGCCTGCTCGATGGCGTAACCACGAACCCTTCGCTGATCGCGAAATCCGGCAGGGATTTCATTGAGGTTACGAAGGAAATCTGCGGCCTTGTCGAAGGTCCGGTCTCGGCCGAAGTGGTCGCGCTCGATCACGAAGGCATGATGCGCGAGGCGGAGATCCTGCGGAAGATCGCCGACAACGTCTGCATCAAGGTGCCGCTGACGATCGACGGGCTCAAGACCTGCAAGAAGCTGACCGGCGACGGCACGATGGTCAACGTCACGCTGTGCTTCTCGGCCAACCAGGCCCTGCTCGCCGCCAAGGCCGGGGCGAGCTTCATCTCGCCCTTCGTCGGCCGGCATGACGATAACGGCTTCGACGGCATGGAACTGATCCGCGACATCCGCCTGATCTACGACAACTACGCCTTCGCCACCGAGATCCTCGTCGCCTCGATCCGCCATGGCGTGCATGTGCTGGAATCCGCCAAGATCGGCGCGGACGTGATCACCGCGCCGCCCGCGGTCATCAAGGGCCTGTTCAAGCACGTCCTGACCGACAAGGGCATCGAAGGCTTCCTTGCCGACTGGGCCAAGACCGGCCAGAAGATCGGCTGAACCGGGAAATGACGCCTCGCGCCCGCGGGATGGGCGCGCGGCCACTGAAAGAACGCAAAGACCTTGGCCGAAGAAACGCCCCTCGATCAGTTCCGCTCCGTTCTTGCCGGCACCGCGCGTGTGGTGTCGGACGATCCGGAGGTGGACATCGCGTGGACAGCGGATGCGCCCAGCCAGTCTGGCGCGCATTTCCGCCTGCCGATGCCGGGGCGGTCGCTGCCCGCCGCGCAGGTGGCCGAGGCGCGGGGTTTCGCCGACGGCATGGCGTTGCGGCTGCGCCATCACGATCCCGTGCTGCATCAGCGCGGCGCGCCGAACGAAGCGGTGGCGCGGGCGTGCTACGATGCGGTCGAGCAGGTCCGGTACGAGGCGCTGGGGTCGGACGGCTATGCCGGGATGCGCGGCAATCTGGATGCCGCGCTGGCCACGCGGATGGCGTCCGACCCCATCGCGCGCGCGGCCAAGCCCGATGACGTGCCGTTGCAGGCCGCGGTTGCGCTGCTGCTGCGCGAACGGCTGACC
This sequence comes from Novosphingobium sp. EMRT-2, assembly GCF_005145025.1. Taxonomy (NCBI): domain Bacteria; kingdom Pseudomonadati; phylum Pseudomonadota; class Alphaproteobacteria; order Sphingomonadales; family Sphingomonadaceae; genus Novosphingobium; species Novosphingobium sp. EMRT-2. The sequence goes on along the minus strand of NZ_CP039695.1, from coordinate 1,157,860 downwards.
GGGCAGCCCATTCCCGCCAGCGCGCAGCTCGGTACGTCCATGGTGCGCAGCTGGATCGAACAGCGCGTGGGCGGCGATTTCGATGCGCTGGCCGCCGCTCTCGAAGACCAGAAGGCGTTCCAGCATCTCACGCTGGACATGCTCCAGCACCTCGAGCTGACCCAGGCCGCCAATCCCGACCAGCCCGAAACCGAGGAGGACGAGGGCGAGGATCAGGAAAACGACCGCGAGGACGAGCAGGACAATTCGGAAAGCGATGCCGACAGCCAGCCGGTCGAGGCGGCGGGCGAGACGACCGAGGGCGACGAGGAAACCGATACCGAACAGGAAATCGAAAGTCCCGAGGACGCGGCCGATGCCGACATGGCCGACGAGGGCGAGGAAGGCATGCTGCCGACGCGCCCCAACCGGCCGTGGACTGACCTGCCCGAGGATTTCGACTACAAGGCCTTCACCACCGTCTATGACGAGGTGGTCGCCGCGACGGACCTTTGCGACGAGGAGGAACTGACTCGCCTGCGCGCTTACCTCGATACCCAGCTCAAGGGGTTGCAGGGCGTCGTCACGCGGCTGGCCAACCGGCTCCAGCGCCGGTTGATGGCGCAACAGAACCGTTCGTGGGATTTCGACCAGGAAGAAGGCCTGCTCGATGCGGCGCGGCTGGCGCGCGTGGTGATCTCCCCAGGGCAGTCGCTGTCCTACAAGGTGGAGCGCGATGTCGAGTTCAAGGATACCGTCGTCACGCTGCTGATCGACAATTCCGGCTCGATGCGCGGGCGGCCGATCTCGATCGCGGCGATCAGCGCGGACATCATGGCGCGCACGCTGGAGCGCTGCGGTGTGAAGACGGAAATTCTCGGCTTCACCACCCGCGCGTGGAAAGGCGGGCAATCGCGCGAGGCGTGGCTGGCTGCCGGACGACAGGCGAATCCAGGCCGACTCAACGATTTGCGGCACATTGTTTACAAGAAGGCTGATGAGCCGTGGCGGCGCGCCCGGCGCAATCTCGGCCTGATGATGCGCGAAGGGCTGCTCAAGGAAAACATCGACGGCGAAGCGCTGCTGTGGGCGCACGCCCGCCTGCTGGCGCGGCCCGAGGACCGGCGCGTGCTGATGGTCATTTCGGACGGCGCGCCGGTGGACGATTCGACACTTTCGGTGAACAGCGCGGGCTATCTGGAGCAACACTTGCGCAAGGTGATCGGCTGGATCGAAAAGCAATCGCCGGTCCAACTCGTCGCCATCGGCATCGGTCATGACGTCACGCGCTACTACCGTCGCGCGGTGACGATCATGGACGCCGAACAACTCGGCGGCACGATGGTCGAACAGCTGGCCGACCTGTTCGAGGACGATTGACGGGCTCGCTTTAATCGATCAGTTAAATGGCCATGAGCACGCCATCCCGTCCCGCTTCACCCGCTCGCACCGTCTCCGAAGCCGTCGCCACGCGCCGGTCCGTCCGCCGGTTCCTGCCCGATCCCGTTGACCGTGCCGTGCTGGAACGCGTGCTGGAAAAGGCGCAGCGCGCGCCGTCGGGCGGGAACGTGCAACCCTGGAACGCGCTGGTGCTGACCGGCGAGCCGTTGCAACGGCTGTTCGCGCATGTCGCGCAGGTGATCCCCGAAGGCCGCGCGGCCCATGCCCCGGAATACGATATCTATCCGCCGGAATTGTCCGGCGCCTACGAGGCGCGCCGTTTCGGCGTGGGCGAGGCGCTTTACGCTGCGCTGGGCATCGCGCGCGAGGACAAACGCGGACGGCTGGCGCAGTTCATGGACAACTTCCGCGCGTTCGGCGCGCCGGTGCTGATGCTGGTCCACACGCCACGCACGATGGGGCCGCCGCAGTGGTCCGACATCGGCATGTGGCTGCAGACGGTGATGCTGCTGCTGCGCGAGGAAGGGCTCGATTCGTGCGCGCAGGAGGCCTGGGCGGTCTATCAACGGCAGATTCGCGAATGCGTGGCGATTCCGCAGGATCACATCTTCTTCTGTGGTCTCGCCATCGGGCATGGCGATCCGGATGCCGCGGTCAATTCGTTCCCGGTGCCGCGCGCGCCGCTGCAGGAAGCCATAGCCTTCGACGGTTTCTGAGGCGGTCGCGGGCTTCGAACGGCCAACGCGCCGGAACGAGCCGGTTCGTCGGGTTCATACAATCGCGCCATCTTTCTCCCCGCTACTACGCGAGGCTGTTGGCACCGGCTGGGAAATCCTTCTATGGTGTGCCCGCAAGCATAATTACAAAGCGGGGTCGCGCTTATCTGGCTTGGAGCGACGGCGTCAGCCGTCCGGCCATGGGGAGCGCATATGCGGTATCATTCGGCAGGAGCGGCGGGGGACGCCGCGCGCGGAGTCAAGGGGGCGCTGAGAGCGCTGCTGCTGGGAGCGGCGGGCTGCGGCCTGTTTGCGGGCGGCACGGCGCAGGCACAGACCGACTCGTTGTTGCTCAGGGACAGTTTTCCGCTGGGCAGCGGCGGCGGCAGCGCGCTGTGCCAGGTGCAGTCGCGCACCGGGGATAGCGCCAACGCCGGCGCGTTCGACCGGACGTGGGCGATCGTCTGCCGCGATTCGGCGCTGCCGATCGGCTATGTCTTCGCCCTGCGCAACAATGCGGGCGATCCCGCTGCACGGCTGGCGGACCGGCGCCGCGCCTCGGTCGATTGCACCGGCACGCTGCCGGCCGCGCCCGCTTCCTGGTCGCGCGAGGATTGCCGCTGGCGCTCGCCCGATCTCGGTTACGAAGTCCTGCGCGCCGATCGCGGCAAGGTGACCTATATCGTCGAAGGCTTCTCGGCCTATCACGGCGCGCTTTCGCTGGCCGTCCGGTCGATCATGGCGGACAAGGCGCTGGACGAACCGATCGAGGTCGCCACGACGTCTATCGACGATTCCGAAGCCTATGCCCGCATCCAGGCGCTGACGCTCGATCCGGCCACGGCGCTGGCCGAAGGCTATCGCCGGAACAATTCGGGCGACTATGCCGATGCCGCCGCCTATTTCGAAACGCTGGACCAGCGGCAGGCCTCGCAAGGCGACGTGCCGATCGATCGCGTCGAGTTTCTCGTCAACGCGGCGCTCCAGCGCTCCAATCTTGGCCAGTTCGCCGAAGCGGAAGCGCTGTTCGCGCGCGCTGACGCCATGCCGGCAGGCACCGCCGCGGTCGAGCGCCTGCGCCGCAACTACGAAGCGATCCACCTGCTCAACCGCGAGAAGTACGCCGAAGCGCTCGACCGGCTGGGCGTGCCCTTGCGGATGATCGGGGCAACCGGCGCGGACGCCCTGCGCGAGCGGATGGAACTGACGCCATCGGTGGCGCGACGGGTCAATTCCTCCGACAATTCCGCCAGCGCGATCGGCATGGTCGATGATCTCAAGCTGACCGAGGACGAACGCTCCCTGATCCTCGATGCGCAGGCTCTGCACCTGAAAGGATCGGCGCTGCGCCTGCTCGGGCGCAACGACGATGCGCGGCAAGCGCTGCGGCAGGGGCTGGAACGCGCGATCGCCATCCGCAATGGCCGGGTGGTCTCGATCGTGCGGATGCGTTCGCAGATGATGACCGAGCTGGCCGCGATCGACGAGAGCGAGGGCAAGCTTGCCTCGGCCGAGGCGCTGCTGCGCGGGGCGATGGACATCGTTGGCGTCCAGTATCCCGATACGCGTAGTCTGGCCGTCACGCAGGCCCGGCTCGCCGCTTTCCTCACGCGCCACGGCAAGCAGGACGAGGCGCTGAAGCTGTATCATGATGTCGTGGCCCGCTCGATCGAGCGGCGCAACGGCCTGTCCGGTCTTTCGCGCCAGATGTCGCCCTATCTCGACATGCTGGTCGGGCGCATGGGCACCGATCCGGCGGCGAGCGGCGATTTCCTCGCCGCGTCGCAGATCATTGTCCGGCCCGGCGTCGCCGAAACCCAGGCGGTACTCTCTCGCGAGCTGTCGGCGGGCAGCGACGACGCGGCGCGCCTGTTCCGCCAGTCGGTCAGCCTTGGCCGCTCGATCGAACGCGCGCGGATGCAGTTCGCCGCGCTGCAGAGGCTGGAGGACGCGGCTTCACGCAAGGACGAAATCGCGCAGGCGCAGCAGATGATCCAGGATCTGGAGGCGCAGGAGCAGACCACCGTCGTCCAGCTTGCCGCGTTCGCGCGCTATCGCGTGGTGTCTCAGCGCGCCATTCCCGAAGCCGAGCTCAAGGCGGGGCTGGCACCGGGTGAAGCCTATGTGAAGATGGCCGCGCTGGGGCCGGACGTGTTCGTGTACTTCGCCACCAAGGACAAGGCGGTCGCCTATCGCGTGCCGATGACCGGCGGCGAGATCCAGGCGGCGGTCACGCGGATGCGCGATTCGATCTCCAAGTTCGATGGCCGCCAGTACGTGACCAATCCGTTCGACGTGAAGGATGCCCGCGGGGTCTATCGCGCGCTGTTCGATCCTGTCGCTGCCGACATGGCCTCGGTGCATCACCTGATCTTCGAGCCGGACGGGGCGTTGCTGAGCCTGCCGGCGAACTTGCTCATCACCGATGACGCCTCGCTCGCCGCCTACCAGAAGCAGGCGGGCAATCCCGCCGGCGATCCGTTCGACATGCGCGGGGTGGCGTGGCTGGGGCGTGACCGCATCGTGTCCACGTCGGTTTCGGCCCGGTCGTTCATGGAATCGCGCAAGCAGTCCCTGTCGAAGGCGCATTCGGCCTATCTCGGGTTGGGACACAACGCCACGGTATCCGGGGCAGGGGCGATCCAGGTGGCGCGGATGCGCGGCATGGAGGCGGAGATGGACCGCAGCGGCTGCGACTGGCCGTTGGCCGCGTGGAACCGGCCGATTTCGCAGGAGGAACTGGTCAGCGCGCAGAAGGTGCTGCGCAACGAAGGCACCGATCTGATGATTGGCGCGGCGTTCTCCGACACCGCGATCAAGGCGCGGCGCGATCTGGCCGATTTCCGCATCCTGCATTTCGCCACGCACGGGCTGGTCACCCCCCCGCGTGAGGATTGCCCGACCCGGCCCGCGCTGCTGACCTCGTTCGGTCCGGCCGGCTCCGATGGCTTGCTCAGCTTCTCGGAGATCTTCGATCTCAAGCTGGACGCCGATCTGGTGATCCTGTCCGCCTGCGACACGGCGGGGCAGGCGGACATCAGCGTGACGCGCGAAACCGGCCTGGCGACGGGCGGCGGTTCGGCGCTGGAAGGGCTGGTGCGTGCGTTCATTGGTGCCGGTGGACGCGCCGTGCTAGCCAGCCACTGGCCCGCCCCCGATGACTTCATGGCCACGACCCGCCTGATTGGCGGGCTGTTCGAGGCGGTGCCGGGCGAAAGCTCGGGCGAGGCGCTGCTGAAGGCGCAGCGCAAGCTGATGGACGATGTCGATACCTCGCACCCCTATTACTGGGCAGGCTTCGCGGTGATCGGCGATGCGGCGCGGCCGCTGCTGCGCGACGCGATGCCGGCCGCGGGCGCCGGTTCCGGAACCGTGGCGGGAAGAGTCAGGTAAGCGGATGCCGGAGGCGAAATCGGCCTTGATGGACGTGTCTGACTGGGGGCGCCGCCTGCGGCGAGCCATGGCGCAACTTGGCCGCCAGCGTGTGGCCGTGGCAGTGCTGTTGTTGGCGACGGCGCTGTTCGCAGCGTTGTTCAGTTGGCAGATTCCACTGCTGCGCGATGCGGAAAGCGCGCTCTACGATATCCGGGCGGCCAACTTCGCGCCGCGCGTCGATCCCGACAAGCGCATCGCCATGGTCGTCTATACCGCGGATACCAACCGCGCCACGGGGCAGATATCGCCGGTCGATCGCACCATTCTGGCCAAGGCGCTCGCCCAGATCGACCGTATCGGGGTGAAGGGCGTGGGCATCGACATCCTGTTCGATTCGCCGCAGGACGATGATCCGCTGCTCCAGTCGACGCTGAAAGGCATGAAGACGCCGGTCTTCCTGGCCTATGCCGACAACCGGACCAATCGCGACGCGATCACCTATGAGCAGGAGCAGGACCTGCGCCGCTTCATCGCGGCCGCGCAGACGGCGAACGTGAAGCCGGCCAGCATCCTGCTGGAAACCGACAACGATGGCGTCGCGCGGGCGTGGCCCATGCAGTATCCCGGCCTGCCGCCGCTGCTTTCGGTGGCGATGACGCAGCGTGTGGCGGGCGATGCCGATCCGCGCTTCGCGAACTACATGGGGCCGATCCGTTTCCGTTCGCCGACGGCGAGCGACCGCCCGGTGTTCGACAAGATCCCGATCGATCTGCTGGCCGATCCGGAAACCGCGCCGCTCGTCGCCGATGCCATCAAGGGACGCTATGTCCTGATCGGCGGCGATTTTTCGGACTTCGACCAGTTCGACACGCCCTTTACCCGCACCGGTAACCCGGTGACTGGCGAAACCCGCATGATCGGCGTGGAAGTCCATGCCAGCATGCTGGCGCAACTGCTCGACAAGGCTTTGCCGTTGCCGCCTCCCATGGCGATCAAGGTGCTGGCCGCGCTGCTGGCGGTGGGCCTGGGCGCGGCCACGGCGGCGGTGCGCACGCGCACCTGGCTGCTCGCGCTGGCGGTGGTGGCGCAATTCGGCCTGTTCCTGGCGCTCCCGTTCTTGATCGAGCGGGCGGGGATGGATACGCTGCGGATGCCCGCGATGGGCTGGCTGGTCGGCTGGCTTATCGCCTACACCGCGATCAGCGCGGCGCTGCGCGCCATCAACGCCGCGCAGCGCGAATTCGCGCAAGGGGCGCTTGGCAAGTACCTCCCGCGCTCGGTCGCTTCGGAAATCATGCGCAATCCCGAACGGCTTTCGCTGCACGGTGAAAAGCGCGAGATATTTTGCCTGTTCAGCGATCTCGAAGGGTTCACCAAGCTGACCCACGCGGTCGAACCCGAAGTGATCGCGCGGTTGCTCAACGACTATCTCGACCGGTTGAGCGCGGTGGTCCTGCAATACGGCGGCACGCTGGACAAGTTCGTCGGCGATGCCGTGGTGGCGTTCTGGGGCGCGCCGATCGCCTATCCCGACGATGGCGAACGCGCCGTCCGCGCGGCCTACGCGATGTATCTGGCCGGCGAGGAATTCCGCAGGAGCGTGCCCGAAGGCGTGCCCCGGATCGGCCGAACCCGCGTGGGGCTGCATTATGGCGAGGCGATCGTCGGCAACTTCGGCGGGGAAGGCCGCATCCAGTACACCGCGCTGGGCGATGCGATGAACACCGCCGCGCGGCTGGAAGGCGCCAACAAGCCGCTGGATACCACCGTGCTGGTCAGCCGCGCGGCGATGGAGCGGTCGGGGCTGGACTGGTTCCGCCCGATGGGAACGATCACCCTGCGCGGACGCGCCACGCCGGTCGACGTGTTCGAACCGCTGCCCGACATGCCCGCGGCGGACCGCGCGGCGGTGGCCGATCTGATCGCGGCGCATGACGCCGGAGACAGCGACCGTGTGCTTGGACTCACAGACAAGCTGCTGGAAATCGCGCATTCAGACGATGCAGTGCTCAATCTCCTCCAGAGATTGCAGCACACGCATAAGGGAGAAAGTTATGTCCTTGGCTGACACGAAGACGCGCAAGGCCGTCGTCGCGGGGCTGATGGCTGCAGGATGCCTCTTTTCGGGAGGCTCCGCCCTGGCCCAGGCGATCGTCGTGCGATCGACCGGGCCTTCCGCCGCCGAATACCCGCAAGGGCGCAAGCTGCCCGCCAACGCCAGCGTCACGCTGCGCGCGGGCGACCGGCTGACGGTGCTCGACAAGGCCGGCACGCGGGTGCTGTCCGGTCCCGGCTCCTTTGCGCTCAACGGCGCGATCAATCGCGACGAGACGGCGGGCACCGCGCTTGCCAGCCTGACCGTGCGGACCCCCGGTGCCCGCGTGCGGACCGGGGCGGTGCGCGGCGCGCCGCTGGCAACATCGACCGCGGAAGCGGATGCGCCCGACAGCGTGTGGTATGTCGATGTCAGCAAGGGCGGCATGTTCTGCGTCGCCGATCCGACCGCGCTGGTGCTGTGGCGCCCCAATCGCGCGAGCGAGGGCATGGGCAAACTGCTGTCGGCCGACGGCTCCATGGCCGATGTCGCCTGGAAGGCCGGCAGCGCGCTCAAGCTGTGGCCGATGGCATCGGTGCCGGTGGTCGACGGGCAGAGCTATACCTTCAGCAACCCGGTCGGCCCGACCGTCAAGATCCGGCTGAAATTGCTGTCGAGTGTCCCATCCGAGGACATGGCCGTGGCATCGGTGTTTGCGGATAACGGCTGCAACGCGCAGCTTGACGTGATCGCCAATTCCACCGCGCCGCAGGCAGCAGGCGGATGAAGGGGGCTGGTACAATGGGCAGGCTGAAAACAGGCAGGCTGAAGTCCGCGATCGCGGCCACTGTGCTGGCGTTGGGGCTTTCGGTGTCCGGCATGGCGCTGGCGCAGGTGGTCGTGGTGCGATCGACCGGTCCCTCCGCGGTCAGCTATCCGCCGGGCAAGCGGCTGCCCGCTGGGGCGACGGTAACCTTGCGCGCCGGCGACGTGGTGACCGTGCTGGATCGCGCAGGAACGCGCGTGCTGCGCGGTGCGGGCAGTTTCGCGATGAACACGCTGGCCAGCCGCGACGCCGGCTCCGCGGCGCTGCTGGCGCGCTCGCTCAGCAACCCGGTATCGGTGCGCGCCGGCGCGGTCCGGGGCGGATTGCCGGCGCAGGGTGGCGATGGCAGCCAGGCGGCGGAACCGATCCCGGTCAGCATCTGGCTGGCCGATATCGATCAGGGCGGGCGGGTGTGCCTGCCGCGTGGCAGCGACCTCTATCTGTGGCGCAAGGCGTCCGAAGCGCGGCGGTTCGTGTGGCTGGGGGAAAGCGCCGGCGGTGGCACCGTCCGGGTCGCTTTGCCGAGCCGGACGGCGGGGGTCGCCTGGCCGCGGGCGCAGGTGGAATTGCTTGACGGGCACAGTTACCGGGTTGCGGAAGAAGGCGATCCGAACAAGGGTGTGGACTTCGAAGTGGTGATGCTGGACCCGGAAGCGGTGCCGGCCGACGCCGCCTCGCTGGGAACGCTCCTGCTCGACAACGGGTGCAAGGCGCAGTTCGATTGGCTGGCCGCCAGTCTGGAGCAGCTTGACGGGGCGGCACAAGGATAGGCAGGGGATTGCTCCTGCATTGAAAACGACGGCATGGGCGGCATACGGCCGGATCACGCCACACTTTGACAACCGATAATCATAACAGGGTCGCGCCTGATGGAGTTACGGATCGGATGCCCGATTACGTCGCAGCGCGCCCGTTTGGGAGCGAGCCTGTTTCCACCGCTTTCCGCCGGCGCGCCGTCGGGGGCAGAGTCCTGTCGGCCGCGCTGGTAGCGGCGCTTCTGGTTCCTGCCGGGCAGGCGCTGGCCCAGTCGGCGCCGCCGCCCGCACCGGTAGGCGCGCAGCCTCCCACGCGCGAGGAAATCGAGCGCGGCGTAGCCGAAGGCACGCTGAACAAGAGCGGCCCGGTCGCGGTCGATACCTCGGCGGTGGAGCGCGCGCCGTGCCCGCTGTCCTCGCCCGATTTCGCCGGCATCCGCCTCAAGCTGTCGAGCGTGACGTTCGCGGGCATGGACAAGCTGCCGGGCGTGGACCTGTCCGACAGCTACCGCGAATATGTCGGCACCGACCAGCCGGTCTCGATCATCTGCGACATCCGCGATCGCGCCGCCACCAAGCTGCGCGGCGCCGGCTATCTGGCGGCGGTGCAGGTTCCGCCGCAGAAGATCACCGATGGCAACGTCAGGCTGGACGTGCTGCTGGCGCATCTTTCGCGCATCCAGATCAAGGGCGATGCGGGGGCGTCGGAAGGCGCGCTGCTGCGCTATCTCAACAAGCTGACCGCCGAACCGGTGTTCAACACCTATCAGGCCGAACGCTATCTGCTGCTGGCGAAGGACGTGCCGGGACTGGACGTGCGCCTGGCGCTGCGCCCGGTGGACGGCGCACCGGGCGAGGTCATCGGCGAAGTCTCGGTCCGGCGCACACCGGTCTATGCCGATTTCTCGGTCCAGAACTTCGGTTCGAAGGCGGTGGGCCGGTTCAACGGGTTGCTGCGCGCGCAGTTCAACGGCCTGACGGGGCTGGGCGATACCACCACGGTCAGCTTCTTCGCCACGCCCGAGTTCCGCGAACAGAAAGTGCTGCAGATCGGGCACGAGATGCGGCTGGGCGGCGAAGGCTTCTCGCTGCGCGGGGATTTCACCTATGCCTGGACCAATCCCACCACCGTGGGGGCCAGCCAGTTCCATTCGCGCACGCTCGTCGCCTCGCTGGAGGCACGCTATCCGTTCGTGCGGCGGCAGGCGTTCAACCTGTCGGCTTCGGGCGGGCTGGATCTGATCAACCAGCAGGTCGATTTCGGCGCGATCCGCTTCAACGAGGACCGGCTGCGAGTCGCCTTCGTGCGGCTCGACCTGAACGGGCTTTCGCGCAAGAGCCTGCTCGGCCGCGATGGCTTCACCCCCTATGAACCGCACTGGAACTGGGGGCTGTCGGTCGAGGCGCGGCACGGCCTGTCGATCCTTGACGCCACGAAGAGCTGCGCGGGCCTGTCGCTGGCGGCTTGCGGCGCGGTCACGCCCAGCCGGTTCAGTGGCGATCCCGAAGGTTCGTTGATCCGCGCTTCGGGCGAGTTCGATTATCGCCCGGTCCGCAATGTCACGATCGCCGTGGCGCCGCGCGCGCAATATGCGTTCGACAACCTGCTGTCCTACGAGCAGTTCTCCGGCGGCAACTACACCGTCGGGCGCGGATACGATCCGGGTGCGGCCATCGGCGACAGCGGCATCGGCGTGCGCACGGAACTGCGCATCGGATCGCAATTCCCCAAGGAACCCGGCAAGCCGGCGTTCCAGCCCTATGCGTTCTTCGACGCGGCGTGGATCTGGAACCGCGACAAGGTGGCCGGGGTGCCCGATCCTCAACGGCTGTTCTCGGCCGGCGCCGGCGTGCGCGCCACGCTGTTCGACGCGGTGCGGGTCGATGGCGTGGTGGCCGTGCCGCTGCGCGATACGGTGCTGCAGAAGGTCAAGGGTGATGTCCGCTTCCTGATCAATCTTTCGATCCAGCTCGCCCCGTGGCGGCTGTGAAGGGGGCGTTCCAGATGCGAACGGAAGGCAAGGCCATGGTTCAATCGGCACTCCACACGGAGCGCAACGCTCCGGCTTCCCGCAAGGCCGGCACGCGCCGGGTTCTTCAGAAGCTGCTCACCGGCGCATCGACCGGCGCGGCTGCGCTGATCATCAACGCCATTCCGCTGGCCGCACCGGCCTGGGCGCAAGCCGTCAATGGCGCACCCACGGTCGTATTCGGGGCCAACGCGCCGGTGCGCGCACCAGGCAGCGACACGATCACTGTGAACGCGCACGACGCGCTGGTGGACTGGACGGCGACCGACGCGGGCGGGGTGTTCCTGCCCACCGGGAACACGCTGACCTTCAACGCCGATACCAGCGTTTCCGGCGCCTATACCGTGCTCAACCGCGTGGCCTCGTCCGCGGCGGGGGCATCGCCGTTGCAGATCAACGGCACGGTCAATTCCGGCGATGCCGGCCGTATCTGGTTCTATAACCCGACGGGCTGGGTGGTCGGCTCCTCTGGTGCGTTCAACGTCGGCAGCCTGCTGCTGACGGCCAGCCCGGTGACGGTCAACGCCGGCAATCCCGATGGGCAGAAGTTCACCGGAGCGAACGGGGCGATCACGCTGGGGCAGGCGTCGAACGCCGGCGCTGCGATCACGGTGCAGAATGGCGCGCAGATCACCACGGTGGCACCGGGCAGCTATGTGGCGCTGGTCGCCCCGCGCGTGGTGCAGGGCGGCACGGTCAGCGCCAACGGCTCGGTCGCCTATGTTGGGGCCGAAGCCGCGACGCTGACGGTGAACAACGGCCTGTTCAACATCACGGTCGATACCGGCACCACCGATGCCAACGGTGTGGTCCATACCGGCACCACCACCGGCGCCGCCGCCACCCCCAGCGATCCCTACCACGGGATCTATCTGGTCACCGTGCCCAAGAACGACGTGACCACCATGCTGGTCTCGGGCTCGCTGGGCTATGCGCCCGCCGTTGCCGCCAACAGCGAAATCGACGGCGCGATCACGCTGTCCGCCGGTTACAACGTGTCGGGCGGGAACGTGAACTTCCCCGCAACGCCGGCGGCTGCGGGCGGGCGGATTTCCGTGTCCGGGCTGACCGCGTCCAACCAGGTTATCGCCACGGCGAGCGACCGCATCGATGTCGACGCGACGGCATCGTCCACGAACTTCCAGTCTGCCCAGACCGTCACGTTGCGCGCGCAGAACGCGGTCGGGCTTTCGGCCGCGGCAGGCCACCAAATCAGCACCGGCGGCACGCTGGAGATCGACGCTACCACCGGTCCTGTCGGCGGCGCGGCGACCATTACCGTCACGGGCGCGGGTCGCCTGGCGGTTGGTGGCGACCTTACCGTGGACGTTTCGGGCAAGGGGGGGATCGAATTCGATCCCCAGAATCCGCAGCAATTTCTGGCGGGCAGCACCGGCAAAGACGCCCGCGGCGGTTCGATCACCACCACGATCGCCAACGGCCAGCTTGCCGTGACCGGCCAGGCGATTTTCGCCGCCAACGCCTATGGCGGCGCGGGAGCGTTGAACTTCGGCCGTTCCGACGCCGGGACCATCAGTTTCACGCAGAGCGGTGTGAATTCCAGTGTGGAGATCGGTCCGGATGGCGATCGGCAGTGGCTGCGCTTGCAGGCGCTGGGCAGGCCTGACAGCCCTTACAGCTATTACATCTATACGCTTCCGGTCGCGGGCGCGGGTTCGAGCGCGGGGAATGTTTCGCTGAACGTGGCGGATGGCCTCTTCGCGGCCGGCGCCACGTTCCTTGAAGCCGGCTCCAGCACCGCGCTGGGAAGCGACAACGTCCTCTACGATGCCCGTACCGGAAGCGTTTCCGCCAGCTTCGCCAACGGCAACTTCAGCCTGGGCGGCCTCAGCCTGTCCAACGATGCCTCGGCCAGCAAATCCGCTGCCCTCGGCGATGTCTCGCTCGCGCTGGATGCGGCGCATCTGACATTTGATGATGCTTCGAACTATGGCCTGTCGCTGTACAGTTCCACATCGGCGACTGCGGAAGCCATCAACCCGCAGACCGGCCAGCCCATCGGCCCGAACACGCTGCGCCTCTCGCTGACCAACGGTTCCACGCTGGACACGCCGCAGGGTATCTCGTTCGAGACATACAGCACGGCCCCGTTCGCGGGCGCGTCGCGCACCGGTGACATCGTGGTGGACGTCAGCGGCGCGAGCACGATCGATTCGTCGTACTTTTCGGCCAGTGCCCGCGCGAGCGGGACGAGCAACGCCACCGATGCCGTTTCGGGCAATATCTCCATCACGGCCAGCGGTGGCAGCGCCATCGCTCTATCGAGCACGCTGAGCGCATCCTCCGAAGCAACCGGCTCGGAAGATTTGGACGGCGCCGGCAACGGCACCGCGGGCGACGTCACCTTGCGGATCGAGGATTCCTCGCTTTCGACGGATTCCCTCTCGCTCGCGTCGTCCGGCTATGCGGGGTACAACTATGGCGGAGGTGCGCGGTCGGGCCTGGGCACCGGTGGCCATGTGTCGCTCTCGCTCGATGGCTTCAACGCTTCGTTGACGGCGGCATCGGTCTCGCTCGACAGCCTCGGCACCGCCGTGCGCAATCTCGGTTTCGCGGCCTTGTCGGGCGGAACGGTCTCGGCATTCGCGGCTTCGCCTTCGTCTGCCAATCCGCACGGGGGCGAGGGTGTCGGCGGCACGACCGAATTCACGATCAACGATGGCACCGCCACGATCGACACGCTGAACATCTCGGCCAACGGCTTCGGCGGGCAGGGCAACAGTTATGGTTTCACCACCCCGGTCGACGGCGGGGCGGGCACCGGCGGCACCGCTTCGCTCACCGTCAATGGCGGCACGTCCAGCATTGCCAGCCTCACGATCGAGGCCAGCGGACGCGGTGGGGCGGGTTCGTACCAGGATTCGTCCTCTGACCTTGACGCGGGCAATGGCGGTGCGGGCATGGGCGGGAACGCCAGCCTGACGCTCAATGGCGGCTCGCTCGCCAGCAATGCGGTCGTGCTGCGGGCCGAAGGCAATACCGATTTCTACAACGGCTATTCCTATGAAAGCTACGGCCAGGGCGGCACGGTGGATACCGCGCCCGGCAAGGGCGGCACCGGCGGCACCGGCACGGGCGGCACGGCGTCGCTGTTGGTCAACGGCGGCGACCTGATCGACCTGCCGGACGATCCCGCCAGCCCGACGAACCTGGAAGTCACCCTTTCCGCCGCCGGCCAGGGCGGCCAGGGCGGGAACATCTATCAATACGGCAGCGGCGGTTCGTCCGCGAACGCCGATCTGTTCACCGGCGATGGCGGTGCGGCGCAGGGCGGCACGGTCCAGCTGACCATCACGTCTGGCCGGTTCGATGCCACGCGCACCCTGCTCGACAGTTCGGCGCGCGGGGGCGCTCCAGGTGCTTACTCGTCCTATTACTACGGTTCGGGCGGCTCGGGTGGCTCCAGCAGCATTCCCGGCGGGGGCGGCCGTGGCGGCGATGCGGTTGGCGGCACGGCGATTTTCACTATCGCAAGTGATTTCACCGGCACCACTGAAAGCGGCACGGCCCAGAGCATCGAGGTCAACGCAGATGGCTATGGCGAAAGCGGGGCAAGCGGGCTGATCGGGGGTGCCGGCGGCGCCGGCACGGGCGGCACGGCGCGCATCGAGATAACCGGCGGCACGGCCACGCTGCGCAATCCGCGCCTGTCCGCGACCGGATTCGGTGGCGATGCCGGCAACAGCGGCAAAGGGTACGACGGCGGCGCTGGCGGCGATGCGACCGGTGGCCGAGCCGAACTGGTGGTCAACGTCGATGATGCGTCGACCTCTGTTGGGAACCTAGTGGCCGATGTGCAGGCCTCGGCCGGCAACGGCGGCCGGGGCGGCAACGGTGATGCCACTGCCACGACCATCATCGCCGGCAAGGGCGGTGCGGGCGGCGCGGCCGCCGGCGGCACGATCTCGATCCAGACCGGCGGGCTTTCCAGCCTGACGCTAACGTCGGGCGAAGGCAGCTACGCGCTGTTGTCCAACGCTTATGGCGGTCAGGGTGGCAATGGCGGCAACAGTGCCGTTTTCAACGCGGATTCGGTCGGCGACGGTGGCGACGGCGGGGATGCGACAGGCGGTTCGCTGGAAATCAGCGCGTCCGCCGGCGGGCGTATAAACCTCAACGTCGCGGATTTCGAATCGTCCGGCTTTGGCGGCAGCGGCGGCGGCGCGCTGTTTATCGACAACAACTTCGGCCGTGGCGCGTCGATTGGCGGTGCTGGTGGTGACGCCACGGGCGGCACGATCTCGATCCAGGCATCCGGTGAGGGTTCGCTGATCCGTTCGGACCGCATCGTTCTGACGGCCGACGGCGAGGCTGGCGATGGTGGTTCGTCCCAAGGCAACGATCTGACCACGGGGGCGGGCGTCAGGGGCGCGAACGGCGGATTTGCGATGGGCGGCTCGATCCTGATCGGGGCCGCCGACAGCGGCACGATCGACTTCGCGGAGGAAACGCGCGCCACCTTCCAGGCCAACGCGATCTCCGGCATCGGCAGCGCCGGCACGTCCGGGATCAATGGGTCCGGCGGGGCCGGCGGCCGTGGTGGAAACGGTGGCGAAGCGTATGGCGGCTCGATCTCCATCAACGGGGATTCGGGCGGCACGCTGCACCTGGGATTGTATGGCCAGACCGATTTCATCGCGACCGGCTTCGGCTCCGGCGGTGGCAACGGCGGCAACGGAGCGGACAACAGCGCGGTCGGCGGCCGTGGCGGTAATGGCGGCGAGGGAGGAACCGGCTATGCCGGGGTCGGCGGCAATGTAGATATCACCATCGCCGGCACGACTCTCGATTTCGGAGATGTGAGCTTCGATCTGACAGGCACCACGCGGTGGCTGGGCTTCGGCGGGTTTGGCGGAGCGGGCGGACCGGGATCCAATCCTCCGGCACCGGCGCAGCCGATACCGCCGGGAGCCAGCGGCAATAACGCGGGTTCCAGCAACGTCGCGCCGGCGGGGGGGCATATCCACATTGCCGCCGGGCAAGACAGCCAAGGCAATTTCAGCACGTTCTCCGCCGGCAGCACGACGATCGATGTCACAAGCGCGCTTGTGCAGTACAACTCGACGTTTCAGTACAACTACAGCGCTGGCGGCGTTTCCATCGAAAACCATGGCGGCACCGAAGCTGGCACCATGACATTCGATTCGCTGACTGTGAACGCGGATGGCTTCGGGACAAACTATTACCCGCAAGTCTCGATCCTGACGGATGGGGGCAGGCTTGGCGTTGCGCAAGACCTGCAGATCATCGGCGCTGGTCCGGTCACCCTGCAAGCGTTGTCGGATGGCTTGGTGGACATCGGCGGCAGTCTGATCGTCAACGCTGGCTATGGTCTGGACATCACGGGCGGTGGTGGTGGCTACATCCACGCCAGCAGCGTCAGCCTCATCAACTTCTATGGTGTCACGTCGATCTACTCGGTTGATTGCGCGGATCAATCCTGCGCCGTGGTGCGGGCCGATAGCGATATCATGCACAACGGCTATGGCTTCTATCTGTCGGACACGGCCACGGTGCAGGCTGGGGGCAATATCGACATTTATGCCAATGGCTTTATCGATGGCGGCGCGCACAGCGGCTATTTCGGCGATGGCGAAATCCTGTTGCGTTCTATCGGCGCGATAACCCTGCGCAATGCCAGCGGGCGGACGGTTATCGCCAATGCCGGCACGCCCTTCGGCAATCCCAACCCGGCCGACGTGATCCTTGGTGAGGATGACGGCGGCGGCGTGATCGAAGCGTCCGATTTGGTCGACATCCGCGCCGGGCGGGACATCCGCATGCCGGCCGGCAACAGCGTGTCCGCCGGCTCGACCATCTACATGGGCAGCGGCGCGGATATCCGGATCGCCGAGAACAACAGCCTGCTGGCGAACACCGGCACGTCCGAGCAGAAGCGCCAGGCGGGCGGCACGCTTCGCGCGCCGCTCAGCGGCCTTTCGGGCATCACGCTTTCGGCGGGCACCAATTTCCCGCCGCCAACCGACCCGCCATCGGTTCCCGCCACGACGCTGTTCATCGGCGCCGGCACTTCCGTCGATGCCGGAAGCGGGGATATCCGTCTGGAAGGGCAGACGATCGATGCGCGCGGCGCGTCCTTCTTCGGTGGCAACTTCTCGGCCGACGTGCTTTCCCCGTCCGCGCCCGCCAGCGCGCCGGAACCGGGCGCTTGCGCAACCGGCTCGATCTGCCTGGGCAACGTCAACGTCGCCAATGCCATCGCGATCGGCCTGGGTGAAGGCGGCACGCCTCTCGGCTTCCTGGGCGAAGGTACGCTGAACGGCAGCACGCTCGATATACGCACCAGCGGTACTCTGGCGTTCGACGGCGGCTCCGCCGACATCGCCGACACGATAGACCTGCAGTCGACCGCGGGGGGCATCGTTCTCACCGGAGCCAACCTGACGGCCGGATCGCTGAACCTGTCCGGCGCAACCGATCTTTCGGGCAACGGCATCGTGCGGGCCACGGCGGGCGACATCGGGCTGGGCTTTGGTGGCGACATCACCGCTGGCAGCCTCATCGCCAGCGGCACGCTGACCGGGTACCATGCGGCACCGGGCACCCGCTTCGTGGCACCGGGCGCCTTCACCGTGCTCGATACGCTGTCGGTCGCGGGCGATGCGGCGATCACCGCCACCGGTCCGATCGCGATCGGTTCGGCCGAATTGGCGGGCGGAGACGTCGATCTGCTGTCCAGCGGCAGCGTGCAGCTTGGCGCGACGAGCGGGGTGCGCAACATCACGCTCAATGGCGCGGCTCTCGATCTCGGCACGATTTCCGGCACCGGCGCGGTCAATCTGACGGCCTCCGGCAGTCTTGTCGGAGACAGCATCAGCGCGGGCACCACGCTGGCGGGCACCGCCCACGATCTTGACGTGACCAGCCTTTCCGCCGGCGGCAACCTGACGCTGACGGTGGTGAATACGGCCAAGATCGGCAGCGCCACGTCCGGCGGTAACATCCTGATCGACCCGATCTCGCTGACCTTCGGCACGATGCAGGCGACCGGTTCGATCACCCTGGTCGGTGGCGACATCAGTGGCGGCATCCTCGATGCGGGCACGGCGCTGGACGTGACCGCGCAAGGGCTGATCTCGATCGGCCAGCGCGCGGTGGGGCAGACCATCACGTTCCGGTCGGCCGACCTCGATCTGGGGTCGCAGGCGACGCTCGGAACGGCGGCGCGCACCACCGCGATCACGCTGATCAACAATGGCCAGTCGGGCATGTCGCTGGGTGACGGGCTGACGGGCCAGACCGGCTATCGCCTGTCCAACGCGGAGTTCGGCAATATCCATTCCGGCGGCGATCTGACGATCAACGCCGGGCCATCGCTCCTGGTGGGCACGCTCACCGGCACCGCTGGCAGCACCGTTGCACCCAGCGGCGTCTCCGTGGATGGCCAGATCGGCGCGACCGGCACCTTGCGGCTGATCACGGCGGGCACGGCCTCGTTCGGCGGCGCCGTGACGATGAACGGCATGGCCGGCAATACGCTGGCGATCGACGCCAGCGGTGGCACGTTCATCGATGCCGCGACCGGTTCGATCCGCCTGCTCGAAGGGCAGGGCCGGGGCGGCACGTTGTCCGTCTCGGGTGCAAGCCTTGTCGCGGTAACGGGCGCGGCGCGCACGGCCATTGCCGATCTCACCGATCTCGGCGCGATCAGCAAGCGGCTGGGCGCCAACGATGGCGTCACCGCCGGCCGCACCGTGATCGAGGCGGGCGCGCTGGATGTTGGCGTGGGCCAGCGGTTCCTGGTCCAGAACACGGCGAACGGCACTGCCTATGACGACCGGCGCGGGCTGGTGGTCGATACGCTGACCATCCGCGCGGGCGGGACGCAGGCGCCCACGCAGATCGCGATCAACGGCATCGTCGGCGGGCAGACCGGCCTTGCCGCCATTCCGCGGATTTCCGTGAACGGCGCCTTCGCGACCGGCTCCACCGTGAACGGGTGCCTGCTGGCCAATCCGGGATCGTGCGACAGCACGCCGAAGCAGGTCGATGATGGCGACGTGCGCAACGTGATCGTCACCTATCTCGATCCGCCTCCGGGCACCAACACCGTGCCCACGGCCGACAGCTTCACGCAGAGCCCGCTGGTGCAGATCAACGAGATCACGCCTCCGGGCTTCGCGCCGCTGATCGATGAACCGGTGACCGGCACGGGCAACGATGACCTGCTGGGCGACGGCCAGTGCCGCGAAGACGGCGGAAACTGCGCGCGGCCCTGAGGGATCGCTCTGAACAGAGGTGCTTGACCGGATGGCGGGGGGCGGGGCAAGGGCATGGCCCATGCAAGTCCCCCCGCCATCCGCCCCGCTCACGCTGTTCAACAGCCTGACGCGCAGCCTTGAGCCATTCCAGCCGGTCCACCCCGGCGAGGCGCGGGTCTATTCGTGCGGGCCGACGGTCTATAACTACCCGCACATCGGCAACATGCGCGCCTATGTCTTCGCCGACGTGCTGGGACGGGTGCTGAGCCACAAAGGCTACCGGCTCACCCACGTCATCAACATCACCGATGTCGGTCACCTGACCGACGATGCGGATGCGGGCGAGGACAAGATGGAGAAGATGGCGCGCGCTAGCGCCCAATCCATCTGGGACATCGCGAAGCATTATACCGAAGCCTACTGGGCCGACATTCGCGCGCTCAACATCCGCCAGCCGGCGCACTGGTCGATCGCCACGGACTACGTCCCGCAGATGATCGAGTTCGCCGAAGGCATCGCGGACAGGCATTGCTACGAACTGCCGAGCGGCCTGTATTTCGACGTTTCGACTGTGGCGGACTATGGCCGGTTGGCCCGCGCCGCCACCGAAGAGGGCGAAGGCCGCATCGAACAGGTCGACGGCAAGCGCCACCAGGCCGATTTCGCCATCTGGCGCAAGACGCCGCCGGGCGAAAAGCGCCAGATGGAATGGGATTCGCCGTGGGGGCGTGGCGCGCCGGGCTGGCATCTCGAATGCTCGGTGATGTCGGGCAAGCTGCTGGGCTTCCCGTTCGACATCCACACCGGCGGCATCGATCACCGCGAAATCCACCACCCGAACGAGATCGCGCAGAATCAGGCGTTCTGCTGCACCAACGGGCTCGACGTTCCGGCCAATTCCGGCGCGAAGGTGTGGATGCACAACAACTTCCTGGTCGAACGGTCCGGCAAGATGTCGAAGTCGTCGGGCGAGTTCCTGCGGCTGCAACTGCTGATCGACCGGGGCTACCATCCGCTCGCCTACCGGATGCTGTGCCTGCAGGCGCACTATCGCAGCGAACTGGAGTTCTCGTGGGAGGGGCTGGCGGCTGCGCTCACCCGGCTCAAGCGGCTGCTGATGGCGGTGGGGCAACTGAAGGAGCGCGCGCCCGGTGGTCCGGCCGCGGCGCCGGGGCCGAAGTTCGCGCCGTTGCTCGAACGCTTCGATGCCGCGGTGTCCGATGATCTCAACACGCCGATCGCGCTGACCGTGCTGGATGAACTGATCGCGCTGAAGAAGGTCGATCCGGCGGAAAAGCTGGCTGCGATCGCCGCGATGGACGCGGTACTCGGGCTGGACCTGCTCACGCTCGACCGCGCCGCCCTGCGCCTGCGGCCGAAGGACGCGGAGATTGCCGAGGCCGAGATCGAGGCCGTGCTTGCCGCGCGCAAGGCCGCCCGCGCCGACAAGGACTTCGCGAAGTCCGACGCGCTGCGCGACGAACTGGCGGCGCGGGGCGTGGAGGTGATGGACGGCGATCCGCTGGGCTGGGAGTGGAAGCTCGGCTGATGCGGTTGTGGCGGCTGACCCGTTCCGCGCATGTCGCGCTGGATGGGGCGGGCACGCTGCGCCATGGCGGCCGCTATTCCCCGCCGGGCGTTCCGGTGGTGAACTTCGCGTCCGAAGCGGGCCTCGCCGTGCTGGTCGGCCTGCGTTACTTGCCCGATGGACCCGCCAGCGCGGCGGAGGACTACGTGCTGGGCTGGACCGATGTCGCTGCCACGCCCGAACGCGTGCCCGACGACGCTGATGAGGAGCAGGCGCGCGCATTCGTCACGGCCTGGCTGGCCGATCGCCGCTCGCTCCTCGCCGCGATCCGTTCGCGCGTGCTGCCCGAAGCGGACGTGGTCATGCTCAACCCGCTGCATCCTGCGGCGCATCGGGTATCGCCGCTGACAACGCGGCCCTTCAGCTTCACGCAGTGCCTTCACGTGCCGCCGATGCGTGAACGTTATCGCGGTGCGTTGTGACGCATCTTATCGTTTGGGAACGATGACGAGCTTGTAGGGGATGTAGAGCAATACTTCCGAAAGGCCGGCGCGCGCCCATTCCACCGGTCGGTTGAGCCCTTCGACCTCGACGGCGTAGTCGGGTCCGAAACGCGCGGACAGGGTTCGGGCGTCCGCGGCGATCGCATCGGCGATAGCGCCCCGATACTGGTCCGGGGCGACGACAGAAAGAGTCAGGTCGCCGTTCGCTTCCATCAGCGCCCGTCCGACAGGCTTCACGGCCTTGATGAACGCGTTGATGCGCGCTTGAGCGCTCGCCGCATCGGTGCCAGCGGCCAGTGGCGATTTCACCAGGAACTTGAGCCGCTGGCTGTCTGGGCGGCTGTCGCGTTCGAGTGAAAGGTCCCGATAGTTCTTCAACGTGACCGCCTGCACTACCCGCTCTCCAAAAGCGAGTTGAACGCCGGCCTTGGACGCCCCCGTGATGGCGTTGGCAAGCATGGCGTAAATTTCGTCCGCGCGCTGGCCGGCATCGCGCGTATCGCCGGCGATGGTGACTTCCTGAATGGCGAAGTCGGCTGTCCGGCGCAGCCCGACGGCAGGCATGTCCGCCGAGTAATCGTCCGCGTCCCGGCGCATGGCGGAGACGATCACTTCGGCCGCTCCTTCGTCCTGCGCGTATGCGACCGCCGGAACGAGCACCGCTGCCAACGCGACCAACCCTGTAATCAGTTTCATTGACGAACTCTCCGCGTTACGCTCTCGTCAGACAACACCGGGGAGAGAACCGCGTCAATGACCGTGCTCGTGATGAACGCCCTCGCGGCGCCGCTTGTGGAAGGGCATCTGCCCGCCGGCATCGAGCCGCGCTATTTCCGCCACACGGACGAACTGATGGACCTGGCGCCCGAGGCGGAGATCGGCTGGTTCGATCTCCACGACAAGGGCGACATGGCCGAGGCGATCCGGCGCGCGGGCAAGCTGCGCTGGCTCAATTCGATCTATGCCGGCGTCGATGGTTTCCCGCTTGACGTCATGGCGCAACGCGGCGTGACGTTCACTAACGGGGCCGGGATCAACGCGATCACCATCGCCGAATACGTGGTCATGGGAATGCTTTCGATCGCCAAGGGCTATCGCGAGGTGGTGCGCGCGCAGGACCGGCACGAGTGGCTGATGGATTCGCCGGGCAAGATGGAACTGGCCGGCAGCCGCGCGCTGCTGCTGGGCTATGGCGCGATCGGGCAGAAGGTGGCGCACCTGCTGCGCGCTTTCGATGTGGAGGTAACGGTGGTGCGGCGCACGCCGGGCGAAGGCGTGCTGACTCCCGATGCCTGGCGCGCGCGGCTGGGCGAATTCGACTGGGTGATCCTGGCCGTTCCCGCCACCGGGGAAACCGACGGCATGATCGGCGCGGCCGAGCTGGCGACGATGAAGCCGAGCGCAACGCTGGTCAACGTGGCGCGCGGGTCGGTGGTCGATCAGCCCGCGCTGGTTGACGCGCTCGCCGAAAAGCGCATTGGCGCGGCGTTCCTCGACGTGACCACGCCCGAGCCGCTGCCACAGGACCATCCGCTGTGGTCGCTGCCCAACGCGCATGTCACCATGCACCTTTCGGGCCGCGCGCAGGACCGGATGTTCCAGCGTTCGGTGCAGCGCTTCCTGGCCAACATGCCGCGCTTCCTCGCCGGCGAGCCGCTGACGCATGTGGTCGATCTGGCGCTGGGCTATTAAGGCGGTTTTTCCGCGCCTTGCCGCGTGACTTCGCGCCAGCCATTTGTTACCCCTGCTGCCAAGGGACAGGCGCGGAAGCCAGAACGACAACGCCAGCCTGTCCGGGGTCGTATCCGAGTTGGGGAAAGGTCCGCGTCTGGCTGCGCGTGCCTGCTGGGAGCGACCGTTGCATGGCCGAAGGAACTGGCAAGAAAGCGTCCGATCTTTTCGTCGAATGCCTTGAAGAAGAAGGCTGCGAGTACATTTTCGGCGTGCCGGGCGAGGAGAATCTCGACCTGCTCGATTCGCTGTCCCGCTCCGACAAGATCCGGCTGATCCTGACCCGGCACGAACAGGGCGCGGGCTTCATGGCGGCCACCTATGGCCGTCACACCGGCAAGACCGGCGTGTGCATTGCCACGCTGGGGCCGGGCGCCACCAATTTCGTGACGGCCGCCGCCTATGCCACGCTGGGCGGCATGCCCATCCTGATGATTACCGGCCAGAAGCCGATCAAGAAATCCAAGCAGGGCCGCTTCCAGATTCTCGACGTGGTGTCGATGATGCAGCCGATCACCAAGTTCACGCACCAGATGGCGTCTTCCGACAACATCCCCAGCCGCATTCGCGAGGCCTACCGGCTGGCCGAGGAGGAAAAGCCCGGCGCCACGCACATTGAATTGCCCGAGGACATTGCCGACGAACACACCGATTCACGGCCGCTGAAGCGCAGCCTGGTCCGCCGGCCCAACGCGGATGCCAAGTCGGTGCGGCAGGCGGTGCAGGCGCTGGAGGCGGCGAAATCGCCCGTGCTGGTGATCGGTGCCGGCGCCAACCGCACGATGACCAGCCGGATGTTGCTGCAATTCATCGAAAAGACGGGCATCCCGTTCCTGACCACCCAACTCGGCAAGGGTGTGATCGATGAACGCCACTCCCGGTTTCTGGGATGCGCGGCGCTTTCCGCCGGGGACTTCGTCCACCGCGCGATCGAAGCATCGGACTGCATCGTCAATCTGGGGCACGACGTGATCGAGAAGCCGCCGTTCTTCATGAAGAACGAAGGCGGGCCGACCGTGATCCACGTCTCCACCAAGACGGCCGAAGTCGATCCTGTCTACTTCCCGCATATCGAAGTGATCGGCGATATCGCCAACGCGGTCTGGCAGATGAAGGAGGACATCGTGCCTTCCGGCAGCTGGACGTTCGATCACATGCTGGCTTTCCGCAAGGCGGAAGTCGATCATACCGACAAGCTCGCGGGGGACGCCCGGTTCCCGATCTTCCCGCCGCATCTGGTGCAGCAGGTGCGCGCCACGATGCCGGATGACGGGATCATCTGCCTCGACAACGGCGTGTACAAGATCTGGTTCGCCCGCGGCTATACCGCGTGCCGGCCGAACACGGTGCTGCTTGATAACGCGCTGGCCACGATGGGCGCGGGGCTGCCATCGGCCATGATGAGCGCGATGCTCTATCCCGATCGCAAGGTCATGGCGATCTGTGGCGATGGCGGGTTCATGATGAACAGCCAGGAGATGGAAACGGCCGTTCGCCTTGGCCTCAACCTGACCGTGCTGATCCTCAACGACAGCGCTTATGGCATGATCCGCTGGAAGCAGGCGAACATGGGTTTCAAGGACTTCGGGCTGACCTACAACAACCCGGATTTCGTGAAGTATGCCGAAAGCTACGGCGCCAGCGGGCATCGCGTGCAAAGCGCGGCGCACCTTGTCGAACTGCTGGCGCATTGCCGCGATACACCGGGGGTGCACCTGATCGACTGCCCGGTCGATTATTCGGAAAACGACCAGATCCTGAACAAGGACATCAAGGAACTGTCGAAGGCGCTTTAGGCGCAACCTGTTCCCCTCCCGCTCGCGGGAGGGGCTAGGGGTGGGCTACTCCCGCTCCTGGGAAGGCCCACCCCCGGCCCCTCCCGCCAGCGGGAGGGGGGAGAGTTTTGGACATGGTGCAGTTGAAGGACGTCTATCCGCTCTACCTCAACAACAAGGCGGTGCAGCCCAATGCCGACCTGGAGGTGACCGACAAGTTCACCGGCGAGGTCGCGTTCCGCACCGCGCTGGCCACGCCCGACGTGATCGATGAGGCGATCGCCGGGGCGGTGCGCGCGGCCGAGCCGCTGACGAAGCTGGCGAGTTTCGAGCGGCGCGACGTGCTGGACCACTGTGTCGGCCGCTTCCGCGAACGGTTCGACGAACTGTCCTATGCCCTGTGCGTCGAAGCGGGCAAGCCGATCGCCGACGCCGAAGGCGAAGTCGGTCGCCTGATCGACACCTTCCGCATCGCGGCGGAAGAGGCCACGCGCAACTATGGCGAGATTCAGCCGCTCGATATCTCGCCGCGCAGCAAGGGCTACATGGGCATGTGGAAGCGCGTGCCGATCGGGCCGTGCAGCTTCATCAGTCCCTTCAACTTCCCGCTGAACCTGGCCGCGCACAAGATCGCGCCGGCGATCGCGGTCGGCTGCCCGTTCGTGATGAAGCCCGCGTCGATGACTCCGCTGGGCGCGATCATCATCGGCGAAGTGCTGGCCGAATGCGACGTGCTGCCCGAAGGCGCGTTCTCGATCCTGCCGGCCAGCCGCGCCGGATCGGACCTGTTCACCACGGACGAGCGGCTGAAGCTGCTGTCGTTCACCGGCTCACCCGGCGTGGGCTGGGACCTGAAGGCGCGCGCGGGCAAGAAGAAGGTCGTGCTCGAACTGGGCGGCAACGCGGCCGTGGTGGTTGACAAGGACGCCGATCTCGATCACGCGCTCGCCCGCATCATCTTCGGCGGCTACTACCAGTCGGGGCAAAGCTGCATCCACGTGCAGCGCGTGATCATTCATGCCGACATCTACGACACCTTCCGCGACATGCTGGCGGCGAAAGTGAAGACGCTCGTCGCCGGCGATCCAAAGCTGCGCGAGACGTTCATCGGCCCGATGATCTCGGCCAAGGAGGCGCAGCGGCTCAAGGGCTGGATCGACAGTGCCGTGGCCGGCGGCGCCACGCTGCTGGCGGGCGGCGGGTGCGAGGGCAACATGCTTGAGGCGACGCTGCTGGAAGGCGCGCGGCGCGACAGCGACGTCTATCGCGAGGAAGCTTTCGGTCCGGTGGTGATCCTGTCGAAATTCACCGACTGGGATGCGGCGCTCGATGAAGTCAACGACAGCAAGTTCGGGCTTCAGGCGGGCCTGTTCACCAGCGATCTGCACAAGGTGCTGGAAGCGTGGGACAGGCTTGAAGTGGGCGGTATCGTCGTCAACGATGTATCCAGCTATCGCGTCGACAACATGCCCTATGGCGGTGTGCGGGATTCGGGGCTCGGTCGGGAGGGCATCCGTTTTGCAATGGAAGACATGACCGAAATTCGTAACATGGTTATTCGGCGGGTGTAGTTCATCTTTATTTCGGCGCTGTTGCCCGCAGTCGCGCGAGTTTTCCTAACATGGGACATGCTTATCGGCTACATTGGTCTTTTTAGCCTTGTAACCTTGCCGGGAAAAAGTTTGTCACGACGCCGGGGTTATGGCAGAGCGGCGGCAGGTAAGACGGGGTAGCATGAAGACCATAATTCCTGTTGTTTTGTGCGGCGGCAGCGGCACGCGGCTGTGGCCCCGATCGCGCAAGGCGATGCCCAAGCCGTTCCTTCCCCTTGTTGGCGACACCACGCTGTTTCAGGCGACTTTGCTGCGCTGTCCTCCGGATGCGGGCTTCGGCGATCCGGTGGTCGTCACCGGCACTGCGCACCTCGCGCACGTGGAAGCGCAACTTCCCCATCCGGATCGGACGGCGATCATCGTCGAACCCGAAGGCAAGAACACGGCCGCCGCCATTGCTCTGGCGGCGCTGCGTCTGCCCGAAGACGCGATCATGCTGGTCTGCCCCAGCGATCATCACATCGGCGATGTCGTGGCGTTTCAGGCCGCAGCCCATGCGGCGGCCGCGCTTGCTGCGGACGACTGGCTGGTTTCCTTCGGGATCGCGCCGACCACGCCCGAAACCGGCTTCGGCTATCTCAAGCACGGGGAAACCATTGGTGATACCGGCGGTTCCAGGGTCGAACGCTTCGTCGAAAAGCCCGATCTCGACCGCGCCCGCCAGTTTCTGGCCGACGGCGGCTATTCGTGGAACGGCGGCATCTTCGCCTTCCGTGCCGGGGCGTTCCTGGCCGAGCTGGCCGCGCATCGCCCCGCCCTGATCGCCGCAGTGCGCGAAGCGGTGGAGAAGGGCGTGGAGGAAGGGCATCGCTTCCACCCCGATGCGGCCGCCTTCGCCGCAATCGAAGGCGAATCGGTCGATTACGCGGTGATGGAGAACACCGATCGCGCCGCGATGGTGCCGGCGGTGATGACCTGGTCCGATATCGGCAACTGGCAGGCGTTGCACGAAGCGCTGGAGCGCGATGGTGCGGGCAACGCGATCAAGGGGCGGGTGGAACTGAAGGATTGCGCCAACGTTCTGGTGCATACCGACGGCCCGCGCGTCTCTGTGGTCGGAGCCACCAACCTGATCGTGGTGGTCGACAAGGACGAAGTTCTGGTCTGCACGCCGGAAGGCGCGCAACTCGTCGGCAAACTCTCGGGCGCGGCAAACCAGTAGCGCTCGCGGGATGGCTCGCAGGGGTTGCGGCACGCGTTGAGGTCCGGTTGATGAAGCTCACCACCCGATCCGTTGAGAAGCCTTGGGGGCGTGACACCCTGCCGGCCCCATTCCCACCGCCGCATGGCGGCGCGCGCATTGGCGAAATCTGGTTCGTGCCGCCGCCCGAACTGCCCTCGCTGCTGGTCAAGTACATCTTCACCTCCGAGAAGCTTTCGGTCCAGGTTCATCCTTCCGACGCGCAGGCGGCGGCCATGGGCGAATCCGACGGCGGCAAGGAGGAATGCTGGCTGGTGATCGATGCCGAGCCGGGCGCGACGCTGGGCGTCGGTTTCCGCGGACCAGTGGACGCGGAAGCCTTGCGCGCCGCCGCGCTGGACGGATCGATCGAGGAGATGCTCGTCTGGCACCCCGTCTCCACAGGGGATTTCTTCTACATTCCGGCCGGCACCGTCCACGCCATCGGCGCGGGGGTCAGCCTGATCGAAATCCAGCAGAACAGCGATATAACCTACCGTCTCTACGACTACGGTCGCCCGCGGGAACTGCATCTGGACCGGGGTGTGGCGGTGGCGCGGGGCGTCCCGCTCGATCCGGCGCTGCGGCGCGTGATTCCTCCGGAAGGCACCGTGGAGTTGGCCAGCGGGCCTTACTTCACCGCACATCGCGTCGATGGCGTCCCGGGTGCCGCGCTGGCCGATGCCTATGCCGGCCCGTGCCTGATCGTGCCGCGTCGTGGCGACGCGGTGGTTGAAGGGGAAGCCGTGCGGCCCGGCGAATGCGCCAGCGCCCCCGGTATCGGCGCGGTGCGCTTCGATCCCGCAGGGCAGACGATCGTCATTCGTCCTGCCTGAGCACCCACGCGGCAAAAAACGCCTTCAATGCCAGAGCCAAAGCGAAATCAGGGCTTGAACCCGAAGGGGTGTCTCGCCTAATCTGCGCCTGCGGGGTCGCATTGCAGCACTATCGGTTCGCGTGGAGTGAAGAGGCAAAAGCTTCCACTCCTTTCCGCTACCGGCAGGAACGAGGGGCAATGCTGGGCAATTCGATCCATCCGAAGCGGCTTTCGACCGCTTTCCGGTCCGTCCCGCGATTGGGTTATCTGGCTGCGATTCTGTGCGTCCTGATGGCGTGCGCTGCGCTGTCGGCTGCCCTGTTCGTTCCCGCCGCGCCGCTGCAGGCCCAGAACGCGGGTGGCTCGCTCCGCGCGCATCAGGGCGTGGCGAGTTGTGCCGGCTCCACCTGCCACGGCCGTAGCGTGGCCGACGGCACGCCGGTGCGGCAGGACGAATTGCTGCGATGGCAGGAAGAATCGTCGCCCACCGGTGCGCACAGCCGCGCCTATCGCGCCATCGTGGAACCACGCGGGCAGGCGATCGTCCGCCGGATGGGGCTGGACGCCGCCGGCGTGCAGCGCGAATGCCTGGGCTGTCATGCGACGCCCGGTGCCGTGCGCGTGGCCGATGGCGTCGATTGCGAAGCCTGCCACGGCAACGCGGGCGGCTGGCTTTCCACGCACTACACCGTCGGCGCCAGCCACGGGCGCAATGTCGCGCAGGGGATGACCGATCTTACCGTCCCGCGGGTGCGCGCGCAGGTCTGCCTCGATTGCCACTTGTCCGGAGACGGCAAGGGGCAGTTCATCGCCCACCGCATCATGGCGGCGGGCCATCCGCGCATCTCGTTCGAATTGGACCTGTTCTCGACGCTCCAGGCCCATCACAACGAGGATTCGGACTACGCCCAGCGCAAGGGCGGAAAGACCAATTCGATGCGGATGTGGGCCGTGGGGCAGGCCGAGGCGGTCAAGCGCTCGCTCGAACTGTTCAGCCAGCCCGGCAAGGCCAGCGATGGCCTGTTCCCCGAGTTCACGTTCTTCGATTGCCATTCGTGCCACCGCCGCATCTATGACAGCGACGAGGCGACGGTATCCGCGATGCCCAATCCGGGCCGCCCGATCCATGCCGGGATGCCGCCCTACAACGACGAGAACATGATCATGCTGCTGGCGGCGGCGAAAGTGATCGCGCCCGATCTGGCCGGCAATCTCGATGCGCGCAGCAAGGCGTTCCACCGCGCGATGGGCGAAGGCCGGGCGCAGACGGTGCAGGCGGCGCAGGCCTTGCGGCAGGCGGCGGATACGCTTTCGGCTCGCTTCGGCTCCGCCACCTTCACCCGCGAACAGACGTTTGCGGTGATGGACGCCATCGCCAGCGATGCGGTCTCCGAACGCTTCACCGATTATGAAGGCGCGGTGCAGTCGGTCATGGCGATCGACACCCTGCTCAACGGCCTCGTCAATCAGGGCGCGGTTTCGGGCGGTTCCGCCAATGGCCTGCGCGTGCAGATCAACCAGGCCTACGCCGCCGTGCGCGATCCCAATGGGTTCCAGCCGATCGCTTTCCGCCGCGCACTGGGCGGCGCGGTCCGCAGCATCCGGAGCCTGCGCTGATGCCGGAGTCTGCCCTGATGAAAGTGAGGCAGCCCCTGCGTCAGGCGGCTGCTCCCGGTGTGATCGCTAACCGGGCGGTAGCGACTCTGGCGTCGTTTTCGCTCGCGCTGGCGGGTTGCGGCGGCGGTGGCGGTTCCTCGCCCACGCCTTCGCCCACACCCGCGCCAACGAGCAGCGCGCGCGTCTATGCCGCGCCGACGCAGGAATCGCTGACGCCGGACGACGTCAAGAAGATCATCGCGCAAGCGGTGGGAGAGGCGCGCGCGCTCAACTATCCGGCGATCATCGCGGTGGTCGATCGCGTCGGCAACGTGCTCGCGGTGTTCCGCATGAACGGCGCGCTGACGCGGATGGATACCAGCCGCCGCACCGCCACCGGGGAAATCAGCCCGCGCGAAGTCGATGCGCAGGGGCTGACCGTGGAAGCGACGATGGGCGCGATCGCCAAGGCGATTACCGGCGCCTACCTGTCCAGTAGCGGCAACGCCTTTTCCACGCGTACCGCCAGCATGATCGTCCAGGAACATTTCCCCCCCGCGCCGAACACGCCGGGGCTGGAAAGCGGCCCGCTGTTCGGGGTGCAGTTCAGCCAGTTGCCCTGTTCCGATCTCAACACGCGCTACATCACCAACAACCTGGGCGCGGCAGCGTTCATCGGGCCGAAGCGGTCGCCGCTGGGCCTCGCCGCCGATCCGGGCGGCTTCCCGCTCTACAAGAACGGCGTGGTGGTGGGCGGAATCGGCGTCATGGCCGACGGCGACTATGGCTATGATCCCAACGTCGCCGACGTGGACGGCGATCCCGAGGAATACATGGCGTTGGCCGGCATCCAGGGCTTTGCCCCGCCGGACAGCATCGTCGCCAACATGATTCCGGTCGATGGCTCGACCTTGCGCTTTTCCGATGCGCGGGTGGAAGGCCTGCACGCGCTCCAGACCGATTTCAACGCGATCAACAATACCGTGGGCACGCTGGTTCCGGTGAACGGATACTATCCCGGCGGCGTGGTGCTGGCGGGCACCGCCTATGGCAGCGAAGCCAGCGGCTACCGCTATGCCACGTCGGGCGAGTTCGCGAACGCCGATGCCTTCGTGCTGACGGACGGATCGGGCAACGATCGCTACCCCATTCGCGGCGGCACCGATGGCGCGGACGTTACCCAGCCGCTTACCGCCGCCGAAGTGCGCGCGGTGCTGGAAGAAGCGTTCAAGGTGATGAGCCGCGCCCGCGCGCAGATTCGCCGCCCCCTCGACAGCCGCGCGCAGGTGACGATCTCCATGGTCGATACCTATGGGGCGCCGCTTGGCGTGGTGCGCGGGCCAGACGCGCCGATCTTCGGCACCGATGTCTCGCTCCAGAAGGCGCGCACAGCCGCGTTTTTCTCCGGGCCGAACGCCGCCGCGCAACTGACCGGCGATCTTGACGCCGAAATTCCGGCGTTCGTCCAGCGCGTGCGCGATTTTCTGGGCGATCAGACCGCGCTGACCGGCAAGGTCGCCTTTGCCGACCGTTCGGGCGGCAACCTTTCGCGCCCGTTCTTCCCTGATGGCGAAGTGGGGCGGCCCAACGGCCCGTTCTCGCGCCCGATCACCGATTTCAGCCCCTTCGCCACGGGCCTGCAGATTGCGCTGGTCAAGGCGAACCTGATCCAGCACGCGGTCTTCGTCGAAGGCTCGCTCAAGGCGCAGGACGTGGTGCAGCAATGCACCGCCGTTCCCAACGCGCCCAACGGGAAGAAGCGGCTGGCCAACGGCATCCAGATTTTCCCCGGTTCGGTGCCGATCTATCGCGGTCGCCAGCTGGTCGGCGCGATCGGGATTTCCGGCGACGGCATCGATCAGGACGACATGATCGCGTTCCTGGGCGCGAACAACGGCGGGCTGCGCGTCGGCACGATCGGCAACGCGCCCAAGGACATGCGGGCCGATACGATCGTGGTCAACGTGGGGCAGGGCGTGCGGCTGCGCTACGTCAACTGCCCGTTCGCGCCGTTCCTCGACAGCAACGAACAGAACGTCTGCGAGGGCCTGTGATCGAAACCGCCGCCCTGTTCCTGCCCGTGCTCACCGCCGCCACGCCGCTGCCGGCAGCGGCTGTTGCGCCCGGCGCGCTCGTCCCGGCGGTGGCGCTGATGCAGTCCGCGCCCGCCCCGTCTGACACGGCGGCCGGCAGCGCGGCGGCGCCTGCTCCGGAGGCGGCGGCACCGCCACCGGCATTGCCCGGCGGCGCGACCGAAGCGGACGATGCCCTGATCGACGGACGCCGCCGTCCCGGCTTCAACAAGGAACTGCCTGACAAGGTCGATCAGACCAATCCCGGCGCGGTTTCCGCCCCCCCGCCCGAAGCCTATTACGACAAGTACGATGGTGAAGGCCCCGTGGGCGCGCTTGGCCTCGACGTTGGCGTGCCGGATCGCTGGCGCATCATGGGGTCGCTCTGCCCCAAGAAAGACCCGCAGACCGGCGCGCGCGATCGCGCGCTGTTCACGCTGTTCCCCAAGCTGGAATACGTCTGCCATTCCACGCTTGATCCCTTCCACCATTCGTTGCTGAAGGGCGATCATCCGCTGTCGAAAGGCCAGCGTCCGGGCTTCCTCAAGGGCGACGACTGGTTCTTCATCGCCAACGCCGTGTCCGATACGGTGATCGAACCGCGCACGTTCCCGATTCCCGTGGGCAACCAGACCACCACGCGGCCCAACTCGATCGACGTGTTCGGGCAGAGCAACAGCCTGGTCCTGTCGCAGACCTTCATCGCGGGCTTTTCGCTGCTCAAGGGCATGACCGCGTTCAAGCCGCCCGTCATCGAATACCGCGTGGCCGTGGGCGCCAACATCACCCATGTCGAAGTGCCAGAACGCCGCGTGCTCTATGTGGAACCCTCGAAAGGCACCACGCGAACCACCGGCTTCGTCGGCCTGCAGGAAGCCTTCATCGACTACCACATCGGCCGGTTCGATACGAAGCGCTACGATTTCGTCTCGCTGCGCGCCGGCATCCAGCCGTTCCAGTCGGATTTCCGCGGCTTCCTGTTCAACGACAACCAGCTGGGCGTGCGCCTGTTCGGCAACCGCGACAACAACCGCTGGCAGTTCAACCTCGCCGCGTTCTGGCGGATCGAGAAGGACACCAATTCCGGGCTGAACGACGTGACGCAGCCGCTGCGCCGCGACTGGATCTTCACCGGCAACATCTACCGCCAGGATTTCCCGTTCGTCGGGCTGACCAGCCAGGTTTCGCTCACCTACAACATGAACCGGGAAAACCGCTACAAGTCGGACAAGAACGGCTTCCCCGCGCGCCCCGCGCTGCTGGGCGACATCCGCCCGCGCCAGTACGACGTGGTCTATATCGGCTATGCGGCGGACGGCCACGTCGGCCGGATGAACCTGACCGCGCAGGCCTATGCGGCGCTGGGCGAGGACCGCAACAGCTTCATCACCAGCCGCCCGGCCGTCATCAAGGCGTTCATGGCTGCGGCCGAGGCCAGCTACGACATCAACTGGATGCGCTTCCGCCTGTCCGGCCTGTGGGCCAGCGGTGACAGCAATCCCTATGACGGCACTGAAGGGGGCTTCGACGCCATCTTCGAGAACCCGCAGTTCGCCGGGGCCGACACCAGCTACTGGATTCGCCAGTCGATCCCGTTCGCCGGCGGCGGGCGTGCGGTTTCGCTCAACGGGCGCAACGGCATTCTCAATTCGCTGCGCACGTCCAAGGAACTCGGCCAGTCGAACTTCCTCAACCCCGGCACGGTGCTGGCGGGGCTGGGCGGCGATTTCGATCTGCTGCCCACGCTGCGCGTCAGCGCCAACGTGAACCACCTGTGGTTCCAGAACACCCGCATCCTGCAGGTCCTGCGCAACGAGGGCTCGATCCCCAACAGCATCGGCTGGGATACCTCCGTCTCCGCGATCTGGCGGCCCAACGCCTCGCAGAACCTGGTGTTCCGCCTGTCGGGCGCCGTGCTGCACGCCGGCAGCGGTTTCCGTGACCTCTTCGCGCAGGAAGGTGGCGGCAGCCGCTACTACTCCGTCCTCGCCAACGCGACACTGGCCTTCTGATGACCCAGCCTTCCGCCTTCCGCCGTCCTGCCGCCCTGTTTCGCCGGCTTCGCGCCCTGCCGCTGGCGTGGCTGCTCGCCGCCTTGGCCGTTCTGGCCGTGCCCAGCGCGCTGTGGGCCTCGGGCGAGGAAGTGCCGCAGAAGGTCAAGTACGTCCGCGCACCCGCCGCCCCGCGCGGCCAGCCCGGCGATACGGCGGAGGAGCAATGGGCCTTCGTCGACCAGAAGAACGCCGGCTGCGTCAGCTGCCACACCGCCAGCGACCACAAGACCATGCACGCCAGCTCGGCGGTGGTGCTCGCGTGCGTGGATTGCCACGGCGGCAACAACCAGGTCGTCGCGGACCGGAGCTGGAACCGGGGCAGCATGGAATACGTGGGCGCGATGAAGGACGCGCACGTCCTGCCGCGCTTCCCGGTGGCGTGGGGCTGGCCGTCATCGGCCAATCCCAAGCGGTCCTATGCGCTGCTGGCCAAGGAAAGCCCGGAATTCATCCGCTTCGTGAACCCGTCGGACTACCGCGTCGCGCGCGATTCCTGCGGGGCCTGCCACATGAACATCATCGAGGCGTCGGAACGCTCGCTGATGTCCACCGGCGCGATGCTGTGGGGCGGCGCGGCCTATAACAACGGCATCGTCCCCTTCAAGAACTACCTGTTCGGGGAAAGCTTCACCCGCCAGGGCGAACCCGCGCTGCTCAAGTCCGCGTCGAAGGAAATCGGGCCGGACGGCAAGCCGATGTGGGGCACCGTCACCCCGCAGGAAAAGGCGCGCGGTGCGCTGCCCGTGCTCTATCCGCTGCCGCGCTGGCACACGATTCCGCCGGCGGACGTGTTCCGCGTGTTTGAGGATGGCGGTCGCGCGATCAACCCGCAGTTCCCCGAAATTGGCCTGCCCAACTCGACCGGCCTGATCCAGCGGCTGGACGAGCCCGGCCGCCCCGATCTCAAGCAGTCGAACCGCGGCCCCGCCACGGGCCTGCGCGTGGCGATTCCGGTGCTGAACATCCACAAGACGCGCCTGAACGATCCGTTCCTGTTCCAGATGGGCACCAACGACCAGCCGGGCGACTACCGCTCCTCGGGCTGCGCCTCGTGCCACGTCATCTACGCCAACGATCGCGAACCGCGCCACAGCCTGAACTACGGCAAGTGCGGGCGCGACGGGCAGACGATCACCGCCGATCCCACGATCAACTCGCTGCGCGAAGGCCAGCACCGTGCCGGCAAGTACGGCAGCTATGACGCGGCGAAGGAAGAGCACAAGACGCGCGTGCGCGGCACCGTGCTGGGCGGGCAGGGCGGCTATCTGCCCGGCGACGCCAGCGATTCGGCCGCGTCGAAGGATCTTGCCGGCGATTGCGCGCGCGCCATTGCGTCGGCGGAACAGCTCAGTTTCTCGCCCGCTTCTGGCGTCGCGCCGCACGGATCGATGGATGCGCATGCTATGGGCCAGGCCGAAGCGCACGCGATGGCGGGGCTGGACAAGGCGGGCCATGCGGTGCCCGCTCCTGCGGGCGGTCACGACGATGGCCCGGTGGCGATGCAGGACCGCGAACGCGGCCACCCGCTGGTTCACGCGTTCACCCGCGCTATCCCCACGGCGCAGTGCATGAATTGCCACATGCACCAGCCCAACATCTTCCTGAACACTTACCTCGGCTACATCATGTGGGACTACGAATCCGATGCGGATTCGATGTGGCCGGGGCCGGAGAATCGCGCGCCGAAGCCGGCGGGCATGTCCGACGCGGACTACCAGCGCATCTTCAAGAAGCAGTTCCACCCGAACATGGCCGAAGCGCGCGAGATTCTCGACCGCAACCCGGAAGCGGCGTCCACGCATGGCCTGTGGCGCGACGTGGAGTTCCTGCGCAACGTCTATGACCTGAACCCGCAGCTCAAGAATACGCAGTTCGCGGACTACCACGGCCACGGCTGGAACTTCCGCGCGATCCTGAAGCGCGACAGGCGCGGCAACCTGCTGGACGATGAAGGCGATATGTCGAGCTACGGCACCGACAAAGCGCACATCGTCAATCCGGACGATCCGGAAAAGTGGCGCAAGAACGGTGAGGGCAAGTTCGTCGAGCCGGGGCCGGACAATCCGGGCAAGACGGTCCACATGATGGACATCCACGCCCAGCTGGGCATGCAGTGCGCCGATTGCCATTTTTCGCAGGACAGCCACGGCAACGGCATGATCATGGGCGAAGTGGCCAACGCGGTGGAGATCGGCTGCAAGGACTGCCACGGCACGCCCGACGCCTATCCGACGCTGATGACCTCGAACCTCGCCGCGCCGCCCAAGGGCAACAACCTCAGCCTGCTGCGCAACGCCGATGGCCAGCGCCGGTTCGAATGGATGAAGGCGGCCGACGGGCGCCGCGTGCTGATCCAGCGCTCGATCATCGATCCCAACCTCTCCTGGCGGGTCAGCCTGGTGAAGGATTCGGTCGATGCGCGCTTTGCGGGCAAGGTCGACGATCTGGGCAAGCCGATCTTCAATCCCAAGGCCGCGCGCGCCAAGCTGATGGCGAAATCCGCCGCGCAGGATGGGGTGTACAAGTTCGGCACCGGCGTTCCCAAGGAACAGCGCGCCCACCGCGATGACGACATGGCGTGCTTCACCTGCCACCTCTCGTGGACCACGTCGTGCGCCGGCTGCCACCTGCCGATCGAGGCGAACTGGAAGTCCACCACGCACAAGTACGAGGAGGACTACACCCGCAACTACGCGACCTATAACCCGCAGGTCGCGCGCGACGACATGTTCCAGCTCGGCAAGCACCAGCGCAACAAGACTTCCGGTTCCGATCCGGTGCAGTTCGACAAGGACGGCAACCCCGTCAGCGGCAAGGCGATCACCGCGCCGATCCGCTCGTCCTCCGCGCTGATCCTCTCGTCCACCAACATCAACCGCGAACGGATCTACGTGCAGCAGCCGCCGATCTCGGCGATCGGCTATTCCTCGCAGGCGTTCGCACCGCACTTCCCGCACACCGTCCGCAAGAACGAGACCAAGCAATGCACCGACTGCCATCTCAGCCAGCAGGACGACAACAACGCGATCATGGCGCAGCTCCTGTTGCTCGGCACCAATTACGTGAACTTCGTCGGCATGAACGCCTGGTTCGGGCTGGACGGCGGGTTCGAGGCGGTGCGCGTCACCGAATGGGACGAGCCGCAGGCGGTGATCGGCAGCTATCTGCATCGCTATGCCTATCCGGACTACTGGAAGCAGCACGTCGAGAAGAACGGCCGCGAACTGAAGGACTGGACGCGCGGCGGCGTGATCGACGGCAAGCTCTCCGAAGAGACCAAGGGGCGCGAACAGTTCACCAACGTCACCAAGGGGACCTCGGACGCGGTCCGCTGCCTGCAGATGCGCGGCGAATACATGTTCGTGGCCGAAGGGAAGGGCGGCTTCCGCGCCTATGACATCGCCTCGGTCAGCAACAAGGGCTTCTCCGAACGCATCACCACCGCGCCGTTCTCGCCGCTCGGGCACGACACGCACGTGGATACGAAGAACGCCACCTGCATGGCGCTGCCCACCAACCAGGCGATCGCGCCCACGCGCAACACGCCCGAACTGCGCCATCTCAACCAGGAGCAACCGTTCTCGCCGATCTACCACTACGCCTTCGTCACCGATGCCGTGGAAGGGCTGATCGCGGTCAACGTCGATACGCTGGCCGATGGCGAGTTCCGCAACAACTTCTTCCGCCGCGCGCTGACGTTCAATCCGGACGGCGTCCTGACGGGCGCGCGGCACATCACGCTCGCGGGCGATTATGCCTATATCCTTACGGACAAGGCGCTGGTCACGGTCCACCTGCCCAAGCCGTGGTCGCCGGGCAAGCCCTGCGAGGCGAGCGAGGAGAAGGGCGGGGAGACCTGTCTCGATCCGCGCGTCACCTCGGTCGTGCCGCTGAAGGACCCGCGCGCCACGGCGGTGCAGTTCCGCTACCTGTGGGTGACGACGGCCAACGGCCTCGAACTGATGGACGTGACCAACCTGGCGCAGCCGGTGCCGGTGCCGCAGGCCACCGTGCCGCTGGCTGATGCCCGCCGCGTCTATGTCGCCCGCACTTATGCCTATGTCGCGGCCAAGGCGCAGGGGCTGGTGATCGTGGACGTGACCGCGCCCACGCGCCCGGCGATCCAGCAATCGTTCACCGCCGATGGGCAGTTGAACGATGCCGAGGACGTGATCGTCGCTTCCACCAACGCCTCGCTGTTCGCCTATGTCGCGGACGGGCGGAACGGGATGAAGGTGGTGCAGCTTACTTCACCGTCCAGCCAGCCGAACTTCTACGGCTTCTCGCCCGAACCCCGGCCGGAACTGATCGCGTGGGCGCACACGCCCAGCCCGGCGCTGGCACTGTCGAAGGGGCTGGATCGCGATCGCGGCGTGGATGAAACCGGCGGGCAGATCGCCATCTTCGGCCGGCTGGGATCGCGTCCGTTCAACCGGGCGGAGATGGAGGAACTGTTCCTCAACGATCGCCGGGAACCGTTCCGGGTCTCGAACGCTGTCGACATGAATCTCTGGGTGGGGGCCACCACCGCGCCGCAACTGATGGCCAAGGTCGACCGGTAGTTATTGCTTCTGACGGGTTGTGGAGAGGAATGGCCGCGCACCGGGGTTTACCCGGGCGCGGCGCCTTCGGTCGTCAGGCTCCGGCTGGTCTCACGACGCTTCCAGCAACAGGATGTCGATGTCCAGCTCCAGCCGTGGGGCGGGCAGCAGGCTGTGGTCGGCGCGCGCCACGCTGGCATCGGCCACCAGATGGCCGGGGATGTGGAACGGGTGCTCGGGCAGCGCGGCGATCAGGCGCTCGCTGTCCTCGATTGCGTCGGCCTCGTCGAACCGCAGCGTGAAGCTGTGGCGCGCGCCGGAAAAGGTCACGCTGGCCCATGGTGTTTCGCGCTGGCTGACCAGAACCGCGCCTGCGCCGGCGAGGGCGCGGAGGGCGTGCCATAGCCGTTCGCCGGCGGTGCGGTGGCGGTGCGATGGGCGGGAGGTGCGTGGCGCGTCGCGGAACAGGGCGTGATCAACCAGCATGGGCATTGCTCGCGGACGTCTCCGGCTTGTAGTTGTTCATGAAATGTTCTACGCGTGAGATCATTTCGGGGCGGGGCTCGCGTCCGTTGCGCATGTCCATGACAAGGCGGGGATCGTGTGCGGCCATGCGGCCGAAGCGGGTCACCGGCATCCCGGTGCGGAGCAGGAACTTTTCGATCTTGCGGATGAGCATGGTGCATTCTCCCGTCGCGAATCCATTTAGGATTTTTCTTATGTTGACGGACAAATCCTACAAGTCTAGGAAAAATCCTTCGACAATGGTGGGCGCATGACCGGAACCGATCTTCAGGCCCGTGCACGGGCGCGTCTGCTGGAGCTTGCGAGCGGGCGCGGCGTCAGCCTCTCGGCGCTCTCGGGCCTGCTGCGGCGCAATCCGGCCTACCTCCAGCAATTCGTGCGCAAGGGCAGCCCGCGCAAGCTGGAGGAGGACGACCGGCGCGTTCTTGCCAACTTCTTCGGCGTTTCGGAAAGCGAACTTGGTGCGCCGTCGCATGCCGCTTCGGGGGAGGCGGCCAAGGCGGGCGGCGTCGCGCGCGCGCTGGCCGATTGGGCGGACATCCCCCGCTTGCCGCTGGGCGCGTCGGCCGGTCCTGGCGCGCTGGCGCGTGACGAGGCGCCATCGGGCCAGCTGCGCTTCTCCGCCCGCTGGCTCAAGGCGCAGGGACTCGATCCGGTCGCGCTTTCGGTGATCGCGGTGGAAGGCGATTCGATGGAGCCGACCTTGCGCGATGGAGACGAGATTCTCGTCGATCGCACGCCGCGCGCCCTGCGCGCCGGCATCCACGTGATCCGCCTGGACGACATGCTGCTGGTCAAGCGCCTCGAACCCGGCCCTGCGGGAACCCTGCGCGTGATCAGCGACAACCCGGCCTATCCGGCCAGCGAACGCGCGGCGGGCGAGGTCGACGTGGTCGGTCGCGTGGTGTGGAAGGGTGGGCGTTTATAGCGCGCCGATTATGGCACGGTGGGTGGCTCGTCCCTTGCCAAGCGCCACGCGACCCGCCATTTCCCTTTGTATGACCGAAACCGCCGTGCAGCCGCCGATGAAGGTGGCCATCATCCCCGTCACGCCGCTGGAGCAGAACTGCACGCTGGTGTGGTGTACCCGCACCATGAAGGCCGCGTTCATCGATGCCGGCGGTGATCCGGAGCGGTTGAAGGCAGCGATCGCCAAGGCGGGCGTTACCATCGAGAAATTGCTCGTCACCCATGGCCACATCGATCACTGCGGCGTGACCGGTATTCTCGCGAAAGACCTGGGCGTGCCGATCGAGGGGCCGCACGAGGCGGACCGCTTCTGGATTTCGCGTCTGGAAGACGACGGCAAGCGTTGGGGCATCCCCGGAGAACCGTTCGAGCCGAACCGCTGGCTGCAGGATGGCGACAAGGTCACCATCGGCGAACTGGAGCTCGACGTTATCCACTGCCCCGGACACACGCCTGGCCATATCGTGTTCCATCACGCGCCGTCGCGCTTCGCGATCGTGGGCGACGTGCTGTTCCAGGGCTCGATCGGGCGCACCGATTTCCCGATGGGCAACCATCAGGATCTGATCGATTCGATCACGCAGAAGCTCTGGCCGCTGGGTTCGGACGTGACGTTCGTGCCCGGTCACGGGCCGACCAGCACATTCGGGCGCGAACGCCAGACCAATTCCTACGTCAGCGATTACGTGCTGGGGTAGGCAAGCGGCCGACCGGGCTTGCGCGCGGCCGGCCCGTTGTCCCTCAGGCGTCCAGCACGATCGAAACGGCCCAGACGGCAAGGCACAGTTGCGTCAGCATCGTGGTCAGCGTGCCCACACCGCGCAGGAAGCCCAGCGGGCCGCCGTCCATGCCGATGCCGTGCGCCACGCGGCCCAGGATGAAGATCGCGGCGGCGCCCAGCAGGAAGGGGTTGCCGGCGCGCGCCAGCTCGATCCCGCCCACCATGACCAGCACCACCGGTGCGTTTTCAATGAAGTTCAGTTGTGCGCGCATCCGGCGGATCAACGCTTCGTTGCCACCGTCGCCCACGCTGATGCCGGTGGCGCGGCGCACCATGCCGACCCGGATGGTAAGCCAGATATTCAGCAGCGCGGCGGCGGCGGCCGTGCTCAATGTGACAGGCAGGATCATCCTCTCGTCCACTCCCCTTGTTGTCCGCACGATTGCTAGCCCTGTTGCGCTTGCAAAGCACGAGAAATTCCGTATAGGCGCGCCTTCGCCCGCGATAGGGGCGACTCCCGACTTGCCGTTCCGCCGCATACGCGCGCAGGGGTTGTGCGGAAGGCTTGTTTTCCCTATCGCGCCCGTAACAAACAGTTTCGCAAGATCAGGAACAGGTGCCGAAATGGCCGTCCCCAAAAGAAAGACCTCGCCGTCCCGTCGCGGCATGCGCCGCAGCCACGATGCGCTGAAGGCGGAAGCATTCCACGAATGCTCGAACTGTGGTGAACTGAAGCGTCCGCACATGCTGTGCAACGCCTGCGGTCACTACAACGGCCGCGAAGTCATCGCCGTCGGGCTCTAATCCCATCCTTTGGGGGGTATTCGCACAATGAGCCTGCCGCGTATCGCTGTTGATGCGATGGGCGGCGATGAGGGCGTGCGCGTGATGGTCGAAGGCGCGGCGCTGGCCCGTCGTCGCCATGAACGCTTCAAGTTCCTGCTCGTCGGGGACGAAGAACGCATCAAGCAGGCTCTCGAGAACCACCCCAATCTGCGCGCGGCCACGGAAATCCTCCATGCGCCCGATGTCGTGTCGGGCGATGAGAAGCCGACTCAGGCGCTCCGCCGTGCGAAGACGACCTCGATGGGGCTCGCCATCGACGCCGTGAAGCGCGGCGATGCCGGCGCCGCCGTGAGCGCGGGCAACACCGGCGCGCTCATGGCGATGGCCAAGCTTTCGCTGCGCACCATGCCGGGGATCGACCGGCCTGCGCTTGCCGCGCTGCTGCCCACAATGGGCGAGCACGATCTCGTCATGCTCGATCTCGGTGCGAACACCGAATGCGATGCGCGCAATCTCGTCCAGTTCGCGATCATGGGCGCGGCCTATTCGCGCATTGTCACCGGCCTGCCGGCGCCGCGCGTGCGCCTGCTCAATATCGGCACGGAAGAGACCAAGGGCACCGAGGAACTGCAGGTCGCCGCGCAGCAACTCAAGGAAGCCAACGCCAGCCTCGCAATGTCGTTCGATGGCTATACCGAGGCGGACAAGCTTTCGCGCGGGGACGTCGACGTTGTCGTGACCGACGGCTTTTCGGGCAATATCGCGCTCAAGGCGGTTGAGGGCGCCGCCCGCTTCGTGGCGGACCTGCTCAAGCGCAGCTTCGCCAGTTCGCTGCGGTCCAAGGTGGGCTTCCTGATCTCCCGCCCGGCGACCGAACTGCTCAAGCATCATCTCGATCCGAACAACCACAACGGGGCCGTGTTCCTGGGCCTCAACGGGATTGTCGTAAAAAGCCATGGCGGCGCTTCGGCGCTGGGCGTGGCCAATGCCGTGGCGGTCACCGCCCGGCTGCTGGAGGAAAATCTGACCGAGCGTATCGCGGCCGACCTTGCCAGCGTCGGTGCTGAGACCATCCGTTCCTCCAGCCGCCGCAAGGCCGCCGCCGCGCAAGACGAGACGGCGGCGTGATTCGATCGGTGATTACGGGCAGCGGTTCGGCGCTGCCGCAACGGGCGGTCTCCAACGCCGAACTGGCAAAGATGGTCGATACGACCGACGAATGGATCGTCGAGCGCACGGGCATCCGCAACCGCTACATCGCCGGGGAAGGCGAAACGACGTCGAGCCTCGCGACCGATGCTGCCCGGCGCGCGCTGGAAGCGGCCGGCGTCGATGCGGCGCGCGTGGACCTGATCGTGCTGGCCACGGCCACTCCGGACCAGACGTTTCCCGCGACGGCCACGATCGTGCAGCACAACCTTGGCTGCAACGGCGGCATCGCGTTCGACGTGGCGGCGGTCTGTTCGGGCTTTCTCTATGCGATGGCCACGGCCGACAGCATGATCCGCACGGGGATGGCGAAGTGCGCGCTGGTAATCGGCGCGGAAACCTTCACGCGCATCCTGGACTGGGAAGACCGCACCACCTGCGTTCTGTTCGGCGATGGCGCCGGCGCGCTGGTGCTGGAAGCGCGCACGGTGGCCGACGATGACCGGCAGGCGCCCGGGATCATCGCCTCGCGGCTTCATGCCGATGGCCAGCACAACCAGTTGCTCTACGTGGATGGCGGCCCGTCGACCACGGGCACGGTCGGCAAGGTGCGGATGAAGGGGCGCGAGGTGTTCCGCCACGCCGTCGTCAATCTCGCTTCGGTGCTGGAAGAAGTGCTGGCGGCATCGGGCTATGCGCCGTCCGACATCGACTGGGTGGTGCCACATCAGGCCAATTTCCGCATTCTCGACGCGACCGCGCGCAAGCTGGGGCTTCCGGCGGAAAAGGTCGTGGTCACGGTCGATCGCCATGCCAATACCAGCGCCGCCTCGGTGCCGCTTGCCTATGATACGGCGGCGCGGGACGGGCGGATCAAGCCCGGTGACCTGGTGATGCTGGAGGCGATGGGCGGCGGCTTCACCTGGGGTGCCTGCCTCGCGCGCGTCTGATCGCGGCGATTTCATCCGAATTCCCTTCAACCCCAAGGCATTGCATTGCCATGCAAGCGTTTTGCATTATGGTGCAACGCAGGGGTTTGCATTGGGGGAACTGAACGGATGCGATCGATAGGCACTTTGACCCGGGCTGATCTGGCGGAAAGCATCAACCGGCGCGTCGGTTTGTCGCGCGCGGATTCGC
Source organism: Novosphingobium sp. EMRT-2 (assembly GCF_005145025.1). Taxonomy (NCBI): domain Bacteria; kingdom Pseudomonadati; phylum Pseudomonadota; class Alphaproteobacteria; order Sphingomonadales; family Sphingomonadaceae; genus Novosphingobium; species Novosphingobium sp. EMRT-2. Next base: position 1,113,800 of record NZ_CP039695.1, on the reverse strand, counting down.
TGGACATGGTCGAATCGATCCTGACGCATATGAGCGACGCGCTGGCGACGGGCGAGAACGTCAAGATTTCAGGCTTCGGCACATTCCTGCTGCGCGACAAGACCGAACGGATCGGGCGCAACCCCAAGACGGGCATCGAAGTGCCGATCACGCCGCGCCGAGTGCTGACCTTCCGCGCCAGCCAGATGCTCAAGGATCGCATCTGCGCCGGTGGATGAGCGGCCGAAGCGCCTCTGTTTTCCAGGACGGCAAGGATCCTGGCGCGCTCCGCACCATCGGTGAGGTGGCCCGGGGGCTGGGCATCCGGCCCCATGTCCTGCGGTACTGGGAAGAGCAGTTTCCCATGCTGCGCCCGCTCACGCGGGCTGGCGGGCGGCGATACTACCGCGCCGAGGACGTGGCGCTCGTTTCCGAGATCGACCGTCTGCTCCACCGCGAAGGCTATACCATCCGCGGGGCGCGGCAGGCGCTCGGGGGGAAGGCGCGTGGAGCACGGCCCGTGCCGGGGCCGCTCGCGTCCGATCCGGCGCCGGTCAGCAACGACGAACTGGCGCGGGCGGAGGATGTCCTTTCGGCCCTGCGCGTGCTGTACGGCCGTCTGGAAGCTGTGCGCGATGGGCTTGCCGGCGCGCTCGCGGAAGCCGAAGCCGTTTAGTCGATCAAGACCGGTCCCAGTGCCGGGTCGAGATCACGCGGGCGGGTAAGCGCCACCAGCCGCGCGCAGTTTTCGTCGATGTCGGGCCAGCGGTCGATGTCCAGTTCCAGCACGGCGAAAGTCGCGGTGGGGAACTTCTGTTCCACCATGTCGCGCAAGGGACTGCTGCCGTCATCGGGCACCAGATCGAAGATCAGGTCTTCCAGGCTGGGATTGTGCCCCACCATCAGGATGCTGGCGGGATCGCCTTCCACTTCGCGCAGCAGGTCCATCAGTGTGGCCGAACTGGCAAGGTAGATGCGCCGGTCCCATTCCACCGGAAAGCCGTGGCCCCAGGCGGTGCTCGCCTGCTCGATCGTTTCGGCCACGCGCACGGCGGGCGAGGCGAGCAGCCGGTCGAAGCGCCAGCCGCCATCGCGGATGAACCGCCCCATCACTTGCGCGCCCTTGATCCCGCGTTCGTTCAGCGGCCGGTCGAAATCGCGCGCGCGCGCGTCCGACCAGTCTGATTTGGCATGGCGGAAAAGCGCAAGCGTCTTCACGAAAGGTCCCCGGCAGGTCCGGCGCTGGCGCCGGCGTTGGCGATGGTTGCCGAGGCTCCAGAAACACCGCCCGCCACGCTTTGTAAAGCCACATCGAGCGTGACGCGGCGAACCGGCGTTCCCGGCGGGAAGGCGCCAAGCAGGCGCGAGGGGAAGGCCGAGGAAAGCACCACGAAAAAGCCCCGGTCGTCCGCCGAGCGGATCAGCCGCCCGAAGGCCTGCGCCAGCCGCGCACGGATGATGCGGTCGTCATATGCCTGCCCCCCGCCGGCCAGACGGCGCGCGCGGTGCAGGATCGATGGCTTGGGCCAGGGCACCTGTTCCATCATCACCAGCCGCAGCGAATGGCCCGGCACGTCCACCCCGTCGCGCAGCGCGTCGGTGCCCAGCAGCGAGGCGCGCGGATCGTCGCGGAAGATGTCGACCAGCGTGCCGGTATCGATCGGATCGACATGCTGGGCATAGAGCGGCAGTCCGGCGCGGGCGAGGCGGTCGGCGATGCGGCCATATACCGCGCGCAGCCGCCGGACCGCCGTGAACAGGCCCAGCGCGCCGCCACCCGATGCCTCGATCAGCCGGGCATAGGCGCCGGCCAGCGCGGGAATATCGCCCTTGGGCACGTCGGTCACGATCAGCACTTCGGCCTGGCTGGCATAATCGAACGGGCTTTCCGCCGAGAACAGGCGCGGGGTCATGTCGAGCCAAGGCGCGCCGCTGCGCCGGATCGCGCTGTCCCAGTCTCCGTTGTCCGGGGAATCCCCCCGGCCGCCACCGGCCCGGTCGCGCAAGGTCGCACTGGTCATCATCACCCCGTGCGCGGGCGCCAGCACGGTGTTGGCGAACGGCTTCATCGGATCGAGATAGTGGCGATAGAGGCCGATATCCCACTCGCGTCCGTCGGAGCGTTCCACCGCCAGCCAGTCGACGAAATCGGGATCAGCGGGGCCGCCGAGGCGGCTCAGCAGGGCGATCCACCCGGCGACCAGATCGGTCCGCCAGCCGATCGCCCCGCGGGCGCCCTCGATCCGCGCGCGCGCCGGCCCGTCGAGCCAGTCGGGGCCGTCCTCAACGATCGCTTCCAGCCGCAGCGCCAGCCGGGCGAGGGGCTGCCGCAGCGACTCGAGCGCTTCCTGCGCGAGCCCGGCCACCTCGATGAACGCCCCGTCCATCTGCGCGATCTCGGTTTCCAGGCCATAGCCGGCTTCCTGTCCGCCGCTTTCGTCGCGGGCATGGACCACCGCGCGCGTCGCCGCGAGCAGCGCTTCGAGTGGGCCGATCGGTGCGTTTTCCTGCAGCCGCGCCAGCCATCCGTCGGAGGGCAGTGCTTCGGCCGCCTCGCGCGCCTGCGCAATCGCCCGCGCGCCTTCCTCGTCGTAGCTCGCCACGTCGGCCAGCCGCGCGGAAAGCCCGCGCCGCCGGCCGCGCGATTTGCCTTCGGGGCCGATCACCCAGCGCCGCAGTTCGATCGTCTCCGCGCCGGTAAGTGCGGCGGAAAACGTCGAATCCGCGGCCTCGAACACATGGTGCCCTTCGTCGAACACGATCCGCGTCGGGCGCTGTGCCGCATCGCGGCCCCGCGCGGCGTTGACCATGACCAGCGCGTGGTTGGCGATCACCAGTTCGGCATCGGCGGAGGCGCGCACCGCGCGCTCGATGAAGCATTTGCGGTAGTGCGGGCAGCCGGCATAGACGCATTCGCCGCGCTGGTCGGTCAGCGCGCTGATCCCGCGCTTGCGGAACAGCGTGCCCAGCCAGCCGGGCAGATCGCCGCCGATCATGTCGCCGTCTTGGCTATAGGCGGCCCAGCGCGCGACCAGTTGGGCCAGGATCGCGGCGCGGCCGGCGAATCCGCCCTGCAGCGCGTCTTCCAGATTCAGCAGGCACAGGTAGTTCTCGCGTCCCTTGCGCACTACCACGGGGGCCTTGCCGTGGCGCTCGGCCGGAAACGCCCGCCGGCTTTCGCGCCGCAACTGCCGTTGCAGCGCTTTAGTGTAGGTCGAAACCCAGACGGTGCCGCCGGATTTCTCCGCCCATAGCGAGGCGGGGGCGAGATAGCCGAAGGTCTTGCCGGTGCCGGTGCCGGCCTGCGCCAGCAGCATGTGCGGCTGCCCCGAACCGCTGCCGCGCGGCGGGCGCGGCGCGAACATGCCGGCGGCCTCGCGCGCATAGGAGCGCTGCGCCGGGCGCGCTTCCGCGTCGCGCCCGGTCAGCATGGCAAGCCGCTCCTCCACCTCCTCGCCGGTCAGCGAAACCTGCGCCGGCTGCGGGCGCTCGGCCGCCTCTTCCCATTCGGGCAGGCGTGTGAACAGCCAGCGTTCGGCGCGTTCGGGCCGGTGGATGCGGGGGGCGAGCAGCGTTGCCCAGGGCCAGCGCATCCGCACCAGCGATTGCAGCGCCGTCCAGGCGCCCTCGCGTTCGGCCCAGCCGGGGCTTTCGCAGGTCGCCAGCAGGGCTTCCGCCGCCTCCTGCAACAGCAGCGGCACGGCGTCGTCACTGGCCGGCTCAGCAAGGTTCAGGGCATGGGCAAGGCCCTTGGGCGTGGGCACCACGAACCGAGCGGGGTGAATGAAGGCGTAGAGTTCGAGCAGGTCCAGCCCGGACAGGTCCGGATAACCCAGCCGGCTTGCCACCAGCGGCGCGTTCAGCAGCAGCAGCGGCGTATCGGCCGCGGCCATGATCGCATCGCCCTTGCCCACCGCGCGCGTCGACGGGTTGCCCGTCAGCGAGGCATCGCGCAGCCAGCAGCCGCCGTGGCTGGCGTGAAGCGCGGGAAGGGTGAGGGCGGCCATGCGTTCCGCATAGAACGGAACTGGAACGCGGGGCAAGCCATGGCCGGTCACGATCCACGATGAGACGCTGCCAGCAATGGCGAAGATCGAAGATTATTAAGTCAAAACAATCATATGATAAGAAGGGATCATGCTGAAGCGATCCTTGTTCCCGCGCTAGGTAGTGACACGGATGACCTGAAACCCCCCGCTTCCAGACCGGTCTTTGGCACGGGACCAACCGGTCCGCGCCGGATCGTTCCGGCAGACAGAGTGGAGGTACTTGTCATGACCGTTATCAATACGAACATCAACGCGATACGCGCCGCGAACGCATCCAATCTCGCGACCAAGACCCTGGGCCTTTCGATGGAGCGCCTGTCCACCGGCCTGCGCATCAACAGCGCCAAGGATGACGCGGCGGGCCTCGCCATCACCACGTCGATGACCTCGCAGATCAAGGGCATGAGCCAGGGCATCCGCAACGCGAACGATGGCATCTCGCTGGCGCAGACCGCCGAAGGCGCGCTGGGCGAAGTGACCAACATGCTCCAGCGCATCCGCGAACTGGCGAACCAGTCGGCTTCGGGCACCTATCAGGACACCACCGACCGCGTTTACATGCAGACCGAAGTGACCGCGCTGACCGAGCAGATCGGCAGCGTCTTCAGCACGGTCAAGTTCAACGGCAACGCGCTGTTCAGCACCACGGCCGGCACCGACGTGTCGATCGACATCCAGGCGGGGGCCAACAGCGGCGATACCGTGACGCTGACCAGCACCGCCATCGACGGCACGAACCTGGCCGCCGCCGCGCTCGACGTGACCACGGCTGCCAAGGCCGTGACCACCATGAGCAACGTGGAAGCCGCGCTTTCGGATGTCAGCGCTACGCGCGCCTCGCTGGGCGCGGGGCAGAACCGGCTGGAATCGGTGGTGAACAACCTCACCAGCAACGTGACCAACCTGTCGGAAGCCCGTTCGCGGATTCAGGACACCGATTATTCGGCCGAAACCACGGCGCTGGCGAAGTCGCAGATCCTCAGCCAGGCATCGACCGCGATGATCGCACAGGCCAACCAGGCCCAGCAGACCGTCCTGACGCTGCTGCGCTAAAGGCTCTCCCCCGCGTCTTGCGCCGCAGCGCGGCCGCCCCGCACCCTGGCGGGGCGGCCGTTCTTTTTTGGGTTGCGCGGCGCGGTGCCTCTCCCACGATTGGGCCACGTCGTCAGCGGCGCCAGCTTTTCCTTGCGCAAGCGGGGCAGGCGGGCGAAAGGACGCCCGCTATGACCGAAACCGAAACCCGTCCGCCGTCCGTGCTCGAAGCCGCGCAGGTCTCCAAGGCCTGGCCGTTCGAGGAAGCCCGCAAGATCGTGAAGCGGTATCCGGGCGGCAAACGCGATGCCGCCGGCAATCTCGTGCCCGTGCTGTTCGAGACGGGCTATGGTCCCTCGGGCCTGCCACATATCGGCACGTTCCAGGAAGTGCTCCGCACCACGCTGGTCCGCCGGGCCTATGACGTGTTGACGGGCGGTCATCCCACGCGCCTCGTCGCCTTTTCCGACGACATGGACGGGTTGCGCAAGGTGCCCGACAACGTGCCCAACAAGGGTCTGCTCGCCGCCTATATCGGCCACCCGCTTTCGCGCATCCCCGATCCGTTCGCCACGCACGAAAGCTTCGCGCACCACAACAACGCGATGCTGCGCGCGTTTCTGGACCGCTTCGGCTTCGACTACGAATTCGTCTCGGCCAGCGACCGCTACAACGCGGGCGGTTTCGACGATGCGCTGAAGAACGTGCTGCGCCATTACGACGCGATCATGGGCATCATGCTGCCCACGCTGCGGGAGGAACGGCGCAAGACCTATTCGCCGGTCCTGCCGGTTTCGCCGACCAATCATCAGGTGCTGCAGGTGCCGGTGGACGTGGTCGATGCGGAAGCGGGCCTGATCCGGTTCGAGGACGTGACCGGCGAGATGGTCGAGCAGTCGATCCTGGGCGGGCGCTCCAAGCTGCAATGGAAGGTCGATTGGGCGATGCGCTGGGTGGCGCTCGGCGTCGATTACGAGATGTGCGGCAAGGACCTGACCGACAGCGTCACCCAGTCGGGCCGGATCGCGCAAGTGCTGGGCGGCCGCCGGCCCGAAGGGCTGATCTACGAACTGTTCCTCGACGAGAAGGGCGAGAAGATCTCCAAGTCCAAGGGCAACGGGCTGACGATCGAGCAGTGGCTTGACTACGGCAGCGAGGAAAGCCTGGGCTTCTACCTGTTCCGCGAGCCCAAGAGCGCGAAGTCGCTGCACGTTGGCATCATCCCGCGCGCGGTGGATGAATACTGGCAGTTCCGCGAGAAGCTGCCCGCGCAGCCGATCGAACAGCAGTTGGGCAACCCGGTGTGGCACCTGCTGCGTGCCAATGGCGATGCCGCCGGAGCGGGCGAGAAGCTGCCGGTCACTTATGGCCTGCTGCTCAATCTGGTGGGCGTGCTGGGGGCCGGTGCGACGCGCGAGCAGGTCTGGTCGTACCTTGCCAACTACGTCGAGAACGCCGATCCGGCGGCGCATCCCGCGCTCGATACGCTGGTAACCTGCGCGCTTGCTTACAACCGCGATTTCATCGCGCCCACGCTTCTCCGCCGCAAGCCGGAGAACGGCGAAGTCGCCGCGCTCACCGCGCTCGACGAGGAACTGGCCGCCGCCAGCGCCGACACCACCGCCGAAGAACTGCAGAACATCGTCTATGAGATTGGCAAGGACCCGCATTACGGCTTCGAAAGCCTGCGCGATTGGTTCAAGGCGCTTTACGAGACGCTGCTCGGCTCCAGCCAGGGGCCGCGAATGGGCAGCTTCATCGCGCTCTACGGCATCGAGAACACGCGCAAGCTGATCGCCGAGGCGCTGGAAGGCTGAGCGCTTCTGGCCCAACCGGGTGCTCCAAGAACTCCCCTCCCGCTTGCGGGAGGGGCTCGGGGCGGGCAGCGTGGCCCTATCCCCGCTGCCCCGCGATCCAGCGGTCGACCTTCGCTTCCAGAACCGGCATGGGCAGCGCGCCGCTGCCCAGCACCTGATCGTGAAACGCGCGAATGTCGAAGCGCGGGCCGAGTTCCGCTTCGGCGTTGCGACGCAGGCGCTGGATGGTGAGCGCGCCGATTTTGTAGGATAGCGCCTGCCCCGGATTGGCGATGTAGCGTTCGACTTCGGCGGTCGCATCGCTGCGACCCATGCCCGAATTGGCCAGCATGTAGTCGATCGCCTGTTCGCGCGTCCACCGCTTGGCGTGGATGCCGGTGTCCACCACCAGCCGCATGGCGCGCAGCATCTCGTCGTCCAGTGTGCCCCAGTGCTGCATCGGGTCCTTGTAGAACCCCATCTCGTAACCCAGCGTCTCGGCATAGAGCGCCCAGCCTTCGACATAGGCGGTATTGCCGCCGAAACGCTGGAAATCTGGCAGGCTGGCGTTCTCCTGGGCCAGGCTGATCTGGAAATGATGCCCCGGCGCGCCTTCGTGGAGGTAAAGCGTGGTGATGCCGGTCAGGAAGCGGCTTTTGAGGTCGTAGGTGTTGTAGAAGAACACGCCGGGCCGGCTGCCGTCCGGCGCGCCTTGGCTATAGCTGCCGCCCGCTTCATAGCGCGCGCGATAGGCGGGATAGGGCAGGATCAGCAGGGGCGTGCGCGGCAGGTGCAGGAAATAGCGTGGTGCCTGCGCTTCGACCTTGCGACCGACGGCGCGGAAACCGTCGGCAAGCTGCGCGTCGGTCCGCGGATGGTATCGGGGGTTCACGCGCAATTCGTCGAAGAACGCCTTGAGCGGACCGGCATAGCCCAGTTCCGTCTTCACCCCTTCCATCTCGCGCTGGATGCGCGCCACTTCACCTAGGCCCAGATCGTGCACCGCATCGGGATCGAGCGGCAGGGTCGTGTGATTGCGGATGAGCAGCCGATAGAGCCGGTCTCCCCCCTTCATCGCCCACAATCCCGCATCCTCACGCGCGACGGGGTAGTATTCCTCCGCAAGGAACGCCCGAAGTTTGCGATAGGCGGGGTACACCGATTGCCCGATCGCCTGCCGGAAGGCGGCGGCGACGCGCCGTTTGGCGCCGGTGCCGTATCGCGCGGGGTATTGCGCGACGGGCGAATAGAACGGGGATCGCTGGACCGGCTGCGCCAGGATCGTGTCGATCTGCGCGATCATGTTGCGCACGGTCAGGCGGGATTCGATCGCGCCGCCGGCCATGCCTTCACGGAACCGGGCGATGGCATGGTCGAAGACCTGTGGCAGCGCGCGGTCACGCGCCAGCAGCGCCTCGAAATCGGCGGGCGTATCCAGCGGAACAGGCGTTTCGGACGAAGCGAGGCCGGGAAACTCGACGTGGAAGCCGCCGAAGTGGTTGAACGGGCGAACGGCGGTCAGCGCCTCCACCTCCGGAGTCAGCGCATCGCGTTCCTGGAGCTTGGCATCGCGGAACACGTCGTAGGAAATGCGGTGGGCGTCATCGAGCTGATTGCGATCGATCCCGTCCAGCCGCGTCAGCGTGGCGGCGTTGGTTTCGCGCAGGCGATGGACGAGTTCCGGCGTGAACAGCAGCAGGAAGCGGTCGAGCGGAATCTGTTCGCCCTGTTCCAGCGCACCGAGCGGGTCGAGCGCCTGTTCCGCCCGGCTGTCGTCCATGAACAACCGGTCGAGCGCCAGGGCTGCTTCGCTTTGCCGGACGAAGCCGGCCTTCGCGGCGGCTTGCGGGACCGGCCGATCCGCCAGCGAGGAAGCCTGCGGGGCGCTCGCCGCCGTCGTCAGCGCCAGGGCAAGGACCAGTGCGGTGCCGCGAAGCAGGCGCCAGCTTGCAGCCGTACTGGCCGGGATCGCCGTGCCCGCCTCCCGAATCAGCCCCATGCGCGCGTCCGGTACCATTTGGTGAGGACGTATTTGGTGCCTTTCACGACCGGCCGCCCGGCGTGGAGGCTGTTGGGGTTGGGCGTGCCATCCACGGCCATGTTGTTCCACACCAGCAGCGCGCCGCGCTGGGGCGGAATCGACAGATCGACTTTCGGAAAATCGGTCGAACCGCCTTCCTCGACGGTGTTGAGATAGGCCATGGCGGTCCAGCTTCGCTGTCCCCCGCGCCCCATCTCCCGATCCCAGAACGGCTGATCCGGATTAAAATGGTCAAAATGGGGACAAAATTCCTGTCCGGGGGTGTAACGCTGCCCCTGAATCGTCTCTCCGGTGTCGGGATCGAGCCCCACGAGGTCATCGATTCTGCGCTGCAACATCAGGGTGAACGGGTCCCACGGATCGACGTCCCCGGAGTAGCTGGTGCGGCCCCCGCTGCGGTTGCCATCGTAGGTGAGCGAGGGACGCGCGACGTCGTCGATGGTCGCGATCAGGCGCTGGCATTCCGCTTCGGAAAGGAAGTTAGAAACTCCATAAATTTCAATACCTTCCACTGGAAGGCGATAGGCCGCGGGATCGGCATCCAGACGGGCGCGAACGGTCTGGCCGATACGCTTGAGAAGGACGGCGTCCGGATGCGGGCGGGACTTGCGAGACAGGGAGATCATGGGCTCGCTTTCATGACCCAAGGCGGGACGGGGAGCAAGAGGTGCGGGCGCCTTGTGACGGATGTCACACCCCGAGTTCAGGGGCGATTTAAGGTTAATGCGGTTTTGATCCGATCCGGTGGCGAGCCGTTGCCAGTCAGGGCAAATACTGTGAATATTGGTGCAGGTCAAAGTCGTTAAATAAATACCGGGAAGTAGGAATCGAAGTCCTAACTTTGCGGAAGGGTCGAATTGGAATGCTATGCCTAATAGCGGGCAAGGAATTCTGTGTTCTTCTTTCGCTAAATTGGGACGACCTACTTTTGATATAGGGAGGTCGTATTCCATTGGAAGCCCTGATCGATACTGAAGCTGAAGCTTATCGGCTCGCTCAAGCCCTGAATAACTTGCGCCGCAAGCGTGATTCGGCCTTGGGTCCAAGGCGGATTTTCGGCGAGCCGGCGTGGGATATACTTCTGGACCTGTACATCGCCAGCAAGCGCGGGATGGAAATCCAGGTTTCCAGCGTCTGCATCGAGGCTGGCGTCCCTTCCACCACGATCCTGCGGTGGATTGCCCGGCTGGAAAAGGAAGGCCTGCTTTACCGCAAGGCCGATCGCGGGGATGCGCGCCGCCGGTTCGTGCGCCTGACCGATGAAGGCCATGCCGTGATGCGCCGCGTGTTGCGCGCGATCGGGCCGATCAGCTGAGAGGCAGCGAACCGGCGTGATGCCGATGGCTGCTGCGGGCTTCGGCTGGCGCGCTCCTGAAGCGATCGACCCGCCGGTTGGCAAGGGCCAACGGCGGGTCGTCGCGTCTTTGGGGCCGGTGGTTTTCCGGACCGGATGTCACCAGAAGAAATCGTAGATCACGTCCACGACTTCGCCGGAATAGACATCCACCAGCAGCACGTCGTTGTAGTAGCGAACCCAGCGATAGGGGCCGTACACGTCCGGCAGGCGATAGGACCAGGGATCGTTGATCCAATACTGGTTGCCGAAGAACACGCTGTCCAGGAAGAAGCCTACCCTGAGGCGGCTGTACGAGTACCCGCGATAGGGCGCATAATATGGCCGGGACCGGAAGATGCTGCGGTTTTCGGCACGATAGCCGCGCCAGTCGTAGCGCCGGTCACGCCGCCAGTCGCTGTTCCAGCCACCGCCATTGTTCCAGCGTCCGCGGTCGCCACGCCAGCTTTCGCCCGAACGCCAGCCGTCGTTGCCGCGCCAACCATCGTTGCCACGCCAGCGATTGTCCCGCCCGCGATCGTAGCCCCGGTTGTCGTTTCGCCACTGGCCGTTGCCGTAATGCACGCCTACGCCATCGCGATAGGTCGGGCCGGGGCGGGCATTATCGGGGCGCGGGCCGCCGGGCCGGGGACCGTCCGGGCGCGGGTTCGGGTTGCCGCGCTGCCAGTCGCCATTGCGGCCCCCCTGCCAGCCACCTCCCTGCCAACCGCCCCCTTGCCAACCGCGACCTTGCCAGCCGTTGCCACGATCCTGCGGCGCCGGACGGACGCCACCATCGCCGCCCCCCTGCCAGGCGCGCGGCGCGCGTGGCGCCTGCTGCTGGGGCATGGAGGGTTGCGATTGGGGGCGATTCTGGTTCCAGCCGCCCGGATTGCCGCCCCCCCAGTTGCGTTGCGGCTGAGGTTGGGGCTGGGGCTGCGGTTGGGCCTGTTGCGGAGCGGGGCGATTCCAGCCGCCTCCACCATTGCCGCCTCCGTTCCAGCCGCCGCCCCGGTTGCCGCCACGGCCCGGACCGGCGTCGCCCCCGCGCGCCTCGCGCCCCGCGCCGCGCCAGTCGCCCTGCTGGGCGAATGCTGCCGTGGGAAGCGCGGCCACCGTCGAGGCGAGCGCGGCCGCCGTCAGCAGGCTGTTCCTGAAGAATGTGATCCCGGCCATGGCCGCTCTCCGATGCACCTGTGGTCACGGCCAATCCCGTGACGTCATGTGACACTGTGTTACCGGAGTCGCGCTGTCGCGCCGCTGAACCGCTTGCAAGGGCATTCGTTCAGCTTTCCCGAAACGGCACAGCGAAACGGGGCGGGAACATGGTTCCCGCCCCGCCGCGTGTTTCAGGCATCGCCGCTGGAAATCAGCGCGTCAGCTTCTTGTAGGCCAGCGCGGTGGGCCGGTCGGCCGCGTCGCCCAGGCGACGGCGCTTGTCTTCCTCGTAAGCCGCGAAGTTGCCTTCGAACCATTCGACATGGCTGTTGCCCTCGAACGCGAGGATGTGCGTGGCCAGACGGTCGAGGAAGAAGCGGTCGTGGCTGATGACCACGGCGCAGCCCGCGAAGTTCTCGATCGCGTCTTCCAGCGCCGCCAGCGTTTCGACGTCAAGGTCGTTGGTCGGTTCGTCGAGCAGCAGCACGTTGCCGCCAGCCTTCAGCATCTTGGCCATGTGCACGCGGTTGCGCTCACCGCCCGAAAGCTTGCCGACGTTCTTCTGCTGGTCCGGACCCTTGAAGTTGAACGCGCCGACGTAGGCGCGCGTAGACATGTCCTGCCCGTTGACCTTCATGTAATCGAGGCCATCCGAGATTTCCTGCCACACGTTGTTGGCCGGGTTCAGGTCGTCACGGCTCTGGTCGACATAGCCGAGGTGGACGGTCGAACCGATTTCCACCGAACCGGTGTCCGGTGTCTCCTTGCCCGTCAGGATCTTGAACAGCGTGGATTTGCCCGCGCCGTTCGGCCCGATCACGCCGACGATGCCACCGGGCGGCAGCATGAACGAGAGGTCTTCGAACAGCAGCTTGTCGCCATAGGCCTTCGAGATGTTCTTTACCTCGATCACCTTGCCGCCAAGGCGCTCGGGCACCTGGATCACGATCTGCGCCTTGCCGACCGGACGGTTATCCTGCGCGTTCTGCAGTTCCTCGAACTTGCGGATACGCGCCTTGGACTTGGTCTGGCGCGCCGCCGGGGTCTGGCGGATCCATTCGAGTTCGCGCTGCAGCGCCTTCTGCTTGCCGCTTTCCTCGCGCTCTTCCTGGGCTATGCGCTTGGCCTTGGTCTCGAGGTAGGTCGAGTAGTTGCCCTCGTAGGGGAAGTACTTTCCGCGGTCGAGTTCGAGGATCCAGCCCACCACGTTGTCAAGGAAGTAGCGGTCGTGGGTGATCATCAGCACCGCGCCGGCATAGTCCTTGAGGTGGTTTTCCAGCCATTCGACGGATTCGGCGTCAAGGTGGTTGGTCGGTTCGTCGAGCAGCAGGATCGAAGGCTTCTGGATCAGCAGGCGGGTCAGCGCGATGCGGCGCTTTTCACCACCCGAAAGGCTTGCCACCGACCAGTCGCCGGGAGGGCAGCGCAGCGCTTCCATGGCGATTTCGAGCTGGTTGTCGAGCGTCCAGCCATCGACCGCGTCGATCTTGTCCTGAAGCTCGGCCATCTCCGCGCCCAAGGCGTCGAAGTCGGCGTCTTCCTCGGCCATTTCCATGCCGATCTGGTTGAAGCGCTCGACCATGTCCGCCGTCGCGCGCGCCCCATCCTTGACGTTTTCAAGCACGGTCTTGCTCTCGTCAAGCTGCGGCTCCTGCTCGAGATAGCCGACGGTGATGTTCTCGCCCGGCCATGCTTCGCCGGTGAAGTCCTTGTCGATCCCGGCCATGATCTTGATCAGGGTCGATTTACCGGCGCCGTTCGGGCCGACGATGCCGATCTTGGCGCCCTGGTAGAACTGCAGGTTGATATTGTTCAGCACCGGCTTCTGTGCGCCGGGGAAGGTCTTCGTCATGTCCTTCATGACGTAGGCGTATTGGGCGGCCATGATCGTTCCTTGGTGGAATGGCGTGCGAACTCGGCACTTGATGCGGCCTCTAGCCAAGCGGGAAGGGCCGGGCAAGCGGACGTTTTGGCGGATAGGGTGTTGGCAGGAGAGCACCCCAAAGATAGGAAAAGTTTCATGCGAAACAAGCTCCGCGCGCTCGCGCTCTCCGCCGCCTTCGTTCCCCTCGTTGCCGCGCAGGCGGAACCGCCGAAGGACGATGTCGCGTGGAACATCGTGGCGGGGCTGACCACCGATGTCGGCCCGCGCCTTGCCGGCAGCGAGGCGGAGGCGCGGGCGCGGGCGTGGGGGTCTGAAAAGCTGAAGGCGCTGGGCTTTCGCAATGTCGCGGTCGAGCCGTTTCCCATCCGCGGCTATGTGCGCGGCGTGGATCGCGCGCGGCTGGTAGCGCCGGTGCCGCAAAATCTGGCCGTGACCGCGCTGGGCTATAGCGGCACCACCCCGGATGCCGGTATCGAGGGCGAACTCGTCTATTTCCCGACGCTGGACGCGCTCAAGGCCGCGCCGGACGGTTCGCTGGCCGGCAAGATCGCCTATATCGATCACGCCATGCGCGCGGCCCAGGACGGCAGCGGCTATGGTCCCTATGGCAATGCCCGTCGGCAGGGGCCGGCCATCGCCGCGCGCAAGGGCGCGATTGGCGTGGTGATCCGCTCCATTGGCACCGATGGCCACCGCAACCCGCATACCGGTGCCACCAACTGGCCCGAGGGCGTGAAGCCGATCCCGGCCGGGGCGGTTTCGAATCCCGACGCCGACCTCATCGCGCGCACGGTGGCCGGCGGCAAGCCGGTGCGCATCGCGCTCACGCTGACCGGCAGGACGGCAGACAATCTGCCTTCCGGCAACTTGATCGGCGAACTGCCGGGCAGCGATCCGTCGCTACCGCCGATCCTGGTCGGCTGCCATCTCGATAGCTGGGATCTCGGCACTGGCGCGATCGATGATGCTGCCGGGTGCGCGATCGTGACCGCTGCCGCGCTGAAGGCGCAGGAAGGGGGCAAGCCCTTGCGCACGATCCGCGTGCTGTGGGCGGGGAGCGAGGAACTGGGCGGCTTCGGCGGCAAGGCCTATGCGGACAAGCATGGGGAGCCGCACGCGCTGGCGATGGAAAGCGATTTCGGCGCGGACCGGGTGTGGCGCGTGATCACGAAGTTCGCCGCCGGCAACAAGCCACTGGGCGATCGCATCACCGCCGCGCTTGCGCCGATGGGCATCGTCACCGGCCATGGCGAGGTGGAGGGCGGAACCGACGTGGGCTTCGTGATCGCCAGGCAGAAGCTGGCCGTGATCGATCTCAACCAGGACGGCACGCACTATTTTGACCTGCACCACACACCCGACGATACGCTCGACAAGATCGATCCGCAGGCGCTGGCGCAGAACGTGGCGGCGTGGACGGCGGTGCTCAAGGTCGTGGCCAACGCGGCGGAGCCGATCCAGCCGGTCGAATGACGCGGGTGGCATGAATCCCGTCGACCCCGCGAAGGCGGGGACGACGGGGTTGTGGTATCAGATCCGTTCGATGATGATCGCGGGCGCCATGCCGCCGGCGGCGCACATGGTGACGAGGCCATAGCGGCCGCCGGTGCGCTCCAGTTCGTCGAGCGCGGTGCCGATCAGGATCGAACCCGTGGCGCCGATCGGGTGGCCCAGCGCCATCGCGCCGCCGTTGGGGTTCACCTTCGACCGGTCGAGGTCGAGATCGCGGATGAACTTTTCGGCGACCACGGCGAAGGCTTCGTTGATTTCCCAGACGTCGATGTCGTCCTTGGTCAGTCCGGCCTTGGCTAGCACCTTCTTCGCCGCCGGAACCGGGGCGTTGAGCATCAGCGTGGGATCGTCACCCTGGTTGGCGTAAGCAACGATGCGGGCGCGCGGCTTCAGCCCGTGCTTGTCGGCATAGTCCTTCGAGGTGACGAGAATGGCGGCCGCGCCATCGACCACGCCCGAGGAGTTGCCAGCATGGTGGAAATGCTGGATTTCCACGTCGGGATAGCGGCGGTTGATCTGCTTGCGGAAGGTGGTGCCGCCAAGGTCGAAATCGGCCAGCCCGGCGAAGCTGGGCTTGAGCGCGGCAAGGCCTTCGGCGGTCGTTTCGGGGCGGGGGAACTCCTCGCGATCGAGCGCGACCGAGCCGTCCTCGTTATAGACCGGCACCACGGATTTGGCGAAGCGGCCTTCCTTGATCGCCACGTCCGCGCGCTGCTGGCTGACGAGCGCGAGAGCATCGAGCGCTTCGCGGCTGATGCCTTCGATCGAGGCAATCGCATCGCCGCAAACGCCCTGGTGCGATTGCGGGTGGATGGCGTCGAGCGCCATGTTGCCCGAACCCATGCCCAGCGGCTTGATGCCGGCATTGGCCTGTTCCGCGCCGTGGGCAGCGGTGAAGCTCATCATTTCGGTGCCGCCCGCGATCACGCAGTCTTCCATGCCTGACATGACCGAAGCGCAGGCGAGGTTCACCGAGGTAATGCCACCGCCGCAGAACCGGTCGAGCGTGGTGCCGCTGGCGGTGATGTCATAGCCGGCGGCCAGCGCCGACATGCGGCCAAGGTCGCCACCCTGCTTGCCGACTTGCGATGAGGTGGACCAGATGATGTCGTCCACGGTGGAGGTGTCGAGGTGGTTGCGGTCCTTGATCGCCTTCAGCACGGTTGCCGCAAGGTGCTGCGGATGCAGGTGCGAAAGCGCGCCCTTGCCGGGCTTGCCCACGCCGCGCGGCGTGCGGACGGCGTCGATGATATAGGCTTCGGCCATTGTCAGTCTCTCCCTGTCGCGATGCCGGGCAACTCTGTCCGGACGCTCGCTAGATGGCGTTTAATCGATCGATTAATACGCGTGAGCGGTCTCTGCAAGTCCAATTCGCCGGGCGCAACCATGCGGTATCCGCGGCCGCCCCTCTCGACACCGTTTCGGCGGCGTGCCTATGATGTCCGTCATGCTCACCGACCAACTGCTCGATCAGGCGCGTGGACTGTCCGACCGGATCGTCTCCTTGCGCCGCGCGATTCACGCCGAACCGGAACTGGGGCTGCAGACGCCGAAGACGCGCGACAAGGTGCGCGCCGCGCTGGCCCATCTGCCGCTCGAATGGCGGGAAGGGCCGTCCACCACCGGCCTTGTCGCCACGTTGAAGGGCGGCGCCGGGGAAGGGCGCACCGTGCTGCTGCGGGGCGACATGGATGCCCTGCCGATGCCCGAGGAAACCGGGCTGCCCTATGCCTCGACCATTCCCGGCGCGATGCACGCCTGCGGGCACGACACGCATACCGCGATGCTGGCCGGCGCCGTCGAACTGCTGGCCGCGCGCCGCGAAAGCTGGGCGGGCGAGGTCCGCTTCATGTTCCAGCCGGGCGAGGAAGGTTGGCACGGCGCGCGTTTCATGCTCGAAGACGGTCTGCTGGGCGGTGGCGACCGCCCGCTGCCCGAAGCGGCGTTCGCGCTGCACATCATGCCGAACAGCCCGCATGGCCTTGTCGCCGGGCGTGCCGGCCCGCTGATGGCTTCGGCCGACCAGTTCGAGATCGTGGTTCGGGGCAGCGGCGGCCACGCCTCCATGCCGCATTACACGCTCGATCCCGTGCCGGTGGCCTGCGAGATCGTGACCGCGCTGCAGGCCATGGTCACGCGCAAATTCCCGGTCGCCGATCCCGTCGTCGCTACCGTGGCCAAAGTGGAAGCGGGCACGGCGCACAACGTGATCGCCGATACCGCGACGCTGGGGGGCACGCTGCGCACGCTCTCGCCCACCAACCGCGAGGCTCTGCGCGAGGGATTGCGCACGCTGGCAACGCATATCGCCGCCGCGCACGGTATGACGGCAGACGTGACGCTCACGCCCGGTTTCCCGGTGACGGTCTGCGATGCCCGCGCGGTCGATCTTGGCGAAAGGGTGGCGCGGCAACTGCGCGGGCCGGATGCGTTCCACCGCCTAGCCGATCCGATCATGGGGGCGGAGGACTTCTCCTACGTGCTGGAAAAGGTGCCGGGCGCGATGTTCTTCCTGGGCGTTGCGCACGAAGGGACCGACTGGCGCCACGCCTGCGGCATCCATTCCACGCGGATGGTCGTGGACGAGGCCGTGCTCCCGCTGGGCACGGCGTTGCTGGCGGGATGCGCCGAGACGTTTCTGGCGGAAGGTTTCGCATGATCTGGTGGAATGCCGAAATGCCCTCGCTCGAGCGGCTGACGCGCATGGGCACGAAGGCCATGCCCGCGCTGCTGGGTATCGAGTTCGACGATTGCGGGCCGGACTGGATCCGGGCGCGAATGCCGGTGGACGAACGCACGCACCAGCCGTTCGGGCGGCTGCATGGCGGAGCTTCGGTGGCACTGGCGGAAACAGTCGGCTCGATGGCGGCGGCGATGACCGTCGATCCGGACAAGTTTGTCGGGGTCGGAATGGAGATCAACGCCAACCACGTTCGTCCCGTCCGCGATGGATGGGTCTATGCCACGGCCCGGCCGGAGGCGCTGGGCAGAACCACGCACGTCTGGTCGATTCGCATCGAGGACGGGGAAGGCCGGCTGGTGTGCGTTTCACGCCTGACCGTGGCGATCATTCCGCTCGACCGGAAGTAACGTGCCGCCAACTATCAACACGGTCGCTGTCAAAATTTACCGTGTGCTGGAACCATCCGGCGGGAAAAGCATTGTGGGCGGTATAGAAGACCAGCGGCAATGCGGCCGCGCCCGGGACAAATCGGTTTGGTGACGCAGGACAACAGCTATTCGGGCATGACCGGTGCCGGTGACCATGAAAGTCCCAAGCGGATTCTGGTTCTGGACGACGAACCGTTGATCCTGCTCGATCTGGAATGCGCGGTCGCCGATGCCGGCTGCGTGCCATTGACGGCGCTTGAACCGGGCGAAGCGCTGGAAATCCTTGATGCTGAGCGGGTGAGCGCAGCCATTCTCGATGTGTCGCTGGGGCATGGCAAGACGTGCGAGCCGGTTGCGCGCGCGCTGGCGGCGCGGGGCGTTCCTTACGTCCTGCATACCGGCGATGTTGAGCGGCTGGACACGGCGGTCCGCGATCTGGGAGGGGTTCTGGTGCCCAAGCCGACGCCGGCTTCGGTCGTGGTCACGCGCGCGTTGCAATGCGCCCGCGATGGTTCCCGACAGGATGTGAACCAGAGCCATTAACTGTCACTGTCTTGCAATCGGTCTGCCGCAGGGCAAGAAGGCGTCCCGAACGAGGAGCCTGATTTCATGATCGATGCGGAGGGCCGCGTCCTGCCCATGCAGGGCATTCACAATTTTCGGGACTATGGCGGCTACCCTGCGCGCGGCGGAGCCATCCGGCAGGGCGTGCTGTGGCGATCGGGCCAGCATGGCGATGCCACGGCGGACGATCTCGACGCGGTGCATCGCCTGGGCATCGCCACGGTGATCGACCTGCGCGGCGACAGCGAGCGTGAAGCCTGCCCGTGCCTGCGCCATCCGGAATTCGACGGGCACGTCCTGTTCCACCCGGGCGAGACGGCCAGCGCCCATGGCCGTGCGGTGCACGAGGAAGCGGCCGAGCAGGTCCGCACCGCCGCCGACGCGCACGCCGCGATGATCCGGTTGTACGAAACCCTGCCGTTCCGCCCGGTGCTGGCCGGCACGTATCGCCTCTATCTGCGCGCGCTGGTCGACCGCGACGGGGCGAGCTTGCTGCATTGCCTGGCGGGCAAGGACCGGACCGGCGTGGCCGCCGCGCTGGTGCATCACCTGCTGGGCGTTCATCCCGATGACATCCTGGAAGACTATCTGCTGACCAACACGGCGGGCAACGCCGAAGCGCGCATTGCGGCAGGAGCACGCCACGTTCGCGCCGGGTTCGGCCGGCACATGGACGATGCGGCGGTGCGCGTGCTGATGTCGGTCCATGCCGACTATCTCGACACCAGCTTTGCCGCGATTCGCGAACGGCATGGATCGGTGGAGGCCTATGCCGACGCGGTGCTGGGCTTCGGTGCAGCGGATATCGCGGCCCTGGAGCGGCGCCTGATAGTCTGACCTCGCCGCTCACAAGGCGAATTTGCCGGATAACCGGGCTGCGCGGACTCGCATTCCGCGCGGGGTATTCCTATGTCGCTTGCCCAGTTTCGGCACCCGTTGCCACAGGCCCCGACCGGAGTTCACCATGGCCACCACGCACAAGACCCGCATGCTCATCATCGGTTCCGGCCCCGCCGGCCTGACCGCCGCGATCTATGGCGCGCGAGCCGGGATGGAGCCGATCGTGGTGCAGGGTCTTCAGCCCGGCGGCCAGCTGACCATCACCACCGACGTCGAGAATTATCCCGGTTTCCGCGAAGCCGTGCAGGGACCGTGGCTGGTGCAGGAAATGCAGGCCCAGGCCGAGCACGTCGGTACGCGGATGCTGTGGGACACGATTACCGAGGTCAGCCTGGAAGGTCCGCCGTTCCGCGCGGTGGGCGATAGCGGCGACATCTACGAAGGCGATACGCTGGTGATCGCCACGGGCGCGCAGGCCAAGTGGCTGGGCGTGCCGGGCGAAGTCGAGTTCGGCGGCAAGGGCGTTTCGGCCTGCGCCACCTGCGACGGGTTCTTCTATCGCGGCAAGAAGGTCGTGGTCATCGGTGGCGGCAACACCGCGGTCGAGGAAGCGCTGTACCTGACCAACCATTCGCAGGACGTCACGATCATCCACCGCCGCGATTCGTTCCGCGCCGAAAAGATCCTGCAGGACCGCCTGTTCGCGCATCCCAACGTGAAGGTGCTGTGGAACAAGAAGGTCGACCGTTTCGTGGGCGAGCCCGGCAAGGGCCTGACCGGCGTGGCAGTGATCGATACCCAGACGGGCGAGCAGTCCGTGGTGGAGACGGACGGCGCTTTCGTCGCGATCGGTCACGCTCCGGCGACCGAACTGTTCAAGAGCAAGTTGGAGCTGGACGAGAGCGGCTACATCGTGGTCGAGCCGGGCACGCCCAAGACCGCGATCCCGGGCGTGTTCGCGGCTGGTGACGTGATGGACCACACCTATCGCCAGGCGGTAACGGCGGCCGGCACGGGCTGCATGGCGGCGTTGGATGCGGAACGGTTCGTGGCCGAACTCGATTTCGCGGCCAGCAAGACGGAAGCGGTCGGCTAAGCCAGCACATCCAGCAGGCGCGCGAACAGCCATTCGCGCGCCGCTTCGTCGGAAAAACTGTGCGAGGCGCTGGCGATCCGCCGGATGCGCGGATCGTCCTTCGGCCACGCCGCCTCGAACAGTTGCGCGGTGCGGTCGCCGCTGGCGAGCAGGATGGTGAGCGGCCCGGCGAACGCCTCCGCCCCGGCGCGCAAGGCGTCCACCAGCGACGACGGCGCGGCCGCCGGCGCGGCGGCGCTGCGCAGGCCCCGGAACAGCTTGGCGATGTTCACGCCGCCCGTCAGCAGGCGCAGCACTTCGCGCGGGTTCTTCAGCTTGGCGAGGTAACGCTGGCGGATCGCGGCGGCGGGCATCGCCTCGGGCGCCTCCTCGCCATCGATCGTCCACGGATTCGCCAGCACCAGCGCGTCGATGCCCAGCCCGGCGTGATGCAACAGCAGCGCGGCGGCGGCATCGCAGTTGCCGAAAGCCACCACGCGGCGGACGTGCGGCGCAGCCTTGCGGAACGCGGCGATCGCGGCGGCGAGGTCATAGCGGCTGGAGCGGAATCCCCCGTTCGCGCCTTCGCTGTCGCCCACGCCGCGCCGGTCGAAGCGGAACACGGGAACGCCATGGCGCGCCAATCGGGCCGCGAGTTGCGCTTGCCCGGCCCACGCTCCGGCGCGGATTTCGTTGCCGCCCGAAACGATCAGCAGGCCCGTAGTCCCCGTGGCGCTCGCCATGTCCAGCGTGCCGGCCAGCATCGCGCCTTCGCACGGAAATGACAGGTGCTGGCGGTTCATGCCGCGACCTCGCGCGCGATGAGGGCGGCCAGGGCCTCCGATTGCGCCGCATCCTCACCCGGTTCGGCGCGCAGCCACAGCGCGCCGCCGCCAAGCTCGGCCTGCCGGATCGTGCGCTGTGCCTCGTCCGCCGGCAAAGCGGTTTCCAGCCCCGCGATCAGCGAGGCTCCGCACCGGTAGCCGGCGAGGTCCAGCCCCTCGGCGCGGCCCAGGTTCAGGAGCACGGCGCTGTCCT
Source organism: Novosphingobium sp. EMRT-2 (assembly GCF_005145025.1). Classification (NCBI taxonomy): domain Bacteria; kingdom Pseudomonadati; phylum Pseudomonadota; class Alphaproteobacteria; order Sphingomonadales; family Sphingomonadaceae; genus Novosphingobium; species Novosphingobium sp. EMRT-2. The sequence goes on along the minus strand of NZ_CP039695.1, from coordinate 1,092,387 downwards.
CCTCACGGCCGGCCTCGCGCGCGGAGAGCGTGCGGGCGCGGATCAACTGGCGCAGGACCGTAGCGCCCTTGACCGGCTCCAGCACCCAGCCCGGCAGCGAGGTGGGAAAGACCAGCGCCCCGCCACGCACCGCCAGCACATGCGTTACGGCGAAGTGCGCCGCCGCCTGTGCCATGGCGGTGCGCCAGGCGTGGAGGCTCTGAGCGGCGAACTCTTGCGGGCTTTCGTTGCAGCCGGGCAAGTCGGGCAGGAAGCTGTCGATCCCGGCGGCGTCGAGCCGGCGCATGGTTTCGACCAGGAAGCGCCGCGTGCGGTTCGCTTCCTCGAACAGCGCGGGCACGATCAGCAGGCGGTGCGCGCGGTCACGGTCGAACGCGAGCGCCTGTTCGTTGGCGGGGCCTTCCGGGCCGGGGCAGGGCCAGTCGGCGAACACCGCGATCAGGCGGCCGCGCGCTTGACCTGCGCGAAGGCGAGCAGGTTGCCGTAGGTTTCCAGCAACTCGCCATCGACTTCGTCATCATCGATCACGATGTCGAAGCGGTCTTCCATTTCGGTGAGCAGGCCGGCCACGGCCATCGAATCGAGTTCGGGCAGCGCGCCGAACAGCCCGGTATCCGCATCGAACGCGGCAACGCGGTCCGCCGCGAGACCCAGAACGTCGCGCAGGATCGCGCGGAGCAGCGTGTCGGTTTCGTCGTTGGCCAGACCGGTCACTATCGAACCTTCCCTGATATCATGGTTTTCGCGGCGTCTAGCCAGCGCGGGAGTCCGGAGCAAGGGGCGTTACGTCCGCCCGCCGCGCACGAGCGCCTTGGCGATGGCCGGCCAGCGGCGCGGAGCGAGCGGACGGTAGAACGCCACCTGCCAGCGCGTGCGGGTGCTTTCCATCCAGTCGCGCTTGTAGGGATCGTCGCCGGTGCCGAAGTCCACTTCGCGCACGTGGTCGCGATCGATCACATGCTCGAACAGCGCGGCGGTCAGCAGCGTGCCGGGCGAATGGGCCTTGGCGCTTTCATCGTGCGCCAGCTTGTGAATGAAGGCGGTGCCGCCCTCCACCGTCCAGAACTGCGCGGCCACGGGCTTGCCGTCGATCGTGGCGATGCCCAGCCGCAGGTTGCCGGCCGCGCTTTCGGCTTCGGCGAAGCGGCGCAGGAAGGCGGGGCTGCCTTCTTCCGGCTTCCAGCTCAGCCGATAGATCGTTTCATAGGCGGCCCAGTCTGCATCATTGAACGCGGTGGCGATGCGCAGGTCGACCACGCCCTTTTTGCCCTTGCGCCGCACGGTTTCGCGCAGGCGGCCGGGGCGGGCGGCCCAGTATTCGGCAAAGCTGCGGCCGTCCACCGGCAGGATATGGTTGGTGTCGCAGGGAGAGGCAAAGGCCAGCCAGCCCGCCTTGCGGAACGCGGCGGCCAGCGGCGCCACGTCTTCCTCGGGCAGCGGCGACAGCACGATCTGGTCGTGCGTGCGCGACAGGTCGCGCGCGATGCCTTCCAGCAGCGCCGCGCCATGATCGGTCCAGCGCGCGCGGGTGAAGAAGCTGTACCAGTTGCCAAGCGGCTCCAGCGTGCCCGGCGCGGTCTGGCGCAGGGGCAGCACCGCGCGTTCGTCCCCGTCGCGCGCGGCGGCGAGGAAGCAGCGCGCGGGATCGAGGCATTCGCGCGCCAGCAGGGCGTACCAGTCCAGCCGGTCGAACGGCGCGCGCTGCATCTCGCGGCCGAGCAGGCGCGAAAGCGCGGCGTCTTCTTGCGCTTCGTTAAGACTGGCGTGATAGACGATGGCGCCCAAGAACCGAATTCCCCGTTGCGAAGGTCCGAAAACCGCGTGTCCGCCGATCCCGATCCTGCCGTTCATCCGCTGGACCACTTGCCCTTGCGTGGCGCGCCGGAAGCCCCGGCGCTGATCCTGCGGAACGAGACCCTTAGCTTCGAGGCGTTAAATGACCGTGTAGGCCGCTTGGCGGCATGGCTCGCCCGGCAGGTGCCGGAAAAGGGCGCGCGGGTGGCCACATGGCTGGCCAAGACCGAGCTGGCCTGCCTGATGCCGCTGGCGGCCGTGCGCGCCGGGCTGGTGCACGTTCCGGTGAATCCGTTGCTCAAGCGGGCGCAGGTGGCGCACATTCTGGCTGACAGCGGCGCGCGGCTGATGATTTCCAACACGGCGCGGCTCGATACGCTGGAGCCGGGCGATGCCGGGCAGGCCGCGCTGTGCGAGGAAGCCGGCGTGCGCGAGGGGCTGGGCGGGGAGGCCGATCCGCTGCCCCCAAGCAAGGCCGCGCCCGATGATCTGGCGGCGATTCTCTACACCAGCGGCTCGACCGGCCGGCCCAAGGGTGTGGTGCTCAGCCACGCAAACCTGTGGCTGGGGGCGGTCAGCGTGGCGCACTACCTGAAAGTGACGCCGGCCGACCGCGTGCTGGCGGTGCTGCCCTTCGCGTTCGATTACGGCCAGAACCAGTTGCTTTCGACCTGGTATGCCGGGGGCGCGGTGGTGCCGCTCGATTACCTGACCCCGCGCGATGTGGTGAAGGCCGTGGCGCGCGATGGCGTGACCAGCATTGCCGCGGTTCCGCCGCTGTGGCTGCAACTGGTGGAGCAGGACTGGCCCGAGGATGCCGCCCGGCAACTGCGCCGGCTGACCAACAGCGGCGGCGCGCTGACGCCCTCGCTGGTGCGCGCCTTGCGCGCGACGTTTCCCGAAGCGCGGCTCTATCCGATGTACGGCCTGACCGAGGCGTTCCGTTCCGCTTATCTCGATCCCGATCTGGTGGACGCCCATCCGACATCGATCGGTCGCGCGATTCCCTTTGCCGAGATCATGGTGGTGGCCGACGGCGGTGCCGAAGCCGCGCCGGACGAGGAAGGCGAACTGGTCCATGCCGGGCCGCTCGTGGCGCAGGGCTATTGGCAAGACGCCGAACGCACCGCCGAGCGCTTCCGCCCCGCGCCCGCGTTCTCCGCGCTGGGCGGCATGGCGGTGTGGTCGGGCGATCGCGTGCGGCGCGACGCTGAAGGGCTGCTGCATTTCGTGGGGCGGCGCGATGCCATGATCAAGACATCGGGCAACCGTGTCAGCCCGCAGGAAGTGGAGGAAGCGGCGGTTGCCACCGGGCTGGTCGCCGAAGCCGTTGCGCTGGGCCTGCCTGATCCGCACCTGGGGCACGCGATCCATCTTGTCGCCCGGCCCGCCGTGGCGCCGGAGAAAGCCAAGGCGGAACTGCTGCCCGCGCTGACCCGCGCGCTGCCCAATTTCATGGTGCCGCGCCACGTCCACTGGCGGGCGGACATGCCGGTCAGCCCCAACGGCAAGCTGGACCGCGTGGCCCTCGCCGCCGAAATCGCGGGCGGAGGGAACGCATGAAGCCGCTCGGTCCCATCCCGCCCGGTTTCGCCGCGATTGACGGGGAACTGGCCATCGCCGGTCGCAAGGCGAGCGACCTAGTGGAGGAGGCCGGGCGCACGCCGCTGTTCGTCTATGCGCGCGAATTGCTCGACCGGAAGATGGCCGGCCTGCGCGCGGCGATGCCGGAGCGGCTGGCGATCCACTACGCGGTGAAGGCCAACCCGTTCGGGCCGCTGCTGGCGCACATGGCCGGGCTGGTCGACGGGTTCGACATCGCGTCGGGCGGCGAACTGGCGATGGTGGAGGCCGCCGGCATCGATCCGGGTCTGGTGAGCTTTGCCGGACCGGGCAAGCGCGACGCGGAACTGGAAGCCGCGATTGCCAGAGGCGTGACGCTCAATCTCGAATCGGAAGGAGAGGCGGACCGCGCCTTGTCCATCGCCGAACGGCTGGGGCGGACGCCGCGCCTTGCCATTCGCGTCAATCCCGATTTCGATCTCAAGGGATCGGGCATGAAAATGGGCGGCGGGGCCAAGCCGTTCGGGATCGACGCGGAGCGCGTGCCGGCTCTGGCGCGCCGCCTGATCGCGTCCGGCGCGGAATGGCGGGGTTTCCATATTTTTGCGGGAAGTCAGGCGCTTGATGCCGCTGCCATCGCCGATACGCAGGCGCAGACGCTGCAACTGGCGGCGCGGCTGGCGGAGGAAAGCGGCGCGCCGCTGCCCAAGTGCAACCTGGGCGGTGGCATGGGCATTCCCTATTTCCCCGGCGACGAGCCGGTGGACGCGGAGGCTGTGGGCGCGGCTCTCGGCGAACGCTTCGCGGACCTGCCGGCGGTGCTGGCCGAGACGCATTTCTGCATCGAGCTGGGCCGCTATCTGGTGGGCGAAGCGGGCGTCTATCTGAACCGGATCGTCGATCGTAAGGAAAGCCATGGCGAGATTTATCTCGTCACCGATGGCGGTCTGCATCACCAGCTTGCCGCCAGCGGCAACTTCGGCACGGTGGTGCGGCGCAACTATCCCAGCGCCATCGCCACGCGGTTCGACGCACCGGTGGAGGAGGAGGCGAGCATCGTCGGCTGCCTTTGCACCCCGCTCGACCGGCTAGCCGACAAGGGCGGCTTTCCCCGCGCCTATCCGGGCGATCTGGTGGCGATCTTCTGCGCCGGGGCCTATGGCGCCAGCGCCAGCCCGGCGATGTTCCTGGGGCAGGGGCCGGCGGCGGAAATCCTCGTATGAATCCGTAACGGAGCGGATTTTCATACCGCCCCGCCATTCCGTACCGTTTCGGGACTGGCCGCAAATTACCGATGTTTTGCAGGCGCGGTTCAGAGAAGGCTAACGGTATCTTCACCCTTTTTCGCGATAGCCGACACTGAATAGCGGTGCCTTCCGTGTCCCTTGGCGGGACGGCGGAAGCGTCGTCGCTGGCTCGGAAAAGGACAGTCCATGCCGATCGATACGCGTCTGACCCGCCTGCTTGCCGGCACCGCCATGGCAAGCCTTGCCCTTTCGGGCTGTGCGGGTTCGGGCGGCAAGCCGCAGCTTCCGCCGGCCTCGTTCGTCTCGCTGCAGGAAGGGCCGGGCGAGGAATACGTGATCGGCCCGCTCGACGAACTGACGATCTTCGTGTGGCGCAACCCCGAACTCGGCGCGAGCGTGCAGGTCCGGCCCGACGGGCGCATCACCACGCCGCTGATTACCGACATGCCGGCGGTGGGCAAGACGCCCTCGATGCTGGCGGAAGACCTCAAGCTCCAGCTCTCGCAATATATCCAGGAGCCGATCGTCTCGGTCATCGTCAACAAGTTCGCGGGCACGTTCAGCCAGCAGGTGCGGATCGTCGGGGCGACGGAGAAGCCGGCCTCGATCCCCTATCGCGCCAACATGACGCTGCTCGACGCGATGATCGCGGTGGGCGGTCTGTCCGAATACGCCGCCGGCAACCGCGCCCGCCTGATCCGCTTCGACAAGCAGACCGGCAAGCAGAAGGAATACGCGGTCAAGTTGGGCGATTTGCTGCGCAAGGGGGACAGCAAGGCCAACGTCCTGCTCATGCCCGGGGATGTGATCATCATCCCCGAGAGCACGTTCTGAGCGGCGGCGGGACGAGGGGGCCTTTCCGGCGATGACCAACATCTACGAAGAAGTGCGCATCGCGCTTTACGGTATCTGGCACCGGCGCTGGCTGGCGCTGGGCATCGCCTGGCTGGTCTGCCTTGTCGGGTGGGTCTTCGTGGCGATGGTGCCGAACAGCTACGAATCGAAAGCGCGCATCTTCGTCCAGACCGACAACGTGCTGTCCGACCAGATCGGCGTGGGCAACGACGGCAAGCGCGATATCGAGCGCGTGCGCCAGACGCTGACCAGCTCGGTCAATCTCGAGAAGGTCATCCGCGCGACGCGGCTGGGCGACAAGATCACCAGCGACAAGCAGATGGAATCGGCGGTCCAGGGCCTGGGCGCGCGGATCAAGGTGGTCAGCCAGCAGGACAACCTGTTCGAGATTTCCGCCAGCTCCGGCAGCGGTGGCTATACCGACGTGCAGAACGCCAAGCTGGCGCAGGACATCGTGCAGAAGATGATCGACATCTTCCGCGAGGAGAACCTGGCCGGCGGTCGCGGCGAGATGAGCAGCACGCTTGCCTTCATGGATCAGCAGCTGGCCGATCGTCAGAAGGATCTCGAAGCTGCCGAACAGAAGCGCCAGGAATTCGAGGCGAAGAACACCGATCTCATTCCCGGCAGCGGATCGCTGGGCGCGAAGCTGGAAAGCGCGCGTTCCGAACTGCGCGGCGTCGAATCCGATCTGCTGGCGGCGCAAAGCGCGCTCGCCTCGATCAACGGCCAGCTTTCGGGTACGCCGCAGACGATCATGGTGCCCGGCGTATCGGGCGGCGCCAAGGGTGCGCTGGCGCAGGCGCAGTCTGATCTCGCATCGATGCGCGCGCGCGGCCTTACCGACAGCCACCCCGATGTGATCGCGCTCAAGAGCCAGATCGCCAGCCTCTCACGGCAGGCGGCATCGGAAAGCGGGCACGTCGGCGGCACGCCCAACCCGGCCTATTCCTCGCTCCAGTCGATCAAGGCGGATCGCGAGGCAAGCGTGGTGGCGCTGCAATCGCGCAAGGCATCGCTCCAGGGCGAAATCGGCCAGCTTACCGGCAAGCAATACAGCGAACCGGCGGTCGCCGCCGAAGCGGCGCGGATCAATCGCGATTATGACGTGCTGAAGGAACAGTACGACAAGCTGCTGCGCGATCGCGAACAGCTTCGCCTGCGCGGCCAGGTGGAATCCGAACACGATGCGGTGAAGTTCGACGTGATCGATCCGCCCTCCACGCCGCGCGCGCCGGCGGCTCCGGATCGGCCGTTGCTGCTGATGCTGGTGCTGATCGTGGGCCTGGGCGCGGGCTGCGGCGCGGCGTTCGCGGTGGCGCAGTTGCGATCGACCTACACCACGACCGGCCAGCTCGAACGGGCCTCCGGGATGCCGGTGCTCGGCTCCGTGTCGCTGACGCTGACGCGCCAGGCGCGGGCGCTGCGCAACCGGCACCTCAAATGGTTCGCCGGCGCAAGCGCGGGCCTTGTGGCCGTGCTGGTGCTGCTGCTGGCGGTCGAATTCATGAAACGCGGCATGGTGGCGTGAGGAAGCGGGGTTGAAGATGACCGACCAGAGCAAAATCCCGCTGCCGCCTTCCGGCCCGTCGCTGATTGAGCGCGCGGCCGGGACGTTCGATTTCCGCAAGGTGTTGCAGACTCCGGTGCCCGCCGCTCCCAGCGAACCGGCTCCGGAAGCGTCTGCGCCTGATGCCGCGCCCGTCACGCCTGTCGCGCCCGTGCCGCCCTTGCCGGCGGCCGTGGACGGTCCGGCACCGGTGGCGGCGCAACCCGTGCTTGACGGTATCCCGGCGGAACAGGTCTTCAAGGGCAAGCTGCATCCGATCGACCGCCTGCACTTGCGCGAACAGTGCCTGATCGAACCCGATGGCGCGGTGACGGAACTGCTGGAAGAGTTTCGCATCGTGAAGCGCCAGCTGCTGCTGACGGCGGCGGATTCGCGCGCCGGGCGCGGCGCCCCGCATGGCGAGCGCATTCTTGTCTGTTCGGCCCACCCGGGCGAGGGCAAGACGTTCTGCGCCACCAATCTGGCGCTGTCGATCGCGGCGGAAAAGGACAACGAAGTCCTGCTGGTCGATGCTGATTTCGCCAAGCCCAGCGTGCTGTCCGCGCTCGGGCTGCCCGGCGGCCCCGGCCTGATGGACGCGCTGGCCGATCCATCGGTCGTGGTCGAGGACTGCATCCTCGGCACCGACATTCCCGGCCTATTCGTGCTGCCGGCCGGCAATTCGACCGGCTCCGACACCGAATACCTGGCGTCCGCACGAACGCGTACGGTGCTGGACCGGCTGACGGCGCACGCGCCCAACCGCATCGTCATCTTCGACAGCCCGCCCGCGCTGGCGGCCTCTCCGGCTTCGGAGCTGGCCATGCATGTCGGACAGGCGATGATGGTCGTCCGTGCGGACCAGACCGGCGAAGCCGAACTGCGCGACGCGGTGAACATCCTTTCCGGCTGCGAGAACATCCGGCTGCTGCTCAACTGCACGCGCTTCTCACCCACAGGCCGGCGTTTCGGCTCTTATTACGGGTACAAGGAATGAAGATGGCCCGCCTTTCCACGCGCCGGGGCGCGCAATTCGCCCTGCACGGGGCCGCAGCGCTGCTGGCGCTGCACGGCGCGCCCGCGCTGGCGCAGAAGCTTGACTATGGCAATGTCGATGACGCCTCGGGCGGCGGCGACGCGGGTGGGGACGCTTCCGCGAAGGGCCGGGGTGGTCATTCGATCCGTTCCGCCGGCGGCGGCGCGCGGACCACGATCCAGCCCTATCTCGAAGTCTCGCAGAACCTGCTGGCCGAACTGAAGCCCGGCGACGACGTGCTCACCTACACCGCGATCGCGGCCGGGGTCGATGTGGCGCTTAACGGGCGCAACACGCAAGGCGCGGTCTCGTTCCGCTACGAACGGCGCATCACCGAAAAGGGCAATACCGCCAACGGCGACACGATCTCGGGCCTCGCCCGGGTGAAGCACGATCTGATCCCGCGCACGCTGTCGGTGGAAGCCGGCGGCCTGGCGACGCGGACCCGCGTCGATGCGACCGGCGCGGGCAGCCTGAACCCCGTGGCCACCAGCAGCGCGACCACGCAGATCTATTCGGCCTATGCCGGGCCGGCGCTGGCGACGCATGTCGGCGATGTGGCGGTCAACGGCTCCTACATGGTGGGCTACACCAAGGTGGATACCAAGAACGGCGTGACCGCCGTGGCCGGGCAGCCCAGCTCCAACATCTTCGATCATTCGCTTTCGCAATCGGCGCAGCTTTCGGCAGGCGTACGCCCCGGCGTGATCGCGCCGGTGGGCGTGACCGCCAGCGGCCGCTATGCGCAGGAAGACATTTCCAACCTCGACCAGCGCTATCGCGAACTGAACGCCGGCGTGCAGGTGACCCTGCCGGTGACGCAGGACCTCGCGCTGGTGGGCGATGTCGGGTATCAGGACGTGCAGGTTTCGGCCCGCGATGCGGTCTATGACGTCAACGGCGTGCCGGTGATCGGCAGCAACGGCCGCTTCGTCACCGACAAGTCCAAGCCGCGCGTGATCGCCTATGACTTCAGCGGTCTCAGCTGGGATGCCGGCGTGATGTGGCGGCCCAGCCGGCGCACATCGCTTTCGGCCTTCGTCGGCCGCCGGTACGACAGCACGACCTATTACGGCAGCTTCAGCTATGCGCCCAATGCGCGCAGCGCGCTGGGTATCTCGGTCTATGACGGCATTTCCGGCTTCGGTTCCTCGCTGGGCAACGCGCTGCGCGACGTGCCGACCGACTTCGAGGTCGGCCGCGATCCGTTCAACGGCAACATCAGCGGTTGCGGCATCGGTTCGACCGGCGGCGGCTGCGTCGACGGCGCGCTGGCCTCGCTGTCGTCGTCGGTGTTCCGCGCCCGGGGCGTCAACGCGACGTACGGGATGACCGTGGGCCGCCTGCGCGCGGGGATCGGCGCCGGCTATGTCCGCCGCAAGTTCATTGCCGCGCGGGGCACGGTATTGGGCCTTGCCGATAGCACCGTGGACGAAAGCTGGTATGTCGATGGCGGCGTTTCCGGCCGGCTCGACCGGCGATCCAGTTTCGCCGTGGCGGTTTACAGCGCTTGGTACAACAGCGGTTCGGCTGGCAATGCCAAGGGCAACGCGGTGGGCGCCAACGCTTCCTATTTCCGCAACCTGACCGATCGTCTGGTCGGCAGCGCGGCGGTGGGCATCGATGGCTTCAGCCGAAAGGCGGCGCCGGACGAACTCGTCGCATCGGGCCGGATCGCCCTGCGCTACAATTTCTAACGCCCGGGGGGCTTCGATGTACGATACGTTCTATGGGCTGACAGGGCGCCCCTTCCAGCTTACGCCGGACCCGGATTTCTATTTCGAGAGCACGACGCACCGCAAGGCGCTGTCGTACCTGGGCTATGGTCTGGCGCAGGGCGAAGGGTTCATCGTCATCACCGGCGAGGTCGGCGCGGGCAAATCCACGCTGGCCGCGCACCTGATGGCGACGATCGACCGCCAGCGGCTGACCGCCGGCCAGATCGTTACCAGCAAGCTCGATGGCGAGGAGCTGATCCACGTTGCCGCGCGCGCCTTCGGCCTGCACGTGCCGGGGCACGACAAGGCTTCCGCGCTCGCGGCGATCGAGGTGTTCCTGCACGAGGAAGCGCGCGCCGGCCGCCGCTGCCTGCTGGTGGTGGACGAAGCGCAGAACCTTTCGATCGGCGCGCTCGAAGAACTGCGGATGCTGTCGAACTTCCAGCTCGGCGCGCATCCGCTGCTGCAGATGCTGCTGCTGGGCCAGCCGGAATTCCGCACGCTGCTGCAGACTTCGCCCGAACTGGAGCAGTTGCGTCAGCGCGTGATCGCCTCGCACCATCTCGATGCCATGGAAGCGGGCGAGGTGGGGCCGTATATCGAACACCGCCTCGCGCGTGTGGGCTGGACGGGCAATCCCGCGTTCGAGCCGCGCGTCTATGCCGATCTCGCGCGGGCAAGCGGCGGTGTGCCGCGCCGGATCAACCAGATCGTCAGCCGCCTGCTGCTGATGGGCGCGATCGAACAATCCCCGGGCATCGACAACGCAATGCTCAAGGACGTGCTGACCGATCTCGATCGCGATGCGGCGGGCGGTGCCGTGGCCGCGCAACCGGCCCCGGCGGCCGAACCTGCGCTGGCCGATGCGCTGCCGGTTATGGATTCCTTTGCCGCGCCCGAACCCGCGCTGGAGCGCGACGTTCAGCCGGCCGGCAAAGCCGCGCCCGAGGCTCCTGCGCAACCGGCGTTCGACCTGTCACTGATCCAGCAGGCGCTGGCCAGCCGCGACGAACAGATTGCCGAACTGCAGCAGGCCGTGATCGAACTCGCCGAACAGCGACCGGCCGCAACGGCGGAGGACCCGGCTCGCGATGAACTCGCCGCCGCGCTGGAGGATGCCAACGGTCGCGTCGCCGCACTGGAAACGCGGCTGGCCGAGCAGGAGCAGGCGATCCGCCATGTCCTGACCATGCTGATCGAATGGCTGGAAAGCGAGCAGAAGCCGCGCCTCGCGGCCTGAGGAGGAAAGCGTGCCGATGACCTGGTCGAGCACAGGGTCCACCCAGGCGCCGCTCAACGGCCTTTCGGTCGATGTCGAGGACTGGTTCCAGGTCGGCGCGTTCGAAACCGTGATCGATCGCGGTGACTGGGATGGCCTTTCCTGCCGCGTGGAACGCAATTGCGATGTGATCCTGCGCCTGTTTGCCGATGCCGGGGTGAAGGGCACGTTCTTCACGCTGGGCTGGGTGGCGCAGCGCTATCCCGCGATGATCCGGCGCATCGCCGACGAAGGGCACGAGATCGCCAGCCACGGCTGGGACCATGCCCGGGTGTTCACGCTGGGCGCGAGGGCCTTTGCCGAGGACATTGCGCGGGCGCGGGCGGTGCTGGAAGATGCCGGCGGCCAGCGCGTGACGGGCTATCGCGCGCCCAGTTTCTCGATCGATGCGCGCACGCCGTGGGCGCACGAGGTGCTGGCGGAGCAGGGCTATGTCTATTCCTCTAGCGTCGCCCCGATCGTGCACGATCACTACGGCTGGCGAGAGGCGCCGCGTTTCGCCTTCCACCCGGTCGCGGGTGCGGACCTTATCGAGATTCCGGTGACGACGGCGGAGGTTGCCGGTCGGCGCATGGCGGCGGGCGGCGGCGGCTTCTTCCGCCTGCTGCCCTATCCGCTTTCGCGCTGGGCGATCCGGCAGGTCAACAGCGTCGATGGCCGGCCCGCCGTGTTCTATTTCCATCCGTGGGAAATCGACCCGGAACAGCCGCGCGTCGCTTCCGCGCCGCTGCGCTCGAAGTTCCGGCACTATACCAACCTCTCGGTCATGGCGGCCAAGTTGGACCGGCTGATCCGCGATTTCCGCTGGGGGCGGATGGACGCGGTGGCGGCGGGCCAGATGGCCTTGGCTCTGCCGGCCGAAACCGTGCTGGAGAAGGCGGCATGAACGCGCCGTTCCGCTTCATGGCGGCGCGCGTGCGCCTTGCCGATCCCGGGGATCGCCCCGCGATGGCGCGTTTCCTGGCCGAAGACCCCGCCGCCACGCCGTTCCACCGCCTGGAATGGATCGAGGCAGTGGAGCGCGCCACCGGGCACCGCGCGCACCTGCTGCTGGCCGAGCGTGATGGCGCGATTACCGCGATGCTGCCGTTGCACGCGGCGCACTCCCCGCTTTTCGGCCGCGCGCTGGTCTCGACCGGGTTCGCAGTGGGCGGCGGGCTGATCGGCGATGCGGGCGAAGCCACGGCGCTGTTCGATGCCGCGCGCGAACTGGCCCGCCGTCTGTCCACGCCCACGATCGAGCTGCGCGGCGGCGTGATGCCGGACGGCGCGGGTTGGCACATCAAGCAGGATAGCCACGCCGGCTTCGTCCTGCCGCTGGCCGCCGACGATGAAGCGCAGTTGCTCGCTGTCCCGCGCAAACAGCGCGCGGAAGTGCGCAAGGGGCTGGGCAACGATCTGGAAGTGCGGGTCGGCCGGTCCGGGGCGGATCGCGCGATGCACTACGCGGTCTATGCCGAATCCGTGCGCAACCTGGGCACGCCGGTATTCCCCAAGCGCCTGTTCGATGCGGTGATGGACCTCTTCGTTGCGGATGCGGATATCCTGACGGTGCTGCACCAGGGCAAGCCGGTCGCCAGCGTGCTCAGCCTGTACCATCGCGGCGCGGTCATGCCCTATTGGGGAGGCGGCGTGTTCGCGGCGCGCGCGCTGCGCGCCAACGACGTGATGTACTACGCGCTGATGAACCACGCGCGCGGCCGGGGTTGCGACCGGTTCGATTTCGGCCGGTCCAAGACCGACAGCGGCGCCTACCATTTCAAGCGCAACTGGGGCTTCGTGCCGGAGCCGCTGTCCTATGCCACTTGGTCCGCCGATGGCGTTCCTCCGCGCGACGTCAATCCGCTCAGCCCGCGCTATCGCGCCAAGATCGCCGCGTGGCAGAAACTGCCGCTGCCGATCGCAAACCGGCTCGGTCCGCTGATCGCGACCGGGCTGGCGTGACGGGCGCGGCCATGGGCGAAATCCTGTTTCTGGCGCACCGGATGCCGTTTCCGCCCGATCGCGGCGACAAGATCCGCTCGTGTCACATGCTGCGCCGGATCAGCGCGCTGGCGCCGGTTCATGTCGCGTGCTTTGCCGATGACGAGGCGGACTGGTCGCACGAACCGGAACTGGCGGCGATTTCGGCCGGCCTGTGCCTTGTCGCGCGGACCAAGTCGGTTCCCGTAGCCGCCGCGCAGGCGCTGGCAACGGGCAAGCCCGTCAGCCTGACCGCGTTTTCCTCGCCGGCCATCCGCCGCTTCGTGCGCGAGACGCTGGCGACCCGGCCGATCTCGGCGATCTTCGTGTTCTCCGGGCAGATGGCGCAATACATTCCGGAGGATTTCACCGGGCCGGTGGTGATGGACTTTGTGGATGTCGATTCCGCCAAGTTCGAAGCCTATGCGCGCGCAGGCAATCCAGCGGTGCGGGTGATGTACCGGCGCGAGGCGAACCTCCTGCGCCGGTTCGAGGAAAAGATCGCGCATCGCGCCACCGCCAGCGTACTGGTGACCGATGAGGAAGCCACGCTGTTCCGCGATCGCCTGCAGCATCGGCGCGGAACCCGGGTGATGGCGCTGCCCAACGGGATCGACTGGCGGTTCTACGATCCCTCGGGCATCGCGCCCGCGCCCGAGATGCTGCGCGCCGGGCCGCAGATCGTCTTTACCGGGCAGATGGACTATCCGCCGAACATCGCGGCGGTGCAGTTCTTCGCGCGCCAGGTCATGCCGCGCGTGCGCGAGCGGTTTGCGCAAGCCGAATTCAACGTGGTCGGCCGTGCACCGGTGGCCGAGGTGCAGGCACTGCAAGGCCGCAACGGATGCCGCGTGACGGGCACCGTGCCGGATGTCCGCCCCTGGCTCGCCGGGGCCGATCTGGTCGTCGCGCCGCTGCTGATCGCGCGCGGCGTGCAGAACAAGGTGCTGGAGGCCATGGCCATGGCGCGCCCCGTACTGGCGACGCGCGCGGCCGCTACCGGCATCCCGGCGCGCGTGGGACAAGACCTCGCGGTCGCGGACGGGCCGGAGGATTTCGCCACGCACACGCTGGCGCTGCTTGCCGATACGGCGCTGGCGCGCAGCATGGGCGCGGCCGGGCGGCGCTTCGTGGTCGACCGGTGCGGGTGGGACCGCGCGCTCGACCCGCTGCCGGCCCTGCTGGGTGCGGACCGCAGGGGGGATCGCCATGCGGCCTGATGCCGTGCCGCTGTCTTTCGTCCAGCGTTTCGTTTTGGCCGTGCCGGAAAGCTGGCGGCGGCCGTTGCTGTTCGTTGCCACGGCATGGCTCGGCGTGTTCGCGCTGTTCGCCGGCGACTGGCGCGACATGGCGCTGCAATGGTGGGACAGCTCGACCTACAATCACGCGCTGCTGATTCCGCTGATCCTCGGCTGGCTGGTCTGGCTGCGGACGGACGGGCTGCAGCGCCTCGTACCCACGGCCTGGTGGCCGGGCCTGCTGCCGTTCGCCGGGGCGTGCTTCCTGTGGATGCTCGGCGATTTCTCCGGCTTCTCGCTGGCGCGGCAACTGGCGGTCGTGGTCATGCTGCAGGCGAGCGTGCTGACGCTGCTGGGGCCGCGCGTGGGCGTGGCGCTGGCGTTTCCGCTGTTCTACATGCTGTTTCTGGTGCCCGCCGGGGATGAGATGATCCCCACGCTGCAGACCGTGACGGCCAAGATCACGATGCTGTTGTTGTCTGTGGCGGGAGGCCCCGCCACGATCGACGGCGTGTTCATCACCGCACCGGGCGGCTATTTCGAAGTGGCCGAAGCCTGTTCGGGCGTGAAGTTCCTGATCGCGATGGCGGCCTATGGCGCGCTGGTCGCCAACGTCTGCTTCCGCAGCTGGCCGCGCCGGGTGGCGTTCATGGCAATGGCGCTGGTGGTGCCGATCCTAGCCAACGGCGTGCGCGCCTGGGGCACGGTGTTCATCGCCGGCAAGGTCGGCATCGGCTTCGCCGCCGGCTTCGACCATGTGTTCTACGGCTGGGTGTTCTTCGCCATCGTGATGGCGCTGGTCATGGCTGCGGGCTGGAAGTTCTTCGATCGCGCGATCGACGATCCGATGATCGATGCGGACGCCATCGCCGCCTCTCCGCTACTGGGCCGGCTAGCCGCCTTGCGCTGGCCCGAAGGCCGTGCGCTGGGCGCGCTGGCCGGGATCGCCGCGCTGTTCGTGGGCTGGGGGGCGATGGCCAACCGGCTGGAGGCGCCGGTGCCCGCGCAGATCCTGCTGCCCGATGTGCCGGGTTGGCACCGGGTGGACATGGCGCCGGTCGCGCCCTGGCGGCCGCTGCACACGGGCGCCGAGCATCGGCTGCTGGGCAGCTATGCCGATGCGAAGGGGCACCGGGTGGAGGTGTCCTACGCGCTCTATGCCGGGCAGGCGGAAGGGAAGGAGGCTGGCGGCTTCGGGCAGGGCGCCTTGCCGCTGGGCAGCAGCTGGGCGTGGGAAAAGCCGGGCCTGGCGCTGGAAGGTGCGAAGTCCGATGTGATCCAGGCGCCGGGGCCGGTCCACCGCCTCGCGCTCACCTGGTATCGCACCGGCGATCTGCTGACCGGCAGCAACGCGCGGCTCAAGCTGGCCAACATCGCCGACCGGCTGCTGCTGCGCCGCCGGCCCACAGCCACGCTGATCGTGTCGTCCGAAGGCAGCGATAGGCAGACGGAAGCGGCCGTCCGGGCCTTCCTCGGTGCTACCGGTCCGGTGGCGACCTGGATGGACCGCACCGGCAACATGCGATAGGCGCGGCGGCATGTGCGGCATCGCGGGCATTTTCCACACGGAGGGCATGAAGCCGGTCGATCCGGCGCGGCTGGAGCGGATGTGCGATGCCATCGCGCATCGCGGGCCGGACGGGCAGGGGATATGGACCGCCCCTGGCGTCGCGCTGGGGCACCGCCGGCTGGCGATCATCGATCTGGCGGGATCGCCGCAGCCGATGGCGGCCACCGACGGTTCGGCGATGCTCGTCTTCAACGGCGAGATTTACAATTTCCGCGAATTGCGCCGCGAATTGCAGGCCGATGGCGCGCAGTTCCACACTGACGGCGACAGCGAGGTGATCCTCGCGGCGTGGCAGCGCTGGGGCGTCGATTGCCTGCCGCGCCTGCACGGCATGTTTGCCTTCGCGCTCTATGACCTGCGGCAGAAGACGTTGCTGCTGGCGCGCGACCGGCTGGGCGTGAAGCCGCTGTTCACGGCGCAATTGGCCGATGGCAGCGTGATCTTCGGTTCGGAGCTGAAGGCCCTGCTCGCGCATCCCATGCTGCGGCGGGATATCGATCCGCTGGCGATCGAGGACTATCTCGCCTGGGGATACGTGCCCGATCACCGGTCTATCCTGAAGGGCGTGGAAAAGCTGCCGGCGGGCCATTACCGCCTGCTGCGGCACGATGCCCCGCCGGCCGCCTCGGTGCAGTGGTGGGACATCTCCTTTGCCGACCGCGAGCAGGGCAATACGGCCGATCTCGGCGCGCACCTGCTGCACCGCCTGCGCGAGGCGGTGACCTCACGCATGATGGCCGACGTGCCGCTGGGTGCCTTCCTTTCGGGCGGCGTCGACAGTTCCAGCGTGGTGGCGCTGATGGCGGAGGCCAGCACCGATCCGGTGAAGACCTGCAGCATCGGCTTCGATGTGCACGCGCTCGACGAGACGGCCTATGCCGACAAGGTAGCCGCGATGTTCGGCACCGAACACCGCAAGCGGGTGGTGGCGTCGGACGATTTCGCGCTGATCGACCGGCTGGCCAGCATGTTCGACGAGCCGTTCGCCGATGCCTCCGCCCTGCCGACGTTCCGGGTCTGCGAACTGGCGCGCGAGCACGTGACCGTCGCGCTTTCGGGCGATGGCGCGGACGAGGCCTTCGCCGGATACCGCCGGCAGGTGTTCCACCAACGCGAGGAATCCGTGCGGGCGCTGCTGCCGCAAGGCTTGCGCGCGCCGGTGTTCGGCACGCTGGGACGGCTCTGGCCCAAGGCGGACTGGGCGCCGCGACCACTGCGCGCCAAGGCGACCTTCCTCAACCTCGCGCGGAGCGGGGAGGAGGGCTATGCCCGATCGCTCTCCGTCACCCCGGTTGAACTGCGCGACCGGCTTTATGGCGAGGATTTCCTGCGGCTGCGGGGCGATTACCGCGCTGAACAGCCCTTCGTGGACATGATGCGCCGGGCGCCGGGGCGTTCCGGGCTGGACCGGGCGCAATACGCTGATCTCAAGTTCTATCTGCCCGGCGACATTCTGACCAAGGTGGACCGGACGAGCATGGCTGTCAGCCTCGAAGCGCGCGAGCCGCTGCTCGATCACCGCTTGCTGGAATTCGGCGCGCGGCTGCCCGAGGCCATGCGGGTACGCGGGGCGACGGGCAAATGGCTGATGAAGGACGTGATGCGCCGTTATCTGCCGGAGGACGTCCTGTTCCGCCCCAAGATGGGCTTCGTCACGCCGATCGCCGCATGGCTGCGCGGACCGCTGGCCGGAGAGGCGAGGGCGGTCGCCGAAGGCGGCGTGCTGGCGCGGACCGGCTGGTTCCGCGCTCCCGTGCTGCGCGACATAGCCGACGCGCATATCGCAGGCCGCGCCGACCATTCCCGCCTGCTCTGGCAGGTGCTGATGCTGGATCGCAGCCTGGCGCTGCTGTCCTGATCCGCCCCTCACCGCGGCAGGTTCGGGCTATGTGCGATCGCCGGGGGCCTGCTTCATCGCCTGTTCAATTTGGTTGATGGGCGGTAACCATGGTAAGGTCATATAAACCATTTCGGATTAGACGCCGATCGTAACCTTTTTCGTGACGGTCCATGCGAAACATTCTGCGATCGCCAGTTTCAATCTCGGTGCTCATTGGGCTGATATGCAGCCTGGTGTTCATTGCCGAGCCGTTGGACCAGATCTACTGGAACGTTCGCTATCGTCTTTCCAGCCACGCGATCTCGCAGCCGGTCATCGTTATCCCGCTGGACAACCAGGGATCGGGATCGACGAAGAGCAGCGGCTGGACCACGATGGAACAGGCCCGGTTGCTCGAACTGGTGCGACGGCAGGTTCCGCGCAAGGTCGTGCTCGACGCGCGCGTCGATACCGGCCAGTCGATCTGGGGCGATCGCGCGCTGGCGCGTGCCATCGGCGAACTGGGGGACGATTTCTCGCTGGTTCTGCGCAACAACAGCGTGGACGCGGATTCGCATGGCGAGTTCCTGTTTCCGGCGTCCTCCGTGGTGCCGCGTTCGCGCATCGCCATTTCCAAATGGAACGCGAACTTCATCGATTTCGCCACGACCGCGCCCTATGCGGTACGGATCGATGGCAAGGCCTATCCCACCGTCGGCCCGGCCGTTGTCGGTATCCGCGGGCGTGAGGGCGGGGTCTATGTGCCCGATTTCTCGCTCGATCCGGATTCGGTGCCGCAGCTTCCCGTCAGCAAGCTGCTCAACGGCAAGTTCGCGCCGGGCCTGCTGACTGGCCGCACCGTCGTCATCAGCGATTTCGGGACGGCAGGACGGCCGATCGGATACTTCGGGCACGGCCGCACGCCCGACATTGCGCTGGCTTTCGCCGGAGCCGAGGGGTTGCGGCGGCCTTTCGCCATCGTTCTGCCGCGCCTTGTCCTGCTGGGCCTGCTGGCGGTTTGCCTCGCGCTCGCGGCGAATGCCCGGTCCCGCCGAGAAAAGGCGCTGTTCTATGGCGCGGCCTGCGCGGTCACGTTCGTGCTGCCCGCCATCCTGGTCGAATTCGGCATCCTCAGCTTCACCGATCAGCTCCTCGCCACGATGGCGATCTATGGCAGCATCCGTCTTTGGCAGAAGTGGCGCCGCCGCGTGCAGCACACTAGCGCATCGGGCCTGCCCAACCTCCTGTCGCTCACCTCGAAGCAGATCGAGGTTGGCCGCGACGTGGTGGTCGCAGTAATCGCGCGCTACGAGGAAATCCTCGCGACTCTGCCCAACGAACTGCACGGCGAATGCGCGCGGCAGATTGCGCGCCGCCTGTCCGTCGGCTCGGGACGCAGCGAGATCTACAACGGCGATGGCGGCCATTTCGCCTGGACCGAGGAAGCGCGGCCGCTGGAAATGCAGCTCAACCATCTCGAAGGGTTGCGCGCGCTGTTTTCGGCTCCGCTACAGATCGGCGAGCATACTTTCGACACCAACATCCACTTCGGTCTCGACCGCAACGAAGGCGTGGATGCCCTTACGCGCGTCAATTCCGCGCTGGCGAGCGCCAACGAGGCGCTGACCAGCGGCCGGTCGATCGAATTGTTCGAAGCGGCGCGCCTTGCCGAAGCACCGTGGGAGCTCTCGCTCCATGCGCGGATCGATGAAGGTCTGCGCAACGGCGATATCTGGCTGGCCTTCCAGCCGCAGTGGGACTTTGTGGAAAAGCGCTTCTACGGCGCAGAAGCCCTGATCCGCTGGAACCACCCCACGCGCGGGCCGATCGCGCCCGATGCCTTCATCCTGCAGGCGGAGCGGGCAGGGCGGATCGACGCCCTGACCTTCTGGGTTCTGGAAGAAGCGATCACCGCGGCGCTTGAGATCAACGCGCTGGGGCCGCGCTTCCAGATGAGCATCAACCTTTCGGCGCAGATGGTCGACAAGCCCAATCTGGTATCGAACATCGCCGAGGTCGTGCAGCGGCGCGGGATCGATCCTGCGCTCCTGACCATCGAGGTGACCGAAACCTCCAGCGTCCACAACCGTCCGGCGGCGCGTCACAATCTTTCGCAATTGCGCGCGCTGGGCTTCCGTCTGTCGATCGACGATTTCGGCACCGGCGAGGCGAGCCTTTCCTATCTGGCCGAACTGCCGAGCGACGAGTTGAAGATCGACCGCCGGTTCGTTTCGCGCATCACCACGGCCGAGCGCGAGCGCGCGATCGTCGCCCATACGATCGCGCTGGCGCACGATCTTCACCAGGAAGTGGTGGCCGAGGGAATCGAGGACGAGGCGACGCTGCAGCTTCTGATGGAGCTGGGTTGCGATCACGCCCAGGGGTATTACCTCGGCAAGCCGCAATCCTTCGCCGACTTCATCCAGACCTACCGGCGATCGGCCGACATCCAGATCGGAATCGTTTAGGGATTGTTAACCCTCGACGTTAATGATAATTTTTGCTTCCAACCGTGGATGGAGGCAAAAGCTATGTCGATTTGGCGTTGGCTGCTTCAGCTGATCTGAAGCACTGAAAATACGGGCATTTCCGCAAGGAAGTGCCCGTTTTCTGGCACTCCGGGCTTTTTGGATTTCCACTGGCTTCGGTGGAGATTGGCTTATTGCTCTCTGTTTTTTGGTTAACCCGTGCGGTTTCGCGCGGGTTTTTTGTTGGGTGATTCGCGCCAGAACAGACGGATTGCCGGATGCCCCCACGGGGCTGGTAAGTGCGCAGCATCGGCTAGCGGTATGAACCGGGCAGGTCCGCGAGGAAGGCGCTGTCAGTTCTCGCCGTGTCCCAGCGCGAGATAGTCCTGGCTTTGCATTTCCATCAGGCGGCTGATGGTGCGGTCAAATTCGAAGCGGCCATCGCCGCTTTCGTAAAGTTCCGCCGGTTCGGCATCAGCGGCGGCAATCAGCTTCACCTTGTGTTCGTAAAGCGCGTCGATCAGCGTGACGAAGCGCGCGGCCTCGTTGCGGTTCTCGGGGCCGAGGCGCGGGATGCCGACGATGATGACGGTGTGGTACTTGCGGGCGATGGCCAGATAGTCCGCCGCTCCGCGCGCTTCGGCGCAGAGCCGCTTGAAACTGAACACGGCCACGCCCTTCAGGCTTTTGGGCACGTGCAGCATCCGTCCGCCGCCGACGTCGATGTCGGCGGAAGGCACGTGCAGGCCGTCTTCGGGCGGATAGTCGGTGAGCCGGAAAAAAGCTTCGCGCGTAGCTTCGGTCGCGGCTGGGCCGTTGGGCACGTGCCAGGTGCCGACGCCGCGCATCCGTTCCAGCCGGTAATCGGTCGGGCCATTGAGCGTCAGCACGTCCAGCCGGCTTTCGACCAGCGCGATGAACGGCAGGAAGTGTTCCCGGTTCAGACCGTCCTTGTATAGTTCCGAAGGCGCGCGGTTGGAGGTGGTCACTACCGTCACGCCATGGTCCACGATCAGCGCAGTGAACAGCCGGCTCATGATCATGGCGTCGGCGCTGTTGTTCACGACCATCTCGTCGAAGCACAGCACGCGCGTTTCCTGCCCGATGGCGGCCGCGACGGGCAGGATCGGGTCGCCGCTTTCCTTCTTGCGCTCCTCGCGCAGGCGGGCGTGCACATCGAGCATGAATTCGTGGAAGTGCGAACGGCGCTTGGCGGTGATGGCGAGATTGTCGTGAAACAGGTCCATCAGCATGGACTTGCCACGCCCCACGCCGCCCCACATGTAGAGCCCGCGCGGCTGTTCCTGCGTCTTGCGGCCGAGCAGCTTGCCGAAAAAGCCGGGCGCGGACACCGGTGTTTCCAGTTCCTGCTGGAGCCGATCCAGCGTGGCGGCGGCAGCGGCCTGTTCCGGATCGGGCCGGAGTTCTCCCGCCGCGACCAGTTCGGCGTACCGTTCGGAAACGCGGGTCATTTGCGCGAAGGTTTGCGGACCGTGCCGGTAAAGGACGCGATGGTCTCGTCTTCCTGGACCACCAATCCGCGCAGGAAAACAAGCCGCCCGGTTTCGCGCAGAACTTCGCAAACCGAATCGAGCGGCTGGCCGATCCTGCCCGCGCCGATGAACTGGGTCGCCAGATCGAGCGTGACCGAACCCGCCGCATCGCCGTTCAGCAGCAGCCGCATCGCGGAAAACAGCGAAATGTCGATCAGCGCCAGCGTTACCCCGCCGTGCACCGCATCCAGCAGGTTGCTGTGCCGGCGTTCGGGAAACATGCGCAGACGGACCTGGCGCTTGCCGCCCGGCGCCTCTTCTTCGCGCACGACCAGATCGCCCATCGTCTGGGCGTTGAACCGGGTGGTATCCGCGAGGTTCCAGGTAAACCAGCCGGGGTGCCGGTCAGAAGGCCCGTAGCTGAAGGCCATCTTCGCGTCAGACCGCCCGTTCGGCCTGCATCTTCTTGATTTCGGCGATCGCGCGCGCCGGCGACAGGCCCTTGGGGCAGACGTTGGCGCAGTTCATGATCGTGTGGCAGCGATAGAGGCGGAAAGGATCTTCCAGCTCGTCCAGCCGCTCGCCGGTCATTTCATCGCGGCTGTCGGCCAGCCAGCGATAGGCCTGGAGCAGGATCGCCGGGCCAAGGAACTTGTCCGAATTCCACCAGTAGCTCGGGCACGATGTCGAGCAGCAGGCGCACAGGATGCACTCGTAGAGGCCGTCCAGCTTTTCCCGCTGTTCGGGCGACTGGAGGCGCTCCTTGCCCGAAGGCGTGGGCGAAACGGTCTGCAGCCAGGGACGGATCGAGGCGTACTGCGCATAGAAGTGCGTGAAATCGGGAACGAGGTCCTTGATCACTTCCATATGCGGCAGCGGGGTGATGCGGATGTCGCCCTTGAGGTCCTCGATCGCGGTGGTGCAGGCCAGGCCGTTGCGGCCGTTGAGGTTCATTGCGCACGAACCGCAGATGCCCTCGCGGCAGGAGCGACGGAACGTCAGCGTCGGGTCCTGCTCGCTCTTCATCTTGATCAGCGCGTCCAGCACCATCGGACCGCACTGGTCCAGATCGATCTCGAACGTGTCGTAGCGGGGGTTCTCGCCGCTGTCGGGGTCGTAGCGATAGACCTTGAACTTCCGGATCCGGCCCTGGGTCGCCGCCGCGTGATGACGGGACTTTCCGGTGATCTTGGAATTCTTCGGAAGCGAGAAGGTCGCCATCAAAATGTCCCCGATGCGCGTGGTTGGCTCCAATTCGAGTCGGTCATTAGCGAAACCGGCGCGTGGGGCAAGGGGGACAGAAGGGTAATGCGCCTTGCGGCGCACAATTGGCAGGATGGGGCTTGCCATCGTTCCGGAGGAACCATGCTGCGGAACGCGCGGTGTTTCCGGCTTGTCGAGGGTGGAGGGTATGCGCACTCTGCGCCGGCAGCGTGAAAGGCGATCGAGAGGGAGAGGGATGGGCATCAGACAATGGTATGAGGACACGATCCTGCCGCGGATGATCCGGTGCGCGTGCAGCGCCGATGCGATCATGGAATTGCGGGCCGGCGTGGTGCCCAAGGCCCGGGGGCGCGTGTTCGAACTGGGCTGCGGCGGGGGCATAAACCAGCAGTTCTACGATGCCGACGCGGTAACCGCGTTCGCCGGGCTGGATCCTTCGGGCAAGCTGCTCGACTATGCCCGCGCCGAAGCCGAAAGGAAGGGTTGGCAGGCCGATATCCGCGAAGGCGTGGGCGAGGCAATTCCGTTCGCGGACGACAGTTTCGATACCGTCGTCTGCACCTATACCCTGTGCTCCGTGGGGGATTCCGCGCAGGTCCTGCGCGAAATGCGGCGCATCCTGAAGCCGGGCGGGCGGTTGCTGTTCCTTGAACACGGCCAGGCCCCCGATCCGGGCGTGCAGCGCTGGCAGCGCCGGCTGGAACCGCTTTGGGTTCCCTTGATGGGGGGGTGCCATCTGACGCGGCCGGTGATCGCGTCCGTCCGCCAGGCGGGCTTTGCCGTGGAAGACAGCGGACAGCGCTACATGCCGAAGATGCCGCGCTGGGCGTCCTGGATGGAATGGGGCAGCGCGCTCAAGGCGGGGTGAAGCAAGGGGCCGCTAAGAAAAAGCCCTCCCCGGCGGTCCGGGGAGGGCTTTTCTGTTGTCCGGAAGGATTCCGTCAGGCGCCGAACGTGCGCTGCCACCAGCCGCGACGCGATGCGCCGCCCGCGGCTTCGGCATTGGCGTCATCGTCAGCCTGCTCGGTGACAGCCGGTTCCGCTTCCGCTTCTGCGACAGCCTCAGTCACTTCTTCCGCCGGAGCGGCGGTCTCCGCCTTCTTGCGGCGGGTGCGCTTGGGCTTGGCCGGAGCTTCTTCAGCGGCAGCCGGTTCGGCAACAACCGTTTCAGCGGGGGCCGCTTCCGCAGCCAGCGCTTCCTCAACGGCCGGAGCGGCATCGGCCTTCTTACGGCGGGTGCGCTTGGGCTTGGCGGGGGCCTCCTCGGCGGCGGCTTCCTCGGTGGCAACCGGCTCAGCCGGGGCCGCTTCCGCAGCCGGCGCTTCCTCAACGGCCGGAGCGGCATCGGCCTTCTTGCGGCGGGTGCGCTTGGGCTTGGCGGGAGCCTCGTCCACGGGCGCGGCCACGGCTTCGGCGGTTTCCGCTTCGGCCGGAGCTTCGGCAACCGTTTCTTCCGGCGCTTCTTCCGAAGCAGCCGCTTCGTCCGCCACGCTCACCTCTTCGCCACCTTCGGCGCCATCCGCCTCGCGTCCGCCGCCACGGCGGCGACGGCTGCGGCGACGACGCTTGCGGGGACCGCGCTCGCCGTCGGCATCCTCGCCAGCGGCAACGGCGCTTTCGGTTTCCTCGCCATCATCGACATCGTCTGCCGCTTCGGCTTCGCCATCACCGGCGTCGGCCGACCGGGTGTCCTCGGTCTGCCCCGTTTCGTCGTCGCGGCGACCACGGCCGCGCCGGCGCTTGCGGCGCTTGCGGCGGCCATTGCCGTTGTCGCGATCGTCGCCGCGCGCTTCGGCTTCTTCTTCCTCTTCCTCGTCGTCGAACGTCTCGTCAGCGAGGTCGTCTTCCTCGGGTTCGACGATCGGTTCGAAGCGCGGCTGGAACTCGGGCTTCGGTCCGCGCGAGGCAACGCGCATCTTGGCGCCTTCGTTCTCGCCTTCGGGGATCACTTCCACGGTCACGCCATAGCGGGCCTCGATCTCGGCAAGATCGGCACGCTTGGTGTTGAGGACGTAGATCGTCGCTTCCTGGCTGGCATAGAGCGTGATGACGCTGCCGCGGCCCTTGGCGGCTTCGTCCTCGATCATGCGCAGGGCGGAAAGGCCGGCGGACGAGGCGGTGCGGACAAGGCCCGAGCCATCGCAGTGCGGACAAGCGCGGGTGGTCGCCTCCAGCACGCCGGTGCGCAGGCGCTGGCGGCTCATCTCCATCAGGCCGAAGCCCGAGATGCGGCCAACCTGGATGCGCGCGCGGTCGTTCTTCAGCGCGTCCTTCATCGCCTTCTCGACCTTCCGGATGTTCGATCCGTACTCCATGTCGATGAAGTCGATGACGACGAGCCCGGCCATGTCGCGCAGGCGAAGCTGGCGCGCGATTTCGCGGGCCGCTTCAAGGTTGGTGGAAAGCGCCGTCGCCTCGATGCCGTGTTCCTTGGTGGAACGGCCCGAGTTGATGTCGATCGACACGAGCGCTTCGGTTGGGTTGATGACGAGGTAGCCGCCCGACTTCAGCTGGACCACCGGATCGTACATCGCGGTAAGCTGGTCTTCCGCGCCATACCGCTGGAACAGCGGAACCGGATCGGCATAGTGCTTCACCCGCTTGGCGTGGCTGGGCATCAGCAGCTTCATGAAGTCCTTGCCGGCGCGGTATCCGGCTTCGCCCTCGACGATCACTTCCTCGATATCGCGGTTGTAGATATCGCGGATCGCGCGCTTGATCAGGTCGCTGTCCGAATGGATCAGCGCCGGCGCGCTGGAATGCAGCGTGCGTTCGCGGATCTCGTCCCACAGGCGGGCAAGGTAATCGAAGTCGCGCTTGATTTCGGTCTTGGTGCGCTGCAGCCCGGCAGTGCGAACGATGCAGCTCATCGACTTGGGCAGTTCCAGCTCGCCGATGATCGACTTCAGCCGCTTGCGGTCCGAAGCGCTGGAAATCTTGCGGCTGATGCCGCCGCCATGGCTGGAATTGGGCATGAGCACGCAATAGCGGCCCGCGAGGCTGAGGTAGGTGGTCAGCGCTGCGCCCTTGTTGCCGCGCTCTTCCTTCACAACCTGTACCAGCAGCACCTGGCGGCGCTGAATCACGTCCTGGATCTTGTAGCGGCGGCGCAGCGCCATGCGCTTGGCGCGCAGTTCGTCGGCTTCCTTGGCCTGGCCACGGCCCTGCCGGCGTCCGCGCCGCGGACGGCGTCCACCGTTATCGGCAGAGGCATCTTCCGCCTCGGCTTCCTGCTCGGACTCTTCGCTTTCGCCTTCGACCACGCCGCCTTCGATCGTGGCGACATCATCCTTTTCCGAGGTGTCGACCTCGGTCACGCCTTCGTCGTCGCCGAAGGCATCGCCTTCATCGCCGAAACCGTCGTCCGCATCATCCTCGGCCGCGCGCAGGGCGGCTTCTTCCTCGGCATGCGCGGCTTCTTCGGCCAGCAGCGCCTCGCGATCCTCCTTGGGGATCTGGTAGTAATCCGGATGGATTTCGCTGAAGGCCAGGAAGCCGTGGCGGTTGCCGCCGAAATCGACGAACGCCGCCTGCAGCGACGGTTCGACGCGGGTTACCTTGGCGAGATAGATGTTGCCCTTGATCTGCTTGTGATCAGCCGATTCAAAGTCGAATTCTTCAATACGGTTGCCCTTGAGCACCGCCACCCGGGTTTCTTCCTGGTGGCGCGCATCGATCAGCATGCGCGTGGTCATTATGGAATCTCCAGCCGCGCCGCCACGGGATTGTATCCGGGTACCGGGCGCGGTTCTTTAGTGAAGCGCGAACGCCGGACGGCCGGGCGATGGCCCGGCCATGACGTATCGCGAATGCGGAAATGCCGGTTCGGAGCGCCTGGACCTCGGTCCTATGGCGCTCTCCGCCCGGCGGCGGTTGGTTTGCGTCTGCAGTGCTGACAATGCGCGGCGAAATGCGCGCGCCGGCTTCCGTCAGGCTCCGGCCCGTCGGAAGTGGGATCGACCAAGCGCGAGCGGCCCTTCCGGGGCGCTTCTGCTCAATCGAAACTCGGCTCATCATCACAGCATCAACCTTCACGGCGCGGGTGAGTGAGCGTTTCTGCTTCGTCATCCCCGCGTTCCGGATTTTTGCCAGCGGCTCCACGTTGCCCGGGTCCGCCGTTCTGCCCGGTCAAATGGGGTCAGGAAGGGCATATTCAAGGCTGGTGCCGGTGCTGGCTTGCCCCGGTGGAACGGTGCTAGCATTACAAATCCAAACCAGCAATTAAAACAATGGCGATGATTTTCCGCGGCCTTTCCCACGGGTGGCGCACCGCCGTTCCGCGATTCCGGCTGGACCGACCGAAACCGGACCTGCATAGCGGACGGCGATGTTGCGGCGGGTCGGGATCATCGCGGGGTTTGTGCTGCCGTTGGCGGCCTTGCTGCTGTGGGGATATTTCGTGGTGGGCATCGGCAATCCCGGCGTCGGGTATGTCCTGCGGCTGACGCTGCCCGATGGATCGCGCGGGATCGGCCTACCTCCTGTCGAAGGGCCGGCGGACGCCAGCCGGCCGCTGGTCGTGATCGATGCCGGCCATGGCGGTCACGATCCGGGGGCGAGCGGCGAGGGCACCCTGCGCGAGAAGAACGTCACGCTGGCGCTGGCCAAGGCGCTGCGCGATGCGTTGCTGGCCGATGGCCGCGTGCGCGTGGCGATGACGCGCGACAGCGACCGGTTTCTGGTGCTCGAGGAGCGCGCCGGTATCGCCCGCCAGTTGAAGGCTGACCTGTTCGTGTCGATTCACGCGGATGCGGCGGAGACGCCGGACGCGCACGGAGCAACGGTCTATACCCTGTCGGATCGCGGTTCCGATGCGGTCGCCGATCAGGTGGCGCAGCGCGAAAACCGCGCCGATGACGTGAACGGCGTCGCGCTTGGCGGCAAGTCCAGCGCGGTGGCGACCATTCTGGTCGATCTTTCCCGGCGCGAGATGCGCGAGCGGTCGCAGCGTTTCTCCGATCTGGTGGTGCGGGAAGGTCAGGGGGCGCTCACGTTTCACGCCAATCCGCAGCGACAGGCCGCCTTCGTCGTGCTGAAATCGCTGGATCTTCCTTCGGTGCTGGTGGAGGCGGGCTATATCAGCAGCCCCGACGATGCGCGGCGCCTGATCGATCCTGCCTGGCGCAAACAGTTCGCGGCAAGGGTGGCGCAGGCCGTGGAAATTTTCCTGGCCCGGCAGGAGGCGGCAGGGATTGCTCCATGATGCGCGCGCCCACTGGCTTCTGACGGAAAGGGCGTGCTAGAGGGCGCGCACGATGGCCGAAGATACGCCCCAGCAGAGCATCAGCTACCGCATTCGCCGCGAGGCATCGGGGCTGGTCGCATGGTTCCGCCACTCTTGGCGCGAAAGGAAGTGGTTCCGTTTCGGGGGCTACGCCCTGGGCGCGGTGGTCGCGCTCTATCTCCTCGTCTGGGTCTTCGTGGCGCGCGGGCTGCCTTCGGCGGACAAGCTGCTGACCTATCAGCCGCCGCTGCCCACGATGGTGCGCGGCGCGGATGGCGAGATCGTTTCGTCCTATGCGCGCGAACGGCGCGTGCAACTGCGCTTCGTGGATTTCCCCGAGCCGCTGATCAACGCGTTCCTTTCTGCCGAGGACAAGACGTTCTGGACGCACGGCGGCATCGATTACACCGGCTTTGTCGGCGCGGTGTTCGATTATGCCACCAAGTTCGGCTCCGGCCAGCGCGCGCGGGGCGGGTCCACGATCACCCAGCAGGTCGCCAAGAACATCCTGCTGGGCGACGAATACTCGATCACGCGCAAGCTCAAGGAACTGATCCTGGCACGGCGCATCGAGGGCGTGCTGACCAAGCAGCAGATCCTCGAACTCTACTTGAACGAAATCCCGCTGGGACGACAGAGCTTCGGCGTGCAGGCGGCGGCGCGCGCGTACTTCGACAAGGACGTGGGCGATCTCAAGCTGCACGAGGTGGCTTTCCTTGCCATCCTGCCCAAGGCGCCGGAGAAGTATGGCCGCGCCCGGTTCCATGACGAGGCGGTGACGCGCCGCAACTGGGTTCTGGACCAGATGGTCCGCAACGGCTGGGCCACGCAGGCGCAGGCGAATGAAGCCAAGGCGCAGCCGCTCGGCCTCGTGCCCCGGCGGGCGGAGAATTACACGGCCGATGCCGGCTATTTCCTGGAGGAAGTGCGCCGCCAGCTGATCGACAAGTTCGGCGAAAAGGCCGAGGATGGCCCCAACAGCGTCTATGCTGGCGGGCTGTGGGTGCGGACCTCGCTCGATACTCAGTTGCAGACGGCGGCGCAGGACGCTTTGCGCGCGGGCCTGCTGCGCTATTCGGGTGGACGGCCCTGGCACGGGCCGGTGGCGACGATCGACCTCTCCGATGGCAACTGGCAGACCCAGCTTATCACCAGCAACCTCTCGATCCGCTATCTCGACTGGCGTGTCGGCGTGGTGCTGTCGCGCAGCGGCGATAGCGGCAAGATTGGTTTTGCCGATGGCAGCACCGGGCCGCTCTATGGCATGCCGCAGGCGATGAAGCCGGGCGATGTGATCACGGTTGCGCCCAACGGCAACGCCTGGGCGGTGCGGACGGTGCCGGAAGTCTCGGGCGGGATGGTGGTGGAAGACCCGCAGAGCGGGCGCGTGCTGGCCATGCAGGGCGGTTTCGATGCGCGGCTTGGCTCGTTCAACCGCGCCACGCAGGCACAGCGCCAGCCCGGCTCCACGATCAAGCCCTTCGTCTATGCCACCGGCCTCGACAACGGGATGACGCCGGCCTCGATGGTCGTCGATGGCACGTTCTGCGTCTATCAGGGCGCGGCGCTGGGCCAGAAGTGCTTCCGCAACTTCGGTGGCGAAGGCGGTTCGGGCAGCCACACGATGCGCTGGGGCCTCGAACAGTCGCGCAACCTGATGACCGTGCGCATCGCCAACGATACCGGC
Organism: Novosphingobium sp. EMRT-2; assembly: GCF_005145025.1. Classification (NCBI taxonomy): domain Bacteria; kingdom Pseudomonadati; phylum Pseudomonadota; class Alphaproteobacteria; order Sphingomonadales; family Sphingomonadaceae; genus Novosphingobium; species Novosphingobium sp. EMRT-2. The sequence continues at coordinate 1,062,661 of NZ_CP039695.1, read as the reverse complement.
ATGGATCGCGTGGTGAAGACGATCCGCGATGTCGGCATCGGCGATTACAAGCCGTTCCTGTCCATGGCGCTCGGCGCCGGAGACACAACGGTGCTGCGCATGGTCAACGCCTATTCGGCGCTGGCCAACCATGGTCGCCAGCATGAACCGTCGGTGGTCGATTTCGTGCAGGACCGCAACGGCAAGGTCGTGTGGCGCGCCGACAACCGCCCATGCGACGGGTGCAACATGGCGCGGTGGGACGGCAAGCCCATGCCGCGCCTCAAGCCGTCGGGGCGTCAGGTGATGGACGCGCGCACCGCCTACCAGGTCGTTCACATGCTCGAAGGCGTGGTCATTCGCGGCACGGCGGTCACGCTGCGCGATCTCAACCTGCCGCTGTTCGGCAAGACCGGCACCACGTCCGGTCCGACGAATGTGTGGTTCGTGGGCGGTTCGCCCGACATCATCGCCGGTGTCTATATGGGCTACGACCAGCCGCGCAGCCTGGGTGGCTATGCGCAAGGCGGCCGCATCGCCGCGCCGATCTTCAAGCAGTTCGTCCAGTCCACCCGCGCGCGCTGGGCCGATGTGCCGTTCCCGGTGCCCGAAGGCGTGCGCATGGTCCGCATCGACCGCGTTTCAGGCAAGCGCGTGTTCGGCGGCATGCCGAACAACGACGAACCCAAGGCGTCGGTGATCTGGGAGGCGTTCAAGCCCGATACCGAGCCACGGCGCACGATCCACCAGGAAGAACTGACGACCAAGGAAGCCGTGCTCGATGCGCTGCGCCGCGCCCGCGCCGCGCGCCATGGGCCCGCAGCCGCGCCCGAAGGCGGGGAGGAAGGCTTCGTGGAGGAACAGGGCGGGATCTACTGACCCGGCCCTGTTGGCGCGTCGCCGCCCTATCGGGCAGCTCGCGTTTTGGCATCTCCCCGCGCGGCGCGGAGCCTGCTATACCGGGGGAATGATCCCACGCTCCATCAAGGTCGCCGCCGCGGCCGTCGCCCTCGTTCTTCCGTTCGCCGCGCAGGCGGAACTGCCGCAAGGCGCGCGCGCGCCGGATTTCGCCGCGCAAGGCGCGCTGGGCGGGCGGACGTTCCAGTTCAACCTGCGTCAGGCGCTGCGCCGTGGCCCGGTCGTGCTCTATTTCTACCCCAAGGCCTTCACGCAGGGCTGCACGCTGGAAGCGCACGCCTTTGCCGAGGCTACGGACCAGTTCCGCGCCGCCGGGGCCACCGTGGTCGGGATGTCCGCCGATGACCTGCCGACGCTGCAGAAGTTTTCGCGCGAAGCCTGCCGCGACAAGTTCGCCGTGGCCGCCGCGACGCCGCAGGTGATCGCCGCGTATGACGTCGATCTCAAGCGCGATGGCACGTCCACCGGACTGACCAAGCGCACCAGCTATGTGATCGGGCGGGATGGCCGGGTCGTGCTGGTGCATTCGGACATGGACTATCGCGATCACGTTCGCCTGACCCTGGAAGCGGTGCAGCGCCTGCGCGCGCGGCGCTAGGCCCTCTTCGAGCATCATAACCCGCATCGGCGGGCGCCGGGCAGTGACAACCGGCCTTTACTTGGCGCGCCGCTTCGCTAAGCGGTTCCGCTCATTTACGGAGTTCAGGTATCATGCGGGCCGAAGGTCAGGCTCATATCGATCGCATCGAAGCGTCGCTGGCGCTGGTGCGCAAGTTCCTCGATTGGGATCGCGCCGTTCGCCGGCTCGATGAGCTGAACGCGCGGGTCGAAGACCCGAAGCTGTGGGACGATCCCAAGAAGGCCGAGGAAGTGATGCGCGAGCGTCGCCGGCTGGAAGCCGCGATCGGCACAGTCAACCAGATCGGTCAGGAAATGGCCGACGCGATTGAGTTCGTCGAACTGGGCGAGATGGAGGACGACGAAGCCACCATTAACGAAGGGCTGGCGACGCTGGCGGCGCTGGCCGAACGGGCGGACAACGACAAGGTGCAGGCATTGTTGGCCGGCGAGGCCGACGCCAACAACGCCTATCTCGAAGTCCACGCCGGCGCGGGCGGCACCGAAAGCCAGGACTGGGCGGAAATGCTCCAGCGCATGTACACGCGCTGGGCCGAGCGGCATGGCTACAAGGTCGATCTGGTCGATTACCACGCCGGCGAAGCCGCTGGCATCAAGTCGGCCACGCTGCTGATCAAGGGCGAGAACGCCTATGGCTATGCCAAGACGGAAAGCGGCGTCCACCGCCTCGTCCGCATCAGCCCCTATGACAGCTCGGCGCGGCGGCACACCTCGTTCAGCTCGGTCTGGGTCTATCCCGAAATCGACGACAACATCGAGGTCGATATCAATCCGGCCGACCTGAAGATCGATACCTACCGTGCGTCGGGCGCGGGCGGGCAGCACGTCAACACGACCGATTCGGCGGTGCGCATCACCCACGTGCCGACCGGCATCATCGTCGCCAGCCAGAACGACCGTTCGCAGCACAAGAACCGCGCGACCGCGATGAACATGCTGAAGGCGCGGATCTACGAAGCCGAACTGGCCAAGCGCGAGGCGGCGGCCAGCGGCGAATATGCCGCCAAGACCGAGATCGGCTGGGGCCACCAGATCCGTTCCTACGTGTTGCAGCCCTACCAGCAGGTGAAGGACCTGCGCACCGGTGTGGTTTCGACCAATCCCACGGACGTGCTGGATGGCGCGCTCGATCCGTTCATGGCGGCGGCGCTCTCGCAAAAGGTGACCGGCGAAAAGGTCGCCGTGGAAGACGACGATTGAGCAGGCTGGCTGCCCTGGGCCTGCGGGCGGGCCTGATCGGGGTGGCCTGCGTGGCGCTGGCGTCGTGCCAGCGGCCGTCCGACGAGGATCGGGCTCCGACTGCGCGGGCGTTCCCGCGTGCGGACAGGCCCGTATCGGGACCGGGCGGCAGTGGCTTCACCACCGAGGCGGAGCGCGACAACCGCAAGGAAGCGCAGACGGTCATGGACCTGGCCGCGATCCAGCCGGGCATGACCGTGGCCGATATTGGCGCGGGCGAGGGCTATTACACCGTCCGTCTGGCGGCCCGTGTCGGCGCCAAGGGGCGCGTATTGGCGCAGGACATCGACGAGGCGGCGCTGCGCAAGCTGGGCGCGCGCGTCGAGCATGACCGGCTCGACAACGTGTCGATCAAGCCCGGCGCGGTCGACGATCCACGCATTCCGGAACACAGTTTCGACCGCGTGTTCCTGATCCACATGTATCACGAAGTGGGGGAGCCCTATGCGTTCCTGTGGCGCCTCTGGCCCGCGCTGCGGCCGGGTGGACGCGTGATCGTGGTCGATCTGGACCGGCCGACCGAACAGCACGGAACGCCGCCGGCGCTTCTGTTCTGCGAATTTGAGGCGGTGGGCTTCCGCTTGAGTGAATTTCAACGTAAGCCCGAAATAGCGGGCTATTATGCACAGTTCGAAGCCGCGCCCAGGCGGCCCGAACCCGGTAAGATAAAGCCGTGTCGGCTGGAAGCCGGGCAGGTCACGCGCGCGAAGGGTCGTTGAGAGGGGTTTATGTCTGCGTTCAAGGGGTTGAAGCCGATTCTGTATGGCGGCCGTGAAGTCTGGCCGCTGGTTGAAGGCGGCAAGGGCGTGGCGGCCACCAATCATGCCAGTTCGGGGGCATGGGCGGCTGCGGGCGGAATCGGTACGGTCAGCGCCGTCAACGCCGATAGCTATGACGCCGAAGGCAAGATCATTCCGCAGATTTACAACGCCATGACTCGCCGTGAGCGGCACGAGGAACTGATCCGCTACGCGATCGACGGCGCGGTCGAGCAGGTGCGGCGCGCCTATGATATCGCCAGCGGCCCCAACGGCATGCGTGGCGCGATCAACATCAACGTGTTGTGGGAAATGGGCGGTGCGCAGCAGGTGCTGGAGGGCGTGCTGGAAAAGACGCGCGGCCTTGTTACCGGCGTGACCTGCGGCGCGGGGATGCCCTACAAGCTCTCGGAAATCGCGGCGCGGTTCAACGTCAACTATCTGCCGATCGTCTCATCCGCGCGCGCCTTTCGCGCGCTGTGGAAGCGGGCCTACCACAAGGTTTCCGATCTGATGGCCGCCGTGGTCTATGAGGACCCGTGGCTGGCGGGCGGCCATAATGGCCTGTCGAATGCGGAAAACCCGCTAACGCCGGAAGATCCCTATCCCCGCGTTGCCGCGCTGCGCGATACGATGCGCAAGGAAGGCGTTTCGGACGACGTGCCGATCGTGATGGCCGGCGGTGTATGGTTCCTGCGCGAATGGAACGACTGGATCGACAATCCGGAACTCGGCAGCATCGCCTTCCAGTTCGGCACGCGGCCGCTGCTGACGCACGAAAGCCCCATTCCGCAGGCGTGGAAGGACCATCTGCGCACGCTGGAACCGGGCGACGTGCTGCTGCACCGCTTTTCCCCCACGGGGTTCTACAGCTCGGCCGTGCGCAATCCCTTCCTGCGCAATCTCGAAGCGCGTTCGGAGCGCCAGATTCCCTATTCCAAGGTCGCGGCGGGCGAACACACCGTGCAGCTCGATGTCGGGGTGAAGGGCAAGAACTTCTGGGTTACGCCGGCTGATCTCGATCGCGCGCGCAACTGGTTTGGTGCGGGCTATACCGATGCGCTACGCACGCCGGACGATACCATCGTGTTCGTGACGCCCGCCGAGCGTGAGGAAATCCGCAAGGATCAGGCCGATTGCATGGGCTGTCTTTCCCACTGTGGCTTTTCGTCCTGGAAGGATCATGACGACTATACCACCGGCCGGCTCGCCGATCCGCGCAGCTTCTGCATCCAGAAGACGTTGCAGGACATCGCGCACGGCGGCCCGGTGGATCAGAACCTCATGTTCGCCGGCCACGCGGCCTATCGTTTCAAGCAGGACCCGTTCTATTCGAACAACTTCACGCCCAGCGTGAAGCAATTGGTCGATCGTATCCTGACGGGGGACTGACGCCGAAGACCTTGCGCGGGTAAGTGGTGCGGCCGCGCCTTCAGCCCCAGAGGCTGAAGGCGACGATGATCGGCAGCCATGCCAGCAGGGCAAGGCCGATCCAGATCGCCAACTTCGCGCGGGGCGAGAACACTTCCTGCGATCGCTGGTCCGCCGGGATCGTTACCTGTCCATGCAGCGCGGGCGAACGCAGCAGCAGCGCGCTGACGGTGGCGCGGCTGATCGGCGTAACGAATTCGCAGCCGTGGCGCGTGCCCGCTGTCCACACCACGACCGCCTCGGTGGCCGCGGCCGTTTCGGGCAGACCGATGTCTACCACATCGCCTTCGTCCAGCGCGGTATCGCTTTCGAGCAGGAAGCCGCGTTCCGACAAGTCGAGCAGCCTGGCGTCGACAGGCGTACCCGCTGCGGTGACATTGGCTTCCACCGACAGCGTCAGGCGGCGTCGATGCGCGGTCCTCGCCTCGAGGGCGTCCGCCAATTTGTGCTGGACCATCACATCACTCCTTCGGAGATGACGTATCAATGGCCGGTAAAAGAATCGTTATCGATCAGCAGGGTATGAAGCAAAATCGGCATCGACGGTGATTTCGGGGCGATGACCCGAACGTCCGGGGAAATCCGGGCCGCCCGCCGTCAGTCCATTTCCCACGCCCGTTCGCCGTGGCTGGTCAGGTCCAGACCGTCCCGTTCCTCGTCTTCGGTGACGCGCATCGGTATCACCATCGAAACCATCAGGGCAGCGATGGTGGTGGCAAAGGCGCTCCAGATCGCCACGATGCCCACGCCGCCGACCTGCCCGACGATCTGGCGCGCCATGCCCATGCCATCGGCATAGCCGGTGCCGCCCAGCGACGGCGAGACGAACACCGCGAGCAGGATCGACCCGAGCATGCCGCCCACGCCATGCACTGCGAAAACATCAAGCGAATCATCGATATGGAGCTTGTGCTTCACAAGCAGGATCATCGGATAGCATACCGCCGCGGCGGCAACGCCGAGCAGCATCGCCGCACCAGGCGCGATGAAGCCGGCGGCCGGCGTCACGGTGGCGAGGCCGGCGATCGCGCCGGTGGCGAAGCCCACCGAGGTGGGTTTGCCCACGGTCAGCTTTTCGATCAGCAGCCAGGCCAGCGCCGCCGCGCTGGCGGCGGCGTGGGTGTTGATGATGGCGGAGGCCGCGTCGTCGTTGGCGGCCAGCGCCGAGCCGCCGTTGAAGCCGAACCAGCCCACCCACAGCAGCGCCGCGCCGGCCAACGTCAGCGCCGGGCTGTGCGGCAGCATCAGCGACTTGGGAAAGCCGTTGCGCTTGCCCAGCAGCATGGCGACGACCAGCGCCGAGACGCCGGCGGTGGTGTGGACCACGATGCCGCCTGCGAAATCCAGCGTGCCGAGCTTGGTGGCCAGCCAGCCGCCGCCCCAGATCCAGTGCGCGACGGGCGCATAGACGATCAGGCTCCACAACGCCGAAAAGGCGACGACCCAGCCGAACCGCGCGCGATCGACCCAGGCGCCGACCATCAGCGCGGGGGTGATCAGCGCGAAGCACATCTGGAACAGGGCGAACGCGCTTTCGGGCACGCCATAGCTGCCGCGCACATTGCCGAGATTGAGCAGCATCCAGGCATTGCCGGCGCCGATCCAGCCATTGGTCACTTCACCGAAGGCCAGCGTATAGCCAACGGCGATCCACAGCAGGGAGGCAACGGCGACGATTGCGCCGGTCTGCACCATCACCGCCAGGAAGCCCTTGGCGCGCACCAGGCCGCCGTAGAACAGGGTGAGGCCCGGCGCGGCCATCATCAGCACCAGCGCCGAAGCCGCGAGAAGCCAGGCGGTATCGCCGCTGTCGGCGGAATCGAGCATAGTGGCGGTCTGGGCCTGCGCCAGTGCCGGGATGGCCGATGTCGCGGCCATCGCGGCCGTTGCCAGAAACTTGCGCACTCTTGCCCCTCCGTCCGCGCTTGCGGTTATGCGGTGTCCGTTCAAGCCCCTAGGCGAAGCGCATGGCCCTGTACAGGCAGAGGAGGCGATGGCGCCGGATCGGCGGCGTCAGGCCCAGCCTTCCAGCACCTGATCGGGCGGGCGATGTCCGTCGGCCCAGAAGCGGATGTTGGCCATGACCTTTTCGCCCGACGCGATGCGTCCCTCGAACGTGGCGCTGCCCATGTGCGGCAGGATCGCGACGTTGTGGTGCGCCAGCAGGCGCGGATCGACCTGCGGCTCGTGCTCGAACACGTCGAGCCCCGCGCCACCGATGCGCCCTGCCACCAGCGCTTCGATCAGCGCCTGTTCGTCCACGATCTGCCCGCGCGCGGTATTGATGAGGTAGGCTTCGGGCTTCATCAGCGCGATCCGCCGGGCATCGAGCAGGTGGTGCGTTTCGGGCGAGGCGGGGCAGTGCAGTGAGAGGATATCCGCCTCGCCAATCAGGGTGTCGAGATCGGCGACGTAGCGTGCGCCCAGCATGGTTTCGAGCGCTTCGGGCAGGCGATGCCGGTTGTGATAGGCCACCTGCAGGCCGAAGGCGCGGGCGCGGTGCGCCACGGCCTGCCCGATCCGGCCCATGCCAATGATGCCCAGCGTCTTGCCGTTGAGCCGGTGGCCCAGCAGCGTGGAAGGTGCCCAGCCTTCCCACTTGCCGGCGCGCAGGATGCGGCCGCCATGGTTGAGCCGCCGCGCGACGGAAATGATCAGCGCCAGCGTCATGTCCGCCGTATCGTCGGTGAAGACGCCGGGCGTGTTGGTCACGATGATTCTGCGGGCGCGCGTGGCGGCCAGGTCGATGTGTTCGATCCCCGCGCCGAAATTCGCGATCAGCCCCAGCCGGTCGCCCGCTTCGGCGATCATCCCGGCGTCGATCGTGTCGGTCACGGTCGGCACCAGCACGTCGCAGGATTGCATCGCGGCGACGAGTTCGTCGCGCGTCATCGCCCGGTCATCGGCGTTCAGCGTCACGTCGAACAGTTCGCGCATCCGCTGTTCGGTTTCCGGCAGCAGGCGGCGGGTGACGATGACCGAGGGTTTCCCCTCGATCCGGCGTTTGACGGCTTCGTGCGCGGTGCGCGCGTCGGCGGCGCTCTGGTGCGTTGGCATGATCGTACCGCTATGCCTGCGGGACAGGGATGGTCAAGCGCGTGGTTGCCCTGTCGTGCCAATGCTGTATCGCATGGCGGGCAAGTTTTTGTTGGATTTGGTCTGGGGTTTCCGTGTCGTGCGTGCCGTGAAGTATGTCCTGCCCTGCGTCCTTGCCGTGTCCGCCGGTCTTTCCAGCCACGCCGCGCGCGCGGAGGATGGCGGCGCGCCATACTGGGTTTCGCTGCGCAAGGATGAATCGAACATGCGCGTCGGCCCCGGCCGGGAATACCGGATCAACTGGACCTACGTGCGCAAGGGGCTGCCGATGAAGGTGCTGCGCGTGATGGGCGGCTGGCGGCTGGTGGAGGACCCGGACGGTTCGCGCGGGTGGATGCTCGCCCAGTTCCTGGCGCGCGCCCATACCGGCATGGTCAAGGGCGGCGTCGCGGAGATGCGCGAAAAGGCCGACGGTTCGGGGCGGCTGCTGTGGCGGCTGGCGCCCGGCGTGGTGGGCACGATCGGCGATTGCGGCGCCGGCTGGTGCCAGTTCGATGTTAATGGCCGCAAGGGCTATGCCCAGCAAGCGGCCATCTGGGGGGCAGGGGCACCGTAACGCCGGCGCCCCGCCATTTTCTTGCGGGTCAGACCAGCTCTATCGCCAGCGCGGTGGCTTCGCCGCCGCCGATGCACAGGCTGGCCACGCCCTTGGTCTTGCCGTGGCGCTTCAGCGCGCCGATCAGCGTGGTGACGATGCGCGTGCCGCTGGCGCCGATCGGGTGGCCCAGCGCCGTGGCGCCGCCGTGCACGTTGATCTTCTCGTGCGGGATGCCCAGATCGTGCATCGCGAACATCGCGACGCAGGCGAAAGCTTCGTTCACTTCGAACAGATCGACATCGGCGATCGACCAGCCGGCCCGTTCCAGCACCTTGTTGATCGCGCCGACCGGGGCGACCGTGAAGTCCTTCGGTTCCTGCGCGTGCGCGGCAAGCGCGACAACCTTCGCCACCGGCTTCAGGCCTTCCGCATCGGCAACGCTCTGGCGGGTGATGACCACGGCGGCGGCCCCGTCGGAAATCGAGCTGGAGGTGGCGGCCGTGATCGTGCCGTCCTTGGCGAAGGCGGGCTTGAGCGTCGGGATCTTGTCCGGACGGCCCTTGCCGGGCTGTTCGTCGGTATCGACCACGACATCGCCGCCGCGCGCTTTCACCGTGACCGGCGCGATTTCGTCCACGAAGGCCCCTTCGGAAATGGCGGCCTGCGCGCGGCGCAGCGATTCGATCGCGTAGCCATCCTGCGCTTCACGGGTCAGCTGGTATTCGTTGGCGGTATCCTGCGCGAACGTGCCCATCGCGCGGCCGGGTTCGTAGGCGTCTTCCAGGCCATCGAGGAACATGTGATCGTAGGCGGTATCATGCCCGATGCGCGCGCCCGAACGGTGCTTCTTGAGCAGGTAAGGCGCGTTGGTCATGCTTTCCATGCCGCCGGCCACGATCACGTCGACGCTGCCCGAGGCCAGCGCCTCGGCGCCCATGATCACGGTCTGCATGCCGGAGCCGCAGACCTTGTTGACGGTGGTTGCCTGCACGGACTTGGGCAGTCCGGCCTTGATCGCGGCCTGGCGCGCGGGCGCCTGGCCGAGGCCGGCGGGCAGCACGCAGCCCATATACACGCGGTCGATCTTGTCGCCCGCCACGCCGGCACGCTCGACGGCGGCCTTCACGGCAGTGGCGCCAAGGTCGGTGGCGGCGGCATCGGACAGCGCGCCCTGCATCGAACCCATCGGAGTGCGCGCGTAAGACAGGATAACGACCGGATCTGCGGCGGAAAACTGGGCCATGGCGATCACACTCCTTCAATGGTCGGGTCAGGGAAGACCCGGATATGGGGTCGGTCCGGGCGGGCGGCAACCATCTGACGATCCGTTGCGGTTCGTTGGTGGTTCCTGAGGCCACGATTGCGCCGGGGCTGGACTTGGCGGGGCCATACTGCCACGCCGCGCTCATGGCAATCGAGCCGACGGGGGAGTCACGAACGCGTGGCATATGCCAGCCTGCCGCTGATCTGGTCCGCGTCGGCGATGCTGGGCGCGATCGTCGGGAGCTTCCTGGGCGCGGCGCTGGCGCGGTTGCCAGAGGACCGGTCGGTCGTGACCGGCCGGTCGGCCTGCGATCACTGCGGGCGGGTGCTTGGCCCACTGGAACTGGTGCCGGTGGTTTCGTGGATCGTGCAGCGGGGGCGCTGCCGGAGCTGCGGCGGCGCGATCGGCGGCTGGCAGCTTGGCTGCGAACTGGGCGGGGCGGCGGTGGCGCTCGTGTCCGTGATGGCCATGCCCGATCGCACCGCGCTGGCCGCGATGGTGCTGGGCTGGCAACTGCTGCTGCTGGCGCTGCTCGATCTGCGGCACTTCTGGCTGCCCCTGCCGCTGGTGGGGACGCTGGCGGGCTCCGGAGGCGCGCTCGCGCTGCTGCGGGGGGCGGTGGAGCGCGATAGCGGTCCAATCCTGTGGGCCGGGGCGGGAGCGCTGGCCGGCTTCGGCATGCTCTGGCTGATCGCCGCCTACTATCGCCGGGTGCGCGGCCGCGAAGGCATGGGGGGAGGGGACCCGCTGCTGCTGGGCGCCATCGGCCTGTGGTTGGGGCCGGTGGGCACGGTCGCCACGCTGCTGGGGGGTAGCGTGATCGGCCTTCTCACGACAGTTGCTTTGCTGGCGGGAGGCCGTAAGGTTTCGCGCCAAACGGCCCTGCCGCTCGGAACCTGTCTCGCCGTCGCCGGCTGGTCGGTCTTCCTGTTCCAGGGCTTCGGATAAAGCGGGCCGCACAAGCGGTCCGGGGACGGGAATTGTGATGAACGAGACGAATCGCGCGGACATGCTGGCCGTTCTGGAACGCCAGCGCACGGCCTTCACGGCGGCGCGCCCCGAAGCGCTTTCGGTGCGCCACGACCGGCTGGAGCGTTGCGCCACCATGCTCAAGGAGCATGGCGAGGCGTTCGCCAAGGCGATGAGCGCCGATTTCGGCCACCGCAGCCACGAACAGTCCATGCTGACCGACATCATGCCCTCGGTCAGCATAGTGCGCTATTCGCAGAAGCGGATGAAGCGCTGGTCGCGACCCGAAAAGCGCCACGTCAACTTCCCGCTGAACTTGCTCGGTGCGCGGGCGGAAGTGCGCTACGAACCCAAGGGCGTGATCGGCATCGTCGCGCCGTGGAACTTCCCGGTCGGGCTGACAATGGCGCCGTTGGCGCAGGCTTTCGCTGCCGGCAACCGCGCGATGCTCAAGCCTTCGGAATTTACCGAGCGCACGTCCGAATTGATGCAGGAACTGTTCCCGCGCTACTTCGCCGAAGAGGAAGTGGCCGTGGTTACGGGCGGGCCGGAAACCGGACAGGCGTTCTGCGGGCTGCCGTTCGACCATCTGCTGTTCACCGGGGCGACGCCGATCGGCCGCCACGTGCTCCATGCCGCCGCCGATCACCTCGTGCCGGTCACGCTGGAACTGGGGGGCAAGTCGCCAACGATCTTCGGCCGCAGCGCCGATCTCCAGCGCAGCGCAGAGCGTGTGGCGCTGGGCAAGATGATGAACGCGGGGCAGATATGCCTGGCGCCCGATTACATGATGGTGCCCGAGGAACTGGAGGATCGCGCCATCGCCGCGGTCGCGGCCGGGGTCAGCTCGATGTATCCGACGCTGCTCGCCAACGACGACTACACCTCGGTCATCAACCGGCGCCACCGGGATCGCCTGGCCGGGCTGGTGGAGGACGCGCGCGACAAGGGCGCCGAGGCGATCGTCGTCAATCCGGGCGGCGAGGACTTCGAAGGCACCAACGGCAACAAGATGCCGCTGACCATCCTACGCAACGTCAACTACGACATGCGCGTGATGCAGGAGGAAATCTTCGGTCCGGTCCTGCCGGTGAAAACCTATCGCGCGATCGACGAGGTGATCGATTACGTCAACGCGCACGATCGTCCGCTCGGGCTGTACTACTTCGGCGAGGACAAGGCGGAGGCGGAGAAGGTGCTGACCCGTACCATCTCGGGCGGCGTTACCGTCAACGACGTGATCTTCCACGTATCGGCCGATGACCTGCCGTTCGGCGGAATCGGGCCTTCGGGAATGGGCAGTTATCATGGCGTGGAAGGTTTCCGCACGTTCAGCCATGCGCGCGCGGTCTATCGTCAGCCGAAGGTCGATCTTGCGAAGCTGGCAGGCTTGCGGCCGCCCTATGGTACCGCGACGCAGCGCACCCTGAAGATGCAACTTAAGTAAGCCCCGCATACGATCGCGGGAGGCCCGGAAACGGGGCTGTAATCGGCACGGGAAGGCCAAAAGGGTGGAGAAACTGCCCCTGCGGGCGCTGCACGGCACTTGCGCGCGGGCGGCGTCGGGACTAGGGCGCGGAGCGAACACCAGCTAGGCGAGTCAGCCCCTTGGTCGATCTGTCACAATATCTGCCGATCCTGATCTTCCTCGGGATCGCTCTTGCGCTTTCCAGTGCCTTTGTGTTCCTGCCGATGGGTGTTTCCCGCTTGACGGGAACCTACAATCCCAACGCGGAAAAGCTCAGCGAGTACGAATGCGGTTTCCCCGCGTTCGAAGACCCGCGCAGCCAGTTCGACGTCCGGTTCTATCTGGTCGCGATCCTGTTCATCATCTTCGATCTGGAAGCGGCGTTCCTGTTTCCCTGGGCGGTCAGCCTGAAGGAAACGGGCTGGGCCGGCTGGTTCACGATGATGCTGTTCCTGGCGGAACTGGTCGTCGGGTTTGCCTACGCCTGGAAAAAGGGAGCGCTGGATTGGGAATGAGCAACATGGTCACCGCTCCGACTGCAACCGGCGCTGCCGCTGGCTCCGCCATCACCGCGCCCGATCAGGCGTTCTTCGAAAGCCTCAATGCCGAGGTTTCGGACAAGGGCTTCCTCGTCACCTCGACCGAGGAACTGTTCCAGTGGGCGCGCACCGGCTCGCTGTGGTGGATGACGTTCGGCCTTGCCTGCTGCGCGGTCGAGATGATCCACGTGAACATGCCGCGCTACGACATGGAGCGCTTCGGCGTCGCGCCGCGCGCATCCCCGCGCCAGTCGGACGTGATGATCGTGGCCGGCACGCTGTGCAACAAGATGGCCCCGGCGCTGCGCAAGGTCTATGATCAGATGTCGGACCCCAAGTACGTCATCTCGATGGGCTCGTGCGCTAACGGCGGCGGCTACTACCACTACAGCTACTCGGTGGTGCGCGGCTGCGACCGCATCGTGCCGGTCGATATCTACGTGCCCGGCTGCCCTCCCACCGCCGAGGCGCTACTCTATGGTGTGATGCAGCTGCAGCGGAAGATCCGCCGCGTCGGCACGCTCGAGCGTTGAGGAGAAGGGCATGACGGTCGTTCATTCCGCCCCGCGCTTCACCTCGAACGAAGGCGTGCTGGACACGCTTTCGGCGGCGCTGGGCGCCATGCTGGTTTCGGCGAAGGAAGAGCATGGCGAAGTCCTGCTGACGGTCGCGCGCGATCGCGTGGAGGACGCACTCCGCCTGCTGCGCGACGCGCACGAATACCAGCAGCTCATGGAAATCGCGGGCGTGGACTATCCGCAGCGGCCCGACCGTTTCGAGGTCTGCTACTGCCTGCTCTCGCTGACCAAGAACCACCGGATCATCGTCAAGGTTTCGACCGACGAGGCGACTCCGGTGCCGACGGTGACGACCCTGTGGCCCGTCGCCGGCTGGTACGAGCGCGAAGTGTACGACATGTTCGGCGTGTTGTTCGCCGGCCATCCGGACCTGCGCCGCATCCTCACCGACTACGGTTTCCAGGGCCATCCGTTCCGCAAGGACTTCCCGCTGACCGGCTATGTCGAGCTGCGCTATTCCGAAGAGGACAAGCGCGTGGTCTATGAACCGGTCGAACTGGCGCAGGATCTGCGCCAGTTCGATTTCATGAGTCCGTGGGAAGGCGCGGAATACGTGCTGCCAGGCGATGAAAAGGCGGCGGAAGGGGCCAAGGCATGAGCTTCCAGCTGGAAGAATCGCCGACCACCGGCGACGAGGTCATCACCAACTACACGATCAACTTCGGCCCCCAGCACCCGGCCGCGCACGGCGTGTTGCGCATGGTCATGGAGCTGGACGGCGAGATCATCGAGCGGATCGATCCGCACGTCGGCCTGCTCCATCGCGGCACCGAAAAGCTGATCGAATACAAGACCTATACCCAGGCGTTGCCGTACTTCGACCGGCTCGACTACTGCTCGCCGCTGGGCATGGAGCACTCCTACGTGCTCGCGGTTGAAAAGCTGCTCAACCTCGAGGTGCCGCTGCGCGGGCAGTACCTGCGCGTGCTGTTCGCGGAACTGACGCGCATCTGCAACCACATGCTCAACATCGGCTCGCACGTCATGGACGTGGGCGCGATGACGCCGAACCTGTGGCTGTTCGAAATCCGCGAGGACTGCCTCAACTTCTTCGAGCGCGCTTCGGGCGCGCGGATGCATTCGGCCTGGTTCCGCCCCGGCGGCGTGCACCAGGACGTGCCGCTGAAGCTGCTGACCGACATTGGCGACTGGCTCGACACGCGCCTGCCGCAGCTGTTCGAAGACGCGATGAGCCTGCTGGTCGACAACCGCATCTTCAAGCAGCGCAACGTCGATATCGCGGTAGTCAGCAAGGAAGACGCGATCCGCTGGGGCTTTTCCGGCCCGATGATCCGTGGTTCGGGCATCGCGTGGGATCTGCGCAAGGCGCAGCCCTATGACGTTTATGACCGCATGGACTTCGAGATTCCGGTCGGCACCAGCGGCGATTGCTATGATCGCTTCATGGTGCGCGTGGAGGAAGTCCGCCAGTCCGCGCGGATCATGAAGCAGTGCCTGGCCGAAATGCCCGAAGGCCCGGTCAGCTCGACCGACCGCAAGGTGGTCCCGCCCAAGCGCGGCGAGATGAAGAGCTCGATGGAATCGCTGATCCATCACTTCAAGCTCTATTCGGAAGGCTTCCACGTTCCGGCCGGCGAAGTCTATGTCGCCACCGAAAGCCCCAAGGGCGAATTCGGCGTCTATCTGGTCTCGGACGGCAGCAACAAGCCGTACCGCTGCAAGATCCGGCCGACGGCGTTCAGCCACCTTCAGGCGATGGACTTCATGTGCAAGGGCCACATGCTGCCCGACGCGACCGCGATCCTTGGCGCCATCGACGTGGTGTTCGGGGAGTGCGACCGGTGAGCAGCTCCGAAGAATCTAACTTGCGCACGGCCAAGGCGATGATCGCGGCGTACAATGCGCAGGACGTGGATACCTACGTCTCCTACATGACCGACGACGCCTGCGAGGCGAACTATCGCGGGGATGTGGTGCGCGAGGGCAAGGAGGGCACGCGCTCCGGCCTTGCCGCCGCGTTCGCCCGCTGGCCGCAGAACCACGCCGAAATCCGCGACGCGCAGGCGATCGGCAACTACGTGCTGATGCGCGAACACGTCACGCGCGGCCCCGCCACCGACGGATCGGCCCTGGTCGAACCGTTCGACGTGATCGCAGTCTATACTTTCGAGGGCGATAAGTGCTCTCGGGTGGAGTTTATTCGCTGATGGCTGACCGCTACATCGAACCGGATACCCCGGAATTGCGCGCCCGCTGGGGCGCCTTTGCCTGGACTGCCGAGAACGCGGAAAAGGCGAAAGAGATCGTGGCGCGCTACCCCGAAGGGCGGCAGCGCTCGGCGGTGATGCCGTTGCTCGATCTGGCCCAGCGGCAGGTCGGCGCTGAACTGAACACGCAAGGCTGGCTGCCGATCCCGGTGATGGAATATGTCGCCGCCTATCTCTCCATGCCGATCATCCGCGTGGTCGAGGTGGCGACGTTCTACACGATGTACAACATCGCGCCGATCGGTCGTTTCCACGTCCAGGTCTGCGGCACCACGCCGTGCATGTTGCGCGGATCGGACGACATCATCGCCGCCTGCAAGAAGCGCGGGATGAAGGCCGGGCATATCACCGATGACGGCCTGTGGTCGTTCACCGAGGTCGAATGCATGGGCAACTGCGCTTCGGCGCCGATGGTCCAGATCAACGACGACAACTACGAGGATCTGACCCCCGCCGACATGGACCGCATCCTCGACGAACTGGCGGCGGGCAAGCAGCCCAAGACCGGCACGCAGCTTCCCGGCCGTCACACGGTGGAACCGGCCGGCGCGCTCAGCAACCTGACCGCGATGGTCAGCGAAAACCACGATTATCGGGGGGAATGGTAAGCCATGGCTCTCGCCGACAAGGACCGCATCTTCACCAACGTCTATGGCTACCAGCCGTGGAACCTGCCCGCCGCGCAGGCGCGCGGGGATTGGGACAACACCAAGGCGCTGCTCGAACGCGGGCAGGACGGGATCATCGAGGAAATCAAGGCTTCCGGCCTGCGCGGCCGTGGCGGCGCGGGCTTCCCCACCGGCATGAAGTGGTCCTTCATGCCCAAGGAAAGCAAGGACGGCCGGCCCAGCTTCCTGGTAATCAACGCCGACGAATCCGAGCCGGGTTCGTGCAAGGACCGCGAGATCATCCGCCACGATCCGCACAAGCTGCTGGAAGGCGCGCTGGTGGCGGGCTTCGCGATGCGCGCGCGAGCGGCCTACATCTACATTCGCGGCGAATACATTCGCGAGGCCGAAACGCTGTTCGCCGCGCGGGATGAGGCCTATGCCGCTGGCCTGCTGGGCAAGAACGCCTGCGGTTCGGGCTATGACTTCGACGTCTTCGTCCACCGCGGCGCGGGCGCCTACATCTGCGGCGAAGAAACCGCGATGATCGAAAGCCTCGAAGGCAAGAAGGGCCAGCCGCGCCTCAAGCCGCCGTTCCCGGCGGGCGCGGGGCTCTATGGCTGCCCGACCACGGTCAACAACGTCGAATCGATCGCGGTCGCGCCCACCATCCTGCGGCGCGGCGCTTCGTGGTTCTCGTCGTTCGGGCGCGAGAACAACAAGGGCACCAAGCTCTTCCAGATCAGCGGGCACGTCGAACGGCCCTGCGTGGTCGAGGAAGAGATGTCGATCCCGTTCAGCGAACTGATCGAGAAGCACTGCGGCGGCATTCGTGGCGGCAAGGACAACCTGCTGGCCGTGATCCCCGGTGGTTCCTCGGTTCCGCTGGTTCCGGCCGCGGAAATCTGGGACGCGCCGATGGACTTCGATGGCTTGCGCGCGCTCGGTTCGGGCCTAGGCACCGCCGCCGTGATCGTGATGGACAAGTCCACCGATATCGTTCGCGCGATCGCCCGCCTGTCGCACTTCTACAAGCACGAAAGCTGCGGCCAGTGCACGCCGTGCCGCGAAGGCACCGGCTGGATGTGGCGCGTGATGGAGCGTTTGCGCACGGGCGACGCGGCGGTCGAGGAAATCGACATGCTGTTCAACGTGACCAAGCAGGTCGAAGGCCACACCATCTGCGCCCTGGGTGACGCGGCCGCCTGGCCGATCCAGGGCCTGATCCGCCACTTCCGCCCCGAACTGGAACGCCGGATCGCCGAACACGGCGCCGTGAGGGAGGCTGCAGAGTAATGCCTAAACTCAAAGTCGACGGCGTAGAGCTCGAAGTTCCGGCAGGCGCTACCGTCTTGCAGGCGTGCGAGCTGGCCGGCAAGGAAATCCCCCGCTTCTGCTATCACGAACGGCTGAGCATCGCCGGCAATTGCCGCATGTGCCTGGTCGAAGTGAAGCCTGGACCGCCGAAGCCGCAGGCGTCGTGCGCGCTGCCGGCTGCCGAGGGGCAGGAGATCCGCACCGACAGCGAGATGGTGAAGAAGGCGCGCGAAGGGGTGATGGAGTTTCTCCTCATCAACCACCCGCTCGATTGCCCGATCTGCGACCAGGGCGGCGAATGCGATCTGCAGGACCAGTCGGTCGCCTATGGCCGTGGCGGTTCGCGCTACCACGAGAGCAAGCGCGCGGTTACCGAGAAGTACATGGGGCCGCTCATCAAGACGGTGATGACGCGCTGCATCCACTGCACCCGCTGCGTGCGCTTCTCCGAAGAGGTCGCCGGCGTGGACGAGATCGGCGCGCTCTATCGCGGTGAAAGCACCCAGATTTCGACCTATCTGGAGCACGCGGCGAAGCACGAGCTTTCCGCCAACGTGATCGACCTGTGCCCGGTCGGCGCGCTGACCAGCCGCCCCTATGCCTTCGAAGCGCGCCCGTG
Source organism: Novosphingobium sp. EMRT-2 (assembly GCF_005145025.1). Lineage (NCBI taxonomy): Bacteria > Pseudomonadati > Pseudomonadota > Alphaproteobacteria > Sphingomonadales > Sphingomonadaceae > Novosphingobium > Novosphingobium sp. EMRT-2. Next base: position 1,044,473 of record NZ_CP039695.1, on the reverse strand, counting down.
GGAGCTGAAGAAGACGCTGTCGATCGACGTTTCGGACGCGGTGGGCGCCAATATCCGCCTCGACAGCCGGGGCCGCGAAGTGCTGCGCGCGCTGCCGCGGGTGAACGACGACGTGAACGAGGAATGGTTGTCCGACCGGGGCCGCTACATGGTGGATGGTCTCACCCGCCGCCGGCTCGACAAGCCGTGGCTGCGCCGTGACGGCAAGCTGCAGGCGGCCAGCTGGGCCGAAGCGTTCGATGCCATCGCCCGGATCAATCCGGGTTCGTCGGTCGCGGTGATCGCGGGCGACCAGGTCGATTGCGAAACGATGTTCGCCGCGAAGAAGCTTGCCGGCGCGCTGGGCTCCTCGCTGCTCGAAGGCCGCCAGACGGGCATGGCCTATGACACGTCGAACCTGGCGGCGGTGAATTTCAATTCCACGCTGGCCGGGATCGAGGACGCCGACGCGATCCTGATCGTGGGCAGCCAGATCCGCGACGAGGCCCCGCTGCTCAACGTCCGCCTGCGCAAGGCGGTGAAGAAGGGCGCGAAGGTCTTCATCATCGGCCCCGCGTGGGAGCCGACTTATCCGGCCACCTTCCTGGGCGACGATGCCGCCGCGCTGAACGCTCTGCCGGCCGACGTGGCCGATGTGTTCGCCAAGGCGGCCAAGCCCGCGATCATCATCGGTGCCGCCGGCATCGTGAAAGGCGCGCGCGAGGCGGGCCTGGCCTTTGCCGAGAAGTTCAACCTGGTCCGGGAAGGCTGGAACGGCTTCAACGTGGTCCACATGGCGGCCGCACGCATGGGCGGGCTGATGCTGGGCTATGCGCAGAAGGGCGGCCTTGCCGATATCGTCGCGGCCAAGCCGAAGCTGGTGATCTCGCTCGGCGCGGACGAGGTGGACTGGACCCAGTTCGCCGGCAGCATGATCGTCCACATCGGCCATCACGGCGACAAGGCGGCCCATGCCGCCGACGTGATCCTGCCGGGCGCTGCCTACAGCGAGAAGGACGGCACCTACGTCAACACCGAAGGCCGCGTGCAATATGCCGAAAAGGCCGTCTTCGCGCCTGGCGACGCGCGCGAGGACTGGAGCGTCCTGCGGGCGATGGCCGATGCGCTGAAAGTCTCGGTCGGGTTCGACAGCTTCGACGAATTGCGCATTGCCATGATCGCGGACGTGCCGGCACTGGGTGCCGAGGGACTGGCCGATTACGGCGCGCTGCCCGCCGCTCCTGCCGGGGCGAAGGCGGAAGGCGTGATCGCCGGCTACCCGATCAAGGATCGTTACCTCACCAACGCGATCTGCCGCGCCAGCCCCACTTTGCAGCGCTGCTCGGCCGAACTGCTCCATGGTGAAAGCTTCGCGGAGGCGGCCGAGTGAGCACGTCCAACACCATTGCCCGTCATGCCAGCGAAGGCTGGCATCTCGCACCGCAAGGCGCTTCGCCTGAGGCACGAGACCCCGGTCTGCGCTGGGGTGACGGCTTGAGGGAGCCGTCATGACCGCTTTCTTCCAGACTCTTGGCCTGCCTTACGAGTGGGCCTGGGCGATCTCGACCATTTGCGGGATTCTGCTGATCGCGCTGCCGCTGATGCTCGGCGTGGCGATGATCATCTATGCCGACCGCAAGATCTGGGCGGCGATGGCGCTGCGCCGCGGCCCCAACGTGGTGGGCCCGTTCGGCCTTCTGCAGTCGTTCGCGGACGGCCTCAAGGTCATGCTGCAGGAAACGATCATTCCTTCGGCGGCCAACAAGGGCCTGTTCCTGATCGCCCCGATCATCACCTTCACGGTTGCTCTGATGGCCTGGGCGGTGATCCCGTTCAATTCGGGCGCGATCCTCGCCAACATCAACGTCGGCCTGCTCTATGTCCTCGCGATTTCGTCGCTGGGCGTTTACGGCACGATCATCGCCGGCTGGTCCTCGAACTCGAAGTACCCGTTCTTCTCGGCCATGCGCGCTTCGGCGCAGATGATCTCCTATGAAGTCTCGATCGGCTTCATCCTGATCTGTGTGGTGCTGTGGTCCGGCTCGTTCAACATGAACGAAATCGTCAAGGCGCAGCAGGGCCATGTGCTGGGGCTGTTCAACGGCTTCGTGTTCAACCCGCTGCTGTTCCCGATGTGGGTGATGTTCCTGATCTCGGGCATGGCGGAAACGCAGCGTGCGCCGTTCGACCTGACCGAGGCGGAGAGCGAACTCGTCGCCGGGTACCAGACCGAATATTCGTCGATGGCCTTCGCGCTCTACTGGCTGGGCGAATACGCCAACGTGCTGCTGATGTGCGCGCTCAACGCCACGCTGTTCTGGGGCGGATGGCTGCCGCCGCTCGACATTCCGGTGCTCTATCTGGTGCCGGGCGTCGTGTGGGTGCTGCTCAAGATCCTGTTCTTCTTCTTCATCTTCAGCTGGGTGAAGGCGACCGTACCCCGGTATCGCTATGACCAGCTGATGCGTCTGGGCTGGAAGGTGTTCCTGCCTGTCTCGCTGCTGTGGGTGTTCCTCGTCAGCGGCTACCTGATGCTTACGGGGCATTTCTCATGACCGTCGGACAGCTCATCAAGAGCTTTACCCTGTGGGAGTTCGTGAAGGCGCACTGGCTGACCTTGAAGTATTTCTTCAAGCCCAAGGCGACGATCAACTACCCGTTCGAGAAGAACCCGCTTAGCCCGCGCTTCCGTGGCGAGCACGCCCTGCGCCGCTATCCCAACGGCGAGGAACGCTGCATCGCGTGCAAGCTGTGCGAGGCGGTGTGCCCGGCCCAGGCCATTACCATTGAAGCGCAACCGCGCGAGGACGGCAGCCGCCGCACCACGCGCTACGACATCGACATGACCAAGTGCATCTTCTGCGGCTTCTGCCAGGAAGCCTGCCCGGTCGATGCCATCGTCGAAGGGCCGAACTTCGAATACGCGACCGAAACGCGCGAGGAACTGCTTTACGACAAGGCCAAGCTGCTGGCGAACGGCGACAAGTGGGAGCGCGCGATCGCTGCCAACCTTGAAGCCGACGCACCGTACCGGTAGGGGGCCGCACACACATGACTTCAGAAACCCTGCATCCGTTCGTGTCGAGCCCTTCGACGAGCTCAGGATTCGAGACACGTCGCGCGAGGCTTCTCGACTTCGCTCGAAGCGAACGGGAGTTGTTGGCATGATCCAGGCATTTGCCTTCTATCTCTTCGCGACGCTCATGATCGTCTCGGGCGCCGTCACGATCCTGGCCCGCAACCCGGTCCATTCGGTGCTCTGGCTGATCCTGGCGTTCTTCAACGCCGCCGGCCTGATGATCCTGGTCGGCGCGGAATTCATCGCGATGCTGCTGGTCATCGTCTATGTCGGCGCGGTCGCGGTGCTCTTCCTTTTCGTGGTCATGATGCTCGACATCGACTTCGCCGAACTGCGCGCCGGGTTCGTGAAGAACTTCCCGCTGGGGATGATCCTCGCGCTGGTGCTGCTGTGCGAACTGGTGCTGGGCATCGGCGCTTATCGTGCGGGCGCGATGCAACTGGGGACGCCGGACGGAACGGCCGCACCTCTGGCCAACGCCAGCAACATCGAATCCATCGGTGCGCTGCTCTACACGCGCTACCTCTTCCTGTTCGAAGCGGCGGGCATCCTGCTGCTGGTGGCTCTGATCGGCGCCATCGTGCTGACGCACCGCCAGCGTGGCGGGGTGCGCGGCCAGAACGTGGCGAAGCAGGTCGCGCGCCGTCCGGAAGAGGCGACCATCAACGTGAAGCCGGAAGTGGGCAAGGGGGTCTCGCTCTAATGATCGGCATCGAACACTATGTCGTCGTCAGCTCGATCATGTTCGTGCTCGGCGTGCTCGGCATCTTCCTCAATCGCAAGAACGTCATCATCATCCTGATGGCGATCGAGCTGATCCTGCTGTCGGTGAACCTTAACCTGGTCGCCTTCAGCGCCTTCCTGCACGACCTTGTCGGTCAGGTCTTCGCGATGTTCGTGTTGACCGTGGCGGCGGGTGAGGCGGCGATCGGCCTTGCGATCCTGGTCATCTACTTCCGTGGCCGCGGCACCATTGCCGTCGACGACGTCAACCGGATGAAGGGCTGAGTACGCGACCATGTCTGCCATCCATATCATCGTCTTCCTGCCGCTGCTGGCGGCGATCATCGCCGGGCTGGGCAACAAGCAGCTTGGCAATGTTCCCGCCAAGGTGGTGACGACCGGCGCGCTGTTCCTCTCGTGCGCGCTGTCGTGGCCGATCTTCCTGTCGTTCCTGTCGGGCCATGCCGAAGCGCATGTCTCGCCGGTGCTGCACTGGGTGACCTCGGGCAATCTCGATTTCGCCTGGGCGCTGCGCGTCGATACGCTGACGGCGGTCATGCTGGTGGTCATCACCAGCGTCTCCGCACTCGTGCACCTCTATTCGTGGGGGTACATGAGCGACGAGCCCGACCAGCCGCGCTTCTTCGCGTACCTGTCGCTGTTCACCTTCGCGATGCTGATGCTGGTGACCGCCGACAACCTGGTACAGATGTTCTTCGGCTGGGAAGGCGTGGGCCTTGCCTCGTACCTCCTGATCGGTTTCTGGTTCCGCAAGCCCAGCGCCAACGCCGCCGCGATGAAGGCCTTCGTGGTCAACCGCGTGGGCGATCTTGGCTTCATGATGGGCATCTTCGGCACCTTCCTGGTGTTCGGCACGGTTTCCATTCCCGCGATCCTCGAAGCCGCGCCGGGCATGGCCGGATCGACCATCGGCTTCCTGGGCCACCGCTTCGATACGATGACGGTGCTGTGCCTGCTGCTGTTCATCGGCGCCATGGGCAAGTCGGCGCAGCTGGGCCTGCACACCTGGCTGCCGGACGCGATGGAAGGCCCGACCCCGGTTTCGGCGCTGATCCACGCCGCGACGATGGTCACCGCTGGCGTGTTCATGGTCTGCCGCCTTTCGCCGATGTTCGAAACCAGCCCGACGGCGCTGGGCTTCGTGACCTTCATCGGCGCGGCGACCTGCTTCTTCGCGGCGACCATCGGCACGACGCAGACCGACATCAAGCGCGTGATCGCCTATTCGACCTGTTCGCAGCTGGGCTACATGTTCTTCGCCGCGGGCGTCGGCGCCTATGGCGCGGCGATGTTCCACCTGTTCACGCACGCCTTCTTCAAGGCGCTGCTGTTCCTGGGCGCGGGCTCGGTCATCCACGCGATGCACCACGAGCAGGACATGCGCTATTACGGCGGCCTGCGGAAGCACATCCCGATCACCTTCTGGGCGATGACGGCGGGCACGCTGGCGATCACAGGCGTCGGCATCGTCGATGTCGTGGGCTTCGCCGGCTTCTATTCGAAGGACGCGATCCTCGAAGCCGCGTTCGCGCGCGGGACCGAGCTTTCGCACTTCGCCTTCTTCATGGGCATCTTCGCCGCGCTGCTGACCAGCTTCTATTCGTGGCGGCTGGTGTTCCTGACCTTCTTCGGCAAGCCGCGGTGGGAACAGTCGGAACACATCCAGCACGCGGTGCACGACGCGCATGGCCACGGTCATGACGATCACGGCCACGAAGGCCATGGACACGACCATCACGCGCACGACGACCACGGGCATGGTCATCATAGCGATGGCACGGCCGGCTATCATCCGCATGAAAGCCCGGCGGTGATGCTCACGCCGCTCGCCATCCTGTCGATGGGCGCGATCTTCGCGGGGCTGGTGTTCAACCACGCCTTCGTCAGCGAAGGCACGGGCGAGTTCTGGAAAGGCAGCCTCGTGTTCAGCGAGCACCTGATCCACGCGATGCACCATGTGCCGCACTGGGTGAAGTGGGCGCCGTTCACGGTCATGGCGACCGGCCTGCTGATCGCCTGGTACGCTTATATCAAGAACACGAAGTTCCCGGCGGCGTTCGTCGACCAGTTCGGCTTCCTCTACCGGTTCCTTCTCAACAAGTGGTACTTCGACGAGCTTTATCACTTCATCTTCGTCCGTCCGGCAATGTGGCTGGGCCGGGTGTTCTGGAAGGTGGGCGATATCGGCATCATCGATCGCTTCGGCCCCAACGGCGCCGCCTGGGTGGTGGCCAAGGGCAGTCGCGCGGCGGTGAAGCTGCAGTCCGGGTATCTCTATAGCTATGCGCTGGTCATGCTGATCGGCCTGACGCTCGCAATCAGCTGGGTGATCGCACAATGACCGGGTTTCCGATCCTTTCGGTGATGTTGCTGGTGCCGCTCGCAACGGCGGTGGCCTGCCTCCTCGTCGATCGCGAACAGGCGCGCACCGTGGCGCTGGTGGGGACGCTGATCGATTTCGTCCTCGGCATGCTGCTGTGGGCGAACTTCGATACCGGCGGCGCGCAGTGGCAGTTCACCGAACACGCCGCGCTGTTCGCGGGCTTCGAATGGAAGCTCGGCATCGATGGCATCGCGCTGATGCTGATCGCGCTGACGGTGTTCCTGATGCCGGTGTGCATCGGCGCCAGCTGGCTGTCGATCGACAAGCGACAGGGCGAATACTACGCCGCGTTCATGCTGATGGAAACGCTGATGATCGGCGTTTTCGCGGCGCAGGACCTGTTCCTGTTCTACATCATGTTCGAAGCCGGCCTGATCCCGATGTACCTGATCATCGGCATCTGGGGCGGGGCGGAGCGCATCTACGCCAGCTACAAGTTCTTCCTCTACACGCTGCTCGGCTCGGTGCTGATGCTGATCGCGATGTTCTGGATGGTGAACGAGGCGGGCACGACCGACATCCCGACGCTGATGGTCTATAACTTCCCGGTCCACGCGCAGACGTGGCTGTGGCTGGCCTTCTTCGCCAGCTTCGCGGTGAAGATGCCGATGTGGCCGGTGCACACCTGGCTGCCCGACGCGCACGTGCAAGCGCCGACAGGCGGCTCGGTGATCCTGGCCGGCGTGCTGCTGAAGATGGGCGGCTACGGCTTCATCCGCTTCTCGCTGCCGATGTTCCCGGAGGCCTCGGCGCAGTTCGCGCCGCTGATCTGGGGCCTGTCGATGGCGGCGGTGGTCATCACCTCGCTGATCGCGCTGGTCCAGCACGACATGAAGAAGCTGATCGCCTATTCCTCGGTCGCGCATATGGCGATCGTGACGATCGGCCTGTTCGCCTTCAACGAGCAGGGCCTGGAAGGCTCGATGATCGTCATGCTCAGCCACGGTCTGGTGGCGGGCGCGCTGTTCCTGTGCGTGGGCGTGATCTATGACCGCCTGCACACCCGCGAGATCGACCGTTACGGCGGCCTTGCCATCAACATGCCCAAGTACGCGCTGTTCTTCCTGCTGTTCACGATGGCCTCGATCGGCCTGCCGGGCACCAGCGGGTTCGTCGGCGAATTCCTGTCGCTGATGGGCGTGTACCAGGCGTCGAGCTGGGTGGCGCTGATCTGCACCACGGGCATCATCCTGGGCGCAGCCTACATGCTGTACCTCTACCGCCGCGTGGCCTTTGGCGAACAGAAGAACGCCGATGCCGCCGCGATGCCCGATCTCGACGCGCGCGAATGGGCGATGATGGTTCCGCTCGCCGCCGTGGTGCTGTGGATGGGCGTCTATCCGCAGTCGTTCCTCGATCCGATGAAGAAGGATATCGCCGCGCTTGATGCGCGCCTTGCCCAGGCCCGGCCCAAGGGAGATGCCGACGTGAAGATGGGGGCGCCCAAGCCGGCTGCCGAACATGAAGCGCACGAAGGGGAGGCGCACTGATGGAACTCGTTCGCTCCCTTCTGATCGTGGCGCCGGAAGAAGTGCTCAGCATTTCCGGCCTGCTTCTCCTGCTGGTCGCCGCCTGGGGTGGCGACAAGGCGGCACGGACGATCTCGATCCTGTCGGTCGCCGCGCTCACGGTCTGCGCGATCCTGGTCGCTCCCGCGCTGTGCGGTGGCGCGATGGGGCCGGACGTCGAAGCCTTCGGCGGGCAGTACAAGGCGGACGCCTTCTCGGCCTTCGCCAAGCTGCTGGTCTATGCCGGCGCCGGTGTGACACTGATCGTCGCGCCCGCGTACTTCGACCGCGTTCGCGCGATGCGGGCGGAATTCCCGCTGCTGGTGCTGTTCGCGGCGCTGGGCATGGGCATGATGGTTTCCGCGGGCGACCTGCTGACGCTCTACATCGGTCTCGAACTCAACAGCCTTGCCTCTTACGTTCTAGCGGCGTTCCTGCGCACCGACGATCGTTCGGCGGAATCGGGTCTGAAGTATTTCGTGCTCGGCTCGCTCGCCAGCGGCATCCTGCTGTTCGGCATGAGCCTCACTTACGGGTTCACCGGCACGACCAGCTTCGAAGGCATCCACCTCGCTCTGTCGGGTTCGCTGTCGACCGGCGCCACCTTCGGCATCGTGTTCGTGCTGGCGGGCCTTGCCTTCAAGATCAGCGCCGCGCCGTTCCACATGTGGACGCCGGACGTCTATGAAGGCGCGCCGACGCCGGTAACGACGTTCTTCGCCACCGCGCCCAAGGCGGCGGCGCTGGCGCTGCTGATGCGCGTCAGCCTGGAAGCGTTCGGCTCGCAGCCGGGGGCGTGGCAGCAGATCGTGATCTTCGCGTCGCTGTTGTCGATCGTGATCGGCGCGCTGGGCGCGATCGGGCAGGCGAACATCAAGCGCCTGATGGCCTATTCCTCGATCAACAATGTCGGCTTCATGCTGATCGGTCTTGCGGCGGCGACGCCCAGGGGCGCGTCCGCCATGCTGGTCTATCTCGCGATCTATGTCGCGATGTCGATCGCGGGCTTCGTCGCCATCCTGTTGCTACGCGACGAAAACGGCGATGCGGTGGAAGCGATTTCCGACCTCGCCGGCCTGTCCAAGACCCGCCCGATGCTGGCGCTGGCGCTGGCGGCGGTGATGTTCAGCCTTGCCGGCATTCCGCCGCTGTTCGGCTTTTGGGGCAAGTTCGTGGTGTTCCAGGCGGCCGTGCAGGCCAATCTCGTGGCCCTCGCGGCGATCGGTATCGCGGCCAGCGTGATCGGCGCGTTCTACTACCTCAAGGTCGTCAAGGTCATGTACTTCGACGAGGCGGCGGACCGCGTGAAGGGCGAGATCGATCTGGCGCATGGCGTGCTGCTGGCAGCGTCGGCGCTGTTCATCTCGCCGCTGGGCTATCTGCTGACCAAGTGGATCGGGACGCTGGCCGACAACGCCGCCACGGCGCTGTTCCACGTCGCCTGACCGCGCGAAGGCTGTCCGGCCTTGATCGAAACCGTCGCTGAAATCCCCTCCACCAACGCCGCGCTGCTGGCGCGGGTAAGGGAGGGGGAAGCTGTGCCGGAAGGGCACTGGCTGGTGGCCGACCGGCAAAGCGCCGGGCGCGGGCGCGCCGGGCGCGTGTGGTCCGATGGCGCCGGCAATTTCATGGGATCGACCGCGGTGCAGTTGCGCGCGGGTGATCCACCCGCTCAGACGCTGGCGCTGGTGGCCGGGGTCGCCGTGTTCGATGCGGTGAAGGCCTGTGCGCCCGCGATCGCCGATCTGCGGCTCAAGTGGCCGAACGATGTGCTCGTCAGCCATGCCAAGCTGGTGGGCATCCTGCTCGAACGGCAGCGCGAAACGGTGGTGGTGGGGATCGGCGTCAATCTGGCGCAGGCGCCCGAGGTGCCGGGCCGTGCCACCGCCTGCCTTGCCGAACTGGGCTTTCCCGTGGCGCGGGATGCGTTCGCGGAACGGCTGGCGGCAGCCTGGGCCGATGCATTGTTGCGCTGGCACCGGGGCGAATGGCCGCTGCTGCGGGGCGAATGGCTGGTGCGCGCGCATCCCGTGGGAACGCTGGTCACCGTCAAGGATCGCGATCAGGGCGAGATCATGGGGGCATTCGGCGGCATCGACGAGGACGGCGTGGCGCTTCTGCGCTTGGCGGACGGCTCCACCCGTGCCATCCACGCGGGCGATATTGAAATGGTGGGAACGGATGCTGCTCGCGATTGATGTAGGCAACACCAACGTTGTCTTTGCCCTCTATGCCGGACGGACGATCAAATCCCGCTGGCGCGTGGCGACCGACCCGCGCCGGACGGCGGACGAATACGCGGTCTGGCTGCTCCAACTGATGCAGCTGCAGGGCTTCGCGGCCGATGACGTCGATCAGATCATCGTTTCCACGGTCGTTCCGCGCGCGCTGCACAACCTGCAGGTGCTGGCGCAGAAATACTTCCATCGCGATGCGCTGATCGCCGGGCAACCGCCGATCGAATGGGGCATCGACATCGATGTGGACGAGCCGCGCTCGCTGGGGGCTGACCGTGCCGTGAACGCGATCGCCGCGCACGCCAATTATCCGGGCGACCTGATCGTGGTCGATTTCGGCACCGCGACCACGTTCGACGTGGTGGATTTCAACGGTGCCTATAAGGGCGGGATCATCGCGCCGGGCATCAACCTTTCGCTGGAAGCGCTGGTCAATGCCGCTGCCAAGCTGCCGCGCATCGCCATCGCGCCGCCCAGCCGCACCAACAGCGTGATCGGCCGCAATACCGAGGACCAGATGCAGATCGGCGTGTTCTGGGGCTACGTTTCGCTGATGGAAGGGCTGATTGCCCGGATGCGGGCGGAAGTGGGCCGGCCGGCCAAGGTCATCGCAACGGGCGGCCTCGCCGTGCTGTTCGGTGATCACACCACGATCTTTGACCATGTGGATACCGACCTGACGCTCGATGGCCTGGCGATCCTTGCGGAGCGCGCTCCCTCGTGAAGCCAGGAAAGGAACTGCTTTTCCTCGCCCTTGGTGGTTCGGGCGAGATCGGGATGAACGTCAACCTCTACGGGTGCGACGGCAAGTGGCTGATGGTCGATCTTGGGATGACCTTCGCCGACCCCTACTATCCCGGCGTCGATCTGGTTTTCGCCGATCTCGAGTTCATCGAGCAGCAGCGTGAAAACCTGCTGGGCGTGGTGCTGACCCACGCGCACGAGGACCACATCGGCGCGGTGCCCTATTTCGCGCAGGAACTGGGCGTGCCGCTCTATGCGACGCCGTTCACCGCACGGCTGGTCAACGAAAAGCTGGTCGAGGCGGGCATCGACGCGGACATCGAACTGAATGTCATTCCCAACGAGGGAGCGTTCTCGCTGGGGCCGTTCGATATTCGCTATGTGCCGTTGGCGCATTCGATCGCCGAAGGCAACGCGCTGCTGATCGACACGCCTTATGGCCGCGTGTTCCACACCGGCGACTGGAAGCTGGACGACGAGCCGCGCGTCGGCACGCCGGCGACCGAGGAGGAACTGACCGCGATCGGCGACGAGGGCGTGCTGGCGCTGGTCTGCGATTCGACCAACGTGTTCAATCCCGCCGCATCCGGTTCCGAAGGCGCGGTGCGCGCCGGCCTGCTGGAGACGGTCAGCCGCCAGCGCGGGCGGCGCGTGGTGGTGACCACGTTCGCCTCCAACGTGGCGCGGCTGCAGACGCTGGCGGAAGTGGCGCAGGCGACGGGACGGCAGCTTTGCGTTGCCGGGCGATCGCTGGACCGGATCATCGCGGTGGCGCAGGCTTCGGGCTATCTTGAGGACTTCCCCGAAACGGTCAGCATGGACCGGGCGATGGACCTGCCGCGCGGCGAGATCATGGTGCTGGCAACCGGCGGGCAGGGCGAGCCGCGCGCCGCGCTGGCGCGCATCGCCGCCGAACAGCACCCGATCCGCCTTGAGGAAGGCGATGTCGTGCTGTTCTCCAGCCGGCAGATACCGGGCAACGAACTGGCCATCGGCCGCGTCCAGAACGCGCTGGTGGCGCGCGGCGTGCGGATCGTGACCGACCGCCAGAGCATGATCCACGTTTCCGGCCATCCGGGGCGGCCCGAACTCGTCGCGCTCTATGACTGGCTGCGGCCGGAGATCCTCGTGCCCGTGCATGGCGAGATACGCCACATGGCGGAGCAGGCCCGGCTGGGGCTGGACGAGGGCATCCCGAAGGCGATCTTGCAGAAGAACGGCGATCTGCTGCGGCTGGCGCCCGATGGCCCGGTGAAGCTGACCGAAGTGCGCGCCGGGCGGCTCGTGCTGGATGGCGACATCATCGCGCCGGCGGATGGCGAGGCCATGGCGGTGCGGCGCAAGCTGGGGCTGAACGGGCTGGTTTCGGTGGCGCTGGCGGTAACGCCCGAAGGCCGGCTGGCCTCGTCGGTCGACATCGGCAGCATCGGCCTGCCGCTGGACGAGGACATGGACCAGTTCGTGCAGGAAGCGCAGGCGGACGCCGCGCAGGCGGTCAAGGACCTGAAGGGCGATCGCAAGCGCGACAGGCTGGCGGTTGCCGAAACGGTGCGGCTGGCGGTAAGGCGGGCGGCGCAGCGCTGGTCCGGCAAGAAGCCGGTCGTCCAGGTCCTGCTGCGGGAAGGATAGGCCTGCCGTGCGCTGGACGTCGATCGTCGCGATCTATTCGCTGTTCTGGGTGTTCGCCGCGTTTCTGGTGATGCCGTTCGGCATCCGCACGCACGACGAACTGGGGCTGGGCAAGGTGGACGGGCAGGCGCACAGCGCGCCCGGCAACTTCCGGCCCAAGCAGGTCGCGATCCGCGCCACCATCCTGGCGGCGGTCCTGTTCGGGCTGTATTACGCCAACTACGTCAACCAGTGGGTCACCATCGACGATCTCGACTACGCCCGCAAACTGGGTGTCTGACGGGGTTCAGGCGCCTTCCAGCGCGTAGCCCGCCGAACGCACCGTGCGCACCGGGTCGGCCGCTCCGGGGAGCGCGATCGCTTGGCGCAGGCGGCGGATGTGAACGTCCACCGTGCGCAGTTCGATGTCGCTGCCGCTGCCCCACACCGCGTCGAGCAGTTGCCCGCGCGAAAAGACGCGGCCGGGGTGCTCCATGAAGTGGCGCAGCAGGCGGAATTCGGTGGGGCCGATCTTGATCGCCTGCCCGCGGCGGGTGACGCGGTGGGCGGTGGGATCGAGCGACAGATCGCCCACGGTGATCGTCTCTCCCGCCAGTGCCGGGCGCACGCGACGCAGCACGGCGCCCACGCGGGCAATCAGTTCGCGCGGCGAGAACGGCTTGGTGACATAGTCGTCCGCGCCGGTTTCCAGCCCGCGCACGCGGTCGTCCTCATCGCTGCGGGCGGTGAGCATGATGATCGGCACATGCGCCGTGCTCTTGTTGCGGCGCAGGCGGCGGCAGACCTCGATTCCGCTGGTGCCACCGATCATCCAGTCCAGCAGGACCAGGTCCGGCGTATCCTCGGCGGCGAGAAGCAGGGCCTCGTCGCCATCGTCGGTGGTGCGCACGTCGTATCCCTCGCCACGAAACCGGTATTCGACCAGTTCGGCAAGCGCGGTATCGTCTTCAACCAGAAGCAGTTTCGGGGCAGACACGGCGAACCTCCATGACAGGCAGGTTGCGAAAGCACGACTAATGTTACGGTGTCATTACGTCGGGCCACATTACCTCAGACGGCATTGCGTCAGGCAGGCGGAATCACATCCTCGCGTTCGGGCAGGTAGGCGCCGGTGGCGGCGTAGTGGACCATCTCGGCGATATTGGTGGCATGGTCGCCGATCCGTTCGATGTTGCGGGCCACGAACAGCAGCTGCGCCACGCTGGTGATGGTGGCAGGATTTTCGACCATGAACGACACGAAATTGCGGAACACGCTGTCATAGAAGGCATCGACCGTGGCATCGCGCGCGACGATCTCCGCCGCCGCCACCGGATCGCGCGCGGCGAAGGCGGTCAGCACGTCGTGCACCATTTCCGCTGCCAGTTCGTTCATCGCGGGCAGCAGGGTGAGCGGCTCGAAGCGCTTGCGGCCCTCGATATGGCCGACGCGCTTGGCAATGTTCTTGGCATAATCGCCGATGCGCTCGATCACGCCGGCGATCTTCAGCGCGGCGACGACTTCGCGCAGATCGTCGGCCATCGGCGCGCGCAGGGCCAGCACGCGGATCGACAGTCGGTCGACCTCCGCCTCAAGCTGGTCGATCCGCTTGTCGCGGGCGATCACCGTATTGGCGAGTTCCTGATCGCCCCGCACCAGGGCGTCCATCGCCTCGCCCACCGAAAGCTCCGCCAGGCCGCCCATTTCCGCGACCAAGCCGCGCAGGCGGGTGATGTCCTCATCGAATGCCTTGACGGTATGTTCTGCCACCATCGTCCTATCCGTAGCGCCCGGTTATGTAGTCCTTCGTCCGTTCCTCACGCGGGTTCGTGAAGATGTCGGAGGTTTTCCCGTACTCCACGATCCTGCCAAGGTGGAAGAACGCGGTGCGCTGGGATACGCGGGCGGCCTGTTGCATCGAGTGTGTCACAATCACGATCGCGTAGCGACCGCGCAGTTCGTCGATCAGCTCCTCGATGCGGGCGGTGGCGATGGGGTCGAGCGCCGAGCACGGCTCGTCCATCAGGATCACTTCGGGATCGACGGCGATCGCGCGGGCAATGCACAGGCGCTGCTGCTGGCCGCCGGACAGCGCGGTGCCGCTTTCGGAGAGGCGGTCCTTAACTTCGTCCCACAAGCCGGCGCGCTGGAGCGATTGCTCGACGATCGCGTCCAGTTCCGCGCGGCTGCCGGTCAGACCGTGGATGCGCGGGCCATAGGCGATGTTCTCGTAGATCGATTTGGGAAACGGGTTGGGCTTCTGGAACACCATGCCCACGCGGGCGCGCAGTTGCACCACGTTCATCCGGGTGCGGTAGATGTCCTCGCCGTCGAGCAGGATCTCGCCTTCCACGCGCGCGCTGGCGATGGTGTCGTTCATCCGGTTGAGCGCGCGTAGGAAGGTGGACTTGCCGCAGCCCGACGGGCCGATGAACGCGGTGACATAGCGCTGGGGAATGTCGATCGAGACCTGATCGATCGCGCACTTGTCGCCATAGAACACCGAGACGTCGCGCGCGCGCATTTTGGGCACGGCATCGTTCCCGCCATCGGCTTTGGCGGCGCGCGGATCGGCGCTGATCGGCTGGGTATTCATGTTACCACCGTTTCTCGAAGCGGTTGCGCAAGTAGATGGCCAGGCCGTTCATCAGCAGCAGGAAGGCGAGCAGGACCACGATGGCGGCGCTGGTGCGTTCCACGAAGCCGCGATCGATCTCGTCGGACCACAGGAAGATCTGCACCGGCAGCACGCTGGAGGGCGATGTGAGATCGCCCGGCGGCGTCGCCACGAACGCGCGCATGCCGATCATCAGCAGGGGCGCGGTTTCGCCCAGCGCGCGCGCCATGCCGATGATCGTGCCGGTCAGGATGCCGGGCAGCGCCAGCGGCAGGACATGGTGGAACACCACCTGCACCGGGCTGGCCCCAACCGCCAGCGCGGCATCGCGGATCGATGGCGGCACACCCTTGATCGCGTTGCGGCCGGAAATGACGATGACCGGCATCGTCATCAGCGCCAGAGTCATGCCCCCGATCAGCGGAGCCGAACGGTAATTGGGAAACAGGCCGAGGAAGACCGCCAGGCCCAGCAGCCCGAAGATGATCGAAGGCACCGCCGCCAGGTTGTTGATCGAGATTTCGATCAGGTCGGTCCAGCGGTTGCGGGGCGCGTATTCCTCCAGGTAGAGCGCGGCCAGCACGCCGACGGGGAACGCCAGGACCAGCGTGACCAGCATGGTCAGGATCGATCCCTTGAGCGCCCCCCAGATGCCTACGCTTTGCGGGCTGGTCGCGTCCGAGCGGGTCAGGAAACCGAAGTCGAACGCGCGCACGAGCTTCCCCGCACGCTCCAGCCGCGTCGCGATCGTCCGCAGGTCCGGGTCGCCATCGCCGCGCTGGGCGGCTGCCAGCTTGTCGCTGGCGGGCAGCGACACGTCGAGCGTGGCGTTGTTTAGCAGCGATGGATCGGCGATCAGCGTGTCGGCCACTTCGCGCCAGGCATCGTCCGCCAGCAGGCGCGCGCCGCCCTTGCCGAACGCGCGGTCGGCGGCGCTGTCGATCACATGGGGCAGGCCCGCCAGTTCCAGTCCGCCGGCGGGGTCGGGCTGGCCCAGCCGCTGCGCGTCGATCTGCATTGCTCCGCGGATTGGCACCGTCATCCGCAATTCGCTACGCTTGAAGCCGCTGACGCCGTTGGCGGTCATCGACACCAGCAGGAAGGCAAGCACCAGCGCGGAGAACACCACGGCGGAAAGGCCCGCTAGCCGGAACAGCCGGTCGACCGCGTAGCGACGGGCAAGACCGGCTTCCATCCGCGCGCGGCGAAGGGCGCGGATGTGCTCCTGCTCGGTCGCCCGGCTATCGGACGCTGTCCTCGCTTCATCCATCGGCGGCATTACTCATAGGCCTCGCGATAGCGCTTCACCACGCGCAGCGCGATGAAGTTCAGCGCCAGGGTGACCAGGAACAGCACCATGCCCAGCGCGAAGGCGCTGAGCGTGGCCGGATGATCGAAGCTGCCTTCTCCGGTCAGCATGGCGACGATCTGGAAGGTGACCGTGGTCATGCTCTGGAACGGGTTGAGCGTAAGGTTGGCCGTGGCGCCGGCGGCCATGACCACGATCATCGTTTCGCCGATGGCGCGGCTGATCGCCAGCATCACCCCCGCGACGATGCCGGGCAGGGCGGCGGGGATCAGGACGAGCCGGATGGTCTCGGCGCGGGTCGCGCCCATGGCGAGGCTGCCATCGCCCATGGCTTGCGGCACGGCGGCGATCGAATCGTCGGCCATGGACGAGACGAAGGGCACGATCATGATGCCCATGACCAGCCCGGCCGCGACGGCGCTTTCGGTGGAGGCGTTGGCGATGCCGATGGCCTGCGCCGCATCGCGCACCGCCGGCGCCACGGTCAGCGCCGCGAAATAGCCATAGACCACGGTGGGAATGCCGGCGAGGATTTCGAGCAGGGGCTTCATCAGCTGGCGCACGCGCGGGCTGGCATACTGCGTCAGGTAGATCGCGCTCAGCAGGCCCAGCGGGATCGCCACGACCATGGCGATCACCGCGCCGATGTAGATCGTGCCCCAGAACAGCGGGAGCGCGCCGTACTTGCTGCCATCGGGCGCGCTGGTGCTCATCGGGTCGGGCGACCAATGCGTGCCGAACAGGAAGTCCGTGGGCGAAACCATCCCGAAAAAGCGTATTGTTTCAAAGATCAGGCTGATGATGATGCCAATCGTGGTGAGGATCGCCACAAGCGAGGCGAGCAAAAGCACCGCCATGACCGCCCGTTCCACGCGCGTTCGCGCGGTGAAATCGGGGCGCAGCCGCAGGAACGCGAAGGCCCCGCCTGCGAAAGCGATCAGCACGGTGATCGCTAGTCCGATCGACTGGAACTTGAGCAGTGCGGCGCGGAACGGCTCGACCAGCCCCTGCGCCTCGGCATTGAAGACGCCGTAAGCGCGGCCATCGGCCACGGCGTAGGCTTCCGCCAGCATGGTATCGCGCTCGAACCCGGTCGGCGGCAGAACTGTCGCGGCGGGATCGGCCAGAACTTGGTGTGTGACCAGCGCGGGGCTGATCGTGTTCCAGGCGAGCGCGAACAGCAGGGCCGGCACGGCGATCCACAGGGCCACGTACCAGGCATGGAAGCCGGGCAGCGAATCGATCCGGCCGCGCGGCGCTGTCCGGCGGAACGCCCAGGCGCGTCCGCGCGCTGCCAGCCATCCGACAAGGCCCAGCCCGAAGGCAAGCAGAAGAAGGACGGCGGAAGGCATCAGGCCGGACGGTACTCCCTACTTCAGCTGCGCGCCATCCAGCGCCGGCATCTCTTCCACGATCCTGCGGCTTTGCGCGAGCACCGCGTCCGGCGCCACCACCATGCCCAGCCGGGCAAGGGAACCGTCCTTGCCCCACAGCCTTGACCATTCCGTGACATAGGCCTTGAGGCCGGGAATGGCGCGCAGGTGCGCCTTCTTCACGTAGATGTACAAGGGCCGGGCGCCGGGATAGCTGAAGTCCGAAATGGTCTGGTAGCTGGGCTGCACGCCGTTCATGGTCAGCCCGCGCAGCCGGTCGGCGTTCTCTTCCAGATAGGAAAAGCCGAAGATGCCGATGGCCTTGGGATTGGCTTCGACCTTCTGGACGATCAGATTGTCGTTTTCCCCGGCATCGACGTAGCCGCCGTCCTCGCGCACTTCGCCGCAGACCGCGTCGTGGCGGGCGGCGTTGCTCTGCTTTAGTGCGGCCATCGCCGGATCGGCATCGCACCCCTTCACCAGGATCAGCTCCCGCAGCGCATCGCGCGTGCCCGATGTGGAGGGTGGGCCATAGACCAGGATCGGCATGGCGGGCAGGGCCGGGTTCACGTCCTTCCAGGTGCGCGCCGTATTCGGTCTGCCATAGGGATTGCGGGCCAGCGCGCGATAGACGTCTTGCGGGGTCAGCGCGATGCCGGGACCGCCACGCCCTTCGGCGAAGGCCACGCCGTCCAGCCCCACCTGAATCTCGACGATGTCCTTCACCCCATTGCGCCGGCAGTCCTCGAATTCGGACTTCTTGATCCGGCGCGAGGCGTTCTCGACATCGGGGAAGCGCGGCCCGATGCCGCCGCAGAACAGCTTCATGCCCGCGCCGGTGCCGGTGGATTCGATGATCGGCGACTTGATGCCCGTTTGCGCGCGCGCCAGCGATTCCGCCACAGCCTTGGCAAAGGGATAGACCGTTGACGATCCCACGGCGCGAACCTGATCGCGCGTGGCCATCTGCTGGCCGCACGAGGACAGGAGAAGGGCCAGCACAGGCAACGCAATCCGCCGCGTCATCATCGAACCGCTTTCTTTCGAGGCTGCCGCCACGGGCTCCTGGGGCGAAACACCCGGCTTTCCGGCCACGTACCCCCTTGCGGCGGTTTTGTGACAGTTATGTGACGACTATCCGCCGTGGCTGCGTTAGGCTGCCGCCTCCGTCGCTTCAAGATCCGGCGCGATCGAGAAACGCACGGTTACCGTCGTGCCTTCGCCCAGCTTGCTGGTGATATCCAGCCGTCCGCGGTGGCGTTCGACGATGTGCTTGACGATGGCGAGGCCAAGGCCGGTCCCGCCGGCGGCGCGGCTGCGGCTGGGATCGGTGCGGTAGAAGCGTCGCGTCAGATAGGGAATGTGATCGGGGTGGATGCCTTCGCCCCGGTCGGTCACGGTCAGTACCGCCTCGTGCCCCTGCGTATGGACGCCGATACGCACCGGCGCTTTGGGGTCACCGTATTTCAGCGCGTTATCGATCAGGTTGCGAATCAACTGGTCGAGCTGCTGACGATCGCCGATCACGACCGCCTCGGTGCTGTCGACCGCGATCCGGCTTTCGCCCACGGTAAAGCCCACTTCGCCCCCGATGCTGGCGGCCAGCTGGCCCAGATCGATGCGTTCCTTGGGCGGTTCGTGCTTTTCCGCCTCGATCCGGGAAAGCGACATCAGGTCTTCGACCAGCGTTTGCAGCCGCTTCGCCTCGCGCAGCACGGTGTTGTGGAAGCGCGCGGCGGTGGCTTCGTCCACCTTGGCGTCGGGATCGGCCAGTGTCTCGATGTAGCCGATGATCGAGGCCAGCGGCGTGCGCAGTTCATGGCTGGCGTTGGCCACGAAATCGGTATGCGCGCGGCTGATGTCTGCTTCGGCGGTGCGGTTGACCAACTCGATCAGCGAGTAGCGCTCGTCGATCGCCACGCGCGAAACCTGCCAGATGCTGCGCGATCCGGTCAGTCCGCGCACCAGCGCGCGGCCTTCCGGCTGATCCAGCAAGGTGATCGCTTCGGGGTGGCGCAACGCCACGCGCGCGTCCTGGCCCACGACGTGCGGCCCCAGCGCTTCGCGCGCGGCGGCGTTGGCGGCGGCGATGCGTTGCCCGTCGAGCATCATCACGGGCACGCCGAACGGCTCGATCAGCTCGATCATCGCCTGGCGCGAAACGCTGCCGTCGTCAGGCGGGAGCGCTTCCACCACGGGTTCGGGCCGGGCGAGCCACAGGCTGGCGAGCCAGACCACCAGCACGGCCAGCGTGAGCCAGAAGCCGGCCCCGGCGAGCAGCATCGCGCCGGACGCGCACAGGGCAATGATGATGGCCGGAACCATGCTGGGCGCAAGACCGGGCCAAGGCGGAGCGGAACCCTTCATCGAATGGCGTATTCCGAAAGAGAGATGGCATCCGAATCCCGGCCGCGCGGATGCGACCGGTTCGGGCATAGGTCAGGCCGCGACGACGGCGCAAGTGGCTCACTGCGTTGTCACAAACCGGTGCGGAGATGCACGCGTTTTCGGTCAGTGCTTCAGGCGCTCCGGGCCAGACCGCGCACTTCGCCAAGCTGCCATCCCAGCAGCGTGACGAGGCCCATTGCCAGTTCGCGCGCGCGCTTGGCCAGCGACAGCGCCAGCGCGGTTTCCGGGGGCAGGCCGAACAGCGGCGCGGCCAGCGCATAGCCCGCCTCCTGCACGCCGATGGCGCCGGGAACGACGAAGGCCACGCTGCGTAGCGTGAAGATCAGGCTTTCGAGCGAGAGCACCTCCCACACCGCGATGCGCACGCCCATCAGGTGCAGCACCAGCCACGCGCCCATGCCGCTTGCGACCCAGGCGGCGAGATTGAACACGAACGCCAGCGCGACATGGGCGCGGTGGGCATAGATGCGCGACAGTTCGGCCCGAACATCGGCCAGGGCGGTCGATCCCGGCAGGAAGCGCGCGGCCATGCGGCCGGCAAGGTCCAGCGCCGCGCGCTGCATGGTGAAGAACAGCAGGATCACGACGATCATAACGCCAGTGCCGCCCAGGATCATCGGACGCAGCCGCACCGCCGCGCCATCGCCGATCAGCAGCGAGGTCATCATCGCCAGCCCGAACAGGGTATAGACCAGCTGGCTGGCCATCTCGGTGGTCATGTCGACCACCATCGATCCATAGACGCGCGTCGTGGGAATCGATGTCTGGGTGAGCATGCGGGTGCTGACGAAGATGCCGCCAAGTTGCGAGAAGGGCAGCAGATCGGACACGGCCTCGCGCACCAGCCGCGCCCACGTGAACAGGAACAGGCTGCGCGGCGGTTCGCCCGGCGCGGCGGCGAGCCAGGCCGCGCCCAGCAAAACGAACACGCCCAGCGTCCACGCGCAATAGAGCGCCAAGCCGCCGGCTCCCATCCGCGCGGCGGTGCCGATCACATCGGTCAGGCCGGCGCTGCCGATCGTCCAGACCGCGACGCCCAGCCCCGCTACCGTCGCCAGCAGAACGCCCAGGCGGCTCCAGGATTTCAGGCTGGCTCTCCCGTCAGGGCGGGCGCCTTGATGAAGCGCAGCGCCAGCCGGATCATTGCCGGCACGAAGCGCGGGCGGATCAGGCGTTCGTCATAGGGCGCCAGCCGGCGGTCGTTCTCGGCCAGGCAGATGCGCGCCAGTTCCGGGAAGGTGATCTCTACGCCCAGTTCCTTGGACCCGTTCAGCGTGAAGTTGTTTTCCTGCGCCTTGGTATTGTCCTTGCCCATGCCCTTGGCGGTATCGATCCGTTCGAGGATCAGGGCGATCCAGACGGCGATCACCTTGATCTCGAACCACGGCCGCCGCCACCACGGCATGTTGCGCCGCCACCATGCCACCCAGTTCACGAAGAACAGGATATGGCGGCCTTCCTCGCGCATCACCGGTTCGAACGTGTCGACCAGTTCGGGTGGGAAGAAGCCCGAATCCCGGGCGATCTTGAACAGGCCGAAACCGAAGAAGCTGTCGATGCATTCCGAATAGCCGGTGCGCATGAACGCGAATTCCGGGTCCTTCGGGCGCCGGTATTCCGGCTCCGGCGCCAGTTCGATGCCATAGGCGCGAACCATGTCCGCCAGCACCACCTTGTGGCGCGCTTCCTCGAACCCGTCCATCTCCACCGCCGCCTTGAGCAGCGGATCGTCGATGTATTCGGCGTAGGTCTTCACGTTCATGCCCGCGCGGCCCTCGGTGGCCACGGCGATGTCCCAGATGGGCAGCGAAACGATCTTGTCGCGCGTTTCGTCATCGAGCTTGGGCCAGTCGATCACGGCGGGGCGATAGGGATCGTGCGTATCGAGCAGCGTGCGGCTCATCAGCATGAGATGATCCTTGCTGCCCAGCTTCACGCGGCCTTTGGGGAGAGGGGCGGCCTCATCGTATTCGCCCCAGGTGCGGACGAGAGTCGTCATGGGGTGGTCCTCACTTGAAATCGGCAAACTTTCCAAGGCTCACGCCATTGCGCGCGATGGCCTGCTTGGCAAGCGCATCCGTCAACGCGGCGAGTTCCTCGGCATAGCGATAGCCCGGCGCGGCGCCCTGATAGGGGCCTGTCGCCGGATGCGCATAGATCTCGGTCAAACCGTCGGGCAGATGATCGAGCAGCCCGCGCAGGCGGTCGGCGGTCAGCGCGCCCGACCAGGCGAGGCCGAAGACCTGATCCGGCACGGCCAGGCCGGCCGCGCGCATCCGCCGCCGGACGAGCCTGGCCCACAGCCGTTCGATGCCCGGCCCGGCGCGCGTGCCGTCGATCGCGGTCAGGACGGCGCGCGGTTCGATCGGCGCGCGGATCGCCTTGATGCCATAGCGCCGGCCGACGTTCAGGATGGTTCCGGCGATCGTCGGATGCAGGTGGAAGTGCTTGTGGGCGTTGACGTGGTCGAGCGGCAGGCCGGTTTGCGCAAAGGCGGCGAACTGGGCATCCACTTCGGCGGCCAGTTGCTGCCGCGCGGCGGTTGACGCGAAGATGGTGATCCCCGCGCGCACCATGTCGGTGCGGAAGCAACCGTCTGCATCGACCAGCGCCGGCACCCGTTCCGGCGGCAGCACCGGCCGGCCATCGACCAGCACGACATGCAGGCCGACGCCCAGCGCCGGCAGGCGTCGGGCGCGCGCCACCGCGTCCTGCGCCGCCGCGCCGCCCACCATCAGGCTGGCGGCGCTGAGCACGCCTTCGCGATGCGCCTGCTCGACCGCATCGTTGACTTCGGCCGAAGCGCCGAAGTCATCCGCGGTAATCACCAGCCTTTTCAACGTGGGTGGTCCGCGCCGGGGGTCAGGCGGCTTCCTTGCGCCGGCGCAGGAAGTCGAAGAATTCCACGCCTTCGCGCAGACGGCGCTTCATCATGTCCCAATCGCGGATCATTTCGCCCATGATCGCGCCGATCTTGCGCGGGCGGAAGTAGAAGCGCTTGTAGAACTCCTCCACCTTGTCAAAGATCACGCTTGCCGGAAGGTGCGGGTAGCTGAGCTGGGCGATCTGGTTGCCGCCGTCGGTCAGCAGGTGATCGCTGCCGTCGAACCAGCCGTTCTCGGTCGCCTGCTTGTAGAGGAACGTGCCCGGATAGGGCGCCGCCAGGCTGACCTGGATGGTGTGGGGGTTCAGCTCGATCGCGTAGCGGATCGTTTCCTCGATCGTCTCCAGCGTTTCGCCCGGCAGGCCGAGGATGAAGGTGCCGTGGATGGTCAGGCCCAGGGCGTGGGCATCCTTGGTGAACTGGCGCGCCACGTCGGTGCGCAGGCCCTTCTTGATGTTGTGCAGGATCTTCTGGTTGCCGCTTTCATAGCCGACCAGCAGCACGCGGCATCCGCCTTCCTTCATCGCCTTCAGCACCGGCTGGGGCACGTTCGCCTTGGCATTGCAACCCCAGGTGATGTCGAAGCCTTTCTGGCCGAACCCGAGCTTGGCGAGTTCGCCCGACAGCTCGACCACAAAATCATGCGCGTCGGCCAGCGTGTCGTCGTCGAAGAAGATCTCCTTCACCTCGGGCATTTCCCTGAGGATGTATTTCACCTCCTCGATCACCTTGGGCACGGTGCGGTGGCGATAGCGGTGGCCGCTGATCGTCTGCGGCCACAGGCAGAAGGTGCAGCGGCTCTTGCACCCGCGCCCGGTGTAGAAGCTGACGTAGGGGTGGCGCTGATAGCCGCCGTAATACTTGGTCAGGTCCAGATCACGCCGGTAGATCGGGGAGACCATGGGCAGCACGTCCATGTCCTCGATCATCGCGCGGTCCTTGTTGCGGATGAACGTGCCGTTCGGCGCGCGCCAGGTGATGCCGTCGACTTCGGCAAGCGGCTTGCCCTGCGCGATCTCCACGATCGTGAAGTCGTATTCCTCGCGCGCGACAAAATCGATGTCGGTGCTGGCGGCCAGGCTCTTGTCCGGCTCGACCGCGACCTTGGCGCCCACGAAGCCGATCACGATCTTCGGATTGCGCTGCTTTATCAGCGCGGCGGTGCGGATGTCCTGGTTGAAGCTGGGCGTGGAGGTGTGGAGGATGACCAGATCGCGTTCGTCGAACTCGTGCGCGATGTCTTCCCAGGTCTGGTCGTGCGCCGGGGCGTCGATCAGCTTCGATCCTTCGACCATCGCCGCCGGCTGCGCCAGCCAGGTGGGATACCAGAAGCTCTTGACCTCGCGCTTCATCTGGTAGCGCGCGCCCGCGCCCCCGTCATAACCATCGAAAGAGGGGGCCTGGAGGAAGAGGGTACGCATCATGGTCAAGTCATCTCCGAGGGCGCTGCGACGCGCCCGTTGTCGAGCATTGTAAGTTCTGTTCCGCGCCAATCAACCGAGCGGACGAAGAAGCTGGCGACGAACACGGCGAAACTCGCGATGTCGCGCAGCGGCAGCATCCACAGCGGAGCGGTCGGCTCGCCGGCATGACGATCGACCACCCGGACCGTCGCCACCCGCACTGCCAGCGCGGCCAGCGTGATGGCAAGCCCGTAATTCGGATGAATCGCCATTCCGGCCAGCGCAATGGGCAGCGGAATGCCGATGAACGATCCGGCATAGCCTGCCGGCGACACTCCGCGCACCGTCGCCGCCCAGCGCAGTTCGTGCTTCCACAGCTCCACGAACGCGGTTTCGGTGGAGGCGTGGACCAGCAGCAGTGGCGGGATGGCGATGGCAAGGCCGCGCGCTCGCACCGCCTGCCCGATGGCGTGATCGTCGGCCAGCACATCGGCAAAGGCTGCGAACCCGCCGATCGCGTCGAGCGTTTCGCGGCGAAGCGCGATGGTGGAGCCCATGCAGGGATCGGCCAGCCCGCGCGTCTTGGCGAAGACCAGCCCGACCAGGAACTGATAGCTTGGCCCGGCCGAGGCAAGGCGCGACCAGAACCCGGCATCGCCGCGCCCGCGATAGAGGCAGGTGACCGCTCCGGTGCCCGGCTGGTCGAGCGCGGCCAGCACCTGCCCGATATACTCGCGCCCCACTGCCATGTCGCTGTCGCTGAGGATCAGCACGCCGTGCGCGGCCTGCCGCATCATGTTGACGAGGTTGCCGACCTTGCCGTTCGAGCCGTGCGGCGTGCCGTCGATCACCAGATCGATCCGGGCTTCGGGATAGCGCCGTTGCAGGGCGTGGACCGCCGCGATGGCAGGATCGTCGGCCCTTTGCACGCCGAACAGCACTTGCACCGGTCCCTTGTGGTCCTGCTCCAGGAAGGTGGCGAGGTTTTCGGCCAGTTTCGGCTCGGCGCCATAGAGCGGCTTCAGCAGCGTGACCGGCGTGGCACGGGGCGAGGCGGGCGAGCGCTGGGCCAAAAAGCGCGCCAGTACCCCCGTCGCGAAGGCCATGTAGGCCGTGCCGATCATGGCGAGCGCCAGCAGCACCCAGCCGAAGGCCGAAAGGAGGAGCGCGACTCCGGGCATAAGCGGCCTCACTAGCCGTTCGGCCCGGCGCTGGCGACCCCGGCGAAAGCCCGATCCCGCCTGTGGCGACGAAATATACGGAAAGCGCGCGCCGGGGGCTTGCCTCCACGGCTTGCCGCCATATGGAGGGGCCATGCTGGCAGCGAGCGAGATACGGACGATGCCATGGTGGACGATGCCATGAGCGATTCACGCGGTCTGGTTCTGGTAACCGGCGTCTCGGGATTTGTCGGCTCTGCCGTGGCGCGCGCGCTCGCGGCGGAGGGTTGGCACGTGCGCGGCCTTGTCCGGGCGACCAGCCCGCGCGCCAACCTCGCGGATTTTCGCGGCGAACTGGTGGAAGGCGATGCGCGCGACGCGGCCAGCATGGCGCGCGCGCTGGCCGGCGTGAGCACGCTGTTCCATGTCGCCGCCGATTACCGGCTGTGGGCGCCCGATCCGGAGGAGATCGTCCGCAACAACCTGAACAGCACCGGCACCGTGATGCGCGCGGCGCAGGCGGCCGGGGTCGGCCGGATCGTCTATACCAGCAGCGTCGCCACGCTGAAGCCGTTGCATGATGGCCCGGTGGACGAACGCAACGCCGCCGCGCCCGACGAAGCCGTGGGCGCCTACAAGCGCAGCAAGGTCGTGGCCGAACGGCTGGTCGAACGCATGGTGGCCGAGGAAGGGCTGCCCGCCGTGATCGTGCAGCCATCGACGCCGATTGGTCCGCGCGACGTCAAGCCCACGCCCACAGGCCGCGTGATCGTGGAGGCGGCCAACGGCAAAATGCCGGCGTTCGTCGATTCCGGGCTGAATCTCGTGCATGTCGATGACGTGGCGGCGGGGCACCTGCTGGCGCTGGCCCGGGGACGGATCGGGGAGCGCTATATCCTGGGCGGCGAGGACGTGATGCTGGGTGACATGCTGGCGGAGATCGCGCGACTGATGGGCCGCAAGGCGCCAAAGGTCCGCCTGCCGCGCGGGCCGCTCTATCCGCTGGCCTGGGCGAACGAGGCGCTGTGCCGGCTGACCGGCCGCTCCGATCCGTTTCTCACCCTCGATTCGCTGCGCATGTCGCGGTACCGGATGTTCTTTTCGGCGGCCAAGGCGGAGGCCGAACTCGGTTATCGCGCGCGGTCGTGGCAGGGCGCGATCGGTGATGCGATCGCATGGTTCCGGCAGGCGGGCATGATCCGATGACGGCTCTCGCGCTGGGCGGCCTGTCGTTGGCGATCTGGCTGGGTCTGATCTTCGCGCACCACGGTTTCTGGCTGACGCGCGAACGCGATACGCGGGGCATGCCGCCCGAACCGGCGGCGTGGCCCGAAGTCGTCGCCGTGGTGCCCGCGCGGGACGAGGCGGACGTGATTGCCCGGTCGATCGGCAGCCTCGTGGCGCAGGACTATCCGGGGCGGTTCCGGGTGATCCTGGTCGACGATTCGAGCAGCGATGGCACCGGCGACATCGCGCGCGCGCTGGATTCGGACAGGCTGGAAGTGCTGACGGGCGCACCGCTGGCGAAAGGCTGGACGGGCAAGCTCTGGGCCGTGTCGCAGGGCGTGGCGCGCGCCGGAAACGCGCCGACCTATCTCTGGCTTACCGACGCCGACATCGAACACGCCCCCGATACGCTGCGGATGCTGGTGACGCGCGGGGAAGCGGGGCGGCTGGCGCTCGTCACGCTGATGGCCAAGCTGCGGTGCGAGGGGCTGGCCGAACGGATGCTGGTTCCGGCCTTCGTGTTCTTCTTCCAGATGCTCTATCCCTTTGCCCGCGTGAACCAACCGACGGGGCAGGGCGCGGCGGCTGGGGGTTGCATGCTGGTGCGGCGCGAGGCGCTAGAGGCCGCGGGCGGCATCGCCGCGATCCGGGGCGCGTTGATCGACGATTGCACGCTGGGCGCGTTGCTCAAGAAACAGGGGCCGGTCTGGCTGGGGCTGACCGACCGGTCGCGCAGCATTCGCCCCTATGACGGGTTCGAGCCGATCGCGGCAATGATCTCGCGCTCCGCCTATGCGCAGCTGCACTATTCGCCGGTGCTGCTGGCGGGCACCATTGCGGGGCTGGCGCTGGTCTATGGCGTGCCGCCGACCTTGGCGCTGTTCGGGCATGGCCTGCCGCGCGGGCTGGGGCTGGCGGCGTGGGGATTGATGGCGCTGTCGTTCCAGCCGATGCTCCGCTTCTACCGGCGCAGCTCGCTGTGGGGGCTTGCCTTGCCGGTGATTGCGGCATTTTACGCGGGCTGCACGGTGCTTTCGGCATGGCAGCATGGCCGGGGGCGTGGCGGAATGTGGAAAGGGCGGGCTCAGGCCGCTACGGGAACGTGATGGACAACACCGGCCTCGCTTCGGGCAAGGGGCATCGTGACGAGAACTTTCCCGTCGCCAGCCTGCTCATCAAACCGGAATACCGCCCCCCGGTGATGGCGTATTACCGCTTCGCGCGCGCGGCGGACGACGTTGCCGATCATCCGACGGCCAGCGCGGACGAGAAACTGGCGCTTCTCGCGCGTCTGCGCGCCGGGCTGGACGGGGAAGGCGCACCCGAAGCCATGGCGCTGCGCGATGCGATGGCGGAACGGTCGATCGATCCCGTCAACGCGCACGACCTGCTCAACGCCTTCGAACGCGACGTGACGGTAAACCGCTATGCCGACTGGGACGATCTGATCGGCTACTGCCGCTATTCGGCGATGCCGGTCGGGCGCTTCGTGCTGGACGTGCACGGCGAAAGCCGCGCGACGTGGGCGGCCAATGACGCGCTGTGCGCGGCCTTGCAGATCGTCAATCACCTGCAGGATTGCGGGAAGGATTACCGCACGATCGACCGGGTCTATATCCCGCTTGATACCGGGCTGAGGATCGACGATCTGGCGGCGGACCGCGCCAGCCCCGAACTGCGCGCGATCATCGCTGGGCTGGCGCGGCGCACGCGGGGGCTGCTGGATCACGCGGCGGGCTTTTCCGCGATGATCCGCGATCGACGGCTGGCGGCGGAAGTCGCGGTGATTCACAGGCTTGCGGTCGATCTTTGCGACCGTCTCGAACAGCGCGATCCGCTGAGCGAGCGCGTCCACCACGGCAAGGCCGAAGCGCTGTTCATGGCGCTGGGCGCGGCGATCCCCACCCTGTTCCGGCGGGCCGCATGAGCGACGCGGCTGTCGCCAACACCGCGCCTGCCGCGCCCGCGGCCGCGCGCAGTTCGTTCTATGCCGGGATGCGCGTGCTGCCAAAGGCCGAGCGCGAGGCGATGTACGCGGTCTATGACTTCTGCCGGATCGTGGACGACATCGCCGACGACCAGCAAGGCGACCGGGCGGCGCGCGGGGCGCAGCTCGACCAGTGGCGCCGCGATCTCGACGCGCTCTACGCCGGCGGCGATGCCGGGCAGGCGACGTTCCTGGCCGAACCGGTGAGGCGGTTCGCGCTGGAGCGCGCGGACTTCGAGGCGGTGATCGACGGTATGGCAACCGATGTCGATCACGATGTCCGCTGGCCGTCGGAAGCCGAACTCGATCTCTATTGCGACCGTGTCGCCTCGGCGGTGGGGCGGCTTTCGGTGCATATCTTCGGCATGGAGCGCGAACCGGGCGTGGCGCTGGCGCACCATCTTGGCCGGGCGCTGCAACTGACCAACATCCTGCGCGATATCGACGAGGATGCGGCGATCGGCCGCGTCTACATTCCCGCCGAAGCGCTGGCCGAAGCGGGGATCGTGCCCGAAACGCCCCTGCAGGTCGCCGCCGATCCGCGCATGGACGCAGCGGCGCGGCGCGTGGCGGCGCGGGCGCACCGGCATTACCGCGAGGCGGCGGCCCTGCTGGCGACCAGGCCGAAAGGGCACCTGATCGCGCCGCGCCTGATGGAACACGCCTATGCGGGCATGCTGCGGCGGATGGAGCGCGTGGGCTGGGCACCGCCGCGCCGGCGCGTGCGGACCAACAAGCTGGCGGTCATCTGGACCGTGCTGCGCCTGCTGGTGACGGGATGAGCGCGCGCAAGGCGATCGTCGCCGGGGCCGGGTTGGCGGGCCTGTCCGCGGCCGTGCGGCTGGCGGAAGCCGGCCTTGCCGTGCGCATCGCGGATTCGGCGGCGCAGGCGGGCGGACGCTGCCGGTCCTACCACGATCCGCAGCTGGGGCTGACGATTGACAACGGCAACCATCTTGTCCTTGCCGGCAACACGGCGGTCGCGCGGTTCCGGGCGACGGTCGGTGCGCGCGAGCCGCTGGCCGGGCCGGCGCAGGCGGACTTTGCCTTCGCGGACCTTGGCACGGGCGAGCGCTGGACGATCCGCATCAACGATGGTGCGTTGCCGTGGTGGGTGTTGGCGAAGAACCGGCGCGTGCCGGGGACGGGGCTGTCCGATTATCTCGCGCTTGGCCGCCTGCTTTCGGGCAGGGCGGAGCAGACGGTGGGCGATCGCGTGCCGGTCAGCGGTGCCTTGTGGGAACGCCTGCTCGAACCGGTGCTGCTGGCAGTGCTGAACACCGATCCCGCGATCGGATCGGCACGTTTGACCGCGGGTGTGGTGCGCGAATCGCTGGCACGCGGGGGCAGGGCCAGCCTGCCGCGCATCGCCGAACCCACGCTGGCGGCGGCGTTCATTGATCCCGCGACGGCGTGGCTTGCCGCGCGCGGCGCGCCGGTTGCGCTGGGGCGCCGGTTGCGGGCCGTCGTGACGGAAGCCGACCGTGTCGTCGCGCTCGACTGGGGCAGCGGGCCGGAGCCGGTTGCCGCAGACGAGACCGTGGTGCTGGCCGTGCCGCCATGGGTTGCGCGGGCACTGCTGCCGGAGATCGATGCGCCGGATGCCTTCCACGCCATCGTCAACGCGCATTTCGCCATCGCGCCGCCACCGGGCGCGCCGCCGATGCTGGGCGTGCTGGGGGCGACGGCGCAATGGCTGTTTGCCTTTCCCGACCGCATTGCGGTGACCGTTTCGGCCGCCGACGCGATCGTTGACGAGGATCGCGAGGCGCTGGCCCGGCGCTTCTGGGACGAGATCCAGCGCGCCTATGGCTTCGCCGCGCCCTTGCCGAAATGGCAGATCGTCAAGGAAAAGCGCGCGACCTTTTCCGCCACACCCGCGCAGGACGCCAAGCGACCCCCGGCGCGGACCCGCTGGAGCAACCTGTTCCTGGCCGGCGACTGGACGCAGACCGGCCTGCCCGCGACGATCGAGGGCGCGCTGCGTTCGGGCGAGACCGCCGCGCGGCTGGCGATTGCCGCCGCGCAACGTTAAGAGGACGCCCATGGCAACGCTTTCGACAATGACCGATCCGCTTGCTGCCGTTGACGCGGCGGTGGACCGTGCCGCCTCGGCACTCTCCCGCGCGCAGCGCGCCGATGGTCACTGGGTGTTCGAGCTGGAAGCCGATTGCACGATTCCGGCCGAATACGTCCTGCTGCGGCACTATCTGGGCGAGCCGGTCGCGGAGGAGCTGGAAGCGAAGATCGGCCGTTACCTGCGGCGTACCCAGTCCGCCGAGCATCACGGCTGGGGCTTGTTCCACAAGGGCGCGTTCGATGTCAGCGCCACGGTGAAGGCCTATTACGCGCTCAAGATGATCGGCGACGATCCCGCTGCGCCGCACATGGTCCGGGCGCGCGAGGCTGTCCACAAAGCCGGCGGGGCGGAGGCGGTCAACGTCTTCACCCGCATCCAGCTTGCCCTGTTCGATGCCGGGCCGTGGTCGGCCGTACCTACCATGCCGCCCGAACTGATCCTGCTGCCGCGCTGGTTCCCGATCCATCTGTCCAAGATGTCGTACTGGGCGCGCACGGTGGTCGTGCCCCTGCTGGTGCTCTGCGCGAAAAAGCCGGTGGCGCGCAACGCCAAGGGCATCAAGGTAGACGAACTCTACACGCGCCGGCCGATCGACCGGAAGACGCAGGCGGCGGACCCCAAGTGGGTGTGGACCAAGAGCTTCAACGCGCTCGACAAGGTGTTGAAGGTGGCCGAGGGGCATTGGCCCAGAACGCTGCACCAGCGCGCGATCGATACATGCGCAGCGTGGGTGACCGAGCGGCTCAATGGCGAGGACGGGCTGGGCGCGATCTATCCCGCCATGGCCAACAGCGTGATGATGTTCGACGTGCTGGGCTATCCCGAGGATCACCCGGCGCGCGCCATCGCCCGCCAGTCGGTCGAGAACCTGCTCGTGATCCACGAGGACGAAGCCTATTGCCAGCCGTGCGTTTCCCCGGTGTGGGATACCGCGCTGGCCGCGCACGCGATGCTGGAAGCGGGCGGGGCGGACAACGTGGCACGCGCGGAAGCGGCGCTCGACTGGCTAAAGCCCCGGCAAGTGCTCGACGTGGAAGGCGACTGGGCGGAGGAACGCCCCGGCGTGCGGCCTGGCGGGTGGGCGTTCCAGTACAACAACGCGCACTATCCCGACCTCGACGATACGGCCGTGGTGGTGATGGCGATGGATCGCGCGCAGGTGGCGGACCGGATGCCGATCGATCGCGGCGTGGAGTGGACTGTGGGCCTGCAATCGAGGAACGGCGGCTGGGGCGCGTTCGACGCGGACAACGACTACGATTACCTCAATAACCTGCCGTTCGCGGACCATGGCGCCCTGCTCGATCCGCCCACGGCCGACGTTTCGGCGCGCTGCGTCTCGATGCTGGCGCAACTGGGCGAGGGGCTGGACAGCCCGCGCATGGCCGCCGCGATCGCCTATCTGCGCAAGGAGCAGGAGCCGGAGGGCAGCTGGTTCGGCCGCTGGGGCGTGAACTATATCTACGGCACATGGTCGGTGCTGTGCGCGCTCAACGCGGCGGGGCTGCCGGCGGACGACCCGGCGGTGGCGCGGGCGGTCGGCTGGCTCAAGGCGATCCAGAACCCGGACGGCGGCTGGGGCGAGGATTGCGACAGCTACGCGCTCGATCGCAAGGGCCATGTTCCCGCGCCGTCCACCGCGTCGCAGACCGCCTGGGCGCTGCTGGGCCTGATGGCCGCGGGCGAAGCCGATTCCGAGGCCGTCGAACGCGGCGTGGACTGGCTGGTCGCAAACCAGGAGGCTGATGGCCTCTGGGGCCAGGAATACTACACCGGCGGCGGTTTCCCGCGCGTGTTCTACCTGCGCTATCACGGATACCCGAAGTATTTCCCGCTCTGGGCCGTGGCGCGCTATCGCAACCTCAAGCGGTCGAACACGCGGCAGGTGGCGTTCGGCATGTGACCGAGCTGCGGTGAACTGGATCGTCGCCTGTGGCCTGAAGCGCGAAGCGGACCTGATCGGGCGCGGCGGGGCGTTTCACATCGTTGCCGGCGGCGGGGATAGTGCCCGCCTCGAAGCCGAGCTGGACGATATGGCGGAGATGTTCCCCGCCGTGATCCTCTCCAGCGGCATTGCCGGAGCGCTCGATCCAGCGCTGAAGGTTGGGGAGGTCGTGCTCGACGGCGATTCGGCGGCAGTCGAAAAGCTGCGCGCGATCCTGCCGGAAGCGGTCGTGGGCGCGGTGGCCGGGCGTGACGTCATGACGCCGACGGTGGCGGGCAAACGCGCCTTGCGGGCCGAAACCGGCGCACTGGCCGTCGATATGGAAAGCCATGTCGCCGCGCGCGTGGCGGCGCGGCATGGGCTGCCGTTCGCGGCGGTGCGGGTCATTTCCGATAGCGCCGAAGAAGCGCTGCCACCGGCGGCGCAGATCGGCATGAAGCCCGACGGAAGCGTGGCGCTGGGCGCGGTGCTGGCATCGCTGGCCCGGAACCCGGCGCAACTGCCCGCGCTGATCCGCACGGGCCGCCACGCCGGGCTGGCGTTCCGGGCGCTAGGCCGCGTTCACGACGCGCTTGGTCGCAGCGGGATTCTCGGCCTTGATCTTGGCGAGTTCGCGCTCGACGTGGCTTGAATAGACGTCGTCGGCGGGGCGCGCTTTCGACAGATCGACTTCAGGAGCCATCGGCCCATCGGTCTTCACGCCCTTGCGCGCGATCTGCAGCATCTTCAGCGGATGGCGGATCGCGTCGGTGGCGGCGGTGCCTTCGAAGCCGCAATGCGTCATGCAGTTCGAGCACTTCTCGTACTTGCCGACGCCGTACTTTTCCCAGTCGGTGCCTTCCATCAGTTCGCGGAAGCTGTCGACATAGCCTTCGCCCAGCAGGTAGCAGGGCTTTTGCCAGCCGAACACGGTCCGCAGCGGCATCGACCACGGCGTGCATTCGTAAGTCTGGTTGCCGGCCAGGAAATCGAGGAACAAGGGCGAATTGGTGAAGGCCCAGTTCTTGCCCTTGTTGCCCCGGCTGAACACGTCGCGGAAGAACTGCTTGGTGCGTTCGCGGTTGAGGAAGTGCTGCTGGTCGGCCGCGCGTTCGTAGGCGTAGCCGGGCGAAACCGTGATCTCCACGTCGCGGCTCTTCATCTCGTCGAAGAAGGCGGCCAGGCGATCGGGATTGGCGCCGTCGAACACGGTGCAGTTCACCTGCACGCGGAAGCCCTTGGACTTTGCCAGTTCGATCGCTTCCAGCGCGACCTCGTAGGTGCCGGGCAGATCGACCGCGTGGTCGTGCATCTGCTTGTCGCCATCGAGGTGAATCGACCAGGTGAAGAAGGGCGACGGCTTGTAGTCGTCGATCTTCTTCTTGAGCAGCAGCGCGTTGGTGCACAGAATCACGAACTTCTTGCGCGCGATATAGCCTTCGACGATGCGCGGCATGTCGCGATGCAGCAGGGGTTCGCCCCCAGCGATGGATACCGCCGGCGCGCCGCATTCCTCGATCGCTTCCATGCACTGCTCGAAGCTGAGCCGCTGGTTGAGGATGGCGTCAGGGTAGTCGATCTTGCCACAGCCCGGGCAGGCGAGGTTGCAGCGGAACAGCGGTTCCAGCATGAGGACGAGGGGGTACTTGCCACCCTTGATGTGCTGGCGAAGCGTATAGGCGCCGATACGGGCGACCTGGGAGAGCGGAAGGCTCATCAATATTCCTATTCAGCGGCCCTGGGGATCGCGGGCGCGGGACGTCGTAGCGCAGAAGGCAGACTGAACTCAATGTCTTCCCTTACGCCATCGAGTTGCGAGACGGTGACGGAGCGCAACCGGCCAAGGGCGGCGATCACGCTGTCCACCAGCACGTCCGGCGCCGAAGCGCCGGCGGTGACGCCAACGGTTTCGACACCGTCCAGCCATGCCGGATCGATATCGTCGCCGTTGTCGACAAGGTAGCTCCGCACGCCGAGTTCGGCGCCGATCTCCCGCAGGCGCGAGGAGTTGGAGCTGTTGCGCGCGCCGACGACGATCAGCAGGTCGCTGAGCGCGGCAAGTTTCCGCACCGCCGTCTGGCGGTTTTGCGTGGCATAGCAGATATCGTCCACGTCGGGTCCGGCGACATCGCTGAAGCGTTCGTGCAGTGCGGCGATCACGGTGCGCGTATCGTCCACGCTCAGCGTCGTCTGGGTGATATAGGCGATCGGCTGATCCGTGGCGACCGGCAGCAGGGCGACATCGTCCACGGTGGAGACCAGATGCACCGGCGAATCGATCTGGCCGATCGTGCCGATCACTTCGGCGTGCCCGGCATGGCCGATCAGCACCAGCGTCCGCCCGGCCCGCGCATAGCGCCGCCCCTGACTATGGACCTTGGTCACCAGCGGGCAGGTGGCATCGATCACGGGCAATTGCCGGACCTTTGCCTCTTCCTCCACCGTGCGGGCGACGCCGTGGGCGCTGAAAATCGTCATCGCACCCGCCGGAATGTCCGACAGTTCATCGACAAAGACCGCGCCCTTGGCCTTGAGCTGTTCGACCACGTGCTTGTTGTGAACGATTTCGTGCCGCACATAGACGGGCGCGCCGAAGCGTTCGAGGCTCTTCTCCACGATGTCGATGGCGCGCGTTACCCCGGCGCAGAAGCCGCGGGGATTGGCGAGAATGATATTCAGCGAATGGACGGGACCTGGCATTCGATTATCCGGAAAAGCCTTATTCATTGTGCGGCTGCTAACATGATAATGCTTAGGTGCAGCTCGCGAAAGTGGTCCCGAACCGTTCATAGAGCGTTCTTTCGCAGAAAGGTACCGCCTTTGTGCGTTCGCGGTAGACGGCTGCCGCGCTGACGCGATAAGCGAACCGGAATATCAGGAGTCCAAAATGCATCGTCCGATCCTTGCCGCGCTGGTTATCGCGCCCTTGCTGCCGGCCATGGCTTCGGCGCAGGCCGTCGATCCGGCGCGCGCCACCGTGCAGCAGCTTAACGACGGACTGATCAGAATCATGCGCGCCGGCGGCACAATTCCGTCGCGATCGGCGGCGATCGGCCCGGTCGTGGACCGGACCTTCGACCTTCCGCTGATGACCCGCCTTTCGGTCGGCCCCGCCTGGACGACCATTGCGCCGGCCGACCAGCAGGCGCTGACGGCGGCTTTCCGGCGCATGACCGTGGCGCAGTATGCCCGCAATTTCGATAACTGGTCCGGGGAAAGCTTCACCATCGATCCCAATGTTCAGGTACGGGGTACCGACAAGCTGGTGCGGACGACTCTGAATGCGCCGAAGCAGGCGCCGATCGCGATCAGCTACCGGTTGCGGCAGAATGGCGGTAGCTGGAGGATCGTCGATGTTTTCTATCGCAACGCGATCAGCCAGATCGCGACGCGACGTTCCGATTTTGCCTCCATCTTGCAACGCGGTGGCGCGCGTTCGCTGGTTGCGCACATGGATGCGATCGCTGCCAGAGGTGATAAATAGTTGATCTCGCCATTGCTTGTTCCCGCGGCGCTGGCTTTCGCGCCGGTTACGGCCGAGCCGATCGTATCGGTGCCGCAGCAGGCAATCGCTGGGCCGGCCGTGCCTGCCCCGGCAGACCCGGTGTCCGCGTCTCCCGTGGTTCTCGTGTCTCCGGCACAGCGGCAGGATGCGCCGGCTCCGGCTACGCAGCCGGCTGAAGAACGCCGTCACCACGCGAAAGGTGATCCGCTGGAAGGCTTCAACCGGACGATGTTCGGCATCCACCAGGGTATCGATCACGCCGTGTTCCGTCCGGCCGCGATGGGCTATAAGCAGGTGGTGCCCCGGCCGGTCCGGTCGGGCTTGCGCAACGCGCTCAGCAACCTGACCGAGCCCTTCATCTTCTTGAACTTTCTGCTCCAGGGCAAACCGGGCAAGGCTGTTGAAACGCTGGGCCGGTTCGTGGTCAATTCGACGTTCGGTGTCGGCGGGCTGTTCGATGTGGCCAAGACCAAGGACTTCAAGCTGCCGCATCGGCCCAACGGATTCGGCACGACGCTGGCGTTCTATGGGGTGGGGCCGGGGCCATACATCTTCCTGCCGTTCATCGGCCCCACCACGTTGCGCGACCTGTTGGGCAATTCGGCCGATGACGCGCTCCTGCCCCTGGTGGCGGGCAAACCGTTCAATTCGATGGAATACCAGCTCATCACCGGCGGCATCGGCGGGCTTGACCTGCGCGCCGAATCGGACGCCGATCTGCGCGCGCTGTTCGATGGTGCGGTCGATCCCTATGCCACCCTGCGTTCGGTCTATCTCCAGAATCGCGCGGCCGAGGTCGAGGAAGCCAAGGGGCATGCCGCGACCGCTCCCCAGCAGGCCGCGCCGGAACTGTCCGATCCGCTGAACGATCCGGAACTGACCGGCACACAGCCCGAACCGCCGGCGCCTCAGTCCGACGCGCCCGAGTTGCGTGATCCGTTGGACGATCCGGAAGCGACGCCCGCGCCGCAGCCTTAACCGGGCTTCGCTTTTGCGCGCGGTTGGGCTTTCGCGCGAGGCGGGCCGAGCAGCGCCGGTTCGAACACCAGCGCGCAGATCAGTGTCCAGATCAGCGAGATCATCAGGATCTTGCCCATGCTCGCCGTGCCGGGGTGGTGCGACAGCCACAGGCTGCCGAACGCGGTGCCGGTGGCGAAGGCACTGAACAGCACGGCGCGGGCAAGGCTCGATTGCAGCAGCCCGGTTGCGCCATCGCGCCAGGCCATCACGAAATAGATATGGAACGCCACGCCCACGCCGAACAGCAGCGGGAAGGCGATGATGTTGGCGAAGTTGATCGGCTGGCCGATAACCACGCAACTGCCGAGCGTCAGGAAGATCGACAGCACCACGGGGGCCAGCGTGAACGCCACTTCCTTCGCATCGCGCAGGACCAGGAACAGTAGCACACTGACCAGCAGGAAGGCGATCACGCCCGCCTGCACGAACGCGCCGGCCACGGTCGAGGCGGCGGCCTGCGTCGCCACCGGCAGGCCCGAGATCGCCGGCGTCACCGCCGCCACGGCATCGCGGAATCGATGGATCACGCGGTTGTCGTTGGCGTTGCCGCTGGGGAACACCTGCAGGCGCACGCGGCCGTCGGGCGCGATCCAGTCGCGCGTGATCTCTGCGGGAAGGCTGGCCCGGTCGACGGGAGCCGCCTGCAATGCCAGCCGCATCTGGTCGAGCATCACGCCGAGCGGTTGCGACAGCATGGCGTTGACCTGTTCGCGCTGCGCCGGCGTGGCCTTGGCCAGCCGGTCGAAGGCCTTGGCCAGCGCGCGGGCGTCCGCTCCCTCGGCGCCGGGATGTTTGGCGGCCACGGTCTGCAAGCGTTGCGCGGTGGCCGAGACGGCCGCCTGCATCTCGGCATCGCCCGGAGGTGGGGTGATGTCGAACGGGTTGAGCGTGAGGTCGAGCAGGGTCGAAGCATCCTGCACCAGCGCCAGCTTGGGGGCCTGATCCTCGGGCACGAAGCTGTCGACCGAGATCACGCGCGCCACTTCGGGCAGCTTGGCCAGCTTCTGCACAAGCTGATGCGCCTCGGCTTCGTTGCGCGCCAGCACGTCGATCGTGTTGGGCGTCCGGTCCGGATCGCGCGTCAGGTCGCCCAGCGCGCGCATGGCGGGCGCTTCGGGATCGCGCAGGTGCAGCGGGTTGAAGTCGAACACCACCCACGGCAGCGTGGCGATGCTGGCGGCCATGGCGAGCGCGAATGCCCATAGCACCGCGCCGCGCCGCCGTTCGAGGAATCGGTCAGCAGGGGCGAGTTGGGTGAACCCCACGTCGCCACGCGGGCTGCCGGGCTTCAGCAGCAGGACCAGCGCGGGCAGCAGCGTCAGGCTGAACAGCAGCGCCACCACCATGCCAAGGCCGGCAATCACGCCGAGTTCGGCGATGCCGACATAGGCGGTGGGCAGGAAGGCGCCAAAGCCCAGGAAGATCGCGCCAGCGGCCAGCGTTAGCGGCGCGGCGAGCGCGGCGGCGGCCTGGCGCAGCGCGGCGGCCGGTTCGGCGCCTTCGGCGCGCTCCGCGTTGTAACGCACGCAGATCTGGATGCCGAAATCCACGCCCAGCCCGACAAACAGCGGGATGAAGGCCACCGAAATCAGGTTGAACCGCCCGATCGCCAGCAGGCCGACCGCCGTGGTGACGATAAGCCCGGCGATGATCGTGATCATGATCGCGCCGACCAGCTTGACCGAGCGCGTGGCCAGCCACAGCGTCAGCAGCATCGCCCCCAGCATGACGATCGCGACCAGCCCGATGTTCTCCTGCAGCGTGGCGAACTCCTCGTCCGCCAGCGGCACTTCGCCGGTAAGCTTGACCGAAACGCCATGCGCCGCGTCGAGCGAGAGCGCCTTCGCGGCCGCCTGCACGGCTTCGCTCGCCGCTTCGCCGGGCATCAGCGCGGAATGGTCGAGCACCGGTTGCACCAGGATCAGGCGGCGCGTGGGGGGCGCCACCGCGCTGCCGTCCTCCGCAAAGAGCTTCTGCCACGAAAAGCCGGGGTTCTTGCCGTCGAGCGATCCGTCGATCGCGCTGGCGAGC
Source organism: Novosphingobium sp. EMRT-2 (assembly GCF_005145025.1). Classification (NCBI taxonomy): domain Bacteria; kingdom Pseudomonadati; phylum Pseudomonadota; class Alphaproteobacteria; order Sphingomonadales; family Sphingomonadaceae; genus Novosphingobium; species Novosphingobium sp. EMRT-2. The sequence goes on along the minus strand of NZ_CP039695.1, from coordinate 1,005,262 downwards.
GCCTTGAACGGCTTGCCGACGCGGGAGAGCGAGGTTTCGCCGGCATCGACGCCATCGAGCATGGTCGAAAGCGCGCCCGAAACGCCGCGCAGGCTGGGATCGGCGGCCAGCGGGCCGAGCAGGGGCTGGGCATCGACCATGGCGCGCGTGGCGCTGCGGACTTCGTTGGTCGAACTGTAGAGCAGGCCTTCGCGGGCGAAGAAATCGCCGCCGTCGGGCCGCGTGACGCGGCGGAAATGGGCGCTGTCTTCCGCCAGCTTCGCCGCGAGTTGCACCGTGGCGCCTTCGGCGCGCTCGGGCGTGTCGCCATCGATGATGATGAGCATGGCGTCGCGCAATTGTGGGAACGCCGCCTCCATGCGCTGTTCCTGCTGGCGCCAGCCCACCGAGGAGGAGATCAGCGCGGCCGTGTCGGTGGTCATTGCCATGCGCTGGGCGTTGACGAACAGCGCGCCCAGCGTGAGCACGAGGCCGATCGCAAGCGTGAGCCAGGGCCGGCGAACGCTCGCCGCAACGAGGGAGGTGGGGGTAGGGCGCATGGTCAGCGTTTTGTTGGCGGGCCTTTGGCACCAAGGAAATAGCGGAGATTGAAGCGGATCGCTTGCGACGGACCGTTGAAAGTAAATACCGCGTCCGCGAACTTCGGCGGGCCGAAGCCGATCTTGGCGTCGTTCGAAAAGCCGACGCCTTCCTTCGGAATGCCGAACAGCGCGCGATCGACTTCCTTGTTGTTGTTCTCGTCAAGGAAGGCCTGCGCGGCATAGCGGCCGGGCGGCAGGTGCCGCACCACCAGCCGGGTCACGCCCACTTGCGCGGGCGCGTCCGCCGCCCAAGGGCAGTTGTCCTTGAGAAACTGGGCCTGCGGGCAGATGTCGATATGCACGGTGCCGCGCGCAACGCGCACGTTGCCGACGTCGATCGTCAGCACGCCCTCGGCCTGTTGCGATCCCGCCGTCACGGGAACGGCCAGCCCGGCGATGCCCGCCGCCAGTGCCACCGCACGCATCAAGGGTAGGGGTAAAGGCACGCGTTCCTCAGGCCCTGGCTTCGAGTGTATCGGGTTCGACGCCGGTGGAGTTGTGCCGGAGGGCGGTGAGGACGGTGTCGACGATCTGGGGGGCGTTGAGGCCGGCTTCGTCGTACTGCCTGTCGGGGTTGTCCTGGTCCTGGAACACGTCGGGCAGGCGCATGGTGCGGATCTTGAGGCCCGCGTCCGTCAGGCCCTGGTCGCTGGCCATGGTCAGCACGTGCGCGCCGAACCCGCCGATCGCGCCTTCCTCGATCGTCACGATGACCTCGTGGCTCGCCATCAGGCGCCGGATCAGGTCCTCGTCCAGCGGCTTGGCGAAGCGCAGGTCGGCGACCGTGGTGGCAAGGCCCTTGGCTTCGAGCTGGTCCGCCGCCTTCAACGCCTCAGCGAGGCGCGTGCCCAGCGAGAGCAGGGCAACCTTGCCGTGCGGTTTCTCGCCGCCCCGCACGATCCGGCCCTTGCCGATCTCCAGCCGTTCGGGAACCGCGGGCAGCGCCACGCCGGTGCCGTTGCCGCGCGGATAGCGGAACGCGATCGGACCCGTGTCATGCAGCGCGGCGGTGTGCGTCATGTGCACCAGTTCCGCCTCGTCCGCCGCCGCCATCACCACCATGTTGGGCAGCGTGGCGAGGTAGGTCACGTCGAAGCTGCCGGCATGCGTCGCCCCGTCGGCACCCACCAGACCCGCACGGTCGATCGCGAAGCGCACCGGCAGGTTCTGGATCGCCACGTCGTGCACCACCTGGTCATAGGCGCGCTGCAGGAACGTGGAATAGATCGCGCAGAACGGCCGCATCCCCTGCGCGGCAAGCCCCGCCGCGAAGGTTACCGCGTGCTGTTCGGCAATGCCGACGTCGAAGCTGCGTTCGGGGAACGCCTGCTGGAACTTGTCGAGCCCCGTGCCCGAAGGCATCGCCGCGGTGATCGCGCAGATCGCCGGATCGCGCCGCGCTTCGGCCAGCAGGGCCTGCGCGAACACGCCGGTATAGCTCGGCGGTCCCGGCGGGGCCTTGGCCTGTTCGCCGGTGACGACGTTGAACTTCTGCACCCCGTGGTACTTGTCCGCCGCCGCCTCGGCCGGGGCATAGCCCTTGCCCTTCTGCGTCACGACATGGACCAGGCACGGCCCCTCGGCCGCGTCGCGCACGTTCTCCAGCACCGGGATCAGCTGGTCCAGATTGTGCCCGTCGATCGGGCCGACGTAGTAGAACCCCAGCTCCTCGAACAGCGTACCGCCCATCGCCATGCCGCGCGCGAACTCGTCGGTCTTGCGCGCGGCCTCGTGCAGCGGGCGCGGCAGCTTGCGCGACAGCCGCTTGGCCAGCTCGCGCAGCTCCAGGAACGGGCGCGACGACACCAGCCGCGCGAGATAGGCCGAAAGCCCGCCTACCGGCGGCGCGATCGACATGTCGTTGTCGTTGAGGATCACCACCAGCCGGTTGCCGGCGGCCTGCGCGTTGTTCATCGCCTCGTAGGCCATGCCCGCCGACATCGCGCCATCGCCGATCACCGCGATGCCCTTGCCCGGCGCGCCCGACAGCTTGTTGGCCACGGCAAAGCCCAGCGCCGCCGAGATCGACGTCGACGAATGCGCCGTGCCGAACGGGTCGTATTCGCTCTCCGACCGCTTGGTGAAGCCCGAAAGGCCACCACCCTGGCGCAGCGTGCGCATCCGCTCGCGCCGGCCGGTCAGGATCTTGTGCGGATAGGCCTGGTGCCCCACGTCCCACACCAGCCGGTCACGCGGCGTGTCGAACACGTAGTGCAGCGCCACCGTCAGCTCCACCACCCCAAGGCCCGACCCCAGGTGACCGCCCGTCTGCCCTACCGCCGCGATCATCTCCGCCCGGACCTCGTCCGCCAATGCCCGCAAACGCGGCAACGGCCAGCCCCGAAAATCAACCGGCGTCTCTACTCCCTCCAGCAAGGGACGATCTCGTTCTAACGACATCCCTGCGCCTTACATTCCAAAAACCGTGGTGTCATTACTACTCAAGTGGGGCTGCGTGCCTGAACCGGTCCTGCACGAAGCGGGCGTGACAGTTGAAAAGTTTTGGCATAAAAAGTGTCGATTCATGGCGCGGACGTATTGACCATCCATCCGCGTGTGGCATCTTCGGGTTTCAAAAAACAACCCGTGACAGTGAAATAGGCGCGGGAAACGGGAGAGTGATCATGCGGCGCACGGCGATCATCGCGGCTCTATTGCTGGGCAGTGCCTTTTCCTTGTCGGGGTGCGACAAGATCAAGCAGGCCGTGTCCGGCAAGTCCGAGATCAAGGTGGTGGAAACCGAGTTTCCCGAGCGCGTCTTCTGGGGCGACACCCATCTTCACACCGCCAATTCGGTCGACGCCTTTGGCTTCGGCAACCGGTTGGGGCCGGAAGAGGCGTTGCGGTTCGCGCGCGGCGAGGAAGTGACGTCGAGCACCGGGCAAAAGGCGAAGCTCGCGCGTCCACTGGACTTCCTGGTGATCGCCGATCACGCCGAGGGGCTGGGCGCGACCAAGGCGCTCTACGATGCTCCGCGCCTGCTCATCACCGATCCCACGCTGCGCCGCTGGTATGATCTGATGCACCAGGGGCCGAAGGGTTCGTTGCAGGCGACCGGCGAGATGCTTCAGGCGCGGTCGCAGAACAAGTTGCCGGGCGGCCTTAACGATCCCGCCAAGGCAGAAGAGCGCACGCGCAAGATCTGGAACGATCACCTCGATACCGTCGACCGCTACAACGAGCCGGGCAAGTTCACCGCCTTCTTCGGCTTCGAATACACGCTGATGCAGGGGGGCAACAATCTGCACCGCAACGTGATCTTTCGCGACAACAAGGACCGCGTTGCCAAGATCATGCCGCTCGATCCCACCAACGAACTGTGGCCGGACAAGCTGTGGGATTACATGGACGGCTACGAGAAGAGCACCGGGGGCAAGGTGCTGGCGATCCCGCACAACGCCAACCTGTCCAATGGCCTGATGTTCATGATGACCGATCCCAGCGGCGGCCCGATGACGGCGGCACAGGCCCGCCGCCGCGCCGCGCACGAGCCGGTGGTGGAAATCACCCAGATCAAGGGAGACAGCGAAGCCCATCCGTTCCTGTCACCGAACGATGAATTCGCGGGCTACGGCACGGCCGGGTGGGACCTCAACAACCTGCTCAATTCGCAACCGACCAAGCCGGGCGATCTGGCGGGCAGCTATGTGCGCGAGGCGCTGAAGCGCGGCCTGATCCTGGAGCAGACGATCGGGGTGAACCCCTACAAGTTCGGCGTGATCGGCTCCACGGATTCGCACAGTTCGCTGTCGACGGCCGACGACAACAACTTCTGGGGCAAGCATCCCGGCGTCGAACCGGGGCCGACGCGTGCCACCGATGGCTTCGTGCCGGGCATCAACAGCGGCCGCATGAACTGGCAATCGCTGGCGAGCGGCTATGCCGCCGTGTGGGCGCGGGCCAACACGCGCACCTCGATCTTCGACGCAATCCAGCGCCGCGAAGTCTATGGCACCACCGGGCCGCGCATGACCGTGCGCTTCTTCGGCGGCTGGGATTTCAAGGGCGACGACCTCAAGGGCGACTGGGTCCACGCCGGCTATCGCCGCGGCGTGCCGATGGGCAGCGACCTTGGCGGGCACAAGGGAACGGGCGCGCCGAGCTTCATCGTTTCCGCGCTGAAAGACCCGGTCGGTGCCAATCTCGATCGCGTCCAGATCGTCAAGGGCTGGGTCGACAAGGGCGGCAAGTCGCACGAAAAGGTCTTCGACGTCGTGTGGAGCGACATGGGCAAGCGCAAGCCGGTGGGCGGCAAGGTGCCGGCGGTTGGCGATACCGTGGACCTGACGCGGGCGACATACGCCAACTCGATCGGCGCGCCGGCACTGGCCAGCGTGTGGACCGATCCGGAGTTCGATCCGGCGATGCGCGCGTTCTATTACGTGCGCGTGCTGGAAATCCCGACGCCAAACTGGGTCAGCTACGATGCGGTGAAGTACCACCTCACCCTGACCCCGGACATTCCGCGCAAGCAGCAGGAACGTGCCTATACCTCGGCGATCTGGTACACTCCTGCGTAACGGCGACCGGACATGACCCTGCGATCCCGCGCGGCCTCGCTGCTGCGTGAACCTCTGGTGCATTTCATGATCGCGGGGGTTCTGGTCTTCGCCCTGTTGGCCGGCCGCGCGCCGGACGCGGGCGAACGGCGCATCGTGGTGAACGCGGAGGTCGTGTCGCGCCTGCTCAACCGCTTTACCGAAAGCTTCCACCGCCAGCCCACGCCGCAGGAAATGGACGGGCTGATCAGCGATTACGTGCACGAGCAGGTCTATTACCGCGAGGCGCTGCGGCTGGGGCTGGACAAGGATGACGAGATCGTGGTGCGCCGGATGCGCAACAAGATGATTGCCATCGCCACCAACGATGCCGAAGCGGCGACGCCGACCGATGCCGATTTGCAAAAGCTGCTCGACAAGGACCCCGGCCGCTATGCGCGCGAACCGAAGGTGACGTTCGCGCAACTCTATCTGGGGGCCGACAGCCCCGCCACCCGCGCGGCCGCGCGCGATGCGCTGGCAGTGTTGCGGCAGGGCGGGGATGCCGCGCGCTTTGCCCAGGCGGTGCCGCTCAACCCTCGTTACGAGGCCGCGGACGCGGATTCCATCGGCGCCACGTTCGGCGATGCCTTCGCGCTGGCGCTGCGCAAGCTGCCGCGCGGCGAATGGACCGGGCCGGTCACTTCGGGCCTTGGCCTGCATCTGGTGCGCGTCGACGCGGTGATCGCGGCTAGGCCGCCGACGGTGGCCGAAGCGCGCCAGCAGCTTGCCAACGACTGGCACGAAGCCAACGTGCGCAAGGCGGAGGAAGAGGCCTATCGCAAGATCGTCGACGGCTATGACGTGGTGATCGAGCAGCCCAAGTGAACACGGCGCGCGACCTTGCCCTGCTCCTGCTCGCGGTGCTGTGCGTGGTCGGCCCGCCGGCGCGGGCGGACGAATTGCGGCCGGGCTATCTGGAACTGACGCAGCAGGACGCGGCGCACTGGAAGCTGGTGTGGAAAGCACCGATCCTTGGGGGGCTGGCCACGCGCGCACGGCCCGCGCTGCCGGCGTTCTGCACGATTACCCCGCGCGCCAGCCGTCTCGATGGAGGCTCCGTGATCTCGACCGGCGATGTCACTTGCCGGGGATCGCTGGAAGGGCAGAAAGTCGGCCTTTCCGGCATGGAGAGCACATTCACCGATGCCCTTTTGCGGGTGGCGCCGCTGGGGCGGCCGGTTCAGGCCGAGCGGCTCACCACCGCGCAGCCAATGGTGGAGGTGGCGGCGAAACCCGGCCGCTGGCAGGTGGCGCGGACCTATTTCGTGCTGGGCGTCGAACACATCCTGACGGGATACGACCACCTGCTGTTCGTGGTCTCGCTGGTGCTGCTGCTGGGCCATTTGTGGACCGTGGTGCGTGCCGCCACGGCGTTCACGGTGGCGCATTCGATTACCCTTGCCGGCACGACGCTGGGGCTGTTCGGGCTGGCGCAGGCGCCGGTGGAAGCGCTGATTGCGCTGTCGATCGTGTTCCTGGCGGTGGAGATCGTGAAACGCCGCGATGGCGCGCCGCGCCTGTCCGAACGCGTGCCGTGGGTGGTGGCCTTCCTGTTCGGACTGCTGCACGGCTTCGGCTTTGCCGGCGCGCTGCGCGAGATCGGCTTGCCGGAAACCGATGTGCCGATGGCGCTGCTGACGTTCAATCTGGGCGTGGAGACCGGGCAACTGGTGATCGTAGCGGTCTGCCTCGCCGCGATCGGGCTGTTGCGGCGCTTCACCCCGCAAGCGCTGCGCCCGGCGACGCTTCTCGCGACTTATGCGATTGGCATTACCGCCAGCTACTGGTTCATCGATCGCCTGATCGCCTGAATGCGCTGCTCTAGGCGCTGATCGGCAGCGTGGGCCATGTCTCCGTGATCGTGTGCCCGTCGAACACCGCGATGTCCCCGAACTGGAGAAAGAGCGCTTCGCTCTGGTCCGGGCGCAGGAAGACGTGGTCGTCCGGGCGCAGGTTCGTCCGGGCCGAACCGAGCAGGAGTTCCTGGTTGGAGGAGCGCCCGAACAGGCCGGAATAGGACAGGCCCGGCGGCGAAACCGGCTGGGCCAGCCAGTGCCCGCCATGCATGAAGAAGCCGCGCTGGCTGTTGCGATCGAACCAGTGCATCAGACCGGACAGCGGCTCCACGCCCGGCAGGCGCATGTCCGCCACGGCCTTGATGACGGGGGAAGCGATGAAGGCGGCCGGCGCCAGATCGGCAAGGTCGGGATAGTCGAACGTGCCCGGCTTGACGAAGGCGGAGCCGACCGAGACTTCGTTGGCCACGGTGCCCTTGCAATGGCGGCGGAATGTGGGACTGCCGGCGCCGTTCAGCGTCAGCGCCGCCGCATTGCCGACGACGTGGCGCACGGCATCGATAGCGGCGCGGTAGGCGGCCTGCGAGGCGGCATAGGCGCGATCGGGCAGCGGCATCTTGGGAACATGGGGGTCGTACCCCATCAGTCCGGCGATGCGCACGCCGTTGTCGCGCGCGAAGGCGAGCGCGGGGGCTAGGTCCGTGGCATCAGGAAATCCGCCGCGGTGCAGGCCTACATCGAGTTCGAAGCTCACCTGCAGAGGCACGGTATGGGCCTTGGCGACCGCGGCGTATTCGGAAAGCCGCTGCGGCGTGTCGATCAGCCATTGCGGGCGGGCGGCGGCCTGCGGCCCGGCCTTGTCGATCACGCGGGCGAATTCGGCGGCGGGCAGGGGCTTGCCCATCAGCATGTCGGCATCGGCGTAAAGGGGCAGCAATTGCAGCAGCATCTCGGCGCTAAACACCATCATCCGCCGGCTGCCCATGCCGTTCAGCACGTGTTCGATGAGGCGGGGGGCGGGCAGCGACTTGACTACCACGCGCAGCGGCAGTTTTGCGCCATCGACCGACGCGCGGATGGCCCTGATGTTCGCGTCCAGCCGCTGCCGGTCGATCACCAGCACGGGATGCATCAGCCCGGCGCGGCGCAGCGCGGCGGCCAGCCCGGCAAAATAGGCATCGTGTCCGCCGCCGGTCTCCGCCGGGCGCAGGGCAAGGACGCCGAGCCCGGCAACGGCGATCGCGCCGCCGCCTACGAGCACGGCGCGGCGCGAGGATGTCTTGCGTTCAGGCGGCATCGAAGATCCTGCGCAGGAAGGGGTTGAGCATCCGGCCCTGCGGATCGAGCCGGCGGCGCACCGCATCGGCTTGCGCGAACATCGGATAGAGCGGCTGGAGTTCCTTGCGCGACAGCGAATGGAGCTTGCCCCAATGCGGTCGCCCGCCCGCCTCGCGCAGCACCGGTTCGATCAGGTCGAACATGAACTGGTGGCTGTCCTTGTAATAGGCGTGGACCGCGATCGAACCGCTCTCGCGCTGGTAGAACGGGGAGAGCCAGGCATCGTCGGGCGCGATGATCCGCGCCTCGATCGGCACGAACACGTCGTGCGCGTGGCTTTCGATGCGACGGACCACTTCGCGCAGTGCCTCCACCTGCCGTTCGATGGGGACGTGGTATTCCATCTCCTTGAAGCGGACGGGGCGCTCGTTCGACAGGAGCTTCCAGCCCTGGTCGATGGCTACTTCGGGCGGTTCGTCTTTGAGGAAGTGCGCGGCGACGCGCTTGCGCACGCCGGGGGTGAACTCGAACACGTCGCGCAGCAGCTTCAGCTGCATCAGCACGTCGGTATCGCGATCGGGCCCGCGCGGGCGGACCGGTTCGGTCGAGACATCGTGGGTGATGAGCGCGGCCTTGCCGGTGAAGGGCAGGATCAGGAATTCGGCGTTGCGATGGCGCGTTGCGAGCGCGGGCCACTGGCCGAGCAGTTCCTCGGTATCGACGATCCGCACTTCCTTGCGCACGCGAGTCAGCGGCTGGTTGCGCAAGGTCACTTCGGTCAGCACGCCGAACGCGCCAAGGCCCACGCGCGCTGCGTGAAAGACCTCGGGTTCGTGATCGGGCGCGGCTTCGATCACCGTGCCATCGGGGGTGACCAGCCGCAGCGCGGTAACGCCGCCGTGAATCGCGGTCAGCCCCTTGCCGGTACCGTGCGTGCCGGTGGCGAGCGCGCCGGCCAGCGATTGCTTGTTGATGTCCGGCAGGTTGGGCATCTCCTGCCCGATCGCGGCCAGCGCGGGGCCGAGCACGGCCAGCCGCGTTCCTGCCAGGACGCGGGCCGAATGCGTGGCGGCGTCATGCCCGGCCAGCCCCGCCATGCGGTCGAGCGAGAGCATCGTGCCCGACGTGGGCACCAGCGCGGTGAAGCTGTGCCCGGCGCCGACCGGGCGGATGGGCGTGGGGGCGGTGGGCAGCGCTTGCGCGAGTTCGGCTTCGCTGGCGGGCGCAAGGCGACGCTCCGGATAGGCATGTTCAAGGCCGCACCAGTTGGTCCACAGCACGCGGCCCGATCCGTCGAGCGCGGGCGGGGCGGCCGGTTCGCGATCGAGCCATGCTCGCCGTGCGGTGAGGCCGCCCGCCGTGGCTCCCAGCACGCCCACCGTTCCCAGAATGGCTTTCCTGCGCGTGAGCATCGCCATGGTTCCTATTCCTTCTCGCGGCCGGTCATGAACCGGATCAGCGCCTTGAGATCGTCGGGCGTGCAGGCAAGGCACTGGCCACCGGCGGGCATCGCGCCCTTGCCCTGGATGGCGCTGGCAAGCAGCGCGTCCGGCCCCTTGCTCCAGCGGGCATCCCACATCGTGCGATCACCGGTGAGCGGCGCGGTCGAAGCGCGGACCGTGTGGCAGGCCTTGCACGAGGCGTCATAGAGTTCGGCCAGACGCGGGTCTGCCGGGGTCAGGGCGGCGCTTTGCGCTTCGGTCAGCGGTTTTGCCGGCGGTGCGGAAGCGCCACAGCCGGCTAGTGCAAGCAGGGCCGGCGCCAGCAGCGCCGCCGCGAACATGCCCTGTGCCCCACGCAATCCGAGTCGCGCCATCATGTCCCTTCCCAACTTGCCGGAAATCTAGTTATAGCTATATTTCTGTCAAGGAGCATCGGAACGTGACCGAAGAAGGCGAAATCCCCTTTGCGATGTCGGGGCGAAAACCGGTGCAAAAGCGGGCGCAAGCCACGTGGAACCGCCTGCTCGATGCCGCCGGAAGCCTGCTGGAAGAGGTAGGGGTGGAGCGCATTTCCACCAACCTGGTGGCGGCGCGCGCCGGGGTCAGTCCGCCGACGCTCTACCACTACTTCCCGGACAAGTACGCGCTGCTGGCTGCCCTGGGGGAACGGCTGATGATGGCGCAGAATGCGCTGGTGGTGCTGGACCCCGAACAGGACCAAGCCGCCATCGCCGCCGTGCTGGAGGCGCATGTCACCCTGACCCGCGCCACGCCGGGCGGGGCGTGGATCATGCGGATGCTGCGGGCGGTGCCGCAACTCGCGCCGATCCGCATCGCCTCGCACCGTGCCGTGGCGCACGCGCTGGCGGAGCGCGTGCTCGCGCTCGACCCCCGGCAGGACCCGCAGTCTACCGAGGCGCGGGCGCGGCTTTGCGTGGATCTGGGATATGCCGCGATCGAACTGATCTTCGACGAACCCGATCTGCCGGAGGCTCCGGCGCTGGCCGATGCCGCGCGCGCGATCCGGGCGGTGATCGCGCCGTAGGCCGCTTGCGTCGCGCCTGTTCCTTGCTATGAAGTTTTCACGAATATGAACTGATCGAGCATTGGGAGAGCCGCATGGCCAAGATCAAGACCACGCACGTCGGAAGCCTGCCGCGCGGCGATGAACTCACGCCGCTGCTGCTGGCGCGCGATGGCGGCCAGCCTTACGACGCGGCCGAGTTCGACGCCAAGGTTTCCGCCGCCGTCGATTCGGCGGTGAAGGCGCAGGTCGAAGCCGGCGTGTCCGTGGTCAGCGATGGTGAGCTGGGCAAGGTTGGCTATTCGACCTACATGATCGAGCGGCTGTCCGGCTTTGGCGGCCATATCGATCGCAAGCCCGCGGCCGACCTTGCCGAAGTGCCCAACCTCGCCAAGAAGCTTTCGGCGATCATGGGCAGCCAGGAATTCGTGCGGGCGTCGTGCATCGGTCCGGTGAAGCTGGTAACGCTCGATCCGCTGCACGAGGATATCCGCCGCTTCAAGTCGGCGCTCGCCAAGCATGGCGCACCCGATACCGAAGCCTTCATGAACGCCGCCTCGCCCGGGCTTATCACCGCGTTTCAGGTGAACCGCCACTACCCCAGCCACGAGGCCTATCTGGCCGACCTCGCCGATGCGATGCGCGAGGAATACGAGACGATCGTGCGCGAGGGGTTCTACCTCCAGCTCGACTGCCCGGACCTCGCGATGTCGCGCCATACCGGCTACCAGGATATGGCGGAGGAAGACTTCCTCAAGGTCGCGGCGGCGAACGTCGAGGCGCTGAACGCCGCCACGGCCAATATCCCGCCCGAGCGGATGCGGATGCATGTGTGCTGGGGCAACTACGAAGGGCCGCACGATCACGACATCGCGCTGGAAAAGGTGATCGACATCGTGCTGAAGGCGCGCCCCGCCACGGTGCTGTTCGAGGCCGCCAATCCGCGCCACGAACACGAGTGGAAGGTGTGGAAGGACGCGAAGTTGCCCGACTGGAAGGTGCTGGCGCCGGGCCTGATCGACACCTGCTCCAACTATATCGAGCATCCTGAACTGATCGCCCAGCGGATCGAGCGCTTTGCCGAATTCGTTGGCCCGGAACGCGTTGTCGCCAGCACCGATTGCGGCTTCGGCACGTTTGCCGGTTATGGCAAGATCGATCCGATCGTGACATGGCGCAAGCTTCGGTCGCTGCGCGAAGGTGCGGACATCGCGGCGACCCGTATGTGAGCCGGCCGTCTCTGACGGCGAACAGGGAGCAAGGTATGAACCCCGATGATCGCCGGGCCGTCGAGCACGATTGCGCCCGCTTGATCGCGCTTTACGCCAACCTCAACGACGAGGCGCGCTGGGACGAGGTGGCCGCGCTCTATGCCGAGGATGGCGTGATGGTCCGCCCGACCGCGCCGGACCAGCCGGTCGTGGGGCGCGAGGCGATCCTGGCGGCGTTCAAGGCGCGCCCGCCGCGAACCACGCGGCACGTCTGCTCCAACGTGGTGATCGACGTTGAAGGGCCGGCTACCGCGCGGGGCACGTCGGCGATGCTGCTGTTCACGGGGGAAGGGCCGCCGCTGGTGGGTTCGTTCCACGATCGCTTCTGCCTGACCGCCGCCGGATGGCGCTTTGCCGAGCGGCGCGGATCGTTGACGTTCAAGGGGTAACGGCATGAGCGCCAGCCAGGCGGGCGCTGCCGCCCCGGTCAAGTCCGCGATGCGCACGCTCGATGTGATCGAGTTCGTCGTGGCGCATCCGCAGGGCGTGATCGCGCAGGAGATCGCGGCGGCGCTGGGGATTCCCGTCAGCAGCCTGTCCTATCTGCTGGCGACGCTGGCCGAGCGGGAATACCTGGCCCGGCAAGGACGGCGCTATCTGCCGGGGCCGGGGCTGGAGCGGCTGCGCGCGCCCGTGTCCTCGCTTTCGCTGGCGGAAAGAGTGACGCCGCTGGTACGCGCCTTGCGCAGCGAGTTGAACGAGACGTCGTCGTTCATGATCCGCGCCGGCTGGGATGCCGAGGCGCTGGTGACCGAAGCCAGCGACCAGGCGCTGCGCTATGCGATCGATCCCGGCACGCGCAAGCCGTTGCACGGGCTGGCCGGCGGGCTGGTTCTGCTGGCGGGGATGGCCGAGCCAGAACTGGCGGACTATTTCGCGCGAAGCGAACGGGAACAACTGACGCCGAAAACGCGCGTTTCGGAGGCTGATCTGCGTGCCGATATTGCCGAGATTCGGCAAAACGGCTTCTGCACCGCGCGCGAGCGGGCCACGCTTGGCATCTGCGGGGTGGCTGTGCCGGCCAGGCTGGGCGACCGGCAGATCGGCGTGTTCAGCGTGGCCGTGCCTGCGGTCCGGTTCGATCCGGCGCTGGAACAGCGGATCAGGATATTGCTCCAGCGCAGCGCAGACGCGATCAGGGAAGCGTAGTCGGAACGGGCGCCGAAACCGGTCCGATGTGCAGGCTTCCGGCCGGCTTGTGGGCCGTTTGCTTGTGATTGGCGAGCGAAGCCAGCCGGGCATGCCGCTGCGCCAGCCATGACATGACCGGGGCGCACAGGAACGCGGCGGACAGGCTGGCAAGCTGCAGCGCCAGCAGCCATTCGGTCTCGCTTCCCCAGCCGGTGTCGATCGCGAGGATCGTTATCGTCAGCGCGAGGAATAGCGCGCCCAGTACGGTTTCCGCCACCGTATCGGCGAAGGGCGAACGGCGCGACGCGGCTACGGCGAACTTGGGCGTGCGGCGCCACGCTAGCGGACGACGGGAAAGCCCCGCCACGCCGCCGAGCAGCACGATCCAGGTCAGCGAGGCACGGGCGATCTCGCCGAGCACCATGTCGCGCGGCTCATGACAGCCGGACAGGCGGTAGCGATGCGCCGTGCGCGCGCACCAGGTCATTCCGCCAAGAAGCATCAGCGCCCACACCACGTTGGGGATGTCCACCGGATCGCCGGCGCGGGCCGATTGGGCAAGGCCCATGAAGACCGTGCCGGCCAGCATCAGGATCAGCGCGCCCACGCGCTGCAACGGGGCGACGCACCGCAACACTTCGAGCAGCTTCGACCAGCCCGGCAGCGTGCCCGCGATGGGGCGCGGCAGGAACAGCCGCCAGTGGCGGCGCAACTGCTGCACGGGGCCGGCGGTCCAGCGGAACCGCTGCTTGCGGTAATCGTCGAAGGTTTCGGGGATCAGCCCGCGCCCGAACGTTTCGCTGAAGTAGAGCCCGTGCCATCCGGCAGCCCGCATCCGGACCGAAACTTCGGAATCCTCGGTAAGGCACCATTCGGCCCACCCGCCGGCGTCCCTTAGAGCCTGCGCACGCAGCAGACACATCGTGCCTATGGTGAACGCGCCGCCGTATTCGCTGATGCCACGCCAGTCGACCTTGTTGACCGGCATGTATTCCCAATGGCAGGCGGTCAGCCACGGGCTGCCGGCATAGCCACGATAATCGTGGGGAGTCTGGATATAACCGAGGCCGGCATCGGCGAAATGCGGCACCAGCCGCGACAGGAAATCGCGCGTGGCATGGTAATCGGCGTCGATCACGCCAACGATCTCGGTATCGGGCGCCATAACGTCGAGGCAGAAGTTGAGAGCGCCGGCCTTCGCACCTTCGAGGGGGGCGACGTGGAAGAAGCGGAACACGGTTCGGCCAAGCTGGCGGTTGAGCGCGGTGCAATGGGCCTCCAGCGGACGCCACAGGGCTTCGTCCGGCGTGTTGTTGTCGCAGACCAGCACTTCGAAATTGGCATAGGCGAGCGCCGCCAGGCGATCCATCGTCCCCATGACGACCGCGGGCGGTTCGGAATAGCAGGGCAGGTGGAGCGAAACCTTGGGTTCACGCGCCGCCTTTGCCGATGCACTGCCCGGCGATACAGGCCGCCGCCAGCGTTCATGCGTAATGGCGGCGTCACGCGCGACGCTGCCAGCCATTGCGGCCAGGGCAACGACCGTGCCCAGCGCCAGCCCGATCAGGGCGGGTATGCGGAACCAGCCGGGAAAATCGCTTTCGCCGATGAACAGCGCGCTCCAGCCGGTCGCAACCGTCATCGCGAGAATTTGCGCGGCATGCCAGGCGATACCGGCGTTGTTCAGGCGGGCCACCCGTATCCGCAAAACCATGCACAGGCCTGCGAAGACGAAGGTTGCGAGCAACAGCGGCGTGGCTGACAAAGAGGGGGCAGGGCCAGCCAGAAGTACGGTGGCCGTCAGCGCGGCTGCCGCAAGCGCGCAGAGTTCGCACAGGTCGCGCAACCGGGACGGCGCCAGCCGCACCGGCTCCCTGTATCGCGCCAGTGCAACCAACGCGGAAAGGCAGGCGGAGATCGCCGCGAACAGCAGCGGCGCATCAAGCGAAGCACGAGAGAACGTCAACAACTGCGACCTCAGATTTCGTTCGGAATCAGGCAAATGCCGGATCCGCCGGACCTGTCTCCGCACGGGCGGGACCGATCGAACGAAATCGCGAAAGCAGCAAAGGTTTCTCTTTGACAGTCCCGGGTGCGACGGGGCGTGCAATTCTTGCCACGCAATGCAACAGGTTACGGCCAGAGTGAGCGCCTTGCCCGTCGATCGCCACAACGGAGGGCATGGTTCGCGCCCTCCGGGTGCTGTGATCGTGCTCGATGCCTCAGGCGGCAGCCATGCCTTCGGTGATTCGCTGCGTTTCGGCGCGCGTCGATTCCGGGCCGGTGTTGCGCTTATAGATACCGCCCTGTCCCGCCTGGCGGTTGAACAGGTCGGGATCGCCCTCGCGCTGCTTCAGCCCGAACAGCGGGAACAGCCCCGGGTGTCGCCCCAGTCCGCCATAAAGGTCGAGGCAGCGTTCGATCCAGTCGCGCAGCGGGTCGTCCTCGGCGAGCACCGGGGTCTGGCATACCGACGCCGTGAACAGGATGCCGCCCATGATGCGGAAATCGGCATAGTTGGGAGCGCTGACGCCGAGCCATGGGTGCTGCGCAAGAGCCGCGCGCAAGGGTTCCAGCGCGGCGGAGATCTTGGGCAGCCGCTCCTCGCGCCCGGCCTGCACGTCTTCCAGTTTGCGGCCCAGCATCTTCTCGCGCGAATGGGTGACGTAGGCATGGTCCTGCGGCAGCGAAAGATTGCGGTAATCGGCGCAGAAGCAGAACATCCACGGCCCCACGGCGGCGTTCCAGAACCAGTGATCGAGCGCCTTCAACGTCGCCGCCACGCTCTCGTGCGGGATCAGGGCGGGGCGGTCGGGGTAGGTGGCGTCAAGATATTCGACGATGCCCCAGCTATCGAGCACCCATTCCCCGTCGTCGACGATCGCGGGCAGGCGCTCCGTCTTGCCGCCGGTGCGTTCGAGAATGCCGGTGAAGCCGCCGGGCACGACGTCAAGCTCGAAGCCCTTGTGCTTGACAGCATACTTGGTCGCCCAGACGAACGGGCTGATCGTGGCGCCCGTCGAAAGGGCAAGGTCATAGAAGGTGATGGTGTTGTTCGCGGCCATGCCGGTTGCTCTCCTGGACGTCCTCTTTTCGCCAACGACCATGCCACGTATTGTTAGGTTTAAAAACTAAATTCGGGCAGAAAAAGAGCGCCGGCCCTGTCGGGGAGGGCCGGCGCTCACACTTCAGGCTTGCGCGGAATTACTTCCGGGTGCGCCAGCCTTCGGCATAGCTGTCACGGGCGACTTCCGAATAGGGCACCGAGGCGACGACCGCCTTGATCTCGGTCTGAACGTGCGGCTCGACGGTCGGCTTGGTGGTGCCGCCATCGGGTTCGCCCCACAGCAGCGATACTTCGGTGCCGGGGGTTTCGAAGCCGGGTTCCATCATGGCCAGCGTCAGGAACTTGCCCTCATTGGCGCTGTAGCCGATCCACGTCGAGATACCGGCCGTCTTGCCGTCCTTCAGCACCAGATCGAACGGGTGCATGGCATAGACCGAGCTGGGGTATTCCATGAACTTGGCCCGTTCGCCCTTGCTCAGGGCGGAGGACTGCACGCGCATCACGTCCTCGTTGTCGAGTGCCAGGGTCACCTTGGTGCGCTTGGGGCCGGCCGCCATCTTTTCCAGCGCGGCGCGGCCGATGAACTCGTGGTCGAACTTCACGAACGGCCCGTAACCGAGATCCCACGGATTGGTGTAGTAGCCCTCGATGCTGTCGGGCACATAGCTGCCGCCGACCGAGCACTTGCCTTCATAGGAATTGGCGGAGAGCCATTCGCGATAGGGCTTCAGCGCCTCGCCGGTATAGATCGCGGGAAGCGGGGAGGGGATCCAGCCCGATTCCAGCGTGTTCGACGAATAGGCGCGGCCGCCGACCAGCGCCATGCCGAAGTCCTTGCCCGCTTCCACCAGGGCGCCGTGGACGGCGGCATAGTCTTCCCAGGGGCCGAACAGTTCGAAGCCGGGTTGCCCGGCCATGCCGTGGCGCAGGGCGCGCACGTCGCGGCTGCCGATCGTCATGCGGGTCATGTGGAAGAACTTCAGTTCGGGCGCCGGCTTGCCCGTGGCCTTTTCGATGATCTTCATCGCGTTGGGGCCTTGAATCTGGAAGCGATACGAATTGCGCTTGCCGTCGTTGCGCATTGCCCAGCGTTCGTCCCGCTCGACGGTCACATTCCAGTTGCCGCTGGCGGCGTGGTATTCGACCCATTCGATCGATGGCGCGCGGCCGACGAGGTTGAATTCGTTCTCGTCGAGATAGAACAGGATCACGTCCCCGATGACATAGCCATCGGGCGTGCAGGGCACGAACTGCTTGGCGCGATCGGGCTGGAAGCCCTTGAAGGTGTTGATCGCAAGATATTCCAGCATCTTGAACGCATCGGGTCCGCGCACCGCGAGATCGACCATGTGATACGACTGGTTGTACAGAACCGCCGTGTGGCCCCAGGCCCACTGTTCCGCGCGCCAGTTGGAATATTCAGCCGGCACACCCGGATAGACGTTGGGGCCGACCTGCTGGTTGCGCAGGAAGCCGACGACATCGGCCTGGCCTTGCAGCAGCTGTTCAAGATTTTGCGACATGGATGGAGACTCTCCCGTGCGAGGTGCTTGGTGTGAAACCTCCATGCCCCAAATTCGCTGATATGAAAAGTTCGCAATTATGAACTTCAGAAAAATCGCAAGTGACCC